>JAAUZD010000001.1 GCA_014804785.1 Lachnospiraceae bacterium
AAGTCCCGGAGGGTATTCCAAAGAAAGTTGAGTTGACTGGCAATATTCCAGATGGCGCTTTAGACACAAATGCAGATGGAAGTGTCAATGCTTATGACGAAGCCGGAAACAAATTAGGAACCGTTGATGCGGAGACTGTAGAGCGGTTACAGGAAGAAGCTGGAGAAGCGTTTGAGGAATCTGAAAAACTAAAACGCGGCAGAAAATCCAAGGAAGAGTAGGTGAGTTGTATGGAATCGCTATTAAATGAAATTCTGGAAGATTTAGGGAATGAATTAGAACTGTCAGAGGGCGATTCTAAAATAGCAGCTTTGACCTCAAAAATAAGGAATGCTATCCGGGAAGTTCGATTAAAACGTAACTACCCGGAGCATTTTACGGAAGAGCAGGCTGTGAAAGATTTGCAGAAACATTATTCAAATATCCGCGAGTTGGCTCTGTATGATTTTAACCAGGTTGGGGCAGAAGGGCAGACTTCCCACAATGAGAACGGTACAAATCGTACATGGAAAAGTCGGAATGACTGCTTGATAGGTGTGTTTGCATATTGTGGATAAGAAGATTGTGCGTGGCGGTTGTGCTGACATTGGCAGAATCGTTGCAGGGCGGTACTCATTGGTGGTGGTGGGTGGAGTACTATAATTCCGTTGGAAAAAGTCTCATTTTACTATATAATTATAGTGAAGCGAGGTAATATATTGAATGAATTCGGATGTAAAAAAAAATCAATTGCTACTGGAATTGTTAATCCTAAGACGACTTCTCTTTTTTTTGATAAATTATGGATACCAAGCGGATATGATGAAATAGTTGAAGAATGTAATGTACCAAATGAGATACGCTTCGATTTAAAATTATCAAAAGAAATAGAGAGTGCTTGGAAAAAATATATTGAAAGTAATTTACGGAAATCATTTTTTGGCTTACTAGACATGATGATTGATGCGAGATTTTTTGTTAATTGCGCACATTGGAATATGTGCGAGGGTGGATTGCAGAGAAGATCAGAAAATGACAGAATATTTATCTCTTCACAAAATAGAAATAAGGGCTTATATGAAATAACACATTTCTTTAAAAGTTATTATAATATAGATATAACCCCCATATATTTAGAACCAACTCAGTTTGATTTAGACTTTGATAAAAAGAATTTTGAGCACGTTAATGCTGCGCCCATTGTAATTGTTTGTGCCGAGTTAATCCCTTCTATTGTAGAGGAAAAGCTTGAATGGGAGCAAGTAAAGGAATTTAGAAAAGATAGCAAATCTGTCAAAAGATTGAAAAAGTTTAGGGATTGGGTCAATATTGAATTGCTTGGTTGCGAGAAAGAAGTAATTGTTAGTAAATTTGATATGGCATTAGATAAATACAAGGATGCTTTGAAAAAACATGGAATTGCGACAGTGACGGGTGGATTTACAACAGTGCTGAGCTCTACTGCTTTAGTGTTAGAAAATATAGGGATGGGAGTAAATGTCAATATTGCCACAGGAATTTCGGTGGTCGCAGGTTTGACCGCTTTGACGACAAGTCAGTATTTATCATATAGGGAAAAAAGGAATATGCCCATCGCATATGTTTATGATGTATTTAAGTTAGCAGAAAAAAGGTAAATTTGTTATGCGATCTTTAAAGAAAAATCAACGAAAGCTATGGTACAGTACTTACGCTAACCAGAGAACTATATATGAGCGAGACGAGAACGGCGAAATCGTCTATGATGGAATTGACGGTGAAAAAATTCCTCGAATCAAAAGCGAGCAGGCAGGGTATGACCACCCTGTCTCTTTTAATGCCAACATTTCTGCAGCAAAGGGAACATCCGATTCCGAGGTATTCGGCGTGTCACTGGACTATACTAAGACGATTTCCACAAGCGATATGACTTTACCGATTTCGGAAACATCGTTGATCTGGTTCGAAACGGAACCACGATACAATGAAGATGGAGCCGTTGACAGTTCCAGTGCTGATTATGCAGTAGTGGCGGTGGCAAGGTCATTGAATAACGTTGTTTATGCGATTAAGAAGTTGGCAAAAAGTAGCGATTATAGAGAGATGGAAGAAGGTCAAGTATATGCATAGAATTTCATTTGGCTTAAGTGTTCGTGAGGTGCAGGCAGCAATTAAAGAGATTGAAGCCTATCAGAACGACCTTAACCGAAAGTGTGAAGAATTATGCCGGCGACTGACAGAAGAAGGTATTCAGATAGCGCAGGCACATATTGGCAACAGTGGCTTTGGGAAATATATTCACCTGGATTCTGAAATCAAAGCTGAAAAGACTGGATGCAAAGCTATCTTTTACATGGAAGATGCTACAAAGATTAAGAGTGAATGGCAGACCAAAGAGGGTGTGCGAAGCGCAGAGGTATCGCCTAGTCTTATGCTTGAGTTTGGTTCCGGTCTCAAGGCTGAAAACCCTGCAAACATTCCGGGTGTAGGAACCGGCACATTTCCCGGCGGTAAGCATGGAACAGAGCCAGGATGGTATTACATGGATTTGGAAGGTCACTGGCATTATTCAACTGGTATTTCTCCGAAGATGCCAATGTACAATGCTGGTAAGGAATTGAAGGAAAAGGTTGTTGCGATTGCGAGAGAAATATTTAAATAAGAAAGGTTGGTAGAATAGTATGGAATTAAAAGACACAGTAGCGATGATGAATAGTGAGGATTACAAGGAAAGGTTTAGGGCAGAGTATCAACAGGTCGTTATCCGCTATCAGAAGTTGACGGCTATGTTGGAAAAGTGGGATAAGGGCGAACTGAATTTCACTCCGACCTGTCCGAGAAGCACTTACAATATGCAGGTTCGGGAAATGACTGATTACATTGCGGTTCTCGAAGCGAGGGCGGTAATGGAAGGTGTTGAGTTGTAATGGCAGGCTTTGACTGGAACCAATTTTACACATTATTCAAGGCGAAAATGGGAACTGTCTGCACTGTAGGGCGGTACACAATTCCCAAATCGCCAACATATCCATATTGTGACATTGCCCTATTGGATAATCCCGGGGGCAATTATGACCTACAAAACAACGAGGGCAGTACATCTCCACTCATTACCATTGAGGTATACTGCAATAATTATGACGATGCGACCTGTTATGAGGTCAGCATGAAAGCAAAAAAGTTGATGATATCCTATGGTTTCCAGTGCAAGACCGGACCGGTGAAGATAGATAATGCAGACCCAGCGGTGGCAAGGTGGATAGCACGATATCAGAGATTATTCGGCGCAGGTGATAAGCTAATGAAAATAAATTGAATGATACCGGCAAGACCGGTTCAGATAGAAACAATGAGAGCTGAAAGGCTCTTATTTTTATGCAATTTTTTAGGAGGTAAGAGAAATGGGCAACGATGCAGGATTATCTACATTAGGTGTAAAACTGTTTGCAGCAGAGTCGGCAAATGGTGAAAAGGTAACAACTGGTGCGAGCTATTCGCAATTGACACGTATTAATGCGATTGGAGAGGTATCTGTAGAACCAGAGAATATCGATGCTTCTGCACTTGAAGATTTGACTACTCGNTATGTGCAAGGGAGAGGAACTGTAACAGATTCGCTTGCAATTACAGTAAATTCTACTGATGCTACAAATGCGGAATGGAAAAAGATTCTTGGAAAGAAAATGTGCTTTATGACAACTATACCGGGATTGTCAGATGCATTTTTTGTTATTGCGACTGTTCCGAATAAGATTCCTCAGCCGGCAATTGATCAGAACGGGCTTTTTACATTTACAATGAATTGCACCGTTAATGATTTTATNGGACTTNATACAGAGGTAAAAGTAACAACGGGGGAATAGCAAGCCTTGCTGAAAGCCCGGAAGATGAGCAGGGCAGTGATGAAGAAAATACCGGGAAAGAGATTATTATCGGAGAGTAGTTTAAATTGTGGGGACAGGGCGGTCTATGGACTTTCCTGTCTGTAAAAGAAAACATGAAAGGATAGGTAAGGGAACGTGAAAACATTTACAGTAAATGGAAAAAGATACAATGCGAAGCCATTTGACTTCAATTTGATATGTGATTTGGAGGATTTAGGTATTTCTTTGCAGGAAGCAGAGAAGAAACCCATGTCAATGATTCGCGCATATTTCAGTTTTTGTGCAGGAAAAGGAAAAGAATATGCTGGGAAAGAAATGGAGCAGCATATTATTAATGGCGGTTCGTTTGAAGATGTGACGGAAATTATGTCAGAGGAAATGGGAAAATCTGATTTTTTTCGCAGCCTCAGCGAGAAAGCGAAGGAGGAAAATGCAGAGGATCAGGGAGAAGAGACAGCGGAAGAGGAAGCAATAGCAGAGGAAGCAATAGCAGAGGAAGCAGTAGCAGAGGAAGTGAGCAAAAAGAAGTAGAATACAAGTCAGCAAGGGAACTGTTTGAAAAAGAATGGTTCCCTAAAGCGTACTCCATAGGGATATCATGGGAAGAGTTCTGGCATTTGAATCCACATATTATTTTGCTGATGGCAGAGGGATATAGTGAGCGCGAAAAAGCAGAGATCCAAAAACAGAATTATTTGGCACATTTACAGGGGCAATATTTTTGTGAAGCGTTGCTTGCTACAGTTGGAAATATGCTTAGTAAAAAANNTGCTAAAAAATACCAGTATCCTAAAGAACCNTATNATTTNAAAGANCANAGGGAGTTTACGGAAGANGAATTGCAGACNCAGAGAGAGTTGTTTGTTGCAAAGTTAGAAGCAATGAAAACGAATTTTGAGTTAAATAATNCTAAGAACGATATGGGGTCATAACCTGTCGTTCTTTTTTATTTGTAGGGGGTGACGGCATGGGAGCAGAAATTGACAGACTTGAGGTGCAGGTAGAGACACAGGCAAAAGATGCAAATGGGCAACTTGATATTCTGGCATCAAAATTGGGGAAAATTTCAAAGGCTCTTTCTGCCTTAAGCAATACAAATGGGTTTAAAGATGTTGTCAGCAAAAGTAAGCAGGTCTCTGAAAGCATGAGCAAAATAGACTCACAGGCTAAGTCTGCCTCTAAAGCAGTATCAGATTCTATGCAGAAAGCAAGTAAACCCATGCAGCAGCTATCAAAAACCGCATCTGAAATTGCAGAGAAATATAAAGATCTGGGCAAAGATTTTCAGTTTTTTGGAAATGCAGAGAATACTCAAAAGCAGATTGAAAAATATTCAAATGCTTTAGAAACTGCAAAATTGAAAAAATCGGAGCTGGAAGCAACCGGGAATACAGAAGGAAAAATGTACGAATATGCCATTAGGGACATTCAGAAGTACAGTAATATGATTGCATCGCTTGAGGCAAAATTACACAAATTAAATGAAGTGAAAGTGGAAATTGGAGATAGCACTTCAAAGATGGAAAGTACATATGATCTAATTGATAGAATGAAAAACCACATACAGCAGATGATGGATGGAGTTAGAATAGAAAATCCAATTGATATGACGGCTTTGACAGATGAAGAATTTAAGATGTTCCAAAGATTAAAAGAAGAAGCATCCTCAGCCACCCAAGGCATAAAGGAAAATGTTTCTGAGATTAGCCAGAAAGTTTCTGAATTTAAAGGGGAATGGGATGGGGTGGAATTTCCAGATACCTTGAAAATAAGTGAACCAATGGAGAAAGTGAAGGAACAAGTTAGTGAAGTGGCAAAGGCAATGAAACTTTCTAAAGTATCCACAGAAGAATTTGAAAGTGTATTAAATTCCTTGTCTGTTCCTAAAATAAAGGAAACGAACCTTACAAAGTTGCAAAATAAGCTAAAAAATACAGAAGAGAATATTGCGAAATTACAATATCAACTTGAAAAAGGACTGCGTTTTGGGACTATTGCTGTTGATGATGATACATTCAGAAATTTAACAGTAAAGATAAAAGAGTCTGAACTTACAGCGGACAGCCTTAGAGAGAAAATCCAGGAAATAGAAACTGATCGGATTAGGAGGATTGGGGAAAGTGCCAAGATTTCTAGTAAAGAAATTATTGCTTTGACTAATGAGCTCCAAAAACTAAAAGACCGCCAAAAGGAATTAAGTCAGTTGGGCTTATCTTTTGGATATGAGGAATTTGATCAAAATACTGCTAAAATTTCTGAAATTAATCAAAGATTAAAGGAATATCAGTCTAGCATAAACGGTGCAAATCAGAGAACAGAAGAGTTTGCAAGGGCTGCTTCAAGTGTTTCTGATGTAGGAAATAAAATAAGCAGCGCATTTTCCAAGATAAGCACAGGCATCAATAAATTACTGACCAATATGAATAAGGTTGTCGCCTTTGGAATTAGAAAGATGATTTTTCATTTTGGGAAATTAAAAAATTCTATTCTAGATGTAGTTAGCGCAAACAAGAAAAGCAATCTATCATTCGCCGGTGGACTTAAGACGATTCTTAAATACAGTTTTGGAATCAGGAGCCTCTTTGTGCTGCTCAATAAAATGAGAAGTGCAATAAAAGATGGATTTGGAAATCTTGTACAGTATTCGGCAGAAACCAATCATAGCATTTCTTTAGTGACTTCTGCGCTGGGGGCCTTAAAGAACGCGCTTTCGGTTGCATTTGCTCCGATTGTAAATGTGGTCGCTCCATATATAACAAAGTTTATAAACATGATGACAGACGCCTTTAATGCTGTAGGGCGTTTTTTTGCTGCTTTAACAGGGAAGAAAATAGCTGTACAGGCAACTAAGTACTATAAAGATTATGCTGCAGGTTTATCAGGTGTTGCAGATGCAGCTAAAAAGGCATCAAAGGCGTTACATACGCTTGGCATTGATGAACTGAACATAATAAATGAAAGTGATTCAGACAGCGGCGCCTCAGGCGGTGATGTTTCTATCGAAGATATGTTCACAGATTTGCCGATTGAGGGTGCAATTTCTGATTGGGCAAAAAAAATCCGTGATGCTTTCCTTGCGCAGGATTGGGAACGGCTTGGGAAAGAGATTGCAGAATTGGTAAATGCCGGATTGCGCAAGATCTATGATTTCATTACTGATATTACTCCGAAGGTTGAGCAGGCACTTAAGAATTTTGCCAAGGTATTTAATTCTTTTGTTGAATATCTCGACTGGGATTTGCTGGGACGCACGATTGGCGCAGGGGTAAACCTCATTACGAAATCTATTAATGCCCTTTTAGGTGATGAAGGTATTGACTTTGAAAATCTTGGGAGAAAACTTTCCGTAGGTTTCCGGGGGCTTGTAGATGAAATTGACTGGCGCGAGCTGGGGAATGCTTTCGGAAATGCTTTCATGGTTGCATGGCGTATTCTGGATGGATTTATTGAGGATATGTCCAGAAAAAGTAACGCAGGATTGACTGGATTCGCCGAATTAGGAAATGCGCTTGGAACAGCAGTCAATGGCTTGTTTGAGAGAATTAGTTTTGAACAGATTGCACGTGTTTTGGTAGGAGGATTACAAGGGGCAATAGAATCGCTTGCTTACTTTGTAGGCACAATCAAGTGGGGAGATATTGCGGATAATCTCAATCGTGGGATAAGAACTCTATATGAAGGCATAAAGTGGGATGCGATGCGAGAAAAAGTAACACTGTTTACAGATAATTTCGCGAATGCATTCAATAGCCTCGTTCATGACGTAGATTGGCGAGGAATTGGAAGCACTATTGGGGCAGGAATTGACACGATTGCAAGGACGGTAAACCAGTTAACAGACAAAATGGACTTTATAGGTCTTGGAAACAGGCTTGCGAAAGGGTTCATGGGGCTGGTGGACTCAATAGACTGGAATCAACTTGGAAGAGCTTTGACATCTGGAATAAGAATTATTACAGATGTGCTTTATGGGTTTGTTTCAGATATTGATTTTGGGAAAATTGGCGTGGCATTAGGAAATGCCTTGAATGGTATGGTCGAAAGAATTGACTTAGGGAAAGTTGGTGCAACGCTTGGAAAGCTTATAACAGGCATATTTCAAATGGCGATTGATTTCTCTAAAACTTTTGATTGGAAAAAACTAGGGGATAATATTGCCAATGGTATAAATGAATTATTCAAAAATATGGATGCGGGCACGGTGGTAGAAGGGTGCATTTCTCTAATTGGTGGTTTAATAGATGCCCTTATTGAAACGGTGGAAAAAACGGATTGGAAAGAAGTTGTAGACTTTATAACTGACGTTATGTTTGATCCAAGATGGTGGTCACTCACCGGAAAGTTATTAGAACTCGCGTGGGCTTTAGTTAAGGGACTGGCAAATGGGATATGGCAAAAGATTAAGGAAATAACATGGGGAGATATATGGAATTGGATTTTGGAATGTTTCAAAAACTTATTCGGAATCCATTCACCCTCAACCGTCATGGAAGAACAGGGCGGTTTTTTGATGCAAGGGCTACTCAATGGTATAACTGCATTTATTGACAGCATTATTGATGTATTCAGAAATATAAAAGACAGGATTGTTGAAATATGTAGTGATATTAAAAAAGCAATTCAAGATAAATGGGCTGAAATCAAAAGCGCCACTGAGAATATCTGGAGTGGGATTACCGATTTCCTTGCAAATACGTGGGAAAATATCAAAAATACTGCAAGTACAGTGTGGGAAACCATTAAAAATACAGTCATAAATGTGTGGGATGGTGTTTGCGAAACCATTTCAAATATTTGGAATGGGATAAAGAATTTCCTTAGTGAAATATGGGAAAGTATCAAATCCATAGCAATTAACATATGGGAAAGTGTAAAGAATTTCTTTGAAAATACTTGGAATAGCATAAGAAATACAGCAGAAGCCATATGGAATAATATTTCCACGTTCTTACAAAATGTATGGCAGGAAATTAAGAATAAAGCGGTAAATATATGGAATAGCATTTCAGAGTTCTTAGCTGGTGTATGGAACGGCATTAAGAATTTAGCCGAAAATGTATGGAACAGTATCTATTCATTTCTACAGGGAATATGGGAGAGCATTAAAAACACAGCAGAAGTAGTATGGAATAGTATAGTTACCCTGTTGACAAATATTTGGGAAAGCATCAAGAACGCGGCAGAAAGCATTTGGAGTGGTATCAAAAATTTATTGTCAAGCATATGGGAAAGTATTAAGTCCGTTGCTTCCACTGTGTTCAATGGGATAAAAACGGTAATATCAGGTGTATGGGAGACAATAAAAACAATATCTTCGAACGTCTGGAATGTAATTAAATCCACACTTACAGGGATATGGGAAGGATTAAAAACTTCTGCATCAACCATTTTTGAAGGCATCAAGACGACTATTACCGGCATACTTAGTGGAATAATCAAGTTTATATCAGGTGTTTTTTCTGGGGACTGGGAACAAGCGTGGAATGGCATTGTTGATATTTTTAGGAATATAATTAATGTGATTCCGACTGTTTTAGAAGGTGTCCTTAATGGAATCATAAGCGGAATTAATGGATTGATAAATGGCATAAACGGTATTGGTGGAAATATAGGTATATCACTCCCGAATATTCCAGAGATTAATTTGCCAAGATTTGCGACAGGAGGATTCCCGGAGGATGGGTTGTTTTTGGCTAATCATTCCGAGTTGGTCGGGAAATTTAGTAATGGAAAAACAGCAGTAGCCAATAACGAACAGATCATATCCGGTATTGAGGAAGCTGCTTATAGAGGATTTGCAAGAGCATATGCAGAGAATACAAGACAAGAAGATTTGTTAGAAGAACTTATTCAGGCGGTTAGAGAAGGACGTAAAATATCCATTGATGGAAGAGAATTAGTAACTGCTTATGATAATCGTAAGACTAGAAATGGATATGCATTTTAATGCTTTTTGTAGGGAACAAAAGGTAAATAGATTTGTTCCTTCCATTATGATAAAATTAGCGTGTTATTGTATTTGCTTGGGGAAACACAAAAGAGGGAGAAGATAAATGAGTATAAGTGTATTAAGTATATTGTCATTAATGTTTGGTGTTTTTGGGATGTGCCTTTCATGTATTTTTATTGGTATATTCCCATGCATTCTATCTGTTATTTTGGGATGTATCGCCCTGAAAGATGACATGACATATAAGTGGCCTTCGATATGTGGTATTGCGTGTTCAGCAGTTGGAATAATAATGGCGGTAGTCGTAATGACGCAATCGGAATCATACAATACTCCTAATGTTGCGACACCGACAGAAATTGTTCAAAATATTACAAGTTCTAATGAAAGCAATCAAAATTCAATATCAGATTATAAAGAGCAAAATTCTACAGTGGCAGAAAAAAGCAATAATATAGTTGCAGAACCCTCCACATATTCAAATATTATTGATATGGATTTTGATTCATTTGGCGCAACTTATGTAAGCTATGAATTATCAACAGATTATGAAGGGAATTCTTGTGTTATCATATACTATGATTTTACAAATAACTCAGATGATCCTCAAAGCGCATTGACGACAACTTATATGCAAGTATTCCAGAATGGGGTACAATGTGATAATGCAATTGTTTTTGAGGGAAATGATTATTTAGATAATTATTCAAAAAATGTAACACAGGGAACAAAAATTCGTGTTGGTCAGGCTTTTTCTATTTCGGATATGAGCGATATTGATGTGATAATGAAAGAAGCTTTTTCATTTAGCAATAAATCAGATGAAATGGTAATAAAGTTAAATTAGTTGCCTAGTTTCAAAAATGAATATACGAAAGAGAGGAAAGAAACATGAAAGTTATTGGAATTTTACTGATCATCTTGGGCGTTATTGGAATCCTCATGGGAATGATGATGTTCGGGGACATTGGCATCGCCTGCATGGTTGGTGCGCTGGCTGCACTTTTATCTGGAATTGGATTCATGATTGCTGCTAAGAAGGTGTAGGGAAAGTTTCTTGTTAAGTATTTAACAGACTTTCTTGTTGACAAAGATTAAACCAAAGGATATAATCCAACTATAACTTAATTATGAAAAGTACTTAAGGGAGAGCAGTAAGTTAAGCCGCCAGCCTTTACGGTTGGTCAAGATAGTAAGAGCATTATGCCGCATAGCGGAGCCTAGACCCTTTAAGTAGACCGCTGACCCACGAGAGTGCAGCGAAGTACATCCAGCGTATAGCGCCTTGACGATGTAAAGAGATAGAAATCTCTTTATGTTGTTGGGGCGTTTTTTAATTGTCAGTGAAGATGCTGGCTACCCTTAACGGAATAACCTCTGACCAGTGAAGCGGCTGGTTACATAGTGGACGGACAGACACAGGCTCATGCTATTGCGGTGTGAGCCTGCAACACTATTATTTTGAGGAGGTAAACCACATGGGAAACATGACAGAGAACTTTACCACCGAGAAAGCCCGGAATTATGGGAGTGATGTACAGATGAAAACACCGATTGAGATTGCACTTGGAGTTGATGAAAACGGAAAAACAACAGCAAAAAAGTTGTATACATTTCTTGAACTTAATCCTGCGCATTATGCCAGATGGTGTAAGACAAATATTATTGAAAATGCATTTGCGACAGAAAATGAGGATTATGAGCCATTCACCCTTAATGGTGAATGCGGAGGACAAGCCACACAGGATTTCGAACTGACATCAAAATTTGCAAGAAAGCTATCTATGACACAAAAGAATCAGAGAGGAGAAGAAGCCAGAGATTATTTTACAGGTTTAGAAGACAGAGCAAAAGAAATAACCATAAATCGTCAACAGCTTTCTCCGCAGACACAGGCTTTAATGAGCCTTGTTGAAGGACAGGCAAGACAGGAGTTAGAACAAAAACGACAAGCCGAGCAGTTGAATCGTATTGAGCAGGCACAGAATATTATTGTTGATACATTCCAAAAGGTGGATGACGCAGAGGATTTTCAGCAGTGGGCAAATGATAAAATTGCACGGATAGCAGAAAGTCCCAAGTTTGACAGGGGATATGGCAGAAGCAAGAATTATTCCCTTGCAAGGTCTGAAAGCTATGATCGGTTGAAGCAGAAAAGAAACTGTCGGCTTGATGACAGAGTACAGAAAGCAATCGGAAGAGCGTTAGAAGAAAGACCAGATATTAAGAAGTCTGAATTGCAGAAAATCAACAAAATCTACATAATTGCCAATGATAAAGATCTCAGACCAGCCTATGAGTTGGTTATAAAGGAAATGATGATTTATTATTGTGTATCTTAAATGAATTAGGGAGCAGTTTAATACAGGCACATGTCGGGAGACAGCAGTAAGTCCTGAATGGAAGATTATATACATCTATTCGCTGGGATAGAATGAATGGTTTTAGCACAGAATGCGGTTTCGACCACGAGTGGTCGAAAGATGATTACATTCCAGAAAGCCTATTTTATATGTTGGGGTTTAAGGCGAGTAATGAAAAGGCGGTAAATTATATGGCGAAGCAATTAGTAAAATTACATGGGAACGAGGCATTTACAGACAGTTGGATTATTGCAGACGGAACCGGTAATTCCCATGCAAGTGTTGTTAAACATATAGAAAAACATAAGAGCAAATTTGAAACTTTGGGTGAATTGTCAGACTACTTAAAATCGTCTGATAATAATAAAAATATTCACAACAAAGTATACTATTTAAATGAACCACAAGCATCTTTTCTTGTGACGCTTCTCGGAAACAGCGACATAGTTGTTGACTTTAAACTTGAACTTGTTCGCCAATTCTATGCTATGCGACAATTCATATTTGAGAAGCAAACGAAAGGCTGGATACAGGCGAGAGAACAGGGAAAGATTACAAGAAAAGCTGAAACTGATACACTGAGCGGACTTGTGGAATATGCTAAGAAACAAGGATACGACCACGAAGATAGACTGTTGTATACGAATTATACAAAGTTAGCCAATAAGATATGTGGAATTTCTAAAAGAGATAATGCAACAATTGAGCAGTTAAGTACTCTTACAGTGGCTGAGAATATAATTTTGCATTGCGTGCAGGTTGGCATTAAACAAGAGAAACATTATAAGGAGATTTACCAAGACTGTAAGAAGCGCCTTGAAATGTTCAAGGATATAGCATATTTAGAGGTGGCATAGGCTGCCTCTTTTCTTAATAAAACTTCTTGACTTTTGCCAGACATAAGTTATAATTGAATTATGCCAGACAAAAGTGAGGTGAGAGTATGAGTCCAAGGACAGGCAGACCAACGGATAATCCTAGACCCAATAAATTGAGTATTCGTATAAGTGACGAAGATAAAAATATTTTGGAGAATTATTGCGAAAGAGAGAATATAAACCGAACAGAAGCGATAAGTAGAGGGATTAAGAAGTTGGAAGAAAAGTAAAACAGTCGTAGTACCGACCAAAGCACAAACGACTGTTTTATATTCCCGAGGAATAACCCTCTATGAAATATTCTATCATGGAGAGTTGTTCCTTTCAAGAAAATTTTACAAAAGATAAAGCCCCATCTGGGGAGAAAGGAGCGCACTATGAGGAAAGCAGATGTAAAGATACTGGAGGACGAGAAAAAGAAATTAACCGATAACCAGTTTGAAGCATGGATAAAGCTGGATAACGCGCTTGAGGTCTTGAACACTATCACGGAGGAATATGGATTCAGTTGTACCAAAATGCCGAAAGAGCGTGAAGCGGAATATCTCATGAACTACGGGAAGATAAGCACGATGCTCTATATAGCGAACACTTATATTTGCGACGCTAAGAAGCAGTTGGAAGGAGCGTTGGCATGAAAGAGTATTATAGGCAGCTTATAATTGATATGCTTCCAGAGATCAAGAGTGAGCGTTTCCTGTGCCGGATTTACAGCATTATCCGGCGGCACATGAAGAGAGAAAGTATCTCAATTAATGAATAACATATAGGATTAATGAGGACATCTGCAGAAATGCAGATGTCCTTTATTATTCATGAATTTAGGAGGTCAAGCATGGCTTTATCAGCATTTTTAAACGTAAACGGATATGATTATCCCTGTCCAAGATATGGGTTTCAATACGTATTGAGTACACCGGTAAATGCAGGCAGGAATGTTAATGCTGCTTTTATTGGACAGAGAGTAAATAGGGACTTATATAAATTTGATTCTTTGCAGTGGGTTGGGCTTGATCCATCAGTGAGACGCATGATTCTGCAATCGCTTGAGCCTTTCACGGTTCCGGTTACTTTCGAAGATTATAGGACAGGTAATCCTATTACTATTACCATGTACCCAGGAGATAGAACCGGAAAGCCTTTATTTGCTGATGAACTGACGCACATGGTGACAAAGGATGAAATCCTTGCTTTCAACTTAGTAGATTGTGGGTGGTAGATATGCAGAATGTAAGCAAAGCATATAAAGAAGCGATGAAGAGCCTTAGCAGAAACAGGGGATATATCCGCGCAACTATAGGTGTTATAAATTCAAAGGCCCAAAAGAATATTAAAATTTCCGATAGCAGCAATCTCACATATTATTCAGATAAAAAGCAATTGTTTGAGGGGCATACAGTAGATCAGATTTATGCAACAGCTGAACAGGGGTTTTCTAGAGTTGATGGTAGCATGTATTTTCTTCCGAAGGACCATGATTTCATTTTTTATAATAATGGTGCCGTTTCGGATGAATTACTTGGTGCAATCTACATTGATTTTACAGGAAACGAAGTATACGACATTAAAGGATTTATGATAGATTTTGGTGATTGTTACCCTGTGAATTTTACAATTGAAAATGATGAAGGGGCGCATACCTATTTTGGAAATGATAAGCGCTACTGGACTACGGAAGATGTGTTTAATAACACGTCTTTTTTAATTATCAAACCGTCTAAAATGGTAAATGGACAGGGAAGATTACGAATATATCAATTTTCATGCGGAATTGTAAATACTTTTACCAATACAGAAGTAACAAACTATTCGTCAAAAGAATATGTGTCAGCAATAACAGATACGATTCCAAGTAGTGATGTCAGCCTGACAGTAGTAAATTATGACCAATACTATAACCCAGATAATCCGAATAGTACGCTTGCATTTATGGAGTTGGGGCAAGAAGTTAAAATATCGTTTGGATATGATGTTTTGGGTGATGGAAATATAGAATGGCTGCCTGAAAAGACTTCTTACCTGCAATCATGGTCGGCAAATGATGCGGAGGCAACCTTTGCATCTGTTGATCGTTTTGAATATATGAGTGGCACCTATTATAAGGGGGTGTATAGAGAAGAGGGGATTTGCCTATATGATCTTGCTGTGGATGTGTTAAAGGATGCAGGTATAACAGATGCTGGGGAATATTATATTGACCCATATTTAAAGAAAGTGGTTGTTTATAATCCTATGCCACCTGTCAGACATCCGGAAGCGCTACAGATTATTGCAAATGCTGGTAGATGTTCCTTAAGTGAGGATAGGAATGGAAGAATACATATTCAATCTTCCTTCGTTCCGGATGCAGTTGCTTTCTCTGACAATCAAACAGCATATAGTAAGGTGGAAAATATATTATCTGATGAAGAAAATGCTTTTTATGCAGTTTCCAGCAATGATTTTTCTGTTGTAGATGGAACACTATTTTTTATGCCCCAAAATGAGGAGTATTTACATACTGGATATATCAGCAATAGTATAGCGGACGCAGATGGAAATTTCAAAACAATCCCTAAGATAACCATTGAACTGGAGGCTTCGTATATTCCATATGGTATTAATATAGAGTTTCGGAATGTGGCTCCGCAGGAATTTCGCATCATCACATATAACAATGATGTACTTGTTAATGATGTGCTTGTTTCTGATTCAGAACTTTTATATCAAAACACCGAGCAGTTTGAACTGTTTGATAAAATGGAACTTGTTTTTACAAAGGGATACCCGAACTCGCGTATCTTTGTAGACAAGGTGATATTTGGTGATACAACGGATTATCTTATCCCAAGAAATAGACTTACAAGCACGCCAAATGCTACAAGGCAAAACAAATTGCGGAGTATTGAGGTCACAAGAAATATATATAAAAAATCAGGAGAATTGCGAGAACTGGCTTCAGAAGAAATAGAAATAGTAGCCGACAGTTATGAATATACTGTTTATTTTTCAAATCCATCTTATGGATTGGCAGTCACAGTGACAGAGGATAGCAGCGTATTTGCAGAAATAATAGAAAAAAGCAGCTTTTATGCAAAATTAAAATTCACTGGAATTAAAGAAAAGAAATATGTGAAATATACGGTGACAGGATATGAATTCGTTATAGATTCACTTAAATATTTTATGGAGCATAACAAAAACGGAGAAGATAAAACATGGAATAATCCACTTATTAGTACAGAAAGCCATGCTGCAGATGTCGAAGAGTGGCTTGCGTCATACTTTTTAGGTGATGTGGAGTATGAAATTTCCTGGAATGGAGATCCGAGATGTGATGCAAATGATTTGTTTCATTATGAACTTAAGAGCGGAGAAGTTGTAAATATAAGGGGATATGAAAATACTTTAAATTTTAGCAGTGGATGGAGTGGAATATTGAAGGCAAGAAAAGTGACAATGAAAAATCAAACATCTATCCCAAACAGAAAATTCAAGATGCCAAGGAGAGTACCGTTCCGGCTGGGAACATCTGGAGATTTAAAAATATAGGGAGGCAGAAATGGCTATAAAAAAATTGCGAACCAATTATGTGACAGACGAAATAGAAGAATCCGTCCCAAAACGAAAATATCAGATTACAAATAATTCTGATGGCAGCGTATACATTGATGATGTGACAAAGTATTCTAAAAAAGGTAGCGATTTTGATGCAGATGATATTAATGCAACCAACAAAACAATTAATGAAATCATTGATGTTATTGAATCTAATTCTGGTTTTGGTGATGGGGAAACACCAGATAAAAATACTTCAGTCACAGCGAATGTGGAAAAGTTAGGGAATACAGTTACAATTACTATAACGGATAAAAACGGAACTACTATCGCGACAGTTACGGATGGTCAAGATGGCAATGATGGATATTCTCCCACCATTACTGAAAATTCTGGCAATACAGATGACATATATAAATTGGATATAAAAACAAAGCTGGGATCGTTTACAACGCCTAATTTAAAGGGTGCTAATAGTTCTGGCAATGATACAGAAATGTCCTATGAAGAAGCGCTGGCGGTGCTTAATGGAGAAGAGGAGGCAGCGGAATGAACAGTGCAATCTTAAAAGCAATAAGAGACTGGAGTATTGGAAAATTTCAGCCAAAAGGAAATTATCTGACAGAAGTACCGAAAGAGTACATAACTACATCTGACTTGCAGAACTCCTATTTGGGAGGTATAAAACTGGGCAAGGATGAAAATGGTAATCCGGGATATTTCAAATACGATGAAGAGGCAGGTGCTGATACATTAGTCCCTTTTAGCGTTGGTGGCGGAGGGGATATTAAGGAAATTGATATTATATACAGTAGTTATAATGCAAGCTCCTCCAGTACCTCGAGTATGGGAATTTATTTCAGTAGAGCAGCAAATACCGAAAAAGAATATAAAATGCTGCTGGCAGTGTGTGAGTATTATTGTAGTACTACTGTAAAAAATGTTCCTACAGATATGCTTATCACAGATCAAAATAAAATTGCAGAAGTGCTTATGCAAGGGATGGGTAAAAAGTGGGGTTCTTCAATGGCAGGATATTTATTACTTGGGAAAACTGAGCAAGACAAACCGTTGCGGTTTTACGCCAGAACTGGATTGGATTCACCATCAACAGATAAAAAAACAATGTCTTTTATTTTGATTGGTTTGAATTAGAGGATAGAAATTGATGATATTTTTTACATAAGCTATGATGGACAGTTAATCAAATGTATTTCATAAATGAATGGAGATAATCAGAATGGCAGAATGGCAGACACCTAAAACAGACTGGATTTCCACAGATAAATTCAATATTGAAGATTTTAACCGTATTAAGAATAACCTTGTATATGTCAAGGAACAGGCAGCCTTGATATGGGGGGATTTTGAGATAATCGATATGGGCGAAGACATCACATCATACAGCGCCTATTGGGATGTTGACAAGTTCAATGCTTTTGAGGCTAACGTTGATATCATTAATGAGCACATGCTTTCGCAGGATTATGGAATAAGGCAGACATTTTATGAAAATGGAGCATTCATCAAATGGGATGAATTGAACAGAATTGAAAATGCGATATTAAGAATGAAGCGTATTGTTGATGGACGTAAAGCGAGTCTCTTAAGGCTCTCATTCAGACTTGGCGCGCCCAACGGATTAAAACTATAGAGGGAGGCAGGCAATGAATATAAAAAAGTTACCAGTTGATTATGTGCAGGATGTTATAGATACATCCGTCACTGAAAAAAGGCGGTACCATATGCTCACCAACACAGACGGTACCTTGTCGTTGGATGATGTAACTACGTACGTTTTAAAAGGCAGCAATTTTGGGATGGACGATGTCAACCAGACAAATGACACTGTAAATAATGTTATAGATGCCCTTGAAGATATTGAGGACGGAACCATTGTTGTAAAAAATGCAGTGAATGCCAAGAATGCAGATCATGCAGTAAATGCTGATAGTGCAGTGAATGCCAAGAATGCAGATCATGCAGTAAATGCTGATAGTGCAGTAAACGCTGATAGTGCTAAAAATGCTATAAACGCAATAAATGCAGAAAGTTCTGAGAAATTATTAACTGCGCGTAATATCAACGGGGTGCCTTTTGATGGCACGAAAGATATTGCAGTAGCGGATAATACGAAAGTGCCATTAGATAAAGATTTTGTTTTGACAAATCAACAGACGCTTACATTTGTAAATAAAGTAGCAACTATTTCGGACGCAAGAATTACAGCGGACAGTTTGGCAGATGTTTATTTTACAAAGGATACAATCAGTATTGCTGAAAAAGCCAGCATCACAGTTGAAACATACCAAGGTAAAGTTGAATTGACCGCAGGAAGAACACCGGAAGGAACTTTAAAGGCATCAATACATATAAGGGTGGTGTAATTATGAGAGGAAGAACTAATGTGTCAAATGGAAGCGTGAATATCAATGCAAATGTAGGATCATATGAGGTATACAAAAACCAAAATATTGTTGCAGGAAATATGGTTGATTTTATTACAGAAAAGAAAACTGGTAATATAAATATTGTAGGTATTACTAATGTTTTAAGTTATGAAATAAGAAAATTTATTTTCAAATTATCTGATGGAAGATATATATGTTTTTTTTCGAAGTCCACTTATTATTATTATTCTGTATTAAAAGAGGAAGATAGCCAGCTTTCTATTGAAATACCATATACAGAATTACCATTTGATTTTTATGAGATTATTGAGATGAATCAAAATAATTTTTTGATTTTTTCCGAATTATACAGTTCGTCTAGTTCATCTAATAGTAAATATGATATTGTCTGTAATTATTTAAGTTTTAATGTTGAAACAAATGTTACGGAAACGAAAAAAATAAATATTAGTACACAATTATCTACTTATTCTAGGAGATTAATTGATTTCAAAGTAAAAAAATACAATGATGAAATTTATATTTTTGTAACTACTTCACTGTCTTCCTCGTCTTCTGTAACATATATAAAATGTAATTGTACAGGAAATAATATTTCAGATTTTAGTATAACAAAAGAATTAGAGATTAGTGAAGTTGCATACATGGCAAGTGCAAATATGTGTTTTACAGATTTTATTATTGTAAATGACAGTATTTATTGTTTTTATGGAACTAAAGCTGATGGTGATAATTACAATCCGTTTCAAAGATATTTTAGATATGTTTTTATGATAGATGGCAAAACGGTAAGTGGAAAATATGATGCTATAGGGAATAGTATTATTGCATTAAATACTTATATAATTTCAAATGGAAGTGTGTTTAAAATATTTTATAGAGATACAATTAATAATATACGCACAGTAACATTGGATTGTACAAATTGTACGGCTTCTTCTTTCAATCCAGTAAAGTACAATACAATTAATTTAAATCCTTTTTTTGATAAATCTGGATATTTATCATATATGTCTATGTTTAAGCTAACAGATAATAAATTCTTATTTGCACTTGATCAATATTCAGGAGGAGTAGATACAATATATGTATCAGAAATAAATAATGATAACATAATTGTATATGAAGGGAAAAAGATAGAGGATAAAGTAAATGCTCCGGCAATATTTTCTATAGATGAAAAAAATTTTTTATATTTTGAATTATATGGAGGATATTTAAATTTAACTCATTTTTTAATTGAAGATAATTTAATTGCAGGTGGAGATAATCAAGATAAAACTTATGTCAAGAATTCCGAATCATTACAGTACATACGCGGAATTGCAAAGGATTCAGGAACCGCAGGACAAATCATTGATGTCTATGTTCCCAAAGTATAAAGCAGAAAATAAATAATTAGAGCCTAAGAGCCGGATAGGGAGAAATCCTTACCGGCCTTTTAGTTTATAAGCTATAAGGAAAGGAGGTACAGACCATTGCCGGATAACAGTTTTGAAAGAGAAGTTCTGGATCGTCTAATCAAAATAGAAGCAAAGCTTGAAAGCTGGGACAGCAGTAAGAAACAGATCTATGACAACCAGCGAGAGATCATTCGCCTGCAGGAGCAGGCTGACCAGCAGCAGAGGGACATTGACGAATTAAGGGACCGTAACAGATGGCTGGGACGCACGACAGCCGGCGCCGCCATATCTGCAGTAGTATCGGCAATCATAGCGGCAGCGCTTGTTGTATTACATGTGGCTGGATAAGGACAGAGGGACATAGCAGAGTAGCAATTTAAACAATCATATAAGGAAAAGGAGAGAGGATATGAAGAACAGAGAGTATTGGATCAAATGGGCAAAAGCGGCAGGCATGAGAGCGGTCAAGACTGTAGCACAGACAGCGGTTGCAACAATCGGGACCGCAGCAGTGATAGGGGAAGTGAACTGGATCGTTGTAGGTTCAGCATCCGTCCTTGCAGGAGTGCTCAGCTTGCTTACATCAGTGGCAGGTCTGCCTGAAGTGGAGGTGTAGTATGGTAGTAGGAATAAACTGTGGTCACACAAAAAGCGGCGCCGGTTATGGCGCCGTTGGACTTATAAAGGAATCAGAACATACAAGACTGGTGGGACAGGCTCTTATGGACCTGCTCCGGTCAGCAGGTGTCACGGTGGTAGACTGCACCATAGATCAGGCAAATACCCAGAATGAATATCTGGCCGCAGCTGTGGCATTAGCCAACAGGCAGGATCTGGACTGGTTTATATCCATCCATTTCAATGCATCTGGTACCCATGAGGGACACGGTGCAGAGGTATTCACGTATGAGGGCAGGCAGTATCAGGATGCTCTGGACGTGTGTGCAAATCTGGCAGAGTTGGGCTTTACCAATCGTGGTGTGAAATCCGGATCCGGATTATACGTTATCCGAAAAACCAAAGCAAAATCCATGCTGATAGAAGTATGCTTCTGTGACAATCAGGGAGACGTGGATCTTTATCAAAGAATAGGCGTGCAAGGAATCGCCAATGCAATTTTTAAAGCCTTATGGAATCATATGGATACACCTGCCATTACAAACGAAACTCCTATTATGGGAGCCAGTGTGGCTACAGCAGACCAGTTGAACGCGCTGCTATTGTCCAAAAATCCGCAGGCAACCAATTATTTTCATCTGGCAGAAATCTTTCTTGATGAGGGCCGGAAAGAAGGTGTAAGAGGTGATGGGGCATTCTGCCAGAGCCTTATTGAAACAGGATATTTCAAATTTAGCGGTGATGTGAAGCCAAATCAGCACAACTTTGCTGGACTTGGTGCTACAGGCGGTGTACCGGGGCTTTCCTTCCCAGATGACAGGACGGGTGTCAGAGCACAGATTCAGCACCTTAAGGCATATGCATCCACCAATGCACCTAACCAGGAATGCGTAGACCCCAGATATAAATATGTTTCCAAAGGATGCGCGCCTACTTTTGAACAGCTGTCCGGGAAGTGGGCGGTACCGGGATATTCCGGTTATGCAAGTCTTGAAGCCGCAAGAGCAGCAAAAGATTCTTATGGAGATCATATTGCACAGTTGATTGAACGCGCGATAAAAATGGAAGTTGCACCGGTGCAACCAGATCCAGATGAAACCGCTCCAGATGGAATGCTGTTTG
The DNA here is from genome assembly GCA_014804785.1 of Lachnospiraceae bacterium. Classification (GTDB taxonomy): domain Bacteria; phylum Bacillota; class Clostridia; order Lachnospirales; family Lachnospiraceae; genus Suilimivivens. Next base: position 22,125 of record JAAUZD010000001.1, read on the forward strand.
TGGTACAGTTAGGAGCATACAAGAGCCTTAACAATGCCAAGAAGCTACAGCAGAGGCTTGAGGAGATGGGAGTCGTATCCTTGATTAATAAGTATAAAGTCGAAGCCTCGGAGTAATCCGGGGCTTTTAAACTCAATGAAATTACATATCATGACAGGCATTTCTATATTTACCAATATTTTTCCAGTTACAAGAACTATAATTCCGTTTATAATGTTAGCGGAGGATAATTGGATATGTATAAAGTAGTTGTATGCGATGATAACAAAGAATTTTTAAAACTTATGATGATGCTGTTGGGAAAATACACAGAGTTGTATGACATAGAGATAGAGGGGTTCGCCACAGGACAGGAATTAATGGAGTATTGCAGCAATAATACTGTTGATATTATATATATGGATATTGAAGTGGGGAAAGATAATGGAATGTCGATGGGGAAGATGCTGAAATCTGCTAATCCAAAGGCGCTGATTGTATATATTTCAGCTTATGACACTTATTATGTTGACATGGTACAAGCTGAGCCATTTAGGTTTATCTTAAAAGATGCTTCCGATATTCCTAAGCTGGAAAGGGAAATTGTGGACATTTTAGATGCTGCTATAAGAAGGGTAAGTCCCCCAAAAATATGGACATTCAGTTTTAATAAAAGGAAGTATAGCCTGGAATTGGGGAAAGTACAGTATATTTATTCTATAGCCAGAACGATACATATTGTTGGAGATATAGGGGATGTGCCTGCTTATTTTTATGGGAAATTGGACGAGATTCAAAAAGAAATAGAGAAAATAGATGATAATTTTGCGCGTATAAATAAAAGCTATATTGTAAATATGAAATATGGCATTATATATGGCAAAAACCGAGTGAAAATCTGTGACAAAATACTTAATGTGACGCGCAATTATCGTGAAACGATTAGTGAAGGATTTGAGCACAAGAATTGGAAGATGGTTATTCCGCCTAGATAGTTTTCCAATAAAAAAATTAACAAAATTTTTCATAGTCCACATGCTATTTTTTACATGATGCGTGTCAATTTTTACATGGTGGTTGATAAAAACGTACAAAAATANTAAGAAAAATANGGATTTNNCAANTTTAGNCGGATTTGCGACCTATTGAAATATTCGNTTANTTTCGTGTATTATATATTCACGGCAACATAAATGTCTACTCTTGACAGGTGAACAGAAAAAGAGTAAGATACAAATACAAACATATGTTCTGGTATATGTTAAGGGGTGATTATAATGGACGAAAGAAAAAATGATGTACGGGAAATGGCGAATGAGGAATATCGGGTTGATTCGCCAGATTATGGGGAATTGATAATTGAGATGGTGCATAGAATAGATAAAACTGATGACAAATTTTTGATGCAAATATATACAATTATGCGTAGGCACATGAAAAAGGAGGGTTAGTCCCCTCCTTTTTTTAGATTTTCTAATAATTCTTTGCTGAATTCTAATAAAACATTCTGCGACTTATCGTCTAGTTCCTGATAAGTTTTCATTATTCCTTTGATAATATCATAAAACGGATTATTTTCTTCTAATAAATCAGAAACGATGGCAGCGGTTTCATCTTCTGGGATATCGTACATCTCGCCTTCGCCAGTGCGGAGCCATTCTTCATTCACGCCAAAAACAGAACATACGAGTTTTATTCTATCTTTTTTAATTTCTACTCTACCACGTTCAAGATTATTAACGACATCTCCGCTTATTCCCAATTTCTCGCCAAATGTTGCTCTTGACATTCCTAAATCTTCACGGATAGCTTTAAGTCTTTCATTCATTTCACAAAACTCCTTTCTGATAGCATTATAACATTAAAGAATTGGTTGTGCAACCAAAATATTTTATAAAAGTGGTTGCAATACCAAAATCAATGTGCTATACTTGGTTTATCAACCAAACAGGGGGTGTAAAAAATGAAATGTCCATTATGCAAGCAAGAATGTAACAAAGAGGATTTGATCACTTTTCTTGATTATGCAGATTATCTATTTTCTTTGCTCTGCGTTGAAACTGTCAGAAACTTTGAACGAAGGAATGACATTAAGGGAGCGCTTGATTTAAGTATGGGAAATTTGGAACAACTTAGAAAGTGTTGCGAAACGATTAGTAACTATGCATATTTGTTTGACAGGTCTGTTTACAGACATTTGGCTACTCCTCAAAAAGAAGAGCAGCCAAACGATTAGAATGGGCTTTTCATGACTTCAACTTTAGGAAGCGGAGTTGCTTTTGCCTTTTCTTCTTGAATATTAAGAAATTCTTGTTTGTATGTGGCGTACTGTTCAAGCATTTCCTCGGAAGATAGGTTGGAGCCAAAAAGTTTTGCAATGGCCAAATCGTGAGCGATTTGTTCGAAATTAATCATTTTATCATCCCCTTTCTTAATTTGTAATAGGGAAATTATACCACTGAAAGGAAGTGAAATCTATGGTAGCAAAAATAAATGATAACATTAAAGAGATCATTCAGACCCTGATGCAGTTGGACGAAAAGAATTTATTGTTAATTGATAGTGGTTCAAAATTATTGCTTTCCAGACAGAATATGGATAAGGAAGCAGCTGGCAGCAACAAGCAGCTTGTTGAAGTGTAAGTATGAAGTAACTTAGCAGGATACAACCAAGAGAAAGAGAGGTGATGATGTTTGCAAAGCATAATGTATGAAGATGTAGTAAGCAATATTAGGAACATTATTTTTCAGAAAGGTATGAAGCAAGTTTTGAAAAGGGTGCAAAATGAAACAGCGAATGACATTGAAGGAATTTGAACATGTTTGTGATGTGCTAAGCCGAATGAGTCAACAGGAATTATGTGAGGTATACTGGGTAATCCAGTCTGATTGTTGGGATGATAGATTAGGGGAAAAGCCTAATAATTTCGATAATCTCCCTTTGTGTGCGAATAAATGGTATCAGAGATTGTTAGGAATAAAGTCTAAGGACTATTATCTTAATCCTTATCATTGTGGTATCTGTGCCTTGGTTAGTCACGACATCTTATATGATTTCTACAATACACATATTGCAGAGGCAACATCATCACAAATACAGGCTGCAAGAGAAAATCGAAAAAAAGAAAAGGAAATTATAGAGAAGAACAGAAAAGTTCATGATCGTTTAATATCATGGGGATTTATCAAGTAATAATCCAATTATTTGCACAGTAACGCTAGAAGCAGCAATGAGTGTTGTAATGGCATAGGGAAAGAAAAAAGCCCAAAATTCATGTTGCTTTCTCTCAATAAGCTCCTCCCCATTGCGAGAAATATTGAATGCAGAATCATCAACAAAATGATAGTTTCCTGTATAGTTGTTGTTTTCAGCTACTGATTCTTCCATTTTGCTCCATTCAATATATGGATCTAATCGACGCAGAGTGGTATTTAAATTTTCAAATTTATGAAATTTAGCATTAAGTTTTTTGAAAGTAACATCAGGATGTTTATAGATGTATTTCAACACTTTGTATTCAGAATTAAGCATATTAATCTCCTCTTTTGGAAGATTATATCACATAAAAGAAGTGAAATCTATGGCAAGGGAAAACAGAAATCAAGAAAGGAACACAGGAAAAATGATGGGATATCTAGTTGAACTAAAGAAGAAAAACGGATTTTTTGAACCATATGGGGAGATGCAGAAAGTCCTAATGAGTAGTGAAAAGCTGGCAGAACTGCTTCTGAACAAGCCGAGTTATTATGTCATATCAGCCAGAAGCGTAGATATTGAGGAGTACCAGTTAAATCATGATCCGAAGTTAGAGGTGTGGCAATAGCTGAATTGAAAAGCCTTTGACTATAAAACTAGCAGCACATTGAAAACCAAATACAGATAGTTGGGAATATAATGGAAGTTCCATGGAACATTACATTTAGTTAGATTGATGTAGAAATGCGCCGCTGATATAATAGGCATGATGGCGGCTGGTTGATAAGTTACAGGTATCTTATAATGCATCTTATCTCAAGTGATTTGACCGAGGTTGGGGCTCGGTTTTGTCGATTGTATCTTATCTACCGTCTGGCAGTTTTATCATTAGTATAGCGCCTAATTCCTTTCCATATTGTAAAGGAAAGGTCGATGTAAAAGTACAGGGTCATAAAATCAATTCCACTGACTTTCCATCCAATCAAAGAAACTATAAGAATGATAACGCTCATATAGAACTCCTTTCGGAACTACTGACCGCCATCACAATTTTATTTTATCAGACAAGCGGAATAGCGACAACCAATAATTTCCAACTATCAATCCGGTAGTTGGTTTTTTGTTGTAAATTTTAAGGAGGTGATAAACAGATGATGGTTATTGATTACAATTTAATGTCAGTGGAAGAGTTACAGATCATCAATGCAAAAACTGGCACGGAATTTCAAATCAATGATGGGAAAATAGTAGGTGCAGCGTGAAATGATTAAAAAGGAAAAAGTAACAATGAAAGAAGAATAGTCCTGCCGACTACCAATCAGAACAGGACTAAACTTAAATTACTACACCGTGATTATATCACGGAGAAAGAGAGTATTCAATGAACAAAGTAGAAAATAACCAAGTAACAATCAGCGGAGAAATTACCAGTGATTTTATTTTCACTCATGAACTGTTTGGGGAGAAGTTTTACATAATTGATGTAAGAGTGTGCAGGCTGAGTGGAAACGATGATATCGTGCCTGTAATGGTGTCAGATCGTATGATTGATGTGAATGAAGACTATAAAGGGCTTAGCATCATGGTCCAAGGGCAGTTCCGCTCCTATAACCGCCATGAAGAATGCAAGAGCAGACTGGTGCTTTCTGTGTTTGCAAGGGAAATTGAATTTGTAGATGAAATTCCACAAGGTTACGACAACAATCATATCTACCTGGATGGCTACATCTGCAAGGAGCCAATTTACCGGAAAACACCTCAGGGAAGGGAAATTGCTGATTTACTGCTTGCCGTGAACAGACCGTACGGGAAGAGCGATTATATTCCCTGTATCTGCTGGGGAAGAAATGCCAGATTTGTAGGCAATCTCCAAGTAGGAACAAGATGCGGAATATGGGGAAGGATACAGAGCAGAGAGTATACTAAGAAACTTCCGGACGGACAAGATGAAAAGCGTATGGCTTACGAGGTGTCCGTGTCTAAGATGGAGGTGTTGTCAGATGAAGAGTGTGAACAATAGTTATGGAGGTGCAAGGTGAGAATAATTTTAAAATCATTACATATTGAGAATTTTAAGGGCATTAAGCTGTTAGATGTAGTCTTCGGTGCCAAGACAAAANTTAAAGGACAGAATGCTTCCGGCAAGACGACTATTTTTGATAGTTTTACATGGCTCTTATTTAACAAGAATAGNGCTGGAGAAGAAAAATTCAACNTCCGNCCACTGGATGAAGAAGGNAATCGNNTTGATAATNTGGANATNAAAGTTGNTGCTGTNNTGGAAGTGGATGGAAAAGAAGTGGAATTGTCTAAGNTNCAGCGNCAAAATTGGGTGAAGCATNGNGGNTCNACAGCGCCAAANTTGGAAGGNAATGTAAATTCCTTTGANATTGATGGATATCCTAAGACAGAAGTNGATTNTAAGNCATACATATCCAGNTTGNTNNCAGAGNNTNTATTCAAGATGCTGACCAATCCACAATATTTTTCNANCATGAANTGGAAANANCAGCGTGATATTTTAATGAAATTCGTATCTGATATTTCCGATGNGGANTTGGCNCAGNGATNATCCTGAATTTNNTGACTTGCTGCCNGAGTTNGANAAAGCNCCATCNACNGANGATATNCAGAANAAGTTCTCCAAGGCATTATCTGAATGGAAAAAGAANCANCAGGAGATTCCGGTCCGTATTGATGANTTGTCAAAGTCTTTGGTTCAGATTGATATCGCAGAGCAGGAACTTGCCAAGGCAGATCTTNAACGAAGAATNACGGAGATTGACACCAAGATTGCAGGTGNCGGAAATGCTGTGGATGATTTAAAATCAGAANAAATGCANNTNCNGTTTGATATGTCTGGNATTATGCANACCATGAACCGNGAACTGNNNGATANGCGTAGAGAATTGGAAAATGCNAAGGACGAAGAAAGAAGAGNATTTTCTGACTGCCACAGTAAGATTNTNNCAANNGAGAANCAGATTGNGGACAATAAGGCTTCTATNGAGGCTGCGGAGAAAAAGCGTTCTGAACTTGNNGAACAGTATAAANCNGAGGTNGNNAAGGNCTTTGANGAAACNCCTTATCTTTTCCNTGAAGAGGAATGGCAGTTTGATGAAAATAGCACGATTTGTAAGTCATGCGGTCAAACGNTNCCTGNGGACAAAATTGAGCAAATTAAGGCTGATTTCGAANAGAAAAAGGCAAAAGCCAAGGCTGATGCTGAGAANCGGCTTGCAGATGCCAAGGNCAGATTTGTTGTTCAGCATAATTCTGATTTAGAGGAAATCAAGGCNTATGGTTTCAGGCAGAAAGATATTATCGATAAACTGTCCAGCGCAAACATTTCTTTGCAGGCAGAAATTGAAACATTGAAGAAGCAGGAGCAGGAGGCNCTTGCTAANCAGAATNAATTGGCTAANCANTTGGAGNAACTTCCNGCAGAAGCAGATTANTCACAGAATGCGNAATATNCGAAGCTNAANGCAAGGCATGANGAAGTGATTGCCGATATTGNAAAAACAGATTCCCTTGGANGNGATGAACTGANAGAGCAGTTTAAGGAAGAAAAGGCAGAATTGCAGGCAGAGTTGGACGCTGTTAATGCTGAAATNGCTAAGGCTTCTAGAAATGTNGAAATAGAGGATCGCATTANNGAATTGGAAGCAGAACAGAAAGAAGTCAGCCAAAAAGTTNCNGATCAAGAAAANATGCTTTATATGTTAGAGACATTTATTAGAGCCAAGATGTTGAAAATATCTAATTCCATTAATCAACATTTTAAGACAGTTAAATTCAAATTGTTTGAAGTGCAGTTGAACGGAGGTGTTAAAGAGTGCTGTGAGTGCATGGTGAATGGCATTCCGTATTCAACACTGAACAGCGGACACCGGATTGTAGCGGGCTTGGATATTATTCAGTCTTTAAGTGACTTATATGGTGTCACAGCGCCTATTTTTACGGATAATGCCGAATCTTTGAATGATTTCAATGTGCCGGACATGACAGCGCAAATGATTCTTTTGGCAGTATCTGATGATAAGAAATTGAAAGTTGAGGTGGAATAAATGCAGTACATTAAAGCAAAATTCATGAAACAGGGCAAGCCGGTAGGACGTGCGTACACATATAAGATTGAGGATGATGTGAAACCGGGCGATACCGTTGTGGATGCCAAAGGCAGCAAGTTAGNGGTTGTGGANGAGGCGATAGATTCAGATTGGATTATGACATACGGGGCAGCCAAAATCGGTGTTGTGAAAAAATATGTGGATCCGGAAAAGATAGAAAGCGAGGGATAATTATGGCAGATAAGAATGAAGTGCAANCAAAGCCTGAAATGAATACAAAACTGTCATACTATGCAAATCAGTATACAGGTCTTATGGANCGNGATTTTTCGGAGCATGGCTTGCAGTTTGATGATTATTCNAAACAGTGTGTTATGGCAGCTATGAGTGCCATTTATGGTCTTGTGACTTCCANCAAGGAAGCAATGGAGAATTTACANGGGTCAAACTTAAGACAGGTTATCGGGCAGGTTGCAAGTCTGAAGCTGAATGCAAATGCAGTTCCGAGAGAGTGTTATTTCCAACTTAGGAGCAAGCAGGATGCAAATGGAGATTGGCATAAGGAAGTGGAACTTGGCATTGAGGGTGATGGCAATGATGCAATTCTCCGGCAGTTTGGTGTTGGGATAAAAAAAGTGCATCCGGTGTGGCTTGTGAAAGAGGGAGATATATTTATATACCCCAAGCATAAAGGCATGCAAATGACACCGCCGGAATGGGAAGAAAAGGGAGAATCTCAGAGAGTAATCAGAGTAGTGTATCCAGTGGAGATGGATGATGGTAATGTAGAATACCTGATTTCCGAGCGTGAGAGTGTAAAAACTAATCTTTTCGCCCATGTTCGCAACAGTATGATGAATGAAACATTTGGAATTTGTAAGGACCGCTACAAGGCTACAGATGCACAGAAAGCTGATATAAAAGCCAAAAAGAACGAGATTTTGGATGCAGTGAGAAAGTGCGAGACAATAGAGGAAATGCTTGCCTGCGAAGTGGCAAGACCATACATCAGTGCTGCATGGCTTGACACACCTGAAGCAATGATTGTCCGAAAGATGCGCAATAATGCCATTAAAAAATATCCTAAAGACTTCAATGCGATTGCGTCACAGTCACTTTTGCAGATGGATGAAACTTATCAGCAGGTGCAGGAAGAAATTGCCGATAATGCGAACAGCGAGGATTTTGTTGTAGATGTTCCTGCCACGGAAGTTGAAGAGCAATCCAAGGCAGAGACGGACAAAGCACCGTTCGAGGAGTGAGCCTATGCTTCTGCCAATCATATATCTCAAGAATCATGAAAGGAGTGCGTAGAAAATGTGAAACTTAAAGTCATAAGTTCTGGGTCATCCGGTAATTGCTACGTTTTAGAGTCAGATACTGAGGCATTGATAATTGAAGCCGGAGTACCAATAAAAGAGGTTAAAATTGCTCTTGGGTTCAATGTAAGAAAGATTGTTGGAGTAATTGCAAGCCATGTTCATAGTGATCATGCAAAATATCTAAATGATTATATGGGGATTACCAGAATATACAAGCCATATGAAGTAGTTACTTCAAATAAGCAATTTGGAAATTTCTTTGTAAAAGCATTTCCGCTTGTGCATGATGTCGAGTGTTACGGATTTTATATTACACATCCGGATATAGGCTCTTTAATATATGCCAGTGACACGGAATACATAAAGTATCGTTTTAAAAATCTGAATCATATCTTCGTAGAAGCCAATTATAGCGATGATCTGATTGACAATGAAGCAGTGAACAGAAATCATGTGTTGCAAGGGCATATGAGCCTGCAAACAACTCTCAATTTTATTTCTACTAATGATAATCCAAACCTTAGAACGGTTTGTCTATTACACTTAAGTTCATCAAATTCTGATGCAGATTATTTCCTACAAAAGACAAAAGAAACAGTTAAATATGGAGCAAATTGCTATATAGCGGAAAAGGGATTAGAAGTCGAATTGAATCTTTGTCCGTTCATGTAAAGAGGTTCCCTTCCAAATGGCGGGGAGCAGGAAGGAAAGATATGAACAAAGTAATATTAATGGGACGTCTCACCCGGGATCCGGAGATGCGGTATTCCCAAGGAGAGAAATCTACAGCTATTGCCAGATATACACTTGCAGTGGAACGCAAATTTAAGCGTGATGGAGATGCAAGTGCAGATTTCATCAACTGTGTTGCATTTGGCAAACTTGGTGAATTTGCAGAAAAGTATTTGCATAAAGGAATAAAAATTGCCGTTGCTGGCCGTATCCAGACTGGAAGTTACACCAACAATGATGGTCAGAAAGTATATACAACTGATGTTGTGGTAGAAGAGCAGGAATTTGCAGAGAGCAAAAATTCTTCAGGTGGAAACAATGGTGGTGCTAGTCAACAGTCCAGTAATGTCGGTGATGGTTTTATGAACATTCCTGATGGCATAGACGAAGAATTACCTTTCAATTAAGGAGGCATTGATTTGAAAGAGCAGAAAGAACGGGAATATGTTAGAAGGGCAGGTGATGATGGATGATAATCCTGGAAGATACTCGCAACCAGCCGGGAAAACATGATATGAAGAATAAATATTTTTCGGATCATGGAATAAAAGTTCGTAGGACAAAACTATATGTTGGTGATTACACGCTTCCGGCAGATCAGAGTGTCTGCATAGATACCAAAAAAGATATTCAAGAACTGATTTGTGATATTTGCGGAAAATCTCATGAGCGGTTCAGAGAAGAGTGCATCCGGGCGCAGGAAGCCAATGTAAGACTGATTATTCTTGTAGAAAATGAAGCCGAGTGCGTGAACCGGAAAAAAGGCATTTACAACGATGTTGTACGGAGTATTGATGATCTGTTTTCATGGGTAAACCCTAGATTGTTTATCTTGAAAGGTGGAAATCAGAAATACCCTATGGCAACGAAAGGTGCCGTGTTAGCAAAGTGCTGCAGGACCATGGCGGCAAAGTATGGAGTGGAATTCCAGTTCTGTACTCATGAGGAGGCAGGCGAAAGAATTCTTTCCTTATTAAATGTGAAACTGGAGGAATAGAAAGTTGGCAGGTAAGGCAAAGCGTAAACTGGATTATGCTGGCTGGTCAACTGACATATTCGACAATGATACAAAAATTGATAAATTGCTTGATGCGCAAGGATGGATAGGATTCAGCATATATTTTTATCTTTGCCAAAAAGCATTCGGTAGTGATGGATATTTTTATAAATGGGGCTTTGACGATTGTGCATCAACGGCAAGGAAGATGGGCGGCGGCATTGGTTCCGGTACTGTCCGCGAGACAGTGGGCTACTGCTTGCAAATCGGTCTTTTTGATAAAAGGCTATTTGATAGGTGGGGAGTCTTAACCAGTAAAGGTATCCAGAGAAGTTATTGGGCGGTTGCTAGGTTAAGAAGAGATAAATCCGTCTGTGAAAAACTTTGGCTTTTGGAAACAACAGAATGCGAAGGTATTGTTTTTGTACCATTAATTTGTAATATGTCAGCTACGAATGATAATTCGCAATCGACAAATGCTGATATGTCAAATACAAATGACACTGTAGTAAAGGGTAGTGTAGTAAATAATAATACTTGTGCGCCAGAGCCGCACGACAGCAATTTTGCCAAGGAAGAACAGTTGAAAAAAGATTTTGAAATTATTTACGGGATCTACCCTAAGAAGAAAGGAAAGACAGTTGCTTTTGCCAACTATAAGCAGTGGGTTGGTAAAGGCAAGGATGTTGGAGGAAGGAAATATCGTTTAACTAATCGACAAATTTATCTTGCTGTAAAGAATTATATAAAACAGCAGGAAGATGAAGGGAAAGACGACCTCCAATACTGGAAAAATTTTGACACTCTTATGGGGAGACAGCTGCTTGATTATGTTGAGGAGAGTGATAGAAAATGAGTTATTTAGCAGAGATGAATGTAATTGGCTCTTTGTTCATTGACAAAAGCTGTATAGACCAGATATACAGTGTGCTTTCAGCGGATATGTTTACTTCCGAACTCTTGGGAAGAATATATCTTGAATTCCAGAGAGGATATGACAACCGGTATGATGTCAATCCAGTGGTCGTTGTACAGAAATTAGCTTGTGACCATTTCCCTGAACATATTGTTGCAGAAGAAATTAAAAATTGCACAACGAGTACTATAACCAGCGCAAGCATCAAAAGTTACGCAGAAAGTGTAGTAAATGAATACAGGGCAAAGCAGCTTGACAAGGTCATTCGGGAAATAAAAATATCACCCAGCGAGATTGATAACCAGATTGGGAAAATCATTACTGACCTGGAAGCGCTGCAAAATGGAAAAAATGTTAGTTCAAAAGCGTTGTCTGAAATTGTCAAGGAAAATAAAGACAAATATTTTGTTGATAATGAGGCAGAAAAAACCTACATAGGACTTCCAAAACTGGATGATTTGCTCGGTGGTCTTGAAGGGGGCGATGTAATTATTATAGGCGCGCGCCCGGCAGTTGGAAAATCTGCTTTTGTGACACAGATCACGACTAATCTTGAGAGGCAAAAAAAACGAGTAGGATTTTATAATCTGGAAATGCAGGAAAAACAGATTTATGAGCGATTTATAGTATCGCAAAGTGGAATCGGTCTTACAAGGCTCCGCAGGGCAAAGAAATTTTTAGGTGATGAAAAAGAGCGTTTTGAACTTGCTAATGCAGTCCTGGAAAAAAAAGATAATATCATAATCACGACTGGAAGCAAGACCGTGAGCGAAATCCGGAGTGAAAGCCGGCACATGGGATATGACATACTTATAATTGATTACCTGCAGCTATTACGGACAGATAAAGAATATCGTGGAAATAGATATGCAGAAGTTGGTGATATTTCCAAGGCAATTAAGGCATTGGCAATGGAATTGAATATTCCGGTAATTGCGCTTTCGCAGCTTAACCGTGCGTCAGAGGTGAGAGAAACTAAAGAACCTACAATGGCAGAACTTCGTGAAGCAGGGGATATTGAGCAAGATGCAAGTGTGATTATCCTCATGTGGAATTTATCACAAGAAGATCAAACAAAAAAAGGGTGCAAAGTGGAAAAACAACGCCAAGGCAAAACAGGAAAAATTGTTTTGAACTTCAATGGTGATTTGATGAAATTTGAAGAAACTGGCGAAACAGTAAAGGAAGCACAGCAATGGGCAAAAGCGGCAGATGATGATTGCCCGTTTAAGTAAGAGGGTAGATATGGCAGGAGCAAAATTTGCAAAAGGTTCTGAAGAATGGCAGATGTTCATGGATTACTGGTCACTTTGTCAGAAATATTGGGAGCCAGAGAATAATGATGCTTATTGGGAAGAGGTTGTTAAAGATACAGACAAATTTTATAAAAAGCATAATTCAGATTTTTCAAGGGCACTGGCATTAGCGCTTATTGATGAACTGGAATTAAAAATCAAAAAAAGGAGGATGAGTAATGAGTAAAGCATTGGAAGAGGCAAGAAAAATGGAGGAGGCAGCTATTGCACTTCGTAAGGAACTTGAAGAAAAGGAAAGGGAGAATATGATCCAGCTTTGTTCCGCGCAGCGCGGACAGCGGATTATTGGAAAGTCTGGGCGTGTGTATATCGCGCTTAAGCAGATGGAGGCTCAGGAGCAGACAGTGGTAATCGTGGATGATTTTATGGCGGAGGATGTGGTGTTCGATGAAGATACAACGAACTATGCAGAATCGTCCTTGAAAGAAAGAATCGAGAGGGATATCCTTCCGGCCGTGGAAGAGGATTTCGGAGCAGACAACATCATTGAGCATGAGGTTGATCTTACAACGGTTGATATGCAGAGAGATTTCGGCACCTGTAGGTGCAAGGTAAGACCAGTGACATTTGATGAGGCAAGAGAATTTAATGATTTGTTGGTAAAAGAGGATCTGCCGGATTGGTACTGGACCTGTACACCGTGGAGCACAAAGGAACGTGGTTGGGGGAGGTCGCTCGCCGTTGTTTCCTCTCGCGGCATCATCGGCAGCGACTACTGCGACGGCAACCGCGGTGTTCGCCCAGTTTTGTATCTTAAATCTAATATCTTTGTATCGAAGGGAGAGTAAGGCATGGGAAAGAGTATTGAGGAAAGAATTGAAGCATTAGAGAAAAAGGTCAGTGATCTGACGAGGGAAAAGCAGAAAAAGCGCATCAAAGGTCTTGGGATAGGTGATGTATTTCCGTTGGCAGGACTGACATGGAAAATCCTTGATATTGCGGAGCTGGGATATATGTGTCAAGCGGTGGATTTGTGGAAGACGGATCAATTCGATAGAAACTGCAATAATTGGGAGAAGTCAGCACTGAGAAAAGAACTGGATGGACTGGCTGACAAAATTGCCGAAGAAGTTGAAGCGGATAATATCATACCGTTTGAAAGAAATCTGATTTCAATGGACGGGCAGACGGAATATGGAACATGTACGGATCGGGTTTCCCTGCTGGAATTTGACGAATATAGGAAGTATAGGAGTATGCTTCCAAATACAGACGATTATTGGTGGTGGCTGCTTACCCCATGGAGTACCGCTTGCAATGATGATAAAACGTGGGTTACCGTTGTTTCCCCTCGCGGCTGCATCTACAACTACATCTGTGACGGCAACGGCGGTGTTCGCCCATTTTGTATCTTATCATCTGCAATCTTTGAATTTGAGGATAAGTAAATGGCAGAAACAGAACTTAAGGTAATTCTTAAAGCAAAGGATCTGGCGGAGCATACGCTTAGGGTGACATCCAACTGCAACCGCTATCCGAAGAAGTACAGATTTTCGCTGGTAGATAAAATGCAGATTAAGAGTCTGAATATATATGAGTCACTTATGGAGGCAAACCGGACTGATCTGACAGACTATAAGCGCGAAAGGTTGGAATTGCAGACCTGTGCCATAACATATTGTGACGAATTGCTTTTCTACATAGAACTTTCGTATAAGCTGAATATCATCAACGACAAGAGTATGGAGTATTGGTCGAAAATGGTATCAGACATAAAACATATGACCATTGCGTGGAGAAGCAAGGACAGGCAGCGTTAGAAATTTGGGTTGCACATCGTAAAACCGTTGTTTCCCCTCGCGGCAACATCAACAACAACAACTGTAACAACAACAACGGTGTTCGCCCATTCTGTGTCAAACAGGCAGATAGAGTAGGCAGAAAGCCGAAATCAGCAGAAGATACAAAAAGATGTGTGACCCTCCCTGAATGGGTAAATACAAAGGAGTACAGGCAGTGGGTGATAAGGATATTATTACAGATTATCAGAATCTTTATCTGGCTTATAGAAGGGCAAAAAGGAATAAGAGGTATAACGGAAGCTGTGCAAAATTTCAGGCAATGACACTGGAAGGTCTGCATATGCTCAAAGAACAGCTTGAGGACCAGACCTACCGCATGAGTCCATATAATGAGTTCCGAATATATGAGCCAAAAGAAAGAGTAATCGAATCATGCAGTTTTAAGGACAAAATTGTACAGCATAGTCTGAGTGATAATATCCTTCATCCAAGGCTTGAAAATGAATTTATCAGAACCAATTATGCCGGGCAGAAGGGAAAGGGAACTGATTTCGGAAGAAAATGTCTAAAAGATCAGATGTTAGAGTTTTATTCGCAGCATGGTCTGAATGGATGGATATTGAAGTGCGATATCAGAAAATTTTTTTATCAGATAGATCATGGGATTGTGAAGGACATTGTGGACTACTATTTCC
>JAAUZD010000002.1 GCA_014804785.1 Lachnospiraceae bacterium
TGCCATCGCTCAACGGATAAAAGCTACCCTGGGGATAACAGGCTGATCACTCCCAAGAGTTCACATCGACGGAGTGGTTTGGCACCTCGATGTCGGCTCATCGCATCCTGGGGCTGAAGCAGGTCCCAAGGGTTGGGCTGTTCGCCCATTAAAGCGGTACGCGAGCTGGGTTCAGAACGTCGTGAGACAGTTCGGTCCCTATCCGGCGCGGGCGCAGGATATCTGAGAGGAGCTGTCCTTAGTACGAGAGGACCGGGATGGACGGACCGCTGGTGCATCTGCTGGGAACCAGTCCCATGGCAGAGTAGCCAAGTCCGGAGGGGATAAACGCTGAAGGCATCTAAGCGTGAAGCCCCCCTCAAGATGAGATATCCGAATCAATAGATGAAGGTCCCTTGAAGACTACGAGGTAGATAGGTCCGGGGTGTAAGCACAGCAATGTGTTCAGCTGACGGATACTAATAGACCGGAAGCTTAACCACAGGAAGAATGGTTTAAGATGTAAGTAAGATATGGAACCTGGTATTCGGTTTTGAAGGTATGACTTTTTTTACAGTAAGCAGACATGCATACGTGACTGAGTTTGTTATTAAAAAAGATAAAAGCAGTATAAACTGCTTTTTTTTATTGTTAGAAATTAAGATGTATGTTATAATTCTCTAGAAGGTAAATGCGGGTGTCAACCTGAAAAGAATGAGGTGAAAAAAATGGATACAAAAATTCTTCTTGAAAATGGAACTAACGAATTAGAAGTATTGGAATTTTTACTGGATGGAAATGCATATGGGATTAATGTTGCAAAGATTAAGGAAATCATTCCTTATCAGGAAATAACACCTGTACCAAATGCGCATCCCAGTATTGAAGGAATTTTCATGCCGAGAGACACGATGATTACAGCGATTGATTTAAAGAATTGTCTCCAGCGTGGTGTGTCTACAGCAGGTGGATTGTTTATTATAACAAATTTTAATAAGTTGGATATTGCTTTTCATGTTGATGCTGTAATGGGCATACATAGAGTTTCCTGGGAGAATATTATTAAGCCGGGGTCAACTGTTTCAAGTGCAGAAGAAAGCATTTCTACAGGAATTGTTAAATTAAATAATAAGCTGGTTATTATACTTGATTTCGAAAAGATCGTAACTGATATTAATCCGGAAACAGGTCTTAGAATAAGTGAGATTGACGAGATGGGGGTTAGAGGTAGAAGTGATATACCAATCCTTATTGCGGAGGATTCAGTGCTTCTTAACCGTCTGATTGTCGATTCATTAAAGAAGGCAGGGTATGTTAATCTGACGCACACATGTAATGGTCAGGAAGCTTATGACATTATCATGGAGAGTAAGAAGAACGGAAGATTAAAGAGCACGGTACAGTGTATTATTACGGATATTGAAATGCCGATAATGGATGGGCACAGGCTTACTAGGCTTGTAAAAGAAGATGATGAAACAAAAGATATTCCTGTAATTATTTTTTCATCTCTTGTAAATGACGAAATGAAGAAAAAAGGTGAATCATTAGGTGCTGATGCACAATTATCAAAGCCGGAGATTGCAAATCTCGTAAGACTTATTGATGATTTAGTTGGTCAAAAATAATGTGCAGATCTTACGATTAAAGAGAAGCCGGAATTATTTCCGGCTTTTTTTATGCATAGGGGAATGAAAATGATAGAATATATAGCTGAAAAAATAGAAAAAGCAGATTTGGTCCTGGTCGGTCTGGGTGAAGAGCTTGATGCATGTACCGAATTAAAGAAAGATATACAGTATCAGAGCATAGCCCAAAGATTAACAGATTCCTGGATGCTTCCCTTTGTTGAAAAGGCTAAAATAGAAGAGATGAGGGAACAGAAGCAGGAGTTTTATAAGGCATTGTCAGCTTGTTTGTATAAAAAAAATTATTTTATTGTCTCACTCTGCCTGGACGGAATGATCCGTGCTTCCGGATTGGATCATAACCGCATAGTAGAACCATGTGGGGGATATGAGAAACTCCAATGCAGTGAAAAATGCAGTGCGGAACTATATGATGTTCCAAAGAAGGTGATGCAGCAGGTTGGGGTGTTCTTAAATGACCGATTGACGGAAGAAGAACTGACGGAGCCTGTTTGCCCGGTTTGTGGAAAAGCGTTGGTATTTAATAACGCGAATGCATTAATTTACGCAGAAGAAGGATATTTGGATCAGTGGTCTATATACAAAAAATGGTTGCAGGGAACGGTCAATAAAGAGGTTTGTATTCTTGAAATTGGTGTTGGAATGAAATATCCTACTGTAATCAGATGGCCATTTGAAAAAATAACTTTTTATAATAAGAAATCAGAGTTATTCAGAGTACATAGCAGACTGTATCAGATTTCAGAAGAAATAAAAGAAAGAGGGCATGGCATTTGTCAAAAGCCGGAAGATTTTATTAAGGAATTGTCTAAAGTGCTTTAGTGTGTTAAACTAAACGTGTGTTGTTATTTTGGAAGCACATAGATAGGATAAAAAGAAAGTAGGGGTTTATCGATGGCTACTGATGAAGAATATCTTGACAGTTTATTAAAATCAATGACTGATAATGAGCAAAACAGATCAATGGATGAAGTTATGCGGGAAGTCACAAAGACACCGAAGGAAGATGAGAAATCTTTTGAAGCGGATCCCTTTTTGGAAAATCCCTCAGAGATGAATGATGAGACTCCTGAACAAGAAAAGGATACCGAAGCATCTGTGTCTGAAGTAGATGAATGGGAACTTGGCCTTGATGAAATACTGGCACAGGCGGATTCGCAGAGAGGAGAAGACAATACAGACAGCCTTTTTGATATGTCTGACTGGGCAAGCGCGGATCAGTCCATGGATGTCCTGGAATCTGTAAATGGAGATACAGGTTCTGCGAATATGAGCAGCATGGATGTGACAGATCTGATTGACAATATGGACAATACAGATTTGGATTTGGAAGAAATTAATGGCTTATTAAAAAGAGCAGACAGTAAAGAAAATGTTAATGATGAAATGCTGGCGCTGTTAGAAGGTGTTGACGTTACCCAAATGGACGGCTTTGCAGATTCTGATGTTGATTCTGAATTTTCCATTTTTTCTGAAAGCGATTTAGAAAAAAGCGCAAATTATGGAAGCGGATCAGATAATTTTGAAGAAAACAGTAAAGGCAAAAAGAAAAAAGAAAAGAAAGCTAAAAAGGATAAGGCGAAATCAAAGCGTTTTGGCAAAAAGAAAAAAGAATCTGCTATTTTGGAAGAAAATGAAGAAGCTTCACAGGATGGACTTAATCTGGACAATTTATTGAATGGTGTAGAAAGTGATCCTGAAAGTGGAGATAGCGGTCAGGACGAGAAAAAAACAGGTTTCTTTTCAAAGGTTATGGATTATCTCATGGAAGAGGATGATGAAGAGGAAGAAAACACAGACGGAAATCCGGCAGCTGTAGATGAATCCGGTGAAGCAGGAGATAAGGAAGCGCCAAAGAAAGGCAAGAAAAAGAAAAAAGCTGATAAAAAGGGCAAGGGCAAGGGTAAGGGTACAGAGGAATCTTCAGAAGAAGAGGCTGACGAGGAAGCAGAAAGCAAATCGAAGACTAAGAAAAAGCCTAAAAAAGAAAAGAAAGAAAAAACACCTAAAGAAAAAGTAAAAGGTGAAAAAGTTCTAAGCACGAAAAAACTAATGGTTCTGATTGCATTTTGTGCAACAATTATTGCATGTATTACGGTTCTCGGCACTTTTCTTCCGGAATATGCGGATAAGCAAAATGCCCGGGAGGCTTTTTATGAAGGGGATTATGAGACTGTATACAAACTACTCTATGATAAGCAGTTAAGTAATAGTGATTTGATTATTTATAACAGAGCAGAGGTTGTCATGAGACTTAAAAGAAAGTTACAGTCCTATGACAATAATATGGCATTAAACAGGGAATTGGAAGCTGTTGATGCGCTTATACAGGGCGTGAATTCTTATCATAATTTAATGAGTACGGAAACATATGGAGCCAGTGAGGAACTGGATGTGCTGTATCGGCAGATTTGTGCAATACTTGAAAATAATTATGGTATTACTCCGGAAGTAGCTGCTGAAATGAATGCTTATGATAATGTACAATATACCATGAAGTTAAAAGCACTTATAAGCGGAACGGCTGCCGCTGCCCCGTTGGCAGAGGAGACAGCAGAAGAACCGAAAGAATCGGAAGAACCCGATACTTTGCAGGATGTTTTGGCAGAGGAAGAGGATATCATCAATTATTAAGTCCTTTCCAAACTACTTATTAACGTGGTGTCGCAGATGAGGTCTGTGGTATGTAGGGGGATCGGGATGACAGCAATTATTGATTATGATGCAGGAAATATTAAGAGTGTGGAAAAGGCGCTTTTAAAGTTAGGTGAGGAAGCAATCATCACAAGGGACAGAGAAACGATTTTACATGCAGACAGGGTCATTCTGCCCGGAGTAGGGGCCTTTGGAGATGCCATGCATAAGTTACGTTCTTATGGACTGGAAGAGGTTATCCATGAAGTGGTACGCAAAGGTATTCCCTTTTTGGGCATTTGTCTTGGTTTGCAGCTTATGTTTGAGAGAAGTGATGAAAGCGATGGTGTGAAGGGGCTTGGTCTACTGTCGGGGGAAGTTCTTCGCATACCGGATGACAAAGGAATAAAGGTGCCGCATATTGGATGGAATTCTCTTAAATTTCCCAACAAAGGAAGATTATTTCAGGGCATACCGGAGGAGGTGTACGTATATTTTGTGCATTCCTATTATTTGAAGGCAAAGGATGAAGAGATTGTAACTGCATCTACGGAATATGGAACCCTCATCCATGCATCTGTAGAAAAAGATAATGTTTTTGCCTGCCAGTTTCATCCGGAAAAAAGTTCCGAGGTTGGTCTTTCTATTCTTAAGAACTTTATTGGTATAGAGCGGGAAGAGAGATAGATTCTGCGGCATGATCTGAATAAAATACGGAGGAAAGGGCATGCATACGAAAAGAATTATTCCTTGTCTTGATGTAAATAACGGCAGGGTAGTAAAGGGAACGAATTTTCTGAATTTAAGAGATGCCGGAGATCCGATTGAAGTTGGAAGAGAATATGACAGGGCTGGAGCGGATGAACTCGTTTTTCTAGACATCACAGCATCCTCAGATGCAAGAGCAATCAAAGCAGAAATGGTAAGGAAAGTTGCTGAAACTGTGTTTATTCCGTTTACAGTAGGTGGCGGTATCAGAACTGTGGATGATTTTAAAATGATTCTGCGGGAAGGTGCAGACAAAGTGGCAGTGAATACTGCTGCAATTATGAATCCGGATTTAATCAGCGAAGCAGCAGAAAAATTCGGAAGTCAATGTGTTGTGGTAGCAATCGATGCCAAAAGAAGAGCAGATGGAACTGGATGGAATATTTTTAAAAACGGTGGTCGTGTCGATATGGGTATCGATGCAGTGGAATGGGCAATGAAAGCCGACAAATTAGGAGCAGGAGAGATTCTTCTGACTAGCATGGACTGTGACGGCACGAAAACAGGATATGATATTGAACTGACGAGATGCGTGGCAGAAAATGTTTCGATTCCGGTCATTGCTTCAGGGGGAGCAGGAGAGAAAGAACATTTTTATGAGGCGCTTGAGAAAGGGAAAGCCGAGGCAGTACTTGCCGCTTCTTTATTTCATTATAAAGAACTTGAAATACGTGATTTAAAGCAGTATCTCAGGGAAAAGGGAATATCTGTGAGACTTTAATCTTAATAGCAATAGAAAGAAGGATTAAGCCATGGCAATGATTGACAATGACTGGCTTGAGTACATTCAAGGCGAATTCAGAAAGCCCTACTACAAAGAGTTATATACATTTGTGCGGCAGGAATATAATACACATGTAATTTATCCGCCGGCAGATGATATTTTTAATGCCTTTCATTTTACACCGCTTGGTAAAGTAAAAGTTCTGATTTTGGGGCAGGATCCATATCATGGGGAACATCAGGCACATGGACTTTGTTTTTCGGTTTTACCCGATCAACCGGAGCTTCCGCCTTCTCTTCAGAATATTTATAAGGAACTGCATGATGATCTGGGATGTAATATACCCAATAATGGTTATTTAAAAAAGTGGGCGGAGCAGGGAGTATTAATGCTCAATACAGTTCTTACTGTACGTGCCCATCAAGCCGGATCTCATCAGGGAAAAGGCTGGGAGCAGTTTACAGACGCGATTATCCAGGCTGTAAACGCGCAGGATCGTCCTATTGTATATTTATTATGGGGAAAACCGGCTCAGAGTAAAATACCAATGCTTACAAATCCTAAGCATATGATTTTGAAAGCGCCACATCCAAGTCCATTGTCAGCATATAGAGGTTTTTTTGGATGCAAGCATTTCAGCCAGACGAACGAGTTTCTGACAAAACAGGGAATAGAACCTATTGATTGGCAGATTGAAAATATTTAAGATGGATAAATTTTAAGTATATTTATTAAGATTAATTGTTGACAAAGCATCAGAATGCTATTATAGTAGTCCTAGTAAGGACTACTATAATAGCATTCTGATGTTTTTGCTTGAAATAACAGAGATTTTAGCCAAACGAGGGAAAGGAAGGGATAAAAATGGATGAAAATACTATATTGGAAAAACTTGGAAATTTTGGACTCACCAGGCAGGAAGCCAATATTTATCTCTGTTTATTCCGCCAAGGTGAGCAAAATGGATATGAAGTCGCCAAGTATACCGGAATATCCCGTTCCAATGTTTATAGCGGACTTTCGGCGTTGACAGATAAAGGAGCCGCTTACCTGATAGAGGGGAGTTCCAGCAAATATATGGCAGTGCCTATAGATGAGTTCTGCGAAAATAAAATCAGGAATTTGAATAAAGAAAAAGAATATCTTGTAGAGCATATCCCTTCCGTGAAAGAGAAGGAAATCGGTTATATAACGATATCTGGGAGTCAGAATATCTGGGATAAAATGATTAGTATGATTAAGGAAGCTGAAAAACGGATATATCTATCCGCTTCAATCAATGTGATTGAAAAACTGCAGGATGAACTTTTTCAAGTAGTTCAAAATGGCATCAAGCTGGTCCTAATAACGGATGGAGGGCTGAAAAATCCGGAAAATTTAAGGGGGAGCATATGGTATAACGGCAGTGCAAGAGAAAATAACATCAGACTGATTGCAGATTCAGAGTATGCATTGACGGGAGAACTGACAGGCAGGAAGGAGGATACATGCCTGTATACAGGACAGAAAAACTTTATCACTGTTTTTAAGGAGAGCCTTAGAAACGAGATTGAGCTGATACAGTTACAAGGAGGAAAAATATATGAGTAAAGTACCATTTATAACAAAAGAAAAGGCACAGGAGATTGTCAGAACGTATCCGACACCATTTCATTTATATGATGAGAAGGGAATTCGTGAAAATGCAAAAGCCGTAAAGGAAGCATTTGCATGGAATCCGGGATTTAAGGAATACTTTGCAGTTAAGGCAACGCCCAATCCATGCCTGATTCAGATTTTAAGGGAATATGGCTTCGGCTGTGATTGTTCTTCGATGACAGAACTTATGCTCAGCAAGGCAATGGGAGTGTCAGGAGAGGACATTATGTTTTCCTCTAATGAGACGCCGGCGCAAGAGTATGCGTATGCTGCTAAAATAGGAGCAATCATCAATCTGGATGACATAACACACATTGATTTTGTGGAGAATATTCTTGGCAAACTGCCGGAAACGATGAGTTGCCGTTATAATCCTGGCGGTGTGTTTAAGATGAGCAATGGAATCATGGATAACCCGGGAGATTCTAAATATGGTTTTACTACGGAACAGATGTTTGAGGGATATCGTATTTTAAAGGAAAAAGGAGTAAAGAATTTTGGTATTCATGCATTTCTTGCAAGCAATACAGTGACGAATGAATATTATCCAGTCCTTGCAAAGCAACTCTTTGAATTAGCAGTTCGATTAGAAAAAGAGACAGGAGCTGATATCAAGTTTATTAATCTTTCCGGTGGTGTGGGGATTCCTTATCAGCCAGATCAGGAACCCAATGATATCCGGGCAATCGGGGAAGGGGTGCGCAAAGTATTTGAAGAAGTTCTGGTGTCCGCAGGTATGGGGGATATCTCAATTTATACAGAGATGGGGCGTTTTATGATGGGTCCCTATGGGCAGCTTGTGACGCAGGCGATTCACGAAAAACACATTCATAAGGAATATATCGGTGTAGATGCCTGCGCAGTCAATCTGATGCGTCCTGCTATGTATGGAGCGTATCATCATATAACAGTCCTAGGGAAGGAAGATGCCCCCTGCGATCATAAATATGATATTGCAGGTTCTTTATGCGAGAACAACGACAAATTTGCAGTGGACAGAATGCTTCCAAAGATAGATAAAGGAGATTATCTTGTGATTCATGACACAGGTGCGCATGGATACGCCATGGGATATAATTACAATGGAAAACTTAAATCTGCAGAGCTTCTTTTAAAAGAAGATGGAAGTGTGCAGATGATAAGAAGGGCAGAAACACCAAGAGATTATTTTGCAACGCTTGATTGTTTGGATGTGTATCAGAAACTTGAGTGTGAGTTTTAATATAATTATTAAAAAAAAAAATAATAAAAAACTTGTCAATAACGGCCGGGTATGGTATTATATTACTCGGCTGTTAAAAAAATAAGCCGGCGTGTCGGAATGGCAGACGAGGCAGACTCAAAATCTGTTGTGGGCAACCACGTGTGGGTTCAAGTCCCATCGCCGGCAGTTATAAACCTTGATTTTACTAGGTGTTCGGAAGTGAGTAACCAGAAGGTAATCAAAAAGGTAATCAACAAATCAAAAAACACAGGAAAGGAGAGTCCTGTGCAAGTGCTACTAAAGATAAATCGACCATAAATCGGTTTATTTTTTTGCTTAAAATTAAGATAAGAGATTTTAATATGCTTGTAGAAGCGTTGAATGGCTCAAATTTCGTTTTTATTGTGTGAGACGATTATAATTATCAAGTGTGAGGATAAAACGCTTAAAATTGATTTTACGAGGTCGTTCACGATAAATCTGTTTTGGCGTTTTGATATATAGTGCAAAAAGGGCGGTAGGGTTATCCTATCGCCGTAACTGTTCTATGCGTATGCAACATCAACAATATCTTCTCCGAGATTAACATAGATATTTTCGCCTAATATTTTAGCCTGTTCTTCTGCGTATTTAACAGCTTCTTTTTCTGTTCCGATGAAATCATATAAAATATTTTCTCCATCTTCATTTGTAAACCAGTATCTTTCTTTCATATCTTCCCTTCTTTCTCCCGGCGCAACCCCGCCGGGTGGGTGGTGTGATTATGCAATTTCAAGTTCCTCTATTTCTTCCCAACTCATCTCAAATCTGTCATGAAGAACAATAGCTATATCTGACATCATGGAGCTGATCTCCATTGACGGATTTCTATCAAACATTTCGGCGAGCTTTTTGTACTCTCTGATGTGTTCGCCTTTATTCCAGTTTTCAAGTTCCTCATAATTTTTAAATTCTATCCCTAAATATGTCATTTTCCATGTCCTCCGTTCCTTTGATAGTACTATAATACATTAAAAACGGTGTAATTTCAATGCACATAATACACAAAATATAATGTATAAAATAATATCATATATACACATAATGCACAAAAAATAATGTATATTTACAAAACACAAAAAATAATGTATTATGAGAGTATGAAAGTGAGGTATCGGAATGCTTGTATATAAGATAAATGTACTTGAATCACTGAAAGAAGCTGGGTATACAACTACAAGGTTGAGGAAAGAAAAGTTACTTGGTGAAAACGCTATTCAATATTTAAGAGAAGGCAGAATGGTAGGAAGTAAGGCGCTTGATAATATCTGTAGAATGTTGGATATGCAACCGGGGAATATTATTAAATATATTGATGAAAAATAATGTATAATTTTGACTAAAACATTAAAAATGATGTAGTATACATTACTTTTAAAAATACACAAAAAACAATGTAAAAACTTATTGACAATACATTAAAAATAATGTATTATTATATTGTCGAAAGACAATAGCCGGGCAAGCGGAGAAAGGAGATTTAATGAGCGAAGAAATGACAGATAAACAGATGGAAGTTATCTTAAACCTTGTAGCTGATAAATTTGCAGGATGTAAGGACATGGACGAGGTAAAGAAAGCCATTGAAGAAGTCAGAAACATGGCGAAAAAAGAAAAGCCTAATGAATAGGCTTTAGGGGATAAAAAGGGCGGTGGACTTGCCAAAGCCGCCCCTATCAAAAATATTATAACAAGATAGCTTGTGAATGGCAAATAGAAAAATATAGTCAGACTGCTAGAAAAGGCAGTTTATTTTTTATTCTTGACAGAATTATTTTTTTATGCTTTATAATATAATCATATAGAGCAGTATTTATTAACTTAATAGCATATATGCGAGAGCAGACAGTTGGGCAAAATCAGCGCCCATGCGTAGACCATACGAGCCTTGACCGCATATATGACCGTCAGCCGAGAGCGTGACGAAGTACAGCCAGCGGAAGCCGCCTTGACACTGTAGACAGGTTAAAAGCCTATTTATGTGTTAGGGCGTTTTTTATTGGGATTCAACGGAGTTTATTTGTTTATCTGGGAGGTGTATATAACATATGCGCAACAATACCGTAACAGCTGATAATGGCGTAGAAGTATACGCCAATAATATATTGACTTACGCGGATCAGTTCATAGAGCAGGAGTTGGACGAAGAACAGAGAAAGAATATATATAATAATTCCAGTACTTTTATGGCAATGATTTTATATATATCTGACAATATAGATAAACCAGATAATGATGATATAGAACTATTAGACAGTATATTTAATATATATATACGTCTATGTGCTAAGTATAATATGCTACCTACTTTAGAATGCTTTAGTATATTGATTAGTGTTAATCCTTCTACACTTAGTAGATGGAGTAGTGGAGAATATAGAACTAATGTATATTATGACTCTAATAACGTGCTTATAAAAGACTTTCCAGCGTGGCAGTTAAACCATAAGGGAGAACAATATAGGGCAGAACCCAGCACAGCACACAGTCAAGCGGTCAAAAAATGGAAAGAAACATGTAAAAATTTCCTCGTAAATTCGCTCCAAAATTCACGCGGAACTGATGCAAATAAAATATTTATTGCCAAAGCCGCTTATGGTATGGTCGAAACCGCGCCAATTCCGGTAATTAATCAAGAACAGCACCGTACGGCGGAGCAAATAGCAGCAGATTATGGACCTCAAGCAGTACTTGCAGGAGATGTTCAGCCGAATTTTTAAAAATTTCCGTCAAATTGCACAATGAAAAATAGATATATGGAAAATCAAAATAGAATCGAAAGCCCTTTAAACCGCATAAATACGGGATAGTTATGAATTTAACAATTAACTCTTCGCAAAACAAACGTTTCACGCATAGTTGGGACAAATAAAGTAGACCGGGGTGGGGTATACAGGAAAGACCCCGGGTGCCCTAACTGAACCCCCTAAGTACAGAAAAAAATAAAAAACCCCATATATGATAATTTAAAAGGGACTCGCTTCAAAATCACATCAGATAAAATTCAAAAGTTACGTTCGATAGCGGTAATTCAAAAATTTTTAAAAATAAAAAAGACCTTGTAAGGAGCAATAGATGTCAGACAAACCAAAACGAGTAGAAACAATACTTTTTGATGGAACATTGTATCGGAAAGACGAAATAGTAACGATAAGGACAAGTGGAACATATGGGAAGGAACATACCGGACGTATTGCTTGCATAGATACATTGGAATTTACGCTTGATATGTCTGAAAAATTTAATCATTGCAAACGGGAATTTAAGTATGAGGATGTGATGTATATAAAATATCCTGATACCCAAGGAGCGAGATCATGAGAATAGTTTCACAGGATAGAAACGTATCCATAGATTTGGATAAAGTAATAATTAAGATTCTTAATGAAAATCATATATACGCTGATTCATACTCAGCATATAAATCCTTAATCTTTTTAGGCTGTTATGACAGTCCCAAACGTGCGCAGGAAGTCTTTGATGATATTCATAAAGCGTATGCGCCAGTTTATAGCATTTCGAATAATTTATCAGAAGAGCAGATTAAGGCATTGATACCGTCTAAAAATGTATATGCAAATAATATCGTCAATATAGAAAGTGATACAACCATAACTACATACGACAACTATGTCTACTATATGCCGAAGGAGTGATTTGAGATGAATGTACTAAAAATTGTTACAACGATATTCATAGTACTGCTGATGGGAATTTTCATGACCTTTTTTAAGGGAGCGTCATGGGAAAAGGATAAAGCAAGCATAATTGGATTTGGATTTACGGAACTGGTTTATGCATTCAGCCTGATTTGTATATGGCTTTAGAATATGCATTATTTATCTGCTATGCGCAGAAAAATCTTAAGGAGGGACAGTTTAAATGAAAAAAGTAAATTGGTAAAAGTATTTTTGGTATTAGCAGTAGTTGTATCGTTACTTGGAGAATGTGGTACAGAATCGCAAAGAGTATCATATAATCTTTCACAACAGGCAGATAATTTTAATGTTGTGCGTCAGCTGACAGTTATCAACTGCATTGAATGAGATGTCCTGTTTCAGATGACAGGGAAAATGTCGATCAAGGCAGATACAGCAGACAACCAGCTTGAAATTATTGTGGAAGACGGCGGCACCTACGTCAAGCATTTTGTAGGGCTAAGCGATAACGTTACATATGTTGTTGAGGATTTGAATTTGGGAGCCAATGCGATTTCAAAGTATAAGTATACACTGAATTTCAATCCCAATATGTGGATTCCGGTTGAAGTGAAAACTATCGACTGATATGTTAATTTTCTACCGCGGACGGTCAGGGAGCCTGCAGCGAATGACCGTAGAAAACTTTTATTCGCAGGAGATAAGACAAATATAGTGATTGCAGTAGTCTGTATGCTGTGAAGAGTGTGCCGGAAGTAAAACATTCTGATGTGTGCGAACGACACGACGGTGCTTCAATAGTCACATAGACGGTAGTTTATAAGGCGCACATTTGGATAGGTGTTGAGTATGAACTTAGTTGAATTTGCAGAAAAAACAAGCACAATTCCGTTATCTGATTGGCAAAAACAATTCTTTGCGGCTTATGAGCAAGCACAAAAGGAAAATAAGCAACTTTTTGTAGTGCCGGGAAGAAATATAGGAAAAGAAATGGCTATAGAGATAATTGATGCTTGGAATAATGGCAGAGAATTGAGAGAGCACCGTTGTGCCTGTGGTCGTCTCCTTGGAAGATTTAATGGACAGGCAGAGGTAAAATGTCCCAAGTGTGGCAAAATAAATGTGATTGGAGTTGAGAGAAAGTGAAAAAATAAGTGGAATAATTATGCTGTGTATGGAAGATAAGTAAATACGGAAGATAGAGCACCTTAGAGAGCCAAATTACCCAAAATAACAGGGAAGGAGGCTCTTTTTTTTCATGGTTTCAGAGCAGAATAAAAACATAATATCTGCAATAAAGCAATCGGACTTAAATTCATATAAGGCTTTGCGTGATCTTCTGGATATGGCAAAGATAATTGCAGATGCGCAGGGGGATAATGACCTTACTTATGCACTGAAACTGACTGATTTTATCAAGCGAAAAATACCAACGCTACCTCCATCGGCTGGAATGAATGAACTGTACTGGGAGGCTTTGAAGTTTGAAGCCCCACACAGATTTGAAAGTTTTCTTCTGTACATGGAGCGTAAGCGCCGACCAGAAAAGCGGTTTTATCAGCCCAGACGAAAGACTTTGCATATTGTTGCAGAGGATTTGCAGGATCTTGAAGATGGAAAACTTGATTTCTATGGTTTATCAATGCCGCCA
Source organism: Lachnospiraceae bacterium (assembly GCA_014804785.1). Taxonomy (GTDB): domain Bacteria; phylum Bacillota; class Clostridia; order Lachnospirales; family Lachnospiraceae; genus Suilimivivens. The sequence goes on from JAAUZD010000002.1 coordinate 13,946, forward strand.
CGAGTCGGCAAAAGCACAATTTGTATTTTCTTTCTTGCGTGGGTTATTGGTAAACGGCCAGAAAGTCATAATGCTATGTCCGGACATTCCGGAATATTGGCAGATAGATTTTATACGGATGTACTGAAGCTGACGACCAGCGAAGAATATACGTTTTCTGAAATTTTTCCTAATGTCACGGCACCGAAAACATCGTCAGATAAAAATGAATTAAGATATGACGAAATAGAAAGTTTTGCAACACTCACCTGTCGTGGTATTGATGGCACATGGACTGGTGCGGTTGATATCAGCGCGGACGGATATCTTTACGTTGATGATATGGTCCGGGATAGAACTGAATCCTTAAGTCCTAAGAGATTGGAAAATAGATATCAGGATTACTTGAATGTGCTGGTTGACCGTAAAAATGACGGTTCTCGTGAATTGATGGTGGGTACCAGGTGGAACGTGCTGGATCCACTTGGGCGCGTGGAAAAAGAAAATAAAAATAATCCACGCTATAGGTTCCGTAAGATTCCAGCATTGAATGAGCATGATGAATCTAACTTTGAGTATGATTACGGAAAAGGATTTTCCACACAGTACTATCGTGATATGCGAGAAAAACTTGACCGCAATGAGTGGATGGCAAAGTTTATGCAAAATCCGTTCATTCGGGAAGGACTGCTTTTCCCGTTAGATGAGTTGAATTATTACGGCGGTGTGTTGCCGGATGGAGATTATATCACAGCTGCCGCTTGCGATGTTGCTTGGGGTGGCGGAGACAGCTTGTCAATGCCTTTTGGAAAAGCGTTTGAGAGCAGAGAAGATGGTCCGGTGTATATTTCTGATTGGATATTCAATCAAGGTGATAAGTATGTGACAAAACCATTAGTAGTAGCAAAAACGTTGCAGCATAAGCCCAATATGGAAAGATTTGAAGCCAATAATGGTGGGGATGAATATGCGGAATCAGTGGATGCAATGCTTAAAGAGCAAGGTTTCAAAACCAATATTACTTGGGCAAAAGCAAGTAATCAGATTGGCAAGATGGCTAAAATTATTCAATATGCTCCAGATATCAAGAGAAGATTCTGGTTTCTTAAACCAGAGTTGCAGGACGAAGAGTATAAAAATGCCATGGAGGAACTTGGCATGATCACGCAGGTTGGAAAGAATGAACATGAGGATAGTGCCGATGGACTTGTACAGCTGTTGCAGCTTATTTCTGGAGAAATGTATGCAACATGTGAAGCAATGGAGAGACCATTTTAGGGAGGTAATATGGAAATCACACGAAAAGATGTAATGAATTATCATTTGTTAGAACCGCTAATTGAGAGAAATAAGAAAAAATTGCAAAAGTACAAAGACAATGAACCGTTGGTATCTGTAGGGAAGGTTTTTGGCTCTTCTCATGTATTTCCTTTTGAAGCCCGTGGATTTACGGTAAGTGGTTCGCAACCGGAAGAATATCAAAAATGGAAAGAGTGGGATCAGAAATGCCGGTATTTAGAGATTTCTATAAAAACGGATATAAAGCGAATGACTGATTTGAAAATTGCTATTGATGAATTAATTATAGGAATAGAGGATGCAGAAGACAAAATGATATTTGAATATTTGATAGAAGGTAAGTCTCAGCAATGGATTGCAAAGCAAGTAGGATTAGATCAGTCAGTAGTTTCACGCAGAATAAAAAAATATTTGAAATTGTAATTTGCATAAAAAACATAATTATCTATGGTATTATTATCATGTAAAAAGTGTGCAATGCAAAAGGCAACACCGACTTTGAGGATTCATTGTTGGTGTTTTTATTATGTCTAGAAAGGGGTGAAAACAGATATGGAAAGCCTGTGGCATGAGAATAGAAAATATTTTCATAAGGTATGCCAAGGGCGGTATGGAAGAAAAATGATTATCAGTAATCGAAAGAAAATTTCTTCCGCAGCAGAAGCCATTGAAGAATTAAATAAAGCACTGCCAATCCATAACCAGAACCGCAGGGAAATGGATTATCTGTATCACTATGTTTCGGGAGATCAGCCGATATTGTACCGAAAGAAAGATGTGCGTCCAGAGATTAAAAACAATATTGTTGAAAATCACGCATGGGAAATTACTCGATTTTCCATGGCACAGAACTACGGAGAACCAATCCAATATACCAGTGTCAATGACGAATCAGGAAAGGCAAGCGCCATTGATCAGCTAAATAATTACATGAAAACCCGAAGCAAGGATTATCACGATATTGTTCTTGGCGATTTCCAGAGTACCTGTGGAACTGCCTACAGGGAAACATGGAGTTGTCGGAGAGATGAAATTGAAGATGGGGAACCGGCATTTAACATTTGTTCTCCTGATCCGAGATACAATTTTATTATTTACTCTTCGGAGCATGGGAATCCATCGTTAATGTCAGTATCTATTCGAAAAGATGAGGATGATAGGACAATATATTATTGCACCACAAAATCGAATGTGTACTGCATTCGGGATAATAAACTGGTACCGGAGGAATCTTCTGTAAATGGTCATGGCAGAATTCTTCTGATAGAGTTTCCAAACAATCCAAGACGATTATCTGATGTGGAAATTGTTAGTACTATGCTGGATGCCATAAATAATGTGCAATCCAATCGAGTAGACGGTGTAGAGCAGTTTGTGCAGGCATTTATCAAATTTGTGAATTGTGAGATTGATGAGACGACATTCCTTAAGATGTGCAAAATTGGTGCATTGAAGGTAAAAACAGTCAATCCATCTATGCCGGCAGATGTAAGCAGTGTTTCAAATGAACTGAATCAGGAACAGACACAGACACTGAAAGATGATATTTATAAGAATATACTTATTATTGAGGGAATGCCAAGCAGGGAACAGAACACCGGCGGTGATACTGGACAGGCAGTGTACCTTCGGAATGGTTGGGATTTTGCTGAACAAAGGGCAAAGATAGATGAGCCGGTGACAAAACGGTCAGAGCGTGAGTTTTTAAAGATTGTGCTGAATATTCTTAAGACCAAACAGCAGATTGATTCAGGATTGAGCATTGCTGACATTGACATCAAAATTACTCGGAATAAGACAGATAATATGCTTGTAAAAGCACAGGCATTAATTTATCTGTTAGAAAAAGGTATTCATCCGAAAATTGCAATTCAGACTTGTGACCTCTGGGGGGATCCGGAGAAAGTATATGTTGAATCCAAAGACTATTTGGATGCTTTATATAAAACAGCAGCGGAAAAACAGGCGGAAATGGAAGCAGAGCAGAGACGCAATCTTGAGTTGTCTGCTACAACATCAAAAGGTGGTGATGAGGTTGGTTGAAGTAAGATGTAAAGGGTGTGGGGAGCTTCTTGGTAAATTTGAAGGAAAAGGAGAAATTAAATGTCCGAAAGGCAGTTGTAGAGGGAAGAATGTTTTTGACTCCGAAACAGGTAGTATAAAGTTTGTTCCAAAATCAAAAGGAACACCATATAAAGACAGAAAAACAGCAAGTGGCGTTACCTTTCGGTAGCGTTTTTATTTTGCAGGCCCGAGCGTGAGACGGCAGAAACTATGCGGAGCGCACCGTGTTAAAAAAGTGTATGTTTCGAGAAAAGGAGAAAGAAAATGACAAGAGAACAGATTAAAGAGCAGTTTCCAGACGCGACAGAAGAGCAGATTACAGCAATACTGAATATTAATGGAACTGATCTTACAGAAGCAAAAAAGAAAAATGTTGATCCGAAAGTGTTGAAGCAGCTTCAGGATGATTCGGCAGCTTATAAGAAATTGCAGGAAGCCGGGCTGACCGATGAAGAAAAGATTCAGAAAGCACTAGATGATGCAGCTGCATCCAAGATTGATTTTCAAAAGAAGTCCAATCGTTTGGAAGTGGAAAAGATCCTTGTTGCCGCTGGGCTGACAGAGGATGATTACAAAGATGTGATTGACGGTCTGGTGTCCGAAGATGCAGAGAAATCAAAGAACCTTGCAACTAATCTTGCAGCTATGCTGTCCAAGCAGAAAGAATCTGCTGTCCAAAAAACCAAGGAAGAGTTGATGGATGGCACGAAAGGCGGTAATGGCGGTGGAACTGATGGTTCCAGTGGCGCTGATGAAAAAACTGATGATGTGAAGAACGTAGAGAGTATTTCCTTTGGTAGTGTAAGTAAGGAAGCACAGGCTGCAAGAGATTATTACAAATAATGGAGGTGGGTTGAGATGGGAAAACCGATTGAAAGAGAATTTGGTCAGGGCAAGACCATATTAAAGTATTTTGATTTTAAGGGCGCTGCGTGTGTCGTACCGTTTGCAAATGTGGTAGCAGATGGAGTCGGAAAAAAGATTGTAAAAGCTGGAACGCCATTTCCGGCTGATGATGCAACATGTAAGGGGTATCTGCTACATGATGTGGATGTGACGCATGGAGATGCACCGGGCACATACATTTATGAGGGTGCGATTGATAATAAGAAACTGACAGAAGCTGAAGTGACCATTAGCGACGCTGCAAAAGCTGCTACTCCGAGAGTCACTTTCTTTGAATAAGGATAGGAGGTAGAAGAGAAAATGCCAGTATTAACATTAGGAGAGGCGTTTACCGCCAGAGCATTAGGTGTTGCATGGAATAAGTACTTGCAGACACTGGGAACAGCACCGTACCTTGGACGTTCTTTTTTTGGAACAGATAAGAAAACCGGTCTCGATTCAAGATTTATTAAAGGTAGAAAAGGTTTGCCGGTGGCACTGAAAGCGTCAAATTTTGATGCAAAAGCACCACTTAGAGATGCAATCGGATTCAAGGATATTCAGAATGAAATGCCATTCTTTCGTGAATCATATATGGTTTCTGAAAAAGATGAGCAGGAATACATGAAATATCTGGAGGCGGAAAATTCTAATCTTGCAAAGCAGGTGCTACGTGAAATTATGAAGAACCCTATGGATCTAATTATGGGTGCAGACGTTGTTCCAGAGCGCATGATTTGGCAGTTGTTAGCACCAGTTGATGGTGTCCCGAAAATTGATGTTGTTGTGGACGGTGGGAAAAAATATACCATTGATTATACTGGAGATGATGGAGCTTCCTACAAAAAGACGAATTACATTGAACTGTCTGGAACGAGTAAATGGTCCGACAGCGCAAATGCTACTCCGATTCAGGACTTAGTAGATGCACAGGAGCAGCATCGCGAGAATACCGGCGAAACGCTTACTACATTTTCTATGAATCAGAAAACGTGGAAGCAGCTTGTGAATGCCGAAGATACCAGAAAGCAGGTGCAGGGCATTCTTGCATATCAGAACGGCATTAGAATTAAAGATTCCGAGGTAAAGTCATATCTGTTGGATAATTATGGAATTACTGTACTTGTGTACAACAAGCTGTATATCGGCGAAGATGCTGCAAGCCATAAATTTATCCCGGATGGTGTGGTGTCTGCAAAATCCGATGTATCTCCTACTCTTGGTATTGTAACCTATGGCACTACCCCAGAGGAAAGAAGCGGAAGCCTTGCAAACGGAACTCTTTCTATTGTGAACACGGGTGTATCTGTTTATACCTATACTACGGAGCATCCAGTCAATACACACTGCGTTGTATCAGAGATCGTGCTTCCTACTTATGAGAACATGGATAGCGTTTTTGTTATGAAGGTTGATTAGGAGGTAGAGTATGAAGTTTGGGTATACAGTAAAGAAAGATGGAGTTTTATATCCTGCTGGGGCAGAAGTCCCGGAGGGTATTCCAAAGAAAGTTGAGTTGACTGGCAATATTCCAGATGGCGCTTTAGACACAAATGCAGATGGAAGTGTCAATGCTTATGACGAAGCCGGAAACAAATTAGGA
>JAAUZD010000003.1 GCA_014804785.1 Lachnospiraceae bacterium
GTCATCCAGCGGCTTTCTGTCGGGGACAGTGCAGAAGGGAACGGGGAGTTACAGGCTTACCTTTCGGAGATGAACCGGAGCCTTGAAAAGCTGGAAGTCCGGTTTAAGACGGGGAACACGGTGGTGGATACCCTACTGAACATGAAGTACCATGAGGCGGTGCGGGATGTGCCTGACCTTAAAATGGATGCAGATAAGCTGCTGTTCCCGCAAGGGCTTGAAATACACAGCTATGACATAGGCGTTGTCTTAGGGAACGCTATGGATAATGCGATTGAAGCCTGCCGTAAGCTGAAAGCAAAGGAGCCGGAGGCAGGTGCCTTTATCCAGCTGAGTTCCCTGCAGAAGGGCAACCTGCTGATATTGAAAGTGGACAACAGTTTTGACGGTCGGCTGGTGCGGAGGCGGCAGGGGGAATTCCCCATAACGGATAAAGCAGATAAAAAATCCCACGGGCTAGGGCTTGCCAACATCAAAAGCACAGCAGAGAAGTATGAGGGAACAATGGATTTCAGAGTAAAGGACAGAGTGTTTATCCTGTCTGTGATGATGAAAAATGAAAGGAGAGATTGAAGATGGATTTTGGTTTGACAGGTAAATTAGGCGAGTATTATCTGGCACAGCAGTACCAGAAGAATAGGGCATTTTGAAGAAAAGCAGGATATGCCCGGACTTACCATAAGGGCGACATAGGCAGCCCTGAATGATAGAGGGGATACCATTCAAATAAACTAATCAAGGAGGACGAAACTATGGCTATTTCAGGNGTTGGAAGCAANTACAGCAACGTGTATGAGNGTNCATACGCAACACAGAAAAATGAGGCNGCAAAGAAAGCAGAAACGAAAGAAGCTNCATCTGCACAGGCAGGAAAGTCACAGAATACCGGGGAAAAGGCGGTATCCGATTATTACTCCTATTTACAGAAGAATTATGACTGTATGTCCAGTGGGAATGTGACAATATCCNGNGNGTATCTNAANAANTGTTCNGGAGATTCCNANAAGGCGAAGGAACTGGANGATTTNCTGAAAAAGATACCGGANCTTGAAAAGCAGGGGTATGAACAGCTTTCNGCCCAGAACAAGGCTTTAGGCGGAACGGTGACCTATTACCAGCAGACATGGATGGTCAATAAGGACGGCAGCATACAGAGTACCGTTTACTCNGTAACNGAGACAGGGATGACCAATGCGGAAAGANTGAAGAAGAGCATGGATGAGCGTNTGGAGAAGCAGAAAGANAAGAAANAGGAAGAAGAAAAAGTANAGNAGAAGAAGGANGAAAAAGCGGAACAGGNTGAAAANNTGGATGGAGATACAGAGAAGATTTCCGTGCCGGAAGCAGTGGGGCAGGAAATCACAGTCAAGTATGTGGAAGCGGAATCCGAGTTGGAAGCAAAGGCAATGATGCAGAAAGAAAAGCCGGAAGACGCTTATTATCCTAAATTCAATATGAATGTTTAGGATAGAGCCGAATATGGAGGAGAGCCTGTCTGCCATAATCTATAGAGATGGCAGGCAGAAAATATGTATTTCCAAATAACAGGGAGGTATTTATTATGCGTATAGGAAATAGCAGTCAGCGAATCTGGCAGCTCTTTTCAAGGATGAACGGAGGCAAGGCAAATACAAGTAAACTCTTTAACAGTGGGGCATCGAAGGGGTATTATAGCGGCAATACCATTGATGACTTGCGTTCGGGGCATTTCAAAAATTCTTATGGCGTGGAGGGAATGGAAATCACAGGCGGAACAGATTGGAAACGGATTGTCAATGTTTCGGATGAAATGAAACAGCACGTCTATGAGGATGTAAAAAAGGAGTTTTATAAATACGGTGGAATGTCTGGTGATAATACTGCTGAAACTGATGCTTATTATGACAAGATTCATTCTTACGTAAAAACATTAGATTTAAGCACCCGCCGCGCAGCTCCGTGGACGTTGAATCAGCTCCATTTGGAAATTGCGGAGAGGGTAACGCAGGCCGTAAAGGAAAAAGACCCTGCATGGACAGCGGGAAAACCTATTTCCCGTGAAATACTGGATGAGGTTTTTGCGGATGATACCATCTATCAGGACAGCGTAAATGCCTTGTACTCTAAAAGCAGTAAAGGGGTGGATATCCAGATATGATATATTGCAGAAAGCTGGAATCTGTGAATTGCGATATTATTTATATCTTATAAGGATTCCTGCCAAACAAGACAATAAAATATATTGATAGGAGGACAAAATTATGTCAATGGAAATCAGTAACAGGTATGGTCTTGATTATATTAACAAGGTGCAAACCGAACAAACAGCAAAAGTTGCAGAAAGAGCCGAAGAAGCGGCAAAATCCAAAGAAAAAGACAAGTCCGAAATTATTCTGGCACCAAAGGACGAGTATATCAGCAGTGAGAAGTCCGGGAAGAAACCAAGTGGTTTGTACCGCATGGGGCAGGACGAAAACGGAAACTTGAAAATCATCTTTGATACTCCCCCAAAGACAGGAGAAGCAGAAAGTGTACAGCTCAAAGGCGTAAAGCTGAAAGGAGTGTCTGATAACGACAGAGTGCAGGTAACGATAGGCAATATGGATAAGGTTAAAAATGAAATCAAAAAGCTAAAAGAGGAAAAGAAACAGCTTGAACAGCAGTTGAAAATGGCGGCAGGTAATGAGCAAAAGACAAAAGAGCTGGAAACAAAGCTGGCGCAGGTCGAAGCGAAATTAAGCGTGAAAGATACTGACGAATACAAAAAACAGCATGCTGAGTATACCACAGAGGAATAAATCAGTCTGAGAATTTAGGAGGATAAGAAAATGTCTATGAATGTTAATCAGGATTACAGCCAATTTTATGTGGGGACAGAGCAATTAAAAAGCTACGGCTCCAATCCGGCGGCGAAGAAGGATACTTTAGTGAAATATCGGTTCAATACCACAGATGAGCATGGAAATAAGATCATGGATAAAATGTCACGGGAAGAAACCTTGCAGGCAATGAAGAATATCCGTTCACAGTATGGGGATGCGGTCATTGTGGAATTTTCGGGAGACGGCATGGCTGCTCTAGTGGAAGGAAAGAAAGGCCGCATGGTGCCGGAAAATCAAGAGGCAATGGAGGCGAAAAATGCGGCATTCCAAAAGGAGATTAAGCATTATGACAAGTCCTTAAATAATCTTCCAGCATATTCGGGGATGTACGGCGCAGACAAGGCGGTTGCGTCTGCATTGGAGAATTGCAGCGAAGAGGAGCAGGGATTTGTGTATGACATCATCCGGCAGAATTTCCTTGTCGGGAACAGCAGTTCCATGACCGAGGAGGAACGGCAGGCGAACATTTCACTTGGGATGAAGAAAGCGGAATATGCGGCGGAGAACTTTATCTCAGAGGACAGTAGGGAGGCATTTCTGGAAGCAATGGAATCCATTGCAAAATTAGCAAGCGCAGGGAAAGCCGACAGCAGCGGCAACATGGATTACGGAGTTGCAAAAGGCAGGTATCTTGGGCATGGGAGCAATATCGTCCAGACCACAAATACGCTTGACATGATGCGGATGATGGATAAAGACGCATATGCCGAATATCAGAAAATAGATAAAAATGAGGACGGCGGGCTTAGTGCGTTGAAATATTTTACAAACTGGTATGCAGATGCAGTAAAGAAGAATCCTTCGATGGTAGATAATTACGAAAAACAGTCGGAGGAGTATGTGGAGAAAAATGTGAAAGACCGGGAACTTGATACAACCTTTGCGGGCATAAAGACGGGAAGCAAAGAGGTCTTCTTTGAAAGCCTGAAAATGTTCCAGAGTAACAATCCCAATTTTCTCTCATCTATCATAAATCGGGAACTGACATCGAAATTTTGGGGATTTTAGGGACAGTATTTATATGGCAAAGATATTCCGCAGAGACGCATGAATCTTTTCCTCTGCGAGTTGCCTGGATTTATGGCGAGGGGCAGGCCGGCTCTGAATGACAGAGGAGCTGTCAATAATAAATATAATTGATAACAATGGAGGAATTGAGAAATGAGCATAAATGGAATTGAAACAGGCTATCTTGCGTGGAGAGAAACAGGAAACGCACAGAAGAATAGTTCGAGAACAGGTTTTGCGAACAAGATGGCTGGTGCAGATACGGCTGGGAGCGTTCCTTCCCAAAGAACCAGAGTGAGGACGGCAGGACAGAATTCTGCATTAGATGCATACCGTGCATCGGCGGCTTAGGCAGTACGCAATGTGAAACCGGCTTATGCAACATACGAATCCGAGAATTATAGGATTGTGGCGGATAATAAAGCAGACCGCTTTGATATTTACAATAAGCAGGGGGATAAGTTGGGTGCTTTTGCCTATTCTGATATTAAGATTGTGCAGGACGGGGAAACAGAAAAGCGGTTCTTAATTTCAAGACATGGAGTTATGAGCTATGTTCCTTTAGAGCTGGACGATGAACTAAAAGAAGCATTGCAAAAGGTCGTGGGTGTTGACACATTAGAAACAGAGGATGGATTGGGGAATGTTTCCGATGAGAAAGAAACGGGGAACAAGACGGATATTATTGTAAAACCAGATGGTTCGAGAGTATTAGTGGTAACTATGAGTGTTGGAGGGATGGAAACTACAATGAGTATAGAAATCTCTAAACCTACCAATATGCAAAATGACAATCTGAAGCATGATAATGACAATGGTGGAATTCCGGTTTCTGAATCTGAAACAATATCAAATGATATTTCAGATTCAGTTAGCGAAGCATGATAAGTAATACCGTAAAAAATTGATGGGAGATTTTTATAATGGAAATTAGCAGAATTACAACAGGGAAATATTATGCAAGATATGAAGTCCCAAGGAAAGATAAAGGGTATATTGCAAAAAATTTTACAGGCAGTATGGAGAACAGACAGGATAAAGATATAATGTCACAGGCAGATATTTTTTCGGTGGGGAATCAAGAAAACCCACCAGCGAACACAGTTATGGAAGCCTATCTTATGTCATCTGCTAATCGGAGACTGGAACCATCATCTATTAAAAACATAGAGACAGATCGGTATACGATTGGGGAAAAGGAAGGCGGCTATTTACGCATTTATGATAAAGAGCGGAAAGAGGGATTTAATTGGAAATTAAATGAAAATCAAATACAAACAGATAAAGAAACAGGNAAGAAATTTCTTATTAATGATTGGGGCAGTGGTTTTTTTAATATGGTTGCCGTGGATGATGAACTGGAGAAAGGAATAAAAGAAGCATTAGGAGTGGATGAGTTAGAAACAAAAGAACTGACAGGATTTACAGTCCATAGAGATGAAAGCACAGGAGTCCATTATATTACGGCAGATGGCTATGAATCCAGAGGGGGACTCATTGTATTTGATGAACAGGCAAATCAAAAACTTAATTCTCTGGCACAAGTATATTTAGATAAATACCCTAATTTGGTAAAATCATTCAATGAAGCTTGGTTTTATGCAACTTTTGAGGTGCGAGGACTTGCAAAACGGTCACCAAACGGAATTATGATGATTAGCCCTGACAGCATTTCTTTTAAGGGCAAGAATGGGTGGACGGGTATTTTTGACTCTGGAAATTGGGAGTCGGTAAAAGAACAATTTGATAATGGTTCAGATAATATGGGAACAAAAGAATGGAAGTACTGGGAAAATCTTCTCAGAAGAAAAAATATAGATTGTTCTTTAATAATACCTGATGAGAGAGCCTGAATGACAGAGGAGCCACTATTAAAATAATTAATGGCATGGAGGATTTAAAAAATGAGCGTGAATGGAATAGGGGCAACAGGATATTCGGCGTGGAACGGAGCAAGAAAGGTACAACAGAATACGACTGGAAAAAGTTTTGCAGAGCAGGTGAACAATGTGGCAGGCAAAAAGGGTCACACCGTCTATATGAAAACGGACGATATGCTCTATTCCGGTGGGAATGGTTCGGGATTATCTTTTTATATTAAATATGCGGAAAGCTCAACAGAAGATGATCCGACTGTGATTGCAAAAGGTGTTGATGAGAATGGGGATGAATTTGAGCAGACCATACATATCAACAAGATAAATCCTCGGAATGCGTCACTGGTGGAAATGACAGCATTGGAATCTTATATGGGTGTAGATAAGAACGGAGGGCTTACATCACTTCCACCGCAAACAGGGATGATGGGATTGAACGATAGAACAAATTTCATGGATATGTTCCAGAAACAGATCAGCGATATGAAGCTGCTGAGTCAGAAAAAGGCTGCGGCATATTATCAGTACAGTATGCAGGCATATTGGGATTTCATGAATAAGAAATAAAGCGCAATGACAGTAAAATTAAAGCAATGGATAAAAGAACATGAGCATTAGTGGAATAGGAGCAGCAGGATACTCGGCAGCAGGGTATGAAACAAAAAAGACAGAGAGAAGTGTAGCAGGAGGGAACTTTGCAAAGCAGGCGGCGGAATTGGCACAGGCGGCTGGGAAGGCAACAGCCACTCTGCATGGAGCAGAGGAAGGCTCAGGAGATATTACGATATTCTCAGGGGCGGAGGTTGTGAGGATACGGTGCTGAAAGCTGTAGTAGCAAAATCCGTGAAAGATGCTGAAAACAGTTCTGGCACATGGAGTTTTTCGGAAAAGTTTGATTGGGCAAAAATCGTGAATAATCTCATGCAGTCATCGTATCACTATGGGGATTTGAAGGGCTATATGGAGTGGAAGAAGTTCTTCGGATTTTTAGAGAACTAACTCCCCAATAACTACATGGACAGGAAATATTAAGGAAAGAAATCAAAAAATGAGGCGTCTATTGGAAGATAGCAATAGGCGCCTTTACACTTTCAAGATGGTTCAGAATAGCTATATTTCAGATTAGGTGCATTGGGTGCCTATCAGGGGCAGAATACCTTATTTTCGTAACAGATTATCCTAAAGTGTCAAAATACACCATTTTCAAGCGAAAATTAGGCACGTTCTATACTGTTAAGATGCATTTTATAATAGAACTTATCAAATGATAAAATCTTCCCGCCGGATAAGCATCTGATTATCTTCTATGATTTGCCGGATAATTTTTAAGCCTGTTTCCAGTTCTCCCATTGTCCACGGAGAGCAGGTGGCTATGCGGATTGCAGAAAATTTGGAAGTGTCCCCNACNGCAAAGCGGTCTGAACACAATACCTTTACTCCAAGTTTTCCTGCCTGTACTTCAAAATGATATCCNTNNGTGCCATCTGGTAAAGGAAGCCATTGAAAAAANCCATAAGGATTTTCAGANATATATTCCGGGAAATATTTTGNNTATAGCCGATTACGTTCCTCTGAAAGCATACANTTCTTTTTTATNATTTCTTTAGCGGTTCCACTTGCAATCANTTCNCTTGCAATTTCAGCATTCAGCAANGGNATTTTCAGTGTAATATTGTTGGCTGTGGCATAAAACAGCTTTTGGTACTTGTCAGGAACCACCACATAGGCAATCCNNAGTCCTGCGGAAAGAGATTTGGACAGACCATGNACATANATTGTATTTTCNGGAATCAAGGNTGCGAGNGGGGGCAATTTATCTTTTGTCATAAANCCGTAGGTGTCATCTTCTATCANNGTTATGTCCTGTTCNTTTATAANACGGCNNATTTCNTGTCTGCGNNGGGATGACATNGTAATACTTGTAGGATTATGATATGACGGCATNAGATAGATACCCTTTATATCCATCAGTTTACATTGCTTTTCCAGATCCTCTGGCAGCATCCCTTCATGGTCNGCGGCAGCAGAAATAAGCTGGATACCTAACTGATTTGCCAGACTAATAAAATTTGAATAAGTGTAAACATCAGTAATAATCTTATCACCTGCTTTGAACANAGATAACAGTGCAATAGCAAGNGCNTTNTGCGTACCGGAAGCCAGAATGATATGGTCGGCAGAAGTAGTTATCTGAAATTCTGACAGCCATGTNGCAGCAATNTTTCGATGNCGGTCATTTCCTGAAGTAAGTTCAAATTCAAACAGNTTATCNGAATATGNACCCTGTAAAATTCTGCGGGCGGCATCTGCAACATCAGTATTAAATTGATAATAGGGNCTGATAGGACCGAGTTCAATATATGGATGATNTTCCGGGATGTTCAGAACAGGCAGGGCAGCGNTTGGNGAAACGAAAGTTCCTTTTCCAATTATGGCATAAATNAGTCCCTTTGTTTCACATCGTTTGAAAGCACGGGTAATGGTACTTAAATTTACGTCTAAAAAATCAGCCAGTTCCCGTTGAGGGGGAAGCTGNGTGTTAGCCGGAAGTCTGCCACTNATAATATCCTGTTCTAAAAGCTCAGCCAAAGAAATATAGACAGGAAATTTTAGCAATTNCTTATCAGGTTTCCAGTTCATTGGATAGTTTTCAAANGAATTAACGGGCATACNGATTCACCTCACAATATTGTCTTGCATACAATTTTAAGGTTGAAAACACACAAAGTCAATAGTAATGTTTNAATTNATTATATTGTATGNTTTTGGAGGAGAAATGTATGGAAANTNGTTTATCAGAACAGATTTTAAAAGTGCTTGAAAANAACAGCAGGCTTACCAATCAGGAGATTGCAATCATGNTGGGNGTATCAGAAGAAAAAGTNCATATGGAAATTGCAGACTTGGAGAGTACACATATCATTTGTGGCTATCATACCNTGATTGATTGGGATAANGTCNGTTATGAAGATGTCACGGCATTTGTGGAACTGAGAGTAACACCACAGGGTGGAGATGGCTATCAAAAGCTGGCAGANAAGATTAAAGAGTTTCCACAGGTAGTTACGCTTTACCTGATGTCAGGAGCNTATGATTTCCTTGTAATGGTAAGGGGAAAGAACTTAAAAGAGATTTCTCTTTTTGTGTCTGGCAAATTGGCGTCCATTGAGGAAGTACAAAGCACAACAACTCACTTTACTTTAACAAAATATAAAGAGCTGGGTGTAGATTTTGACATGGGCAGACCGGATGAAAGAATGGTGGTGACACCATGAANGAATTGTTATCTCAAAAAGTATTACAACTGAAACCATCNGGAATCCGAAAATTCTTTGATGTTGCTAATGAAATNCCCGGTGTTATATCTCTTGGAGTAGGGGAACCGGATTTTGCGACACCATATCATATCCGTGAGGCAGGAATCCGTGCCATGCAGTCAGGCAAAACTTTTTATACTGCAAACNGTGGTTTATACAATCTTCGGGAGGAAATATGCAATTATACAGAAAGGCGGATTGGNNTGACATACAANCCNAATAATGAAATTTTGGTTACAGTCGGTGGCAGCGAGGCGATTGACANANCTCTGCGGACGATTATCAATCCGGGTGATGAGATACTGTATATTGAACCCAGCTTTGTTTCATATTTGCCATGCATTGTGATGGCAGACGGAATTCCAGTACCGATTGAATTAAAGGCAGAGNATCAGTTTCGNTTANCCGGGAAACAGCTTGAAGATGTAATTACTCAGCNCAGTAAAGTTCTTATTCTGTCGTATCCCAACAATCCGACTGGGGCGATCATNGAAAAGANTAATCTGATGGAATTGGCAGAAGTAATTAAAAAGCNTAATTTGCTGGTAATTTCTGATGAAATATACAGCGAGCTTACTTATGGGAAAGAACACNTAAGCATTGCCAGCCTTCCGGGAATGAANGACAGGACAATCCTGATAAATGGTTTTTCAAAAAATTTNGCAATGACAGGATGGCGTTTGGGATACGTGTTTGCNCATAAAGAAATTATGGAGCAGATGACAAAGGTACACCAATATGCANTCATGTGTGCGCCAACAGTAAGTCAATATGCAGCAATCGAAGCAATGAAAAATGGCGAACAGGATGCGGNATATATGAGAGAATCTTATAATCAGCGCCGACGNTATCTGTATCACGAGTTGAACCGTTTAGGNCTTCCATGNTTTGAACCAGAAGGCGCTTTCTATATGTTCCCNGATATTCGTGAGTTTGGAATGTCCAGCGAAGAGTTTGCTATGGATTTGTTGGNTCANGAAAAGGTAGCTGTTGTTCCGGGAAGTGCTTTTGGTNAATCNGGTGAAGGGTTTATCCGCATTTCCTATGCGTATTCCATTGATGAATTAAAGGAGGCACTTATGAGGATAGAACNTTATCTCCAGAAAAAANGGGNGGCGGGGAAATGATACCAGGGAAAATGGATTGCCTGCTTATACAACTAAAGCGAATATTACAAAAATATGACAATTTATAATGAAACAATAATGGAGGATGCTAATGAAAGATTTAACACAAGGCAGCGAGCTGAAAACTATTTTATATTTTTCTCTGCCTATATTAGTAGGGAACTTATTTCAGCAGCTTTATAACGTAGCCGACAGCGTAATTGTCGGAAATTTTTTAGGAAAAGAGAGTCTTGCAGCAGTAGGATTCAGCTATCAGATTAATTTTTTGCTGATTTCACTCTCAAGTGGCATATCTTTGGGGGCAAGTGTTTTGATTTCCCGTTATTTTGGAGGCAAAAATATGCAGCAGATAAAGAAAGTAATTGATACAGGTTTCCTGTTTTCAATAGTGCTTTCTATTTTGATAGCGGTTGCCGGAGTATGCTCGTCTTATCAGATATTAGTATTGTTTCGGGTTCCTGAGAATCTGCTGACAATCGCCAATAGTTACTTGAAAATTGTATTCATTGGTGTGATTCCTACATTTGCATATAATTCTTTGACGAATATTTTCAGAGGAGTGGGAGATTCAAAGACACCAACTTACATATTGATTGCAGCAACACTTATCAATATTGTATTAGATATTTTCTTTATCACTACATTAAAATGGGGGGTTGCCGGAGCAGCAATTGCAACAGTAATGGCACAGACGTTCTCATTTTTAACTTGTATGTTTTATATGCACTGGCGTTACCCGGAATTATTCATTCGTTTCTGGAATTTGCAGCTTGATCGCCATGAATTGAAAAAAAGTTTAATAATAGGTACGCCTGCCATGTTACAACAGGTATTTGTGAGTGTTGGATTTATGTCCATACAGTTTTTAATTAACGGTTTTGGAACTGATTGTATGGCGGCGTATACTGCGGCTTCTAAGGTAGATTCATTTGCAGAAATGCCAGCCTTGAATTTGGGACACGCTATGACAAACTTTACTGCTCAAAATTATGGAGCGAAGAAAATTGACAGGGTAATCAAAGGTGGAAAATCAGCTTTGGTTATGGGAGTGGGTATTTCCGTTCTTATTTCTGTTGTAATATGCTTGTTTCCTTCTTTCTTTATATCCCTGTTTAATCGTGACCCGAATGTTGTACAGATTGGGAATGGCTACCTGCGGACGGTATCTGTGTTTTACTTGGTTTTTGCAGCTATGCAGATATTGAATGGTTTGTTGTTGGGATATGGAAAATCATTCGTTCCAATGATTGCCTCAGTCGGTTCCCTGTGTCTTTTGCAGGTTCCTACGGCTATCATATTGTCTAGTACAGAATTAGCTTATCGTGGCATCTGGATTGCTGCCCCTGTGGGTTGGTTAGGCGGATTGCTAATTCGATTTCTGTATTTTAGACATATTGTAAGAAAACAGGAAGAACAAGTTTTTCGGAACATACCACACGAGCAGGCAGGTAGCCGGATTTCTGCTTGAACTGTACGACAGCGGAAAAGTAGTGGGGCTGGTAGACAGGGAGAGTTTCGGTTTCCGACTGTCTGACCCATTGTTCCCATATGCGGGAAATTCATCACATAATCAGCAGCGTATGTGAGAACAGATATTTATAAGGAACCCTACAAAAGACAACCGCCGCAGATGGCTCACCACCATATGTGGCGGTCTGCTATTTCCACAGGCAGGCCAGGCGGCTTGTGTTATTTCTCATAGGGATTCTGGTAATCCGGGCAGAGGTATGTCTCGCTCCATGTCATCATGGTCTGCAGGACGGGGATGAAGCTCTCCCCAAACTCGGTAAGCGAATATTCCACCTTCGGCGGGATTTCCTTGTAAATCTCCCGGTGGAGGAACCCGTCGCTTTCCAGTTCACGGAGCTGCTTTGTCAGCGTGGACTGTGTGATACCGTCAAGGCGGCGCATCAGTTCCCCGAATCGCTGGACTTTGTAAAAGGACACATACCATAAAATCAGTATCTTCCATTTGCCGCCGATCACGGACTGGAGCCTGCTCATGGGGACGCAGCGGGCGACTACATCTTTATCGTTGAATTTATTTTCAGCCATTTCATTCCACCTCTTTCCCCACAAGTATATTCCGGCAGCGGTAAAAAATCAAGATACGGTTATTTTTGATAGATAGTATGAAAAAAGGTACTACTACCAAAAAAAGACAGTACTTGATTCTNTGGANCNTTAGAGGTAACTTAGTGCACAAGCGGATATCCGCTGAGGAAAGACACGAGGAGGAAAGAATGATGCACTACACAGGAACCATATGGAGGCCGCCTTATGAGGCGTCTTCCCTGCTTTTGGAAGTTACCGCAGGCTGTACGCACCACAGATGNAAATTCTGTACGCTTTACGCTGACCTGCCGTTCCAGTTCAGGATGTCNCCGNTNGAAGATATAGAAGCAGACNTGAAGGAGGCGCAGAAGATNTACCGCCGCTTNCNNGGNAGGAAGGTGTCACGGACTTTCCTGACAGGGGCGAACCCGTTTGTGCTGAAATATGACAGGCTGATGGAGATAGCGGGACTGGTACACAGATATTTTCCGGGGATGGAGACCATCGGCAGCTTTGCGAGGGTGACAGATGTTACCCTGAAATCGGATGAGGAGCTTGCCGCCCTGCACGGTGCAGGGTATGACAGGCTGACAATCGGCATCGAGACAGCGGATGACGAGGCGCTGCGGTTCATGGATAAAGGCTACCTTGCGGCTGACATTCTAAAGCAGTGCGGGCGGCTGGATAAGGCGGGCATTCACTACAGCTTTTTCTATCTGACTGGCATATCCGGCGCGGGGCATGGGGAGGACGGGGCGAGAGCCACCGCCGCTGTGTGCAACCAGCTCCACCCGACCATAGTGGGCGCAAATATGCTGACGATCTACCCGGATTCCAGATTGTATGAGGAAATCCGGAAGGGGAACTGGAAAGAGGAAAGTGAAACGGAAAAATACAGGGAAGTCCGTGCGCTGGTGGAGGATCTGGAAATCCCCACGGCTTTTGCGGCGCTTGGGGCATCCAATGCGTTCCAGATGCAGGGGGCGCTCCCAAAGGACAAGGGGAAGCTGCTGGCGTTCCTTGATGATGTGATAAAGAATGTGGGCGAGGACGAACTGCGGCGTTACCGTGAGAGCGTCCACCATCTGTAGGGAGGTGTTTTAAAGTGCATTTTACGGGAAGGACATGGAGGCCGCCTTATGAGGCGCATTCCGTCATTATCCAGGCAACCTCCGGCTGCACATTTAAAAAATGCCGTTTCTGCAGCCTTTATAAAGGCGAGTGTTTCCGTATGTCCCCGATGGAGGAGTTCGAGGAAGACCTGGAGGAGATCAAAAGCTACCAGCCATATGCAAGGCGCATCTTCTGGACGGGGGCGAACCCGTTCGCCATGAGCTATGAGAACCTGAAGCTCCGGGCACTCACGGTGAGGGATTACCTCATCAAGTGCCAGATGATGGCGATGTTCGCAAGCATAAGGGATATCAAGGACAAGGAAGTGTGGCAGCTTAAGAAGCTCCGGGCAATGGGGATAAACGGTCTGAGCATCGGTACGGAGAGCGGGGACGATGACACGCTTGCACTGGCAGGCAAGGGATACACGGCGGCTGACATTCTGGAGCAGTGCCGGAAGCTGGACGAGGCGGGGATTGAATATTATTTTGTTTACATGACCGGGCTTGCGGGGAAGGGCAGGGGATACCATAACGCGATGAATAGTGCAAAGCTGTTCAGCCAGTTAAATCCTTATTTTATCTCGGTGGATTCCCTTACGCTGTTCCCGGACACGGAGCTGTACCGCATGGAGCAGGAAGGCAGGTTTGTTCCCGCCGGGGAGAAGGAACGTCTGCAGGAGCTGCAGGTGTTTATCTAGAACCTGCAGATACGGACGCACCTGTTTGCCAATTCCAGTTCAAACTTTTACCCGGTCACTGCCTATCTGCCGAAGGAGAGGGATTCCGTGGTCAGCGAGTTGCAGTACANCATGGATACGGNAAGCGAGGAGGAAATGGCGGAATACCGCAAGAACCTGAAATCATTAGGATGATACACAAAAGACAACCGCCACATATGGAGTGAAGCCATATGCGGCGGTCTGTTATTTCCATAGGCAGACCGGGCGGTCTGATAACGGAAATCACTTGGAAAGTGGGGAAGTTAAAGGTAATATGCGAGTGGCACTATCGGACGAAAGGCGAAAAACTTTAGACTGTTTTTTACATTTTTTCAAAATGCTTTTTCCTTTCGTTCCCGAAAAGTAGTCGTTTTGTTCCCTG
>JAAUZD010000004.1 GCA_014804785.1 Lachnospiraceae bacterium
CCCCACTCCCTCCGCCTCTGCATCCTATCCCCCAAGCCAAGCCCGAACTGTCACAGACCGCTCTATCAATATAGGCTTAATTTATAGTTTTATAATATAATCTTGAATCTCTCAAGTCCGCTGCTGCCCACAGAAAACGTCATTTCGCTTGACGGTTTTCGTATGGCAGCCGAGAGAGCATCTGAGTGAGCCTGCCCAATTTATGGTTGCAAGGCTCTGGCGTAAAATCGGCAATTTCACTTACGGAATGGTTCATAGACAGGGAAAAATCGCCATGGATGGCGATTTTAGGAGCCATAAGGCAGGATGCCGCTTGGCTCCGACCCGTCCGGTTTGGATTACATATATCCATTCCGTTAGTGAAATCCGATTTGAAGACGAGACTTGCAACCATAAATTGGGCAGGCTCACTCAGATGCTTTCTCGGCTGCCATACGAAAAACGTCGAGCGAAATGACGTTTTCTGTGGGCAGCAGCGGACGCACCCCTCTTACTCTTTTCCGTCCCAGCAGTAGGTGCAGAGTTTGCTTCTGTCGATTCCTACTGATTCTATCATATCATCCAACCGATGGTATTTCAGGGAAGTAAAATTAAGCTGCACGCCAATTCTCCTGATCATTTCCTGATACTCCGGTGTTTCCGGGTTTGAATAGGCACTTAAATTCACATTCTTGCCGTCCCCTTCCATTTCCTTGATGATTCTTCTTGTAATCAAATCCATCTCCGATGAGGAACGGGAGAAATTAAGATATTTACATCCATATAAGAGAGGCGGACAGGCTGGTCTTATGTGAACCTCCTTTGCACCGCTCTGGTAAAGAAATTCGGTTGTTTCCCTAAGCTGAGTCCCCCTGACAATAGAGTCATCAATAAGGAGAAGGCTCTTATCCTGAATCAGGTCATGGACCGGAATCAGCTTCATCTTGGCAATCAGATTTCTCTGACTCTGTATGGTAGGCATAAAGGATCTGGGCCAGGTAGGTGTATATTTTATAAAAGGTCTGGAGAACGGAATCCCTGACTCATTGGAATATCCAACCGCATGGGCAATGCCCGAATCCGGCACTCCCGCCACATTATCAGGAGATACATCATCCCTTTTTGCCAGAAGAGATCCACAGTTGTAACGCATCTTTTCTACGCTGATCCCCTCATAGGAAGAAGAGGGATAGCCATAATACACCCACAGGAAAGTACAGATTTTCATATCTGAACCGGGCTTTACCAGCGTTCTTACTTCCTCCGGTGTCACAATGACGATTTCCCCGGGGCCCAATTCCCGCTCTTCCACATATCCCAGATTCAGATAAGCAAAATTCTCAAAGGAAATGCAGTGACCGTCTTCCTTTTTTCCGATTGCAACCGGTGTCCTTCCCATTTTATCTCTTGCCGCATAAATCCCTTTCGATGTCAGCAGGGCAAGCGTCATGGAACCATCAATCAGTTCCTGGGCATAAGTAATACCTTCAATCAGATTATCCTTCTGATTGATGATTGCCGCCACAAGTTCCGTGGCATTGATATCACCGCCGCTCATTTCCAGAAAATGCGTATGTCCCAGGGCAAAAATCTTCTTTACAATTTCATCCATATTGTTGATTTTTCCCACCGTCATGATGGCATAAGTCCCATGATGAGACCGTACAAGAAGCGGCTGAGGTTCATAATCTGAAATACAACCAATTCCAAGGGTTCCATGCATCTCATTCATGTCCTTGTCGAATTTGGTACGAAAGGGTGCATTTTCAATATTATGAATTGCGCGATCAAAGCCATTTTCCTTACTATATACAGCCATTCCCGCTCTTCTTGTTCCTAAATGGGAATGATAGTCGGTACCAAAAAACAAATCAAATACACAATCTTTCTTTGAAGCTACTCCAAAAAATCCGCCCAAAAGTCACGCCTCCTTAAACATTGATTTCCGCTTTTATGCCGAGTAGGCTCTTATTTCTTTCTAGAATGGGATGAATCACCTGCGCAAGGAACTTTTCCACCTGCTCTTTGGCGCGTCCTACATATCTTGACGGCTCCATGGTCTTTTGCAAATCTTCCAATGACATATTAAAAGCGGGGTCTGCCGCAATCAGCTCCAGAAGATTATTTTCCTTTCCTTCCACCTTCACATTCTTTCCTGCTTCCATGGAAAGTTCTCTGATCTTCTCATGCAGTTCTTGTCTATTTCCACCCATCTTTACCGCATCCATCATAATATTCTCAGTTGCCATGAAAGGCAGCTCGCTCATCATGTGCTTTTCAATAACCTTCGGATAAACCACAAGCCCGTCCACCACATTAAGGCAAAGATCCAAAATACCGTCAACTGCCAGAAATCCTTCCGGAATGGAAAGGCGCTTATTGGCGGAATCATCCAGCGTTCTTTCAAACCACTGGGTAGCAGAAGTAATAGCAGGATTAAGCGCATCCACCATCACATATCTGGAAAGAGAGGCAATTCTTTCACTCCGCATGGGATTCCTTTTATAAGCCATGGCTGAGGAACCAATCTGACTCTTTTCAAACGGTTCTTCCACTTCCTTTAAGTGCTGCAGCAGCCTGATATCATTGGACATCTTGTGCGCACTTGCCGCAATACCTGCCAGTACATTTAAGACTCTTGTATCCACCTTGCGGGAATAAGTCTGCCCCGAAACCGGATAGCACTCCTTAAATCCCATTTTCTCTGCAATCATCGGATCGATCTTATCAATCGTTGCCTGATCTCCGTTAAAAAGTTCCAAGAAGGATGCCTGTGTGCCGGTAGTCCCCTTTGACCCCAGAAGCTTCATCCCTGAAAGCACATACTCAAGATCTTCCAGATCAAGCATGAACTCCTGCATCCAAAGCGTTGCCCTCTTCCCTACCGTAGTGGGCTGGGCAGGCTGAAAATGTGTAAATGCCAGCGTAGGCTGGGTCTTGTATTTATCTGCAAAGGATGCCAACTTAGAAAGCACATTTACCAGCTTCCGCTTTACCAGTCTGAGCGCTTCCGTCATCACGATAATGTCCGTATTATCCCCCACATAGCAGCTGGTAGCGCCAAGGTGGATGATGCCTGCCGCTTTGGGACATTGCTTCCCGTACGCATATACATGACTCATGACATCATGGCGCACTTCCTTCTCTCTTGCTTTTGCTACATCATAATTGATGTCATTTGCATGAGACCGCAGTTCATCAATCTGCTCCTGCGTAATAACAGGCTTGCCATCCTGCGAAAGACCAAGCTCCATCTCTGTTTCCGCCAAAGCAATCCACAATTTTCTCCATGTCCTGAACTTCATGTCAGGTGAAAAGATATACTGCATATCCTTGCTTGCATACCGCTCTGACAAGGGACTTACATATCTGTCTGTACTCATCACAATCCTCCTACTCAACTCATCCTTCTTAGTGTTCGAACTCGCCTCTAATATCCTCAACAGGCGGCTCCATCGGATATTTCCCTGTAAAGCATCCCTTACAGATGCCTCTGTTTTCCACAATTTCATGCAGCCGCTCTTCCCGCAGATATCCAAGTGAATCGGCTCCAATAATGCTGCAAATCTCCTCCACAGAACGATTATACGCAATCAGCTGCTCTCTGGCAGGTACATCTGTACCAAAATAACAGGGCCATAAAAAAGGCGGCGCACTGACTCTCATATGTACCTCTTTCGCGCCTGCTTTCCTGAGCATATGTACGATTCTGTCGGAAGTCGTGCCGCGCACAATAGAGTCATCAATTATAATGATCCGTTTCCCTTCCACTGCCTCCCTAAGAGCATTTAACTTTACCTGCACACTGCTTTCCCTGCTCTTCTGCTTTGGCTTTATAAAAGTTCTGCCCACATAACTGTTTTTGACAAAAGCCTGTCCATAGGGAATACCGGACTGCAAGGAATAACCAAGTGCCGCACAGTTACCTGATTCCGGTACGCCTACCACCAGATCAGCCTCCACCGGAGAATCCATTGCCAGAAATTTTCCTGCCAGAATACGTGAATTATAAACGCTCATTCCATCGATATAACTATCCGGTCTTGCAAAATAAATATATTCAAACACACATGTCGCATGCTGCTCTTTCGGAATACACATGCTCTTATCTGACTCAATTCCCTTTTCCGGAGAAATCGTAACAATTTCTCCGGGTTCTACATCCCTTACAAACTGTGCCCCCACAGTGTCCAGGGCACAGGTCTCAGATGCCAGAATGTATGCGTTATCTCTCTTTCCAATACAAAGGGGTCTGAATCCAAAAGGATCCCTTGCCCCAATCAGCTTCCGGGGAGACATGACGATGAGGGAATACGCTCCTTTAATCTTCTGCATGGCACGTCCCACCGCTTCCTCTACTGTCTTTGAATTCAGACGTTCCCGTGCAATGTGATATGCGATAACTTCTGAATCAATGGTAGTCTGGAAAATCGCTCCCGTGTACTCCAGCTCTCTTCTAAGCTCTGGCGCATTGATCAGATTTCCGTTATGAGCAAGCCCAAGCGTTCCCTTTACATAATTCAATACCAACGGCTGGGCATTTTCCCTTGTGGAACTCCCTGCAGTAGAGTATCTGACATGCCCCACGCCAATATCCCCTTTAAGCTTTTCTAATATTTCAAGAGTAAAAGCTTCATTCAAGAGCCCCATGTCTTTGGCACTTAATACTTTTCCCTTCGGACCTGCGGTATCGCTAACTGCAATACCACAGCTTTCCTGTCCTCTGTGCTGCAAAGCAAACAAGCCATAGTATATGGTGGAGGCCACATCTCCGCCGTCAAAATCATAGACACCGAAAACACCGCATTCCTCACCTGGCTTATCTGATAAGCGCTGGCTCTCCTCCACTTCGCGTCTTTCTTCCAATTCTGCAATGCTGTCTTCCTTTTTCATGTATATTCCCTCTGCATACTACTTTACAGTCCCAGACGCTTAAACACTTCGTTATAAGCTTCCTCGACGTTTCCGAGGTCTCTGCGGAAACGGTCTTTGTCCAATTTTTCATTCGTATTTACATCCCAAAGGCGACAGGTATCCGGCGAGGTCTCATCTGCAAGAAGGATCTCTCCATGGAAACGTCCAAACTCAATCTTAAAGTCAATCAATTTGATATCCGCCTGAAGGAAGTATGCCTTTAAGACTTCATTCACTTTGAATGCATACTTTTTAATAATCTCGATTTCTTCCCATGTGGCAAGTCCCAGTGCAACGGCAAAATAGCTGTTGATTAAAGGATCTCCCAATTCATCATTCTTATAGCTGAACTCAATGGTCGGCTCCTTAAAAGGCGTTCCCTCCGGCACACCAAGACGCTTTGAAAAGCTTCCGGCAGCCACATTACGAATAATCACTTCAAGGGGAACGATTTCCACTTTTTTAACCGCAGTTTCCCTGTCACTTAATTCTTCAATCAAGTGCGTAGGCACACCTTCTTTTTCCAGAAGTTTGAACACATGATTGGTCATGCGGTTGTTAATCACGCCTTTTCCCACAATGGTTCCCTTCTTTTCCCCGTTAAATGCAGTAGCATCATCCTTATAATCCACGATTACTACATCTGGATCTTCTGTTGCAAATACCTTCTTTGCCTTTCCTTCATAAAGCTGTTCCTTTTTTTCCATCTTTTCCTCCATTCTGCCATCTTTGCGGCAATATCCTGTTTTTATGCTTGAAATTTTCCTATAAACTCCCTGACTCTTTCTTTGTCGGATGAAAAAATCTCCTCCGGTGTTCCCTGGGCCTGAATAATTCCCTGATCCATAAAAATAATCCTGTCCGACAGTTCTCTGGCAAACTGCATCTCATGCGTCACGATAATCATGGTCATGTGTTCCTTTGCCAGCTGCTTGATAACCTTTAAAACCTCCCCCGTAAGCTCCGGATCAAGCGCTGAGGTAGGTTCGTCAAAAAACAAAATTTGGGGCTGAAGCGCCAGTGCTCTTGCAATAGACACTCTCTGCTGCTGTCCTCCTGAAAGCTGGTATGGATATGCATATGCCTTGTCAGAAAGTCCCAGCTGATCCAGAAGCCTTTCTGCACGCATAATTGCTTCTTCTTTCGGCACCCCATCCACCCTCATAGGTGCATCTATAATGTTGCGCATGACGTTGTAATGGGGGAATAAATTAAAGTTCTGGAACACCAGACCAAAATATTTTTGTATCTCCTTCAATTCCTGTTTTGGAGCATACACACACCTGCCATCCTCTTCCCACGCTGCCTTTTCCCCAAGATAAACGAGCTCTCCGCCGTCCATCTTTTCAAGCATGGTGGCACATCTAAGCAAGGTGGACTTTCCTGAGCCCGATGGACCTATGATAGATACCACTTCTCCCTTACGCACGGAGAGTGAAATGTCTCTGATGACGTCAAGGTCATCAAACCCTTTGCTCATATGATAGATTTCCAATAAAATCTCAGCCGCCATCTCTTTTCCACCTCCTATTTATAATAGTCCATGGCTTTTTCAATTCGTTCCATCGCAAATGCCACCAAGAAATTAAAAATAAAATAGAATAGACCGGCAATCATAAGCGGCACCATACTTGTATCTTTTGCCGCAATCTGCTTTGCCATCGTAAACATCTCTGCATGCGCCAACACAAATGCCAGAGAGGTATCCTTTACCAATGTAATCGTTTCATTTGTAATAGACGGCATAATACGTTTGATGACCTGTGGAAGAATAATCAGAAAAAAAGTCTGAGCCTTATTATAGCCGAGTACTTTAGCCGCCTCATACTGACCGACGGCAATGGATTCAATTCCGCCCCTGTAGATCTCGGCAAAGTAAGCCGCATAATTAATACTGAAGGCCAGTATAATGGCTGGAAAGCGATACCCTCTAAGATTTGCACCAAACAAATAATACGGTGCAAAATAGACTACTAAAAGCTGCAACATCAAAGGAGTTCCCCTCATAATGGATATGTAAAATTTAGAAATCCCTCTTATAATTCCGTCCTTTGACATTCTTCCAAAACATACAATCAGACCAAGCGGCAGTGAAAAAAGAAGCGTCAGGAAAAAAATTCCTGCCGTTGATAACATACCCTTTCCCAGCTGCATTAACATGGTTCCTACACTCATTTGCTCTTATTCTCCTACCAGATATTATCCCGTCCGGGAGTAAATAAGGCAGAAAAAACAACGGATGAAACGCACCTTTGCGCATCATATTGTTATAAATTCTGCCTTAAATCACTTTATTTACCAAGACATACGCTGCCTTCCAAACCGTATTTTTCAGCTATTTCCATAAACTTACCATCATCTACCATCTCAAGCAGAGTAGATTCAACCTTATCCTTCAACTCGTCGTTTCCAAGAAGGAATCCGATGCCATACTGTTCTGTTGCCAGTCTTTCATCCATGATGGTGTAGCCATCTCCTCTGGACTTGATCTGATAATCCGCAACCCCTATATCAATTGCCAGCGCATCAATGGCGCCTGCTTCCAGATCCATAAAACCTGTATTATAGTCAGCATATTGAGTCAATTCTGCAAAAGTTGCTGCAAGATCTGCTGCATCTCCCTCTAAAGCTGCCAGTGCAGAAGAGTCCTTCTGGACACCTACAAGCTTACCCGCAAGATCGTCAAAAGAAGTAATCCCGGCATCTGCCTTAACCACGAACACCTGACTGTTATCCACATAAGGCACTGACCATGTGTACGCATCTTCACGACCATCCATGGTAAAACCATTCCAGATACAGCTAATAGAACCGGAAGAAAGCTCCATATCCTTTGAATCCCAGTCAATAGGCTGTTTTATCAGTTCCCATCCTCTGCGCTCACAGACCTCTGCTGCCAGTTCAAGGTCAAATCCTGTGTACTCTCCATTATCATCCATGTAGCCATAGGGTGGAAATTCCGCATCAAATCCCACTGTAAAAATCATCTTGTCATCTACCTGTGTCATTTCGTCTGCTTCTACTTCTGCTCCTGCTTCATTCGCAGTCTCTGTTTCCTGTTCTACTTCCTGTGCTGTTTCATTTGTCTGTGCTGTTTCCTCTGCCTCTTTCGAAGCTGATCCGCAGCCAGAAAGCAATCCCATAGTCATGGTTGCTGCTGCGAACAGTGCAATAAATTTTTTCATAATCTCTCCTCCATTTGTCACAAAGCACTTTACAAGACACTGTACTTTGCTATCATAATAAAGTGCATTTTTCATACGTTTACAATGCTATCATGCTACCAAATAGAAGTCAAGAAAAATCCTCCTCATACTGCCCCACAATATCCAATATTTCCTTGGCATACTCCGGGTAACTTTCTGCAAGATCCTTGATTTCAGCCTGCGCTTTGCCCGCTATCACTTCTTTATTATAATCCATACGTCTTCTAAGAGACTGCCTTCTGATAATGAGATTATGACGAATTTCTACCATTTCTTTTCTGTCAAGAATTGCTTCCGTCTGATGCAGCCAGATCATCGGATCCTTTATCTGATAACGGCGAAGGACACGTAAAAGCTCTTTCTGACACTGATCCAGCTGTCTTTCCGCCTGTTCAAAACTATGCCGCTCTGCTTTTTCCTCCTGATACTGCTGCCAGCTTTTTCCTAGCTCACTGGCGCTGGATACATTGTACTTCATGTAGAGATAATCCAACAGGTGGGTATTATTGACATATCGTATTTTCACCGTATTCTGAAGCCTTATAATACGATTAATGCCATTTTCCACCCGGGACAGTTCTTTTACCGAATCGTTGTGTTTGATAAAAATTGCAGTGATGGCAATCGCTCCCACTGCTGCTACCGCAAGATACCCCAGCCTCGCATTCATTGCAAACCCAAACTGCAGGATGAACAAAAGCAGAATACATGCAATCACAGCAACCGTGCATACAATCGTCATTGATCTCGTATCCGCTATGACACGGCGCAGTTCATTTTTCCGGAACAGATACGCATGTTTCTCTCCATCCAGCTTGCGCAGATCTCTCTTGATACAATCCTGATATTCTTCTGCCTGAGTCAGTTTCTCAAATCCCTCTTGGACCTCCTCTTCCAGACGCTCCATCTGATGATACGCTTCATCGCTCATCCGGTTCTTCCTCTCTTTATATCCGGATTGCTGTTGCTCTAAGGCATCAATCTTTTTGGCACATTCCATAAGCTCTGCCATCTCTTCCTCAGGCAGAGCTTCAATTTCCTCCATATCCTTTAAATAGGCGGTGACCATATTGTATTCAAATTGAAGATTCTCAAGTTCTCTTGACGCCTCAGCAATCTGCTCAAGACAGCCTCTCACATATTCCTGACGCTGATTCTTGTCATCAATCTGATAGTCCTCCCGGTCATAGACGATTTCATTCCAATCCTCAACCTCGAACTCAGGCACTTCCTGTTTCTTTTTCCATTGCAGCAGTTTCTTTATTAAACCCATATTTTTCTCATTTTCCTATCTGTTTTTGTTTACTTACTGTCCCACCAGTTCCCTGTACTCATCCTTTTTACAGGAAATGATTTTGTCGATTTCTTCATAATAAGAAGCCACATTACCCTCATCTTTATAAATCTTAAGTGCCGACAGCATTCTATTCTCCTCGGATGCTTCAAACTCTCCTTTTGCTGCCTCCAGTTTCTTTTCTACTTGTAATGAAAGATCATGGTATTCCCCATGTTCTGCTATAAAAGCAATATAAGCACTCTCTGACAGGTGCATCCTCTGGGCTGTCAGATATTGCACCCCCGACTCGTTATTGCCTGTCATGCGATATGCTTTTTTGAAATACCGGGCTGCCATTTCAAACTGGAACAGACTCGCGTAAGCTACCCCCATGTTGTGGCAGATTAACGGTTTTAATGCACTTTCTGTCTCCGGCAGCTGTCTAAGCAGATGATCGTACTCCTCCAGCGCCAGACTGGGTTTTGCATTTTTCAGGAGGAAATCAGCCTGTCGTTTTTGTCTCTCATAATCATTGAGCCCCACATTGCTCTGAAGCACATCCTCGATTTTCTTCTTTTCCTCCGGCGTACAATAATTTACATAATCCAAAATGACACTAACAAAAATCCCCGGCTGGCTGCCCTTATGAAATAAATTGAGCAGCTGATGGCTCAGTTCTGTGAGACCGCACTCCCTATCCAGCCATTCCACAAGCCCTTCGTCCATGATACCACGATTAATCATAAAAGGATTGCTGGCAAAAAGATAGCAAAGTTCCTCAACGCAGTATACATTCGCACATATACTCTCAATATAGTATGGTTTTTCGGCATATTTTCCTGTACATAATAAAATTCTGCCCATAAATTTCCTAAACCTTTCCCCGAAATTCTAAAAGCAGCTTCCTTTTGTGTGCATCAGTATTACTGTGAAACCGAAAGCCAAGCTGCAACATCTTATGAGATTATGATTGTCTGGGTCCATGCCTTTCCGCTGGATTTAAACAATTCTCCAAATCCCATATCTTCTATTGTGATTGCCGCCTGACCTATGGCGGTCATCTCAATGTGCACATTCAGTCTGGTCGTCCTCATTGGCCGGTCCGGCAAACCTTCCAGCGTCAATATCCTGTTCGTCACATTTCCGCCCGTAAGCGGAGTGACCACAAAATCCACTGTATTTCCGCTTTCCAGAATCAGATCAAAGTCCGCCTCCGCCTCATACCAATTGGTTCCCGCATCTAAAATCGCGTAATAGGAGTCTTCGCCCCGCCGCAGCACTCTTATCCCTATGTTGGATTTCAGTTTATCAGCACCCAGATATACATATTCTTTCCACTCCATGCTGGGGTTTAAACGTTCCATCATTCCATAACATGCACCCTTGCTGTACAAATTATTTCCCTGAAAGACCCGGCGGTTCCTGCACAGAAATTTTAATGACTCATTTGCCCAGTTCTCTTTAAAGCCATCCCCAAGCAAAAATACCGTAGAAACCATTCTCTCTCTCAGGCTTTCCTGTGAAATGCCCAGGAACAGCTGATCCAATTTCTCCAT
Organism: Lachnospiraceae bacterium; assembly: GCA_014804785.1. Taxonomy (GTDB): domain Bacteria; phylum Bacillota; class Clostridia; order Lachnospirales; family Lachnospiraceae; genus Suilimivivens. The sequence continues at coordinate 10,932 of JAAUZD010000004.1, forward strand.
CTGCTGTTTTTTGGCTTCCTCGTCCTCTTTCCAGACTCTCCGTCCCATTTCCGGATAATCTGTCTCCTCAATGAACACCACCTTAGGTGTAGTTCTCCCATTACACTCCAGGCATAGGTTCTTAAGTGTCTCGTGATATTCAAATATCATAACGTCATTTTTCCACAATTCCCTGTCCTGGTGAAGGATGTAAGCATAAAAACTGTCCATATGGCTTTGAAAACAAATGTGCGAGGCGCCAAGCTTAAGCCCTGCCGCCACCTTCTCCAGTACATCCACCATACGCGGCGTAAGTTCCTCTACCGTAAACATAAACGCTTCAATCTGATTCAAAGGAACACGTAGGCTAAGAAGAGAAAGGCTTCTTTTCACGAACAGCGTAAGAAGGGCTGCCGGATCAAATGCTTCTCCTTCCACCACGACATCCTCACCGCGCTGCGCCAGTACAATCAGATCCTCTACAAGAATACCGTCTTCCTCCTTTGCAAACTTGATGGCCTCTTTTCCATAATACCATTGCCCTACTCCTCTTCTTTTACAGAGCAATACCGGAATATTATACTGCTCCGTACCGGCAATCGCAGAAACGGTTTCTGGTTCAGTCTCCTCTATCCCGCAGTAACTGATCTGGGCAAAATCCCGCCCAAGATCGTAGCCAACAGCCACTTTTTTATAATTCTTTTTTCCTGTCTGATTTTTCTGACCCTGAAACATTCTTATACCCCCTGCATACCGTAGACCATGTCTGCGGTACTGCGATAATATATTTCCTGAACGGCTGCAGTTCAGCCTTCGGCTTCACAGTGACACGAAAGCTAAACCCTCACCCGGTATCAGAGCATATGGAACACTTCTTTTGCAATATAATCCTGCTCATAATATTCATACAACAGATTCTCCATGGTATCATAATCATGCAGGTTTCTTCCTATTGCAATATCATTCAGCATGGTATACTTGTTTTCCCTCTGCTCTCTCACCGTATCATTCCGGCTTAATGTCCCGCTTTCTGTCAGATATTCCTTTCCGTTTTCTATTTCTGTAATATAATACTGCAAATGCTCGCCAAAGAAAAGGATAAACTCTTTGACACATACGCCGCCAAACATATCCTTCATCTCTTCCTTGATATATTCTCCTTCTGTGCCTTCCTCTTTTTCCATCAGATAATGGATGACTGCCTTATTTCCGTCTTTGATGTGGTATTCCACCATAGTCTTGTCCATAAACTGGCGCATAAAGGTAATATTATCCGCATATTCCTTAAAATAAGGGAAATAAATATTCTGCATCAATATTTCCCGCAAAAATGCAAGCAGACTGCGCGAGATATTTTCATCCACCAGCTTCTTGTTCTCCGCATAATATTTTGTGTAAGCAAGCTTACATACAAGCGGTATCTCTTCCTGCCTGTTGATCACCCTCTGCATATCTTCCAGTACAAATTCACTGGTCACTTTATCCTGAACAAAATAATCATACGCGCTCTGGGCAAGAAATGCCAGCTCCACCTCTGTTTTTGCTCCGCCGGATATATATTTTTTGAAAATCTCCGCTCCTTCTCCCACAAAAGCCCCTGTATAAAGCATCTGCATCAATATCCGCTCACAAAGTTCATAGGTATCCACCCCAAAGGCATCCGCCGCTTTCCAGACATCCCGCATTTCCTTACAGGTTCCCCTAAAATACATGCACAGGTAACGGAGCAGGTTTTCATCATATTTACCTGCTTTAAATGCCATAAACATAAGCATCGTCATGGTATCGTCTTCTGTCATGCCCTCAATCGCAAGCAGCCTGCTGCACAGCCTTACGATTAGCTTTGCTTCTATGCCTTCTCCTCCGCGGAGCTGTATCCAGTCATAGGCCTTCTCATACATTCCTCTAAGGACCATAAAACGCACAACCTGGGCAAAGCAATGATTCTCAATCTGTTCAGGCGACAATTCTTTCAGATAATCATCCAATTCCTTCATCCTGTCATGATCATAGTAGAAATGAATCAGTTTCATTCTGATTTCCCGCTGAATCTCCTCCTCCACCTGCTCTGATTCTGTAATGCGTTTCATATAGGCAACATTATTTTCATTGATTTGCGCCATCTCTTTTCCTTTTTCACAAAGCCAGAGATCAAAGTGAATGCAGTCTGTCACATAAGGCGCTATCATGGAAGCAATTTTATCCGGCATGAGAAGCCGCTCAACGCTATATTCCTCTCCTCTGCAATACCGGTTTCCCCTGCCGTCCTCCAAAAGCAGCTGGCAGTCACTTCCGTAAACAGGAATATAAGTTTCCCTGCCTGTGACAGGATAAACCACTTCCTGCTTTTCCTTTTCATACACCAGAATCACTTTTCGTATGTCCCTGCGCATAATTGTAAGACGGTGCATAAAAAGCGCTGTGGAAAGCCCTTTTGCCGTCTCCTCTGTAATCATCATGGGCGTAATCAGATTTTTGTATAGGTATGCCAGATATTGATTATTTTTACCTTTCAGAATCTGGAATACTACAAAACGTTCTATCTGCTCCCGGTAGCTCTCATATAATTCCGGATACAGTGCCTTATTCCGATGGATATAAGCGTAGAGAAAAGAATTATGTAAACCATCCAGATTGCTGTCAAAGGCAAAATACATTAAAACGATTTTCGGAATCTCTTTATCCGGCGTAAGTCTTAAGGACATCATGTAATATTCATAAAGCCGTGTAATCCTCAGTTCCTTTTCAATCCCCTTTTCATACCATGGGAATGCAGATTCCTCCGTCACATTTCCCTTGATCAGCAATGTACATATTGCCTGAAGCACTTCATCGGTGGGCACAATTTTATAACAACATTTTAATATGAAAAACAGCCTTTCAGAGTAATTTTTCTGTTTTCCTGCCAGATAAACCACCTGCTCAATCACATCGGGCGTTAAAAGTTCCTTTTTGGCTGCATAATTCAGAACCTGCTGTTCAAATGAGGCAAGTTTCATAAGGAGCGTAGGATTCGATACAATCAGATTCCATGCTTCTATGTAAATGACTGGACTTTTGCACCCCTGCATGCATTGATCTTCCAGAATGATCCACTTTCTGGCGGAACTTCTCGTATAGTCCTCCGCCAGATATAAGAGCAGCCATGCAATCTTCCAGTTATCAGAATTCTGTGTAAAAATCCGCTCTACCTGCCCTGCCACTTCGTCTATATACTCTTCCTGCCTGTTAAGCAGCGTTGTCAGATAAAGATGATAGCAGTACAATGTCGGGTCAAAATCGCCTTCCAGGTCTCCCGATACCTGATCTAAGAACCACTGCGCCTCATTGTAACGCTCCTCCGTAATCAGGAGCTGTATCTGAAACAATTTTGCCGCCACATCCCGGTCATCCATCTGAATTAACTTGTCAACCAGTTCTCCAGTTTCCTTCATCCATGAAGCGGCGCTGATTTTTCTGGTACGGAATGCCTCATAATACTGCATCAGTTCCATAATCATATGCTTCCGCTGTCTGCGCATTCCCAGCATCTTTGTGGTCACTGATTTATTTATGACCGTAATCTTCGCCGTAAGAGAAACATAGGGATTATATAAGCGAATAGTGCCATAATTCCTTCCACCATGAAGTCGTTCTTCTGAAATGTAAAAAGGCAGCCTGTAGCAATTTCCCAGAAAATCCTCATCCCGGATCACTTCCTTTTCCAGAACAAGAAAGTCTCCTTCTTTTTCTACGAAGAGTTCTGAATATCCCCAGCCATTGCGATTGATTACCAGCCGTCCCTCTTCCATATTGACCGGATTGTCCATTCTGATTTCCGATTCCTCAAGCAAAAATTGGACCTTTTGCTTTTTTTTGATTTCCAGCAGGAACTCTTCCACATTCTGTTCTTTTCTGCCGCCTGCCGCAAGCCCCTTGTATATTCCATAATACTGCCTGTCCACACCGGTAAAGACACGTTCAAATTCCTTGGAATAAAACAGTCCTACCGCTTCCTCCCAATTGGTTCTGGCAAGATTTGCAAAATGAAAAAGATTTTTGATACTTCCAAGCTCCGACTGAAGCGTCCCCGAAACAATGCGCACATCATAAGGGACATAATATTCCCCCTGATTAGAAATAATGCGAAATTCTCCTTTTATAGCATCCCCTTCTGTCATGCCGGAAGCATCAAAAAAATACAGGATTTCCTCCTTGGGACCTGAAAACCGATTTACCAGACATTTCATACGTAATCTGGTGGAAGATACGATTCCTTCCGTTACCTCGTTTTCGGGACCGAATATGGTGAAATTCCCTTCATAGTTCTCTCCCTCATGCAGAGAAAGTTCAATAACAGGATCCGAAAAATCCAGAGAGCGAATCCCTTTATTAAAATTTCCTTCTAAGATTTTTTCTATTGTATCCTGCACGCTGCCATTCCTCCAGTTGCATGTTTTTCGTCCGTAATATTATCATTAGTATACCATCATTCACTTGTTTTTCGCAACAGAGGTGGCGAAAAAAGAAAACAGAAGAAAGGGGTGGAATGAGGCGCACGGGAGAGAAGGGAGCGCCGGCAGCAGCGCTCCCTTCCCTCCCGTGCAGGTATTTCCTATCTTTTACTTTCCACTTGGTCAGCCGGGTTCGGAGATGCGGCTGACACCTACGTAGATATTAGAGATGCTGTACCATGTAGGGTAATCTACGATTCCGGTCTGGGGAAGATTGAAAATTCTCTGGAAAACTTTTACAGCCTCGGCGGTAGCGGGTCCGTAGATTCCATCTGCGGAGACGGTGGGAATGGCAGGGTAGTTTTGGGCTATACGGTTCAGCTGCTGTTGGATTTGTCTTACCTTTTCGCCTGTAGCCCCTATGTTCAGGTTATAGCCGGGGAAGGAGGATGGTACGCCTGCAACGCTCTGGGCGGTGTTGATGTACATATCGCTTCCGTAGTAGTAATGAATGATGTCAATTGCAGAGTATCCTTCCTCTCCAAGGTATTTGGAACCCCACTGACTTAAGCCATCGCAGGTAACTCTTCTGCCGTCGCAGTAAGATGTAAAAATGGGCTGCCGCACACCAGGCCGGGATAAGTAATTAGCAAAGACGCTGTCTACGATTCTGTCGATGTTTTCGTAAAAGTTTCTTCCGTAAATCCACTTTTGGTCGTATGCTGTGGAAGATGTTATGGTAAAATTGTAGCCTTTGTTCCGGTACCACTCTGTGTAAACCCGGTTCAATGTAAAGGACATGATAGCAAGGGTGTTGGCATAAATGGCACTTTCCGGCCAGGTAGCATAGATTTCCGAAGAAACAACGTTTTTGATGTAATCTCTGTATCTGACATAATAATTGGGAGCTGTTGAATCGTCGGGAACGCCGTCGTGAACCACCACATACTCTGGAATTACGACGCGGCTGAGTACGATCTCTCCGCTTTCATCCATGGGCTTGATTTCATCTTCGGGAATCTTCGGCGGATATTCTCCATACAGTGTGTGATCCGGTATCACGATCACTTCATCTGTTTCTTCCGTAGTCTCTAACGGAGTCAGACTGACTGGCTGTACGGCTGTGACGTCCGGCAGGATTTCTGTTCCTGAAATCATAAGCGACTCATAACCTGGCGCTTCAATTTGGATGTTATATTCTGAATAGGGCTGCTGCTCTACGGGTGTCAGGCTATATTCCAAGGGCGGCGCCGGCAGATCAATCTGCTGTGTCTGTCCTGATGAATCGGTGGTAACCCTCTCTACCGTCACATCCGGCACGCCTGTATAAGAAATTGTCACGGTAGCATCCTGTACCGGTATCAGCCCTAATGTGGAGGTTACATTAATCTGCAGTTTTCCTGAATATGCGCTATCCACCTGGGCGCTTTTTAAACTATTTTGGGGCATAGAAAAACCTCTGCGTATATACTTATCATATCATATGCAGAGGTTTTCAAATCGTTCCTATTCCGTTTTTCAGCGTCTGTTTTGCGCGCTGCGGCGAGATGTGTTTTTCTTATTTTGTCAGAAGCATCATGATATCATTGCTTCTTGCCACAAATTTGCTCATTGCTTCCGGCTCAAGCGGTGCATGCTGCAAAAGAGCCAAATCATACAGCTGCTCGCAAATCATATTGACATTGTCGCCTTCCGTATGCTCCATGATATATTGCACCAATGGATGGTTTGCGTTTAAAACCAGGGTTTCTCCTTCCTTTCCAAAACCTCCCATATCCATGCCCGGCATAGAGTACATCTTCATCATATCCTGCATTCTCCTGCTTTCCTCAGAAAGGGTAATCATAGAAGAGATCTTTTTGTTTTTAAGCTTTTCAACCTTGATGGTAATCTTATCCTTCTTTAGAACTTTTTTCATCACCTTGCCAATGGCGTCTGCTGCCTCTTCCAGTTCCTTTTCTGCCTTTTTACTGGTCTTTGCTTTAAAAGTATCTGTAAGGTCTGCATCGATTCTCTGGAACTTGATGCCCTCATTTTTTGCCTCCAGCTGGGAGATGAAAGGCTGATCGATGTTATGAGTCAGAATAACGGCATCCATCTTTGCTGCCTTGAACATGCTGATGTACTGTCCCTGTTGTTTTTCATCGGTCACATAATAGATAACCTTTTCCTTCTTTTCTTCCTCATCTTCACCTTCGCCTGACTCCTCGTCTGCGCCGGTGCTTACTACATTACCGTCTGCGTCAACGACCTCGGCAGTCTGCGGCTCCTGTTCCTTCTCCTCCCCTTCTTCGTTATCCTCGATATCTGTCTTATTGACCTCCAGGCATTCGGGAAGCGTCAGATAGGTGCCCTCCAGATTCTTGAATAGAATATAGTCTGTCATCTTTTCGCAGAACTTGTCATCCTTAAGGCATCCGAATTTGATGAAAGGACTGATATCATCCCAGTATTTATCATATTCTTCTTTTTCTGTCTTACACATACCGGAAAGTTTGTCTGCCACTTTCTTGGTAATATAATCAGAAATCTTCTTTACAAATCCATCATTCTGCAGTGCACTTCTCGATACGTTAAGGGGCAGATCCGGACAGTCGATGACGCCTTTTAGCAGCATCAGGAATTCGGGAATGACTTCCTTGATATTATCTGCAATGAACACTTGATTGTTGTACAGCTTGATCACGCCTTCAATGGACTCATATTCCATATTGATCTTAGGGAAGTACAAAATACCTTTTAAGTTGAAAGGATAATCCATATTCAAATGAATCCAGAACAGCGGCTCCTTGTAATCCTGGAAAACTTTGCGGTAAAATTCCAGATACTCTTCTTTGGTACACTCGTTGGGATGTTTTGCCCAAAGAGGCATGGTTTCATTCAAAAGTTCCGGACGTTTGATGATCTTGTATCGTAATTTGTCTTCTTCCTTCTCTGGTTTGATTTCTTCCACTATAGTGTCTGTATCCAGCTTTTCCTCTGCATCGATGGTCTGGGTTTCTTTTGTATTTTCTTTAGAGAGATAAATCTCAATGGGCATGAAGGAACAGTATTTTTTGATTACCTCTCTTGCCTTATACTCATTGCAGAATTCCAGCACATCTTCATTTATGAACAAGGTGATGGTGGTACCAACTTCCGCTCTTTCTCCCTGCTTCATATCAAATTCTGTGCCGCCATCGCATTCCCAGTGAACAGGCTGTGCGCCTTCCTGCCAGGAAAGGGTATCGATATGCACTTCATCCGCCACCATGAATGCTGAATAAAATCCCAGCCCGAAATGACCGATAATCTGATCTTCATTAGTTTTGTCTTTGTATTTTGCAATAAAATCCGTTGCACCGGAAAAAGCAATCTGATTAATATATTCTTCAACTTCATCCGCTGTCATACCGATACCGTTATCGATGAACTTAAGGGTTTTCTCCTCAGGGTTTACCAGCACCTGTATTTTCCCTTTAAAATCTTCTGGAAGGGTATATTCCCCCATCATGTCCAGCTTCTTCAGTTTGGTTATGGCATCACAGCCATTGGATATCAATTCCCTGAAAAAAATGTCATGGTCTGAATATAACCATTTCTTGATAATCGGGAATATGTTTTCACTGTTGATTGATAAGCTTCCGTGTTTCTCTGCCACGATAAATCACTCCTTTTTTATTCTTTCCTTCAATCTCCGTATTTCTGAAACAGATGACCGCCCGTTTTACGACAGCCTTCTTAAACTAAAATTAAGTGTAATTCCCTTTCCTTTAAAAGTCAAGATAAAATTAGCACTCATTTTACGCGAGTGCTAACAGTTGTTCTGAAAGGCTGTATTTTAGGGCTTTCAGCAAATCTAAAATTTTTATTAACTAAACTCCGCAACAAGTGCGCAGTTCTGATTGACGGTTACACTTTTCACTCAAAATATTGGTTATAAATATCAAAAAAATCCCTGGTCGTGACCTCCTCATTTTCAATAAATGTAACTGTTTTCCAAAGTTCGTCATTTAAAGTTCTGGTGAGAGACGTCACAAATGCATCATACTCCTGTCCAAATACCTCTTCCCGCCGCTTTTCAACAATCTTCACTTTATTTGCATCTGTCTCTTCCCTATTGAAGGTACTGATACATTTGATGATGTGGTACCCATATTCCGTTTCCACAATATCACTGATTTCCCCGGTTCCTAAATTGAACGCTGCTTCCTCAAAGGCAGGATCCGTTTCCCCTTTGCCGAAAGAGATAGTTCCCTTATCTCCCTCACTGTACTGGAGCACCAGTTCCTCAAAATCGCTGTCCTCTTCTAATGCCAGTTTCAGGATTTCTTCTGCCTGCTGCCTTGCCTCTTCCTTGGCATTTTGTGTATATTCTATCTTTTTCCCTGTACCGTCCAGCGCGTACGTTACAATCAGTATATGTTCTACCGTAATGGTTCTGGCTTCATCATCACTGATTTCCGGATTGATATCCTTAATGATATATTCATAGACCTTATTTGCCAGTGCAAACTCTGCATACAGATTCTCAACGGTTTCCACTGTGACATTCATGCACTCACTCTCTGCCTGGTTTAAAGAATTGTAATATGCGGCGGCGGCAGTTTTCACTGTCTTTAATTCTGCTTCACTTAGGGCAACGCCATGCTGCTGTGCCAGAAGATTCATGGTCTTAATCTGGGCAAGCTGCGCAAGAACCGTCTCCTTTACATTTTCTTCCAGTGTGACGCCGTTTAAATCCGTTTTCCATATTTCTTTTCCATAAACACTTTCATACTGGTCCTGAGTATTTGTGAGATACACCATGACCTCCGGCAGCGTGCAGGACATGGTTTCTATCCTGAAAATCTCATCCCTTTTAAAGCCTGTGGTCAACACAAGCTTTGTATCTGCATCTTTCTTTTGACAGCCTCCAGCCGCAAAAAGAAAAAATCCGCAAAACAGCATGATAAAAATCCTCTTTCCCCTCATTCCTCTGCTTCCTGTTTTCATGCCTTTATTGTCCTTAAAATGCTTCTCGCAACGCTGATGCCGTTTGCGGATGCCTGCTGAAGTCCTCTGGTCACCCCTGCCCCGTCACCAATCGCCCGAAGTCCCTTTATGCTGGTTTCAAAGTCCTTGTTTACAATTACCTTATTGGAATAAAATTTCACCTCCACCCCATAAAGCAGGGTTTCATCAGCCGCTATTCCCGGAGTGATCTTATCCAGTGCCAGCAGCATCTCCTCAATATCCACCATGATCCGGTGGGGAAATACAAGCGACAAATCTCCGGGCACCGCATCCTTTAAGGTAGGCATAATGTTATTCCGGTAAAGACGCTCCTCCGTGGTTCTTCTTCCTCTTCTGAAATCCCCGAAAGTCTGCACCAGTATCTTTCCCCCACAGAGCATGTTGGAAAGCTGGGCAATATGCTTGCCGTATTCAATCGGCGTCTTGAACGGTTTGGTAAAATTCTTACTGACCAGAATCGCAAAATTGGTATTGTTGGTTTTATAATCTTTCGACTTATAGGCATGACCGTTTACCACCGCCAGTCCGCCCTCGTAATACTCTGTTGCTACTTCCCCCGATGGGTTGGTGCAGAAGGTCCTCACCTTGTCATCAAAGGTGGGCGTATGGTAAATCAGCTTTGCTTCATAAAGATTTTCATTGAGGAACTGCATCACTTCATCCCGCACTTCTACCCTGACGCCGATGTCTACCGTCCCCAGCGTGGTCTCAATGCCGATTTCCTGACACTTGTTTTTAAACCAGTCTGCGCCCTCGCGTCCTACGGCTGACACGATTTCCTTCGCGTAAAAAGTCTCTTCTTTGTTCGTCCTTACTCCAACGGCTGTACCACCATCAACCAGAATCTCTTCCACCATAGTGTTAAACTGAAAGGTCACTCCCCTCTCTTCCAAATGGTGCTGTAGTTTTTCATAAATCTTATAGCCTTCCTCTGTTCCCAGGTGGCGGATAGGACATTCTACCAGCTTTAAGTTGGCTTTAATCGCCTTTTTGCGGATTTCCCGTATTTCTGCCTGTTTGTCCACTCCATAAACGTTGGTGTCCGCACCGAATTTTAAGTAGATTCCATCCGACTCTTTAATCAGTTCTTCCGTTTTCTCATATCCCAAAATTCCGGGCAGGTTCCCTCCCACGTCCGGGGAGAGAGATAACTTCCCGTCCGAAAACGCTCCGGCTCCGGCAAACCCTGTGGTAATAGAACAGGGGCTACATCCTACGCATTGCTTCGTAACACGCTTAGGGCATTGTCTCTTTTCAATGGAACGCCCCTTTTCCACCATCAGTACCTTCAAGTCTTCTTTTTTATCAAGCAATTCATAGGCACAGAAAATACCGCCGGGACCTGCGCCGATGATAATCACATCATATTGATTTTCCATATCGTCCTCCATTTAAGATGAATCGGTACAAGAACTGTTGTATCTATTAGGATAACATAACAAGTGCCTTACTTCCAGCATTTGTTTTATCTATCTGTATCTGATTTCCAATCTTCTCCGCCAATTCCGGCACATGTGAAATGATACCGATCAGGCGGTCCTTTTCCACCAGCGTCTGCAACGTAAGGCATGCCTGCTCCAGGGATTCCCCGTCGAGGCTGCCGAAGCCTTCATCAATAAACAAAGCTTCCACCTTAAGCCCTCCGCTTTCTGACTGTACCACATCACTCATACCAAGCGCTAAGGACAAAGAAGCCTTAAATGCTTCCCCTCCTGAAAGTGTCTTGACAGAGCGGTATTTTCCTGTATAGTAATCCAGAACCTCAATCTCTAAATTATCTTTGCTTCTTCCGTCGCTGATCTGCTCCACTCTTTTCAGTTCATATCTGCCGCTGCTTAAAAGGCGCAGTCTGATATTTGCAGCCGTCAGGATATCTTCAAAGTAAGCTGCCAGTACATACTGTTCAAAGACCAGTCTCTTATTATTATTCCCATTTGCTGCGTCATCTAAATCCTTTAATAAACTATACTCTCCCATCAGTGACTCCAGCTGCCTGTTCTTATCCGCCAGGGAAACCAATGCCTTTTTCACATTTTTCTGACGATTATCCAAGGTAAGCTGTTCATCAAAAAGCGTCTTTCTTTCTTTTTCCGCCTGCTGCGCTTTCTTTTTCAGTTCTTGTGCATCTTCTGGCTCCGCCTTACCGGTTTCTTCTGCAAGATGAGTGATCATTTCGCTGTTCAGATGACAATCCTTCCGATAGGATTCTATTTCTTCCCGGAGTGCGGCGATTTCTTTTTCATCCCTCCGCACCTCCAGATACGCCTCCAAAGATAAAAAACCTGCCTCTTTTAATCCGTTTTCAAACTCAGATGCCAGCTTTTCCAGCTTTTCTCTTGAACGGATTTCTTCTCTCTTTCGTTTATCCTGTATTGTCTTCTTTTCTTTGAGCACCGCCATCCTCTGATGATGCTGATTAAGCTGCTCCGTAAACTCATCCTCACGATGAGTCTTAAGATAATCGGCTATGACTGCCTTTCTCTTTCCGCGGTTTTCTTCCAAAAGTCTGCATTGTTTTTCACGCTCTTTTATCTGTCTTTCAAGTTCCCCGCTTTCCGCCGCACAGGCTGCGGTCTGTCCGTGAAGCGTCACCCGCTTCTTTTGTTTTTCCTCGTAGACTTCCTTTAATTCTTTTACCTGCTCCTTGGTGGGAAGACTGTCACTTTTTACTGCCGGATGAGGATGATGCACAGAACCGCACACAGGGCAGGGAGCTCCTTCTTCCAAACCTTCCGCCAAAATCCCTGCCATTCCATGGCGGTAAGCTTTGTCCGTCTGTTCATATAAGGACTTTGCTTCCTCTTCCTCCCCCTCTGCTTCCAAATAGATTTTCTGCAATCTACACAGTTCCTTGCTTTTGACTGCATATTTTTTGTTTTCCTTGTCAAGCTGACCGTTTGCTTCCCGCCATTTCTTTTCCTCCTCATAGGCAGAAGCAATTTCTTCATGCACCGCAAAAAAAGATCCCTCTGCTGCATTTTTCTGCTCTAAATCCTGTATTTCTTCCTCCGAAGCCTTAATTTCCTCATTTAAGGATGCCGTCTGTTCCTTAAGCGCCGTCAGCTTAATTTCAACTGTCCTTAAGGAAGCGGCTCTTTCCTGCTGCTTAAGCAGTCCCTCTTTTTCTTTCATTCCATCTGCTTTTTGCAGAAGGACCTGCCTTCGCGCCTTTTCTTTTTCCAGTTTGTCAAACAGACTCTGAACTCTCTCATTTTCTGCTATCCGACCTGCCAGTATCTGTACCTGCTCATCTTTTCCTGCATAAGCCTCCCTGATTGCTTTGCACTTTTTGCGCAGCTGCTTTTCCTCTTCCTTCAGATGCGCTATAACGCCTTCATAGTAATGGCTGCCTGTATCTTCAATGACGTCTCCATCCCGGGAAAGCATCTCGATATCTTCATCCATCTTATGCCTGCATTCCATAATCTGCTTATAAACATTGCCCGATTTTCCCTTCAGGGACGCAGCTATTTTCTCATACAGATCCGTTCCGAAGATTTCCCGGAAAATCCTGGTCTTTTCTGAAGGAGGGGCTGAAAGAAGTTTTGCAAATTCCCCCTGGGCAATCATGGATAGTTGTTTGAACTGGCGGTAATCCAATTTCAGAAGTTCCTGAACCTTTCGAGTCACTTCGCTGCTCCCCTCAATGGATTTTCCGTCCGGTCCCGTAAAGACTGCCCGCTCTTTCTCTTTCGTAAGGACATCCTGTTCCTTCCCGCCTTTTCCCTGTGACCTGCGCTTTTTAGGGCGCATATATTCTGGGTTTCTGTAAATCTGATAGCTTTCCCCGGCATGGGTCATAAAAAGCTCCACATAAGTCGGTGTATCTGCTTTGGCAAAATCACTGCGCACACTATTTTTTTCCCGCATCCCGCCGCTCATATTTCCATAGAGCGCATAGGTGATGGCATCAAAAATAGTGGTCTTTCCCGCCCCGGTAGGACCCGTAATCAAAAAAAGCCCTCTCTCGCTAAATCCTGTAAAATCTATTTCCTGTTTTTCTTTGTATGGTCCCCATCCACATAAAGTCAGTTTGACCGGCTTCATCCTTTACTCTTTTCCTTCCAATTCCTTGACTATATCTGTCACTACATTTTTACTTTCTTCTGACAGCTGTGTCTGCCTCACTTCCTGATAAAATGCCTCAAACAAAGAAAGTACATCTCTCTGCCCTGCATGCATTCTGCTCCTGTTCTCCGATATGACATTTTTGTCAGAAATAGATTCCATCTCTTTCCGGACAATCTGCATGACATTGGGATACACGCTCCTGATTGTCCCAATTGGGTCAATCAGCTCTCCCTCATCCGTAAGAACCGCCTGAATGTAATCCTGACGCTGTCCATTCTTTTCAACAGAATCCTCCATAGCGCCTTCCAGTATTTCTTTCAGATTCCCTTCAATCTTTCGCATCTCCCGCAGAGGTCGCAGAGGAAGTTCCTTTACCTCCGCAAGTCCTGCCTCTCCCAGTGAAACCAGCAATGCTTCTTTCGTCTGTCCTGTTTCTCCAAAAGAATACTTAAGAGGAGAACCGGCATACCATACTGGTCGGCTGCCGATCTGCTGGGGTTTATGAATATGCCCCAACGCCACATAGTCAAACCCTTGGAACAGAGAAGCATCTACATTGTCCAGACCACCTACATGAATGGTGGTCTCGCTGTCCGAAAGTTCCGGTTCTTTCCCTCCGTCTGTCACAAAAAAATGAGTTACCAGCACCCGGTTCTTGTGCTTTTTCTTATCTTCCTCCTGCCAATACCCATCAAGCAGAAGTTCCACTGCCTCATGGCTGGTCCTCACACCAAGCTGGGCGGGCTTTACAAAAGGCAGGAGAAGAAACTCTGACACACATGCTTTTTCCTCAAAGACTACTCTGGTCAACTTATCTTTCTTCAATCCGGAGATATGTACGCCCTGCCTGCCAAGCAAGTTTTCACCAAAACTGATGCGCTCCGGCGAATCATGGTTTCCGCTGATCATAATCACTTGTATCCCCATCCCGGTCAATTCATTCAAGAAGGAGTCCAGCAGAGTGACCGCCTCCCCGGGCGGAATCGCCCTGTCATAAATATCTCCGGCAATCACCACCGCGTCCACCTGATTTGCCTTTGCCATACCGCTGATCTGTTCCAATATGAACTTTTGATCCTCCAGCATGGAAAAATCATTCACCACTTTTCCCAGATGCAGGTCAGCCACATGCAGAAATTTCATATCGGCTCTCCCATCTTATTGAACCATTTGTCTCCATCAGTCAACAGATAATCTTCCCCATCTAATATTGCACGACAGAAGTCTTCTATAGAGCGTAGTTTTCTCTTAAATGCCATTCCGCCATTCAAAATGCTGGTCGTATGCACATCTGACCCCGCTGTCATGGGAAGCTTGTTTTTTATGGCATAATCAATCGCTCTCTGATTATATACAAAATGATCATAATAAGAATGAATGGCATTCAATCCCTCAACACCATCTACAGCTTCCGGGAAAAGGCGAATTTCCGGGATATAATACTCTTCCCTAAAAGGATGTGCATGAATGACCATTCCTCCAGCGGTGTGGATGAATTGATACTGCTCCTCAACAGACGCATCTTTAATCTGGGGATGGGTAATCAGCCATTCCTTATCCACGCCATAGACCAGAAATTCTGTTCCGTTATAGCCGGCTTCATAGCCGAAAAACACGTCAAGACCGTTCTCACTCCCCCACTGCCTTGCATTTTCGTATCCCTTGCAATATTGCTCTATCCACTCTTTCCATGGAAGGGATGAATCAATGCAGTTATTCCCATACCAGTTATGATTGGTGATAATCACACCTGTATATCCGGCTTCCTTTGCCGCTTTCGCCATTTCCGCACCCGTATTCCGTGCACAGGCACTGCTTTCATTGGTATGCATATGAGTTTCATATAAATAAGGATAATCCTCTCTGTACATCTTCATTCTCCCTTTCATCTGTCATTTTTCATTAGGACTGTTAAGTCTTTCCGACGTAAACATTTGCTAGTCTGACGTCGTGAAAATGACTGTTCTGACGGCACTGACCCTTACATAAATAGCATCGGTCTGCAGCCTGCAATTATTATACTACAGGCAGAATTGTTTTTGTAGCAGAGAATTATTTTCTTCTTTTGCATGATAAAGCTGTTCTTAATCAGTACTCATTTCTTCATCAGTCTGGGGAATCCAGATTCCATCTTCCCCATAAGGCTGAATCATCGTCACAGTCACTGTACCTCCGTCCTCCAGAAATTTAAATGTAACTCTTGCATGACCATTTATTCCGTTGGTTATGCCCATCGTCTCCACCTTGCCAGGATTATCTAATATATTCAGCAGATAAATGGCGGCAGTATCCGGCTCAAAAAGCGGAAGATTGCTGTTGCTTGAAAGCGCATAGCTATTGAGCGCTTCCCCTGCGCCATTATTTAAATAATCCATACGCGTACCGTTGATTTTTCCATCTGGGTATGCTTGATAAAATTCCTCTTCTGTACAGATGTATTCCATGAGCCTTACATCCGACTGGTCTATATAACACTGTCCTTCTTCCACATGATAAGATATGCTGTTCATCCAAACAACCGCATGGAGATCAGAGAGCCATGCATAATACAAAATTTCAGCATGGTCTTCTGTCGTTTCCAAAATATAAATGTCAGCAGTCTCATCCCAAAGCCATGGAGTGGACCAGCCTTCCGATGTAAGCATTTCTTCCTCCCCCTGCCTGCGCATATATTCATCAGAAACCATCCCCCTGATGGTCTGTCCGTCCCTATTGCAGAACGCCTTTGCCCACATCTCCACGCTCTCCTCAATATTAACACTCTTTTCTTGCTCCTCCTCCGACTTTGTTTCCTGTAAAGGCTCCTGCTCAGTACTCTCCTCTGCGGAAATTTCTGTCCCTTCCCTCCCAAACGACTCCATCATGTCTGTTCCATCACGGACTTCTGCTACCTCACTTTTTCTTGTAGTCATAAAGCACAGTAAAACAGCTGCACAGATTATGACACCCAGAATAACAATGATAAATGTTGGTTTTTTATAATTCATCACATTCTTAACCCTTTCTTTTATGTCTGACTCCCCAAAAGCTACCGGGCACGCACCGACTGCCCTTCCGGACACAGAACAATTCAGCAGCGCCGTCATATATTCCTTTCTTGCATCATTTGTCATGTCCCGGACCGCCCGCTCGTCACATGCAAGTTCAATGTCCCTGCACAACATTTTATAAGCAATCCAGATACAGGGATTGAACCAATGGACTGCCAGAAGTAGAAAAGCAATTATCTTTATCAGATGATCTTTTCTTCTCATATGTGCATACTCATGCTTTATAATATAAGGCAGGTATATTTCATTCATGCCTGCCGGGATATAGATTTTAGGATGGACGATCCCAAACAAAAAAGGCGTTGCAATTTCATCACACTGGTATATCTTTATGTCACACCAGCACTTTGGGACTGCCATTCTGATACGCCGTTTAAGGTCATACCAACTGTAAATGAAAAAACCTGCCATGGCAAAGACTCCCGTACACCACACTGCCGTCCCGGCTTTAAGGATATCTTCTCTTTTATTCAGTTCATCCACCTGCGCTGCCGCTGTTACTTCCAGTCGGTCCGCAAAATCCAGTTCTTTGCTCTCTCCCCCGGCACCCCCTGATCCTGCTTTCGTTTCAATCTCCACTTCCATTTCACTTATATCCTGATTTTCGTAAAGGTCAGCCTCTTCCTGCACGCCTCTGGGCAATCTTATGGGGCTGAAAGCCGACTCCATAGAAAAAGGGCACAAAAGACGTACTCCTACCAGCATCCATAAAACACAGATTAAACTTTTAGGTATTCTTTTAAAAAAGAAGCGTACCATAATAACTGCAGGCACCATGCATCCGGCCAAAATACTCAAGTTTAAAACCTCAAGAAATATTCTCTCCATCGTCCTTCTCCGTTCTGAAATCCTACTTGCCTATTTGTAAGAATCGATAATTTTCTGAATCTCATCAATCTCCTGCCTCGACAGGTCCTTTTTTCTGGTAAACGCTGCTATGAAATCAGGCAGCGACCCGGAAAAGGTTTTTTCCACCACCTTGGCGCTTTCCGCCGACTGTACATCCGCCTTCGATACCAGCGATGTCACCATGGCATCTTCGGATTTCAGCACGCCCCGCTGGGCAAGACGCTTAATGACTGTGTAGGTGGTTGACTTTTTCCATTCCAGCCTTTCACTGCACAGCCTTACCAGCTCTGTACTGGAAACAGGTTCATTCTCCCATAAAATTTCGCAGAACCGATATTCGCTTTCAAAAATTTGCGGCACATTCATTCTAAATACCTCCATAAACTTAAATCCAAAAAGGTCTAATGCAATAGACTAATATTAGTCTACTACATTAGACCTTCTATGTCAATATACAAAATCTCGATTCATCTGACCACATCGATTACTGGCTTTGGTTGTAATCTATAATGCCTCCTTACGGCTTACAGCCAGAACAAAAGTCTGTAAATCCTGCTTTCACTGCTTCCTCCTTTGATTCAAATATCACCTGATTCCGTTCTTTCGGAAGGGAACTGCAGGTGGAGCGATGCAGTTTCCTGTTATTTTTGTTTCCTACATAATAATCGCCCTGCCATACATCTTCCATTTCTGTATTCCACGTCAAATCTGTCCCGTCTGATATGGCAATGATGTTCCCCATCTCGTCCGTCCGGAAAACTTCTGCCCCCGCATCTTCCAGGATGGCAAGCGTTTCTTTATGGGGATGTCCGTAATCATTTTCTTTTCCACAGCTTATCACTGCATATTTGGGCGATACCGCTTCTACAAATTCTGCGCTTGACGCATCATGACTTCCGTGATGCCCCACTTTTAACACATCTGCGTCTAAAGGAATACCGTTGCCAAGCATATCTTCCTCTGCCTGTATTTCCGCATCTCCCGTAAAAATAAAAGCATTCTCTCCATGCACCAGCCTGATTCCAACTGAATAGTTGTTGATATTATCCCCGTAGTCATCTTCGTTTGGTGCAATAATTGTAAAGAACGCTTCTCCCAAGTCATACGTTTCTCCTACCTGCGGAACCGTACTTTCGCAATTTTTATACTCCATGGCTTCAAGTACATCTCTATATGTCGCCGTATTCACCACAACATCCGGCAGAATCACCTTATCACAGTCATACTTTAAAAGGATGACGTCCATTCCTCCGATATGATCGGCTTCCGGATGGCTTCCAATCACGTAATCCAGATGGTCAATCCCTTGTCGCATCAAGTAAAACTGCAAAAGAACACTTTTGTCATTCTCCCCCATATCAAACAGCATAGCATGACCATCACAAGTAATCAAAGAGGCATCTCCCTGTCCTACGTCAATGAAATGAACCTCCAGTCTGCCAGATACCGCCTCCGCTTCTTCCTGTGTTTGACCCATCTGCATTCCTTTTATGACAGAATCCGCCTTATTCTCACAGGAAGAAAACATAAGCAGAATCGGTAACATGCACAATACCATAAAACATCTTACCCGCTTTGCCATTTTATCAGTCTCCCGCCTTAGCATGCATCGCAGCATGCTCCTTTTTCAATTCGGCAAGCAGTGTATAAGCATTCCAATCCCGGTTTATGGGTGTCAATATCGCTTTATACGGGATTTTTCCACATGACGGATTTGATCTTAAAAGGGCAAGCAGCCTTTCAAGCTTCTCTTCTCCCAATCCTACAAATACAATCATCTGCCCGCCCAGGTCCCGCATACAGCCGGGTCCCGGATTGGGAATCTCCTCATCTGCCGCAAGCATTTTCAGCGGTACTCCATACTCTTCCTTTGTCACACACCTGCCTGAAATCTGAAGCATATAAAGCACCATCTGTATTGCCTTAAACTGCTGTCCATCCTCGAAACCGAATAACAGCACTCTTTCCCCGTTACTTTCGTTCATATACTCCGCTTCCTTATTCCTCTTCCATCATTTTTTTCTTAAAAATCAGATAAATTCCAATCCCAATTCCTGCAGTAATAAGAAGAATCAATGCAATCACGCCCGCTGCCCTGGCGGGTTCCTTCGCAGGCATTTCTGCCTTTATATAACTTTGCGCTTTTACAATCTCCTTCGCCTTTTCATCCAGAAGCGTATCTTTAATATCATCACTGATGATGATCACGTAATCTGACGCATGCCTGAATTCATAGCTTGCCCTTCCTGTACTGCTCACCTGTGTTGCACACATAAATTCAAAAGCATTCGTCATTTCATTATAATAGAACAGATTTGCATACTGCCCGGGCTGTGCCTCTTCAAGCTTCACAGACAGCTGTGCCGTAAATCCAAATGCTCCTTCATGGGCAAGTGACATTTCTATGTAATTTTCATTTTCAGCCAGTGCCTTCAGCATCTCTTTTGGTATCTGACTTGTTCCAAGCCTGACTCCCATGTCGACGTCTTCAATGAATTCATCTTGTATCGTGCTTCCATCAATAATCCAGTTAATCCGATCATTGATCTGAATCATCACTTTTATTCCCTGCGCTTTTATCTGTTTCAGACTTTCAGCGTAAACCATGCCTGTCTGGCCCACTTCCATCGTGGCCGTATCCTCCTTCTCTGTCTGCGGCTTAGGAGTAGCCGCTGCTACAGTTAAGCCCATAGAATTCGTATTTTCCTGTACACTTACCGGATAGGATGTACTTTCTGCTGATTTCGTGTTATCTGTACCGGATTCTGATCCTTCTCCCCGCGCAGATATTGCCGGACTTTCCAGAGGCGCAAATACCGCTGTCACCTCTGCCTCAGGTTCAGCCGCAGGCTGTGCTGTTGGTTCCGCTGTAGGGGGTGCCGTTGGCTGCGTGGTTGGATCCGCTGTAGGTTTCGTCGTAGGGTCTGCTGTGGGTCGTGCAGTTGGCTCCGCTGTGGGGGATGCCGTGGGCTGCGCAGTTGGCTCCGCTGTGGGGGATGCCGTGGGCTGCATGGTTGGATCCGTTGTAGGTTTCACTGTAGGCGTTGCTGTAGGCTTTACCGTAGGTGTTGCTGTCGGCTTTGCCGCAGGCGTTTCTGTAGGCTTTACCGTAGGCGTCGCTGTAGGCTTTGCCGCAGGCGTTTCTGTAGGCTTTACCGTAGGCGTCGCTGTAGGCTTTGCCGCAGGCGTTTCTGTAGTCTTTACCGTAGGCGTTGCTGTAGGCTTTACCGTAGGCGTTTCTGTAGGCTTTGCCGTAGGCGTTGCTGTCGGTACCATCGTGGGCGGCGCTGTCGGTACCATCGTGGGCTTCAATGTAGGTGTCGCTGTCGGTGTTGCTGTAGGCTTTGCCGTGGGCGTTACCTGACTTGGAATCGGGCAAGCGCTTGCCGGCATGTTATCGTAAACCGGAATCTTGAACACAAATGAATTGTTCAGCGAATTAATTTTGCTGTATGCAGTCTTCACCATCTGGGATTCTGTATATGGCGCCATAATATTCTGCATATATTGATGCGTATATAAAGTACCGTCGCTTGCATCCACGTCAAACTTCTGGAGGTATAAGGTATCCTGTCCCCTTAAAATATAGCTTTGAGACAAAATTCCAGCCCCTCCTTTTATAGACGCATAAGGAGAGTTCCATCCTTCCTTGACTGCTCTTGCAAGTCCTGACTCTATTATCTGCTTTGTGGTAGTTCCAGAGGCTCCAATATTAAAATAATTGTAATAACCTTTATATGCAGGAACAGCATCATAATTTCCTGAAATCAACGCTGATTTTCCATCCCCCTGTTCCTGATAGACACGACATGCCAGGTGAAAAGGGCTCACCTTGAGTGAAACACCTATCTGGAAAAACGCATCTGCGTACGTCATACCTGCCCCCGGCAATTCACCTTTCATAAATGTACTGCTTAATATATTCTGAACAGCTGCCTTTGAATGGTAAGAAGAATTATACGTCAGCTGCTCAAACTGAAAAATTCTGGTTTCATCCAAAAAATTTCTGGGATCAAGGTAATACTTGACCGCTGCCTCTGATGCATAATACCATCCTGGGCTGTGATACCCATTACGATATGCTGCCCCCATCACGCTGTTAATCAGACTTCTGCCTTTAACGTTTTCGCTATCCACCACCTTTTGCCAGTCAAGCCCTGTATTCTGTCTTACAAACGTCCAATTCGGATATTTTTGTTTTAACTGCATCAACTTGTCCCTATAAGATGCCGGGAATTGTTCTATATCCGGATACCCTCCCATATCTGAGGCAAACATGGCTACTTTGGCAAAATAATTATTTTCCCATGTAGTAAATATCTCATTAGAATATGCAAGATAATTCCGATCAACATAACCTGTATATGACTCTCCGTTATGCTCAACAGATACCCTGTACCAGATAGTATAATCCTGATCCAGCGCCACGCCATTTATCAGGACGGTCGTTCCTGAAGGTATCCATACCAGATCTTCACTGTTTATGTCAGCCTCTTTTTTCAGACCGTAATAGTCACAAAGGTAGATAAGCGCCATTAAAGGATCCTGCTGCGCAATTTCACTGAGGGCATTCTGTGCTTCCTTTATATATTCCTCGAATTCCAGATCTTCTTCATCATCCTCCGTCGTCTGTTGGCTTTCCGGTGAAATTTCCAATGGATTTTCGAGCTGACCTTCCTGTATGTTTTCAGACAGATTGTCCTGTGAAGTCCCTTCCGTGTCAGTTCCTTCCGCATTATCTGTATTTTCTTCCGAAATCTGCCCACCGGCCTGTACATCTTCCGTCTGCATTTCCTGCACAGCTTCTGCTGCCCATGTCCCCAAGCCTGACTGTATGAAAATTGCGATGCATAGTATAATCGTAAAAATACTTCTATTTTTTCTCATCTGTGCTCCTAAATATTCGTTTAAGGGTATTTATTGACGTAATACACCTTACTATATTCCCAAAATTATGTCAACCTGTAAAATCAAAGTCAATGCAATTGATTATAAAATCTCATAGTACATCTGTCATTTTCTGTCGCATTCCCAACAATATCTTTTTTTCCAGGCGGCTTACCTGCACCTGGCTGATACCTAATGCTTTTGCGACCTCCGTCTGCGTCTTATCCTGATAATACCTAAGTCTGATTAATTTCTGCTCCTTCTGGGATAAGTCGTCTATTAACTGCCGTACCACCAGATGATTCAGAACAGCCTCCTGTTCATTCTGTTTGTCATCTGCAAGCTGATCCACCATAAATATTTCGTTTCCGTCATTTTGATAAACCGACTTATAGATAGATTCCACCTGCACATTTGCATCCATGGCAAGCACAACTTCTTCCACGGAAAGCGCTGCCTCACCAGCCACCTCTGCAAGTGTCGGCTCACGATTCAGCTGATTGCCGAGCCTTTCTCTGGCATATTTCACCCGCATCCCATTTTCTTTTAAAGTGCGGGATACTTTTACCATCCCATCATCCCGGATAAATCGTTTGATTTCCCCTGTTATAAGCGGTACAGCGTAAGTGGAAAATTTGACATCATAGCTTGTATTAAATTTATCTATGGACTTAATAAGCCCAATCACGCCGATTTGAAACAAATCCTCCGGATCATATCCCCTGCCCGCAAAACGCTTCACTATGTGGCGCACCAGCCCCAGATTCTGCTCTATCAGTACTTCTCTTGCTTCCTTTTCTCCTGCCTGTGCTCTCCCAATCAGTACCGCGTTCTCTATCATAGATTATTCCTCTTGCCTGATCCATGACGTGATTCCCAGTTTTTTCTTCATCTGTACAATTGTACCTGCTCCCGGCTTGGATATTACCTCCAGATCATCCATGAATGCCTCCATAAACGCAAATCCCATGCCTGATCTGTCCATCTCCGGTTTTGTCGTAAAAAGAGGCTCCATCGCCTGTTCAATATCATCAATTCCCTTTCCTGTATCTTTAACCTCCACCTGTAGAACATCATCTTCAATCAGGCAATGCAGATAAATCTGCTGATATTCCTCCAAACGATTCTCACTTTCATATTCTGCATCATAGCCATGAATAATAGCGTTGGTAACAGCCTCTGAAACTGCCGTTTTAATATCCGATATTTCTTCAATCGTAGGATTTAAAGGCGCCACAAAAGCCGCAACCGCTATTCTGGCAAAGGCTTCATTCACTGAAACCGCATCAAATTTAAGATGCATTTCATTCCTCAAAATGGTTTGATTTTCCATTCCGCTCTTGATTCTGTGTCCTGTTTCCATATTTTTCCCTTTCATACACTCCTTATTCCATAATTTCAATAACTTTATGTAAACCGCAAATCATTAACGTCCTTTTGATACGCATGTCCGTATTAATTGCGAACACCTTTCCTCCAAAATAGGATATCTTCTTGTATCTGCCAATGATGATTCCTATTCCGGAGCTGTCCATAAAACGAGTATCCTCAAAATCAAAGACAACATTCCCTACTCCTTCCCTCATAATATATTCATCGGCCTTTTTACTTATGTAAACCGATTTGTGATGATCCACCTCCTCCGGCATCCTGACCATCAGGTAATTGTCAATCACCCTAAAATTTTCTTCCATATCGCTTCCCCTTCCTAAACAACGAATGTCATGCTTCGCGAGACATCCTTATGTTAAAATGTGCGCCGCAGGGCGTATTATAAAAAAGAGAACAAACTCACGTCTGTTCTCTTTCGTATTCTGGTTATTTGGTTTTCCTTGCAGTACTAATCCGCATTGTTGATTTCAGCCAGATAAGTTTCTGACCGGTTTGCTATCTCCGTATTTGGAAAATTGTCAATTACCTCCGCATAAAGTTCTTTAGCCTTATCATCATCGCCGCTTCTCCGATAACTATTTGCCAAATGATACAGCGCATCACCATTTGTATTATCATATTGATAAGCTCTAGCCAGATTGGGAATTGCCGCCTCATAATCGTCCGCGCGATAGCTTGCATATCCGGCATTATAATAATAATTGACCAGTTTCTCCCCCAGCAGCTCTATGAAATCATCATATAACGCGGTAAAGGATTTTGTCTTCTCCTGACTGCCCTCCTCGCCATTCTCTTCCTCATCCAGTGCCTCCAGATAAACTGCGATTGTCTGTATATCGTCAGGATTCTTCAAATATGCATCAACTGCCATCATAAGTCCATCCGTCGCCTTCAGCGTTCCGTCAGTTCCCTGATAGGAGGAGAGTTCATCACTCAGCTCTGCATTTTCATCCGTAAGCTTCTGCACCTTCTGCTCCAGTTCATCAATTGTTGCTGTTTTGGCATCAGAGTTCTCACTGACAGCCCGCAGTTCCTTGTTGATGTTCGCCTTCGCATTTCGAATCTGTCCCGGTAAAATCAGGAAACATGCAATCGCAACACCGATGAGCACACCGATTCCCAGATTCAGCAAGGTGGAAACGCCCTTCGTCTCCTTCATATTTACCGGCTGGATAATCGTTTCATTGCCGCTTTGGTAACGCACCACATTTTCTCTGGGCATTTTCTTTTTGGAAGTATTCTTAACTGCTTCCTCCGGCATCATCATATGCTCCACTTCTTTCATATAGCGGAGCGTCGTCGTATTATTCGTATCGATCTTGCAGCATTTTTCCAATTCTCTATGCGCCTTTTCCCATTCCTCTGCAACAATATACAAAAGAGCAAGCAACTGGTGCGCCCTCACATACTTGGGATTATAGGACAGCACCTTTTTCAGCTGTATCACAGCCAAATCCTGACTATCCTGATAGCAATAAAGCAATGCCTGATTATATTTTTTAATCGTCTGATTGATTGTATCAAGTCTTGCCTGATTCGTCTGTATCATATCAATATAATCATCTGCAATATTCTTTTTGGGACGTAGATTTTTGCTGATGACCCACTCACCTAAAGCCGAAACCACTTCGCCCATTTCAAAATAAACAAGACCTAACAGATTTCTTGCATCAATATTATTTTTATTAAATTTTAAGCTTTGCCGTAAGCTAACAATTGCTCCGGATAAATCTCTTACCGTTGCCTTTTCCAGTCCATCATTATAAAAACGGTTGGACATAACTAATATTCTCTTATAAAGGGACACATCCGCACCACAGCCCGTACAAAAATCGTGTTCTGACAAACGGCACCCACACTTATAACAAATCATGCCGTCACTCCTCACTCTTCTTCTTCCGTTTTTGCCTTTTCTACCATCTTAATCAATATATCTGCCATATCTGTCAAATCCTGATTATATATAGCTTCTTCCGCATCTTCAACCTCAAGGCTGGGATGAAATTTCTTTAATTCCTCTTCAAAATCAATCATTTTATTTTCTCCTCATCAGGGACTTCATCTGTCCTATCAAATACATTGAACCGGCAATATATATCACATCCTCATTCCCTTTCAGGGATAAAAGATGATGATATGCCTCTTCGGCACCAATATGGAAACTGCAAATCATTTCCGTACATTGCCCCCAAATTGTTTTCAGTTCTTCTATGGACACACTTCTATCTGTTTCTAAAAGAGTTACGGCTGCTTGGTCAAAAAGCCCGGATTTTATAATCTTCTGGATCATAAAATCATAACGCTTGTCCCGGACGACCCCAAACAGTAAAAATCTTTTTCCTCTGCACCCGTCCCTTTCAACTGTATGCAGAAATGCCTCTATGCCATCTTCATTATGCGCGCCATCCAGGTAAATCCCCGGCATGGCTTCTTCCATCCTGCCCGGCCATTGGGCAGACCACAAGCCTTTTCTGACAGAATCTTCTGTAATTCCTGCATCCTGCAGCACTTCTGATGCTGCAACTGCCAGTGCTGCATTTTCTGTCTGATACAGCGCAACTGTATCCAATAAAAGACTAACATAATTATAATAACCAGTATGGAGTGAAAAATCAATGCTTTTATTGTTTATATTCACATTCAAAATATTGTTTTTTCCGATTATAATCGTGGGACTTTGTGCTTTTTTCGCATATTCAGTCAAAACCTTTGTACTCTCCGCTCTTTTGTCCATAAATACCACCGGCACGCCTTTCTTTATAATGCCGGCTTTCTCCGCAGCAATCTTTGAAAGACTGTTTCCCAGATATTGCATGTGATCATAGCCGATTTCTGTAATCACACACACTTCAGGCTTTTCAATGCAGTTCGTCGCATCCAGCCTTCCTCCCATACCCGTTTCCAGAATAATATATTCCGGTTCTTTCACCTTAAAGTAAGCCATCGCCATCAGAAAAAGAAACTCAAAAAAGGATGGATGATTCTTGCTATCTACTGTTTCTATAACCCTGCCAAAGCAGCTTACAAACTCTTCTTTTGAGATCATCACATCGTTGATACTGATTCTTTCCCTCATGGTTTCCAGGTGGGGCGAGATAAACATCCCCACACTATATCTGCTCTCCATCAGGATAGAACGCAAATAAGCACAAACGGAACCTTTTCCGTTTGTGCCTGCAACATGAATGATCCTGCTCTTAATTCTGCCGCCGGAAATCTGATCTAACAATTCTTTTGTATCCTTCAGAGTATGCTTTCCGGCAAACTTAGGGATATCAAGAATATATTTCTCCACATCCTCATACGATTTCATATTTATCCCCTCTGCATACCGCAGACCATGCCTGCGATGCTGCGTCAATGCATCTTAAGAATACGCAATGACACTGCTTTCAATCATGCCTCTTTCCTGATAATACTTCATAAAGCAGGTATTTCTTTCGATTGGCATCTGAATCTGGGCAAGGCAGACTACTGTACCTCGATAAACATTGCCATTTACCACAATCTCTGACCGCTTGCCCTTGGCTATGGTCGCTTCGCATTTTTTCCGCTCAATCGTGTTCTCCTCAATCTCCTTCTTCAAGGCTTTCACCCTGGTCTCAAGATTCTTTATCCGGCTCTCCATAATATCCGGGATTTTACCGTTTGCTACCTTTTTCTTGTAAAGAAGGTCTGATACTTTCTCTGACAGTTCCTGCAATTCCGTGGCCTGCTCTGCCTCTACCGCCTTGACCATCTGCAGTCTCGTATAGACTTCCTTTTCACTTCCCACATGAATTACAGTCCTTACCTCTGCCGGGTTTCCGATTTCAGTCGCGGATATACCCATCATCGCATGTGTATATCCGCCAATAATGGCGCCCTTATTCCCTGTAAGGATGACCTGTCCTTCAGATGATATTCTGGAATTTAAGATAGTATTCGCTTGTACATTGCCTCCGGCAACTACCACTGTATGTTCAATAAAATCTGCAAAAATATTGCCTCTTGCAGAAATCTTTGCTCTCTGGGCCCCCTGAATGCCCTTTTTCAAAATGATGTCTCCGCCTGCAAATAAATTAACCGCTTCAACTGTTCCCTTAACTTCAATATTCCTTCCCGCCCGGATCACCACGCCTGCTTCTACATTGCCGTTGATGACGATATCTCCAAAAAATTCAACCTTTCCGGTTATCAAAGTGACATCCCCATTAATCTCATGCATGGACTGAATATCTACTTTGCCGTCTTTAAATTCAATCTTTCCGTCCTTCTGCGCCAGATAAACATCCGGGTTATCTTTACTGCTGACCACCTGCCCTCTGAGGGGTGGAGCTTCTTTCACCTTTTTCGCCTGCAGTACCCTTCCTCTTACATCATATCCGTTCTCTCCTGCCTCGGAATGATGATAAATTGCAATTACCTCGTCTTTGCGGACATTCTGGAGTACGCTCATGCTGGTATAATCCACGCTGCCATCAGGCAAGACCTTTGGCGCCCTATGCCGGTCAGGGTCGAATTTATATTCATAATATCCATCCTTCCCCTCAATCGCCGGCTGTCCCTTTGCCACAACGATTTCACGCTCATATACCTTCTTTTTGATCATCGCAGTCAGATTAGAGTGATGATACCCTGTGGTTATCCCTTTCTTTTTAAGGAAATCCACGATTTCCTCCATGGTGTATTTTTCTTTTCCCTTTCCGGGTACTGCCAAATACAGCCACGCGTGCATATCATCCTCCGCAATTTTTATGTAAGAACCGTTTTCCTCTATGCTAAGGGCATTGGTATTGGTCTCATCTATAATATCACTCAGCATCTGACCGTTCGGGATTGGCTCAAATAACGTCTCCTCACTTTTAGCTGTCGATCCGCCATCCTCCATAATCAGCGCTTCCATTTCCTTCCGAAGTTCCGCAATCTCATCTTCTGATAAAAAATCTGTCTTGCTGCCCATCTTGTGCCCTCCCTTCTTTTTATTATTTATAATGACACTATCATTATAATATCATCACAAATTTCATTACTATTGTAATACCATTACTATTGTAACATCATTACTATCATTGTTGCAAACATAAAAAAAAGAACCGTAATCTAATTTTAAGATTACGGTTCCCTTTCTACTTCTGCAGCTGTGCAAGGCGCATTTTAACCTGTTCCATCATCTGCGTATACTTGGTGCGTTTTTCTCTTTCTTCAGAAATCTTTGCCTCCGGTGCCTTGGATACAAATTTCTCATTATTCAGCATACCGTTGACACGGGCAAGTTCACCCTCAAGTCTCTTTTCCTCTTTTTTAAGGCGTTCAATTTCCTGACCTAAGTCAACCAGTTCTGCAAAAGGGATATAAAGAGTTGCATTGGCAATCACTACCGATACTGCATCCTCAGCGATACCCGCCTTATCCTTCTGAATGGTTACTTCCGATGCATATGCAAGGGAGCCGAAAAACAGTCTGCCTTCTGTAAAGGCATTGATGATTGCTTCCTCTTCACTTACCACAAATACCTGCGCCTTTCTGCTGGGAGCAACATTCATTTCTGTACGGACATTCCTGATTCCCCTTACTGCTTCCTTGATGATTTCAATATCCTTTTCTTCCTTTTCAAAGTTCCATGCAGTCTGATACTCGGGCCACTTAGAAATCATGATAGATTCCTCTTCGGACTGCAGTGTACAGAAAATTTCCTCTGTAATGAAAGGCATATATGGATGAAGCAATTTAAGCGCATGAAGCAGGACTGTTTTCAGCGTCCAAAGTGCTGCATCTTTACTCATCTGATCATCTGAATTATAGAGACGGGGCTTCACCATCTCGATATACCAGTCGCAGAATTCATCCCAGATAAAGTCATAAACCTTCTGAACCGCAATACCAAGTTCAAAGCTGTCCATATTGTCTGTTACCTCTTTGATCAGCGTATTCAGTTTAGACAGAATCCACTTGTCAACCGGTTCTAAGGAAGGATTTTCCACCTTTAAGCCTTCTTCCGGCATATTCATCATAATAAAGCGGGAAGCATTCCATATTTTGTTTGCAAAATTTCTGCTTGCCTCCACTCTCTCATAGTAGAAACGCATATCATTGCCGGGTGCATTTCCCGTAATCAGCGTGAGACGCAGTGCATCCGCGCCGTACTGATCAATGATTTCAAGGGGATCAATTCCGTTGCCCAGCGATTTACTCATCTTACGTCCCTGAGAATCCCTTACAAGACCATGGAACAATACCGTCTTAAACGGTTTTTCACCCATCTGCTCATAACCTGAAAAGATCATACGGATTACCCAGAAGAAAATAATATCATACCCGGTTACCAGCACATCTGTGGGATAAAAATATTTCAGATCTTCTGTCTGCTTGGGCCATCCCAGCGTTGAGAAAGGCCAGAGCGCTGAGGAAAACCATGTATCGAGCGTATCCGGATCCTGCGTAAAATGATCGCATCCGCACTTAGGGCACTTAGAAGGCTCTGCGGCGCTTACCACAACTTCACCGCATTTATCACAGTAATAAGCCGGAATCCGGTGTCCCCACCAGAGCTGTCTGGAAATACACCAGTCACGGATATTATCAGTCCAGTTAAAATAGGTCTTTTCCATACGTTTCGGAATCAACTGGATATCACCGTTTTTCACTGCTTCCACAGCTGGTTTGATCAGTTCCTCCATCTTCACGAACCACTGCTGCTTGATCATAGGCTCGATGGTGGTCTTGCACCGGTCATGGGTTCCCACATTATGGGAATAATCTTCAATCTTTACTAAAAGCCCCATCTCATCCAGTTCTTTTACAATGGCGTTTCTTGCTTCATAACGGTCCATTCCGCAGAACTTGCCGCCATTTTCATTGATGGTGGCATCATCATTCAAGATATTGATTTCCGACAGGTTATGACGCTTGCCGACCTCGAAATCGTTAGGGTCATGGGCAGGTGTGATTTTTACTACACCGGTACCGAATTCCATATCCACATAAGAATCTGCCACTACCGGAATTTCCCTATTGACAATGGGAAGCATCAGCGTCTTGCCAATGATATCCTTGTACCTGTCATCTTCCGGATTGACTGCCACAGCAGTATCTCCCAACATTGTTTCCGGTCTGGTGGTTGCAAATTCCACGAATCGTGTGGTACTTACACTGCCATCCTCTTCAATGACAGGATATTTGATATGCCAGAAATGCCCTGCCTGCTCTGCATATTCCACCTCTGCATCCGATATGGAAGTATTGCAGACCGGACACCAGTTGATGATACGGCTTCCTTTATAAATCCAGCCCTTTTCATGCATCTTACAGAATACTTCCGTTACAGCCTTATTACAGCCTTCATCCATGGTAAAACGCTCTCTATCCCAGTCACAGGAGGAGCCCAGTTTCTTTAACTGACTGATGATTCTTCCGCCGTATTCCTTTTTCCAATCCCATGCACGTTCCAGAAAGCCGTCACGTCCCAGATCTTCCTTGCTGATGCCCTCTTCCTTCAGCTTTTCGATAATCTTAACTTCGGTTGCAATGCTGGCATGATCCGTGCCCGGCTGCCATAGTGCATTATATCCCTGCATCCTCTTAAATCGGATCAGAATATCCTGCATGGTGTTATCCAGTGCATGTCCCATATGAAGCTGCCCTGTGATATTTGGAGGGGGAATTACAATGGTAAAAGGCGTCTTGGAATGGTCTACTTCGGCATGGAAATACTTCTTTTCCAGCCATTTCTCATAAATTCTGTCCTCGATTCCTTTAGGATCATAGGTCTTTGCAAGTTCTTTGCTCATAATTACTCTCCTTTGCTTGTCATGTAAAAAAGCGCCCTTAACAGATCATATTTATCTGCTAAGGGCGCATCTTCTTTTCTGTTGCGCGGTACCACCTTTGCTTATCACTTATGCGATTTCTTTCAAAATCCTATCCGTTAACGGGGATAAGGCGTGAAGACTTACTTCTGTTCGGTCTTCCAGTTCCAAAGCTACCTTCCGCATTCCTTTCCTTAAAACCTTCCAGCACTGTGCCGCTTATGTTTCCACACAGGGTTTCTTCTCTGACAGGCAGGATATACGTACTCCTCTTTTTCATTACCTTTATCTGTGAAGTTATTCTTATCTTAGTAGCCGTCTTGCCCTTTGTCAAGAATGATTTTTATATTTTTTTGACTTTCAAAATCCCTTCCCCGTAAATTTCAGACCAGAACTGCATTGCCATCTGTGCCTCCTGCGCGCCTACTCCAACCAATTTGGAAAATTCATACGCGGCTTCGTCCATCTTCCCTTTCTTGCGCAGTGCTGCAATCTGTTTCACCCCATCTCCATAATAGATGATGCCGTAATAATTCACAAACCGCTTCCATGATTTCAAAAAGCGCAGCGGAATGACCGGTGAAAAAACACCGCTTGCAATCATCAGATAACGAATTAGGAAAAAAGCAATTAATCCTGCACCAAAGCTTAATAGTTCTGCCTTATCTTCATAATCCTCCCTGGAAAAATCTTTAAAATCCCCTCGCATATCTATGTAAAAAGAGGTATCTGTCAGCGTATATCCTTTTTCCTCTATCATCTTAATCAGTTCATCATCTAATTGTCCCATAACCACCCTTCCCACCGGCAGCACCTCATAGCTATCTGGGAAAAAGGAGGTATCATCCTCATCATGATCATAGTAAGAATTATGAAAGTATTCGTCCACCAGCACCACTTCTTCTGAATCTAATTCGTAGATATGATAATAAGTCTTATCATAGTATAGGGAATCAAGTGACCTTCCTTCCTTTAAGTGAACGGTAAAGCAATCTTCCTCCATCATATCCGAAATATCATATGCTACCGGTGTGCCCTTATCTGCCGCCGCACCGATTTTCGTATTGGAATACACCATTTCTTCTGATTTTTCCTCCAGCCTGTCAATTACCTTTCCTGCTCCAAAGCTGACTAGCGCTCCGACTCCAAACGCTACGAGAAAGGCTATCGCAAAATCAATTCTTATCCTCTTCATGTTTCCTCCTCATTCTTCCTCTTATCTGCATAGGCTCTTAGTTTATAAAATCTTCTCTTCCGCGTGCAAGAGAAAACTCTGTAAAGTCAAAGTAGTAAGTTTCCTTATCCTCACAGCTTCCTCTTCTTGGAAGAAAATCCTTGATTCTGACAATGCTGTTTCCACATTTCTCACACCTATAGCCACAGACATAGCATCCTCTCTGCCTGCCGGGAATTGCGCTCACCAAAGGAACCCTCTCCATATTTTCGGCAAGATAGCGAAGTGCATCTCCATAGGTCTCATCCCCCACTGCCGGAATCTGGAAAATCGCATCCTCCTCCGTCATGGGACGCATTTTCTTTTTGCACTTTGTGCATATGGTATGATCCTTCATATCAATCGATTTTCTTCCCCATAAAAAGCCAATCAGCATTGCCAAGAAGACAGGAGCTAAGAAAAATCCATACATTACCAATGCGGAACTGTCATTCAGCACCCCCTGCATCACTCCGCTCAGTATTGCACCTATCGGTATTCCTACGATTCCCGTCACAAGACTCAAACTAAACAGCACAAGATAACACTGTCCTTTCATCCCCCTGTCTTCTTCTCTGGCAAGAATGATTCTTCCCTCTTTTGCATCCATGCTGTTCCTCCCTTTAACACTTATCTTTTCCATTCTGGATAATACTTTCTTTTCAATGCGCAACATGATTATTATAAATAATACAAATTTGAGAACAAGACTCACAGCACAAGCGGCAGATTTATAGCATAAACGGCAGATGAACATAATAAAGTCGTTTACAATCCGACCTTCCCGTTTTGTAAACGACTTTCACATTATCTGCATAGATGCTTAGTTTATAAAATCTCAATCTGATAAGATGCATTCCATGTTTCTCCGGGCATGAGTATATTTCCCCATTCCCGTTCCTTTAATTCCCCTGAAAATTCCTCATGGTCACATCTCCCATACCAGGGTTCAATACAGATAAAAGGTGCATTCTTTTTAGGAGGAGCCCAGATTCCAAATAGAGGAACCTCCATCCTGACCGTAAGGTATGCTGTCTTGTCCGGTCTGCATAATGATACCTCCTTTGCCTGGTCATGCTCGATTACCAAGGCATCATAATCAAACAGATTCTCAGTGATCTTAAGATATCCTTGTTTTAACGTATAGACATCCTTGATATCCGTCGCCAGCCCCTTCTCGCTGACTCTGGTACTTACCACCTTTTCTTCTGTGTCAAATCGCAGAAAATAGTCTGTCTGCTTTTCCCCTTCCTCCATGGGACAATTGAATGCCGGATGACCGCCGATAGAAAAGGGCAGTTCTTCACCGCCCGGATTTTCCACCTGCCAGCACACCTCTACACCGGTCTCCAGCAGACGATAGCCGAGCTTCAACACAAATTCATAGGGATACTTCTCTCTTGATTCCTCACAATCCTGCAGAACAAACCAAATCTCATCATCGGTCTGCGAAAGAAGATCAAATTCCATATCTCTGGCAAACCCATGCTGTCCCATAGAATAGATCCGCCCCTTCGTCCGGTATTCCTTATTTTTTACTCCTCCCACAAAGGGAAACAGTACGGGCGAAGTCCTTCCCCAGAAAGCAGGATCTGCCTTCCACAGATATTCCGTCCCTGTACTCCGCTTTTTAAGGGATTTTAATTCCGCTCCTTTTGAATGAATCTCGATCTCCACTCCATCATTATTCAAATGATAAACTGCCATAGCCCTCTCCTTTCATACCCCATACTGATTATGATGCCCCATGTCTGTCCGGATACATGCCTTTGACCTTAATCTTCATCCTCAATATCCACAAATTTAGCATCAATGATTCTCTCTTTATCCCTTCTTACCTTAAACACTCTTGAAAGAATCCATATATCCGACACCCCGTCATAAATCAGGAAAATTCCGATAATTCTTGCAACCAGTTCAATTGCCTTAAAAGGATTGCAAATCAATACACCTCCAAAAATTAAGGTCAAAAGCCCCATCAAAAATGCCAGCCACCAGTTTTCGTAACCGTCCTTTTTCAATGCAAACGCCTGCACTACATTATGTAAACCATGTATTGCAATCAAAACGCCCACGATTACCGGCACTGCCATCATGATCATTTCCGGCTTCAATAAAATCCAAAGTCCTAACACGGCAAACACAATGCCCAGAATCATCATTCCCTGCAAAATTATCGTTCTTTCCCTGTTAAACAGGTAAATCGCAATCTGAAGAATACCGTATACCAGCAGCACGCCTCCAAGCAGCATACAGATAATCTGACTTGTTGTTCCAGGCCAGATGACCAGTACCAGACCGAGCAGCACGCAAAGCACCGCAGAAATTGTATAATTCGCCTTTAATCCTTTTAAAAAATCTGCCATATCAATTTCTCCTTTTTTTATTGTTATGCCATTTTTTCACAGCTTCATAAATCAGATAAATGATATATCCAATTACCGCCCCAAAACAGTTCAAAAGGATATCATCCACATCAAAAGCGCCAAACGCACTGAACAGTTGAAAAACTTCTATCCCAAGAACAAAAAGGAACGCGTTTAACAACATTACCAGAAAATTTCTGCCCCATTTAAGAACATACGGAAGCAAAAATCCAAAGGGAATAAATACCACCACATTTCCCACCAGATTTTCAAAACTGTTGAGCATGTAGGAATAATCTATATACATACGTATCGTCTTAAACAACGTGAAATTAGCCGTGTCCAGCCCCTCCAGAATAATGCCCTTTTCCCATGTAGACGCAATTTCCCTTAATTGTTCCAGAGGGTACTTAAAAATAATCACCTTAATCACTATGAGCAAATAAATAAAGAAGATCAGTCTGACATATTTCTTATGAAATTGTCTGTCTTTCACTAATAACGAACCTCCATCAAAGTAAGTCCCTTTGCAGGCACAAGCTCTCCTGCATTCTCCCTGCACATTGAAGCAAGCACTTCTGCAACTTCTTCGGGTCTTCTCTTGTGCATCCCCACCTCCAACAACGTTCCTGTCATAATCCTGACCATGTGATAGAGGAAACCATTGCCGCTGTACCAGAATCGTATCTCATCCTGCACCCCCAACAATTCCATAGAGGCGCTTTCTACCTTTTCGATCCGTATCGTCTCAATTGTCCGCACAGTAGACTTTCTGCTTCTCTTATTTGAAGTAAAGGCTTTAAAATCATGGGTTCCAACCAAATACTCTGCTGCGCTCTTCATGGCATCAATGTCCAGTTCTTCACCTACCACATGGACATATCTTCTGTCAAATACATGCGGTACCTGCGTGTTCAGCACGCGATAGCAGTAAGTCTTCCCCCTGGCATTCAATCTGCTGTGAAACCGCTCCGCCACCTCCTTTATGGATATCACTGCAATATCCTCCGGAAGGTAATCGTTCATGTACCTCATAATCTCTTCAGCGCTCATCTTCGTATCCGCATGAAAATTTGCCACCTGACCAAAAGCGTGTACGCCTGCGTCTGTCCTGCCTGACCCCTGTACTTCTACTCTCTGCCCTGTCATCCTAAAAAGCAGCGCTTCCATTTTTCCTTGAATGGTATTATCCGTGTTTTCCTGCTTCTGCCAGCCCTTAAATCTGGTTCCTTCATACTGCAGAGTCATCTTAAAATTCCGCAACTTATCGTACCTCCCAGGGATTTTCTTTTCCCTCCACAAAGTATCTGCACCCAAGTAAGGAATCTCTGACAACCGTCTCAACACAGTCATCCGTGTAAAATGCCATATGATGGCTTACCGTCACATTAGGGAATCCCCTCAAAATTGCCAGTTCCCTATTATTCAGTATATCTGATTTGCGGTCATAATAATACAGTCCAAACTCATTTTCTACCACATCCAGACCGGCACCGCCGATTTTTCCGCTTTCAATGCCCGAAATCAAAGCTTCCGAATCGATCAGTCCGCCTCTGGCAGTATTTACAATCATTACGCCATCCTTCATTCTGGAAATGGTTTCTTTGTTTATCATATGGCGATTTTCATCGGTAAGAGGCGCATGGAGCGTAATCACGTCTGCCTGCTGCCACATTTCCTCCAAAGTCACATAGGACACTCCCGATGCTTTTACATCCTCATTTTCATACAAATCATAAGCAATCAGCCGGCAGCCGAAACCGGACAGATCCTTTAGGACAGTCCTTCCTATCCTGCCCGTGCCAATCACGCCCACGGTCAGGTCCTTTAGTTCCCTCCCTTGGATTCCCTTAAGGGTATAGTCCTGTATATTGGTGCGCTCTAAAATCCGTTTCATCTTACGGATGGTCATGAGAATGAGCATAACTGCGTAGTCTGCCACACCGCAGGGACCATAGGGCGCATTTGCGACCGTCATTCCAAGGGCCTTCGCCGCCTTTACATCAATATGGTCATAACCGATGGTTCTTGTAGTCACGTACTTTACACCGTAATCCGCAAAAATCTTAAGCAGGTCCCCCGTCATCTTTGATGTAATGATATCAATGCATTCACTGCCTCTGGCAAGTGCGGCATTTTCCTTGTCCGGAGCATCAGGACAAAGTACAAGTTCTATATGAAGTTCCTCTCCAAATCTTTCAAATAATTCTTTTTCATCGAATGCCCTGCAATTGTACACGGTCACTTTCATTTCTTCTTCACCTTTTCTTCCATCTCTTCCTGCACCTTTTTCTTAGCTTCTATACGCGCTCTTTCCTCTTCCCGGTAGATATGTACAGCAACCATATCCTCTTCCTTCAAATGTCTGAAATTACTGAGACTGGCATACAGAATCTTAAGGCTGTTCAAGGTGGTATCAAAAACGCCCTCCTCATACATAGTCAGCACAATAATGCCGATGGGAACCGCAATGATCATCCCTACCACGCCGCAGATCTTAAACCCTATGAACAATAAAAACAGGGTGGGTATCGGAGAAAGACCAATCGACTCCCCCACAATCTTGGGCTGGATCAACTGCCTTGCAAGCTGCCCCACTCCCCAGATGATGAGCAGCCCTATTACCATCTTATAATCAGCGCTTAAGAATTTAATCACAGCCCAGGGAACCAGAACTGTTCCTGTCCCGAAAAAAGGAAGAAAATCAAGAAATGCCACTCCAATGGCAATCAGAAAGGCATATCTGACTTTCAGTATGGTAAACCCGATTCCCAAAAGAAGGTACATCCACAATTCAATCTTAATCTGTGCCTTAAAGTATCCTCCAACGGCACGCTTTAACCCTCTTTTAATCATATTGGAACGTTCAATGATTGATTCCGGCAAGGCTTTTGCAAGAAGTTCCGGCAGATAATCCTTTTCTGCAACAAAGAAGTAGGCAGATAAAACACTCATAATGATTCCAATAAGGATGGAAGGAAGATTTTGGGCGAAGCGGCCAAGCGCTTCAATGGTGGGCGCACTTAGCCCGCCAAAAAGTTCCCCCAGATATTCCTCCACATTTGAAGTAATATTCTTAAAAGTGGTCTGCACTTCCTTAGGCAGATATCTGCTTGCCGATGCCAGCTTCTGCCCGATTTCCTCAAAATCCCCCTGCGTGCTTTCCCACATTTCCGGCAACACACTGATAAAATCTGCCATTTCTTCGACCAGTCTTACGCCCAGAAAATATCCCGCCACAATGACCAGCGCAATTACTGAAATGATCACAAATGCAGTTCCCGCTTTTCTTTTGACTTTGAATTTCTTTTCAAAAAATTTGACCAGCGGATTTGCAATCAGGGCAATGATCCATCCCACCACAAAAGGCATGAAAAAAATGATGATTCTGGGAACAACAAAAATACATAAAAGCAGAAGCGCCAGCATAATGCCCAGATTGACCAATACTTTCAAATAAGTTGTTTTATTCCATCCGTTATTCATATATGCCTCTTTCTACTATGAAACATCAGGATTTTCCTCTTTTTCCATATAAGAATCCAGAAGTTCATAGATTTCCTCTCTACCCTGTTTCGTCTGTGCGGAATAAGGAATCACAATTGTATTTTTTACTACCTTGAGACCATCCTTAATCATCTTAATGTGCTTTGGTATCTGACTTCTGTTAATTTTATCCAGCTTTGTCGCAATAATAATCGGTTCAAAGCCCTGATTCAAAATCCAGTCATACATCATCCTGTCATTACCTGAAGGCTCATGACGTATATCGATCAAGAGGAAAACAGCTTTTAACTGTTTGGAGCTATGGAGATAATTTTCAATCATCTTTCCCCATTTGGCTTTTTCCGCCTCATTCGCTTTAGCATAACCATAACCGGGAAGATCCACAAAATACATCTGGTCATTGATATTATAAAAATTGATGGTCTGGGTCTTACCGGGCTGAGCACTGGTCCTTGCCAGTGCCTTCCGGTTCATCAGCCCGTTGATCAGAGATGACTTTCCCACATTACTTTTCCCTGCAAATGCCACCTCCATAAATGCATTATCCGGCAATTTACTCGTAATGCCGCACACGGTCTCCAGATTCACATTCTTTATTATCATTTTTTACCTATGCCTTTCCATCACGCTTTCAGCAGCGCATGCTTTAAAACTTCCTTCATACTCTTTACGTGGGTAATGACAAGCCCCTCTTTGATTTCCTGTGGAATTTCCTCTATATCTTTCTCATTATCATAAGGCACCAATACCTCCTTAATTCCCGCCATTTTGGCTGCCAGTATCTTTTCTTTCAGACCGCCTACCGGAAGCACTCTTCCCCGCAGCGTAATCTCTCCGGTCATTGCCAGATCGCTGCGCACCTTCTTTCCTGTAATTGCTGAGAAAAGGGCGGTCGCCATGGTAACCCCTGCTGAAGGTCCATCCTTCGGGACGGCTCCCTCTGGGATATGTAAATGAAAATCATTTTCCTTAAACACTTCCTCTTTAATGTGATTTTCTTTACCGACAGACCGTACATAGCTTATACCAATCAGGGCAGATTCCTTCATCACATCTCCCATCTGTCCGGTAAGTTCGATTTCACCCTTTCCCGGCATCACATTGACTTCTATCTGCAGCGTATCTCCTCCCACACTGGTCCATGCAAGTCCGCGCACAATTCCAATCTTCGGTTCCTTATCTGCTTTGTCAAGACTATACTTTCTTTTTCCCAGATATTTATCCAGATTCAAAGCGGTTACCTTAATCTTCTCCTGCTCATTTCCCGCTTCTCTTACTTCCAGTA
Source organism: Lachnospiraceae bacterium (assembly GCA_014804785.1). GTDB lineage: Bacteria > Bacillota > Clostridia > Lachnospirales > Lachnospiraceae > Suilimivivens. The sequence goes on from JAAUZD010000004.1 coordinate 50,746, forward strand.
TTTCCTTTGCTGCTTTCCTGCAAATATCCCCAATCTTACGCTCCAATTCCCTGACGCCGGCTTCCTTGGTGTAATAAGTGATAATGTTTCTAAGCGCTCCATCCTGAATAGAAAGCATCTGTTTTGTAAGACCATTCTTTTCCAGCTGCTTTTTCAGCAGATGTTCCTTGGCAATGTGGAATTTCTCATTCTCTGTATAACTGTTTACCTCAATGACTTCCATACGGTCCAGAAGAGGCCTGGGAATCGTCTGGGTGGTATTGGCTGTTGCAATGAACAGAACCTCTGACAAATCCAACGGTATCTCCACATAATGATCCCTAAATCTAACGTTCTGCTCCCCGTCAAGCACCTCCAAAAGCGCTGAAAAGGTGTCTCCCTTATAATCATTGCTCACCTTATCGATTTCATCCAATAGCATCAGCGGATTCTTTACCCCCGCCTGCTTTATTCCTGCTGCAATCCTTCCCGGCATAGCGCCTACATAGGTTCTTCGGTGACCTCTGATTTCTGCTTCGTCCCTGACACCGCCCAGACAGATCCTTATATACTTCTTGTTAAGCGACTTTGCCACACTCTTTGCAATAGAAGTCTTTCCGGTACCCGGAGGACCTACCAGACAGATAATGGGACTTTCCCCCTTATTTGTAAGACAGCGCACCGCAAGAAATTCCAGAATACGCTCCTTCACCTGATCCAGCCCGTAGTGCTCCTTCTCAAGCGTATCTTTGGCATGTTTCATGCTCACATTATCTTTGGAAACTTTGTCCCATGGCAGTTCCAGAAGCGTTTCAATATAAACGCGTTCCACCGCACTTTCCGAACTGCTTCCCACAAGATTCTTAAACCGTCTGATTTCCTTTTCAATTTTTGCTTTCACTTCTTCAGATGCCTGCAGCTCATAAAGCGCCTCCTCAAATTGATCGGTATCTGAAAAAGAACCCTCATCGCCCAGCTCCTGCTTAATATACTGAAGCTGTTCCTTTAAAAGATAGGTTCTCTGATTCTTGTCCACCCTCTCCCTGATACTACGCGTCAGTTCTTCCTTTGCTTTGGCAATTTCAATTTCATTCAATAAGTGCTCACATAAAAAACTATATCGCTCTTTTATCGGAACAGTCTCTAAGATCTGTTGCTTTTTCTCATAGCTCATTGGCAGGTTCATTGCAATCTGATCAATCAGGCTTCCGATATCCTTAATCTGTGAATATCTGTGCACTGCATTTTTATCCAGTTTCGGATAGTGGGTAGCAAAGACCGCAAATTGCTCTCTCAGGTGTCGGAACATTGCTTCCTCCTCCACTTTTCCTAGCTTAGATTTACTTTCCTCTTCATCTGCCATTTCAAGATCTGCTTCCAGAAATTTTGAGTTTTCTACATTGATTCCACGTAAAATTCCGCGTCCAATTCCTTCTACCAATACCCTTACTATCTGGTTGGGGAGCTTTGTAATCTGTTTTACCACTGCAATAGTTCCCACCCTGTAAAGGTGCTTTTCCTTGGGCGCATCCATTCTGGACTCCCTTTGGGATAACAAAAAGATCTTTCCGCCTTTTGTCATCGCATACTCTAATGCCTGTACATATTTTTCCCTGTTCAAATCAAAATGCATGATTGTATTCGGCAGGATCGTCATTCCCTGCAAGGGGATAAAGGGCATGGTAAGAAACTGCCCTGTTTCTTCTCTTCTTTCACTCATTCGTTTCATCCTCTTGTTTCAATTAGCACCGCTTAAACGCCGACGCGTTTCGCGAATCGTCTTATTGGACACAAAATGCCGCCCACTGGCGGCATTTTTTATCTGGCCTTACGCATTACTTCACGATGTATCAATAAAGGTTCACTGGTACCTTCTACCGCTCCTTTTGTGATAACGCATTCTTCTATTGTCTCATCCGAAGGAATCTGATACATCACATCCATCATTGCTTTTTCCATAATGGAGCGCAGTCCCCTTGCTCCTGTCTTTCTCTCAAATGCCTGTTTTGCAATCGTCTCTATTGCATCTTTTTCAAAGCTGAGTTTGACATCATCAAACCCAAAAAGCTTCTGATATTGCTTAATCAGGGCGCTTCTTGGCTCTGTCAGGATTTTGAAAAGTGCCTCTTCATCCAGCCCCTGCAACGATACATTGATGGGCACACGTCCCACAAATTCAGGGATCAGACCAAACTTCACCAAATCCTGAGGCGTCACCTCTCTCAGCATTTCGCTGATTTCACGATTGTTCTTGCTTGCTATTTCCGCGTCAAAACCGATTGAATTGCGGTTCAGCCTGTTTTCAACAATTTTCTCCAGACCGTCAAATGCTCCTCCGCAAATGAACAAAATATTGGAAGTATCGATCTGAATCAATTCCTGATGAGGATGCTTTCTGCCTCCCTGGGGCGGTACACTTGCCGTAGTCCCCTCAATAATCTTAAGGAGTGCCTGCTGCACACCCTCGCCTGATACATCTCTGGTGATGGAAACATTCTCACTTTTCTTGGTGATCTTATCAATCTCATCAATATAGATAATTCCTAATTGTGCACGTTCCACATCATAGTCTGCTGCCTGAATCAGCTTAAGGAGAATATTTTCCACATCCTCTCCCACATATCCCGCCTCTGTCAGTGTAGTAGCATCCGCAATGGCAAATGGCACATTGATAATCTTTGCCAGAGTCTGCGCCAGATAAGTCTTACCTGAACCGGTAGGACCAATCATGATAATATTGCTCTTTTGAAGCTCCACATCATCCATATCCTTAGGCGCTGTGACCCTTTTGTAGTGATTGTATACGGCAACCGCCAGAACCTTTTTGGCTTCCTCCTGACCAATCACATAATCATCCAAAAAATCCTTGATTTCCACTGGTTTCAACAGATTGATATCAAGTTCTGTCTCTTCAATCTCTTCCTCATATTCTTCTTCCACAATATCGGCACATATTTCCACGCACTCATCACAGATATACACCCCTGCAGGGCCTGCTATCATTTTTCTTACCTGATCCTGTGTCTTATTACAAAAAGAACACCTGATGTTGTCAGAACTTTTTCCTGCCATCTTCCTACCTCTTATCTGTTAATTGTCAGAACGCTTGTAAAGAACTCTGTCAATCAAACCATATTCCTTTGCTTCTTCGGCAGTCATCCAGTTGTCTCTCTCTGTGTCTGCCGCGATCACCTCATAATCCTTTCCGGTGTTTTCTGCCAAAATCTTGTTTAATTTTTTCTTTGTCTGCAGAATATGTTTGGCGGCAATCTCAATTTCTGTAGCCTGCCCCTGTGCGCCGCCTAAAGGCTGATGAATCATGACCTCCGCATTGGGAAGCGCCAGTCTCTTGCCCTTCGCGCCTCCTGCCAGCAGGAATGCACCCATACTGGCTGCCATGCCGATACAATTGGTGGACACATCACACTTAATGTACTGCATAGTATCATAAATCGCCATACCTGCAGTTACGCTCCCGCCGGGGCTGTTAATGTAGAACTGGATATCCTTTTCCGGATCTTCTGCCTCCAAAAACAGCAGCTGTGCCACGATAAGGCTTGCTGTCACTTCATTGACTTCTTCACCTAAAAATATGATTCTTTCTTTTAAAAGTCTTGAATAAATATCGTAGGAACGCTCTCCCCTACTTGTCTGTTCAATGACATAAGGTACTAAACTCATTACTGCATCCTCCTTACTGCCTTACAAAACCTGATTCTTTATTTTTCTTTTGCGTTTTCTACCACAAACTCGGCTGCTTTTCTCACTGCAATGTCTGCTTTAATCTGAGATGCACTCTTTTCAGGAAGCATTTCTTTTACTTTGTCTGCTTCCATCTGGTATGCTTCCGCCATTACCTTTATTTCTTCTTCAAAATCTTCCTCGGACGCTTCGATATTCTCTGCCTTTACGATTTCTTCCAGTACCAGTCTGGATTTGATTCTCTTCTCCGCCTGAGGTTTTACCTGCTCGATCATCTTGTCATAGGTGGTTCCTGTGAACTGGAAGTACTGATCGAGGGATAAGCCCTGCATCTGGATTCTCTGTGCGAATTCATCAACCATCTGTCTCTGCTGTGTAGTGAGCATTGCTTCAGGGATTTCCATTTCAGAATCATTTACAATCGCCTCAATGACTGCTGCCTCTTTTTCGTTCTTTGCTTCTTTTACTTTCTCTTCTGTCAGTTTAGCCTTGACATCTGCTTTGTATTCTTCCAAAGTATCAAATTCTGAAACTTCGCTTGCAAATTCGTCATCAAGTTCAGGGAGTTCCTTTTCCTTGATTTCCTTGATTGTACATTTGAATACAGCTGCTTTTCCCTTTAACTCCTCCGCCTGATAATCTTCAGGGAAGGTAACATTCACTTCCACTTCCTTGCCGATTTCAGCACCAATCAGCTGTTCCTCAAATCCCGGAATGAACGCGCCGGAGCCGATTGTCAGAGGATAGTTTTCACCCTTGCCGCCTTCAAAGGCTGTTCCATCAACGAAGCCTTCAAAATCAAGCACGGTCATATCGCCGTCTTTCACTGCTCTGTCTGTAACTTCAATATTTCTGGCATTGTTTTCTCTTTCCTTATTGATCTGTGCGTCCACTTCCTCATCTGTCACTTCTGTATCTGCTTTTTCAACCTTGACGCCTTTGTATTTTCCTAATTTTACCGGCGGCTTAAGCGCAACCTCAGCTGTAAAGATAAAGGGCTCACCCTTCTTAATCTGGGTTACATCTATGGTCGGGGAAGATACGATATCCTCTCCGCATTCTTCCACTGCCTGCTCATACGCTTCGGGAATCAATTCATTAGCTGCATCTTCATAGAAGATTTCCGGTCCATACATTTTCTCCACCATCTGACGGGGCACTTTGCCCTTTCTGAATCCGGGAACGCTGATTTTATTTTTGTTCTTTAAAAAGGCCTTCTGCAATGCCTTTTCCAGTTCTTCTGCGGAAACCTCGATTGTCAGTTTCGCCATGCTTTTTTCTAGCTTTTCTACCTGTACGCTCATCCTAGTACATCCTCCTTATACATCTGTGTCTTTTATCTAAACTCACCGCTTATCGGGCAAATTGCAGGCATACTCACAGTCATTGTACGATTATATCATATAAGAAAAAAAATTACCAGAATTTTTCTGCTTGATTTTATCCATTACAATTTATATATGCCAATAAATTTGATGGAGGATTGATAAAAAATGGAAAATATAGGAATTTATAAAGTCATTGACACAAACTCTCTCGAACGATGTTTAGAAATACGCAACAGGGTTTTTACTCTTGAAAAAGGAGTCCCGCAAAAAATTGAAGTTGATCAATATGATTGCTTGAATAAATCATGTACTCATTTCCTGGTCAAACACCAAAAAGATGATATTGGAACAGTCAGATGTTTATATACAGCAAATGGAAACATACAGATTCAGAGATTCTGTTTTTTAAAAGAATACAGAGGTCTTGGTTTAGGTAAAATTGTCATTGAATATATTGAAGATTATTATAAGACCCAGGGAGCCAAAATTATTGAAATGGATGCCAAGTATGAAGTTTTTGGTTTTTATGAAAAATGCGGCTATGAAAAAGTGTCTGACATTTTTATAGAGGCTGATATAGAGCATGTAAAAATGATGAAACAGATATAAGCATTTTCAGGTTTTATGGATCAATGAAAAATTTCTGCAAATAAAGATTTACAGATTTTTCATTGACCCTACTGCGAAGTCCAGCCTTCATACCGGCTCATCACATCATCAATCGCTTCCTCCGCATACCCCCAATAGCGGTTATAATTCCTCAATATAATCTCCTGCTTGTCCTTAGAGCAGGCATCAAATTCCGAACCGTATAATTCCCTGAGATAAACCAAGCCATTTTCCGTCTCTATTTTTTGATCCACAAAACGAACTACCGATACAACCATAATGAGACCAATCAGTACTGCCAAGACGTTCAACATAACCTGCTGTGACATCCATCCGCTATGCAGACGCTCAATATATGCCTCCTTTGATTCTGCATATGGTAAATAGAGCTTCATATATTTTATCAAATCGGCTCTCACTTCATAATTCAGTTCCCTTCCCAGCGATCTGCTGATTTGTGAATGCAGCTTCTTCTGGAAAGCTGCCCCGTCTTTGGTCAAAAAATGGTCCCTGCAAAAAATCGGAAGCCTGAGGCGAGGCAATTTCCTTATGAAAAAGCACGGAAGGCTGGTCTCCCATTTTCCATTATCCGGCCTATTCTCGTCTGTATGAAATTGTTCTAAATATCCTTCAAAATATAAAAGCGTTTTCCTACTCCATCCATACAAACCGCACATTGTATGCACAAAATTCATCCGAAAGTCCGTATCAAAAAACAAGTGCCTGAATTCCTTCTGGTTCAGAAAATAATCCCATGCGATCTGATTATTCATGAGATACGGATTTTTTGCAATCAGCAAAAACTGCCTAAAAAAATTCTCCCGATCCCCATACACGTCCACACCACTGTAATCAAAAACCCTCTCCGTCTGCGGTGTTGGAGATACTACAGGTATATCCGCAGGCGGTTCCGGTTCCGCTTCCACTGCCTTGTACGACGGCGGAAAAGCTGCTGGCATATCCGTAGGCTGTTCCACCTCTGCTTTCACTGCCCTTTGGCTCTTCGCCATTCGTACTGCAGTTTTATATGCATTCTGCAAAGCCTTAAATTCCACCGGATGTTCCTCCGGGTGATACAACTTTGCTTGTCTCGCATAAGCCGATTTAATTCTCTCGAGATCTGTTGTAGGCTCAATGCCAAGCAATCCCCATATGCCCATATGTTTCCTCCAAATATCCTGACCCTATAGCTTTCTGGCGCTATTCATTTTCCGGTCATTTTCCAAGCCTTTTCCGTTCTTCCTGTTTATTCTTCTTCATTGTCATCTTCAAAAAAGGATTCGTCAAAACCATTGAAATCAAATTTATTTCGCTCCACTGCTTCCAGGCATACGGAAAGATGTACACATGTTTCTCTTCGCACGCGCGCATTGCGCTCCTGCATCATAATCGCGCGGAATCTGGCAATCTGTTCCGCAATGTATGCCCTCACCGGAGGGGTGCTCTCTTGATAGAGACGCTGTGCCTTTTCCAGCAGGTAATGGATGTTTTCATCCTCCATCGAACTGAGTGTCATCCCCCGCAGCTGCTTAAGCCGCGCCTCCAGTTCTTCTTCGCTGAGCCCCATATTTTTGTTCATAATTACCTTGTGAAGAGACTGCTCCCCACTGACGATTTGAATATCTAATATGCCATTGATATCATACATAAAGGTGACTCTTGCCTTAACCTTTCCTCTTGGTTCCTGCGGCAGCCCCACCACTTGCATCGTTCCAAGCAGCAGATTCTCCTTTGCGATCATATTGTCTCCCTGATAAATAGGAAAGGTCATTGTACTCTGATAATCTTCCACCGTTACATATTCTCTGGTGTGACTGCATGGCAGCGTATCGTTCCTTTCAATAATCGGAGAGAAGCTGCCGTCATAGATTTCTGTTCCCAGGGAAAATGGGCAGATGTCCGCCAGGATCATGTCCTTTACATCACCAACGCGCTCCTTGATTGCCGCGGCAATTCCCACGCCCTCCGCAACACTTTCATCAGGGCTTTCATCCCTTACCACAGAAATATCGAGCAGGCTTTTCAAATATTGCTCCACCACCGGCATTTTAGAAGAGCCTCCTACCAAAATAAGCTTATCAATCTCATTCACACTCATGCCGCTGTCATTGATGACTCTCCTGATCGGCATGGACATCCGTTTAAACAATTCCGTGCCTATATGAATCAGATGTTGGTTCGTCATCTGCATCATGTATTCCTGATTCTGAATGTACACCTTTCTTTCTGACTTATCTTTATCGGTAAGTTCCCTTTTCAGCACCTCCGCTTCTTTTAGAACGATTCCCTGCTCTTCTTTCGTCAGATTCCCCTTGGAAATATGATTATTTTTATAAAAATCTTCCGCTATAATCTCATTAAAATCCTTCCCCCCAAGATAATTGTCTCCCGATACCGCCTGAATTTCCACCAAGTTGTCAAAAGCATCCACAAGGGAAATATCCAGCGTACCGCCTCCGAAATCGAATATGATAAAAGTCTCTGTTTCCTCCACACCCATGTGATGCTTTAACGCCACTGCAGACGGCTCGTTGATCAGCCGCTCTACGTTAAGACCTGCCAGCTTTCCTGCATTTTTGGTAGCGCACCGTTTATCGTCGTTAAAATACGCCGGAACACTTATAACAGCTTCTGTCACTTTTTCTCCCAGATAAGTCTCCGCATCCTCCTTCAGTCTGCGCAGTACAAACGAAGACAGATCCTCCGCCGTATAATATTTCCCATTGGCAAAATAGCGATAGCCACTCCCCATATTCCGCTTAAATTCGGCAAACGTGACAGACGGAGCTGTAATCAGCCGTTCTTTCGCCACCTTACCAACATATACTTCCCCGTCTTCCTCAAAACTGACAACCGAAGGTGTTAAGTATTCGCCAAATGTATTGGGAATCAATTCAATTCTTCCATTCCGCCAGACGCTGGCAAGACTGTTCGTTGTTCCCAGGTCAATTCCTATCACTGCCATTTATTCTCCGCTCCCTTCTTCATGGCTCATCAATCTATTCTCACTCGGAAGCCGTGTAATTCTACTCCCCACTCCCACTCGAAAATCAAATGATTCCGTTTCCTCCTCAAATTTTTCTAAAACTGCCTTTTCCCCGACAATCACATTGTCGCCAACATACATATTTTTAAATCTTCCCCGTTCTTCTCCGACTTCACAGAACTCGTATTTTTCTATCAGTTTTCCCGACACATCCGTCATTTCTATTCCAGTCAAAATACCCGTGTATGAAAAAGTAAGCAAAACACAGTCTCCATCCCCAAATAAATGACTGAATTCCCTTTCTTCTATGAAATAAGAATATTTCTCTATCTTATCTTCTTCCGGGTATTCATAACGATAGAATACGGCATAAGATTCATCCTCCTCTGCTCCATATTCCACAACAGCCTCCAGCCGTCCGTCAGCATCATACTGGCACGCACTGTAATATACCAACCCCCTATCTGAATAGGACATCTGCCAAAAGAGAAGATTCCCCTCATACTGCGCCCGATAAAAAGGAACTGTCAGGCAAAATGCATTCTCGTCGTTCTGCCACTCATAACTCAGCTGCAGGATATGGTTTTTATCTCCCGTCTCAGCATTGTACTCATATAAATTGAACTGTTCCATATCTGCTGTGTCTGCATATCGATACCAGTCGCTGCTGTTCGGATTCAATATATTTCTTTGATAATATTTGACATGGTTTACCATATAATCATCCTGCTGTGTCCACTGCATTGTCCACACATCATTCGGTATGTCCACATTCAGGGATTTTAGTTTAAAAGCACACAACGGATTACCATTCTCATCTTCCAGATATTCCGTACGGTAAGAACAATACTGAGATATTCCTCCGTCGATATGCTGATCAAGATAGGAATAACTGACACCCGCGCATCCTTGATCCGTATAACGGAAGTAATTGTCTTCTACCACCTCTTCATTCCAGTAAACCTTCTCGTGCACCTTCCTGCCGAGACTGTCGTATTCATAAATATGGCGGCATGTCCGCGTGCCGTCCATTTTATTTTGTGTCTGCTCCCGGCACATATTTCCTGCGGTGTCGTATTCCCAGCAATTCAAATTAATCAGACTGCCCTTTTTATCATAATCCGCTTCTGCCAGAAGTTGATCTTCATCGTAATAATAGCATGAATATTGATAGAGCTTCAGTGCCTCATTTTCTGCATAAACGCTCCTATCGTCTACAACAATCTGTTTAGGGGGATCTAAGAATACATGCTCTTCTATCGGCAATGGATGCATATCTGTGTCTTTCCGTCTATTCTGTGCGCTGCCCAAATATCCACGATACCACATTACAGCAGCCAGCCCTGCCATCAATACAACAAAGATTAAAAAAAATTTCAGTTCTGCCCTGCTTGGTTCTCCGTCGTTCCTTCTCACTTAATCATTCCTATCATAAAATTTTCAAATAAGTATTATCGTTTTGTTCATTATGTGACGTCTCCACTCCTGTGTCAAGCAATTTAGCCCCATCCCTCTTCTTTCAATATCTTGCATTTTTCCGCATTCTCTCTTATACTAATACTCGTATGATAAAAATTTAACAACTTATGTACAGGAGGATTTATTATGAAATTATCAACGAGACAGCTTGTTCAGACAGCGCTATTGCTTGCCATATGTATTGCAAGTCAGTTTTTCAAAAACTTTTCCGTATACATTACGGGTCCTATCGTAAACACAACAATTATCATTGCCGTACTGGCGGTTGGCTTGTGGAGTGGGCTTCTGATCAGCATTATTGCCCCCATTACCGCTTTTTTTATTACAGGTTCGCCTATCATGGCTGCCATTCCCCTTATGTTCCCGGCGGTTATTTTAGGAAATGTCATTCTGGCAATCTGTGTGTGGTACTTCCAGAATAAGATTAATCTAAAATGGAAGCTTCCTGCCGGTCTGATCGTTGGCTCCATTTTAAAAGCCGCCTTTATGGGAATCGTTATCGTCCTGATTCTTCTTCCTGCATTTGGCAGCAATATCGCTTCCAAGCTCCCCAAACCCGAAGCACTTCCTGCAGTCCTGGCAACCGCCAGAGTCACTTTCTCCGTCACCCAGCTGATCACCGCCCTGACAGGTAGTGTGCTCGCTTATATCATATGGCTTCCTCTACAGAAGTATTTAAAAAACGGTCAGTAGGCTCCGCGAGTCGACCTTATGATCAAAAAAACAACCCGCCTGCTTTTGCAGACGGGTCATTCTTTGTTTCCTGGTTACGTTATTTCATCATTTCTTCTTGCTTCTTGATCATTCTACGAACCATTTCACCACCGATGGAACCGGCTTCCTTGGATGTTAAATCGCCGTTGTAGCCTTCTTTTAAGTTAACACCAAGTTCAGAAGCAACTTCTGTTTTGAAACGATCCATAGCTGCCTTAGCTTCAGGAACTTCTACTCTATTAGATTTGCTGCTTGCCATCTTCATTCACCTCCGTTATTATTTTTGACTGTCTGTTGCAGTCTTCTTCAAGATAAGCGTTTAAAGCGTCCGCTTATCCTGAAGATTTTCTCCGTTCAAAGCGTTTTCTTTATCACTTATCTTGTTCATAGTATTTACGGTGTTCGTGAAAATATAATGGTAAGTTTTTCCGCTAAAAAATTGATTTTACAGATTCAAAAGCTCCGTATCTTATCGCTTCCGTCATCCTGTGTATTTTCTATAGACTTTACAGTCAGATAATAACCATAATCAGCATTGACCTGTACATAAACCCGGTCGCCAACTTTATGCCCTATCAGCGCCTTTCCAATGGGAGACTCCACGCTGACAAGACCTTCCAGCGAATTTCCCCTCATGGTTGTCACAATTTTGTATGTCTCAATCGATCCATCTTCTTCAAACTCTACTTCCACAGTATTGTTCATGCCAATTTCATCTTCTCTGGAGTCATCCGGTATCACTTCTGCTGTCTTGATCATACGCTCCAGAAAACGGATGCGGCTTTCATTTTTATTTTTTTCTCTTTTGGCAGCGTAGTATTCAAAATTTTCGCTGAGATCTCCTTGTGCCCTGGCTTCCTTAACAGATTCTAAAAGTTTTGGACGTATCACCAGCTTTCTTTCTTCTATCTCAGCCTCCATTGCCTCAATGTCCTTTTGCGTCAATTGATTGTACATGCCATTCCCCCTTTACCTGATACTCATCCCACCAGCCTCAAGCTGGACCGTTACCAGTTTTCTGCACAAATATTGAATCAGATCCTTTCTGGTGATAAGCCCGATAAACCGCTTCCTGTCATCAATTACGGGAACAAAATTCTGATTCATTGCCACGTTCAGCAAATCCTCCATATTGACATCCACATCCACCGGTTCGTTATCACGTTTACGCGCAACTACTGTCATGGGTGTTTCCTCTGCTTTCCGCACAGATAAATCACCTTGCTCCTTTATGTACCAGAGAAGATCGCCTTCTGTCAATGTGCCTATATACCGCCCATCTTTCCTTGCGATAACCGGGATTGCCGAATATCTATGATTTTCCATTTTCTCCAGAACCTGGCGCACTGTATCGGTGTCGTAAACATACGCCACTTCACTTTTGGGCGTTAAAAAAAATAATATATTCATTCGTTCTCTTTCCTTACCTATTCAAGTATACAATTTTTTCTGCCATTGCCTCGCTGGCCTTTGTGCCTGCCAGATATTCCACTACTTTAAGTGCAAACGGGATGGAACATCCCATACCACGACCTGTAATGATGTTTCCGTCCTGTACAGCAGGCTCATAAGTAACAACGGCTCCTTCAAGCTGGTCTTCAAAGCCCGGATAGGCAATTGCCCTTCTTCCCTTTAAAAGTCCGCGGTGTCCTAATATGGACGGCGCCGCACAGATTGCACACACCGTTTTCCCTTCCGATGCAAAAGCGTCCACCTGCTCCATTAAGAGTTCACATGCCTCCAGATTTTCTGTTCCTGCAAGCCCGCCGGGCAGCACAATCACATCCACTTTTCCAAAATCCACGTCTTCAATCAGGCTGTCCATCACAACGGGAATATTGTGAGAACCAACGACTGTTTTTTCACCCATAATTGAAACCGTCTGCGTATCTATTCCCTGCCTTCGCAGAATATCCACTACAGTAAGCGCCTCTATCTCCTCGTAGCCTGTACCAAAAAAAACACATACTTTACTCATAGCATACCCCACCTTTTTCATTCATTTTCTGTACCTATTTTACCATTAAATGCAATGGATTACCAATAAACGATTTGTAAACTTTATTAAGGAAGGGTATAATATTGGGAAAAAATACTAATTATTTGTTAAGTTTGAAAAGAAAGGAAGAACTGATATGGAAATTGAACGAAAATTTAAGATAAAAGAACTGCCTGCCGATCTTTCCTCATACCGCTGCCTTTTCATTGAGCAGGCGTACCTTTGCACTGACCCTGTCATACGGATCCGCCGGCAGGATGATGAATATTATCTAACTTATAAGGGAAAAGGTCTTATAGCAAGGGAAGAATACAATCTCCCCTTGAACAAAACTGCCTATGAACATCTTCTTACCAAAGCCGACGGCAACATCATTTCCAAAAAAAGGTTTCTGATCCCTATCAAGAATCCCATATTTAAAGATGGATATGACGTTCCTGAAGAATCTGCCAATCTGAAAATAGAATTGGATATTTTCAATCCGCCATTTGCCCCTCTCGCCATAGCTGAAGTGGAATTTCCTGATGTGGAAATGGCAAACACCTTCATCCCTCCTGCATGGCTGGGCGCAGATGTGACGGACAATCCAGAGTATCACAACTCCAATTTATCCCGCAAAATCTTTTAAAATTACTCCTGATTCCTTGGCTTTCCGGTAGATTCCCGCTCCACCAGTTCTGCCGGAAAGCTGATATATTCATGTTTACATTTACCGGCTATCACATCCAGAAGAAGCTGGGCTGTCTTTTCTGCCATAGCTTCCATCGGCTGCCTGATAGTGGTAAGCTGCGGTATACAAAATTCACCTATGGCAAGACCATCATAGCCTGCCACTGAAACATCTTGGGGAATTCTTTTTCCTGCCTCATGCAGCGCTCTGCATACCCCCACCGCAATAAAATCCGCAATGGCAAAAACTGCTGTAAAATCCACTCCCGATGCCAAAAGCTTTTTCGTCAGAGCATAGCCATTCTGCATTGAATATGGATCCTCCCGATCTTTTACCTCATAAATCAGGTTCTCGTCTATTTCAATTCCTCTTGCCTTCAAGGCATCCTTATATCCCTCAAGTCTCAGATGTCCAACCGACTCTGCTTCTGTGCCTTCTGTGATGATTGCAATTCTTTTATGTCCTAAATCCAGCAGGTAGTCTATCATTTTGCGACTCTCCACCCTGTCATCCACAGAGATATTGGAATAGACCTTCTTCCCCGTATCCTGAACTGTTCCTATTGTACAGAACACAAAAGGAACCTTTAGTTTTGCAATTTGTTCCGGGTCGTGCTGATAAGCGCCTCCCAGAAAGATTATTCCCCGAAGTCTTTTTTCTTTCACTAATTGTAATGCAACATCCAGCTCATTTTCATAGGCATCTACATGTTGTATGACCATGGCATATTTCTTTTTCTGGACCTGCGTTTCAAAAATCTGTATTGCCGAACTGAAAAACGGATTAGTTATTCCTTTAATCAGAACTGCTATACACTTTGCATCTGTGCGTTTCAGATTTCTTGCACTGTTGTTGGGTATAAATCCTGTCTCCTTAATGACATCCATGACCATCTGCCTGGTTTCCGGACTAATGTCAGGGTGATTATTAATGGCTCTGGATACCGTGCTGATTCCTACTCCGCACTTTTTTGCTATGTCTTTAATTGTTAATTCATCCACTAATAAGTTCCCCTTGCTTCTGCGTATTTTCCTATACGTATTTTCTTATGTGTTCCGTCGTACTATTTTACTCTTCCATACAACTTACACAGCTTGAATATCTTATCCGCAAGCTCGTCGCTGGTTTGTCCCTTTACCATTCTCCACTTCCAGTTTGTCCCCAGAGTGGAAGGAACATTGATCCTGGCTTCTGTTCCAAGTCCCAGATAATCCTGCATCGGAATAATGGCAGTATCTGACACGCTGGCAATGGCAGCGCGGATGAAATTCCACTCAATCTCTTTGCTTCCCTTGATATTCAGATATTTTCGTGCAAAACTGCGATCGTCACGATTAATAGACTGATACCATCCAACCGTCGTATCATTGTCATGTGTACCTGTGTAGACCACCGAATTCGCAACATAATTGTGCGGCAGATAATCGCTTTCTTCCCTGGAGTCAAATGCAAACTGCAGGATTTTCATTCCCGGATAACCTGTCTTCTTCACCAGTTTAATAACTGATGGAGTCAAAAATCCAAGATCTTCCGCAATGACAGGCTTATTGCCCAATTTTTCTTTCATGACTTTGAACAAATCATACCCTGGTCCCTTTTCCCACTTACCGAACTCGGCAGTTGTATCTCCGAAAGGAATATTGTAATATTCATCAAATCCTCTGAAATGATCGATGCGGATTACATCGTATAGCTTGTAACAATATGCAATTCTCTGCATCCACCACGCATATCCGGTTTCTTTATGGTAATCCCAACGGTAAAGCGGATTGCCCCAAAGCTGTCCTGTTGCAGAAAAAGCATCCGGCGGGCACCCTGCCACACCGGTAGGCATGCGGTTTTCATCAAACTGGAACAGTTCGGGATTTGCCCATGCGTCCGCACTGTCAAAGGCAACATAAATGGGGATATCTCCTATAATCATGATTCCTTTGTCATTGGCATATTTCTTAAGTTTTGTCCATTGCATCGCAAACAAATACTGCTGATATTCATAAAAAAGAATTTCTTCTTTTAATTCTTCCTTGTATCTGTCAATGGCACTAGTTTCCCTCAGGCGGATATCATCATCCCATTCCGCCCAGCTTTTCCCCTGATAGGAATCCTTCACTGCCATATAAAGCGCATAATCCGGAAGCCAGGAATCATTTTCCTTTACAAAAGCTTGAAATTCCTGCTTCTCCTCGATACTGCTGTTCTTAAATGCCTCTTTCAGCACTTTGGAGCGTGAGAGATAAATTTTCTCGTAATCAACATACCCCTCGCTTCCTCCCCAGTCACAACTCTCGCACTGCTTGCTGGTAAGCAGACCATCTTCAATCAGTGCTTCCAAGTCTATGTAATAAGGGTTTCCTGCAAAAGTAGAAAAGGATTGATAAGGGGAATCGCCATAACCGGTAGGTCCTAATGGCAATATCTGCCAGTAACGCTGCCCTGCTGCCTTCAGGAAATCCACAAATTCATATGCTTCTTTAGAAAAGGTTCCGATTCCATATGCCGATGGAATACTGGATATCGGTAATAAAATGCCGCTCGCTCTCATACTTTTTCTCCCATCTTTTTATTCCCGGTAACGCCCCCGGGCGACTATCCAAACTATAAAAAGAATACCACTTGCCATGGTAATTTACAAGTGGTATTTCCAATTTCACAGGAATATTCCCATAAATTCTATGAATCCTGCTGCGCCATGTTTTTTACTTTAAGGAGACCTGCCGAAACCGGGGGAAGAAGCAGGATCACTACTGTGACCAACGCCTCAAGTCCCAGATATGCTCCATTATATGCAAGGGAGTAAACCGGAGCGGACATATTATAATAAGATGCATAGCTTCCAAAAAAGATCATTCCTGATAAAAAGGAAAAAAAGTATCTTCCCAGAACCCCCAGGAGATATCCCCAGATCAGCCCATGCTTTCTATCCGCAAAGACTCCGGAAAGCCCCAACGCCCCAAAGGCGCAGATATAATCTGTAAGCACCTGCGGAATGCTGATAATATAAGGATCCACAATCAGCTGCAGAAATCCGTATGCTACCGCCGCCATAAGCCCGGTGCGAATCCCGAACATATATCCAATCAGACAGATAAACAACATACTGCACAGCGTGACAGATCCGCCCATTGGCATATCAATCAGCTTAATCATACTGGTCACCATGCCAAGCGCCATTGCCATGGCAGAAAAAACCAGCTGTTTCGTGCCGATTTTCCTTTCCCTGTTCCCGCTGAGCAAACAGCCCAGCAGAAGGAATGCAATCACCATCGCAATCAAAACTCCATAACCAGCTCCTGTCAGCGCATAGGAAACGCCGCCTTCTTCATCCATAATCTGTGTTACAAAATAAGACATAAAAAAACCTCCTTTTTATCACAGGAGGAGAATACGAATTTCCATAAATGCCTCATTTAGACCCTCTGAAAAATACAGAAGAATCCAAAAATATATCAATCATGACAATTATGAAAATCAGCTTCCCTACGCCGGTATTATCCGGTTCAGGTAATGAGGGTCAGTAAACACCTTTTAAGGCATATACAATCTCAGCTCATGCTCCCCTAGCGATCAATCTATTTTATTTTCATATAACAATATACTTCTTCACATCATTTGTCAAGTTACCATTCACGCACTGACCAATGTTATGCTGTGCGGACTAATGGCTCCCCCAAAAAAAGTAGCCAGACAGACTTAACCTTCATTATTATTTTTAGATTTTAAATGCAACAGCATCATAAACACAAATCCAACACCAAGAACTACATATGTCCATACCATATCTCCGTTCGTCATCGCATATGCGATAACACAAAATACAAATCCCCAAAATCCCGATAATATTACACTGATTATCCAAAAGCCTACTTTTGTATATTGAAGTCTGAATAATAGTATAAATAAAATAATACTAAGCAAAAAGCAAAATGCAGGATGAATATGTAGCAGACGATTACTCAATATTCCTGACACGATAGATATAAGTATACTATCAAACAAAATAATATGTCCCACAAACATGCCAATAATGGTGAACACTAAGCCAATGATAACGCAAAGTCCAATAATCAACACAAATGCCAAAATTCCCATAACTTTTCCTTTCGTACTATAATCTAATTTGTATAATTATAGCATAATCTCTTCCCCAAGAGCAAATGAATAGATGATTTTTTGTATCACACTTTTGCCGGTAAGACGTGAGAGTGCTTCCGCGTAGTAATCAAGCTGTGTCTGATATCTCAAAATCAGTTCTTCTGATTTTTTGACAACATCTGTTTTATAATCAGCCACCACGATTCCCCCATCTTCTTCGAAGAACACATCGATAATTCCCTGTATCAGCACCTGCTCACTGTCAGGGAAACCTTCTCCAAGCCTGCTTGCTGGAAGCCCCATTACGAAAGGCTGCTCTCTTTTCAGTTTTCCTTCTGCATCAGCTCTTGCCATGCGTGCTGCCAGTGTACTTTCAAAAAAAAGTACCAGTTTAGAAGCGGCAATGCTTTTCCGCCATCTGTCATCAAGCACCTCCTCCTGTTCATATTCATCCAACTGACGGTTGATTTCCGCTTCCTTGTCCATCCTGCTCTCCAGCCTCATAACAGTCTTAAAATCAAGCAACTCCATGGCTTTATGGTAGGCGCTTCCCCTGTCGGTTCCGGATACTTCTTCTTTACTGCTGATAAAGGACGGTATGTAAGGAACCACCTCCTGTTCTTCAAACAGCTGCTTTGTAAATGCCTGCTCCATATCCTTCCCACGGTCTGCGCCTGCATCCAATCCACTTATTGACTGTTCCGGTAAATCATGGAACGCTTTTTTCTTTAATTCTGACACTGTCGTCTTTACAAAAAGATTTGACAAGTACTGGTAGGGGTAACTCCGTGAAAGTCTCTCTGACAACTGAATCATTTTGTCAGAGTGATCCTTTTTGGCGGACTCCACTTTCAGGAAAAGTTGTCTCTTCCGGTCACTTTGCCGTGTCATTTCTTCCACATCTTTAATAAATAGATCCTCCGGACCAATCAGCGCTGCCTCCCTAAGACATGGGAAGACAAAATCAAGATAACAACCTGCACTGGCAAGAACTGAAAAAGGTATCTTCTCATCCCCTTTTGCGCCAAATTCCTTTTCCTTATCCATCTCTTCGCGGAATTTATCAATGTCGGGTACGGCAGCTGTCAGAATCAGTTTTTCCTTTGCTCTGGTCATGGCAACATAGAGCACCCGCATTTCTTCCCCCAAGGCGTCAATCTTCATTTTAAGCGCCACCACATTTTTCTTTAAGGTATGGCTTTGAAGGCGCAAGGCACTGTCAATGTAATCCACACCGATTCCCATATCCACGTCTGCAATTAATCTTCCGCTGATATCCTGCATATTGAACTTCTTTGAAAGACCTGCCACAAAGCAGACCGGAAATTCCAGACCTTTGCTCTTGTGAATGCTCATAATGCGCACCACATCCGCATTTTCATCCAGCACATCGGCCTCCCCGTAGTCCACCTCATACTTTTCAAGTTGCTCCACATAGCGAAGAAAATGGAAAAGCCCATAATAACTGGTATTTTCAAATGAAGCCGCCCTGACCAGAAGCATCTCCACATTGGCTCTGCGCTGTTCCCCTCCGGGGCGTGCCGTTACATAATCCAGATACCCTGTATCTTCAAGAATCTCCTGTATCAATTTGTGAATCGGTGTATAAGTCGTCTTTCTTCTATAATAAGTAAGACGTTCCATAAAAAGATATATTTTTTCCTTCAGATCACCTTCATAGGAGGCCAGCAGGTCATACAAGGAACATTTCTTATCTGCTGACCGTATCTGACTGATTTCCTCCTCTGTAAAGCCTCCGAAAAAAGATTTCAATGTACCATAAAGTGGAATGTCCTGAAGAGGATTGTCGATTACATTCAGATACTGCATCAATGCTTTTATTTCTACTGCCTGAAAATAGCCTGTGCGCAGAGCCACATAAGCGGGAATCCCCTCTTTTTCCAGTACATTTCTAAATTCATCTGCCCAGCCTGCGGTCGTTCTCAATAAAATAACTATATCACTGTATCTGACAGGTCTTAGCATACCGGTCTCTTTGTCAGTCACCTGAAAGTTCTGGTGCATTTCCCTGATTCTTCCTGCAATCACAGACGCCTCCTGCGCCCTTGCCGAAAGCACCGATTCTTTATCTTTGCCAATGATCAGATACTCTGTGTCGAAGGATTGTGCCTCCGCCTCTTCGTAAGAAGCGCCTGGATAAAGGGCAACCTCCTCGTCATATTCCACTCCCCCCAGCTGCTTTCCCATAATCCGCTCAAACAGCCGGTTCACACTGTCGAGCACTTGGGGACGGCTTCTGAAATTCTTATGAAGATCGATTCGCTGACGCTCTCCATCCTCTTTAGAATAACATGCGTATTTTTCCATGAACAGTTCTGGGCGTGCCAGCCGGAAACGATAAATGCTCTGTTTTACATCTCCTACCATGAAGCGGTTGAACCTTCCCTCTTCCTCTCCTGAAATGCCCTTTAACAGCAATTCTTGCACCAGGTTGCTGTCCTGATATTCATCAATCAGGATTTCCTCAAAAAACTGGCGGTACTCTAATGCTGCCGGAGACGGAATCAGATTTTCATCTTCCCCCTTTTTCAGCAGGATATTCAGCGCAAAATGTTCCATATCATGAAAATCTATGATATTGTCACGCCGCTTTCTCTCATCCAGCTTTTCCATGTAAGAAAGTACCAGGAGGAGAAGTTCCTCCACATGAGGCGCTGCCTTTTTCATTCTCTCTGCCACCTGCCCGGGAGACAGTAATAGGAGGGACGTCTTCACGTTTTCCAACTGCTTTTTGACTTCTCCGCGTAGTTCTTTTACCTTTTCTCTGCATACCGGATTTACCGAAGCATCCTTTTTCGTTGACAATCTGCCGAAAGAAAGAGTCTCGAAGGCTTCATAATAGTCCTGAAGACTGGTAAGATCCGAAAGACGTGCAAGCATTTTCCGCTCTCCTTCAAGCATCTCTCCATACATATATGGTCCGTCCGGTCTCTCTGCAATCTGGATTGCCCTATCTATATGATTCACACATTCGCTGACAATCGTCTGGATATAAGTGACCAGATACTTGCACCACTTTGTATTTTCCAGTTCTGTAACACCTGATATTTTATAATCTCCTACACATTCTCTAATCCAATCCTCCGGCCAGGGATAACTCATGGAAAACTCATATAGCTTTCCAATATATTCCTCCAAAAGTCTGTCATTGCTTCCGCCTGTAAAGTACTCCACACAGTCCGTAAATGCCTGCTCTTTCTGCTGATAGCTCTCCTCTAAAAGTTCTGTCATCACATCTTGCTTCAAAAGCCGCAGTTCTCCTTCATCAGCAACCCGAAAGCCTGGATCAAGACCAATATCGTTAAAATTATTCCGGATAATGAAAAGGCAAAAGCTGTCTATTGTGGTAATCTGCGCATTGTGGAGAAGGGATGCCTGCTTTTGCAGATGAATATTCTCCGGATCTTCTTCCAGTTTCCTGTCAATTGCCAGCGAAATCCTCTCCCGCATCTCCGCTGCTGCTGCATTGGTAAAAGTCACCACTAAAAGACGATCCACATCCACAGGATGTTCCTTATCTGTAATCATGCCAATAATACGTTCTACCAAAACAGCTGTTTTTCCTGATCCAGCCGCCGCTGAAACCAGAATATTTCTATTCCTTAAATCGATTACCTTTTGCTGCTCAGGCGTAAATGTCATTGTCATATCTTACCTTCTCCTTTTAATCATTTTGCAGGAATTCATCTTCATCATGAATTTCTTCCTGCATTTTTTCAAGCAATTCTTCTGCCGGCGGTGAGGAAAGCATACGGGTGTGGTAACCCGGTATTTTCTCTTCAAAATCGCATACTCCCTTATAGGCACAATAAGTACAAGACTGTCTTCCCCCCTGTTCACAGGGGTTTACCTCAATATTTCCTTCCAGAATCTGCCTTCCGAATTGTCTGATTTTGTGATTCACAAATCGGGAAACGATCTCATAATCCTCCTTAGCAATGGTGCTGGAGCGCAGAGAAAAACTGCCATCTTTTTTCCGCTCTACCGGCACCACCGTCGACTTGTCGGTAAAATTTTTATCCAAAAGGCTTACTATCTTTTCATCCTCATTGACAATTCCGGTGGTTCGCAGTTCTTTCAGAATCTCCTTGTTTATTTCTTCCGTTGTCAATTCTCCTTCCGCTTTTATCATAGGATCGCTTACATGATAATAAAGAAGGGCGGCCGGAACAATTTCCTTGTCAGGATGCTTCTTTTTGGTGATTTCGGAAGCAACATTCATATAAACCACAAGCTGTAGCTGCAGACCATAATAAAGAGCGGCCAAATCGAATTTTTTATTTCCTGATTTATAGTCTATTATCTTCACATAGACGTGTTCTGCATCCTCACAGGTATCAATTCTGTCAATCCTTCCCCTAAGCTTCATCTTTTCTGCATCAGACAAGGAGATATTCACCGCGTCAAGAGACTCCACCTTGGAAAAAGACATTTCAAAGGAGTCCGGAATAAAATCTCCCTCTTTCAGCTGGGCTTTCAACGTCCGCACGGTTCGCTTTAGAATCCGGTACATTCGCTCAATCATGTATTCATAACGTGCACTGCTGTATAAGACCGTCTCCCCGTAGGTCATGGTGCATGCCTCCAACGCCTCCTTAAGAAGCCTGTCGCCTTCCTCCTCCGGAAAGTCGAACCAGGTCAGATTATTTTCTGCAAGTTTTCCTGCAAATATTTCCAGTACCCCATGAAATATATTTCCCAGATCCGCCTGCTCAAAGCTGAATTCTTCGCGTTCTTTCAGCAACAGACCATATTGCAGGAAATGTGAATAAGCACAGGCGGCATATTTTTCCAGACGGCTCACACTGTTTTCCAGCATACTGCCGTACAAAGCTTTCGCCACTGCCTTTGCAAGAGGTTTATGCACATACTCGGCAAAAGCAGCCTCCTCCAGTTTTCCCACATAATCCCTGTAATCCTCATCCCCCTCGTACAGACTATATAAAATGCTTAATTCTTCCTCATTAAGCTGCCCTTTCCTGCCTGCCGCATAATCACGAAGTCCCTCGGAAAGGTACATCAGTCCATCCTTCTTCCCTATCATCTGCGCAAAAGGCGGATAAATAAGCCCCGCTTTTTCCGTTTCCAACTGCGGAAAGAGCTTTTTCATCAATTCCACCAGATAGGAGGGTCGGATACTTTTGCCCTGACTGTTCATCCGACAAAAGGACAGATACAGCCTGCCGGATGGTTTCGTCATATTTGCATATAGATATAACCGCTGGATATACATCTGCTGTCTTGGAGTCGGCGCAAGTTCAAACCCGGACTGCTGTAAAAACTCTCTGTCAATATCAGAAATGATCCCGCCCTTTGTACCGCTCTTTGGAATATTCCCGTCATTCACTCCCAGAAAGAACAGGACCTTCACCTGCTTAAGGCGGCTTCGTTCCATATCTCCCACTACTACTCTGTCCACACTTCCCGGAATGGTACCCACCTCAATCTCTCCAAAGCCTGCGTCCAGAATATCCGCGAATTCCCTAAGGCTCATCGGCTCATCTTCAAGCAATCCTATAATCTGCTCCAGAAGTTCCATTACCAGCCTATAGATCTGGGCATATTCCCTTGCCCGCTCCGGCTCCCTGTTTTCCTTAAAGTATTGTTCATATCCTGCCAGCTTCTCCTGAATCCGTCCTGCCACAATAAAATCGTAGAGCATTCTCACCATTTCACCTGCATTCTCTTTTTTTTGGAGAAGAGGAGAAATCTGATCCATGAATCGCTCCCTGATCTGATTCAATTCTTCCAGCAAGAGAAGCTGCTCCTGCTCTTTTGCAGCTGCCTTTGCATCCATTTTCCGCACAAATGCCTGTCTCCATTTTTTCTTACCCTTGATTCCCCGGGCAAGTACATAGTTTTCCAGCCGGTCAATCTCCTCCGGCGCAAAATCTGTAAGACCACACCGCAGATAGTGGAAAATTGTCTCGTAAGAAAAATCATAGAGAACGATTTTAAGCGCACTTCTGATATATTCAATGAAAGGATTGAGCAAAAGCCCTCTGGTCCGATCCAGAAAAACCGGAATATCATAGGCAAGCGCCTCCCTTTCAAAGTAATCCGCATAGGTTCCCAAATCTCCCGTGACCACAGCAATATCCCTGTAGCTGTACCCTTCCTCCAGCACCAACTTTTTAATGCGTATGCTGACCTTCCGCACTTCATCCGCCGGATGCAGCGCCTCCATCAGATGAATGCTCTCACATTCTGTCCCCTCATAGGGTCTTACCGGATACCGGAAAAGATTCTGCTCTAAATGTGCCAGCTCTTTATTGTCCTTAAACCTTGCCAAAGTCCCATTTTTAATATAAATATCATCTGTTCTTTTAACATGCACTATCTCTGCCAGACGACACAAATCACAGACTGTCTTCTTACTTAAATAAAACAGTTCCTGTTCCCCGCCTATTTTGAAAGGTTTTTCACGTATATCAATCGTTATGGAAACGATGACTCTTTCAGTCAGCGTTAAAAGTTCCTGAATCAACCGGTATTGAATAGGTGTAAACCCTGTAAAGCCGTCAAATATGATCACGCTGTCCGAAATAAGCTTTGATTTTCCTACCGCTCTCGTCAAAAGTTCCAGCGTCTCTTCTGTTGTGATAAAACGGTCTTGTATATAATCCGTGAACCCCCGGTAAATGACTTCCAAATCTTTCAGTTTGCTATAAAGCGCCCCTCTTCCCTTCGCAAACTCAGCCAGTTCTCCTACCTGCACGCTGCTGATACCATACTGCATAAATTCGGAAATAGCCGATTTCACCTCGTGAATATAACCTATCTTATTTAAGTTTTTCCCGATAACAGGCATTTCCTCTTTTAAAGACGCGGCACTCTTTCGAAGCACAAGACTCTTTCCGGTATCATCCAGCACCGGTCTGCTCCCATATCCGGTTTCCTCAAAAATGCGGTGTGCCAGACGCCCAAAGCTGAGCACGTCTATATTCATAATACCGCCGCAACTGCTTGCCCCCACCAGATCCACCTGCGTCTGCATGGTAAACTGATCCGGTACCAGGAATAAAAAATCACGGGACGGTTCCCGTCCCGCCCATGCTATAATGTCTTCATGAAGCTGCCGGCTTTTTCCGGCGCCTGATCCCCCAAAATAAAACTGTAATCCCATATGTAACCTTTCTATGTCTGCTTCCTATTATTTAATTGCCTTTCCAATATTTTTGGCCAGCCTCCAGTTAGGTACATCACCATCATCAGCCCAATATTCGTCAACAGATACAATTTTATCGCCAACAACTTTAATGAAAGAAGTCACATGAAATGATAATGCTTTGTCTTTCGAATATACATGGGTTACTGTAATAAATACATCATTTGTTTTTTCAACCCTTTCAACCTCACCATTCCAGTCACCGGGATATTCGCAATTTGCAACAATAAACTCGTCTACGTTAAAATGCTCATTTGTGCAATGCCAGTTTATATAAGCATCCTTGTCAAAATATCCTCTGATGGCATTCGCATTTTGTCCCAAAATGTCTTTCCAAAAATCATATATATTCATACATATCCCTCGTTAAATCCAGATTATAATTTCTTTTGCCATGCGGATTTCTTCATCCCCGATACGACACTTTTTCTTCGCCTCATCCCACAATTCCTGCTTATATGCCATTTCCTTTTCCCTCCCACAATGCAAGGAACTCCGTTACAAGGTTCTTTTCCCTTTTATCTGTGCATTTCCTAAGCAGAGCCTCATTGTCATTTATCATATCCACTGTATGGTATATGCCGAATTTCTTATTCAGTCGAAGGATAAAATTTATGAGTTTTTTATCTATCTGTATCCCTGCGGTTACAAGCATTTTCTCTATGCCAAATTTTTCTCTCTGCTCCGCTTCCATGCTTTGATAAATAGTTTCTTTATGCTTTGTATCCTTATTTTCCCTTACAATCTTTGTTATCTCATAATGCTGTGGCAAACTACGAAAAAAAGAATCCCTGTCGCGGTCATTCTGATAAGTTGTCATAAAAGAATTGCAATGATAAAGGTCTTTGCCACTTTCCGATTTAACAAGTCCCAGATGTAGGATTTTCTTCCCATTCTCATGCACAAGCAGATAATCACTCTGAAATTTCGAATCCCTGTTCTGCTCATTCTTATACAGGTACAGCCTTGAATAAGAAGAAAACATTTCCCCTAATCCTCTAAGGTTATCCAGCTTTCTGTGGATCATCTCTAATACTCTGCGCTGTTTTTCCTCCGTCTTGTAATATTTCCGCACCAGTTTTTCCACTGATTCCATTGTAATACGCTGTTTTTTAATTGCATAAGCGCCATAATCCCCGGTGAACTGATTTGGGTTTCCAAGATACTGCATCCCCATTAAATGCGGTATCTTGATCTCTGAATTTGTAAGGTGGAGTATACGCTTCTGTGTATGGATATAATAGTCATATCTGCACAACACCTCTTTCGTATCTTGAAAAATCTGCAAAAGCGTCCGCATTGTCTCATCCTTCCGTGAAAAGAAATTGCCTGAGCGGTTAGGCTCAGGCATTACATTTCTTTGTTGAATTGCAATTCTGGGAGCAGTCCTATGCTAATTCCATAGGCAGAGACGACCTTTGTATCTTTATTGCCCGCAAAGTCGGGACGGGTAGCTCCTCTCTATCGCCGCAAAAGCACTGAAGCTTTTCATTGCCTATAATCTATCATGCATCTGCCACATTGTCAACCGCTTTCCTGTCATTTTTTTAGAAACGGAATCATCTCCTTAACCGATGTGAAAATGAGATGCGGCATAACCTCTGATGTCTCCACATCCTTCATACCTGCCTCTCCGCTTAATACCAGAATCCCAGTGTAACCATTATTGACACCGGCAGCCACATCTGTATAGAGCCGGTCCCCCACCATAGCGGTCTCGCTCTTTAATACTCCTTCCCGCGCTGCAAGGTAATCCATGATATCTCCATTGGGCTTTCCGATGATATGATCCGGATACCGGAACGCTGATGCATGGATAAACGCATGTATCGCCCCGGCATCAGGAATGAATCCGGTTTCTGTGGGGCAGTTATAGTCCGGATGGGTGGAGATGTAAGGCAGCCCCTCTCTTACCAGATCACATACTCTGCACATTTTAGCATAGGTAAGGGAAGTGTCAAAGCCCACCACCACCACTTCCGGCGCTTTCTCATCAAGTAAAATCCCTTCCTTTAAGAACTGCTCTTCCAGAAGTTCATTGCCCAGCAGATAAACCTTCTTTCCCGGAAAATTTTCTTTCAGATAAGCAATTGTTGCCTGCCCGGATGTCACGATTCTGGACTCCTCCACATCAAGTCCCATTCTCCCCAGCTTTTTAACGTATGCCTGCGGATTTTTGGAAGAATTATTGGTGAGGAACACATATCTTTTTCCGGTTTTCTCCATAGCCTCCAAAAACTCCCTTGCTCCATCAATCCACTTTTCTCCCAGATAGATCGTTCCGTCCATATCCAATGCAAAACAGGTGATATTTTTTAGAATTCCCTTTTCATCTGTATTTACTTTCGGTATCATGTGTTTTCTTCCCCGTTTTCTATATTTCTCTGGTAACTTCCCGCAGCCATTCAAGTTCTTCACCTTCAAAATAAGGCTCTAATTTTTCAAACACTTCCTTGTGATAAGCGTTAAGATTTCTTCTATCCACATCAGTAAGAAGGGAAACTTCCACTCCGTCAAGATCAAACGGCACGCAGGTAAGATCCTCGAAATGCATAAACTGTCCGTACTCATTTGCTTCGTCTTTTCTGCAAAGAAGTTCGTTTTCAAGCCTGATTCCATGGCTTCCTTCTATATAAATACCCGGTTCATCTGTAGTGACCATACCTTCCTCCAAAACTGCATTATCCTGATAGTCCGGAAGAAGTTTCCATCTAAAGCTGTTGGGACCTTCATGCACACTGAGCAGATAACCAACACCATGACCTGTTCCATGTTTGTAGTCCAGTCCCTTTTCCCATAACACCTGTCTTGCCATAATGTCCAGATTGACTCCCCTGCATCCATGAAGGAATCTGGCGTTTTTAAGATTTAGCAACGCACGGAGCACCAACGTAAAATGCTCCTTCATCTCTTTTGAAATGCTC
Source organism: Lachnospiraceae bacterium (assembly GCA_014804785.1). Lineage (GTDB taxonomy): Bacteria > Bacillota > Clostridia > Lachnospirales > Lachnospiraceae > Suilimivivens. The sequence goes on from JAAUZD010000004.1 coordinate 78,417, forward strand.
CCCAGAATAAATGTTCTGGTAATATCCGTGGAGCCCTCCAGATAGTGTCCGCCGCTGTCCACCAGCAACATTCCTTCCGGGCGGATTTCCTCGCAAGCGTCCTCCTTTGCGCTGTAATGTGCTATCGCACCATTTGCACCATAGGCACATATAGTACTAAAGCTGGGCTCTATAAAATGATCATATGTCTCCCGCAGCCCTTCCAGATATGCGGAAGCACTCACTTCTGTCATAGATATCTTCCCCACGTTCTTTTTAAGCCAGTACATAAAATGAGTGACCGCCGCTCCGTCCCACAAATGTGCTTTTCTTAAGTTTTCCATCTCCGTCTGATTTTTGACCGCCTTCATTAGCGTTGTCGGATTGGGTCTGTCAATAACGGTGACATCTTCACAAAGTTCCTTTATAAGCCTACAATTTGCACGCCCTTTGCAGAGTAAGACCTTCTTTCCGTGAATCTGGGAAACATACGCATAAAAATCCTCGTAAAAGCAAAGCTTAATCCCATTTTCCTCAAGGTATTGGCAAAGCTCCTTAGTCCAGATTTCATCGCTGCCGTCCTCACTTCTGCTCTGTTTCTCCTTTTCCTTTGCAAAAAGCAGCACTTCATCCATAGTAACCACAACATAGGACAGTACTACCGGACAACTTTCTACATCATTTCCCCGGATATTAAAAAGCCAGGCAATGTCATCCAGCGAAGTCAAAATATGCACGTTGGCACCTTCTGCCTTCATTTTTTCCCGCACACGCTCTATTTTGGAGGATGCACTTTCCCCACTATAGCATTCCTCCAGAATAGATACCGGATGGTGCAAAAGTGCCGGACGATCCTCCCAGATTTCTTCCGCCAGATCCTTATCCCAGATTATCTTCCCATGCTTTTTGCTCAAAATCTCTTCATAATTCTTTGCATCGTCCGCCTTTACCACTCTTCCGTCAAATCCCAGATTTTCTCCCTCTTTCAGTACCATTTCAAGATACTGGCTTATGGTAGGCACTCCCGGCTCTCCCATTTTCATGAGCTTAATTTCCGTACCCGCAAGTTCCTTTGCTGCCTGAATAAAATATCTCCCATCAGTAAAAAGAGCCGCCTCATCCTTCGTCACCACCAAGGTTCCCGCTGAACCGGTAAATCCACTGAAATATTTCCTTACCATAAAAAAACTGCTGACATACTCACTGTCATGATAATCCGAAGTCGGAATCAGATAACAGTCCATCCCAGCCGCCTGCATACTATTTCTTAGTTTACATAATCTTTCCTGTATCATCACACATACACTCCTTTTCCTTCTATAGTATAGCGCACCGGCAAAAAAGAAACAATGGAAATGTCTCTGCACATTATTATGTAATGCTGCAATTTAGTTTGGTCTCTGGCGGGATTGGGATGGTGGGATGATGAGGGGAAGAGGAGGCGGGGAGGCTGGGGTTAGGGTTTCAGGTCTAATCTCCAAATCGGATTTCACTAACGGAATGGATATGGGTGTTTCAAACCGGACGGGGCGGAGCCAGACGGCATCCTGCCTTATGGCTCCTAAAATCGCCCTCCATGGCGATTTTCCCCTGGGTATGTACCATTCCGTAAGTGAAATTTCCGATTTTCCGCTATAGCCCTGAAACCCTAACCCCAGCCTCCCCGCCTCCTCTTCCCCTCATCATCCCACCATCCCTCTCTCCCAGAAGAAAAAGCTGAATTGGAATTGTGATCATAGCCTCGAGTCCTATCAACGGCAAGCCTCATAGTGCGGTCTGGCAGCCCTGACACAGCCTCTCTGCCCTGGGATTAAGGATTCAAACAGCTGCCTAGGCGCAGCGTTATTGAGATTCCGGCGGGGCAGACAAAACATCCACTGCGGACCTATGTGCGGCGGTAAGAAGGACTAAGCATCCCATAGATAGATAGTTCAATGAGGACGCAACCGGCGTATTGGTCCATCCATGGACCAAGTTACGCCTTCGTCGGACATCCTGTCCGCCGATTGCTGGGTATCGAGATGGGATACTAAGTCCTTCTAACCGCCTTCCATAAGCTCCGCAGCAGATGTTTTGTCTGCCCCGCCGGAATCTCAATAACGCTGCGCCTAGGCAGCTGTTTGAATCCTTAATCCCAGGGCAGAGAGGCTGTGTCAGGGCTGCCAGACCGCACTATGAGGCTTGCCCTCCCCTACTTCTTCATTTTGGGGTTGAAGATGAGGCTTGCAAGGTAGCCGAAAATCAAGGCCGCCGAGGTTCCCACCGCACCTGCCTTAAATCCACCGGAGAACAGTCCCATAAATCCATCCTTATCTACTGCTTCCTTGACACCTTTCATCAGAACATTACCAAATCCAAGAAGCGGAACAGATGCTCCTGCTCCCGCAAACTCAACAAAAGACTGATACCAGCCGAACACACCGATAATCGCCCCCAGACAGACCAGCAGCACCATGATTCTACCGGGCATCATCTTTGTCTTTTCCATTAAAATCTGAACCAGAGCGCAAATCAGCCCTCCTATCCAGAATGCATTAAAATAATCCATCGTCGTCCTCCATTTTTACAACATTCCTTCTGTCGGATTGTTTTCATGGATTATTATACGCATTTTCCCACCTGTTATACTGCTTTTGTCTGCCCTAGATCATCTCACAAGTCATGGGACGAGACATCATCTGCTTCATCGACGGCATACCTCCCAGAGACAGAGCGCATAAAAAATCTGCACCGAACCTTATGGGAAGCGGTTAGAATGACTTAGCATCCTCTGATACTCAGCAATTGGCGGACAGGATGTCCGCCAAAGGCGTAATTTGGTCCATGGATGGACCAATACGCCGGTTGCGTCAACATGGATGTATCTATCCGAGGGGATGCCTAGTCATTCTTACCGCTGTACATAGGTTCGGTGCGGACTTTTTATGTGCTCTGTCTCTGGGAGGTATGCCATCGATGAAGCAGATGATTTCCCGTCCCATGACTTGCGGAAATTACATCATACCCGCAAGAGGAATTCTCTGTTTTGCTCCGAAACTTCTCTGATTCGCTCGGCAAAGCGTTTTCCGGTTCCGGTCTGTTTGTATCTTTTGATTACATCATAATCTTCCCACATGTGCATGGGGAATATGTTTTTGGCTGGTACTTTTTGTAAAAAGTAGTCCATCCCATAGAGGTAACCTGACTCAAGTCTTGGGTCAAGCACGACGAAAGCAATATCAAATTCTCTTCCCGCAATTTTGTCAATTTCTGTCTGATATGCTTTCTCCATCTGCTCATTCCAGCTTTTGGGTTCTTCTTCCCAATACCAATGATTCAAATCTCCGGCGTGGTAGATGGAAATATCTCCGATTCTGACCAGAAAGGCAACTCCCTGATCTGTGGACCGGAGTGTTTCAATCTCAAAATCTTTTTTGGCATCCTGATAAGTCTCGCTGCCCTTCATCCGCACCATCCTTGATAAAATATCAGGTGCGATCCCTTTTCGTTCCAGATATTTTTCATTTAATTTAATATCATTACCAACAAAATAGTAAGTATTTTTTGATATTTTTTCCGCCCACTCAAGAGTTTTTAGCTGAAAATGGTCTTGATGCTTATGGCTGAAGAATAGAATCAGTTGTTTCTCCTTGGGGATAAAAGGTATAAAGTCTTCCGGCGTGCTGTAATCAAAGATCAGCACGTATTCATCCAGTTCCACTGCGAAGCCGCTGTGATACAGATAAGTCACCTTGACCATATCATTTCCCCTGTCCTTATTTCTATTCGTCCATACCCACGATAGCCTTCATGCAGCTTTTCTACTTCTACCTGTCCGTTTCTATTTTTAATTTCATATTCGTTGAAAGCCCCCTGGCGATACTGGAAATCTTCTCCATTATCCTGATAATGCCGGTAGCTTCCTTCTCCGGGATATGCCTCTAAGATCAAAAGTTCATCCTTATCCTCTCCAACATGCATTCTTACCGGATATTTAGGGATGACGGCTCCCGCCTTCACGTAAATAGGGCATAAGTCAAGAGGTGCCGTTCTGACAAAGAAGGACTTCCCTTCTTTCTTTTCTCCGGTCCAATAGTCATACCAGATGCCTTCCGGGAGATAAACCATTTTTTCTCTCGCGCCCTGCTCTACCACCGGGGCAATCAGCATCCGGTCACCCAGCATGAACTCGTCATTTCTATTTTTAACGTTTTCATCCCTTTCATATTCCAGAACCAGCGGACGCATCATCGGAATGCCCGTAAGCTCACATTCACGCATCAAATCATATAGATAAGGGAGAAGTTCATAGCGCAGGTTCAGATACTTTCTGCTGATTTCTAATACTTCCCCATCAAACTGCCACGGTTCCTGCACTCTGCATCCCTGTGCGCAGTGATCCCTAAAAAGCGGTGAAAAACAGCCCAGCTGAATCCATCTTGCAAACAGCTCCGGCGTACAGTCACTGCCGAAACCACCCACATCTGTCCCTATAAAGTTCATGCCGGACATACCTAAATTGCACATCTGGGGAATTGCCATACGGATGTGGGACCAGATGCTGTGGTTGTCACCGGTCCATCCGGTGGTATATTTCTGAGAACCGCTATAACATGCCCTTGTAATCACGAAAGGACGTTTACCGGTCAATTCCTTCCAGCCCTCATAGGTTGCCTTTGCCATGTTGTGACCGTAGATATTATGCACTTGAGAATGGGGTGCCTGCACATCCTCATCCGTAAACACCACATCATCCGGCAGCGGCCCTCTAAAGCTTGCAGGTTCGTTCATATCATTCCATACCCCGGACACGCCCATATCAATCAGGAATTTCTGTTTTTCTCCCCACCATCTGCGTACTTTGGGATCACCAAAATCAGGATATACGGCATCTCCCGGCCACACTTCATTGACGTAAATCTCCCCTTCCGGTGTCTTTGCAAAGTATCCGTTTTTAACCCCCTCTTCATAGACGTAATAATCTTTCTCAACCTTTACGCCGGGGTCAATAATGGTCACTGCTTTGATTCCCATATCTTTAAAATCAGAGATCACCTTTGCGCCGTCTTCATAAGTTTCCTGATTCCATGTAAACACTTTGTAATGATCCATATAATCAATATCAAAATGAATACAGTCACAGGGCAGTTGATGCTTCTTCATGCCCTCTGCAATGCTGCGGATTTCCTCTTCTGATTCATACCCCCATCTGGACTGATGGAATCCTAAGGTCCATAGCTGCTGCATGGGCGCTCTGCCGGTCAACCATGTGTAATCGGATATTACTTCCTTAAGACTCTCGCCTCCGATAAAGTAATAATCCAGATTTCCCGCATCTGCGCCGAACACATAGTATGCATCGGATTCTTTTCCCAGATCAAAGTATGTTTTATTATGATTGTCAAAGAAAATCCCGTAGGCGCCTTTTTCTTTTAACACAAGCATAAAAGGGATACTCTTATACAAAGACTTAAAATTATCCTCATGAGGATCCGGAATATCTGAATTCCACATCTCGTATTCATAGTGCCTTTTATTCAGGACACCCGTTTTATCACCCAGACCGTAAATACAATCCTTTCCTTCAAGACTCCTGATTTCCTGTATATTGTAATCGTAAGCTGCCCTTCCGGATGCATCGTGCCCTTCCTTCGCCAAGAGCTGCAGTGCCGCCTGGCTGGGTGCGTCGCTCCTTTTCCTGCCACCTCTATAGGAAAGGCTTAAAGGTGTTCCTTCACAATCATAGAAATCTACTGTAAAATTATCACCGACTATTGCGGTCAAATACTTTGTCCTGATAATGACACCTGATTCCTCCCATGACACGCTTTCCAGTTTTCCATTTTCTGGATTTTCCCTCTGATGAGGCTGCTTCTCCAATTCTCCTTCAATGGCTCTGGAGCGATGTCCCATACCGGTATAGTCAATGAACACGTTAAAAATATAGTCTGAAATCACTTCTACGCAAGGCTCTTTTCCATCTCTGCTGCCTTCATATTGAAAATAAACTTTCTGCCCATCTACACGATATTCCTTTAATTTCTGATACATCTTTTCCTCCATTCCGAAACGCCGGCTGCATAAACTGCCATCCCACAGTCTACTAAGCCTGCACTCCATCTCCCATTCTTTTTTTATCGGGCAACTGTACCAAAATAACCGCCCCAAATACCAACGCACATCCAAGCAGCTCTTTTCTGCTAAGCGCCTGCCCCAGAATAATCCATCCTGCCAACATGGAAACCACTGATTCCATAGATAAAATCAGAGAGGCAACCGTAGGGTCTAAGTCCTTCTGACCAATAATCTGTAAGGTATATGCCACACCGCAGGACATGATTCCCGCATACGCAAGGGGAATGATTCCATTGATGAAACTGCCGATTTCCGGATGTTCAAACATAAATGCCAACACACTGCTTAAAACTCCTGCAGTAAAGAACTGAATGCAGGAAAGCTCCACTCCATCTGCTCTCGGTGAAAAATAATCAATCACCAGTATGTGTATGGCGAAAAGAATCGCACATACGAACACATAAGCATCTCCTCTGCCAAGTGCCAGCTTCTCATTCATGCACAAAAGATACATCCCAACCGCTGCAAGCGCCGCGCCAATCCAGACTCTTCCTGACACCTTTTTTCTCAAAAAAATCCCCATAACAGGCACGATAATGATGTAAAGCGTGGTAATAAATCCTGCTTTTCCCACCGTTGTATACATGATACCGAATTGCTGACACAAAGATGCCATGCCAAGCACCAGTCCGCAACAGATGCCTCCTGTAAGGGTAACACGCATCCCTGCCCTCGGAATCTGTCTGTCCTTATCCCTTTTCCTCCGGATGATGACCAGCGGAAGGAGCACCACGCCGCCCATCAAAAATCTTGCTCCGTTAAATGAAAAGGGCCCCATATAATCCATCCCCACACTTTGCGCCACAAAAGCCACTCCCCAGATGGCAGCCGCTAAAAGCAACAAAAAACTGCTTCTTATAGATTTCTTTCTCATTTATCTCCCCTTGCATATCACAGGCTTTATCTGCGATACTGCTGATTCAATGTACCTTATATTTTTCTACAATTTCTTCCATTACATCACGGATATCTCTGCCCGTGCAGGAAACCACGATATCCGCATATTTTTCGTATAAAGGTATTCTCTCTTCATAAAGTTCCTTCAAAGTCATTCCTTCCTTTAGGACGACTCCTCTCTCATGAAGATCTCCCAACCGCTTTTCCAATTCCTCAAAGGCAAGCTCCAGGTACACGATTTGTCCTATTTGCCGGAAATGAGCCATAGCTTCCTTTCCATAAACGGCGCTTCCTCCTGTTGCAATCACAGCACTATCTGCCAGAATGGACGCATTTACTTCATTTTCAAGCATGATAAAACCTGCTTCACCCCTCTCCTCAATCAGTTGGTGAAGCAGTTTCCGACATCTTTCTTGAATTACCAGGTCGGAGTCGATAAACTGATATCCCAGCTTTTTGGCAAGCACTACGCCCACCGTACTCTTCCCCGAACCGGGCATTCCTATCAATATGATGTTTTTCATTTTCCCGTTCATCTACTTTACTACTGCGATCACTTCTACTTCACAGAGCACATTCTTTGGAAGTTCCTTCACTGCAACACAGCTTCTTGCCGGTCTGCCTGTGAAGTATTGCTCATAAACGCTGTTGAAAGCGGCAAAATCAGACATTTCTGAAAGAAAGCACGTGGTCTTCACCACGCTCTCAAAATCTGCGCCGGCTTCCTTCAAAATTTCTCCTACATTTTCCATCACCTGCTTTGCCTGTACAGTAATATCTCCTTTAGCGATATCCCCAGTTTCAGGTATGATGGGAATCTGCCCTGATGCAAACAAAAAACCGTTTGCGATGATGCCTTGTGAATAAGGACCTATGGCCGCGGGTGCTTTCGTTGTTGACACTTTAGTTAACATAACTTCCTCCTCTAATCTTCCTCAAACTCCGCCGTCACATAAAATCCCCGTTCATTCTCAATAATGCTTATCACTTTTCCTTTTCTTGCAAGCATTCTCTCTCTGAAGGGAAAATTTCCTGACATGGCAAGAGAGGGATCAATCGTATAATAGTAATTGCTGGGAAGCACACCTTCCGTTACCGTGATTTCCTGCCCTTCTTCCAAAAGACCGGGACGCTCCATCTTAAACTCCATCCTTCGCATGTGCATTCCTCCATCCGTATCTATTGTAATAGTCTTTGGTAATTTTTTCAATCCCTCTATTGTCCCGACAGAAAAATTCCCTCTGCAAAATAAACAAGGCTTCCCGCCACTTTTCCAAGTGCAGCAGCTGCAATCGCTACACCAAGTCCATGCCTAAATCCGATTCTCCTTGAAAAAATGGGAATGGAGTCCAGCATCTCCGCAATAGCAAGGGCAAGGCATCCCACGAACATGCCGGCAAAAAGCCCCCATATAATGAAAAAAGCATTGCCCATCCACTTCCAGATCAGCACCGTTTCCGCCCCAAAAATCTGCCTGGACAAGATAAAACGACCAATCTGCGCATAGTCGGAAAACACACTGAAAAAGCCTCCTACGATTGTCCCAAACACCACAGCTTCCTCCAGAACAAATACCTTTTTTGCCACATGCATTTTCCCTGCAAACCTGGGGATCAGTCCTACCGATACAAATACGGTAAACACTCCAGCCGAAGCCAGCAGTCCGAAGCTGAGCCCGCAGATTGCCATAAAAAGCTGTTTAAGAAACATCAATTGTCTTTCCCTCCCTGTCTGCCGTTTCAATGAGCGCTTTATTTACATCTGTTTCATAAACCCGCATCTCTACCTCTATAGGTGTGGGATCCTTTGTAATCCTTCTGCCGCCAATATGGTTAAAAAACAGGATGATACCCACTGCCAGACCAATAGAATAGGAAACCTCCAGAATGCTGTAGCCGTCTGAAGGATACCCCATGACCAGTTCATAGATTCTGGAAAATATTTTATTGATGCTAATATCATTGTGAAACGCCATGACAGTAAATCCTGGTCCGAAAAAACTAATCACGGCTACAAATACAAGCTTCAACCACTGGACCGGTCCCTTATGCCGATTCACATTGACAAGTTCAATCAACGTTGCATTTTCTCCCAAATTCTCCACAGATACGCCGGGACACTCACTTTCAATCAGCTCGATTACTTTTAATATACTGATGACCTGACGCTTTTTTTCTTTTTCATGAAACTGATGGATTTTTAGGGACTTTGCTTTTGCACAAACGTTTTTGTCTGCACAATAAAGGGAGGCAATATCCTTCACACATACGCGCTCTTCCATTACCTCCGCATTTTGTTCTGCTTTTAAATATAACACTGTATTTGCCATCCTAGGCCTCCCTGTCCACTTTCTTACCTACAGGCTAGTATGACCATTTACATTCATTTATATTCCATCCTAAATTGCCTACGGCAATGGGATTTTGCATGCCTGAATCATATTCTTAGGTCTTGGCAGTAAATGCTTCGACCTGTACTGAATAGTTCCCTTTACTCCAATATGAACTGCATCAGAACCGGGTCGTGGTCTGAAAGTTCATATCCCCAGTCCATATGATGATAAAAATTGACGTCTACATTGTTGGAAACGATAAATCCATCCAGAGTAACCGTATAAGTCGTCTGTTCGTCATAAGGAGTCTCGGCACTCCGGCAAGTATTATGGGCAATATCCTCCTCATCCTTCGCACTGTCAATCCCCATGCGAAAACCTTCCGGAAGTCCCTCCCTCGGAAAGAGATAGGCCCACTCAGGTGCATTTTCCTCTCCTTCCTTCCTTAAATTGTGGTTAAAATCGCCGCCGCAGATCACATAATTTCCTTTTTGATAATCAGACACCATATCCTCATACAGCATGGAAAGCTGCGCCTGCCGGATTTCATCACTCCCCCCGTAGGCTGAAGTATGTACATTATAAATACACAGATACCGTCCATTTTCTGTGGGAATACGCGAAATAGAATAACATCTGTCTAAATCCACAAGCTTACTGAATGACTCAGAGATTGGAAGACTTCTTCGCATGGTATCCGTTATCTCCGCCCTGGAATAAGTAACCAGCCCACTCTTGTTGGCTCCATGAGGTTCCCACGGAGGGAAAAACAAAAAGGGCGAGTCATAATCCTGCGCAAAGTCATAGTAATACCCCTTCATAAACTGATTCAAAAGTTCCAGTTCATCCACATGGTAAGAGCGGGTACCATCGATATCTACCTCCTGCAAAAGGACAAAATCGGGATTTACATCATTGATGATCTCACCCATCCCACAGACGCCCGCCATGACGCTTTCCTTATCCTTTCCCCATGAAGACTTCCCGCCGTCCATGAAAAAGCTGTAATCCTTACTATATGCGCCAAATCCGATATTGTATGTCATGATAAAGTAGGCCTGCCCCGGCACGATGGCAAAATCTTCATCAAAATAGGAATTCTCGCCGTTTCTCTTCACTTCTATCGTCAATTTGTCTGGCAGCCGGTAATAAGTGCCGAAGACGTAGGCCGCATAACCGCCAAACAAAACGACTATCACAAGCAGGACAAGGAGCACTCTCTTTACAACCTTCTTCACTTCAATATTCCTCTTTCCTTTCTCAAAGTTCCAACCAAAGTTTTACCCTTTCAATATACCACAGTTCTAGCTTAACTTCCATCATAATTAGCGTTACTCTAGCCAGTTGCATAATTATCTTCGCGGCAGCGAAAATCCTGCCCTTGGGGATAGGGTGGTGCGGTGAGAAAGTGGAGACCGGATTCCCTGTGGGCTGGCACATTTTATGGTTTCAAGGCTCTGGCGGAAAATCGGCAATTTCACTTGCAGAATGGTTCAATGCCAGGGTAGCCCCGCCACGGATGGCGGGGCTAGGAGCCTCGAGGCAGGATGCCGACTGGCTCCGCCCCGTCCGCCATGAAACACCTATGCCCATTCTGTTAGTGAAATCCGATTTGAAGACGAGACTTGAAACCATAAAATGTACCAGCCCACAGGGAATCCGGTCTCCACTTTCTCACCGCACCACCCTATCCCCAAGGGCGCGCTTCGCCAATAATCCCACACATTACCTACAGCTTACCAGTTCCACCCCATGTGCAATCCCCGGTATGCTCTGCCCCTCATTAAAGCTTGTCTTGGAAAGCAACGCCCCCGTAGGAACAAACAACACCCTCTTCCACTTTCCTTCCTCAAGCTGTTTCAAAATAAAAGCAGACAAAGTGACCGCGCTGCATCCGCATCCGCTGCCTCCCGCGTGGGCATCCTGGCTCTGATCGTAAATTTCCATACCGCAGTCCATATGCACCTTGGAAATATCCATCCCTTTCTCCCGCATCATATCCCAAAGTGCCTTCTGCCCCACACTTCCTAAATCTCCCGTAATGATCTTGTCATAATCGGAAGGAGTTCTTCCAAAATCCATCAGGTGATGATAAATGGTATCACAGGCAGCCGGCGCCATGCAGGCGCCCATGTTCATGGAATCCTTCAAGCCGAAATCCACGATTTTTCCTATAGTCAGACCTGAAATCATTGCCCTGTCCTGCTCACTTTTGACACTGCTTAAGACAAATGCTCCGCTTCCTGTAACCGTCCAAGTGGCAGAAAGTGGTCTTTGATTTCCATATCCTAAAGGAAATCGGAATTCTTTCTCCGCGCTGGCAAAATGGCTGGATGTGACACATGCCGCATGCTCTGCCATTCCTCCTGCAATCATTACCGTTGCCATTGTCATTGTCAGCCCGCAGGTTGAGCAAGCTCCATACATTCCAATCAGCGGAATCTGAAAGGCTCCCAGACCAAAACTGCTGGCAATGGATTGTCCCAGAAGATCTCCTGCAAACAGATATTTGATGTCCTCATTCTTAAGTCCTGACTTTCCAATTGCAAGTGTAAGCGCCTCCTTCTGCAAGGTACTCTCTGCTTCCTCCCATGTTTCACAGCCAAACTTATCATCTCTCCCCACCACATCAAAACAGTCTCCAAAAGGTCCTTCTCCTTCCTTGGTTCCTGCCACTGATGCACTTGCTCTTATATAAACAGGTATCGGCACTTTAATGCTTCTCTGCCCCTGCTCAAAAATTGCTCCAACCGTTGCTTCCATAAAAAAACCTCCAGACGATTTACTTTTGGTTAGTTTTTCTCATCTGAAGATTTTTATGCGTTTTATATTTTAATTATCTTCCACTCCGTGGACGAGCAGGAACTGTTTCCACAAATCATAATATGCCCCAAGCAGATGAATCTGATCAAACGTATACTCTGAAATCAGATTTCCCTCTTCATCACAGACTGCTTCATTGACATCTATATAAAAAAATTGATCATTGTCAGCTAAAGTTGCAATGGCATTGTTTCTTGCATTGATATTGCTATTATTGAAGATGGCATCTGAACTGCTCTTCTCACCAGAAACGCGCATGACTCCCTGAACAAAAATTTTTGCTTCCGGCTCCAACTCGTGCAGTCTGTCCACTACCCTTGTGTACTCCGCCATAAAGTCTTCAGTGGTTCCCCTTCCAAGTTCATTGATTCCTACCATAAGATAAATCTTGCCGTAATCATGATTCTCCAAAGCTTCCTCCACTGTGCCCTGATTATCAAAATTCTCTTCTAAAACCTTATAGATTGTAAGGGAGGTTTCACAATAAAAATCCGCATGCTCTGACAAATCGGTATAGTTTCTTAACCCCACCGTCCGAGAGTCTCCTATAAACAACGCATCATCAAAATAACTTTCATCAACCGTTGAAAATTCGTATTCTGCCGCCCTGAGAACACCTGCATCCCCATATACATCTGCCGAAACATGATTCTGAATCTCTTCCTTCGTGCTCTCCCGCAAGGGTTCCTGTCTCTCAAACGGTTCCGCCTTATTTTCCTCCTCCAGAGCCTCGGTTACTTCTGGTGTCTGGGATGCCATGGCAGCTCTTTCCGGAGGTTCCTTTTCCAAGGTATCGGATGACACATCCTCCTCCTTAGCGGAAGCGATTTCTTGCGGTTCTTCCTTTTCTGCTTCCAGGATACCAGTCTCAATTTCACTTTTCGGTCCATTCCCCAGCGCCATCGTCTGGGCATCTCCTCCCATAAAAACATGCCATGGATAAATGTCGTCGTTGATTCCGGTAAACATAACTGATAAAATCGGCGCCGTTAAAGGGTCATACTCCTGACTTGCATAAACATTCATCCTTCCTATTATTCCGATTATTGTAAAAATGAGTCCTGTGCTCACCAGTAATATGAAAAGCGGGCACTTTTTAATCAAATTCATCTTAAAAACCATACCTTTCCGTAATCTGTTTACTGCTTTAAAAGTTCAAGTACATAAATGGATTTCCTGCGCTGCTGGACAAGAAATAAATCGATGTCCAGAACAGAATGACGCATAGCAGTACAATGATTGGATTTTTCTTATGTTTTTTTAAAAAGCGTGATACTGCCGGAATACACAATAAAACACCTGCAATAAGGTAAATACTGTAATCCTGCATATATTTTATGATATCCTGCTGATTTACCGCCAAACCGGCTCCTCCCAGAAATGGAAACAGCCGCCCAAAATAAATTCCCAACTGTTTTAGATCTGTTATGGCAAATACGATCCATGTAAGCGGGATGATTACAAGAACATATATATTTCCTAAAACGGGTACCTTCCCCAGGAACCTTCCGTAAAACACTCTTTCCAGAATAATCAAAAGTCCAAGCACAACTCCCCAGATGACATAATTCACACCATTCCCATGCCAGATACCTGTCAGGATCCATACCACGGCAAGATTCAATATCATTCTCTTCGTTCTGCAACGGCTTCCCCCAAGTGGAATGTATACATAATCCCTAAACCAACTTCCCAGGGTCATATGCCACCTTCTGTAAAATTCTGAAATACTCTTTGACGCATAGGGATGATGAAAGTTCTCAATAAAGCCAAATCCCATCATCACCATAAGTCCTGACGCCATCAGCGAGTATCCCCAGAAGTCAAAATATAATCTGAGTGAATAGGCAAACGCCCCCAGCCATGCCAACGGAGTTGAGATACTTTGAAATCCAATCATCTGCAGGTCATTCCATAAAATAGCAAGACGGTCTGCCAGCAGCACCTTCATTCCAAGCCCTGCCACAAAAAGCTTAATCCCATCTTCAAACTGCTCAAAACTATAAACTCTTTCCCTGTCGAATTCTCCCTCATGATACCGCATGATGGGACCTGAAAGCACTTGAGGGAACATTGTAAAGTAAGTTGCCACATTCCTGAAACTCGGTTTACTCCACACTTCACCGCGGAACATATCCGCCTGAAAGGAAATCATTTTGAAAATATAAAAACTGATGCCAAGGGGCAGCAGAGTATTATCAACAAGTATCGCAAGACATTTAAAGATCACAAGAACTGCCACATCCAGGGCAATTGCCTGTGTCATATATTTTTTCCGCTTATTTTTCTGCCATTCATGCATGGAAAATCCCTCTCCGAGCTTCCAGATCTGCATTCCTATACTGTAATTGACGAGCGTCGTCACGATAAGCACCAAAATAAAGACAGGTTCTCCCACAGCATAAAAAACAAGGCTTCCAACGAGGAGTATGGTTTCCCTGTACTTAACCGGCATGGCAAAATATAAAATTAGAAATATTGGTAAAAAGCGAAATAGAAATTCCAAGCTGGAAAAACTGACCATAACATTCCCCTGCACTTATCATTTGATTTGTGATATTCATTTTATCATCCCTGTATTGAATTCACAAGGATGAGGAAATGGTTTTTTATTCCTATATATTATCTGATTCACAATCACATTATAATGTATGCTTGCATCATTTTTGCATCATATCTATTACATTTTTATTACATTTCTATATTAATACCTCTCCATACCTCTTTTTCGTTATCTCTTTATTTTGCTGAACACTTCGCATAATTTTTCACAAAATCCATAAACTATCTTAAAATATTCAGGAAGGTGACAAGTTATGATCGAACCAAAAAGTGATGAAAAACAAACTCTTGAAAAAGAATATGAAGAATATGTAAAGACCATCACCCCTACCCACAATTTATATCTACAGATGCTGAAAGCTTTTATCACAGGCGGCATCATATGCGTAATCGGGCAGGTTCTTTTAAATTTTGCTTCCAATCAAATGGGCATGGATAAAGAAACGGCAGGAAGCTTCTGCTCGCTGGTGCTTGTCCTTATCAGCGTTCTTTTAACCGGATTCAATATTTATCCTTCCATTGTCAAATTCGGCGGTGCCGGTGCTCTGGTCCCCATCACTGGATTTGCCAATTCCGTGGCAGCTCCGGCTGTAGAATTTAAAAAAGAAGGACAAGTCTTCGGTATCGGATGCAAAATCTTTACGATTGCTGGTCCTGTCATCCTGTATGGTATCTTTACAAGCTGGGTTTTAGGGCTCTGCTACTGGATTGGGAAAGTCCTGGGGTGGATATGAAAAGAACTAAGCGGAGTGAACTGCCCCCTAAAAGTCTAACTTTTGGGGCAGTTCACTCCGCTTTACTCTTTTGTAACAGTAATTATTTATTCATTTTGTAAACCGGATCCGCAGGGTAGCCGCCTTTCAATTTCTGCATCCCTCTTTGAATGGCATCCTTTGAGTTCTTCCAGTCCGCATCTTTATTCCGGTAATCGAACTTATCCACCAGCCAGCTCACATCCTCAGTGATCCTTTCCATATTCCTTTCCATCAGTTCAAACATTGCCGGGTAGAAATCCTTTTTTTCTTTATCATTCATCCGGCTTTCCCCATATTCACACAGGTCGCCGAAATGATGCAGGCAAAAGCCTTTACCGCCAAGAATCCGCTTCTTAAAATCTTCGTCCTTTTTGTACATATGGAAAAAGGTGTCCATATAGCGGTCATAAGTGTCGGCAAAGCGGTTACAGATATAGCAGGATTTTTCTTTCTCCTGTACCCAGATACCAATGGGATTTTCTCTTTCGCTGTTCTTTTTTAATTTCCCCATAAACGTCGATTTGGAAGGCATGAATTTCTTAAACTGTTCCTTCATCTCCTTATTCATCTGCATATAATGGGTCTTTAAAATCCATCCGTTTCCAAGGGTATTGCCATAATCAAACATCTTCTTAAAATGCGCCCTGCAGAAACCTGCTTTGTCAGTGGCTTCCCTCACATCGCTTTCCATATAAGAAGAGCCAGATCCAAGAACGAAATCCAGGATATCCTGCTCTACCGCTCTTTCTATATTGCAGAAGGGACATTCGTCATCTGCATTCACCGCATCGATTAGCGGTATCGTATAAAGTTTTTCTTTCACCCTATCACCCCTGCTTTCATCATAAACGTCCTGTTTCCTACAGATAGCTGAGTTTCTTTATCATCTCAAGATACTGTGCTATCTCCTGAAAATAGATTTCCGGCTGGAAGGAAGCATTTCTGAAATGCTCTGTCATAAGACCATCCGCTGTGTATTCTATCACCTTGGTCAGCTTCTTTACATCTGCTTCCTGTTTAAATTTGCCAAGATCTGCTCTTTCCATAATCTCCGTATACTGTGCGGGAAGGACATTCCGCTTATCTTCTGTTTCCATAAGTGCCTCACTTACGTCCTCTTCCCTGCTTTTATTGATAAACTGAAGCATATAAGGATAGTTTCTCATGACCTGAAGCTGGGACTGCTTAATCTGCAAAAGCAGCTTAAAATAATCCGTTTCTTTCTTCGATACTCCTGTAGACAGCTCAAGCTGAATATATTTGACACTATAATCATAAATAAAAGAATACAGCCCCAGCTTGCTGATAAAATAATGAAACAAAAGACCTTTACTGATGCCTGCTTCCTTTACAATATCATCCGTACTGGCATGCTCATATCCATTCATTGCAAACACTTTCAGCGCTGCATTTATCATCCTATCCTGCTTTTCTTTTTTCAAGTCAAAAAACTTTTCATTCATCAATTTTTTCTCCGCTGCACAAATATATCTTGCTTAATATGTTTATGTTGACTTTATGAGTCGAAGTTAAATATAACATATTTTTTTCTTCCCTTCAATCATTTCCGGAAAACTTGTACCCACTTTTTTTTCGTCTACCATATCTGGTATTCTTATTTTTTACGCCTGTTTACAATGACTAAACATCAAAAATTTATGGATTTTTTATACATATTCCCTTTTCAATTTCACAGAATAGTATTAAGATATTACTAAACAACGGATGTCACGCTTCGCGGTCATCCCTATATTAATGAGAAAACCGAAAGGAGCATCTTTATGTCCAAAAAATTTGGTAAATTTTTACTTTTCACCACCGTAGCCGGTGCTGCCGCTTACGGCGCATATCACTACTTACAAACAAAAGACAAAACTTCTTCCGCTGAAGGAGAAGAAGATGCGGATGATGACTTTGATGATTTCAGCGAAGACCTTGATGAAGATCCTGATGACAAAGAGCGGTCCTATGTATCCTTACAGCTTGATAAAGCGGAAGCCATTGCCACCGAAGCCTTCCACAAGGCAAAGGGAGTCATTGCAGATTCCGTGCAGCAGGTAAAGGATACCGTAAAATCCGTTACGGAATCCCAACCCTCCTCCGAGAGCAATTTTACAGATTTAACTGCCCTGAATAAGGAAAAAGACACTACAGAAACATCTTCTGAAGAGGACTCTGCTGATGATAAGTCTTCTGCTGCTCCCACAGCCGGTTCAGAAGCCCCTGTTTCAGAGAAATCCGCCTCCAAAATGGAAGAAACAGTAGAAGAATTTTTTGATGATGATTTATAAAGCATATGACTGCACGTTTTAGCAGCCAGCTTATTACATTTACAAAGCCCGGGATATCCTACAAATAGATATCCCAGGCTTTTTTCAATAATGTGATTCCTTCCATAAGTTCCTTTTCTTCCAATGCCCCGTATCCCATCAGCAGCGTATTGGCATAGGCTGTATTTACATTGTCTTCCCTCATACAGGCATCCCTCATCCCATAAACCTTTACACCTGCCTGTGCAGCAGTCTTTATAAGTATTTCTTCCTGTATATGACTTTTGCTTCTGAGAAGGATATGCAGTCCTGCATTTTCTCCGGATACGGTAAACTCCTTTTCAAACGGGGAAAGCTGATTCAAAAGAAAATCGTGCCTGTTTCTATATACTTTTCTCATTTTATTCAGATACCGTTCAAAATACCCATCCCGGATAAATTCATTTAAAATCTGCTGATCGATCCGTGATACGGTAGAGGCATAAAATCCGCAGTTCTCTCTGTAAACCCTAAGCAGCTTTGATGGCAGCACCATATACCCCACACGGATTGCCGGCGCAATGGATTTTGAAAAGGTTCCCATATAGATTACCCTGCCTGTCCGATCAGATGCCTGCAGGGAAGGAATCGGCTTTCCTTTGTAGCGGAATTCACTGTCATAGTCATCTTCAATCAGATACCTCTCCTCCTCTTCCCCCGCCCATTTAAGCAATTCCAACCTTCTTCCGATTGGCATCACCACTCCTGTGGGATACTGATGGGAGGGCATCACATAGGCAACTCTTGCCTTTGTTTTCCGAAGTTCTTCCACATCTATTCCGCTTCCATCCATGGGAATTGGCAGGATTTCATAAGCAAAGGACTGAAAGACACGATAGGCACGTTTATAGGTAGGATTCTCCATCGCAATGGGGACGTGTCTTCCCAAGATCTTTTCAAGCAGCATGAACAAGTAATCCGTTCCTGCCCCAATGATAATCTGATCCGGCTGACAATTCACCCCTCTGGATGAGTGCAGATACCGACTGATCGTCTCTCGAAGTTCCTTATCGCCCTGCGCATCTCCCAGTGCAAACATATCGCTGTTTGCATCTACCAGAATATTTTTCGTAATCTTTTTCCATGTAGCATAGGGAAAATCCTTAAGACTGATCGCATGGGGAGAAAAATCATATTGCATTTTCACATTTTCCGGTGCATGCGGGGAGTTATCCGCCAAGTCCATTGCATTCTTCCACTCATCAGAAAAGTGAAACAGTTCCTCCACATGGCTTACAAAATAGCCCTTACAGGGCCGGGCTTCCACATACCCCTCTGCCACCAGCTGTCCATAAGCAAAATCTACCGTGCTTCTTGCCACTTGAAGGTATTCCGCCAGTGAACGAGTTGAGGGAAGCTTCTCACCTTCAAGAAGCTTCCCTTTTCTTATTTCATCCTTGATATGTTCATAAATCTGCTGATACAGACATATATTGCCTGTATCAGTAAGCTGTATCGTCAGATCATTCATCACTAATTGCTTTTCTCTTTCATTTTTACCATCAGCATTTCTTTCAGTTCTCTCGCTTTATCCTTCATCCTGCTGGTCGCAGAAGGGGAAACAAGAATACTTGAAATAATACGTGAAGCCACATCAAACTGCCCACCTTCCATGGCAAGCGCTGCAATGAGATATTCCACCGTAATTTCATCCATACCGCACATAGGATAGCTTTCTGACTGTCTCGCTGCTAAAAATCCCTCAAGCGCATTTTTAATGAATTCATCTTCCTGCTCCTTGAGTTCTGCTGCCTTTTTCTCATAATCCTCCACTGTCTTGTCGAGATTTTCTCTAATACTGCGGAGCAGCCAGCCTGTCTTCAGACAGATGTATGCTTTTTCGCTCGCTTTTGCATGTTTTACAATTGCATTAGCAAGGCACAATTTATATCTCTCTACAGCTTCTTCGTAAGTATATGTTTCTTTCTCCTCTTTAATCGGCTGGAAAGAAGCTGAAATGTTTTCTTTAATCGCCTTCATCTGTGATGCAGTAAGTCCTTTAAAATAACGTGTAAGCGCCGCATATCCACAATGAGGACAGAGGATAACATCATATTTAATCGGTTCAATGTTCTCATATACCGGGCGGAGATCCGTATCTGCACGCAAAAGCTTTGCTTTTCCTGCTTTCATTGTCCTTGCCTTAATCTTACCGTCGCATATCGTACATTCATAGCTTTTGTCAAAAAGGAAATCACTTTCCTGTACCACCGGCGCCGCTGCCGCTGCTTTCGCAGCAGGCTCTTCTGCCTTCTTTTCCTCCTCATACAAATCCATGTTTTCCAGATTCTTAAGTCCCAGTTTCCCTAAACCAGATAATAACCCAGCCATTTTTAATACCTATCCCTTTCTCCTATCTTATTCAATATGTTATAAACTGCCAATTATGCTTTGGGCAGCACATAAGAACTCTTTAAAGATACGATCCTGTTGAACACAGGCGCGCCTTCCCTGGAGTCCTTGGAATCCACACAAAAATATCCCTGACGTACAAATTGGAAGCTGTCATAAGCCTTTGCATCTTTTAAGGCAGGTTCCAGGTAGCATTCCTTTAAAACAGTGAGTGAGTTGGGGTTTAAGTTCAGACTGCCGTCCTCATTATAAACGCCCTTTTCCTCATCAATAATGTTTTCGTAAAGCCTTACCTCTGCCTTGATTGCTTCTTTGGCAGGTACCCAGTGAATCGTTCCCTTTACTTTACGTCCTGTAAATCCGGTACCGCATTTTGTTTCCGGATCGTAAGTGCAGTGTACCTCTATCACTTTACCGCTTTCATCCTTGACACAGCCCGTACAGGTCACAAAATAAGCATTCATAAGACGTACTTCATTTCCCGGAAAGAGACGGAAATACTTTTTGGGAGGTTCCTCCATAAAGTCCTCACGGTCTATATAAAGCTCCCTGCCAAAAGGAACCTGTCTGGTGCCCATCTCTTCATTTTCAAGATTGTTGGCAACTTCTAACATTTCCACTTTGTCTTCCGGATAGTTGTCAATAATCAGTTTCACCGGATCAAGGGCAGCCATCATGCGGGGACGTTTTAACTTCAAATCTTCTCTGATACAGTACTCCAGCATTGCATAGTCTGCTGAAGAATTGCTCTTGGATACGCCGCACAGCTCTACAAACATTTTAATGGATTCCGGTGTGAATCCCCTTCTTCTGAGCGCTGCGATGGAAACCAGTCTGGGATCGTCCCAGCCATCCACGATTCCCTCTTCCACCAGCTTTTTGATGTATCTTTTCCCTGTCACTACATTGGTAAGATACATTTTCGCAAATTCAATCTGTCTGGGAGGATGGGGATATTCCAATTCTCTTACCACCCAGTCATACAAAGGTCTGTGATCTTCAAACTCCAATGTGCAGATAGAATGAGTGATTCCCTCAATCGCATCCTCAATGGGATGTGCAAAATCATACATAGGATAAATACACCACTTATCACCCGTATTATGATGACTCATATGGGCAACACGATAAATAATCGGATCACGCATATTGATATTCGGTGAAGTCATGTCGATTTTGGCGCGAAGTGTTTTCTCTCCATCTGCAAATTCACCATTCTTCATTTTTTCAAAAAGCGCCAGATTCTCTTCTACGCTCCTGTCCCTGTTCGGATCGTTTTTGCCCGGCTCCGTGAGTGTGCCGCGATACTCCCTCATTTCATCCGCAGTAAGTTCAGATACATAAGCCTTTCCCTTGTGAATCAACTTCACTGCCGCTTCATACATCTGTTCAAAATAATCGGAAGCAAAGAAAAGCCGGTCTTCCCAATCCGCTCCCAGCCACTTGATATCTTCCATAATGGACTCTACGAACTCTGTCTTTTCCTTGGTGGGATTTGTATCGTCGAACCGCATATTGAACTTTCCGCCGTATTTTCTGGCAAGTCCGTAATTAAGGAGGATGCTCTTGGCATGTCCTATATGCAGATATCCATTCGGTTCAGGCGGAAATCTGGTATGCACCGTATCATAGACTCCCTCTGCCAGATCCTTGTCAATCATCTGTTCAATAAAATTCCGGGAAACTGTTTCCTTCTCTTCTTCCGGATGATTTTCATTTAATTCATTTTCACTCATGCTCTTCTATAGCCCGACCGGTTTCAATGGCATTGGGCTTTACCTCCTACAGTCTGTTTCTTTTCTTACCACATAAATGCGGAAGGGAAACACGCTACTAGTTATGATATCACACTGGACACAATTTTTAAAGCAGAATTTAAAGACGCTTTGGCAACAGTTCAGCTTTCCGCTTTTCCACGTTTTGAGCGTGGTTTCCGCTTAAGATCCGGTGTGTATTTCTTTTCAAATGTCTGTTGATCCATTGGACGGTCAAAATAGTATCCCTGGGCAAGCAGAACACACATTTCTGACAGAATTTCATATTGCTTCTTTGTTTCCACACCTTCAATGCAGACGTTTACACCAATTGCTTCCGCCAGCTCTCCTACCATTCTGATAAAGGATTTGGCATACTCGTCTCTCTCCAAATCTGTAATAAAGCTTTGGTCTACTTTAATCACATCAAAAGGAATTTCCCTGATATGATTCAGTGAGGAATAGCCGGTTCCGAAATCATCCAATGCAATTCTGACTCCCAGCTTTTTTATGCTGTCAAGAATTTCCTGCATGCGCTCCATATCATTGATTGCCAGACTTTCCGTAACCTCCAGTGTCAGATTTTTCGGTACTATGCCTGTCTCTTTCACGATGTTCTCTATGATTTCCACAATATCCGGCTGCAGCAGTTGAACCACAGAAAGGTTTACATTTACCTTATAGTCAGGATATCCATGATCATTCCAGTTCTTACAACAGCTGCACGCCTCTTTCAGCACGAAATTGCCAATGGGATTGATCAGCCCCAGATATTCCGCCAACGGAATAAACTCTGACGGCGGTATAAATCCAAGATCTGCATTATTCCACCTGATCAACGCCTCCGCCCCTGTACACGGAAGTTCTTTTTTGCTGATATCAATAATCGGCTGATAATATACCTCAAATCCCTGATATCCCTTTGCCGTTGCATCGCGCATACTTTTCTCCATGTCAAGCCGTTTACTTGATTTGGACTTTATATTGTCTGAATAGTAGGCAATCCTGTTTTTTCCTTTCTTTTTAGCCTCATACATGGCTATATCTGCCTTTTTGATTAAATCATTCACCTCATCGCCCTTCGCAGGGAACTCCACAACGCCCATACTCATCGTGCAGTAATAATCGGAATTTTTGAGGAACCATGGACGCATGAATATTTCTCTTATGTCTCCAATGATCCTCTCACTATTTTCATATTCAGCAGGCGGAATAATAATGACAAACTCGTCGCCGCCCATACGGTAACATGTGTTTTTAATGCCTTCAATGCGTTGAAAACTGTGGGAGATTGATTTTAAAAGAACATCTCCGTATTTATGTCCCAATCCATCATTGATATGTTTAAAATCATCCAGATCAAGATAAAGCAATGCCCCCTGGGTCTTACTTTTCTCAGCCTCATCCACGTACTTGGCAAGATCTCTTTCACAGCTCATGCGGTTATATATTCCTGTAAGGAAATCCGTGTACGCCTGCTGCTCCGTTTTCTTTTGAAAAATCTTTTTGTCTGTAACATCATATAATGCGCATAAAATTGCCGGATTTCCGTCCATCCACTTCATTCTGATATAATATAAATCATACCAGCAATCCTTTTTTTCAAAGTAGATTTCCCTGCTTCCGCTTTCCCTGTCCACACTATCATCCAGCATTTTATCCATGCTTCCATCTTTTAATTCCTGCCCGAAAATATTGCGCATGCTTCTATTTGTAAACAGAATCTCCCCTGTTGTCAGCTTTCTAACATATACACTACTCCCCACGTTATCAAGGATCGTTTCCAGGGAAGCATTGGAATTTAACAGCGATTCTTTCTGAATACTTTTTGTCAGGATGCTGCGCAGAATTTTAACGCAGTCGCTTAAAAATTTAATCTCCTCCAGCTTCCAGTTTCGCTCCCTGACCATTTCTCCAAAACACACATACATAGGAGAGGCGCCCTTTATTTCAACCGGCATGACAATGACTGCTTTAAAACCAAGCGCCTGCATCTGTTCTCTTTCACTTACGCTCAGCATGGAGTTCTGTGATAAAACAAGGGTTTTCTTTCCTATCAGCAATTCAGGAGCGCTATGTTCCCCATCCTTTTCAAACTCCCATATCACATTCTTCTTACACCATCTGGATATAAAATCCACATGAACATTGTCTTTTTTCATGCCGTAGAGAGTTGCAATGCTTAAATTCAAAAGTTCTCCCACTGTTTTTAACAGTTTATGCATCACATTTTCTACGGATTCATCACTTTCCAGAAACTGTACAATCTCGGCAAGGGCTTCGCTCCGCTTCAAATTCTCGCTCATTTCCTTTTCGGAATAACGGATCCGCCTGCTCTCCGCCTGGGCATTGATAGCGGAAAACCTATATTTAAGCATCGTGTCTGTTACACTTCTCAGGGTATCTACCACCTTGGAGAATTGTTTTCTGGTAATTAAATTTGTGAAGCCTTCAAGTGGAGGATTCTCATATTCTTCCAGATCTTCTGCATCAGAAAGCACACCGCAAACCAGCCAATTGAGAAACGGCTTTCCCCCCATCTTAGCAGATATTACTGCCAGACGTACATTAGGATAAGCTGTAGTCTCTATTGCCTGATCCTCCAGTGTGCTTTCAGATACGCGGAGCAGCATATCTGAAAGCTGCTCCCCGTCAATGATTCGTTTAATTTTATTCTTTTCTTCCTCGTTACCGCCAAATTCAGTAAGTGGAAACCCGCTGCTGTCCACGCAGCACATAAATACATTTGTAACGTCACAAAAATGCTGCTGCCATTTTTCCAACGTTTTTTCTTCTATAAGACTTTTTAGCAGCGACGCTGCATCCTGCCTGTTATCAGCACTTTCCAGATTGCCCACGCCAAGATACTCCCTTCCGCTTCCTGTCCATTAATACTGTTCCTTATTCATCTACACTATAATTCGGCGCTTCTTTGGTGATATGAATGTCATGTGGATGACTTTCCTTTAAGGATGCCGCAGATATTTTAATAAATCTTCCATTTTCCTTCAATTCCTCAATACTGCCCGTTCCGCAGTACCCCATACCGGAACGTAAACCACCCATCAGCTGGAATACCGTATCCTCAACGGTTCCCTTATAAGCTACACGGCCTTCCACTCCTTCCGGCACCAGCTTCTTGGCATTTTCCTGGAAATAGCGGTCCTTGCTTCCATTTTCCATGGCTGCAATCGATCCCATTCCTCTATATACTTTATACTTACGTCCCTGATACAGTTCAAAAGTTCCGGGACTTTCATCGCATCCCGCAAACATGCTTCCCATCATACATACATTGCCGCCTGCCGCTATCGCTTTGGTCATATCGCCCGAATATTTGATACCGCCGTCTGCTATGATTGGAATACCGTATTCCCTTGCAACAGAGTATGCGTCCATAATCGCGGAAATCTGGGGTACACCGATACCTGCAACCACGCGGGTAGTACAGATGGATCCCGGTCCAATACCCACCTTAACGGCATCTGCCCCTGCTTCAATCAAATCTCTTGTTCCCTCTCCAGTAGCCACATTTCCTGCAATCACTTGAAGATCCGGATATTTTTCTTTGATCATTCTAAGGCAGTGAAGAACATTCTCAGAATGTCCATGGGCACTGTCAAGCACGACCACATCTACTTTTGCATCCACTAAAGCACCTACGCGGTCCAGAACATTTGCCGTGATTCCCACACCGGCGCCGCACAGAAGCCTTCCCTGCTCGTCCTTTGCGGATAAAGGATATTTAATTGTTTTTTCGATATCTTTGATGGTAATAAGCCCTACCAGATTGTAGTCATCATCTACGATAGGAAGCTTTTCTTTTCTTGCTTTTGCAAGAATCTGCTTTGCTTCCTCAAGTGTAATACCTGCCTTGGCTGTGATCAGTCCCTCGGAGGTCATAGATTCCTTAATTTTTTTGGAAAAATCTGTTTCAAATTTCAAATCTCTGTTGGTGATGATTCCCACCAGTTTACGTCCTTCTGTAATCGGGACACCGGAAATGCGGAACTTCGCCATAAGTGCATCTGCATCTCCTAATGTATGATTAGGTGATAGTGAAAAAGGATCTGTTATGACGCCATTCTCAGACCTTTTAACCTTGTCCACCTCTTCTGCCTGCGCTTCAATGGACATATTCTTATGGATGATGCCAATACCACCCTGCCTTGCCATGGCAATTGCCATTCTGTGCTCTGTGACAGTGTCCATTCCCGCACTCATCATCGGAATGTTAAGTTTAATCTTTTTGGTTAGCCATGTTGTCAAGTCCACTTCGTTGGGAACGATTTTTGAATAGGATGGCACTAAAAGCACATCATCAAAGGTAATTCCTTCACCAATTATCTGACCCATTTTTTCTCCTCCTATCAGTGTAATCTATGTTTAATTATTTCATTGCTACCGTCTTAATCCTTAAATACCTTCCTTGGCGCCGCAAACTGCATTGCTTTAATCAGATCCTCATTGGGCTCAAATATGACCTTTTGTCTGCCTTCATAATAAAATACATATCTGGTATCCGGCTGTTTCACTTCGCCGGAGCTGTAATCCACTGTCTTGTCATTTCTGTTTTTAAAATTGTCCAGGTGCCAAGAATTAATAGGTGCTACAATCTCCATTTTTTCTACCGTAAATACCGCAACCCTTTTGCGCTTCATCTTTGCCATAATCTTATCCACAGTGAGTTCTTTGTCCACGTAAAGATATTCATATTCCAATTCGGTTTTTAAATGCATAAAATAGGCTACCACTCCGAAAGCAATGCCGAAAAGCAGTGCCGGAAGCAAAAGAAATCCTACCAGCACAAAAAAGACGGTAAGTGTGACCAATAGGATTTTAAGCATTTTCAGTGGTGTAGGGGTTTTTCTCTTGATAAGATATTCTACATATGTTTCATTCATATTCGCTTTTCTTTCCTCCTGCGTTTCAATACAATCCCCATGGGGAAATGTATGTTATTCTATGATAGTATATTTTGCAGAAACTTTCAAGTAATAAAAAGCCCGCCTTTCTACTTAATTAAAGGCAGGCTTTTCTTTAACGTTTTTGAGTTTACAGCTGTGCAATCACGAAAATATCATAGATTGCTTTAATCGCTGTCTCGAAATCATCATTGGCAACACCAATAATGATATTCAACTCGCTGGAACCCTGATCGATCATTTTCACATTGACGTTGACATGGGCAAGGGCAGAGAAGATACGCCCCGCAGTTCCTCTGGTGGACTTCATGCCGCGTCCCACCACTGCAATAAGAGCAAGATCCGCTTCAATATCCACACTGTCCGGATCTGCCAGTCTGTGGATGGCAGATACAACCTTTTGTTCCTTATCAATAAATTCATCCTGATGGACGAACACCGTCATGGTGTCAATACCGGAAGGTACATGTTCAAAGGAAATCCCATTGTCTTCAAAAGCCTGCAGGACCTTCCTTCCGAATCCTATTTCCGCATTCATCATGGCTTTCTCGATGTTGACAGAGCAGAACCCTCTCTTTCCTGCAATTCCCGTGATAACGTACTTTGATTTCTGACAGGTACTCTCCACGATCCAGGTTCCCTCATCCTCCGGCTTATTGGTATTGCGGATATTGATTGGAATCCCCTCTCTTCTAACTGGAAAGATTGCGTCCTCATGAAGCACGCTGGCTCCCATATATGATAATTCCCTAAGTTCTCTATAGGTAATGGTCTCGATTCCCTCCGGGTTTTCAATGATTCTCGGATCGGCAACGAGAAAACCGGATACATCCGTCCAGTTTTCATACACATCAGCCTTTACAGCCCTCGCCACAATGGAGCCGGTGATATCCGATCCGCCTCTTGAAAAGGTCTTTACCCTGCCGTCTGCATATGCCCCGTAAAATCCCGGTATGACGGCACGTTCTACACCCGCAAGGCGCTGTCCTAAAATCTGATTGGTATATTCAGAATCAAAATCTCCTTCATCCGTAAAGCGGATGACTTCTGCAGCATCAATAAATTCATATCCTAAGTATGCTGCCATAATGATTCCATTCAAATATTCCCCTCTGGATGCCGCATAGTTCTCTCCAACTTTTTCCTTAAAATTTTTTTCAATAACCTTAAACTCATCTTTTAGAGAAACAGTAAGGGAAAGTCCATCTATGATTTCCTGATAGCGGGCAGCAATCGTGGCAAGTTCCTTCTTGAATTCTTTACCTGCTTCTGCAAGACGATAGCATCCATAAAGCATATCCGTAACCTTGGTGTCATCCGAAAATCGCTTGCCCGGCGCAGAGGGAACCACATAGCGTCTTTCCGCATCTGCATGAATAATATCGCCCACTTTTGCGAACTGCTCTGCACTTGCAAGAGAGCTGCCGCCAAATTTTACAACCTTTTTCATAATCAATATCTCCTCATAAAACTTCAAAAAGCTTATCTATTATCGTATGCCCCAAAGGAACAAAGTTTCCGCTGTCTGCTGCTTCCTTTTCATTGTAATTCCAACTCTCCTTTTTGGGCTTCGTGCTGTCATACAAAAGATAGGGAACACTGTCCGACGTATGGGTCCTTACCCTGATAGGGGTTGGATGATCCGGCATAACCAAAAGCCGGTAATTTACACTTTCTTTATCCAGCGCTTCCGTCAGGGGACCGATTACTCTCTGGTCCAGGTACTCAATGGCCTGCACTTTCCTCTCTACACTCCCCTGGTGCCCCATCTCATCAGGCGCTTCTACATGGATGTATACAAAATCATAATCGCCTCCAAGCGCGTCCAGGGCTGCCTGCACCTTTCCTTCATAATTGGTGTGCAATCCTCCGTTTGCGCCTTCCACTTTCGCCACACCCATACCTGCCCCCACCGCAATTCCTTTTAATAAATCAACGGCAGAAACCATCATGCCTTTAAGACCTGTTTTCTCCTGAAAAGAAGACAGCATGGGCTTTGTTCCGGCTCCCCAGAACCAGCAGCAATTGGCAGGATTTAATCCCTGCTTCTTTCTTTCTATATTAATTGGATGATTTACTAAGATTTCATAGCTTCTCTTCATCATGGAAAGCAGATTTTCGTCTTCAGGCAGATACTGACCGATTACCTGCCCAAGCACGTCATGGGGCTGTGATAATTCAATCACGCTGCCATGATTCCAAATCAGACAATGGCGGTAGCTGGTACCCACATAAAACTGATAGGTTTCACTCTGCAGCTCTTTCTTGACCGCCTCCAGCAGCACGGCACAATCCTCAGTGCTGATTTCTCCCGAACTATGGTCGATAATCGTCCTCTCCTCAAAAGGAACATCCTCTTCCGACAGAGTAACGATATTACAGCGAAGGGCTACATCCGTATCTTTCATGGGTACGCCGATACTGAGTGCCTCTAAAGGAGAGCGTCCTGAATAATAAATCTTCGGATCATATCCCAAAACGGAAAGATTTGCCGTATCTGATCCCGGTTTCATCCCCTCCGGAATGGTGTGTACAAGTCCCACCTCCGACAGCTTGCTTAATCTGTCCATCGCCGGTGTATCTGCATATGCAAGAGGGGTTTTTCCTCCCAGTTCCTCAATCGGTTCATCTGCCATGCCGTCTCCAAGCACAACGATATATTTTTTGTCTGACATATTTCCTCTTCCTCTTTTTACTCAATTCTGATGCGGCTGATGATTCCCACTTCCTCAGCCTTCCGGTTAAATTCTTTTTCCGTCATCTCGTCTGTCACAAAGGCAAACTCGCCTTCTACCTCTGCCTCAATCACGCTGACGCTCTCAAATACTTGAAGTGCCTGGCTCTCCTTATCCTGCGCCACACGCACAAAGAATCTGCGGCTTGCCTGGTCGATTCCTGTAAGTTCCACATCCTGCGCATCCCAGAAACACATGATGACCTTTCCAATATGTCTTGCACAGTCCACTACGTCAGAGACCACTGCACTTGCTGTAGGCAGCTTGCCGGCGCCTCTTCCGTAGTACATGGAATCGCCCAACATATTGCCGTGGACACAGACCGCATTGAATACATCATTTACCATATAAAGGGGATGGGATTTGCTGATCATGAAAGGAGCTACCATGGCATAGAAACTGCCGTCCACCTCTTTGCTCTGAGCAAGCAGCTTGATAGTCTTTCCCATTGCATGGGCATAGACAAATTCTGTTGCCGTAATCTTCGTGATGCCCTCTGTATAGATATCCTGATATTTTACATTCTTACCGCACATAAGAGAAGAAAGGATTGCAATCTTACGGCAGGCATCATAACCTTCCACATCCGCCTCCGGGTTCCTCTCCGCATATCCCTTTTCCTGTGCTTCCTTTAAAACCTCTTCAAAATCAGCGCCCTCTTTTTCCATTTTGGAAAGGATATAATTGGTGGTTCCGTTCAAAATACCTGTGATTGCATCAATTCTTTCCGCTGTCAATGAATAGTTCAAGGGACGGATAATCGGAATACCGCCGCCCACACTTGCTTCAAACAGATAATTGCATTTGTTTTCATGAGCAATCTGTATCAGTTCCGGTCCATGAGCCGCAACCAGTTCCTTATTTGAGGTACAGACGCTTTTTCCGGAAAGGAGCGCTCTCTTGGTAAAATCATAGGCAGGTTTCAATCCTCCCATAGTCTCACAGATGATCTTTATTTCCGGATCATTTAAAATCTGCTCCACGTCATGAACCACTTTATCTTCATAAGGATCCCCTGGGAATTCTCTCAGATCCAATATATATTTTATGTTGATCTCCTCGCCGGATTTCTTATTGATTTCTTCCTTATTTTTTTCGATGACCTCCACGACACCGCTTCCTACAGTACCGTAGCCCATCACTGCTACCTGAATCATTTTCATTTCCTCCTTGCGTTTTTCCTTTATTCCTTAGCTAAAATTTTAACGCTCCTGACACCCTTTTGCTGTTCCATAGTCTCAAGCATCTCCGAAACGTTTCCGGTGGTAGGCAGCACTTGGACGCTGAGGCTTAAAGATGCTACACCGTTGATGGGGATGCTTTGGTGTATGGTCAGGATATTTGCACCGAACTGTGCAATAATCTTGAGCACATCCGATAAAAGCCCCGGTTCATCCTCCATCTGAAAGGTCAACGTAATCGTTGTCCCCTGAGAATTCTCATGGAATTGAAAGATGTCATCCTTGTACTTATAAAAGGAACTCCGGCTGATACCCACCCTGTCCGCTGCCTCATTGACTGTGTGCACCCTGCCTGTATCAAGAAGCTTTTTGGCTTCCACTACCTTTAAAAGCACCTCCGGCACTGCCTGTTCCTTCACCACAAAATATCTGGTTCCCATAACCTGCACCCATACAGCTTTCTATTGACCCGCTTACAACCTGTTTCTCTATGGCGTACACATGTCTCCGCTTGTTTCTCTTACACGGACACTTGTTTGCCGCCGAGGGATATTGTATCATAGAGCGTTTATTATGGCAAGAAAAATTTACTTCCACTATGACTTGCTTTGAACCTCCATCACGGTTCCCATGAACACCGGAACATTTGACTCTCGGTCAATGATCATGTAAATAAAAGGTCTGTCAAGATATACTGTCTTAATTTCCATTTCTTCCGGTTCCTCCGTCTCATAAAGTTCTTCCATAGCCACAGCCCCAGCCTTCGTCCCCTGCTCGTCAACTGCAATATAAGTTTTATGCAATAGCCGATTTATCGCAAGATTCTCCTCCACATAAGAGCCAATCCCTGCAAAATCCGCCTTGCTGCCGTCAAATGCATCCTCTATCCCCATCCCCTTAAGGATATCACTCATTTCCATTTCACATGCCGTCTCAAATTTAGGAATTGCTGTATTCACCTGAACCATCGTTTGATATTTGTCGGTTAAAATCTTGTGAAGCTTATCGCCCGTAAGGGAGGCGGCATAATCAGAAATACTGATTCCTTCATCCGGAAGCAGCACTGCAAAAGCATACCCATATCCTGCATAGTATTTCAAAAATCCCTGTGCATTATCATCTTTTAAATACGTATTGTATTCTGTCTCATACATAAACTCTGCCTGACAAGCAGTTCCATCCTCCTTCGTAAACACCCCTTCACGAACCTGATAACTGTCATAAGGCTCACTCCACTGGGCATCCAGAATTGTCGCACTGATCAAATACATAACAGCATTCTCAGGCATTTGGGTTAATATCTCATCGATTGTTCCGTCTGTACTTTCACTTACCCAATCATTTACAGACCGAACCGTCGCTTCATCAAAAGGAAGCCTGTAAATATCCGCATCATAATAATCTGCGTTGGTCTGTAGAAAATCCTGCTCTACCGAAAGACTCTCATCCTCCTTAAGCCAGATAGAATTGACAAGCTCCAATGTACATTTATTATTCTTTTCCATTTGTTCCTGCATTTGGTTCCTATAGGCATACAAATAATCATTCATCTCTTCCCTTGAAAGTCCAATCACTTCCTCCATCTGGGCGAGCGACTCTCCCTCCGCTCCATTGGCAGTCATGGCAAGCGCATATAAAACTGTTATTGGGGAAATCAATGTATTTTCTCTTTCACTCAGACTATCCTGAAACAATTTCACTGAAAAGTCCGTAACAGCGATACTGCTTTCTTCCATAAGACTAAGATCTATATTCTCCGCTCCTGTCCCATTTGATGTAATGTCTGCCATAAGGTCTACAACAGCAACATTACTTTCTTCCTGCGTTTTTCTGCCGCATCCTGCAAAAAAGAGCATTACTATCAGAATCAGTACAATACCTGACATTACTTTACCTATACTTATTTTCGTCTCTGCCTTCATTATTTTCCTTTCTCCTAACATTTAATAGAATGGCAGGAAACCAAATGTGCTTCCTGCCACTCTGTTTAGTGTATGCCCTCTATGCTGCTCTCTTCTCTATCCTACAAAAGTTCCTTCAGCAGCTGATTCACCATTCCCGGATCAGCTTTTCCTTTCATCGCCTTCATGGTCTGACCTACAAGGAATCCAATTGCCTTTTCTTTACCATTCCGGTAATCCTCAACCGACTGGGGATTGTTTGCAATGACTTCCTCTACCGTCTTGCGTAAGGCTCCTTCGTCATTTACCGTCTTAAGTCCCTTTTCCTCCACGTACTTTTCAGGATCGATATCTTCCTTGAACATGACTTCAAATACTTCTTTCGCCACGGAACTATTAATCGCCTTGGCATCGGTAAGAGAAATCAATTTCGCAAGATTCTCCGGTGAAAAACAGATATCCTCGGGATCCAAACTATTTTCCTTAAGAAGCCGCAAAGTCTCTACCATCAGCCAGTTGGACACCTTCTTGGGCTGGCTGCCAAGGGCAACTGTCGCCTCGAAAATATCAGCCATATGCTTGCTTCCGGTAATGATTTCAATGTCGTATTCCGGGATATCAAATTCCTCTTTATAGCGAAGCATCTTCTCCTCCCGAAACTCCGGCTGCTTTGCACGGATTTCTTCAAGGAAGGCATCATCAAGCACGATGGGAACCAGATCGGGATCTGGGAAGTAACGGTAGTCCTGCGCGTCCTCCTTACTTCTCATAGCATAGGATTCTCCCTTGTTATCATCCCATCTTCTGGTCTCCTGAATGACCTTTTCCCCTGATTCCAAAAGGTCGATCTGGCGCTCCGTCTCTCCTTCAATGGCTCTTGCAATCGCCTTAAAGGAGTTCAGATTCTTCATCTCTGTACGGGTGCCGAATTCCTTGGCGCCCACTTCTCTTATAGACAAATTCACATCCGCACGCATGGAGCCTTCCTGCAGCTTGCAGTCGGAAGCGCCCAGGTACTGGATGGTCATGCGAAGTTTTTCCAGATAAGCAATGACCTCCTGTGCACTTCTCATATCCGGCTCTGACACAATTTCAATCAGCGGAACACCGGAGCGGTTATAGTCCACCAGTGAGCAGTCATCCCACTCATCATGAATCAGCTTGCCCGCATCCTCCTCCATGTGAATTTCATGGATTCCCACAAATTTCTTTCCATTTTCCGTTTCTATCTCTACCTTGCCGTTCCGGCAGATGGGAAGATAAAGCTGGGAAATCTGATAATTCTGCGGATTGTCAGGATAAAAATAGTTCTTGCGGTCAAACTTGCAATACTGGGTGATGGTACAGTTGGTAGCAAGTCCCACCGCCACCGCATATTCCAACACCTGCTTATTTAATACGGGCAAAGAACCCGGCATACCGGTGCAGACAGGACAGGTATGGGTATTGGGCTCTCCCCCAAAAGCGGTGGAACATCCGCAGAAAATCTTGGTCTTCGTAGCCAGTTCCACATGAACTTCAAGTCCAATGACCGTTTCATATTGCTTTGCCATACTACTTGTCCTCCTTTCTGCCAAATGCCCCTCTTGCCTTTTCGTAAGTGTAAGCCGTCTGAATCAGTTTCTTTTCGTTAAAGCAGTCTCCAATCAACTGCAGCCCAATAGGCAGTCCCTTGGAATCTACGCCGCAGGGCATACTTAAGCCCGGCAGACCTGCCAGATTGACGGAGATGGTATAAATATCTCCCAGATACATCTTAATGGGATCGGATAAGCTTTCTCCCAGCTTAGGAGCTGTAGTGGGCGCTACCGGTCCTAAAATCACATCATATTTTGCAAATGCCTCGTCAAAAGCCTTTTTGATCAGCGCTTTCACCCGCAGCGCTTTCAGATAATAGGCATCATAATACCCTGAGCTTAACACAAAGCTGCCCAGCATGATCCTTCTCTTTACTTCGGCACCGAATCCTTCGGAACGTGACTTCTTGTACATGTTATGAAGCCCTTCATATTCTTCCGTGCGGTATCCGTATTTGATGCCGTCAAAGCGTTCCAAATTGGAACTTGCCTCTGCCGCTGCAATGGTATAATAAGTAGGAATTGCATATTCCACCAGACTTAAATCAAATTCTTCCACGATGGCGCCTTTTTCCTTCAAAACCTCTGCCGCCTTGAGAACTGCGCTTTTAACCTCCGGATCAAGACCTTCTCCAAAGTAATCTTTAGGAATACCAATCCGCATTCCCTTCACATCCTCTATCAGCGCGGAAGTAAACTCTCTGTCCTTTCTCTCTACAGAAGTAGAATCTTTGGTATCATGAGTAGCGATGATTTCCATAATCGCCGCGCAGTCCGTCACATCCTTGCAAAGAGGTCCAATCTGATCCAGAGATGAGCCATAGGCAATGAGTCCATAGCGCGACACTCTTCCATAAGTAGGCTTTAATCCCACCACTCCGCAGAAGGATGCGGGCTGACGGATGGAACCGCCTGTATCCGAACCAAGAGCATAGAAGCATTCATTCGCCGCTACTGCCGCCGCACTTCCGCCCGAAGAACCTCCCGGTACATGTTCCGGGTTCCATGGATTTTTCGTCACTCCATAGGCGGAGGTCTCCGTGGTGGAGCCCATGGCAAATTCATCCATATTGGTCTTGCCTAAAATCACTGCGCCTGCTTTTTCCAGATTCAGCACCGCTTCCGAAGAAAATGTGGGAACAAAATTTCCAAGAATCTTTGAAGAACAGGTGGTAAGCATCCCCTCGGTACACATATTGTCTTTAATAGCAACCGGTACGCCCGCCAGGGGACCGTCAAGTTCACCTGCATCGATTTTTTTCTGTACTTCTTCCGCTTTACGCAGCGCTCCTTCCCTGTCTACCGTCACATAGCAGTGAAAAGTATCTTCCTTTTTTTCAATCTGGGCAAGGACTGCTTCCGTAGCTTCCTTTACTGTCACTTCTTTGTTCTTAATTGCTGCTGCAAGGCTTACAGCAGTCATATCCAGTATATTCATCTGCCGTCCTCCTATTCAAATGTGCGGGGCACTACAAACATGCCGTCCTTCTCGCCGGGAGCATTTTTTAAGATTTCCTCCCGCACATCTCCATTAGTTACAACATCCTCACGAAATACATTCTTCACAGGAAAAACATGGGACATAGGCTCCACACCCTCCGTGTCCAGTTCTCCCAGCTTGTCAATATAGTCCAGCATACTTCCCATATCTTTTTTGGCCTGCTCTTTTTCCTCGCCTGAAAGTTCAAGCTTTGCCAGAATTCCTACGTATTCAATGGTTTCATCTGAAATGATATTTGCCATCTTATTTTCCTTTCTGCCTGCAAAGCAGCGCTAAAAATTTTCACTTATCAATAATTTACTACTTTTAAAGTCTGGTGTCTACTATTTTCCTCTACCTAAAAAT
This sequence comes from Lachnospiraceae bacterium, assembly GCA_014804785.1. Taxonomy (GTDB): domain Bacteria; phylum Bacillota; class Clostridia; order Lachnospirales; family Lachnospiraceae; genus Suilimivivens. Next base: position 114,459 of record JAAUZD010000004.1, read on the forward strand.
ACTCCCCATGAATTTTCATGAGGAGTACCGAAGTCCGTTATCTCATAACCAGTCTGTTATGATTCTTTATGTTGGAACAGCTTGTTCATTTCGTCAACCATTTCATTAATTGCATTTGCCTGTGCGGAAACTTCTGCCGTATCGCCTGCATTTCCTTCCGCCATAGAATTAATGGAATTAAACTGATCAATCTCATTTTTAATATTTTCGGCAATATCCTGATTGATGGATACCGTCTTTTCAATCACCGTCGCCTGCTTACTGTAAGTATCGCCCAATGTACCGATTGCATCAACCGAAGCATTAAGCAGCGCTGTCATATCCTGCATACTCTTAAATACATTGGAAAAATATTCATTCTGGATACCCAGTTTAGAAGAATTTTCCTCTACCTGTCTCGTAATTTCCTCAACATTGTGCTGCACCCGTTCAATAACCGACTGAACTACTCGAAGCGATTCCTGTGTACTGTTCGCAAGATTACCCACTTCCGTTGCAACTACGGCAAAACCTTTTCCTGCCTCGCCTGCTCTTGCCGCTTCAATGGAAGCATTTAATGCAAGAAGGTTTGTAGAAGATGAAATATCACTGATTAATTTCAGGGTAACACCTATTTCCTGCACTGCATCGGACAGATTTTGTGCCACATCCGTCGTCTGCTTCATGGATTCCGATACTTCCCCGTTGATGGCATGTAAATCATTTAACAGTTTTTCATTTTCTTTTGATTTGTTCAACAAATCTTTGGATGCAGTTTCAACCTGACCCACATTATCGGCAACAACGCTTTCCCATTGCTTTAATTCACTTAAATTTGCCATGCTCTCGTCCGTTTTTCCACTGAGCATATTACTGTTCTTCACTAACTCTTCACTCGTCACCGCCAGTTCTTCCGCCGATGCGCTTTCATTTTCAGAAACCTGTAAAAGAGATGAACCTGCCGTGCACAGTCTTTCCGATAACACTTCAACTGAATTCAGAATCTTTTCAACTTCTTTCCCTTTTTCTTCCACCAAGCCGAACAGCACGGTTGCACGATAGCTGATAAAGCAACATGCCGCAACCAATATCACATAAACAATTCCTGTAAAAATCCATCCAATTACATTATGGAGTTTTAAAAACCCTACCGGAAATGCAATCATCATACCTGCATTTACCACAACGGTAACGGCTGCGCTTACCTTAAGCAGCTTTTGTTCATAGTATGGTACTAACAACAATGTCGTTACAAAATAATAATGTGTCAAGCATACATAACCCGGACTTGGACTTGATCCGCAGGCAGCCGCCGTAATAGCACCCATGATGGGCGGGATACAGGCATATACATACTTTGCTTTGCCGCCTAACTGCTTCTCGAAAACCTTTGTCAGAATCGCAAATACACCGGACAACAGAAAAATGCACTCTCGTATTCCGCCGTTCAATAAAATCATAACAAAACCCCAGCCCGCAATTCCTACGCCCAGAATATAAATAAACATGATATTATTTATAAGCTTTTCCTCATTTTTCATCGATTGTACCTGCATATTTTTTCCTCCTAATTTTCCTTTCCTGCCACTATGAAGTTACCTTACAGATTCAACAGTGTATATCTGCTGTATTCGGAAACGTTTCCAGTAACGTTGCCGGAAACGTTTCCAATATATTGTGTACATAGTATCATTAATCGTTTCCTTTGTCCACACAAATTTCCAAACAATTATAACTTTAGTACTATTAGCAAAATAGTGTTAAATAAATTTAGTGAATTTGCACAACGAATATATTTGACAAGACGTATCAAAACAGTGCAGAATGAACTTGCCCTTGTAAATCACTTACAAGGGCAAGAAAAAACACAATCTGATTTTTGAAAATCAACATTTTTTTACAGATGATTGCGGTACTCATTAGCAGATATCCCCACAATCTTTTTGAACACCCTTGAAAAGTGTGCAATATCCAAAAATCCCACCTCATCCGCAATATCGCCGATTCGCAGGGCAGGGTCTTTCAACAGTTCTTTTGCCTTGTTGATACGCACTCCATTTAAAATATCCGAAAAACTCTGATCCAGATACCGGTTCATGAGTTTGCTTAAATGCCACTGGCTCACATAAACCTGATCCGCCACATCCGACAGTTTTAGTTTCTCTTTATAATGCGCTTCTATATATTCAACTGCATTCTTCACAATATAACTGCTGGCAGCACACTCCCCTGCTGCTTCTTCCTGTTGTCCTCTATGATCATCCTTATTTTCCGCGATATTTTCTGACCGCCCCTCCCATTCCGATTCTTTCTTCCATCTTCCGCCCGCCTCATCCAGCTTCTTCGTCATTGCACAGAGTGCTTCTTCTATCTCATCCATCTTTGATGGCTTTAAAAGGAATCTGGTGACGCCCAGCCTGATTGCTCTTTGGGCATAATCAAAGTCCCGGTATCCTGTAAGAATGGCAATCTGCGTATCCGGAAATTCGGATTTAACAGCAGCAATCATGGTAAGCCCATCCATATAGGGCATCCTGATATCCGAAAAAATAATATCCGGGCTCGCATCTCTGATTAGTTTCAGCCCCTCTTCTCCGCTATAGGCTGTACCGATTACCTGACAGCCGACTTCTGCCCATTTCACACCCTTACTCAAGCCTTCCACTATAATCGGTTCATCATCAATAATCACAACTTTATACATAGATTTCCCAGCCTCGCTTCCCCTTCACCTTGCTGTCAACCCTTAATTGCACCTGCCGTCATGCCTTTAATAATATATTTCTGCAGGAAGATATATACGATTACCACCGGCACCACTACAAGCGTAACGGCTGCGGCCATAAGACCATAGTTCGTGCCTTCCTGTGAAGTCAGCCGATTGAGCAGTACGGTAATTCCCTGCATCTCCGGTCTCCTCAAGTAGAACATCTGCGTGAACAAATCATTATAGCTCCAAAGAAAAGAGAAAATTGCCACCGTTGCAAAGGATGGTTTTGTAATCGGTACGATTACCTTAAAGAAAATCTGAAATGCATTGCAGCCTTCCATAAATGCTGCCTCCTCCAATTCAACCGGAAGCCCCTTGATGAATCCTGTGAGAACCACGATTGCAAAAGAGAGATTACCTGCTACCTGAGGCAAAATAACCGACAACATAGTAAGCCACCAGTTGCTGGTGTTCACGATTCCCCACCTGGCTTCCATGCTAAATACCGGAATAACCGTAGCAAATACAGGAAACATCATACCAGCCATCACCAGCGATTGCAAAGTTTTTTTCAGCTTAAAAGAATACCTGACAAGTGCAAACGATGCCATCCCTGCAAGAATAACAACTAAAAGCGCCACTAACGTTGAGATAAAAATACTGTTCTTATATGCTCCCAGAATATTTAAATTGTTAAATGCTTTTCTGTAATTGGCAAGGGTAAACAATTCACCTGTAGGAATAGAAAAGGAATCTGCCAGAATCTTATCCTTTGCCTTAAAAGAATTCTGTATGACCCAGACAATCGGGTAAATCGTCGTCAATGCCCAGAAGATCAGCAGGATATATATGATAATGGATGATATACTCACTCTTTTCTTCTTCATCTGATTCCCCTCCTTTTAATAGTCTTTTTCCTTAAAGATCATATGTACTACCTTGGATGTGATAATTCCAAGTATTACAAGCATAATGGCAAGCGTCGAACCATAGTCCACATTCTTTGCCTCCATCGTCTGGTAATACATATAAGTTCCTGTGAGAAAAGTGGTCTTCATAGGCATTCCTTTTGGGAACATGGTCCACGGAAGGTCGAATACCTTAAGGGCACCCGTCACCGCCAGCACTACGCAGGTACATAGCACATTATGCAGAAGCGGAAGGGAAATATATCTGACCCTCTGAAATCTTGTTGCGCCGTCAATAGACGCAGATTCATATAGTTCTTCTGAAATATTATTCAGCCCCGTGATCATGATTACAAAATAAAATCCTACATACTGCCACATAACCGGCAACATCATGGTAACCAACGCAATCCCTTCACTCTTCCAGTCTGTCAGCGTGGTTTTCCCCAAAGATTCAAGAATCTGATTCAGCATTCCCTTATCATAAAGAAAGATCAGGTTGAACAATAAACCCAGCGCCGTAGCTGAAATTACAATTGGGAAAAAGAAAACTGTCCTGAAAAACTTTGCCCCCATTCGGATGTTATCTACCAGCAGTGCCAGAATAAGCGCAATCCCCACCTGACCGACGATTGTCACCAACATCATGATCAGAGTATTTTTAAGTGAAATCAGAACAACCGGATCATGTACCAGTTCCACATAATTTGTATACCATGGATCATTCCACTGCGCTTCAACCTGCCCCAACATTTTAATCTGCTGGAAACTGTTTATGATATTCTTAAAGAAGGGATAATACAGATAAACAGCCATAAAAAGAAACGCCGGAAGCAGGAAAACAAGTAATGGTTTTTTGTTTTTGTAGATACTCGCGCCCATAACAACCTCCTTACCTTATCGTGAGGACCGGAAGCATTCTGCCTCCGGTCCATCTTTTCTATCTTACTTACTGCTTTTCTATCTTACTTACTGCTTTTCTACCTTACTGCGCATGATATGCATCAAGACCTTCTGCTACTGCCTCCTCTGCCGATACCCTGCCTGTAACGATTTCCGGCATACCGTCGAAAGTGGAAACTCTGCAGTCACCCTGGAAGACATCCTGCACTGCCCCTGTCAGGGAAGTAACGCCCGACATCATTTCCATTGCCTTTACCTGTAAAGGATTGAATGCCGATTCATCTACTTCCGGCGCATTTTTCAGTGCGGAAGCTGTATGCTGTGCAAATACAGGAACAATATCATCTGAAGTCATGTAGGAAATAAAGCTTACCGCTGCTGCCTTCTTATCGGGGTCTTCCCAAGCTTTTGTAGTGATGTAGTATCCCATTGACAGACCGCCTATTAAATCAGTTGCCTTTCTATCGCCCTGTCCGGGTACGTATGTCACATCAAATTTCGCAAGCTTATCTGTATCTAATGTGGACGGATCTTCTGGATCGGACTGACATGCATTTACGATACCGCCGACTTTCCATGAACCGTCAATCAAAAATGCTGCCTTGCCTTCTGTAAACATTGCAAAGGTTTCATCGTCCGTTGCGGATAATGTATTCTCCGGGAAGAATCCGGCTTCATACAGCTCCTTGATATCTTCCATACCTGCTACCCAAGCTGCTCCCTGGGCACTGTCCACAGATTCCGGAATATTTAAATGTGTCTCGGGCGATGTGTGGTTAAAGATAGAAAATTCCCACCAGTAATGAGGAATATTTCCAAGTGCACATGCAATCGGTGCGTACCCTGCATCTTTAATCTTCTGACAGTCCTCTTTAAATTGATCCCATGTATAACCTGCACCGGGAAGTGTCACTCCTGCAGCATCCAGGACCTCTGTGTTGACGAACATTGCTTCCCAATATCCATTGACAGGCACTGCATATTTCTTACCGTCAACCAGTGAATCCGCAATCAGATCATCATTCATGTTGGCTGCATAGTCAGGAAATTCTGCTCTGATATCATCAATAGAAACTACCTTACCAGCCTCGATAAAGCTGTTTGCATCCGCCCCATTGAAGAAGAAGAGCACATCCGGTTCTGAACCTGTTTCAAAGTCTGTGATCACGCGTGTCTTAAATGTTTCATCGGAAGTAGCGGAAGTATCTGCTACAGTGTTACCGGTCTGCTTACACCATTCATCTACCGCTGTTTTAAAGTTCTGTGCATTCCCATCTTCACCGGCAAATGTGGTAGTTACATTAAGTTCCACTGAATGATCTGCACTATTTCCAGTCTCTTTGCTTCCGCAGCCTGCCAAAGAGCATACCATTGCAGATGCTAAAATGAGTGACAATATTCTTTTTTTCATATGTTTCCCTCCCTGGATTTCATTATAGAGTCTTCGTGTTCTATCTATATCCATAATATATTATCCAGATGCAAAGGTTAATGATTAGACTTGTGATTATTTGTCTTTTATTGTTCTCCTTCCTTGTCTATTTTGACCAAAATCGTGCTCACCGTATAATCATCTTTGTTACTTTTGATGGTAAGTCCGCACTCCTGTCCGTAAATAATCTTCAGCCTTTTATTCACATTGCGAATACCAAGACTGAGCGACGAAGTATCTGTTGTACTTTCTGTATATAGAAGCTCATCAATCTTTCTCCTTGACTCCTGCGTCAGTTTCCCATTATCCATCACCTCTATCACAAGCATCTGTTCTTCTTTCCTCACAGTAAGCTTTATCTTTCCCTTATGCCTGATGTCCATACCATGCTCCACTGCATTTTCAATGATTGGCTGGATGATCAGCCGGGGAACCTTTACCCTTAGAAGACTCTCGTCGATTTCCTTCTCCACCTGAAAATTATCCCCATAACGCTGAGCAATAATATACAAATAAGCCTCCACATACCCAAGTTCCTCCGCCAACGGAATAAGCTGCTCCTTTTTCCGGTTCATGGTAGCCTCAAGCATAGTGGATAGTGCCTCTATCATATTGCTGACTTTGTAATTTCCCGTAAGTCTTGCTTCCCAATTGATGATTTCCAACGTGTTATTCAGGAAATGCGGATTGATCTGAGACTGTAATGCCATGATATTGGCGTCCCGCAAAGCCAATTCTTCCAAATAGTTTTTTTCAAATTGATTTTTCAGCGTATTGGACATGCTGTTAAAAGCATTGCCAAGGTCATAAAACTCTTCGTCACCGTCATCCACATTGATCTGGTACCCGTAATTTTCCTTTTCAATCTCTTTATGTGCCTTCCGCAGCAGCCTGATCGGCATATTCACACGTTTATGGAAGAACCAGAATATGACCATGATAAGCGGAACCATAAATCCAATTAAAAGATAAAACACATATTTAATCGTATCCATTTCACTGACAATAACGGAGGAATCCAGAAGAATCATATAGGAAAACCGATGCCTGTTGCTCTCCACCTTCTTATATACATAGGCTTCTGACAAATTCCTCTCATAATGACTGCTGCGCATAATCCGCTGGGGAAAAACGTCTATGTATGGATCAGATACATCCTCATTCAGAATAGACACTCCGTCCACAAACACATCGCCCGCTTTAAATCCCCACACTCCATCAAGCCCCATTAAAATATTCTCCATATTGAGCTCCATGACAATCACTGCATATGCATGAAACTTACTGTCCATAATGTTTCTGACAAGATAAACTCTGTCTGCAATAGTTAGAAAAGCAATATCTGTGTCAATTCCGGGCGCATGCTGCTGCACGGTTTCTTTTGCATTTTCTTTGAATGCCTGCACCGCCGTATATGAGACCCTGTTGTCATTGGTATAACAGTAATAAATTGTTTCAGGGTCATTGGTAAAATAGAGCGCCGTCATATTGATGTCGGTATTGTACCGGTACTGCTGCGTGAGGAAAAGCGCCACATCCTGTTTTAATTTATTTTCATCATGATCTGTCAGATAACGCCCATAACATTCCCGGAGCGCGGGAAGATAGGAGGCCGATTTAGATGCCGCTACCGCATCATCAATCCGCATCTGGCAGATTTCCACCACCTTGTCTGACGACGTGACAATCGTTTTTTCCAATTGTTTATTAATCTGGTAATCCACAAAAAAGAAGACCGTCACCGATAAAATAAGCAAGGGAATAAACCAGCCTACCGCCAACATTGTGATCATGCTCCATTTGAGCTGCCGCCTTTTCTTCATCTTACTGCCTCCTTGTTCCTTATACAATATAACGAATGCTCGCTTCGCCAATCATCCTTATAATATAAGTATAGCAGGCAGGAATTCCTTTTCGCAATCCCTGCCTGCTGTATGATACCCGTTTTACTTTTAATTATGAGAGTTGTAGAAACTCTTCATAAATCTTGCATATTCTGACCGCATCCTCTTTTTCGGGCATTTCGCAGAAAATCCGAAGGAGCGGTTCTGTGCCGGAGAACCTTGCCGTCACCCATCCTCCATTCTCAAAATATACTTTACTGCCATCGAGGTAGGAGACGTCCATAATTTTAAATGGGAGTTCGGGAAGCCTCTTATCTTCAAGCAATACTTTACGAATGGTGTCCTTCTTTTCCTGATTAAATTTGTAATCCCTCTCCTCCATCGATATGACGCCGCATTCTGCTTCAATGTCCTTGACGATTTCCGATAACTTTTTCCCTGTGACAGCAATCATCTCTACCAGGAGCGCTGCCGCATAAATTCCATCCTTTCCTTTGATATGTCCGCGGACAGTAAGTCCGCCGGAAGATTCTCCTCCAATTACTGCATCCATGGCATACATTTTAGCTGAAATATGCTTAAACCCAACAGGAACCTCATAACATTTTTCGCCGAACTTTTCCGCCACCTTATCCAGCATGTGAGTGGTGCAGATGTTCCGGACCACCGGTCCCTTCCATCCTTTATATTTGACCAGATAATAATAGAGCAATACCAGAATATCATTTGGATGAAGAAATCTTCCTGTGTCGTCAACGACGCCGATTCTATCAGCGTCCCCGTCTGTAGCCACACCAATGTCACATTTCTTGTCTATCACATAATTCTGCAGTGTGCGCAGTGTCATTGCAGTAGGCGCTGGCAACTTTCCTCCAAACAAGGTATCATGCCTTTCATGGATTGTCTCCACATCACATCTTGCTGTAAGCAGAATGGTTTTCAGGGAAGTTTCGCTTACTCCGTACATAGGGTCAAGGGCAACCTTAAGACCGGCACTTCTTATTTTGTCCATATCCACTGCTGCTATAATGTTATCCAGATACTCGTTTAAGGGATAAATTTCCTGTATCAGACCTTTTTCCACCGCTTCATCATAATCCATTTCTTCTGGCGGAATGTCTGTAAGATCTCTGATATAATTTTCAAGTTCCGCGGTCTGAACCTCATCCGCATCACGGCCGCCTGCCGTAAACACCTTGATTCCGTTATATATTGCCGGATTATGACTTGCCGTCACCATCATTCCATAGGGGAATTCGTGCTTCATCACATAAAACATGACAAGCGGTGTAGGCGCCGACTTGTTAATCAGGTAGGCTGTAATCCCTTCCTTTGCAAACACTTGCCCCGCCCACTGCATGGCTTCTTTAGAAAGAAACCTTCGGTCATAGCCAATCACGATTCCCTTCTGCTCTACCTCTTCTGCACGCATTTTATCTGCAACTGCTCTTGCCAGAATCTGAATGTTTTCTTTTGTAAACCCATCACCTATCACGGCTCTCCAACCGCCGGTACCAAATTTGATCATCCGCTCTTCCTCCATTCGTCCTGTTTACTCCCTACTCCAGGTCTGACGCTCCTTCATCCTGCCTTGGGATGTCTGCCTTCCCGATAACCACCCTTACCTGATGTTCCGATCCGGCTTCCAGCGCCGGAATTTTTTTCACCTTCTGACCGTCCAGCCAGATTTCCTTTACCCCCTTCATCATTTTGTCCGGATTTTCCACACTTATATGGAACATAGCGCCCCTCCATACTCTGTCAGCCGAAAATCCTTTCCAATCGGCAGGAATACAGGGGTCCAGCTCCAGATGATCCAGCTGAGGTCTGATGCCTAAAATATACCGCGTAGCGCTGAAATAAGCCCATCCGCCTGTACCTGTCATAAAAGGATGTCTTGCCCTTCCAAATCCTGTATGATCTCTGCCCATCACAAACTGACAATAGGAATAAGGCTCTGCCTCCCTCACTTCTATCCGGTCATTCTGATAATAAGGGCACAGCGCATCGTAATATTCCATTGCCCGATCACCTCTTCCCAGCCTGCATTCTGCCGCCCATGCCCATGGGTTGGGATGGGAAAAGATGGCTCCATTCTCTTTCAGTCCCGGATAGACTCTTGTCACAAATCCAATATCATCATCAGGGACGGTATAAGCCGGTGCATTGAGCATAATTCCATAAGGGGTAAACAGGTATTCTCTTACGCTGTCCATTGCCTTAATTCCTTTTTCCAAATCAGCGGCTCCGGATAGTACTGCCCATGCATTGGACTCCAGATGAACTTTCCCCTCTTTATCTTTCTTTGTTCCTATTTTTTTCCCGTTTCTGGTGATTCCTCTGATGAACCACTCTTCGTCCCAAAGCCGCTCATCACAGACTTTTTTCACTTTTTCTGCCATAGCAGCATACTTTTCCACATCCTTTTTCCTGCCCAGATATTCAGCAATCTGAAGGAAATTCTGAATTGCCCAATAATGAAGAAATGACACCATGGCACTTTCGCCGCCGCCTAAGTTCAGACAGTCATTCCAGTCTGCCCGGAGTCCTTTACAGATACCCTGCTGCCCCACCTGCTCATCGGAAAAATCCAGGATCCTCGTCATATGCTCATAGACGGTTCCCTCTCCTGCATCTGCATAGGTGATTATCTGATCTATAAAGTCCATATCACCCGTTTCCTTTACATATTCTGTAATGGCAGAAACCAGCCAGAGGGCATCATCCGAACAGGCATCTTCTATTCCGTGAATCATATTGCCTTTGTTAAATTCAGGTATGACCGTAGGAGACTTGAATGGCTTTTCCTTTTCATGATCTTCAAACCATTCCGGCTGGAATAAGTGCAGTCCATACCCCGATGATACCAACCCTTTAAGCAGTTCCACAATTCTCTGCTTACATTTCTCAGGATTAGAATGGGGAATCGTCATTGCATCTTGCGCCGTATCCCGATATCCCAGGCCGGTTCTTCCTCCTACCTCAATAAAAGAAGCAAATCTTGAAAACATCACATTGATTTCCGCCTGATACAAAGTCCATATGTTGATCAGTGTATTCATCCCCTGATTAGGCGTACAAATTTGAAGCTTGCCAAGCTTCTTATCCCAATATGCGCGAAGCCGGTCATACGCATGATCCACCGCTTTAAAATCACTGTATTTTTCTCTTGCCTTTTTTCCTGCTTCCCGGTTTCCTTCCCCTAAAATAAATATAATCCTCTTTTCTTCCCCGGGCGCAAGCACGATATCCTTTTGAAGACTGCCGCAGTGATTATTTCCTTTTTCAAAGGAACCACCGCATTTTCCGTCAATCACCGCCTGCGGATTGTCCTCTGTATGGTACAGACCAAGAAACTTGTCACGCAGACAGTCAAATCCATCCGGCATCTCGCTCATAGTAAAGTACTGATATCCAAATTCCTCATAAAAAAGATCATGCTCGATGATGCCATCCTCATAGCTGCTCCCCGCACAGTACATGCTCATCTGGAAATTCTGATTGTCTATCATAATATGATGGAAAGAAAACTCGCAATAGGAAAACACCTGCAGACTTCTCGTCACCTTGCCTTCATTCTTAATTTTTACATCCCATAATTCCAGCGCATCTCCAATCGGCACGAGAAGCGTCTGACTTGCCCTGATATCGCTGTATCCGCATTCGTAGGTAGTATAAGAAAGCCCGTGACGGCAGGTATAATCGGCCTCCTTTAAGGACTTTCCTACAGGCTGCCAGGAAATGCTCCAGTAATCTCCGCTTTCAGAATCTCTCAGATACACATAATGACCGGGACGGTCCATCGGAACGCTGTTCCCGCGAAACCTTGTCACCCTGTGATACTCAGGCGTCTTATAAAACATGTACCCGCCTGCTGTGTGGTTGACCACAACGCAGGTGTCCTCCACCCCCAGATAATTGGTCCATGAAGTCGGAAGATCGATCCTGTCAATCACATACTCTCTGTTCTTATCGTCAAAATGCCCATATTGCATCGCAAATACCTCCCTTCCTGCTGATTTTATTATAGCTTTTCAGTTATCTTTGCGGTATTGTCATTCATGTGAATATTTGACGATTCTTGTTATTCTGGATTTGTTCTTACAGGCGGATTGTGATAAAATAAAGCAATCAATTCAAAAGAAAATTCATGGAACAGGAAGAGAGAACGGAAAATGATATTTTTACCCCATATTGTCCTTTTATTGCATCTGCTGGATAGTCTCATCTATATCTTGTGTTATGAATTTCTCGAAATAAAGCATATGCGTTCCTTCCTATGTGCCTCCTCTGCCCTGTCGCTTGTCCTCATATACATAGTTGCCTTATGTCTCCTGCACATCATGCCCTACAGGGATAAAAACCATGCCTCCCTCCGTCTTAAAATCATGAAAGGCGGAACCCTGATTTTTCGCCTATGCTTCTGGGGTGTTCTGGCGCAGCCTTTTTTATACTTTTTTAAATTGTACAATTATGCCCTTTATCTGTTTTCCGGCGGCGGCACATCTGCCGTTTTATTCGACGCTGTGCTGGCCTTTTTCTTCTTTTACTTTCTCATCTTAAATGGCTGCATACGCATCCTATGTACCTGCCGCAGTCTGGGTGTGTGGAAAAGAGTTCTGATTTTCTTCTTTATATGGATCCCCTTCCTTCATCTTATCCCTGCAAAATACTTAAGCAAAAGAGCGAAAGTAGAATATGACGCGGAAGTATTCCGGTTTGAAAACAGACGCATCCGTGCGGATTCCAATATCTGTGCTACCAGATATCCCATTATCATGCTTCACGGAATCGGTTTCCGTGATCTCCAGTATTTCAATTACTGGGGACGGATTCCAAAGGAACTCTCACGCAACGGTGCCTCCGTCTATTATGGTCACCAGGAAGCATGGGGAACCATCGAGAACAACGCCCTGACCATCAAAAAGACAATCGAAAAAGTACTTCTTGAGAATCACTGCGACAAGGTAAATATCATTGCACACTCCAAAGGCGGTCTTGACGCCCGCTATCTGATTTCAGGCTTACACATGGAGGATCAGATTGCATCCCTGACCACCATATCCACCCCTCACAGAGGCTCGGAGCTTTTAAGCATTTTAAACCGGCTACCGGATTCGGTTTATCGCTTTATTTCCTCTTTATTTGACCGCACATATAGGAAGTTAGGCGATCAAAATCCGGACTGTTATCATGCCAGCAAGCAGCTTTCCAGTGAATTTTGTGAGAGTTTTAATGAAAAATACAAAGATTCGCCGAATGTTTACTACCAGAGCTATGCTTCCTATGTCAAGCATACCTTCGGAGACAATCTTTTAAGCATTCCCTATCTCCTCATGTTCCTTGCAGGAGCCCCGAAAAACGACGGACTTGTAAGCATAGAGTCGGCGCAATGGGGCAATTTTAAAAAAGTTTTTGCAAGTACAGGCAGACGGGGCATTTCACACGGAGATATGATTGACTTAAAGAGGGAAGATTACAAGGGATTTGACGTTATAGAAGCCTATATCCAGATTGTCGCAGAGTTAAAAAATTCTGGCTATTGAATTTGCGAATCTAATTGTTTTTTTTTTCCAAAGTGGTATAATAAAAAAGACTCTATTTTTGTCGTATGTCTATCATAGCGTATGAATAGGTATATCATTTTAGAACCCGAACCTTGACATAAGAATATAGTATTGTATTTAAGCTGTTCGCAGATGAAAAATCTAAGAAATAGATCAGATCTATTTCCATAGGGAGAATAGGAGAATTTTATGTTAAATAAAATAAAAAATATGAAGGTAGAAAAAAAGCTTAGATACTGCTTTGCTTCGGTTGTAGCCATTGCCAGCATCTCAGGCATTCTGGGCTTGATTTTTTTGTTTATTCACAACGTTGAATATAGCAATGCTTTAGTTAACAACGGTTTTTCCCAAGGTGAAATTGGTAGATTCGGTACATACCTGAATAAAGAACCATCTCTTATACGGGAACTGATTCTTTTTGATGAAGAAGCCGACCTGCAGGCATGTGCTGCCGAGTTGACAGAAGCCCAGCAACTCACAGATGATGCACTTGCTGAAATGGTTGAACACTGCACTACAGCGGAAGAAATAGAATATATTAACACCATTAAGGAAAGCCTTGCTGCCTACCGCAGTGTCTATACCGAAGTAGTAGCAATGGCAATGGAGAATAAAAATGACGAAGCCCGGGATATGCTGGCTACCCAAGGCAAACCAACCCTGAAAAAGCTGACTGCCGCTGTGGAGGGACTGATTGCGTTGAATGTGGAATTAGGCGAAAAAGCATCCAGTTCGCTGAACGTCCAGACTATTATTATCTTCGCCGTAATCATTATAGTCACTTTAATTGCTGTAATTGTATCAACAAAGATCTCAAAATCTGTGGCGAAATTATTTGCAGAGCCTATCAACCATGTTAAAGAAGCATCCCTCAAACTTGCGCAGGGTGATTTGAATATTAATGTTGAAACAATGTATCCTGACGAGATTGGCGAAATGACCGATGCATTCAAAGAGGCTACTGAAAACATGAAGTTATATATTCGTGAATTGAGCAGAGGTCTTGGTGAAATCGCTGCGGGTAATTTTGACACTTCTACAGACGTAGATTTCAAAGGCGATTTTAAAGCTTTAGCAGATGCGCTTGAAACAATTACTGCTTCTTTAAGCAGCACACTGAAAAATATCAATGAAGCTGCAGAACAGGTTGCACTGGGAGCAGGTCAGATGGCTGAAAGTGCACAGGCATTAGCTGAAGGTGCTACTGATCAGGCAGGCTCCGTAGAAGAACTGACGGCTACAATCCAGAATATTACGGAAGCAGTTGTAAACAGTTCAGAAAAAGCCAAACAGTCGCATGGAAATGCAGAAGAATTCGAGCGGGCGGCCGAGAAGAGCAACGAAGATATCAAGCTTCTTAACACAGCAATGGAGCGTATCAATGACACCTCCAAACAAATTGCAAATATCATTGCAGAAATTGAAGATATTGCTTCCCAGACCAATCTCCTGTCACTGAACGCTTCTATTGAGGCAGCAAGAGCAGGCGAAGCCGGAAAGGGATTTGCCGTTGTAGCTGATCAGATCGGCAAGCTGGCATCAGACAGCGCTAATTCAGCAATCAATACAAAGAAACTAATTGAAAATTCCATTATCGAGATTGAGCATGGAAATGACATTACATCAAAAACTACTGCCGCAATCGAATCTGTTATTGAAGGGATTAAAATGTTGGCAGTTTCCACAAAAGAAATCAGTGAATTATCTGATGCTCAGGCAGACGCTATGAGACAGCTGGAACTGGGTGTAGAACAAATTTCTGAGGTCATCCAGAATAATTCAGCAGCAGCACAAGAAACATCCGCTACAAGTGAGGAATTGTCCGCACAATCTGATAACCTTGAAGGATTGGTTGGGCAGTTTAAGCTAAAATCTTGAACAAATTTATTCTGTCAAATAACTTATATACAATGCGCCGCAGACAATGCATGACTTGCTTATACCACTTGCAATTTCGTAATGTATTATATTAGGTTAAACGGGTAATAAGAAGCATCAGAACCTATAAAGGGGTATCCTCTAACAGTTTTTCTGTAAAAGGATACCTCTTTTTTATTTAATTCTTCCCTTTGCATTTTAAAAGTGATTCTGTAAAAGGCGCCCTTGCTATTCCATGCTCCGTCACAATGGCTGTAATCAATTCATGATCCGTCACATCAAATGCCGGATTAAATACCTTCACTCCTTCCGGCGCCATGCGTTCTTTATACCACATTTCCGTTACCTCTTCCGGCGGACGCTGTTCAATCGTAATCTCTGCTCCTGTAGGCGTATCCAGATCAATGGTGGATGTGGGTGCACATACATAAAAAGGTACGCCATATTGTTTTGCCACCGCAGCCACCACACTGGTTCCAATCTTGTTTGCCACATCCCCATTGGCCGCCACCCGGTCACACCCTACGAACACAGCATTGATCCATCCATTTTTCATGACCATACCAGACATATTGTCACAGATTAAGGTCACATCCACTCCGGCACTGCTTAACTCATAAGCCGTCAGTCTTGCTCCCTGCAAAAGAGGTCTCGTCTCATCTGCAAAAACACGGAACTTGTACCCTCTCTCCTGCCCCAGATAGATCGGCGCTGTAGCAGTACCATATTTACAGGTGGCAAGCTGTCCCGCATTACAATGCGTGAGAATACCATCTCCCGGTTTTACAAGACTTAATCCATATTCACCGATAGACTTGCACACCCGGATATCTTCTTCCTTGATTTCCCGCGCCTCTTCGCCAAGTATCTCTACAATTTCAGCTACGCTCTTTCCGTCCTCGTGTGCCTGCCTGCATACCCGGTCCATCCGATTCAGCGCCCATGCCAAATTGACTGCCGTCGGTCTTGCGGAATCCAGATATTTCTTCTGTTCCATAAACTTATCATAGAAAGCATCAAATTCCGTCTCATCTTTTGCTATCTGCCTCGACAAAACGTAAAGACCAAAAGCTGCCGCCACACCAATCGCCGGTGCGCCGCGGACCTTCAAAAGATAAATTGCATCCCATATCTCCTGCGCCGTAGAAAGCCGGATCAGTTCCATTTTTCCCGGCAGTTTTGTCTGGTCAATGATAATGACACATTCGTCATTATCGCACAAATCCACTGTTTCGTACGCTATTATATTCTCATTCATCTTTCAGTTCCCTTTCTTTTCTTCCAATACTTCCAGAACAGAAAAAACAACACATACCAGTATAGCAAGAAATGACACTGCCCTTTCTATCCTCGAATTGATGCGCTTTCTTCTTTTCCTTTGCTGCTTTATCCGTTTCTTTTCCTGTTTTCTAATCTTAGAATCACTATAAAACCTTTGTGGCATATTCATCGGCTCCTTTGATCATGCTGCATATGTGCCTGCCCTCTCATTTTATCAGTAAAATGTTCAAAAGGCAATGCGGATTGTATAATGCAGGCACAGGTTAGTTTGTAGCCAGTAGTCCGCACAGGGCAGGTAAATATACCAACGTCGTCGCGCTCCCGCTCCATAAAAACGTAGCAGACGCTAGACTCGAAAGAACCCGCGCTTTTAAGCGCGTGGTCAAGCGCTGACGTTTTTATAGGGACTCCTTTTGGTATATTTACCTGCCCTGTGCTACGTTATTGGTTGGCCTGTAAAGTGTGGCATAATGTTCACATTTTTGCTATCTGGTAAATAGCAATCCTGTGTGGATTAATGACTCCTCTGTAAAGAGTAACGGCGGGGCAATTCAGGTTTGGGTTCAGGTGCGGGGCGCGGGAATAGACGGCGGGGGATGGGGCGGTATCGGGGCTTGGGGGCAATGTCATTTAGATAAGGGGCACCAGCCTCAGGGCAGTCAGACTCCTGCATCAGGTCTGGCAAAAACTGTGCCGGAACCTTATGGGAAGTGGTTAGAAGGATTTGACAGCCCTTATGTACACAGCAATCGTCGGACAGGACGTCCGACGAAGGCGTAATTTGACCCATGGATGGGTCAATACGCCGTTTGCGTCCGGCACCAGTCCCTACATAAGGGCTGCCTAATCCTTCTTACCACTGTACATAGGTTCCGAAACAGTTTTTTGCCAGACCTGATGCAGGAGCCTGACTGCCCTGAGGCTGGTGCCCCTTATCTAAATGACATTGCCCCCAAGCCCCAATACCACCCCATCCCCCGCCGCCTATTCCCGCGTCCCGTACCTGAATCCAAACCTGAATTGCTGCATTTCTGTATTTCTATATCTATCGCACATAAGTGTCTTATTCTACATATACTATAGAAAAAGAACGGCTGTGAAAAAGCCGTTCTTATAATATAAATCGTGTAAAATGGAGCACCTATGGCAATAACCTCACTAGATATCCTCAACCTTTCTCATTCCCTTAAGGATGTGTGCGAAGTGAATTGTAATACTTCCGAATGTCTTTCTAATACTCTGAAACTTATACTTCAATATAATCTGATACAGGCTAACCTGGAATTCAGCAAGCAGTTTGACTGTGGTTTTCCTTTTCCTGTCCATGGTGCACCTCAAAAGGAAGCTGAACCCATAAAGCAGGGCACAGGGATCGATCTTACCAATCCCAACTATGCTCATCGTATAGATCGGTAGGGCAAAGTGCGTTTTACATTTCAGCCAGCCGAAGCCGTTCTATGATGCTCTTCTTGCACAGAGCATGATAGCAAATTATCGGAAGGATTATGGATACAAGGGCGATTATCGGGATACTGACCACCATGGGAAGGATGTGGAAGTTCCACTCAAAAAATGCCATATTCTTTCCCATCATGTAAATCAGCCCATAGCTTATCACATTGCCAAGAGTCAGCGAAATCAAAAGCGTCCAGACGCCATACCAGACTCCTTCCATGGTAAGCATTTTTTCAAGCTGCTTTCCTGTCATGCCCACTGCCTGCATCATGGCAAATTCCTGTTTTCTTGCCAAAATGCTGGTAATCATGGCATTGATTAGATTTAAAACACCTATCAGTGCCAGGATAAAGCTTAATAAGCCTCCGATAACAGAAAACATCCGATTTTCTGCAGAAAATTCCTCTCTTAAGGAATCTTTGGAGATAAGTACCAGTTCCGGGTATTTTTCTTCCAGCAGGGCTTCTATCTGGGCTGCCACCTGACTGTCTGCGCCCTCTGCCACATCGATACAGCCGTGAATCCCTCCCCTGGTATCATATAACTCCTCAAAGTCCTTCTCACTGAGCAAAAGAGAGATTCCCCCCAGGGGATAACTTTTCGTGCTGATTGCATAGGGGAAATCAGCAACCGCCATGATTTCAAGTTCCTTTGAGGGAGAAGACTCATCGCCATAACTTCCTAACGTAATCTTGTCCCCTTCGGAAATCCAGTCCTCTTTTCCTTGCGGGAGTATCAGCGCATAGCCTCCCTGCATAAATTTCTCAAGGTCTAAATCTCCTTCCAGTAAGGTCAAATAAGACATCATATCCTCCGGAATGCAATAACTGCATCCGATGGTCTGTCTGCTATCTATAATCTGCGCCACAATTTCTTCCATAAAGAAACCCTGTTCTTCCATTTTTTCCGGGCTCCAATAGGCAGCGCATTTCTCTGTCATCTCCTCGGATAAGCTTACTAGTCCAAGTCTGCATTGTAATGTGCTGACTGATTCCACACCGGAAATCGCTTCTATTTCTCCCACAGCTTCCTGCGTAACTGCCTCATAATCCGTTTCCGCCGCCGCCAAGTTTACTGCGCTGTAATGGCTGATCTGCATGTCGCTTAACAGGTAAGTTTCAACATATTTATCAAAGCTGAATCCTTTTACCAGGCAGTAGGTCCCGTTTAAGAGGATAAGACTCAAGGACAAGGATGCCACCACCACCGCAGCCTTACGCTTATTTCTTCCCATGTTTGCTGCTGCCAGCCGGGGAGCAGAAATTCTTGCCGTTTTCTTTTGCTTCTTTTTATATTGCTTGCTTTCCACATAGCGCACCGCTTCTATAGGCGACACTTTGGCTGCCAGTCTGCAGGGCTTGATACAGCTTAAATAAACCACAAGCAGGGAAAAGAGTGCCGATCCTGCAAAAATCCATGGATTCAGTGCCACATTCTTAACCGAAATAGTTATGGCACTGTAAATGAACGGTAAAACCTGTTTTCCCACAAACCAGCCTGACAGAAGCCCCACGGGAATTCCCACTGCCGAAAGTAAAAGCGCCTGCCCGCGAACCATCCTGCGGAGCTGTTTCCCTGTGGTTCCAATCGTCTTTAGGAGTCCATAGTAACGGATATCACTGCTCACATTGATGTAAAAAATATTGTAAATAATCAGATAACCTGACAAAATAATGATTCCCAACAGTCCAATTCCCAGTGCCAGCGTTATACCATCCACAGTTGCAGTCGCGTAGCCCCAGTTTACAGACTCTCTCACCTCGTTTTCGCCAAACCCTGCGCGGGCGCTCAGACTGCTCATCTGCGCCTCTATGTCATAAGAGGAATCGAACCATATACTTGCCATTAATGTTCCATCAGCATGATACAGTCCTTTCTCGTCCATGCGCTTATTATAATTCTCTTCCAACAAGTCAATATTTTCTTCCAGCCATTCCTTGGAAATCCAGAATTCCTCCGCATGTGAAGCATCATTGGAATACCAGAATCCACTTAAGACAAATTCTTCTTCCAATGTCTTTTCATTTCCATCCTTATCATGAGTTGTAATCGTAATAGGAACTTTTGATCCTATTTGGAGCGGTACCCCTAAAGCTTCAAGCACTTTGCTGCTGGCAGCACACTCATTCTTCTCTTCCGGCATCCTGCCCTTTTCCGGATAACAATAGCTCCACTTTGCATCCTTATCTTCTGAGTAGCGTACCTCAGTCTGTATACTATTCAGCTCCGGGTCAGATGCAAATCCCGCTATAATGCTGTAAGAGATATCCTTATAGCCGCCTGCTGCCTTTACCCTCTCATATTCTTCCATCGCAAGATACTTATAACCGCCATGGGCAGCGGTACCTATCTGACGGAAGGTTCCCTCCTGCATGGACTCTATCATGGAGCTTCCCACCGTAAAGAGAGCAGTAAAAAGTAAGGTAGTAAGCGCAATCGCCGAAATCGCAATCAGATTCTTCCACTTCTTTTCCTGCATGGTGCGGAAAGACAAAGTACGGATGATTTTTTTGTTGCTCACGTTCTTCATGCCTTTCCCTCCCTGCTTTCCGTCACGATTTTTCCGTCCTCAATCCGTATCATCCGATCTGCAAGTTGGGCAATTTCTTCATTATGGGTAATCATTACAATGGTCTGCTCAAACTTCCTTGCAGTTACCTTCAAAAGTCCCAGCACATCCTGACTGGTGCCGGAGTCCAGGTTACCTGTAGGCTCATCTGCCAGTATAATGGCAGGCTTTGCTGCGAGTGCCCGCGCAATGGCGACCCTCTGCTGCTGTCCCCCGGAAAGCTGGGAAGGCAGGCTGTCTGTCTTTGCTTCAAGCCCCAGTGTCTTTATGATTTTATCCACATAACTGTGGTCTATCTGATTTCCATCCAGCTGGATTGGAAATACGATGTTTTCAAAGACATTCAAAACCGGAACCAGATTATAGCTTTGGAATACAAATCCTATCTTCCTGCGCCGGAAAATTGCCAACGCATCCTCTTTCAGGGAAGAAATATCCTTTCCGTCTACCAAAACCTTTCCTTCTGTAGGGTAGTCCAATCCGCCCAACATATGAAGAAGTGTGGATTTCCCGCTCCCGCTGGTTCCCACGATAGAGACAAATTCTCCCTGCTCTACCTTTAAATCTACGCCATCCAGCGCCTTTACCAGGCTTTCTCCCTCACCATAATATTTTTTTAATCCATTTGTTTCAAGAATAATCATAGAGCTGCCTCCTGTAAGTTTTCTTTATGTAAACTATAACAGGAAATACTTTCTGCCTTGTGTCCAGAATCTAACAGTTTTGATAGATTGTAACTGTGAAGGAACTGAACAGTTACGATAGATTTATCTTTTGACTATATAAAAAGAAAAGGTGCTTCCCACACCATGTTTTGACTTTAGCTTCACATAGCCGCCCTGTTTCAGCGCAATTTCCCGCACCAGATACAATCCTATGCCCACGCCTTTTTCTTCTGCTACTTCCCTGCTCCTGTAAAACCGCTCGAATACCTGCGCCTGCTCCTCTTCCCTGATGCCAATCCCTGCGTCTGTCACATGAACGGCTGCAAACATTTCATAGTCCGTCACACTGATCTGTACTTCACTGCCTAACGGACTGTATTTGATTGCGTTATCGATCAGGTTGCCAATTGCCTCCTCCGTCCATTTCCGGTCAAAGCACGCCTGCACATCCGTATCTTTTACGACAAGTGTAATCTGTCTTTTTGCCGCCGCTTCCTCTGCTCCGGCTGCCGCTGCCGCAATACAAGGCATGATGGGCGCTTTCTTCGGCTGTAAAATAAGCACTTCACTTTCCAGTCGGGAAGCCTTCACCAATGACCGGATCAGAAAATCCAGTTTTTCAGACTGCTCTTTGATATTTTCAACAATTGGTATCAATTCCGGATCAGTCTCCTTCTCCTGTAAAAGCTGGGAGTACAGAAGAATATTGGCAATAGGTGTTTTCGTCTGGTGAGAAATGTCAGAAATCAACATCTTGATTTTCCTCTGCTCTTCCTGCATCCTATGCTTTTGACCCACAGATGAGGATAGGAATCTCTTCCACTTTACTTCCAATCTGGAAAGTCTGCTCTCATCATAAGCACGCTCTTCGAAAGTGTCATTTATAGCATTTTCCAACATCTCTTCCAGCCGCTTCATTGTACCGAATCTCATCCACACTCCTCCAATCCAAGGAACTGACTCTGCTCCCTTTCGTCATTTTTCCCTTATGCTTTCCATACATATCCTTTTCCATACACTGTCTGCAGATGACCTTCCCCATCCTCATTTAATTTGCTTCTCAATCTGCCCACAGCAACGGACAAAGCATTTTCGTCCACAAATTCCGCTCCGTCCGTCCATATTCTGTCAATCAGCTTCTCCCTGCTAAGAATGATATTCTGATTCTCAACAAGAATCTGTAACAATTTCATCTCCGTCTTACTTAAGACAATTTCTTCTTCCCCTCTCTTAATCTCCATTTCTTCAAAACAAAATGACAAATTTCCGAAACGATAGACTCCCCTTTTAGATTTTCCTGCATTTTTCAGCACCTTATCAATTCTGGCACGGAGAACCATCAGACTAAACGGTTTGGTAATATAATCCTCCGCCCCCATTTCCAACCCTCTCACCTCATCTATCTCCATGTCATTTGCTGTCAAAATGATAACCGGAATATCCCTGCTGCTTTTTACTTCCTTCAGCAAATCATAACCGCTTCCATCAGGAAGATTAAGGTCAAGTAAAATCAAATCAACCCTCTCTCCATCTGCAAGCGCTTCTCTTGCCCTTGCAATGCCATCACACAGCAAAAAGGTCATATCTTCCCTTCTCAGCGCCAGTTCTATTCCCTCTCTAAGCCCCCTGTCATCCTCCACGACCAAAATTCTTATCATATTACTTTATTTCTCCTCTGCTTCCGCTTCCCCTCTTGCCTTTTTACATCAATTTTCTATGCAAGAAAATACTGGCAGGAATATAAATTTCCTGCCAGTTCACATTTCCTTATTATTTTGCAGCAAGTTCTGCTTTTAATCTCTCAGTAAGTGCAGGAACGATCTTATTCAAATCACCTACAATACCGTAATCAGCAACATCAAAGATAGGAGCTGTCTCGTCCTTGTTGATTGCAATGATGATATCAGCTTCTTCCATACCTGCTACGTGCTGGATTGCACCGGAAATACCGATTGCAAAATATACATTAGGACGAACGGTCTTACCTGTCTGTCCAACCTGTAAATCTTTGGGCTTCCAGCCTGCATCTACAACTGCACGAGAGCAGCTTACTGTACCGCCGAGAACCTCAGCAAGGTCTTCAAGGATCTTAAAGTTTTCAGGGCTTCCTACACCACGTCCGCCGGATACCAGAATCTTTGCATCCATGATATCAGCCACGTCTGAAACTGCCTTTACAACCTTTAAGATTTCTACATACTTATCATTAGGTGTAAATCCAGGATTGAACTCTACAACAACTGCTTTCTTTCCTGCTTCTCTGGGTGCCTTCTGCATAACGCCCGGACGAACGGTTGCCATCTGAGGACGGAAGTCAGGACATGCGATTGTAGCGATTGTGTTTCCGCCAAATGCAGGACGTGTCATAAGCAACTGATTGTGAAGCTGTTCCTTGCCCGGAATAGGATTAATCGGGAAATCACCGATATCAAGCTGTGTACAGTCTGCTGTAAGACCTGTATGAATTCTTGCAGATACCCTGGGACCTAAATCACGTCCGATTGCTGTAGCGCCAACTAAGAAAATCTCAGGCTTGAATTCATTGATTACAGATGCAAGGGCATGTGCGTAAGGCTCTGTTCTGTATTCTTTCAGTTCGGGATCATCCACAACGATAACTTTATCAGCACCATATTCTGCAAGTTCATCAGCAAGTCCCTTTACGTCACTGCCGACCAAAACTGCCGTTACTTCTGTGCCTAAATCTTTAGCAAGATCTTTTCCCTTGCCAACTAATTCTAAAGCAATTCCGCTGAGTACGTTGTCTACCTGCTGTGCAAAGACAAATACTCCTTTATAATCTTGAATATTCATTTTGAACCTCCATTATTGTAATTAGATTACATGTTTCACTTTTAATTTATCGATAATATATTCTACGGATTCTGTGGGATCAAGATTTACCTTCTCGCCAGCGCCTTTTCTTACCTTGTCGGAAGCTTTGGCAATCTGAGTAGGTGATCCCTTAAGTCCTAAGTTAGAATCCTCAACATCAACTAAATTTGCTCTTCCCCATACGGTGATTTCTGCATCATATGCATCAAAAATTCCGCCGGGTGTCATGTAACGAGGCTCATTTAATTCAGCAAGTGCTGTAATCAGGCAGGGCATTTTAGCTTTTAATACATGATATCTGTCATCATACTGACGCTCTACGATTACGCTGTCGCCTTCGATTTCAATTTTCTGTGCATAAGAAATAACCGGAATTCCAAGATGCTCAGAAATCTGAGGACCGACCTGTGCTGTATCGCCATCGATTGCCTGACGACCTGTGATGATCAGATCATATTCCAGATTGCGGATAGCACCTGCCAGTGTCTGGGAGGTTGCCCATGTATCAGCGCCTCCAAGTACTCTGTCAGTTACCAGAATTCCTTTATCTGCTCCCATAGCCATTGCTTCGCGAAGAACTTCTTCAGCCTTGGGAAGTCCCATGGTTACTACAGTTACTTCTGCGCCATACTGATCTTTTAATCTAAGTGCTGCTTCCAATCCTGCCTTGTCATCAGGATTCATGATTGTGAGCATTGCACCTCTGTCAAGAGTACCATCGGGATTAAATTTAACGCCGCCCTTGGTATCAGGTACCTGTTTAACACAAACAACAATTTTCATTGTATTATCTCTCCTTATAAATTAATCTATTTGGTATGTGCCATCTTACTTAAGCAGTGCTCCGGAAATAACCATTCTCTGCACTTCGCTTGTTCCTTCGTAGATTTCGGTGATCTTTGCATCGCGCATCATGCGTTCTACGTCGTACTCTCTGATGTAACCATAACCGCCGTGAAGCTGAACTGCCTTGGTTGTTACTTCCATAGCAACCTCTGCTGCATATAATTTAGCCTGAGCTGCTTCTACAGAGTAAACCTTCTGGGTTGCCTTAGCCATAGCTGCCTTGTAAACCAGAAGCTGTGCTGCCTGTACTTTTGTAGCCATATCAGCAAGCTGGAACTGTGTATTCTGGAATGCACCGATTGCTCTTCCAAACTGTTTTCTTTCTTTTACATATTCAATGGTGCGGTCCAGTGCGCCTTCTGCAAGTCCAAGTGCCTGCGCTGCGATACCGATACGTCCGCCGTCCAGAGTATGCATAGCAATTCCAAATCCTTTTCCTGCCTGTCCTAAGAGATTCTCTTTCGGAATACGGCAGTCTGTAAAGATCAATTCATAAGTAGATGAACCGCGGATACCCATCTTCTTTTCCTTCGTACCAAAGGTAAATCCGGGAGTTCCTTTTTCTACGATAAATGCGGAAATCATCTTTTTGCTTCTGCCCTTTGCGTCTGTAACAACGTCTGTTACTGCAAAGATAACATAAATATCAGCTTCCTTACCATTTGTAATGAAGATCTTGGAACCGTTCAGTACCCATTCATCCCCATCCAGAACAGCTTTTGTCTGCTGTCCCTGTGCATCTGTTCCGGCACCGGGCTCTGTCAGACCGAATGCGCCTAACTTCTCACCCTTTGCAAGGGGAACTAAGTATTTCTGCTTCTGCTCTTCTGTTCCGTAAGTCATAATCGGATCACAGCAAAGAGAGGTATGTGCAGAAACGATAACGCCTGTAGTACCGCAGACCTTGGAAAGCTCTTCTACGCACATAGCATAAGTAAGAGGATCACAGTCCTGTCCGCCGTACTCCTTCGGTACAGGAATTCCAAGGAAACCTGCTTTTGCCATCTTTTCAACGGTTCCTCTGGGGAAGATTTCTGTCTCGTCTACTTCCTGTGCCAGAGGCTTAACTTCTTTTTCTGCAAACTCTTTGAAAAGAGTTCTTGCCATTTCATGTTGTTTTGTTAACATAAAATCCATGATATTGATTCCTCCATAAAGTGTTTAATATTTTATTACTTAGAATAATCATAGAAACCTTTTCCGGTTTTCTTTCCAAGTTTTCCTGCACGAACCATCTTACGAAGAAGGGGATGAGGACGATACTTGGGATCTCCTGTCTCGTTCAGCAATACTTCCATGATGGCAAGCACGATATCAAGACCAACCAGATCACCTAAAGCAAGGGGACCCATAGGATGATTTGCACCAAGCTTCATAGCCTCGTCAATGTCAGCTACACTTGCTGTGCCGTCAGCATAAATGCCGATTGCTTCATTGATCATAGGGATCAGGATTCTGTTTACAACAAAACCAGGAGCTTCTTTCACCTGTACAGGTGTCTTGCCGATTTCTACAGCAATTGCTTTGATCTTTTCTACCATCTCGTCAGGTGTATTTTCACCGGCGATCACTTCTACTAATTTCATTCTGTCAGCAGGATTGAAGAAATGCATACCAATCATAGGTCTGTCAAGACCGGCACCGATCTCTGTGATGGATAAAGAAGAAGTGTTGGATGCGAACATGCACTCCGGCTTAACGATTTCCATCAATTCCTTGAATGTATCTTTCTTGATCTTCATGTTTTCAGGCGCAACCTCTACGATCAGGTCACAGTCTGTACAAATATCTTTTAATCCGCAGGTAATCTTTGCCATAATAGCGTCAGCCTTTTCCTGTGTGATTTTTTCCTTGCTTACAAGGAAGTTCATATTCTTCTGAATTCTTGCTTTTCCGCCTTCAGCGAACTCCATTTTGATATCGCAAAGACATACTTCATATCCGTCTGTCATTGCAAATGCCTGTGCGATTCCAGCACCCATGGTACCTGCGCCAATAATACCTACTTTCATTTTCAAATCCTCCTATATTATATTGGTTTTGTATTTATCACCGCCTCATGGCAGTGTTAAAATCTTTTAGCAGTTTTTGAAAGGTTCTTTCACTTTTTCTTTATTCTTGTCAAGGAAGAATGCCATGCCGTATTTCTGATCTTCTGTTTCGAAGCAGTCGCCGAATAATTTTTCTTCAATCACAATTGCCTGATCCATATCTACGTCCAGACCTTCATTGATTGCCTTCTTGCAGTTGCGCACTGCAATAGGAGCGTTCTTAGCAATGCCTGCTGCCATTTTCTCTGCCGCGGGCATCAATTCTTCCTGCGTATAAACAGCATTTACAAGACCGATTCTAAGCGCCTCATCTGCTTTGATATTTCTTGCCGTGTAGATCATCTGTTTTGCCATGCCGGCGCCTACCAGACGGGCAAGTCTCTGTGTACCGCCGAATCCGGGTGTGATTCCAAGACCAACCTCAGGCTGTCCGAATACTGCATTGTCAGAACAGATTCTGATATCACAGCTCATGGAAATTTCACAGCCTCCGCCTAATGCAAATCCATTGACAGCTGCAATTACCGGGATGGGGAAAGTCTCCAATTTACGGAATACATCATTTCCTTTCTTTCCGAAAGCTTCTCCCTCAGCCTTGGTAAGTGTGCTCATCTCTCCGATATCTGCGCCTGCCACAAAAGATTTCTGTCCGGCACCTGTCAGAATCAGACATCTTACTTCATCAAGATTCACAGCATCCAAAGTCTGGTCCAGTTCTTCTAATACAGTTGAATTAAGTGCATTAAGTGCCTTTTCACGGCTGATGGTAATAACGCCATAAGCGCCCTTCTGTTCGTATACGATATATTCCATTTTCACGACTCCTTTTCTCTTTTATATTTATGCGGCTCCTGACCACAAACAACATAGAACTTCTTAGGCGGTGTCTTCCGCCGCCTTAGAAGTTCCTTTCATGTTTTTCACGTTTCTATATTTAGTCTTCTATTTTCACGATAGTAGAACATCCCATACCACCGCCGATGCAAAGAGTTGCAAGACCAGTCTTAGCGCCCCTTGCCTGCATCTCATGAAGCAGTGTAACAAGGATACGGCAACCTGAAGCTCCAACAGGATGTCCAAGTGCAATAGCGCCGCCATTGGGGTTCAACTGCTTATCAACATCGATTCCTAAATCTTTTCCTACTGCAACAGACTGTGCTGCAAAAGCTTCGTTTGCTTCAATGATATCGAAATCTTCAATCTTCATTCCGGTCTTAGCCATAACTTTCTTTGTGGAAGCTACCGGACCGATACCCATAACTTCAGGTCTTACACCTGCAAGGGCTCCTGCTACGAAAGTAGCCATAGGCTTAACACCTAATTCTTTTGCTTTTTCTTCACTCATAACAACGATTGCAGCTGCACCGTCATTGATACCGGAAGCATTACCAGCTGTAACGAATCCGTCAGCATTGATCGGACGAAGCTTAGCAAGTCCCTCAATGGTGGAACCGGCACGAGGACCTTCATCTACCTTAAATTCAACCATTTCCTTTTTCTTCTTAACCATAACAGGTACGATTTCAGCATCAAATGCGCCTGACTTCTGGGCAGCTTCTGCTTTCTGCTGGCTCTTTAATGCAAATGCATCTAATTCTTCTCTGGTAAGTCCCCATTCTTCACAGATGTTATCTGCTGTCGTAATCATATGATAATCATTGAATGCATCCCAGAGAGCATCCTTGATCATGGTATCCACCAAGGTGCCATTGTTCATTCTATATCCGTAACGTGCCTGAGGAATTGCATAAGGAGCCATGGACATATTTTCCATACCACCTGCAACAACGATATCTGCATCTCCTGCCATAATCATCTGAGCAGCCTGGTTCACGCAGTTAAGACCTGAACCGCATACAACGTTCATGGTAACTGCGGGCACTTCAATGGGCAAACCTGCCTTGATGGAAGCCTGACGGGCTACATTCTGTCCCTGTCCTGCCTGGATAACACATCCCATATAAACCTGATCTACAGCCTCAGGTGCTACCCCAGCTCTGTTTAAAGCTTCCTTGATTACGATTGCTCCAAGCTCTGCAGCAGGTACTGTGCTTAAGGAACCGCCCATTGTACCAATAGCGGTACGGCATGCGCCGGCTAAAACTACTTTCTTTGCCATTATTCTTTCCTCCGTTTTAATTGAAAACTTGTTCTAAATTTTTCCTGCAACGATTGTTAATTTTTTATCATTGCGAACAGATTTATTATATCATAGAGCATCTTTTTTTGCAATCTATTACATGAGCAATTCATGAAATTTTTGGATATTTGGTTACTTTTTTATGGGGGTAGACATGAGTCCGCACAGGACAGGTAAATATTTAGGCGTCGTCGCGCTCTCGCTCCATAAAAACGTAACAGACGCTAGGCTCGTGAGGAACCTCGCCAAGCGCTGACGTTTTTATAGGGACTCCTTTTGGTATATTTACCTGTCCTGTGCTGCGTTATTGGCTAGCCTGTAAAGTAACGTATTGTTTAGTTCTTTTTGGCGAGTAGATGAAGCACGACTTTGAGAGTTAAATAGTTAATTAAAATGCACACCATCTTAACACTCCAAGTACGAGTAAGTGCAGTGGGTAAAACAGGTAGAAAAACCATTTGTGTATGCTGGCTTTGCTGCCGTTTTGGCCGTTATAGAGAAAATATAGCATTAGGGGGACAAGTATTACGCCGAGCTGAAACCACATATTTTCGAGACCTGCCAAAATTATGACAAGGACATTCGGTAGAAGGAAGGTAAGCGTGAAAGCTGTCCATTTTGCCTTGGATCTATCCCGGTACACGTGAACGAACAGGCATCCCAACACATCCATAATGGCCCAGTCACCGATGATGGAGAGCAGACAAAGCAGTATAATACCAGTAATTTTAAGCGGTTTGCCAACTTTTTCATTTTCCCAAAGTCTGATTGCGGTAAGACCGAGAAAGAGCGTGAAAATAACGCTTTGTATGGGAATGAACATTAGATGGCCCTGCTCAAAATAAATGGGCAGACTTCCATCTTCAAACCATACATATGAAAACCATGAGATAAAAGCAAAGAGAGCAAGCCTCTGCTGATATTTATAATCCAACGTCGCCGCGCTCCCGCTCCGCAAAAAGCGTAGCAGGCGCTTGGCGAGGTTCCTCACGAGCCTAGCGTCTGTTACGTTTTTATGGAGCGGGAGCGCGGCGACGTTGGTTTATTTACCTATCCTGTGCGGACTATTGCCACCCCATGAAAAACAACGATATTCTTATCGACTTGAGCAAAATCCCTGCAGCTTGTCATGTATAAATCCCTCAAGCGACACATATATTTTTGTAACCTGCTTTGTAATAGGTGTCTTATGAAAAAAATACGTTATCAGTTTTCTATCCTTACGGTCTGCCTTCTGCTTGCAGCAGTCTGCTTTCTCATAAAAAATCATACCCTTTCGGAGAAATACTCCGCAATTGAGGTTGCTTCCGGAACAAACGGCAATTACATCAAATGGGTAGATTTCAATGTTTCTTACGAAGCTCTCTGCACTGCTTATGATCTGGATGTGCAAAGTTATGATGCCCCAGTACATCTTAACTGGATCGAACTGCTTGCCTATGCTGGTGCTAAGGGCGGCGGTTCCTTCGGAAAAGAAAGCGTTCCTCTGATTAAAAAACTTGCATCAGAATTGTCTGAGGGCAAAACAACCTTATCGGAGTTGACAAAGGATATGGAATACTATGATTATTATTATGAAGCCTATGAAGCCGTTCTCGGTGGTATGGTTGGAGAATACGAAATAGAGCAGGAAGACGAAAACGGCAACAAATGCTGGAAAAAGGTATATGGACTGAAGGCCTTCTCCCCAATTGCCAAGGGATTTGAATACAGCGACTATGATGATTTCGGCTCCTCCCGGAGCTACGGATATAAAAGACAGCACTTAGGACATGACATGATGGGGCAGATTGGAACACCAATAATCGCAGTTGAGTCCGGCTATGTGGAAGCCCTCGGCTGGAATCAGTACGGCGGCTGGCGTATCGGTATCCGGAGCTTTGATGGCAAACGCTATTATTACTATGCCCACCTGCGCCAAAATTTCCCCTACGCTCTCGATCTTAAGGAAGGAAGTATCGTCACTGCAGGCGATGTAATCGGCTACATGGGACACACCGGTTACAGCACTAAAGAGAACACCAATAACATTGACGTCGTACATCTTCACTGGGGTCTGCAGCTAATCTTTGATGAATCCCAGAAGGAAGGCAACAATGAAATCTGGATTGACTGCTATGCCCTGACCCGTTTTCTCTACAAAAACAGATCCCTTACTGAGAAAAACCAGGAAACCAAAGAGTGGTTTCGGCATTTCCAGATGAAAGATCCTGCTGTGGAAGAATATACAAAGACCGCTCCATCCCCAACGCCTGATACATAATGGATACACCTGTGCCTATTTTCCTTCTGACTTTTTATCCGTATAAACAAATTCACGCTGGATGACAAAGCTCAGGAAAAACAGAAATACGTCCACCGGTATCTTCACTACCACTTCCGCGCCTCCAAAAATCGGATAAAGTCTGTTTACAAGAAATGCGCTTAGTGCCATCTGTACCACCGCTAACAGCGCATATCGAGGCAGTGATTTTTTTACAGCCCCGCTGCTTTGAAAGACCACCTTCAGATTCAGTGAGTAATTATAGAGCGCCGAAAGAATCCTTGCCAAAACAGTCGCTGCCGTAATATAGGTAATGCTTCCCCACTGCATATCCTTCATCAGAAAGCAGAACAGAGAGAACAATGCCAGATCCACCACACTGGAAGAAAGAGAAGAAAAAAGAAACTTTCCAAAAATCATATATATTTTCATGGAATCCTTAATTGGATTAAAATGGCTTGTCTTGTTTTCTTCTATATATATTGTACGGATAGGTACTTCCACGATTGGAATCCTTTTGTTCTTGGTTTCAAGCAGCATATTGGTCTCAAACTCAAACCGTTCACCCTTCACCGCAAGAAGCTGTTCCATAAAGGCAGTTGGAATCCCCCGAAGACCTGTCTGGGTATCGCTCACCGTAATTCCAGTCAGATATTTCATTACCATTCTGGTGCATTTATTGCCAAATTCCGAACGCGCAGGTACCTCTTCCTCCTCAAAACACCGGCATCCTAAAATCAGAGAGGTCGGATTTGCCAGCAGCGCATCCACGCAAGAAAGGATGCATTCAGGAGAGTGCTGACCATCAGAATCAGCCGTGACCGCCCCCGGCATTTCTCCATACTCCCTAAGGCAATAGTGGAACGCTGTTTTAAGCGCCCTGCCTTTTCCCTGATTCACTGCATGATGAAGAACAACACAGCCAAATTTCTCCTGAGCCTCTTCAAAAAAGTGCGCATACACTTCCCCGCTTCCATCATTCACCAACACAATATTTCGGAAACCGGTTTCTTTTAGTTTTTGAAGCAAAGCAGGCAGCTTTTCATCCGGCTCATAGGATGGAATAATAATCGGAACTACCCATCGCATTTCATTTTCTTTCATATCATTTTATATACCCTTCTAAAATTTCACGAGACGCATTTCCCCTGCCTCTTCTGTCACCTGGTACAGACAGCCGTATTCAAATTTCTCTTCTCCCATAAAAGGCGCAAACAACGCTTCTCCATTTCCCGCCAACTCATTTACATACAAAAAGCCTGCATGGGCATCCTGAACCGCATTTACAATGTCCTGACTTCCAAGTACAGCAACATCCACATTTCCGTAAATAACAGATACCGGCGCTGCCTCAAATCCCACATAAGTATTTCTTACCCAGCTTATATCAGATATATCTCTCAAATATAATACACGCCCAATGCTTCCCGTTTCTTTCGCTGCCGTTATCTCCAGGAACCTTTCTGCTTCTTCATCCACAATCTCCTTGCGCTCTGCCATAACCTCATCTACTGCGTCCCTGTAACCAACCAGTGCACGATATGCACTGGTATGGTCTGTGGTCAGAAGAACAAATGCCATGCAAATTACCGCCCCCATCACTGGTTTTCGCCCCTTCACAGCAAAAAATGCTATCAGATATAATCCCCCTATGGTAAAAGGCGCCCCATATCTTTCAATGGAAGAAACCATGCCAAAAGGTTCCAGATACTGGGTTTCCACTGCAAAAATCGTCAGATGACTAAGTAAGTTAAACGCGTAAAATATCACTCCTGAAAGCGCAAAAAAACTGCCAGTATAGCATGCTGTTTTCTTATCCATCACGTGGAATCTGTATAATAAAAATATAAATAGCAGCAACAGCAGATACAAGGCAAGCGGACTTAGATCAATTCCTATGGTCTTCCATCTATGAAGCGGCCATTTGATAAACGCCTCTGCAAATGCCCTTACCATTTGCTCCTGATAGGCAGGAATGTTCATCCCCCCTGTCGCCATCTGAATAGCTGTACCTGTCAGCTTTGCCACCCTTCGATGCAAAAGGCAGAATAAAAGCCAGGATAACTCTGTCAACACAGGAAGCAGCGCAACCGCAAGCAACGCGTATCTGTCTGCTTTTTTTTCCTGTCGTTCAGTCTTCTTATCAACATGCATCATCCAGTGATAGCCATAGTCAAATAAAAGCCCAAATGTCACCCAGATAAATCCCGTATTTTTACACAGAACAAGCACCATAAGAAACAATGCCTGCCTGCCATAATAGAAAAATCTGTCATGCTTCTCCCGGTCTATCACTGCTGTCAGGAAAGCGCCATACACCACCGCCATAGTCAGATCCGCACAGCAGCCGTCACACCAGAACACTTCCGCCACTGCTGGAAAAAGCCAAATCGTTGCTGCCCCTGCCGCCATCAGGAAAATGTTCCTCTTTCTGAGGACTTTCAACAGTGGAAAGAGAAATGCCAGATTCATAAAATAGTACCCGGCAAACAATAAGCCTTCCTTAAATTCCGACGGTGAAAAATGCAGAAACCACCATTTCATCATTTGTGTCCCCGGCGGATAATCTCCAAATTCAGCCGCAACATTTGCATATTTAGGTGCAAATCCATCCAAATAAAAAAGGGACTTTACATCCGTTGCCCAGAAATTATAGTCATCCCACCAACTGACTGCCTTGCCGCTTACAAACGCAGCAACAATCACCGTCATCGCAAGAGCAGTCAACGTCGCCGGACGCAAAAGCTCCTGCCTTGCAAAATCCACTACTTCCTTACGCTTCTCTTTCCCCAGTCTGAACATATAAATTCCAACCGCCACAAGACCTGCTGCCACAATATAATCAGAAAAAGAAAGCATCCTAAAAAAAGAAAGCACATAAAGCATCAGAACCAGCAGGGCACATCCTACCGGAACTGATTCCACAAACTGTATCTTAAATTTCCACGCTATGCACAACACTAAAATGATAAATGCAACTATATGAATCACAAACATGAACTTTATTTCCCTTCCGCTATGTTAAAGTATAACAAAAAGATGTGCAGCATGCCACACATCTTTTCTTTTATTCCTATTTTATTACAATATACCATTTAATATTCCGGCTCAATCAGCCCGTATGTGCTTCCTTTACGCTTGTAAACTACATTGACCTGCTCTGTCTCAGCATTGAAAAATACAAAGAAGTTGTGTCCTAATAATTCCATCTGGATGCAGGCATCCTCCGGATACATGGGCTTGATATCAAACTTCTTACTGCGGATGATTCTGATTTCTTCCTCATCCATGTATTCCTTCTCGAGAAATTCCTTTTTGAAATTGACCGAGGACTGCTTGTGATCGGCTAATTTATGCTTGTACTTCTTCAGCTGTCTTTCTATGATTTCTTCCACCAGATCGATGGATACATACATATCGTTGCTCACCTGTTCAGAACGGATGATACTTCCTTTTACGGGAATAGTAACTTCAATTTTCTGTCTGTCCTTTTCAACACTTAGCGTTACATGAATTTCAGTTTCAGGAGTAAAATATTTCTCCAGCTTTCCAATCTTGTCTTCAACTGCGCTGCGTAATCCCGGTGTAACCTCGATATTTTTGCCAACAATAATAAAATTCATATTCATCATCCTTTCCTTGGATTATTGTGTAAACATTATACCACACCTTGTATTTGTTATGCAACAATTCCTGCTTTTGGTTTAGACGCAAAGATAATTTTCGGACAATTTTATTTATCTTGTTTCTATGACATTTTCTTCCTTTTTTCTGGTTTTCTATCACAATTCACAAAACATTCGTTCTAAGCTAAAAATAAGAACGCAGACAAATTTCGTTATTTCGTTGGTGGATAATGTGGATAACTCCGTGTATAACTTGCAAATCCACTGTTTATCACTTTCTGTATGTGGATATCTTTTTCGTAATTTTTCTTTTTATAATTCTTTTTTTGAATACGCAAATTTAGCAATTTGTGTAACTTGTACAAGTCATCCCTTATCAAGGTGTTTTTTGAGTAAAAATACTTTCAGATTTTTTTATATAAAACATACACAATTATATCCATTTCTATCCCGAAACCATGATAGATAAACCCCTCAATTTTAAAAGGGCATTTTCACAGAAATGAAAGTGCCCTTTTGATTCCACGTTATTCAATTTTTACTTTTCTAAAAGATTCGTCTGATAGAAAGGATGGAACGATAGCTTGCACTTGAAACAATGATACCTGTCTTTTCAGTGGAAGCATGAACAATCTGTCCGCTTCCAACATAAATTCCTACATGACCGGAATAGCATATGATATCACCGGGCTGTGCATTTTCAAGTCCGTTCACGGCTGATCCCACGTTTCTGTCTGCTGCTGATGAATGCGGCAGGCTTACACCAAAGTTGCTATATACACTCATTACGAAACCGGAACAGTCTGCACCATTGGTAAGGCTGGTGCCTCCCCATACATAAGGATTACCGACAAACTGACAAGCAAAATCTGCTACCGACTTTCCTAATTCACTGCCGCTTCCCGAAGTAATGACTGGTGCGATTATCTCTTTATCCTGAGAAGAGGAACTCTTTGCAGCTGCCTGCCTTTCCTTGGCTGCTTTTGCCGCTGCCTCCTGGGCTGCCTTTCTTTCTGCTTCTTCCTTAGCAAGTCTTGCTTCCTCTTCTGCTTTAGACTCTGCTTTTACAAATTCTGTGGAAAGCGTGACATAATCAGTTGAAACATATCCATCACCTTCCTCGATATTTACTTTCACCCATCCGTCCAGTTCTTCCGTTACCAGAAGCTGGTCTTCAATGGGTACCAATCCTAATACAGTCGCGTCAAGACCAGGCTCTTCTCTTACCTTTAAAGTAGTAGTCGTAACCGTAGCGATTCTTGTACCAACTGCCTTTGCAAGCTCGACTGCATCATCTCCGGTCACGCAATACTCAGCCTTTACATAACCGGTAACACTTCCGGATGTAATCTCATACCATCCATCCTCCTCGGAAATAAATTCTCCTACCGATTTATCATACAATTTTCCAAGGATTTCTCCCTCTTCGCTGGGAATGCTTCTTACATTTACATAATCATTTACTTTGGCAATCACCAGAGACTTGAAACCTTCTTCTTCCCTTTTTGCCTCCAGTTCTCTTTCTTTTTGATTGACTGTTTTAGTGGTAGACGCCATCATTGTCTCTTCAATGATCTTTTCTTCCTTCTCTTCTTTCTCTTCTTTCTGCTCCTCGATCGGTGCAGCCGCAGCTGTTGCGGTTGGAGCTGCAGTCGCTGTAGGAAATGCAGCTGCCTCAGCATCTTTATCTGTGCTTACATCCGAAAACGTATTTTCCGTATCCTCGTCCTTAAGGCTCTTTACACTGGTTGCATTGGAAGATAAGAAAAAATCTATCCCTGCTGAAGGAAGTCCGTTTGCTTCCTTAGCCAATATATCTAAATTCATGCCGGAAAACAACATAACCGCCGATACGACACAGGCAGTAACGCGTCCTATTTTCTTCAAATTTCTTTTCTGCATGATAACCTCCGTTAAATCATTTTATCTATGGTAACTCTCTATTATCTTATGAATTATTACAAATTTGTTACATCTGTTAATAAATATATCACTTACAATATCATCTGTCAACCGCAGGAAATAGTTCCCAGACTACTACATCTAGTAGTCTGGGAACCGTAAACAGCATGTAAAAAGCCTGAAAAGGGCATTTCTCCTTTTTCAGGCCAAAAAATTTTTTTGGAAATAAATTTACATTTTTGTAATTATCATTCTTTCCTGTTCTGTAGATATTCTAATATAGAAGTAATTGCATTCGCCCCATCAGCAACTGCTGTGACAACCTGCCTTAATTTCTTTTGGCGGACATCTCCTGCTGCAAAAATCCCCGGTGTGCTCAAGGCACAATCCTCCCCTGCCAACAGATACCCCTTGGCATCAAACTCTGCCACCTCTTTCAGAATATCACTGGCAGGGGTAATCCCCACCGCTACAAAGACTCCGTCCACTAAAATCTTCTCTTTTTTTCCTGTCTTTACATTTTTCACACAAAGCACCTGCACCTGCTCTTCGCCTTCAATCCGTTCTGCCACTGTATCCCAGAGTATTTCCACGTTTGTCAGCGCCATCACTTCTCTCTGCAAAACCGCTGCCGCCCGCAACTCGTCCCGTCTATGGATCAAGTATACTTTTTGGCATCCTCTTGACAGGAAAATGGCGTCCTCCACAGCAACGTCTCCTCCGCCTATAACCGCCGTCACCTTTCCTTTAAAAAAAGCGCCGTCACAGGTAGCACAATAGGAAACTCCCATACCTGCAAATTCTTCTTCCCCCGGTATGTTCAATTTTGCATGTGTAGCTCCCATAGCCGCCAGCACCGTTCTGGCTTTTATTTCTTCCTGTGTCGTAACAACCGTAAATCCTTCCGGCTCTTCCTTCTTTACCGCAAGGGCGGAAGCCTCTTTAAATTCACATGCCAAATTATCCGCATGCTCCCTGAACTTCACCCCTAAATCAAATCCGCCTATTCCGGGAAGTCCCGGGTAATTATCCACCTCATAAGTATTAAGAACCTGTCCGCCGCTCATGGGGTTCTGCTCCAATGTGACAGCCTTAAGTCCTGCCCTTTTTGCATAAATGGATGCAGACAAACCTGCCGGACCGGAGCCAATTATTACAACATCATACATAGGAATCCTCCATT
Organism: Lachnospiraceae bacterium; assembly: GCA_014804785.1. Lineage (GTDB taxonomy): Bacteria > Bacillota > Clostridia > Lachnospirales > Lachnospiraceae > Suilimivivens. The sequence goes on from JAAUZD010000004.1 coordinate 152,496, forward strand.
TACTCATTTAACTATATCCAGCCGCCATCCATGGTAATAATCTGACCTGTAAGATAGGATGGAGATTGAATCACTTGACGTATCATTTCTGCTGCTTCTTCAGCGCTTCCTAAACGATCTGCCGGGATTTCTTCCCGAAGTTCCTCCATCTCCTCCTCAGAAAAGCATGCATTCATACTTGTATCGATTACGCCAAAAGCAACTCCGTTTACCTGAATGCCGCTGGGCGCCAGTTCCTTTGCCAGCGCTTTGGTAAAGCTGTTCACACCGCCTTTAGACGCACTGTATGCTACTTCCATGGAAGCGCCCACATTACCCCAGACAGAAGATACATTAATAATCTTTCCCTCTTTACGCCGCACCATCTGGGGTATCACAAGCCGGCTTGTATAAAACAAAGCATTCAGATTCGTGTCTATCACATGATGCCACTGCTCTAAAGTCATATCTGTCAAAAGTCCTACATAAGAAATCGCTGCATTATGAATTAGGACATGGATTTCTCCTGCCTGTTCAATCATTGTTTCCACCTGCATCGGATCCGATACATCGCAAAGCGCAATTTCGCAGGAAATCGGATAGTTCTCCTCCAGTTCCCGCTTGATTCGTTTGATTTCTTCTTCCGAATTTCTGCACACCAGGAATAAGTCGTAGCCTTCCTTAGCAAGAATCCGTGCCGTTGCCTCTCCAACTCCCCGTGACGCGCCTGTAATCAATACCTTTTTCCTCATACCTGCACCCATGCGCATCCTTAAATAAGATTTTTTATCCCATCGCAGATTCTTCCTGCTACTTTGGGATTATTCATGGTAAAAATATGAATACCTTCCACATCATTTGCAATTAGATCCACAATCTGATTGATTGCATATGCCATTCCTGCGTCAAAAAGAGCCTCCTTGTTTTCCTCATATTTATGAAGAATCCTTTCAAATTTCCTGGGAAGGGATGCGCCGCAGGTATTGACCATCCTTTCAATCTGCGCTTTGTTCGTAACCGGCATGATACCCGCCTCCACCGGAACATTTATTCCGGCAATTCTTGTCTTCTCATAAAAACGGTAAAACGCTTCATTATCAAAAAACAACTGCGATATCAAATGAGAAGCACCTGCGTCCACTTTCTTTTTCAGATTATGGATATCAGTAATTGCGTCAACTGCCTCCAAATGTGTCTCCGGATAGCATGCACCGCTGATATGGAAATCTCCCTGGCTTTTGATGAATTCTACCAGTTCGTTGGCATACTTGAAGTCATGCTTCATTGGAACATTTGGGTTCACGTCTCCCCTTAATGCAAGTATATTCTCAATTTCCGCTTCCTTAAGCTGCGTTAAGATTTCATTGATCTCTTCCTTTCCATAATGCAGACAGGTCAGATGGACAATTGGTTCTACTCCATAATTATTTTTGATTTTTTTGGCAATTTCCACTGTCCGATTGTCCGCTGTACTTCCTCCGGCTCCAAACGTTACGCTGATAAAGTCAGGGTGCAGATCGCACAACCGCTCTAATGTAGCATCAATGTTCTTCAGTGCCTCCTCCTTCTTCGGCGGAAATATCTCAAATGATAAAATCGGTTTTCCTTTACTTTTCTTTGCTTCAAAAATTTCACTTACTCTCATAATCCTTTTCCTCTTTCATTTTTCTGTTTTCTTTTTAACTGGGGGAAAATGTCAATTTCCTCTGTATAATCTATCCATCCCAGGTGATATGCAGTAATCGGTGATACAACATTCACGATCTTGTCATCATATTTCCTGCCTCTCTCATCTGCTACTGTATACATAATTTCCAGGGGATATGCTTTTTTCACGTAATCCGTAACTTCTTTTGTGTATTCCGCATCTTTATATAGATCATGGGCGCCAAACACATGCAGAATCTCATGGGCATAAGCCGCCGGCGTCTCTTCTCCTTCCAAGATTACGCTTTCTTTTGGATTATCTATGCCGTCATATACGATAGCATACGAAGAAACCGGATTATTGACAAAGACCAAAAGGGCAATTCCTTCTGCATCATATTCCTCCATCAATCCTTCATAATCCACCTTGCTTTCTACCCACAATGCAATCTCTTCATCCAATTTATCTACAAAATCATATTGATCGCATATCGGAAATTTCACTCTGGCATTTCCCGTAAGATTCCTATTTTCCTGCCAGTCATAGACAAGTTCCACTTTCGTATGATACTGCTCAGCGCAGTCCTCTATGTACTCGCATGCAATTTCTAATTTGGAAAGCACCTCTTCCTTTTCTTCTTTTCCCCAACTGCTCTCTGTGGTATTCACATACAGACTGTAAAGCAGGTTCTTCCCGCTTAAATAGCAGGCACTGCCCAACCCATAGCTGCTCCTGGGATTTCCCAACGCCCCTACTGGTATGTCCACCAGCATCATAATCACTGACATGGCAACTGCCACAATCTTCATTGTACCCATAAATATCATTCCTTTCCACCATGCATATTTATGTACTTGTACATATCAAATGTCAGCACGCCTTGCGAACCGACTTATTAAACTTAAAAAGCACGAGCCATACGGCTCGTACTTCATTATACTTGATTCTTCTTATTTTTTCCAGAAATTTGTTTATCTTAACCAATGCTTGGTCCTTTGAATAAGCCCTTAAGCCCGTCTTCTGATGAAATAGAATCAATAATCTTATCCATCTCAGCCTTAGATTTTGCATCTTTACATTTTAAAATAATATGCTCTTTCTCTGTTTCATTTAGGCCTTCATAGCCTTCCTTTACGCGCTCATCCATCATAAGCGCCATGCCAAGTCCCAGAGGAAGATCTGAAAATCTATTATCCATTTGTATTCACACCTCCAGAAATAGTATGTGAATACATGGATCTTTTTATTCTTTTTCCTTCTTTTTAAAAACAAAAAATTTGCTGATAATATAATTGGCGATTGTAACCAGCACGGCAGATGTAATCTTACTGATTCCATCATGGATACCCATCAGTGTCACCATTACAAACATGACAGCCATATCCAGGAACAGCGTCGACAATCTGGAGGCAGAAAACTGCATTGCCTCTTTAAAAATGTCCTTTTCCTTACTTTTAAAAACAAATTTCCGATTCGTCACATATGCAAACGCCACACCTGCAATCCACGATAAGATATTTGCAATCTGCAGCTGAAGCGCATTTTCTGCATCCAGAAACGTATATACACTGGCAAAATAGACAAACCAGCTGACCAATGTTGTCATGACTCCCACTACTACATAATTGACCAGCTCCTCATATTTTTTATATAGATCCAATATTTTTTCTTTCATTATCTTTCTCCGTCTCTATCTTTTTACTCTTCCTGCTTATGATAACAATTATCATCATAGCATCAGATAAAAACTTCGTCAATTTTATATTGCTGCTAATGCCTGTGCCAAATCTGCTATCAGATCTTCCTTATCTTCCAAACCACAGGAAATGCGAACTAATCCTGCCGGAACGCCTGCTGCTATAAGCTGTTCCTCTGTCATCTGCCGGTGGGTTGACGTTGCAGGATTCAGACAACAGGTTCTGGCATCCGCCACATGTGTTTCAATCGCTGCCAGTTTTAAATGCTTCATAAAAGTTTCCGCTGCTTTTCGGCCACCCTTTAATTCAAAAGACACCACGCCGCAGCCGCCGTGAGGCATATATTTTTTTGCGATCTCATAATATTTGTCCCCTTGAAGTCCTGGATAATTTACATAAGCTACCTGTGGCTGCTCTTTAAGAAATTCAGCCACTGCCTGTCCATTTTCTACATGACGCGGCATCCTTACATGAAGCGATTCCAAACCAAGATTTAAAATATAAGCATTTTGAGGAGACTGAATACATCCAAGATCACGCATAAGCTGTGATGTACATTTGGTAATAAAGGCTCCCTCCATTCCAAATTTTTCAGCATAGGTGACCCCGTGGTAAGATTCGTCCGGTGTACAGAGCCCCGGAAACTTATCGGCATGCGCCATCCAGTCGAATTTGCCTGCATCCACAATCGCTCCGCCCACTGCCGCCCCATGTCCGTCCATGTATTTGGTTGTAGAATGCGTAACAATGTCCGCTCCCCACTCAATTGGACGGCAGTTGACTGGCGTTGGAAATGTATTATCTACGATAAGCGGAACCCCATGTTCATGTGCCGCTTTGGCAAATTTTTCAATATCAAGGACAGTCAGCGCCGGATTTGCAATGGACTCTCCGAATACTGCTCTGGTATTTTCCTGAAAAGCTGCGTCCAATTCTTCTGTTGTGCAATCGGGAGAGACGAACGTAACCTCAATTCCCATTTTTGCCATCGTAACAGAAATCAAGTTAAAAGTCCCACCATAAATAGAGGAAGAAGACACGATATGACTTCCGCATTCACAAATATTAAAAAGCGCCATAAAATTTGCTGCCTGTCCCGAAGAGGTAAGCATGGCAGCCGCTGCCCCTTCAAGCTCTGCTATCTTAGCTGCCACATAATCATTGGTAGGGTTCTGAAGCCTGGTATAAAAATATCCTGATGCCTCAAGATCAAACAATTTCCCCATATCCTCACTGGTAGCATATTTGAACGTAGTAGACTGGATAATTGGTATCTGCCTGGGCTCTCCGTTCCCCGGCATATAGCCTGCCTGCACACATTTTGTATTCAACTTGTAATCGCTCATATTGTCCTCCATTCTAATTATCATTTCCGTCAGCAAGTCATCCTCTGACTGCGCGTCCTGCTGATTCCTATCGTAACCGCCAATACGATACTGCACTTCTTCTATGCTGAACATATTATCTATGCTTTTTGCCTGTTCTTCAACCATATTGGATTCACTTCAACGCAAAGATGCATTTTCCGTATATTTAAAGACATTCTTCGACATCTTAATTGCTGCCTGATGATGTAGAATCACTTTATTTTCTTTACCTTCTCTATCGTGCCGTTCGGCCTCTGAATAGAAATATTTTCCAACTGTCCACGCAGATTTCCCTTTACACTATCAATATACTTCTGACGAAGTTCTTTTTGTTCTGCTCTTTCTTCTTCTGACAACCCATCTGCCTGTGATTTGTGATATAATTCATTTATTCGTTTGATGGTTTCTTCCATTGTCATATTTCATCTCTCCTACTATTACACATTTTATCATGCCATGCTCTTTATAGATTATAATATATGTCATAATTAAATCTAAATTTAATTATTCGGTTCCCGGAATAAATCTAGTTACAATACTTTCTATCCACTCAATTGCATATGTTATTTTAAACATGTGTAACATTATCCAACAAGTCAGCTTATTGTAATAACAAAAATAGCCTAAACCGAATGTTTAAGCTATTTCCAATGCCGGCGACCGGAATCGAACCGGTACGGGAGATTAGTCCCGCAGGATTTTAAGTCCTGTGCGTCTGCCAGTTCCGCCACGCCGGCATAATCAATATAAAATTGATTAGTGGGACCTATAGGGCTCGAACCTATGACCCTCTGCTTGTAAGGCAGATGCTCTCCCAGCTGAGCTAAGATCCCATATTTTATTTTGCTAAACGACCCGGATGGGACTCGAACCCACGACCTCCGCCGTGACAGGGCGGCGCTCTAACCAACTGAGCCACCGGGCCAATGTCTTATAACTACAAAACTCCAATCAGCACGTCTTAAAACCGTCCTATTAGACGAAAATGGACCTTCGGGGACTCGAACCCAGGACCGACCGGTTATGAGCCGGTTGCTCTAACCAACTGAGCTAAAGGTCCGTATACCCTATGGGTCATATGATGCCCTTTGGG
>JAAUZD010000005.1:0-71650 GCA_014804785.1 Lachnospiraceae bacterium
GGACAGAAAAAAATGTGCCGTAATATACAGCACGTTAGGAGAGACAATATATGGGAGATGTCGAATTTAATCTGCGGTAAAGCTGCCGTAGGTGGGAACTATAATTCGACGCATGACACATGGTGTGAAGATGATATATACAATAAATACTGAAATTGGTAAAATATCAAAAGATTGTGAGAATTTTCTGCTGCAGCAGGAACGGTTGACATATGAGGGAATAATTATGAGAAGCCAGTAATTTGAAAAGGCGTTCCCTGCATCTATTTGCATCTCACTCTATATTTAAAAGAAGGTTCGCTATTTGTCCCTTATTTATTCGCTATTTTGCGAATAAGGAGCAAATAGCGATTTTTTGTTATATATTAAGCAAAAATCTCAGTATTCTAATAAGACGAACTATAGGTTATGCAAATTTCCCGTGTTTTTAGTCTAAAATCAAGTTTTTTATGTCGAAGAGAGTCTGTTTGTGTTTACATATTAAATAAAATTCCTCTTTAAAAAAAAGGAGGAATGGATGAATATGCTGTATGACTTGATAAACAGTGCACAAAGGGATGATAAGGAGGCAATGACAGAATTAATCTATAGGTTTCATCCGCTGCTAAAAAAATATGCGGCAAAGTTAAACTATGAAGATGCTTATGAGGATATGCTTCTCTACTATATCGGGTTGATAAAAACCATCAACTTAAATCAATTAATTTGTACAAGGGAAGAAGTAATCGTGTCGTACATAAATGTCTCCATAATAAATTTTTACAAAAAGAAAGTGTTAAAACTTATAAATAGTAAAAAAGAGATTGCATTATCAGACCTTACAGAAGAACAAATGTATTATGTGGATGTGAAGTCCGCAGTGGAGGATGAGACCGATATTTTTACTGAGCTTGGACTAAAGGAGTTACTGAATGATAATGAGTGTCGGGTGATTTATTTGATTTATGTAGAGGGATATACAACTGCAGAGATAGCCAGATTATCTAATAAATCCAGACAGGCAGTAAATCAGTTAAAGAACAGGGCTCTTAAAAAGATAAAAAATGCATTCGATTTATTTACGATTTCGTCTTAGCTTACTCATTATTATTAAAACCAAAAGTAAAAGAAAGAGGTGTGGGATATGGACGAAACGGAAGTTGCTGTAAAAGTGGAGGTTCACGATCATGATATAGAATCTCTCAAATACCGAGTCAACGATCTGGAGTCACAGAGCAAAGCCATACAGGAACTTGCCATATCGGTAAACAGGATGGCGGTCAGTATGGAGAATATGCTGCAGGAACTGAATCGTCAGGGAGAGCGTCTGGAAGTTCTGGAGAAGATGCCGGTGGAAACAGGAAAGCTGATAAAAACAGCAATTATAACTGCACTTACAGGCAGTATTGTAGGCGCCATGATGACGGCAATATTAACATTATTATAGATTTGGAAGAAGGGGAGATGAGACGGTGGAAAAAAGAAAAATGATAAATTGGTTTAAGGCAGCAAGCGTCAGAGCAGCAAAGACTATGGCACAGACGGCGGCAGCAACGATTGGCACAGCAGCAGTGCTGGGGGATGTGAATTGGGTGATGGTAGGATCGGCGGCATTATTATCCGGTGTGCTTTCTTTCCTCACATCTGTTGCCGGACTGCCGGAACTAAAAACACAATGAAGGTAGGTTGAGAATTTATGATAGTTGGAATAAACTGTGGACATACAATCAGCGGTCCCGGCTATGGAACAGACGGATTGATAAAGGAGTCTGAGCATACAAGGCTTGTTGGATATGCGCTGATGGATCTGTTAAAAGAAAAAGGGGTTAAGGTCGTGGATTGCACGATAAATAAAGCACAATCACAGCAGCAATACCTTGCTGCAGCGGTAGAGATTGCCAATAGTGAGAACTTAGACTGGTTTGTCAGCATTCATTTTAATGCCTCTGTGATGCATACAGGACAGGGAGTAGAGATTTTTACTTACGAAGGTCGTAAGTACACGGAAGCGCTGTGCATTTGCAATAATATTGCAGAGCTTGGATTTACGAATCGTGGAATAAAAAAAGGAAATCATTTATATGTCGTTCATAAGACAAAAGCGAAGGCTATGCTGATTGAAGTGTGCTTTTGTGATAATCCGGAGGATGTGAAAATATATAGCCGGGCCGGGGCAGAGCAGGCAATTGCGCAGGCAATATTGAGCGGTATTTGCGGGCAGGCGGCTAGCGCAGAGCTTCCTTTTGAAGATTATGTAGGAAAAGTTGCCCGCGAGGATTGGCAAAAACGAAAAATTGTTCTTCCTTCCGTGGTGGTGGCACAAGCAATAAAGGAATCAGCAAGGGGAACATCGGAGCTGGCGCGAAATGCCAATGCATTGTTTGGAATAAAAAAGAACGGATGGACAGGCAGGATTTATGTAAAAGAAGCTGTGGAGCAACGCGAGGATGGTAGTTATTATACAGTGGATGAGACACAGTGGCGCGCATATGACAGCTGGGAGCAGTCCATTTTGGATCATAACGATTATATAGCGACAAGATACGTTGCTGGAGAAAAAAAGCTGCGATACGAACCGGTTATCGGGTGTGAAAGTTACATACTTGCCTGTCAGTATTTGCAGGAATGCGGATATGCAACTGCTCTTAATTATGCCGAATCTTTAATAAATGACTATATAGAGAAGTACAACTTGACACGATTTGATTTTTTTTAATCAAAAACTATAAAAACAACACCATTAGTTAATGTATCTTCCTGTTGGTTTCTGTATGATAAAGGACTTGTAGGATAAACTAATCGTATGCTATAGCAACCAATGGAGGTGTTTTTTTGTGGATATGTCAAGCATTGGTAAAAACATCAGAAAGAAACGATTGGCAAAGTCCTGGAACCAGGAGACCTTAGCGAGCAAGGTTGAGGTGACTGCTTCCTATATTGGCATGATAGAGCGGGGAGAAAAAATTCCCAGACTGGGAACATTCATACGGATCACCAATGAGCTGGGGGCGACTTCCGATGAAATTCTGGAAGGGGTCATAAACAGGGGATACGAAGTCAGAATGTCGAAATATATGGAAAAGATTGGAAGACTGCCCAAGGAGGAACAGAACAGGATTTTTGATCTGCTCGACGTCATGCTGGAACGCGGGAGCAGGAATTAGCCAGATAAATATAGTAAAGAAAAATGTACACGGGGATGAAATATGTACAAAATAGCAATTTGTGAAGATGATATAAATTATATTGTCTTTTTAAAAAAGATGCTTTTGAAAATAGAAGGCATAAATGAAAGTACTGCATTATTTTATGAGTTCCTCTCCGGCGAGGAACTTTTTTTTCACACATCATTGGATTTTGATCTGGTAATATTGGATATTCAGATGGGTGATCTGAATGGTTATGAAACGGCAAGAAAGCTAAGAGAGTTTGACCGGAATATGCTCCTTGTATTCTGTACAGGGAAAGTAGAACCCGCCGCAGAGCATTTTAAGGTGACGCCGTACCGATACCTTTTGAAAAGATATACAGATGATGAGATGCTGAGCGAGATGAAAGAGATAGTGGATAAAATGAAGGAGCAAAAAAGCTATCCCTATGTTATGTGCAAATACAGCGCAGGAAAAGATCAAATCAGAGTGTATCCAGAATCTGTTTTATACATTGCAATCAGATATGAAGCCAGCGAAATATTTGCCTGCGGGAAGCTAAAAGAGCAGTTCCCAAATGAAGTTTTGAGAGTTGGAATGAATCTGAATGATGTATATGAAATATTTAATGAGAGCTGCGGATTTGCCAGAGCTCATAACAGCTATATCATTAACATGGCATATATAGTGGAAATTAATGCACAGAGCGTCAAACTGACAGACGGGACGGAACTGACGATTGCCAGATCCCGATCCAGAGAATTTCAAAAGGCATTCGGCGGATTTTTGGCAGCAAAGTACAAGGGGTGAGAGAGGTTGGATATTATATCTAGATCCGTGCAGGTGTTTGCCTGTATTTTTGAAGTTTACCTGATGTTTGATTTCTTTTCATCCTTTTTTCCTTTAAAAGAGAAATTAAATGATAAATATACGAAACTCATGATTGTTCTTGGAAATTCAGCCTGTGTTTTTGTCGTTAATTCCCTGAATAGTTCTGTAGCTAATATCGTGGCGATGCAGGTGATTTACCTTTCCATGCTTTTTGGAGCCTTTATGGGCGGGCGTTTTAAGAGGACTCTCTATTACATCATGGCAACGGCCATCATGGCTGGCAGTGAATTTATTGCGATTGTCCTTTTGTCAGTTCCGTCCGACTTTGCTATGAATCAGATACAGCAAAATCCAATTTCAACCATTTATTCCCTGCTTTTTGTGAAATTGCTGGCGTTCATATTTTTTAATGTGGTAAAAAGAATTCCTAAAAACACAAGCAATAAAATGGATATCAAAAATCTGATGCTCTATATTGTGGTTCCGATGTCAATGATGGGCATTATGATTTCAATCGCATATCTGAATATAGATTTTGTTTCTCTGGGAATAGAAAAAATATTATTGATTTTCAGCAGTGTTCTGGCAATTGTCGGAAGCGTCCTCACTTTTTATGTGTTTGACAGATATTCTTCTACCACTGAAAAATTACAGCAACAGGAACTGATGATAGCAAAACTGGAAATGGAAGAGAGGTATTATGAGCAGGTAGAGCAAATGAATCAGGAACATGCCAGCCTGCTGCACGACTTTCACCACTATTTAAAAACGATTGGAGAGGCAGCAGCAGAAAATAAGGATGAGGACGTTTTGTCAATTGTTTCTGAATTGAAGATACAGGTTATTGGTACGGAGTCGGTTATCATCTGTGGGCACAGGTTGTTAAACGCTATTCTGAATGAGAAGAAAAAAGATGCAGAGCAAAAAGGAATTTCTATGTATATAACCGTAGAACCTGAATTTTCGGCAGAACAGATTAGAGATATTGATTTGATTGCAATAGTAGGAAATTTAATCGACAATGCCATGGAGGCAGCTTTGGACTGTAAAGAAGGTTATGTGAAAATTTACATGTATGTACAGAATGAGAGCCGTTTTTCTGTTATGAAAATCATAAATAACTACCGTGAAGAGATTCGGCAGAAAGACGGTATTTTCTTAACCAGTAAAGCGGATAAGGAAAAACATGGTATAGGAATCCAAAATGTAAAAAGCATTGTCACAAAATATGGCGGATTTTTGCAGAACGTCTATGAAAATGGGATTTTCACTTCGCTGGTAATCTTACCGATTAAAGAAGCTTGAAATAGGAATAAAAAACTTCATACAGACAACAACGAGTGAGAGAGTTGCAGGGTGCATATTAGGAGCCCTGCGGCTCTTTTTTCTGCCTAATATACAAAAAAGCCGTAAAAAACGACAAAAATACCGGAGTTTCTGATTTTTGGAAGTCGAAGTAGTAAAATAAGAACGCGTTAATTGTAGTTAATAGATGAATCAATAGACAAATCAATGTATTTATCTGTAGATCTATTTAGATTAATTTGGAGGAAGAGATTATGAGGAAAATCATGAATGTACTGAAAGAAAAAAAGCTTTGGGGAGTAGTAAACAGTCTGGCACTGGTTATGGTTGCTGCTAATGCACAGCAGTGCTGTTATTGGTTTTTTAATCAGCCTAAATTTCCTGAAGAAGCTGAAAAGTACAGGAAATTCAAATAAAGCCTATGTTGGAATCAGTGGCATATAGAATCGTCAATACTCAAATCCGCAAAGGTCTTCTAAAGGAAGAAGACCGGAACATCTACCAATATGGTTACCAGATGTTGATGGAATACTGCATCAACATAGCAACATCAATTACCATTGCAGCCTTTTTTCATGCCTATAAAATTGTTTTGGTATTTTCGCTGGCATATTTCCTGCTAAGGGGATATGCCGGCGGATACCATGCAAAGACCAGCATCGGATGTCTCCTAATGTCGGCGACGGTGCTTGGGGCGGTTGTAGCGGTGGTTAGGTATGTTGGTAATATTAGTTTCAGTAAAGAGTTGATTTTGGCGGAAGTGGTCATGTTACCATATGTGTTTAAGAAGATGCCAATTCCGGTGAAGAATAAACCTATTTCAGAAAATGAGAAGATTCATTTTGGGAAAATGGCAAGATGGGTGTATGCGGTAGAACTTGCAGTGGGTATTGTGCTTATTGGGCTTGGCAGGATGGAGATTGCTTTATCGGTGCTGGCGGCTCATGGGGTGGTTTTTATTATGGCTGTGGGGGATAGCGCTTATCGATTTGTAAAAGGGGTTATAAATAAAACGTAAGTGATGAAATGAAGGATAATACTGGATTATCGATAAGGCAGAGTTATCTATTGAATAATTACTGAATTTTTCGATTCCTAATTATGATATGTTTAGCAGTTCTACTGGATATATTGAGTAAGAGGTATGGGAAATATGATTAATCAATTAGAACATAAGTTTTCAATAAAACGTGTGGGAAAAACCACTGAAGATGATTATGTTAAAGCATTACGAATATATAATGACACCACACCATTCGAAATAAAAACACCTTCAAATGAAATATCGTATTGGATATGTAAACAGAAAGCTAGTACTCCTTTTGAAGTATATGCTTTTATTCTGTACTTAAATGATGAAGTGATCGGTTTTTCAATGACAACATATATTAAGAGGACAAAGATAGTTGTAGACGAGTATCTTGCAGTTTATGATCGATATAGAATACAAACAATTTTTTTAGTATACGAGAGTTTAATTCAAAATTATTATAAAGAAACAGGCATAGAAATTTCATATTATCTAACAGAAATAAGTTATAAAGAATCTGGTAAAGAAATGGATAGGGAAAGTAAAATCTCATTAAAAATGTTGTGTATTGAAGAGTATGGAAAAATAGATGCCTTGTATTATGCCTTACCATTAGGATTAGAAAATCATGAGAGTAACTTTATTGCTCATATTTACATAAAAGGAGTTGAACCCATTCAAAGTATTTCACCAAAAACGTATCAAGATATTATTGACTCTATTTATTATGATTATTGGTATACATGGTATAATGCAATATTATCTTTGGCTGAATTGGAAATATATAAAAAACAAATTGATAGAAATTTTGAATTAATTAAGAAAAGTTTTAATAACAATATGTCATCTATGTCTGTTTTACATAGTAGTTGTAATTATTTAAACGTGGATGCTAATATTTCAAAAGAATCAATTCCTGCAAAAAGGCAATCAAAACATCACATTTTTTTAATAGTTGTACCTATCATAATAATATTGCCTTTATTTATTATATGGGGTTATAGCGAGGCTTTGAAGATTTTCAATTTATCAATATCTTCTATTAGCACAATGGTAGGCACCATTATTAGTGCGGTTATAACATCACTTACTACATTATTTATAGCCAGAAAAAAGTTATAATAAATTTTTTTGACAATGCATAATTATATTATTACCATGTTTACTAAAAAAAGGAAGTTTGCATAATAGTTTATCTATTTGCACTAAATTAATAGCTGATTGATCATCCAGAAATCTTGAGAATAATCCATCAGAAATATGAAAGGGATACTTTTCAACAATATTAAAATTGTAAGTTTTTAAAATATTTATTATGTATTTAGGAGAATATAACCACTGATTATGGCTACTTTCAATATACTCGGTGGTTATTATGCATGCATCTTTTTTATAACAATCTTTATGCAAATATTCAAATCCCCAACTACTTTCATATTCTAAAATAAGATTACCGCTTGGTTTTAAAACTCTTGATAACTCTGAAATTGCGGTTAATGCATCGCAATAATTTAAAACACTCCCAACACAAATGATATTATCAAAAAACAAGTCATCAAATGGCATTTTCTCAATGCTTGCAATTACTGCGTTGTCGATATTTTTAATTTTTTCATCTGCAATGTCTACATGGTACATTAAACGACATTTTATTCCGTAAGAATTGCCAGCAGATCCAGCATTGAGGACAATGGAATTCCTGAAAATATCTTTATATTCAATATAAGTAGTAATTACTTTTTGCGAATAATCATGCCACGGATCATGATTCCCCCAAACATTAGAAACACTATTATAAAATGATTTCACTTTTTCTTGATCTAATTTCATTGCCATACCTCTTACTCAATATATCCAGTAGAACTGCTAAACAAATCATAATCATAATTAGGAATCGAAAAATTCAGTAATTATTCAATAGATAACTCTGCCTTATCGATAATCCAGTATTATCCTTCGTTCATAAAAGAAATATAGGCATAAAGGGTGATATCAATTATGTACTTGTAAAGTAAAAAATCAACCAGAAAACTAATCATTTCTATATTCCCAATGCCATGTTAGAGTGTAAGATTAAGAAAACAAGAATATGATATGAGGAGTTGAACATATCGCATGAGAGAACTAAAAAATTCCCCAAATGTGCTGGTCACATCGAAAGCATCTTAATTGGATTGCGAGTTGTAAAGGCTTCTTTTCAAACATGGGATTCGCGTAAATTAGCCTGTATTTGGAGATATTGCCCAATATACAGAATCAAAAATGGAAAATGGGTTTATAAAATACAGTTTTGAAGATTCATATGGTCATGTGGTTCTAAACATATTTGCAAAATCAATAAGAATATTTAAAGTTGGAAATAACGCAGATATAAATTGTGCTTTATTTGATGTCGGATTTGATTATATTGGCAATCAGAATTTTCACGATTATAGCGAATAGCCATAGAGAAAGTCATCGTGCTAATAGCATGTGCTAAAAGCAGATAGAAAATTTACAACGTAAAAGACAAAGAAAATATATTATTCAACTATATAATGTATTTTTTCAATTAATTGCTATGATGTAACGGAAGATGTTGTATTGTGCATTCTGCCATTCCCCTTTTTCGTCAATAAATATTTTACATGACAAACACCAAATCTCATGTTATACTTCAATCAAAGCATAAATTTCAATATTCTATTACATATCTAAATGCTAAATCAATAGCAGTTACAATGTGCCTATGGGCGTCAGACGAAATCATGCTTTTATTCCAAATCAAAAATGAATAAAGCAGGAGATTTTAAGTCGACGTTTCCGTATGGCAGAGACATTGCTGGTATCTCCTGCAAAGGAGGTACTATGGGAAAAGAAGACATTGGGCTTAAGTCATACTTAGAGGATGCCGGGCGTTATGCTGATCTCTGGAATGGCGGTGTATTTGAAGGAAAGGAGATTGTGAAAGCTGAACAGCTTCAGGAAATCAATCCACTACTCCATAAGGCGGATGATGAAGGTATTCTGGAGCGAAATCGTGATTTAGTCATGAAGCAGAGCTGTGATGGAAAGTGTTTTGCTGTTTTTGCAGTGGAGAATCAGAAGACAGTAGATTACGGTATGCCGGCGCGTATCATGCTCCAGGAAGCATTGGAATACAGCCGTCAGATTCAGACGATTATGAAGAAAAACGAAAATGCGGATAAGGAACTCCGGCAGGACGGAAGTAAAAAGGACAATAGTTTTCCTGTATATAGTGATGTAGGGGAACGACTATATAAAATTAGAAAAGATGACCGGCTTTATCCCGTTATGACGCTGGTAGTTTATTGGGGTGAAAAAGAGTGGGAGGGTCCAAGAAGTCTTCATGATATGATTGACTTTACCGCTGGAAGCAGGTCTATGGAAGAGGAATTCAGAAAACTGGTTCCAGAGTATCCGATACACTTTTTGGATTTATCTGCTTTTGAGCATTTTGAATTTTTTAAGACAGAGTTACGACCTCTGTTAGAGTTGTTTAAAAGACGAGACAACAAAGAGAAGTTTGTAAAATATATAGAAGAGAACAAAAGTGATTGGAAAATGAATGATGAAAGTTGGTTTATGCTTAGCCAGCTTACTCATTCCAAAACTTTAAAAAGTTTGATTAGAGAAAAAGGTCGGGCAGCAGGCATAGGCAAGAAAGAAGGAGAAAGTGAGGGAAAAAATATGTTGAAGGCACTCGATGATTGGGCAAATGATGCAAAGGCGGAAGGAAAAGCAGAGAGCATTATAGATTTTTTGGAGGTCTATGGAGAGATTCCGGACAGTTTGAGAGATGAAATTCTTAACCAGAAAAATTTGGAAATCATGCAGAGGTGGGTCAAGTTGGCTGCAAGGGCAGGCAGCATTCAGAACTTTATACAAGGTATGCATGCCCAGAATTAGAACATGAGAACCCACTGTGTAATAAATAGCAATTATCGAAATCGCTGACATTTTTGATTACGAAGAGAGAGGAAGCATCGTTGAAAAAGAAAATATTCATTGTACTGGGAATAACTGCGTTACTTCTTATCATCTTGCTAGTAGGATGGGGTGAAAAAACTACATATAGGGGCGGAAACATTGCACTGCAGTACGATAGAAGAAAATGGTATCTGACCTATCGAGAGGAAGAAAGTCTGCTGGCAATGTAGAATGAGATGTTGGAGATGCTTTCTTCAATTACTTATTCTAAGCAGAAGAAAGTGTGGATGATTCCGGATAAAAGAATAGTGACGACATTGTTTACTGGGTATGGTGGGCAAAGCAAAATGAAGGAAAATGGGAGGAACCGGATCGAGCCAGAGACAGTGTACCGGATGAAGAAACTGCGAAGCAGATAGCAGAGGATTATGACAAAGAGTGTGGTTGGACAGAGAGAAAATGTCAAGACCTCGACTATGAGGTTAATGCAGTTTATTTAGAGCAGAACTATATATGGGTTTTGGTCTATAAGCCCAAAGAGCTTGTGCTTGATGGCGGAGGAGGAACTGTCAGGATTAGAAGAGATACTGGTGACATTACAGGTGATACAAGGTGGTACTAACAAAGCAGCGCATGAAGCGGATTCATGCGCTGTATGTATTTGTTATTATAAGCTGATCCGCGAAGCGTGGCAGTGTTTGCTGTATAAGATGTCTCTTTCAGCGAGTTTCCTTACATGCGGCACTGATAAATCCTTTAAACAACGGATGCGGTCTATTAGGTCTTGATTTCAACTCTGGATGCCCCTGCGTAGCCACAAAGAAGGGATGGTCTTGCAGTTCGCACATCTCAACAATGCGTCCGTCCGGAGAGATGCCGGAAAGTTTCATGCCGTGTTCTGTGAGGGCGGCCCGGTAATCGTTGTTGACCTCATAGCGGTGCCTGTGCCGCTCATAGATTGTTTCTTCTCCATATAATTCATATGCCTTTGATGACTTGTCCAGTATACAGGGATAAGAACCGAGTCTTAAGGTACCGCCTATATCTTCCACACCGTTCTGGTCAGGCATAAGGGCAATGACGGGATGGGTGGTAGCAGGATCGAGTTCAATGCTGTGTGCATCATTGAAACCTACGACATTGCGTGCAAATTCCACAATGGAAAGCTGCATGCCAAGGCAAAGTCCAAGGAATGGAATCTTGTGTGTCCTCGCATATGTAATGGAGCAAATTTTTCCTTCAATGCCGCGGGGACCAAAGCCGCCGGGAACAAGAATACCGTTGACATCGCTTAAAAGTTCATCTGCCGTTTCGGCTGTCACCGTCTCGGAATCAATCCATTTAATATTGACCGTAACATGATTTGAAATACCGCCGTGCTTTAAGGCTTCCACAACACTGATGTAGGCATCATGAAGCTGCACATATTTTCCGACAATTGCAACGGTTACTTCTCCGATTGGGGTACGCATGGCTTCCACCATTGCCTTCCAGTCGGTCAGGTCCGGGTCGGGACATGCTAAGTTTAGGCATTCGCAGGCAACCTGGGCAAGGCGCTCGTTTTCCATGGCAAGGGGTGCTTCATACAGATATTCCACATCCAGATTCTGCAATACATGATCATTGGGCACATTACAAAAAAGTGCAATTTTATCTTTTATGCTCTGATTCAGAGGATGTTCGCTCCGGCAGACAATGATATCCGGCCAGATTCCCATTCCCTGTAATTCCTTTACACTTGCCTGTGTGGGCTTTGTCTTCATTTCCTGTGAAGCTTTCAGATAGGGAATCAGGGTAACATGGATCAGAATTGCATTTTCATGTCCCACTTCATGCTGAAATTGCCGGATAGACTCCAGAAAGGGCTGGCTTTCAATATCGCCTACCGTGCCTCCCACTTCAATGATGGCAATCCGGGTGTCTTCGTCTGTGAAATTGCGGTAGAAGCGGCTTTTGATCTCATTGGTGATATGAGGAATAACCTGTACGGTACCGCCGCCGTAATCCCCGCGCCGCTCTTTCTGCAAAACGGACCAATAAATTTTTCCCGTTGTCACGTTGGAATTTTTATCCAGATTTTCATCAATGAACCGTTCATAATGTCCAAGATCTAAGTCGGTTTCGGTCCCGTCATCCGTGACGAAGACCTCGCCGTGTTGAATTGGATTCATAGTGCCGGGGTCAATATTAATGTAGGGATCGAATTTCTGCATGGTTACCTTATATCCCCGGGCTTTTAATAATCTCCCTAAAGAAGCGGCTGTAATTCCTTTGCCTAAACCGGAAACTACACCGCCAGTCACAAAAACATATTTTACTGCCATAATCACTCCTTAAATAAAAAAGGGCACTACGAGCCTTACTCATAGCGCCATTGCTTTGATTGATATAGGAATTTTAGCACTGCAAGTTTTGAATGTCAATCAGAACATGGACTATTTATAAAAAATTGATATTAGTTCATTTCTTTTTTATGGAATAATTGGTGGGGGTGTGCTACAATTAAAATCAGTGTTTTAATTTGGAATGAAAAATGAGGAGATTTAATTTAGGAAAGAGAACGGTTTAAACTTATGAGAATGGGATTTGATAATGAAAAGTACTTAAAGATGCAGTCGGAGCATATCGAAGAGAGAATCAACAAATTTGGAGATAAGTTGTATCTTGAATTTGGGGGTAAATTATTTGATGACTATCATGCATCCAGAGTGCTCCCGGGATTTGAGCCTGACAGCAAACTGCGTATGCTGATGAAGCTTTCGGACAGAGCAGAAATTGTGATTGTAATAAATGCTGCCGATATTGAAAAAAATAAAATACGCGGTGATTTAGGAATTACTTATGATGAAGATGTTCAGAGACTTATGAGGGAATTTGAAAGCCGTGGTCTTTATGTGGGAAGCGTAGTGCTGACCCATTATGCAGGGCAGACGAGAGCATCTGATTTCAAAGAAAAGCTGGAGAAAAAGGGCGTAAAAGTGTATCTGCACTATGCGATAGAGGGTTATCCGTCCAATATACCATTGATTGTCAGTGATGAAGGATATGGAAGAAATGAGTATATCGAAACCACAAGACCCCTTGTGGTAGTCACAGCGCCGGGACCGGGAAGCGGAAAGATGGCGACCTGCCTCTCTCAGCTTTACCATGATAATAAGAGAGGCATCAAGGCAGGATATGCCAAATATGAGACATTCCCGATTTGGAATATACCTTTAAAGCATCCTGTCAATCTTGCTTATGAGGCGGCAACAGCAGATCTGAATGACATTAACATGATTGACCCTTTCCATCTGGAGGCTTACGGTGAAACTACCGTTAACTATAACCGTGATATAGAAATATTCCCCGTATTAAATGCGATTTTTGAGGGAATCTATGGTGAGAATCCTTATAAGTCGCCCACAGATATGGGTGTGAATATGGCGGGCAATTGTATCGTGGATGATGAAGCGTGCAGTGAAGCATCCTACATGGAAATTATTCGCCGTTATTATACGGCAATGAATGATGTCATCAAAGGAAAAGCAAAAGAAAATGAAGTATATAAGATAGAGCTTCTGATGAAGCAGGCCAAGATCACTACAGATGACAGAAAGGTGACGGTTGCGGCAAACAAGCGTGCCGGGGAACTGGGAGTTCCTACAGCTGCGGTAGAGCTTTCTGACGGAAGCATCATTACTTCCAAGACCACAGACCTTTTGGGCGCATCCGCGGCATTGTTGCTGAATGCCTTAAAGTATCTGGGAGGGGTGGGGCATGATACCCATTTGATTTCACCTGAGGCAATTGAACCAATTCAGGAACTAAAAACAAAATATCTGGGTGGGAAAAATCCACGGCTTCACACGGATGAGGTCTTAATCGCACTTTCCATCTCTGCTCTAAATGATGAAAATGCCAGAAAAGCGTTAGAGCAGCTCCCGAAGCTGAAGGGTTGTCAGGTACACACTTCTGTGATGCTTTCAGATGTAGATATAAGAACATTCAAGAAGCTGGGCGTGGATTTAACCAGCGAACCAACTATAAAAGGGAAGAGTAATTAAATGAGTGATAACAATTTGAACCAGTATGACGGCGGTCACGGAAGCGGCGGCGGTCCGTCTAACAACAACAATGGGGGAAACGGTTCCGGAGGATCCGGTAAAGACCCAAGGAAACAAAGCATCATCATGTTTGTGATTGCGGCGCTCTTGTCGCTGCTTTTAGTCAGCACTTTTGTCAAGATCATAACGGGGGATTCGGAGAAAGAGATTTCTTACAATGAATTCATTCAGATGCTGGAGGAAGAAAAGGTTGAATCCGTGGTAATCGGAACAGACAGAGTCTATATCCAGCAAAAGGTGGACAAAGAAACACAATCTCCTGTACTGTATTTATATGGAATGAATTCGACAGTGAGTTACTATACCGGTAAGATTGAGGATGATGATACCCTGACCAGCCGTCTTTTAGAGTATGATGTGGAAGTAAAGGGGCAGGTGGCAGACGGAACCAGTGCAGTCATCAGCTTTCTGCTGTCCTATGTATTCCCGTTTCTGCTTATGTGGGTACTTTTAAGCTTCCTTTTCCGCAAAATGTCAAAGGGCGGCGGACCCATGGGCGTTGGAAAGAGCAATGCGAAGGTTTATGTGCAGAGAGAAACAGGCATTACCTTTAAGGATGTGGCAGGTGAAGATGAAGCCAAGGAGTCCTTGCAGGAAGTGGTGGACTTTTTACACAATCCGGGAAAATACGTCAAGATTGGCGCAAAGCTTCCGAAGGGTGCGCTTTTAGTGGGGCCTCCGGGAACAGGAAAGACGTTGCTGGCAAAAGCGGTGGCAGGCGAGGCGAAGGTGCCGTTCTTTTCCCTTTCCGGCTCGGATTTTATTGAACTTTATGTGGGCGTTGGAGCTTCCCGTGTAAGGGATTTATTTAAGGAGGCTACCAAGAATGCGCCTTGTATTATTTTTATTGACGAGATAGATGCCATCGGACGTAGCCGTGACAGCAAATACGGCGGCGGAAACGAGGAGAGAGAACAGACCTTAAATCAGCTGCTCTCGGAGATGGATGGTTTTGATACCTCCAAAGGTATTCTGGTGTTGGGCGCAACCAACCGCCCTGAGATTCTGGATAAGGCGCTTCTCCGTCCCGGACGATTTGACAGAAGAATCATTGTGGATAAGCCGGATCTGAAGGGAAGAGTGGAAATCTTAAAAGTCCATGCAAAGGATGTGCATCTGGATGAAAGTGTGGATTTGGATGCCATTGCACTCGCAACCAGCGGTGCGGTAGGTGCAGATCTTGCCAATATGATTAATGAAGCGGCCATCAATGCAGTGCAGCACGGCAGGGAATACGTAAGCCAGAAGGATTTGTTTGATGCAGTGGAGCAGGTTCTGGTGGGCAAGGAAAAGAAAGACCGCATTATGAGTAAAGAGGAAAGGAAGATCGTCTCTTACCATGAGGTGGGTCACGCACTTATTAGTGCCTTGCAGAAGAACTCGGAGCCGGTGCAGAAGATTACAATCGTGCCCAGAACGATGGGAGCGCTGGGATATGTTATGCATGTGCCGGAAGAGGAAAAATACCTCCAGACAGAGGCAGAATTGCATGACAGGCTGGTGAGTCTGCTTGGAGGACGTGCGGCAGAGGAAATCGTATTCGGCAATGTGACCACAGGCGCTGCCAATGATATAGAGCAGGCGACCAATATTGTCACGAATATGGTTACCCGCTTTGGTATGAGCAAACGTTTTGGACTGATGGGACTTGCAACGGTGGAAAGTGAATACTTAGGCGGCGGCGCAAGGCTGACCTGCAGTGACCGGACAGCAGCGGATGTGGATACGGAAATTATGGAAACGCTGAAGCAGTGTTATGAAGAGGCGAAAGAATTGCTTTCCGGTAATCGTGAGCTGATGGATAAGCTTGCAGCACATCTAATTGAAAAAGAAACCATCAGCGGCAAGGAATTCATGAAGATTTATCGTCAGGAAAAAGGAATACCGGAACCTGAAGAGGACGAGGGAAAAGATAAAGAAAAAGATAAGGATGAAGAAAAGCCGTCCGCCGCCGGAGATGATCACAAACCGGAAGATGCGGAGATGAAAGAAACCGACACAAGTGAGAAAGAAACGGCAAATGAAAGAAGCACGCAGGAACATCAAACCGGACGGTTTTCCAATGCGCCTTCTGACTTTTTCTAAAAGAAATGATTCAGGATGGAAAGGGGCATCATTAGGAGTACTCATAATGATGTCCTTTTTATGAACAAGGATTTGGGGATGGAGCAAATGTTTGATATTCAGGAAGAATTAAAAAAACTCCCAAATTGTCCGGGAGTTTATATTATGCATGATGATAAGGATAATATCATTTATGTAGGGAAGGCGATTAACCTGCACAATCGAGTCAGATCTTATTTTCGCAAAAACATAGGCAGGGGACCGCAGATAGACAAGATGGTGACGCTGATCAGCCGCTTTGAGTATATTATCACGGATTCGGAACTGGAAGCGTTGGTGCTTGAGAACAACCTGATTAAAGAGCACAGCCCCAAGTATAATACAATGCTTAAGGATGATAAGACTTATCCTTATATTAAAGTCACGATTGGCGAGGCATATCCGAGAGTGTTATTTTCACGTCAGATGAAAAAGGACCGTTCCAGATATTTCGGACCATATACCAGTGCTGCTGCGGTAAAAGATACCATCGATTTGATCAATAAGCTTTATCAGCTGCGCACCTGCAACAGAAACCTCCCCAAAGACTGCGGAAATGACAGGGCATGTCTGAATTACCATATTAAGCAGTGTATTGCGCCCTGCCAGGGAAACATATCCCAGGAACAATATCAGGAGCAGATCAGAAAAGCGTTGGATTTCCTGAATGGAAGTTATCAGAATACTTTAAAAGAACTAGAGCAGAAAATGCAGGAGGCGGCAGAGAAGCTGGAGTTTGAAGAGGCAGCCAGGTACAGGGATCTGCATAACAGCGTAAAACAGATTGCCTCTAAACAGAAGATTACGGATAGTGATGGAGAAGATAAGGATATCATTGCTTTGGCGGCGGAGGAGAAGGATGCTGTGGTACAGGTTTTCTTTGTCAGGGGCGGCAAACTGATTGGAAGAGAACATTTTTACATGACACATGTGTCGGAAACACCGAGAAAGCAGATCCTGCTGGATTTTGTAAAGCAATTTTATGCGGGAACGCCCTTCATCCCCAGAGAACTGATGCTTCAGGAAGAAATTGAAGACAGGGAAGTAATTGAACAATGGCTTACCAAGAGGAGAGGGGCAAGGGTTTATATTAAAGTGCCGAAAATTGGTTCCAAGGAAAAGCTGGTGGAACTGGCTGCTAAAAATGCGGCTTTGGTTTTGAGCCAGGATAAGGAGCGCATCCGCAGGGAAGAAGGAAGAACCATCGGGGCGGTGAAGGAAATAGCAGGGCTTTTGGGACTTGAAGATGTGAGTCGTATGGAAGCCTATGACATTTCCAATATCAGCGGTTTTGCAAATGTAGGTTCTATGGTGGTCTATGAAAAGGGAAAACCAAAGCGCAGTGATTATAGAAAATTCCGGATCAAAACAGTCTCCGGACCAGATGATTATGCCTGCATGAAGGAGGTCCTTACCAGAAGATTTCTCCATGGCATGGAAGAACAGAAAGTTTTCAAGGAAAAGGAACTTGAAAAGGAGTTTGGTAGTTTTACGAAATTCCCGGATCTGCTTCTCATGGACGGAGGCAAGGGGCAGGTAAATATCGCCCTTCAGGTTTTGGGGGAACTTCACCTGGATATTCCTGTTTGCGGCATGGTGAAAGATGATAATCACAACACCAGAGGTCTGTATTTTAATAATGAGGAAATAAAAATTGACAGAAACAGTGAGGGGTTCAAGTTGATTACCCGGATTCAGGATGAGGCTCACAGATTTGCCATCGAATACCACAGATCTCTGAGGTCGAAGGCACAGGTAAAATCTGTGCTGGATGAAATTCCCGGTGTGGGACCATCCCGTAGGAAAGCGTTGATGCGCCGCTTTAAGTCTATAGAGGAAGTGAAAAATGCAGATGTGGCTGCGCTTGCAGGTGTGGATGAGATTCCGGAGAATGTAGCAAGGGGAATTTATGACTTTTTTCACAAGGAACAATGAGCATTTGCGATTGTGATTGTAAAGTGTTTATGATACAATATCGTCAGATATTGTATTAATTTCGAAGCGAAAATAAATGATGGAGGGAAAGAGCAGGGTATGGCAAAAGTAAAGTTAGAAGAGATTATTGAGAAAATGAAACTGGAAAATCTGACTCCTGAGCTGGACATTTCCAAGATTAAGATTACTCAGCCGGATATCAACCGACCAGCGCTCCAGATGGCGGGATATTTTGAGCATTTTGAGGCGACCAGATTACAGGTAATCGGATTTGTGGAATATACCTATATGGAAGGATTGCCCAAAGCTAGGAAAAAGGACATATACAAAAGACTTCTTTCCTGTGATATACCGGCAATTGTTTTCTGCAGGGAGCTTAAACCGGACGAACTTTTTATGGAGGCGGCAATTGAAAACAAGGTTCCGCTTTTAATGACTAAAAAGGCAACTTCTGCATTTATGGCAGAAATCATCAGATGGCTGAATGTTAAGCTGGCACCATGCATTTCTGTTCACGGCGTGCTGGTGGACGTTTTCGGCGAGGGTGTTCTGATTACCGGCGAGAGCGGAATTGGTAAGTCTGAGGCGGCTTTGGAGCTGATTAAAAGAGGACACCGTCTGGTAACAGACGATGCCGTTGAAATTCGTAAGGTGAGTGATGATACTCTGGTAGGTTCCGCACCGGATATCACGAAACACTTTATTGAATTGAGGGGTATCGGCATCGTGGATGTGAAGACATTGTTTGGTGTATCCAGCGTTAAGGACACCAAGAATATAGATTTGGTCATCCGGCTGGAGGATTGGGATAAAGAAAAAGAATATGACAGGCTCGGCTTGGAAGAAGAACATACAGAGTATCTGGGAAATAAGGTAGTCTGCCATACGATTCCCATTCGCCCCGGAAGGAATCTGGCAATGATCTGTGAATCTGCGGCAATCAATCATCGTCAAAAGAAGATGGGTTATAACGCAGCACAGGAATTGTATAGAAGGGTACAGGAATCTCTCACGAGAAAACGTGATGAAGATGAGGATGATGATTAAATTTTTACAAAAAAAGAATAAAACTACAGAAAAATAATAAAGATAGAGAGAGGGTTTTTTATGAGTCAGTATATTTTCGGAGTAGATATTGGTGGTACAACAGTAAAGCTGGGGTTTTTTGATGCAGAAGGAAATCTCCTTGAAAAATGGGAGATTCTTACAAGAAAAGAAGAAAGCGGAAGCAAGATCCTTCCTGATGTGGCAGAGAGCATTAAAAACAAAATGGCAGAAAAGCAGCTCATATCCGCAGATATATTGGGGATAGGAGTGGGCGCGCCTGGTCCCATTGACAGCGATGGCGTGGTGCACAGGGCGGTCAATCTGGGCTGGGGAACCTTCAGTATTAAGGAAACTCTGGAGGGGCTTTTGCACATACCTGTTATGGCAGGAAATGATGCCAATGTGGCAGCACTTGGAGAAATGTGGAAGGGCGGCGGTCAGGGAAGTACTGACCTTGTCGTGGTAACCCTTGGAACAGGTGTCGGCGGAGGCATTATCATTGGAGGAAAGGTGCTTACCGGCGCCGATGGAGCCGGTGGTGAGATAGGGCATATCCATGTGCAGGATGGTGAAGAAGAATGTTGTGGCTGCGGCAATAAGGGATGTCTGGAGCAATATGCATCTGCTACAGGAATCAAGAGACTGGCAGTAAAAAAGATGAGAGAAAGCAATAAGGACAGTGTTCTCCGTCAAGGGGAGGTTTCTGCAAAAGCAGTATTTAACGGAGTCAAATCAAAAGATGAGCTTGCCATGGAAGTGGCAGCGGAATTTGGCAAATATCTGGGTGAGGGGCTGGCTGTAATCGCCAGTGTGATTAATCCCGAGACGATTGTAATCGGCGGCGGTGTGTCGAAAGCAGGTGAAGTACTGTTTGATTATATTAAGCCATCTTATGAGAAAAATGTTTTCCATGCTAACAGAAACGTGAAGTTCGCCCTTGCAACACTTGGAAATGATGCGGGTATTTATGGTGCAGCAAAGCTGATAGCCGATATTGTGATGCCCAATATCAAGTAAATTAAGAACAGCAGGTGAAAAGGTGGAAAAAATCAGTTCAGCTATTTATGAGTTTATCCGTGCCTGTGTGCCGGAAGAAGATATTCTGCTAAATGAGCCGATGTATAAGCATACGACTTTTCGAGTGGGGGGAGAGGCTCAATGTCTGGTACGAATCAGTGAAAGCGGGCAGCTTGAAAAACTTATTCCATACCTGAGGAAAGTAGAAGTTCCTTATTTCATACTTGGAAATGGAAGTAATCTTCTGGTAGGGGATAAAGGATATGAAGGCATTATTTTGCAGATAGGCAGCAGGATGAACGGTATTTGGGCAGAGGGTGACTGCATACGGGCCAGTGCAGGCGCACTTTTATCTCAGGTTGCACGGTGTGCACAGGAAAACGGTCTGACGGGCCTTGAGTTTGCATCCGGAATTCCTGGAACCATAGGCGGAGGTGTGGTTATGAATGCCGGGGCTTATGATGGTGAAATGAAGCAGATTGTGGAACAGGTGACGGTTATGAATGAGCAGGGAGAAATCCTTGTTCTGGACAGGGAAACCATGGAATTTAGCTATCGTACCAGTATCATTAAGAACAGACCTTTCGTGGTGCTTGAGGTTCTGATGCGCCTGCAGCCGGGGGATAAAAATGAAATCCAGAAAAAGATGGAGGAACTTTCCAGAAGGAGACAGGAGAAGCAGCCTCTTGAGTTTGCCAGTGCCGGCAGCACTTTTAAAAGACCGGAGGGACATTTTGCGGGTAAACTGATTATGGACGCAGGGCTTCGTGGGTATTCCATCGGCGGCGCCAGAGTCTCTGAAAAGCATTGCGGATTTATTATAAACACCGGTAAGGCTACGGCAGCTGATGTAGCGGAAGTGATTGGGGAAGTTCAGGAAAGAGTGAAGGATAAATTTGGAGTCACTTTAGAAACAGAAGTGATTTTTCTGGGAGATTTTTAAGGAGGCGCGGCATGCGGTTTGTGGTTGTAACAGGTATGAGCGGCGGCGGTAAAAGTACAGCACTCAGGATGCTGGAAGATGTCGGGTTTTATTGTGTAGATAATCTTCCGGTTCCTTTAATAGAAAAGTTTGTGGAATTGATTGCAACGCCAGGGGGCGAGGTCAGCAAGGTCGCGCTTGGTTTGGATGTACGCGCAGATCAGGCTTTTGAGGATGTTCAGAAGATACTTGAGAAGCTGAAAGAAAACGGTTATGTTTTTGAGATTTTGTTTATGGAAGCAGGTGACCGGACGCTGCTTAGGCGATATAAAGAGACCAGAAGAATGCACCCTCTCTCTCAAGGCGGACGGATAGAGGATGGAATCAAAAAAGAAAGAGCTATTTTGAATGATATTAAAATCAAGTCCGATTATGTAATCGATACCTCTAATCTGCTGACCAGGGAACTAAAGGAGGAGCTTGACCGGATTTTTATTCAAAATGAGGAGTATAACAGCCTGATGATAACGATCTTATCATTTGGTTTTAAACATGGTATTCCGGCGGACGCGGATCTGGTT
This sequence comes from Lachnospiraceae bacterium, assembly GCA_014804785.1. Taxonomy (GTDB): domain Bacteria; phylum Bacillota; class Clostridia; order Lachnospirales; family Lachnospiraceae; genus Suilimivivens. Next base: position 21,936 of record JAAUZD010000005.1, read on the forward strand.
TTTGATGTGAGATTCCTACCCAACCCTTTCTACATTGATGAACTGAAGTATAAAACGGGAAATGATCAAGAGGTTCAGGAGTATGTAATGGGATTCCCGGAGGCACATACCTTTATTGATAAACTGACGGATATGGTAGAGTTTCTGATTCCCAATTATATAAAAGAGGGAAAATACCAGTTGGTGATTGGAATTGGGTGCACAGGAGGAAAGCATAGAAGCGTCACGCTGGCAAACAGGTTGTATGAGCGTTTGAAAAACAGCGGTGGCTATGGAGTGAATATCGCACATCGAGATGTAGGACAAGGTGTGTAGGAAGTAAAGGATAGAATTATGTCATTTTCATCGGATGTGAAGGAAGAACTGGAAAAGGTCATATCGGGTTCCAGACATTGCCAGCTAGCAGAACTGGCGGCGATTATCCATTTAGGATGCAGAATTGAAATGGATGAATCAAAGGACGATAAACTCACAATTTTGTCAGAAAATCCATTTGTCACCAGAAAGTACTTTACATTACTGAAGAAAACATTTATTATAGATGATAATGCGGTCAAAGTATTACAGGCAGTTAAAGTTTTAGATGAAAGAGGTCATGTAAATCCGCTTTCTGAAGAGACAAATCCATTGCTTATAAAAAACAGCTGCTGTAGGAGAGCATTCTTAAGGGGCGCTTTTTTATGTATTGGTTCCATGAGCGATCCACAAAAAGGATATCATTTGGAATTTGTATGTGAAAATGAGGCACATGCGGTACAGATACAGCAGGTCATATGCAGTTTTGAGATTGATGCTAAAATAGTCAGACGTAAAAAATATTATGTAGTATACTTAAAAGAAGGCGCAGGAATTGTAGATCTCCTAAATGTTATGGGTGCGCATTTATCTTTAATGTTGCTTGAAAATCTCAGAGTTGAAAAAGAGGTCAGAAATTCCATTAACAGACAGGTGAACTGTGAGGCGGCAAATATTACAAAGACAGTAAATGCGGCAAGCAAGCAGATAGAAGATATTCTGTTATTGCAGAAAAGTTATGGTTTATCAAATCTGCCTGATAATTTAAGACAGATGGCAGAAGTCAGGCTTGAACATCCAGAAAGTTCTCTACAGGAATTGGGAGAGTACCTTAATCCACCGGTAGGCAAGTCCGGTGTGAATCATAGATTACGAAAACTCAGCGAAATAGCCGAGAAGATTAAGGGATAAAGGAGGAGCTAATATTATGATTCAAAAGTCTATTAAAATTCAATTAAACGGCGGACTTGAGGCCAGACCCATAGCAATGCTGGTGCAGGTGGCAAGCCAGCACGAAAGTTCTGTTTACATTGAAACAGACGGCAAAAGGGTAAATGCAAAAAGCATCATGGGTATGATGAGCCTTGCGTTAGACAGCGGTGAAGCTGTAACAGTTATCACTGATGGAAATGACGAGCAGGAAGCAATGAAGAATATGGAAGAGTACTTAAGCGGTGAAAAGAAGTAAGGTGTTTCACCCGTGATTTTATTGAACATAGGAGCAAAGCGTAAGCTTTGCTCTTTTTTCAGAGGGGAGCATAACGATGGAAAAGAAAAAAATGCTTTTCATCTATAATCCCAAAGCCGGCAAAGCAAAAATTAGGAGTAATCTGTTGGATATCATTGATATCTTTACAAAGGCAGGTTTTGAAGTAACGGCTTATCCGACCCAGGCAAAGGGGGACGGAATAACGGCAGTGAAAGAGCAAAAACAGGGGGATTATGACATTGTTGTATGTAGTGGGGGAGACGGTACGCTGGACGAGGTGGTAACCGGAATGATGCAGTGCGAAAAAAGAACTCCTATTGGGTATGTGCCTGCCGGAAGCACCAATGATTTTGCAAACAGTCTTCATATCCCAAAAAAAATGATAGATGCGGCTCAGGTAATCGTGGAAGGAAAAACATTCAGTTGTGATGTGGGCGCTTTCAATGATGATATTTTTGTTTACATTGCGGCTTTTGGGGTTTTTACGGATGTGTCCTATGAAACCCGGCAGGATCTTAAAAACCTTTTGGGGCATATGGCATACATATTAGAAGGAATGCGCAGGCTTTCTGCCATCAAGGCTTATAACATAAAGATAGAGAGCGAGGAACTTTCAACAGAAGGAGAATTTTTGTTCGGCATGGTCACTAATTCCACTTCTGTGGGAGGATTTAAGCGCATCACAGGGAAATATGTGCAGTTAGATGATGGGGAGTTTGAGGTAACTTTAATCAAAAAGCCCTCAAACCCTATGGAACTGAATTTGATTATGGCGGCGCTGATTAACCGCAATGTCAACACCGACTGCATGTACTGTTTTAAAACAAAAGCCTTGAAAATCATCTCAGGGGAAGAAATTGCATGGACTCTTGACGGAGAATTCGGCGGAAAGCACACAGCAGTAGAGATTTACAATAAAAAGCATGCACTTAACATCAAAGTTCCGGCAAAATCTTTTTAATTATTATTCCATTTTTATGCGGAATAGGGTATAATAGGAAACGATTAGGATGTTATTAATTTAACGGAGGTAAATAAAATGTTAGTATCAGCAACAGAAATGCTTCAAAAAGCAAAAGCAGGTCACTATGCAGTTGGTCAGTTCAACATCAACAACCTTGAATGGACAAAAGCCATCCTGTTGACAGCACAGGAAAATAACTCCCCTGTTATTCTTGGTGTATCTGAGGGCGCAGGCAAATATATGGGAGGATATGATGTTGTAGTTGGCATGGTAAATGGTCTTATCAAGGATCAGAACATCACAGTTCCCGTAGCCCTTCATCTGGATCACGGCAGCTATGATCACTGCTACAAATGTATCGAAGCTGGTTTTTCATCAGTTATGTTTGACGGTTCCCATTATCCTATTGATGAAAATGTAGCAAAGACAAAAGAGCTGGTTGCAGCAGCACATGCAAAGGGAATCTCCATCGAAGCAGAAGTTGGTTCTATCGGAGGAGAAGAAGACGGTGTAATCGGTATGGGCGAATGTGCAGACCCCAATGAATGTAAAGCAATCGCAGATTTAGGAATCGATTTCCTGGCTGCTGGTATCGGAAACATTCATGGTAAATATCCTGAAAACTGGAAAGGATTATCTTTCGAGACACTGGATGCCATCCAGCAGTTGACAGGAGATATGCCTTTGGTTCTTCACGGAGGTACAGGCATTCCCACTGAAATGATTCAGAAAGCAATTTCCTTAGGCGTTGCAAAGATTAACGTGAACACAGAATGCCAGTTATCTTTCGCAGCGGCAACACGTAAGTACATCGAAGCAGGTAAGGATCTGGAAGGTAAGGGATTTGACCCTCGTAAGCTTCTTGCTCCTGGTTTTGAAGCAATCAAGGCTACAGTGAAAGAAAAAATGGAAATCTTTGGTTCAGTTGGTAAGGCTTAATGCATTGTTAATTTGTTGACTTAAAACGAAAGGCTGCCCATGTAATGTGGACAGCCTTTTTTAGAAGATTCAAGTATTTAGAGAATGGTCGATGTAGATAGGGAGGAAAATAGTGAGTAAAGAGTGGAATGTAAAAGTTGACGACCAGATGTATAACATTGAAGTGAAGGGGAGAAAGCTGAAAGTCAATGGGGAAAATAACAAATTAAGGCAATATAGAAAGAAGACAGGTCTCATTCACGAGGAGTATGAGATTCCTGTAGGTTCCAAAAATGCACTTTTAGTATTAAACAGTATGGGCGGGGCGACTTTAGTGATTGACAATAAAGACTGCGCCACTGGTGAAGAGTATGTTCCGATGAAGGTGCCGGGATGGGCATACATATTCATTGTCCTGCACTGTGTGAACTTTATAAACGGGGCGATAGGAGCTTTTCTAGCATTTGTCGGCATTACGCTGACAGCATCTATTTCTTCAAACAGGAAGATAAATGTGATCATAAGAGTGCTTCTTGATTTTGTCATACTTGTATTGGCAGTGATGGCGATATTTGGTGTAGCGCTTATGATGGTTTAGGCGGAGGTATTTATGAATATATTTAAAGAAATGGCGCTGTCTATTTACAGCTATAAGAGCTATAGGGAATTTTTAAACAATAAGAAAGCCAAGGTATTTGGATTTGCCCTGATGCTTATGCTCATTTACTTTTTAATAACCATGGGCATTCCTTTTGCAAGATTTCACGGTATAGGAGGTATTGCAAAAGGAATTGATGAGAATGTACCTGAATTTGAACTGGCAGATGGAGAACTATGGGTGGAGGACAGGATCCTTTATGAGCGCAGAGACACTTATGTTGAAATTGACACGAGTCCGGACAGTGTTTTCCGTAGCGCCAATGAATTGAGAGATTTTTTGTATGATTATACAGATGTCCTTTTATTGGACTCAGAAAAGATGATTATCAAAAGTAATGGCGAGACAGATGAAATTTATTTTTCGGATGTAAATTTAAATTTCAGCAAAAGGGATCTGATGACATGGGTGCCCTATATTTACATTGGGATTGCTATATTTATGATCATTGCATATATCTGGATGACAGCTTTCTTTTTCTTTGGGGTATTGTTTGTGGCTTTGATGGGTATGATAGTAGCATCCTGCATGAATTGTAAGCTTACTTTTGGGCAGTTATACCTGCTTGGAATCTACAGTAGAACATTGCCGCTGATCATAAAGGCAGTCGTGTCTTTCCTGCCTATTGGTATTCCCTTTTTCTTTATTCTTAACTTTGGGCTTTCCCTATTCATTATTGTTATGGCAATACAGAAGATGAAGGAACAGCAGCTCCCAAGACCGCTGGAGTTTACTTCGTGAGCAGCTGATTCCAGTGAAAATAGGTTAGAAATGATTTTTCGTGGATGCAATAATTTAATAAGAGAAAGGTTCCCCAGAAAAGGGAGGATGCCAAGTAAACCTATGTTTACTTGGCATTTATTATGAAAAAGTTATTAATAAATCAATTACTTTGAGGCTTTCTTCTTTGCTGTATTTTATGATATTAGTATATGATACAGAAATGTCTAAAGAATGTAATGCCAATTAAGTTTTTTTAAATTAAATATGAACAGAATGTGAACGAGAAAATACGCGAGGAACATATTATACTTCAAAAAGTGCGAATGAAAGGGATTTGCTTCCGTTAAATTTCATTTATCCAATTATACCTAAAAAAAGACCAATTGTGCCAAAACCACTTATTTAAGTGGTTTTTCTGTTATAGTAAATTAGATTTTTTTATGCATTATAATATCACAGAAAGAAGGATAAAACACAATGATTAAAAAATTTGAAAACAAACTACATAGTAAAAAGATGCAGGAGAAAATGTCATTATCATTCGGCATGTTGATAAGACTTATGATAGCATGTCTTGTAATTGCGATTGTCGGCTTAACTTATGTGTCCTCGAAACTTAAGACTTTTTATCAGTATTCCTATAATAATGTAGCGATGGCACATTCAAGTTATGGGAATCTTCAGGAGGGGGCAAAAAATCTGCTTCACGCATGTCTTATATCAGACCCGGAGGTTGTTGAGAGCAGGCTTGAACTGGCGGACACCTGTTTTGCTAAAATGAAACAGGAAATCAATGATTTGAAAAGCACCAGTTATGCAGATATATCCGTATTTAATGCAATGAATGACGATATAGAGGTGATTGACGCATTGATTATACAATTTCAAGATTTTAGCCGACAAAATGATATCGAAAATGCATTTATTGTATATAGTCAGCAAATGCTTCCATATTTTGCTGATATAAGCGCTAATATCACGACAATTGAGGAAGTCGAGGCTGAGAATGCCGCATCAATGTACAGAGATTCTCAAATTACCAGGTACATCAGTATAATCATATTACTCATAGCAGGTATTTCCAGTGTTCTGCTCGGAAGGAATACTTCCGCAATACTGTCCAGAGTACTCAACAGACCGACTTCTGAGCTGCAGGAGGCATCCTTACAGATGGCGTCAGGCAACTTTGATGTCAGCATTACCTATACATCAGAAGATGAGCTTGGTAGTTTGGCAGACGCCATGCGAAATATGGTGGATACAACACGTGCGGTTGTTTCTGACGCAGGCAGGATGCTCAGTGGTCTTGCAGAGGGAGATTTTACCGTACAAACAGAAATTGAAGAAAAATATGTCGGTATTTACGAAACATTAATAAATGCTATGCAGAATCTAGAAACCCGGCTAAGTGAAACAATATTGGGTATTGGAGATGCAGCCGATCAGGTAAATACCGGAGCTGCACAACTTGCCCAAAGCGCGCATCAGCTTGCAGAAGGCGCTACAGAGCAGGCAGGAGTTATTGAGGAACTTACAGCGCAGGCTGAGAATGTGACTAATATGACAAAGGATAATGCGGAAGAAACACTGAGGGCGGCACAGAGTATAGAAGCGATTGCGGACGAAGCCATGCAGGGACAGGAAGAGGTTTACCACCTGATTGATGCGATGGATAGAATCAATAGCACCTCAAAGGAAATCGAAAATATTATTGCTGATATTGAGGATATTGCTTCACAGACTAATCTGCTTTCCCTGAATGCTTCCATAGAGGCTGCAAGAGCTGGAGAAGCAGGAAAGGGATTTGCTGTTGTGGCAGACCAGATTGGAAACCTCGCCGCTAGCAGTGCGCAATCTGCTGTACATACAAGAGAACTGATTGCCAAGGCTCTTGTGGAGGTTACAGACGGCAGCAGGATTACAATGAATACTGCTGAGGTGATGAAGAAGGTGTTGAGTTCCATGAACGGAATAAAGGAAAACGCTAAAAATTCAAGTGAAGGTTCTAAACAGCAGGCAGAAATGATGAAGGAGATATTGTCAGGAATTGAGCAGATTTCCTCTGTCATACAGACGAATTCCGCTATGGCGCAGCAGACTTCCGCTACCAGCGAGGAGCTGACAAACCAGTCAGAAACCTTAAACAGCATGATTTCTGCTTTTAAAACCAACGTCTCATAGTGATTTGAAAAGCATTCTTTTCTGTTGTATTTACGATGTATCCTTACTATAATATTAAGAAAACGCTGATAATGGCTAATCATGCCAAAACCGAGGAGGTGTACCGGTAATATGACGATACTCAGGGACATATCCATATTTTGGGCAATGTTCCATGTGATTATTCTCTTTCTCATGCTGTTCCGCCCACGTTTTACCGGAAAAAAGACCATCATGGCAGCTGGAATTGGCATGGGATTGTTGATGGCGGCAAACTTTGCAGGGATTTTTATGTTCGGTATAGAGACGCTGGCAAAGGTTTTTTTGTTTACCTGCTCCATACCGAGTTTTATCTTTTTCTATGTGATGAGCGCAGATAAGCGGTTCAAGTTTTTGCTTTCATTCTGTCTGGCAGACACGACCTGCCTGTGGGTTATGGCAGTCACAAATCTGTTGGACTATTATTTGGGCGGCGGGAAGTATGTGCTGATGCTCGTAAGCCGGCTGCTCGTTTTTCCGCTGTTGGAATATCTGGCATGGCGGTATCTGCGAAAGCCGTATCTGGAATTGCAGAGTGCAGTTAAAAAGGGATGGGCTGTTTTAGCGGGAATGACTATGCTGTATTATATCTTGCTGGTAGTAGTTGTACAATTTCCTACGAATATTGTAAACCGCCCGGAGGACACATTCCTCTGTGTACTGGTACTGATTCTCATGCTGTTTAATTACAGTACTTTATTTACGGCACTCTACCGCCAGCTTCTATTGTACCGCAGGCAGCAGAGCGAGCGCATATTGCAGGAACAGAAGAACACGCTGGAGGCGCAGCTTGACAGTCAGCAGAAGATCAGGAAAATGAAGCATGATATGAAGGGATATATAGCAACGCTTTCCGGCCTGCTGACGGATAGAAAAGTTGACGAGGCGATGACATATTTAAAAGGTGTGGAGACAGAAATGGATACCTTGACCGGACAGTTTTGCGTCAATCCATACATCAATGCGGTGATAAGCCACTATTTTAAGGAATTTGAAAGTATGGGAGCGGAGTGCAGGGCGGAAATACTGATCGGGGATGAAGAACTGCCCTATATGGAACTGTGCCAGATTCTCTCCAATGGGCTGGAAAATGCCTGCAATGCCTTGAAAGAGTTGGAAAAAGAGAAAAGAAAGGTCTCCGTGCAGATGAGGTACAACAAAAATTATCTTCTGATACGGATCAGAAACAGGTGCCGGGATGATCTGTATGTGGCGCAGGGAGAGATACCCGCCACGGATAAGGAGGGACAGGATCATGGTTTCGGTCTTGCCACAATAAAAGAGATGGCGGAGCGTCTTGACGGTGAAAGCTTCTGTTATACGGAGAACGGAAATTTTGTATTGAATGTGATGGTTTTGTGCCGGACATTTTCAGGCGGCTTTAGTAAATGAGGATTTAGACTAATTATTACGAAGGAGTTCGATTAAAATGTACCAAATCGCAATCTGTGATGACGAGGAATTTGAACTGGATAAGGTAGCACAGATGTTGAAGGACTATCAGAAAAAGTGTGTAGACGTAGAATTTTCAATTCGGCGGTTTGCAGATTCAGAGGATATTTTTTTGCAGATTACAACGGAAAATTATCAGCCGGATCTTATTTTAATGGACATTTATATGCCGGGCGCTTCGGGGATAGAAACGGCGGGGAAGTTGCGGGATCTGAACAATACCTGCAGGATTGTGTTTATGACATCGTCACAGGAGCATGCATTGGAGGCATTTGGAGTGGATGCATTTTCTTATTTGGTAAAGCCTGTTTCCAAAGAAATGCTCTTTCTGGCGCTTGATAAGGTAATGAAAGACCTCGGAAACAATCAGCCGCAATATATTCTTTTACAGACTGCTAATGGCTGTGTACGTAGAGTCAGATTAACAGACATTATTTACTGTGAGGCACAGCGCAAAATACAGTGCGTTTACTTAAAAGAGAATGAGAGTATTTATCTGAAAATGACAATGGCAAAGTTGATTGAAATGCTCTGTCCTTATAAAAGATTTGTGAAGCTGGGCGTTTCTTATATTGTCAATATGGAGCATATCGAGCGGCTTGATGCGAAGGCGCTGATGCTGGATTGCGGAAAAGAAATCTATATGCCAAGAGGTTCTCATAAGGAATTGCGATATAGGTATTTTGAGTATTATTTTTAGCGGAAATAAACAGAGAACCCATTATCATCCTTCTCAGGAGATAATGGGTCATGCAAACGTCTCCATAACGTTGGATATCTGAACAGTACCGGATAATCCTTTTCCCCGAAACTGCTTAGAGCTTTTCCGGTTCCGGGTATTCTACACCGAAAGTATCGACGGTAACACTCTGCATTACTTGATTTTCAAGGGGTCTGTCGGAATAATCGGTAGCTGTTTCGGCTATTTTATTCACCACATCCATTCCTTCTACTACTTTCCCGAAAGCGGCATAGCTTCCGTCCAGATGAGGTGCGTTCTTGTGCATGATAAAGAACTGGGAGCCGGCAGAGTCGGGCGCCATGCTTCTTGCCATGGAAAGGACACCTTCCGTATGCTTCAAATTATTTTCTACGCCGTTGGCGGAAAATTCTCCTTTAATGCTGTAACCGGGACCGCCGCAGCCGGTGCCTTCCGGATCTCCGCCCTGAATCATAAAACCGCGGATGACACGGTGAAAGATCAAACCGTCATAAAAATTTTTGTTGATTAGGCTGATAAAGTTATTTACGGAAATGGGAGCGATTTCAGGGTAAAGCTCTGCTTTGATGACATCTCCGTTCTCCATTGTAAAAGTAACAATAGGATTCTCCATAGAATTTTGACTCATAATGATAGTTTCCTTTCTTTTCAATTAAATAATAGCGTATTATAATAGATATAGTATTTATTTTATATGAAGTGAGGGGACTTTACAATGCTAAAATGCATCCTTCTCCTGCTGTCAGAATATTATTACGAAATTGCGGAGAGCCGTTTGGGTGAAATTTGTGACAAAGTAAATGAACATCAGGTGCACGTTACATTAAAAAAAACAGATCAGCATAAGAGGGAAGAGACGCTGGTCATAACAGATGAACCGGAAACTGCCGTCCGTCTTTTAAAAGACGGATGGTATGTGGTGATTCTGTATCACGAGAAAAACAAGGATAAAACATTTCCGCCAGTCAGATATGGGATGGAAGATTTGTTCCTTCTGGAATATCGTTCTTATGAAGAGGTATTTAAAAGACTTGCAGGGCTTCCATGGAACATTCTTGAAACGGACAGGCTTAAAGTCCGCGAGAGCACAGTGGAAGATGTGGATGAGTTTTACAGGATTTACAGTGACCCGTCTATAACTTACTACATGGAAGATCTGTATCAAAAAAGGGAGGAAGAAGAAGCATATATGAAGGCGTATATCGATCAGATATACGGGTTTTATGGTTACGGTCTCTGGACGATTTTATTGAAGGAGACTGGAGAGGTAATCGGGCGGGCAGGACTGAGTGTCAGGGAAGGCTATGAACTTCCGGAACTTGGATTTGTGATAGACACAGCATACCAAAAGAAAGGATACGCGTTTGAAGTCTGTGGAGCAATCCTTACATATGCAAAGGAGGAACTTGACTTTGACAAGGTGCAGGCAATGGTAAATGAAAAAAACGCAGCTTCACTGAAACTTCTTGACAGACTTGGGTTTGAATTCCAGAGTAATGTGGTTGTGTCAGACTATGACTATAAACTTTTTGAAAAAAAATTATAAAGCTTTTTGTAAAAAAGTATTGACAGAAAATATGTAGAATGATATCATGCAATACGTAAAGCAAAGGCGCTGCAAAATGACTGCAGCGCCTTTTCAAATTTATTTATTAAAAAAACGCGGAGCAAAGGGGCTTATGGCAATAATCCCCTTTGTATCCGCTTTTTTTAATGTGAGGAGGAAAAATTATGACAGAAGAAATTATGAGTGCCGTAAGCGGCGAGGTGTTCGGCGTCTGGTTCCTGATCGGAGCAGCGCTGGTATTCTGGATGCAGGCAGGTTTTGCGATGGTAGAGACCGGCTTTACCAGAGCAAAGAATGCAGGTAATATTCTGATGAAGAACTTGATGGATTTCTGCATTGGTACGGTTGTTTTTATCCTGATTGGATTTGGCCTTTTGCTTGGTGAGGATCTGGTCGGTCTGATCGGAAAGCCGGGATTCGATATTTTTACCAATTATGCAAATTTCGACTGGTCCAACTTCGTATTTAACCTTGTATTTTGTGCGACTACTGCAACGATTGTTTCCGGCGCAATGGCAGAGAGAACAAAATTTTTATCGTACTGTGTTTACTCGGGTATTATTTCAGCTTTGATTTATCCCATTGAAGCCCACTGGATCTGGGGTGGCGGCTGGCTTGCCCAGGCAGGTTTCCACGATTTTGCAGGTTCCTGCGCAATACATATGGTCGGCGGTATTTCAGCCCTGATCGGTGCAAAAGTGTTAGGTCCCCGTATTGGTAAATTTGTAAAGGATAAAGATGGAAAGATTACCAAAGTAAATGCTTTCCCCGGGCATAATCTTCCAATTGGATGTCTTGGAGTATTTATCTTATGGCTTGGCTGGTATGGATTCAATGGTGCAGCGTGTACCAGTATGGATCAGCTGGGTTCTGTATTTGTCACAACGACGATTGCACCCGCCATTGCAACGGTAGTATGTATGGTATTTACATGGGTAAAATATGGAAAGCCTGATGTTTCCATGTGCCTGAATGCATCTCTGGCAGGTCTGGTTGCTATCACGGCGCCCTGTGATGTGACGGATGCGGCAGGAGCAATTGTAATCGGCGCAGTAGCTGGTCTGTTGGTGGTATTTGGTGTCTGGTTCCTTGATTATAAGCTTCATATTGATGATCCTGTGGGCGCCGTTGCAGTTCACTGTTTAAACGGTATCTGGGGAACCATTGCAGTTGGTCTTTTTGCTACAACAGCTGCTCCCGGAAATGACAGCCTTGTAGGTCTTTTCTATGGCGGAGGATTAAAGCTCCTTGGAATCCAGCTGGTTGGATTTGCCGCTGTAGCTGCATGGACTGCAGTGACGATAACAATTGCGTTTCTTATTATCAAAGCAACGGTTGGTCTTCGTGTTACTCAGGAAGAAGAGATTGTCGGTCTTGATTCCTGTGAACATGGTCTGCCCTCTGCTTATGCAGGATTCAGTATCATGGATATTGCAAATACAATGACCATGGAAGTGAACGAAAACACAGATCTCGGTACAGAGGATTATGCGGCAGCATCTGATGCACAGAAGGATGCAGCAGTGAAGGTGGTTGCACCTGCCGTGGCAGCTACCGGTATCTACAAAGTTGCCGTGATTGCAAAATTGTCCAGATATGATAAGTTAAAGAAAGCCATGAATGATTTAGGCGTAACCGGTATGACAGTAACGCAGGTTATGGGATGCGGTATTCAAAAGGGTGCCGGAGAAATGTATCGTGGTGTTGAAGTGGATGCTACCCTGCTTCCTAAAGTGAAGGTTGAGGTCGTTGTCAGCAAGATTCCTGTTGAATCCGTAATCGAGGCGGCAAAGAAAGCGCTGTATACCGGTCATATCGGCGACGGAAAGATTTTCGTATACAACGTAGACAGAGTTGTTAAAGTCCGTACCGGAGAAGAAGACTTTGCAGCATTGCAGGATGTGGAATAAAATGCCTTTTTCTAATCCCTTAGTTTAGTATATACATGAAGTGAAAATGCCTGCTTGCAGAAGTATTTTCACGAATGTATCGAGCGGCTTGCCGCGAGATGCAAATGCGCCCCCCGGATGCTTCCACCATCCGGGGGTTTGCTTTGGGATTTGTGATAACAATTTGATAACAAAATGATTTATGTTTTATTTTGTGTATCTAAAATGTGTTAAAAAATATACTTGCAGGAGTAAAAGAACAGTCATATAATGATTTTGTTGTCGCACCCATTCTGGCAACAGAAAGGGGGTGTTAGTTTGGCGATACTAGTTTCTTTCTTAATCTCCGTTATGGCAAGCGTAGTCGGCTACTACATATGCAAATGGTTAGATGGAGATGATAGCGACAATTAGCCTAAAAAGAACCCCCAAGGAGCGGCTACTCTTTGGGGGTTCGCTTTGTGCTAGCTTGGCACTAATTTCTTTCTTTGTCACTGATAGTATAGCATATTCAGTTGATATTATCAAGTGGTTCCGTCTTTGGGGTCATAGTTTTGGCAAAGCCAAAACGTATTTCGCAGGGGTTAGCACCCCTTGACCCTGCTTAATAGCACCCTTTCGGGTGCTATATTCAATCTTCCAGATTGATTTGGAAATGCAGGTATGTTGTTATTTGAGTAATTCAGCTAAAAGATTTCTGGCATCTTCAAATCCTTGTCTATATGCTAATGAACCATAAACAGCACTTACGGCATTGTTGGCAGATAAGGAATTACACAATATCTCCTTTTTTGATTTTTATTTGCATATTCCTTTAAAAAGTTATCAATATTTGTAGATTGAGTATTTATATATCCTTGCTCCATGACTTTATATAGTTGAAAGCCGATAATTGCACCTACTTGTAAGTATACATCACTATGTGTGGTTGCAAATTCAACTAACAGGTCATGAAGAATTTCGTCTTTTTCAGGCGTGCATGGAAAAAATTTTGCCAGTTTTTCACAAATAATGTTAAAAGAAGCATTAATGTTGGCTTCATACGAATCGGCATTTTTTTCTGATGCATCTGCACCATATAAAAGAAGAGAAGTGACATTGGCTAGGTTTATTCTGCTTAGTAATTGGTTAAATTCAGACATTTTATAACCCCCTTTGTGCTTTTATATTCTGTTTTGATTTATTAATTATAATATGCCGCCAAAATGCCGTTAATACATATTTTGACGGCACTTTGACGTTATAATAAAGGCATAAAACATTAGGAGTCTCATATGGAACCAAAGCAAGCTAAGTTTACAATAAGAGTCAATTCGGAATTACTAAAAAAATTTCATTTTGTTGCAGAGTATAATGCTCGTTCAGCTAACAGGGAGATAGAGGTCATTATGAAAGAGCACGTAAAAGCATTTGAAAGAATTTATGGTAGAATTGAGCAAGACTAACAAGAAATAGAGCCGTCATAGTGCCGTCAAAACGCAAACTGCCGTCATTCCGACTTTATAATAAGGGCATAATTTTTTTATGGAGGTTTAATTATGCCATCAGATTTATCAAAGTTTACGGTACGAACTGACTGCGAACTTCTAAAAAAGTTTCGTTATGTCGCAGAATATAATGCGCGTTCTGCAAATAGGGAAATTGAAGTTTTAATGAAAAAGCATATTGCCGATTTTGAAGAGGTACATGGCAGTATAGAGTTCGAGTAGCTTCTTATTTTATACTGATGTGCGTGATAACATTTTGATAACATAATTTTTAAAATCATATAAAAAACATAGTTTTTGAATAAAAAGACCATGAAATGCAAACGAAAAAGTAGAGTTTATAAGGGTATAAACTTATAAATCTATACCCTTAGTTTAGTATATACATGAAGTGAAAATACCTGCTTGCAGAAGTATTTTCACGAATGTATCGAGCGGCTTGCCGTGAGATGCAAATGCGCTCCCCCGGATGCTTCCACCATCCGGGGGTCGCTTTGTGCTAGCTTGGCACTAATTTCTTTCCCAGATGATGCAAATTTGATGCATTCGCCATGTATAATGGTAAAAGTTAATTTATAAATCTTTATGAGAGAAGAAAAATGTGGCAAGTGTGTAGAGGAAAGATAGGAATATTCATAAGAACGTTGAATACAAAACGAATGAAGAAATCAATAAAGAAGTAATAGATGCTTATGATGAATTTCTTAATGACGAACAGGAAGTATATGTCAAGGACGAATATTTGAACAATTTGCCAAATGATGCTGTAGTGCCTGAAAAATTTACATTATTATATAATGGACAGGATACAGAAACGCTTTATATATATCGGGAGACATCAGACGCTGAATCAATAGAAAAAATTAATCTTGCAGATAAATATTTAGAAACTGAAACGATCAGTGAACTTTTATTAGAAGATAGTATAATTAGTGAATATCAGCTTCCGGGCGATGGCAAGGCTCTTTCTGATTTACAATTCAAATTTACAAACATTGAAAATGGAGAAGCCGGATATGTCTTGAAAGGCGAAGCTGAAGGAATCTACAAGGATACGGGAGAAAAATATTACATAGGTTTGGAATGGAATGAAACTACAAAAAAAGAAGAAATAACTCCATACATTCTTGAAATATGGGATGCCCAAAAAGATAAAGATATTTTTGATAAATGCAATGAAATATTTGACCGGATTGAACAAGGTGACTGGTCGGATATGCTTCCCATAGAAGGTATGGA
Organism: Lachnospiraceae bacterium; assembly: GCA_014804785.1. GTDB lineage: Bacteria > Bacillota > Clostridia > Lachnospirales > Lachnospiraceae > Suilimivivens. Next base: position 37,257 of record JAAUZD010000005.1, read on the forward strand.
GTATATGTGGGAAATGCATGGGACAGAAGGCGACTGGATACGTGTTGATGTAAATCAGGATGGTCTGCCGGAGCTAATCAGCCAGTGTGGTAATGGGCAATGGACAGAAAACAAACGACCTATAGATCTGATTTTTTCATGGAATAAAGATAAGATAGAATTGGTTTATACGGATTTGATTGATGCTGATGAATTTTATTATTACAGTGGAAACGCAAAAATTTGTATACCCTGAGGTTTGACAGGGAATTTTTGGAAGCAACCTGTGAAGCTGCCATGACTTTTTATTCTGTGCGTCCTAAAACAAATGATGAATTAAAGGATAATCCGGATAAAAATTATTGGGTACAGGAAATTATTGCGCAAGACAGTCTTTTTAGAATATTCTTTCTGAAATCCCATTGTCACAACCTGCGGTGAGTTCCCCATAGCCATTGAGATTATATTATAGCCTGTCGGGAGGGTAATTTTACTGTTGGATGCGCTCGTATCTTTGGGGATAAAGGTTAAACTAAAAACCGATTTGCGTATAAAATTGTAATTGTGTCAGCAAAATATTTATTCTACTAAATTCATTACCATACACTCGTTCGATGCACAAAATCCAAGAGTTTCGTAAAGCGGTCTGCCTAAATCAGTAGCGTCTAAACTGATTTCTGTAACTCCTTTTCCTTTCGCCTCATCTATTAATATCTGTACAAGCTTACGTGCGACACCTCGTCTGCGATAATCGATATTTGTATAGACATTCATAAGATGTGCTCTATTTCCTGTAGGGTGCGAAAACGTAGGCATCATTTCAATATACGATATGCTTGCACAAGCCACAACTTTACCATTTTCCAAAGCAATACTCGTTGTTTGATTCCCTTCAAGAAAATAGTGTTTACTATTTGCAATAAGCTCATCTGAAAAAACAAAATTATCCGATAATTCATTTACTTTTCGAAGCATTTCCAAGCGAATACTCATAAGCATATCTATATCTTCTTTTGTTGCTATTTTATATTCCATAACATACATCCTCCTGATTCGATTTTAGTATTTAGTTAAATAGGAATTTTATTCTATTGCCTATTGTAGCAGATAAACACCTAATGTTCTACTTATACTTCAGATGAAGACTGCGTAAATTTACCTTCGGATTTAATGGGACAGAGTCCACCCGTGATGCGCTGATAAAGTATCAGGCAATGACTTGTAGCTTTACTTTACTCTTTTTTCCGTATTCCTGCAAGTTGCATTTTGTGTTGGTCTTACAGACCCCATATATGGGCATTAAAATCTACTCTTTTTCTGTTCTGCAGCGACATGCTGTGGCTGATGCTCTCCACATATTTGCCCAGCTCCCCGTGGCGGTTCCTTTCTGATACAAGTATCTGTGCACTGCTTAAAACATCATATTCCGCTCCGCATGCCCCTCTGTACGGCTCCCTGTAACCCCATCCTTTCTTCCAAGACGGTTCTTTGCTGCCGTCCAGTTGGACAGGATATATTTCCTGGCTTCCTCCATCAGAATTCACATAGATCCTCTTTACTTTTTCCAGGTCATAATGGCTCTCCATGTACTCATATATTTCATCCCAGAACTTCTGATTCCCATCGCCCGTGTTCCCATCGCAGAAGTAATAAGGATTCACCAGACAGTGTCTTTTGCTTTTCGGTGACTCGTTTTCTATCCCTTCGTAAATATAGACCAGTTTAGTGATCAGGTCGTTATTCTTCTGGTGGTTTTCCTTTTCTGTAAGATCACCCTTTTTTCCCTGGAACTGCAGGGATATATGGTCTTCATCAGCGTCTATATAGGGATAATCCACTTCCTTTTTCTTTTCAGGTCTTTCCTCATTCTTCGGGAATTCCAGCTGGTGTATCTTATTTTTGACAGTCTGTCTGCTCACATCCGTTCCAAGGCTTGCCTCTTCGCCTCCCCGGCGGTAGGAACTCTGTACTGCCTCCTCCAGCATTTTTGCCTGTGCATCTTCCGTGATCCGCTCATTGGGCTCCAGCCCCAGGAGCCTGTCAAGCAGATATTCACTCTTTCCGGTCTCCCTGCTGGTAAATAAGGTTTTCCTGAATACGACATTACCTAGCGATGTTGTCAGCTGCTTGTTCCCGAATTTAGCTTTTTTGTTCGGTTGTTTTCAATGCGCACAGAAAAATTTAAAATCTGCAATCAAACAAAAAATATTTTGCAAAAATACATAACGCTTTTTCCTATTGTGATGATACCGTCATCAATAAAGTTACAGTTAAAACGGATATATGAACCCTCTCCAATATAAATATGCGTTCCTTTGGAAGTCCCTCGCATTCATCAGTAAACAGCTTTCCATTTATAAATTTTTCCCCACTAAATTGTTATTTCAATCTGATTATCTTCAAAATCAATCGTACAGCTCTCATAATATCCGTCCTCTGTTGTCCGGGGATTGCTGATTATGCGATAACCATCTTTCCTTAATTGTTCTGTCAACGAGTTGACTGTTTCCTTTGTTCCTACAGAAAGAGCAATATGTGCGTACCCTGTACGGGCAAGCGGCTTTTCTATATTTTCCATTTCGGGTTTGTTCATAATCTCCAACCTGCACTCTCCTTGAAAAGAAAGAAAATAAGACTGAAAATCTGTTATTTTGTTATGGTACTTTTCCCCTGCCGCTGCATGGAAATAATGTGTAAAAAAATCTTTTGCCCGTTCCAAATCATTTACATACATTGCAATATGTTCAATCTTCATGTTCTGTTTCCCCATTTCCTTGTTTTTCTTGCTTTTTCTCGGTATCTTGTTATAATTATAGTATTTACCTTTTGGCTTTTCTAACAGAATTGTCGCTAAAAAGTATAAATATTGTATTTGGGAGAGAATAGAAGTATGGAAACAGTTGCAATCGAACTCATGCAGGATTTTTCAGAAATTGTCCATTATGAGCATACGGGGATTCCGCTATATATCCGTACCGCTGATTTAGCAGCTTATCCCGGAATGAGTGCGCCCTGTCATTGGCACGATGATATTGAATGGATTTATATTATATCGGGTAAAATGTGCTATTACATCAACGGCAAGAGGATTCTCCTGAATGAAAATGATTCGCTTATGGTAAATGCCCGTCAAATGCACTATGGCTATTCATATAAGAAGCAGGACTGTCATTTTTTATGTATTCTGTTTCACCCATCTTTATTTGGCAACAATAAAACTTTACTGCAAAAATATGTTACACCTGTTATTGAAAATGCTGATTGTGAATATCTATATTTTCATTCAAAACAGACAAGAGGACAGGAGATCGCTGAATATCTTGAACAAATCCGTTGTCTAAAGGCAGGAGCAGCGAACGCATATGAAATGCAGGCTATTGCAGTTATGTTTCAACTATGGAGCAGTTTACTGCAATGCAGGGAATTAGCCATTCTGGATAGCAAAAGTGACAGTAACAGTGATTTGGAAATCCAAAAAAATATGGTGTCATTTATTTACCAGCACTATGCGGAACAAATATCATTGAATGAAATTGCGGCTTCGGGAAACGTAAGCCGTAGTAAATGCTGCCTTATTTTTAAACATTACATGCAGCAATCTCCAGTGGATTTTTTGAATACATTTAGACTTAAAACAAGTTGCAGTTTGCTTCGGAATACTGAAAAAAGTATTACAGACATTGCTTTTAACTGTGGGTTTAATCATTTAAGTTATTTTTCAAAACTGTTTATCAAGAATTTTGGCTGTACTCCACGGGAATACCGCAATCAAAAAAGTATGTAAAAAACCAAAAGTTCCATTATTCCATGTCTTCAGCAAACAGAAACATGGATACTGTGGAATAGTGCGTTGGTTGGTCTGGCTTTTACAGTATTCCGAAAACTAGAACTCTTGAAATACAATTTTTGAACTTCTGCTATTCCGAAAAACGGAATGTAACAATACTAATATTAACTATACTGAATATAGTCATACGAACTCGGCGTGTTCTTTGCTGTTATTAACTGTATTTGTTTAAGTTTTGTGCAAATACATACTCATTTTTAAAATGTTACACAGCAAAATTTTTGATAAAAAAGGCACTGAGCATTGCCTACACCTTTTTCACATCCGAAAGTCCCTGCAAATTAAATCTTTCTAATGTTTTAAAGCGTAACAATCCATTAGAAACTCACCTTTTCTACTTAATTTCCATTATTACATGGTGCTAGCACCATGTCTTTTATATTACTAAGGAAAAATTGGGCAAACATTCTATTCGCATACAAATTAAGAACATACTGACATCTTGAACGGATTGAAATTTATCCAATTCTTCAATAAACAATATATAATTCCTGTCTGTTTGATAGGGAAAGAGTCTGTTTCCTAAAGTCAAAACAAAATTAAGTAAATATCCGCCAACAAGGCTTCCTTCGCAACATCCCCCTGTTATAGTATACCAATCACTATGAATCAGTTTACACAATCCGTTCATAATATGTTATACTTTGTTATGTAATTTTTCTCCCCTTTCTTTACGCTTATGAGGGTTCTCAAAGCCTTATGGTACGATATAGCACAAGGAAATACAGAAGGGAAAATCGAATGTGTGTGGGATGGCGCACGAAGTGTGGCACCTAAGTTAATTCGTATGTATTATAAAATTTAAACCAGAATATGTAGTTATATGAATTTGTGGAGATGATGCGGTGAAAATAGGAGCATATCAATTTGCAATTACAAATGATACAAATCATAACCTGGAAATTATCAAAAAAGCTATTGTGCAAGCTGCGCATAAAGGTGTTAAGCTGTTGGTTTTTCCGGAATGTGCATTAACAGGATATCCTCCTCGCGATATTGANAAATCATCGCTGGCTGAGTTTGATAAACTGGNTNTTGCGTATGAACAANTACANAAAATGGCTAANGANAATAATATGTATGTGATTGTAGGAACAATAANAAANGAGCAGGCTGATAGATATTATAACAGTGCCGTTGTCTTTACTCCTTCTGGAGAGAAAATAGTTTATCACAAAAGAGCCTTATGGGGATGGGATAAAGATAATTTCAGAGTTGGAAATAACAATGGCATATTTGAAATAGAAGGCTGGAGAGTCGGAATTAGAATTTGTTTTGAAATCAGATTTCCTGAATTCTTCAGAGAGTTATATAAGGAACAGACTGATTTAAACATTATTTTATTCTATGATGTTTCTGATGTAGATGATACAGAAAGATATGAAATGATAAAATCACATATCAGGACCAGAGCTGTTGAAAATATTACATATACTTTATCTGTAGATACGATTTATCCATATCAGACAGCACCAACTATACTATATGATAAATCAGGTTGTTCATTATGCGAACTTAAAAGAAATGAAGAAAACATGCTAATATATGATGTAGAGAGTAAGCAACTGGATTTTGGAGAACAAGGAAGAAAAGAGATTTCTGATCGGTTGCTGGCAGTTAGTGAGTTTTGCGATAATTTGAGTTTCCCCATTTTCTAAAATACGAATGCTCCGGAATCCTCTATTTTAAAGTGCTCAAACAGGTTTAGCTGCTGTGATTTTACCTTTTCCAGAAAGATTTTAAGGTTACTTAGCAGTAGCATCGGCTCGGCTCCAAAACCGTATACCGCCACGAGTGTCAGCTCTTTTGAGGGAAACTCGCACAGTTTTACGGGAATGCAGCTCATTTTACAGTGCAGCGTCCTGCCATTTTTATCCTTGAAATCCATGCGGTAGTTCCCTTTATATTTTACAGCCACGTCCATGATGTTGCAGGTCTTCCCGTTATAAATGACATTCCTGTTCTTTCTGCCGCGGATGTTTTAAGCCTTTAGAAATTTTTGTAGAAAAGCTTTTGTATCTATCCCCGTACAAGTTGTCAAATAAAGGAGGAATTCAGTTATGATAAAATCGTGCGCAAATTCTGCAAATATGATTTGCAGAATTAAGGAAAATAAATTTAAAATCATGGTTGAGAGAGCCAACTCCGACACAATCTCTTCAAAGTTTTTGTTTGAAAATGGCGAAATACCCAAGGTTGGAAATGTGTATTCGGATATACGCATCAACAAATTTGCGCTTGATCACAAAACCTTTGATTTTGTTTTGGATGCTGATGTCAGAATGTCGGAAAAATATAAGGATATTGCGATTTGTGCTGATATATGTGACGAGAACAATCCCGACGCGCAGCTTTGGACTCCTACAGAAACGGCTCACGACACCTCAAGTCTGAATTATCATCAAGAAGGAAATTTAAAAGCCGCATTCGGAGCGAACGAGCAAGACAGGGCGGCAGTTTTGGTTTATGTCGACCTAACAGATGAATCAGGAACGCAAACTCACGCGGTAAAGCTCGAATACGAGGCAGGAGCAAACATAATTCACAATGTTGAACACCCCAGACGGCAAAACGGCTATATCAAGTTCGGCAATGGAACAAATCCACCGCTGCCGTTGGTGTCAGAGAGTTTATCCGTTTTGGGTAATACGTTTGGCGCAAAGAAAGATAATATTGTTTCGATAGCCTTATTTCGGGAGCCGGATGGAACCGCTGACTTGGATTATCTGTGTGATTTCGGGAAGTGTGATCCTGCAAGCGGCAATTATCCTATATTGGGGATTCCGATTAAGGGGGATTTTAAAATTCAAGAGGCTGTGCAGATCGTCGCTGAAGGCAGATTAAAGCCTTCCGTGACTTGCACGATTTCCGAGGAAGGCAGTGACGGAGTTTGGGTCGTTGCTTCAAGCGGAAGCGAATATGATACCGCTGTCGGCTGCACGGTGAGCGGAAACACGCTGCATTATGATCTGACCGAATACTCGTGGCAGAAAATCTATAAAGAACCCGGTGCGCTTACTCCTAAAAAATATGTTTACACAATCAATTTTGACGTACATTATAAACTTCACGGCGGGGATATCTTGTCTTTAAATAGATCGTATTCCTCGGGAGGAATTTTAAATCAGGGCTCAGACGAAAAACTCCCGTATCTTGTGCTGGCATGGGGCTGCCTTGAGGAGAATACCGAGATATTGATGGCAGACGGACTTTCGCGAAAAATAGGAAATATTTCACTGGGAGAATATGTTTGTTCGGCAAACGGAAATCCCTGCCGCGTAAAGAATATCTGGAAGGGAACGGACTCGGATTGTTACATAATTACCGACCGGTGCGGGAACTCCGTTACGGCTACTTCCGATCATCCTTTTCCGACGGATAACGGCTGGAAGCGTACTGCCGAGATCAAAGCCGGTGATATGCTGCTTGACGTGAACGGCAATTCGGTACGCGTTGTCGAAATTGTTAAAAAGGATAAACCGCTTAACGTGGTTAATTTGGAATTTGATTCGCCGACGGTAATTATCGCGAACGGATTTCAGACAGGAGATTATTCCATACAGAACGGCAATCTGCCCGAATAATTTGTTATATAATTGGAGAGTTTTATGTTCGACGGAAATGAAAACAACCTGCGTGACAATGCACAGTATGTAACTAATATCGCAATCGAAACCCTAAGTGCGGAAAAAAAGGAGGACGGGCTTTACAGTCTTTGCCTTACTTGGAGTCTTAACGGCGGAAGATTTCACGACAGTGACGCAAAATATGAAGTAAACGTATTTTACGGCGGCGTTAAACAAAGTGAGGCTTATGCCGTTACCGTTGATAAAATCGATGATTGCTCCGGAACGGTAAGCGGAATGAAGCTTGATACGTCGGACAAGGAAAAACCTTATACGATATCGTTGATTTATTCCAAGGACAGCACGAGCAGGGAAAGCGACGTTGTTGAAATTCCGATTTACGAGCTTGAAAATTTAACGGGCGAATACTTTGACAGTAGTTTGAATATAAGCTGGGACAAGTCGTTTAATAACTATCCCTATATTTTCTGCCGCGTTTACAGGGACAAAGGTATTGAAGAGATTTACGAGGTTCCAAAGGCTAATACAAATATTCAGGTATCTCTTCCAAAAACATCAAACAAGCTGCCTATTAACGCGGATATTTATTCGACGGACGGAGACGGGATAAGCGGAATTGTCCAAAAGCTGCGGTTCTTTCCTCAAGGTATAGCTCTTACTTCCTTTGACAGAGAGGAAGATTCTTTGAACGCGGAATTTTATTTTTCCTGTTCCGAAGAGGAAAGCAAAAACCTGAGCGTTTATTTTTGTATTTTAAAAGACAATACTGTTCTAAAACGCTCCGAGCAGGTTTCTTTAACGCCGATCTCGAATGGCAGATTTAAGGTAACGTTAAATAATTTTTTTGCAGAAATTTTGCAATCCTGCGTGGAAAAATCTTTCCTGGGCGCCGTTATCGAATACCGCAATGCTAAAACCGTTGTGTTTAGCGGAGCAGCTTGTCTGCCATTGGCTGCTCCGGTGCTTAAAGCCACAGAATATTTAAGCGTCGGCGTTCGACTCACCGTGGAATATCCCCTGTCTGCCCCCGTTATCGGTTTTTGGGGAAATGATAATGCGGCGCATTATTCAAAGGAAATAGATGTTAAATGTTCCGAATTGGAAGTATTTGGAGTTCGTCCGATTTTCAGCGTTAACGGCTGTGAGTGCAGGGGCGTTTCGTCTGATAAAATATCGGTTTTCCGTGAATCCTTTTTCATCGAAACCGCTAACGATAAAGGTGCCGTAATATATTACCGTCAGAATTCGGGCAAATCCGACGAAGCTGTCTGCGAATTTTCGCGGGAGCTGTTTTTAACTCATTTAACAACAGGCATTTCCTCTGAAAATAACATTATCACACTTGAGCCGTGCACAAAAAGCGGTGCTTTATATACGCTAAAGCTTGACAACAGTTTTCTTCTCTCCGCTGACAATAATAATCAAGAGCTTAACGGATTTTATAAAAAACTTTTCGGCATTGACGCGGACGGAGCTGCGAATAATATTACTCCTATGGGTTTTTATCTGCTTTCTGATGCGGTGAGCAGAATGTGCCGATGCAAGCTTTCGGACGTTTGCGCACTATATAGAAATTTTATTCCCGAATCGCGTTATTGTGCTGTGTTGCCGGGAGATATACTGCGAATCGAGACTTCGGTTTATACGGAGCAAACCGATTCCGGCTCCGAAGATGTTTCCGGCTACACACTTACCAACACCATAGAATACAATGCGGCACTGAGCGGCAGCGCAAACAGCGCGGCGATTGTTTTTGATTCGTTTGTAAGCAGTATGTCGAAAGGTATGAATTTCACGAGATCGGCGGAGACAGGACAAAATTGTCGGTTGTCGGGGATGACCGATGTTGCCGTAAATGTGGAAAATCCATACCTTTATCTGGTGTATCCCATAAATTATTATTCATCGGATATGCCCGCTTCGGTTTATCCGTATGACAATGCGTTTTTAATTGGAAACATCAATTATTCAACGCTGCTTGACGAGCTTAATGATATAACCGAATACCCCGAACATTCGGCGGAATTGGATGGCGTTGCGTACTTTAACGGCAGAAGCTCCGTCACGATATTGATACCTGTCTGTGTAAACGAAGTACAGCACCATGTTCCTGTCGGAACGTCAATTTACGAACTGCTTACGGGATTGGGATATTACGGTGCGGAGTTTAAGTTGTTTCGGCTTAACGCAAATCGGGAATACTGTCCGGTGTTTATTGAAGACGGTATTCCAAGCTCCGAAATAATATTGATAAGCGGTGATAAGATTGATACTGATTTTTAAAAAGGGATTGGTGTGAGGTATAAGCGGTGTATGAATTTTATCCCGAGGGCTTTGTTCCCGATGATGAATTTAATAAACGCGCGGAAATGCTTCGCCGCCGTAATTTTCTGCTTTTATGGGTAGAAAATCCGGAGGACAATTTTAAGCGTTGGAGATGGACGGGCTGCAGCTGTCCCGGGTGCATAAGCATTGGACAATATAAGCTTTTTTTGAGAAGGCAGCGAACTTCTGATTCTAACGAAATTAAATTCAACGGAATGTTTATGAGTGGCGGAATCAAATTTAATACATCGGAAATTGTTTTATCGCTCTCTACGGGAGTGATGGCGTTTTCAATAAGCTGTCCATGGGGGTGTAATGCATTTGAGGCTCTCGGCGCACAAATACGGTATATTATGCCTGCCGATTCCGAATTCGCCGAAAAAGGCAAACCGAAAAAGAGCGCGGCAGAATTTTCAAATACGCTGCTTAAATACACGGGAAAAAGCGCCTTTAACATAACGTTGGATATGAACGGATTATTTGATCCGAAAAAAACGTTTATCTCGCTCCCGAAAGAAAAATTTGACAGCAATCTGACCGACCGCGCGGGCGATTCCTACGTCCTTGAACCTCTGAACGATGCGGCTTTGGTGTTTGCCCGCTTCGCACATTCTGTATGTTTTGACCGAAAAAGCCGCAGGCAAACTACCGTCCGGCACGATTTTTATCTCAGCTACAGCGGAAGCTTTCGTATTAATGACAGCCGCGAAATTTTACCGGGGTTGTATGGAATGGAATACATGCGCGGCTGCGATGAGATAACGTTCTGCCCGGGACATTCGGCTTTTCTCGGCGCTGAATTTCCCGATTATGGCAACGGTGCGGTCACATCGTGGGTATCTCTCCGCGGCGATTATTATTCAATGCCGGAGAGTATGCCCTTATACGCTCCTAAGAACGGGATTCTGCAAACATATGAAACCCCCGCGGCGGTGTTTTCACAGCCATCTAAGCCCGTACCTTTTTTTCCGTGGAGCAATACACATATCTCCGATAATCTGAACGTGAATGAAGCAGACGATGTTCTGTACCGTGTGCGTTGCTCCGTTTTGGCCGAGGATATTGAACAGACGCAGCTTTTTTCTTCGGAAAACGCCGAGGTCACGGCGGTCACGCCCGCGGGCTTGTGTGTGGGTATTGATAACAGTTCCTGGAGATGGCTCGGAATTGCACAGACCTCTGCTCAGCCGCTTCCGAATGTGAGAATCAACGGTATTACTCCCGAGGGCAAAAAAAAGCTGCTGCAAAAGGACTGCTTTATTGTGATCACATCAAAAGAGGAATATTTGAGTTTTGGAAGCGGCGATCTTTCCGTCAGCATCGATGGGTGGATAATTAAGCTTTCGGAGGACGAGTGGAACGATTCGATCCTGATTATAAAATACTGCACGGGAATTTCCGTCAGGGATAGGCTTTATGATAATCCCGTCTTTAAAAGGCTTTTGGACAGCGCTTATGTGGGAACCTTGGAAAAGGAGAATTTCAAAGGATTTATCGATGCGGTTTCCTCTGAACGATTTGAAGGAGTTATGCTGCTTAACACGCTTGCCGAGGCTGATAAAAGCAAGCTTTCTCCCGAGGTTTACGCGGCTGTGGCTATGACCGGCGAGAAATATCTTAACTGCGCTTACGCGGCTATTAAACGCAGCAAGGTCGATATGATCAACGGAAATGTGAATGTGGCTCTTTCTCAGACAGACGCGCTTATTGCTTATGATTCGGGAGGAATATTGCAGAGTGACAAGGACAGTGATTTCACCTGCAAAACAGTCGCTCTTGAGGTTATCATACAAAATTCGCGCGTCACAAGTTTCACCTCGCGCACGGAGATACTGCCGAAGCGGCTGCTGGGAGAGCGGCTTTCACAGCCGGAATGTATAGCGCTGCTTGGCAGGGCGGAAATAGAAAACGGAATTGCGGTATACCGATTTTCGCCCGAGAACGACGTGCGCTATATTCCTCAAAGCAAGCCTGTTGAAGCTGTAGTAATAAGCGGAGTAAGTATGTCTGCGGGTAATGAGCAGAGCCGATTTATTTTGAGCGGCAGTTTAGCACTGACGTGTGAGGAAAAATGCGATATTTTTTCTTTTGATGAATTGGGGTTTGAGGGCGCGGCGATAGTTTGCAATTCCGAAAACGCATATGAGGAGCTGTCGGGGCTGCGGCTCTGCCTGGATCGGAGCAAAGCACGGGAAGGCTCGGTCGTTGAGGTTTTCGGCGCTTGCGCGGAACAATATATCGGGAACAGCGCCGCGAAGTCGCCGGAGGAGCTTGGTTTTTTATCAATAACAACTCCCGTTCGGCAGGGTGAAATCGGCACCGGCTGGAACGGAATTATACAACGTTTGGCGCTTGGAAAATCAGGAGGTCTTGGCGCGGATTCACCACTTTATTTCGATTTTATTTGCGCTTGGAAGGACGGAAAATATTATTTCGGCATACAGCTGAGAGGTGTTTTTTCCAAACAATTCACGCTGCAAAATTTGCTGAATGTAGGTTTTCAAAGCGTTTCTCTTATTAAATCGGAAAAGGGCGCTCCGATGTTTAAGTTAAACAGTCTTACGTTAAAAATTCTCGGACTTTCCGTTCCTCCGAAAAGCGCGGACTTGTTTATTTTCGGCGATAGAGGAAAAGTCGGTTGGTTTTTCGGGTACTCGGAATAATATAAGGAGACTTCAATATGAGAGAACTGCGATTATATGCTTACCGCGTAGGTCATGGGCTATGTACGCTGCTGCACGGTATAAATGATGACGGTTCGCCGTACAACGCCGTTTTTGACTGCGGATATCAACCGATATGCAAGGGTGTGGATTACAATGGCTTTAATATTAACGATAATTATATCAATAGTGTTCTTCAGCATATGGCGAGTGTGATCTTACAGGGCGGCAACAATCATCTTGATATGCTCGTGTGCTCTCATCAAGACGTTGATCACAATAATCTTATCGTGAAATTATTGTCATTTCTTAACCAATGGATTGAGCCTATAAATAAAAATCATTGGCTTCGGTGCGGTGATTGTTCCATGATAAACGGCTATACTCGTGACACTAAAATAATTACGGGTAACAGTCAAGGATTAATAACTTATGAGTACAATAATTCTTTTTTTTGCAGCGATAAAGTTAATATCATTCAAAATGTCACGCTGCAGGAAAATGATTTGTATAATAATGAATTTTGCGCCGAAGCGACAAATGACGGATTACGAAACGTTGGAGACCCGGATATACTTGCACCTAAATTTAAAATAAAAATAGAAGCGAATATTACACAGAAAAAAAAGGAAAAGAACAGCTGGGTGAAATATACCAAAATAACCGGCTATATTAATTTTAACGATATAGCTTTCAAGAAGGAATGGACCTCAACAAATCGTGTTACTTTTAGCGATTGGTATGATGATGTTATGGCCTACTTCAGAAATTTCTTTATTAAGGAGTTTGGATTGTGCTATGACGTCAAAGAATATCGTAAAATTATTTCAGGTTTTTTGTCATGGCTGAAAGGGTTGAGAGCCTTTTACTTTAAAGTGCCGGACATTATGTACGATTGCAATAGTCTATCATGTCTCATAAGTCAAATAGATTCCCTGAGTTGGGCTTCGTTTAAATTGGACTCGGTGATAATGGGCGGGTACAGTGAACAAGACGAATATAATGTGCTTAAAAATTTTATACATAAGTATGTAAAACATATTGTTCCGGGACGTGAATTCAAAACTTTTGATCAGTATAAGTATTTGAACTTGTCCTTTGACGGACTGTCTCAGGATTCATCGGTAGATGCTGAGGAAATTGTCGCCACATATGATATTTCCGATTCCAATGATATCACCAGTTTAAGTACCAAATACAATGCAACCTCTGTCGTGGTGAATTTTACTTATTACGATTGTGCGAATAAATACAAATCAATTCTTTTTCCTGGTGACGTTACCGTTCACAATCAAAAGGATGTCGCTTCAAAACTTAAAGCTTCGGGAGCCGATTGTCAATATGTTTTTGCCCCGCATCACGGATCGTATAATTCCAATTTTTTGATTGATAAGTGTTATAACATAAGAACGGACACAGAACAGCCGTTGATAGATTTGTATGAGGCTATGGGTTCCGGTGTTTCCACGATTTTCAGTGAATGTATCAACAATATAAACTATCATACGCCCAGAAAGGAATTTTATAGCATCGCGCTGGAGTTTGCACCGGACGACCCATGTAAACACAAGGTTTATATGTACAAAGTCAACACAGAACTTAATACGTGGTGTAAAGAAGAAATAGAAATAGAGAAGGGAATCTATTTGACCGGACTTACGTTCTGCTATGTGTCAAAAGAATTGATAAACGGTAATTCCAACGACAGCATGATAGAAACGGGAAAAAAATATTTCGGAAAAACGGATCGCCCACAAATAGATATGCCGTCCAATGACCTGTTTGTATAAAGGAAAAAGTCATGAACATAAACGAACTGTATGCCGAAATTCTCGATAAAATAGATAACGGTGTGCTTGTCATTGACAGCACACTGTTTGACAATGCATTTTATAATCTGCTCGATTCGTTTAATATGGACAAGCTTGAAATTACGGGCTGCTCAGCGAAGCTTTTCGGTGGTCGGATATCCGTTGCCGGTACAGTTCAGATCGCAGCTTACAAGCCGTTTGGGGCGGGTATGCTGTCATCGGAAATCGCAGTGGAAAAAAACAGAATCATATATGATTTTAGAATAAGCTTTAACAGCAGCGGAATGTTAAGCGATATTTGCAATGCTCAAAAAACGCTTATTGAGCGCGATGGCTTTTTTTCGGGATTTATGCTGAAAAATCCTGTTCTGAGCGTTTCATCGGAGAAGTTAGGATACCGGATTTCGGGTACGGCAAGCGTTGGAACGAAAAGCGTTCTTGGGCTTTGTTCGGATATCCTGCCCGATGTTATGACGTTTATCGGATATGCGCGAAGAGTTTCGGGAATCATAGGATTTTCTATTGATTTTACTACAGGTATCGGAAATTTCTCCTTCCCGTTCGGAGCTTCCGGGATCACCCTTGCTTTGCGGACACTCGATCTCCGACGTAAATATTATTTGCAGCCGAAAGTGTACGCATTTCTTTTGTTTGATATAAGAAGCGGAAAAGGTGAGGGAATGATCTTTCAGATGGGCATTTCCGACTTTAAAAACGATGGGATCTATGCGGCGGCATTTTTCTCTCCTGTGCTTTCACCGGCTAATATCGCGAAGTATATTGGCGATCTGCTTGGCATACAATCTCCCGAAACACAGCTTATGCTTCCTGACTGCGCGGTTTTAAGCGATTTCGGACTTCAAAGAATATCACTCAGGCTTGGGCTGAAGGGAGAAAGCCTCAAGGACGGGTTTGAAATTAAATATGTTGAATCCACAATGACTTTGCAAAATCCCTGGAGCACACCTATACACGGCTTGCAGCTTGTTGATTTTACGGTTTTTTCCGAAATGTCTTACATCAATAAAAAACCGATATTTTCGCTTGCTGTTTCCTGTGAGGCAGTGCTGACATTCGGAAAATACTCGATTGGCGGACGTGTAAGGGGTTGTTATCCGCAGCAAAGCTACGAAGGATATTTGTCACTGAACAGAACAAATGACGCGTTTGCCGCTGATGAAACGGAGGACGTATTCACCTTAGCGGATATGGCAAGCGATTTTGGGTGTCAGGTTCCAGATGATTGGGGCAAGCCGCTTGCCGAATTTGGCATAACTGCGGAGCTTTCGGACAGAAGCTATTCGATTGGCGCTGTGGCAAACGGAATTATTGATATAAATATCGGAAACCTTAAAATATCCGTTGACTCTATTACCGTTCGCGCGGCGGTTCGCCCATCGGGAAACAGCTTTATGTTCAGCGGAGCCTTTGGATTTGAAGTGGGTGAAGCGAAATTTCAAATTGGGGTATCGGCGCATTATGATAAATATTGGAGCTTTTCGGGTGAGCTTACAGACGGTGAGATCAGCATCGGCGATCTGCTTTCCGGCTTATTTAACATCAATGCGTCCAAGGCTTGTGCGGATATTGCGGTAGACGGATTATCGGTCTCCTTTGCCCACGATAAGGGTGAATTCTGTCTTTACGCGTCATTTTACGTAAGCTGGTTTGAGATCCTCGGCTGCACACCTAAGCTTGGCGGAAAAATCAAACTGGAAAAAAAGCAGTCTAATAAGGACGAAATGTATGGGTCGGCGCTGTTTTATCTTGACATAGGCGCACTTAATTTTCTGGTTCAGGCGGACGATTTTTACGCGGAGAATGTAAAATATTTATTCAGACTGACGTTTAATAAGATGTATATCCAGGGCGTTTATTACAGAGAAAAAAACAATGATGAAATCGTGCGTTTTTCTTTCGGAGGAATGACGTTCGGTGATATTGTGCTGGCTTTTATTCATCTGATAAATCCCAATGCAAAATCATCGCTGTCCGCTCCTTGGAATGTACTCGATAAAATCAACTTGTCGGATTTTTCCGTTGTGATCAACGCTACACAAAAAACCGCTTCCGTAATATATAGCGCAAATATTTCTATCGCGGGTTTAATGCGTATTGATGATATAGGCATTCGTTACAGCTTCAAAAACGACAAGGACAAGATAAGCTATATTCTGACCGGAAAGCTGCTGGATAAAACCTACGGTATTGACGATCCGATAACATGGGACGCTTTGGACGGTGCTCCGCCCGAAAATACGGCGGCTGCGGAGACTAAGACCAAGGTGTCGTATATCGGATTGGGAAGTCATTTAAATGTGACAGTCAGCTCAGGTTCGGTCGCGGACGCCGTAAAAACACTTAAAGAGCAGCTTAAGCCCGTGGGAGAAAATGTTCCCGATTTTCAATACAGTGAAGAAAATAACTGGATGTTCGGCGCGGATATTACTTTGGGTGATTTGTTTCGTTTGCAGACCGCGCTTATTGATCCCGAACTGTACGGAGCTAAAATAACGGTTAATGTCACGGAAAAATCCCCGCTGTATTATTTCAATGGATTGGAGCTGGAGCTTGTATATCGGAAGGTCAGCGATTCGGTGGGCATGTTTCGCTGCACGTTGACACTGCCGCGGACAATGTCGCGGTTAGATCTTGGCGCGGTCGTTGTAACACTGGGGCAAATATCTCTTGAGATTTACACAAACGGCAGCTTTCTTATTGATCTGGGATTTCCTCATGACAGAGATTTTTCAAAGTCATTCGGATTTGAATACGGAATATTCACGGGGCGCGGCGGAATTTATTTCGGCACGCTTAAGGGAGACGCGGTAAAAAACGTTCCTCAGATCACCAACGGTGCTTTTTCTCCCGTTGTGCTTATAGGAATAGGACTTCGTGTGGGACTGGGACGGTCGTTTGATTTCGGAATAGTAAAGGGCGGAGTGTCGCTCACCGCAACGGGAATTCTTGAGGGCGTGTTTGCGCTGTTTAATCCTAATGACAAGACACAAAAAAGCGGAATGTACTATCTTGTCAAAGCTGCTGTAGGGGTTTGCGGAACTCTGTTCCTCACTGCGGATCTGAAAATAATCTCAATATCGGTAAGCGCACAGATCAGCGCTATGTGTGATATGAAAATCGAGAGCTATCGCCGTTCTATTATAAAGCTGTCGCTGTATTTGAAATTGTCTGCCTCACTGAGAATTTTGTTTATAAAGATCAAATTTTCGTTTGTGTTTGACAAGACGGTGGAATTTACGATAGGGAAGGATTCCGCTGCGCCGTGGAAAATTGCAAATACAAATAACGTTCGGTCTGCAATATCATATAATCTGAACATGTTCCCGTGTGAAAAACTGGGAGAATGGGAGATACAGGTTTCGGTTTTGCCTTTGTTTTCAGTCAAAAACCCGAACAGCGGCGGCTCCCGCGAATATTGCGCGGCTTTTATCTGCACAGTTTCGGCAGATGATTTTTCAAGACTTTTCGAGATGCTTTTAAACTGGCTGTTGGCGTCATTTTCCGAGGAAAATATAACAGGAGACATGGCGGCTTCAATTCCCGAAAAGGCAGAAGAAGAGATAGCAATTTCGGATTTTGAGGACTTTTTTTCAAAAAATCTGCGTATAATCGTTAAGCCTCAAACCGAAAACGAGTCCGGTGGTAATACTGACAACGACTTAGATGGAATTTTCTTCCCGATGCTGCACTGTTTAAAGCTGGTTTGCGGAGAAACGGAAGCAGATTACAGTCAAAATATCGTCACAGATGAATATTGCCGAATGATTGGGGAATATCTGGCGAGATTGAACTCCGATCCGTTTCACGAGATATTGCAGACGGCTGCGCTTAATGAAGGAATATCAATGAGCGCGGCGATTCTTTGTGACTATTTCAGAATGATCTTATCCGAGCTTATCTCTTTGACGCGTAAACAATTTGAGGGTATTTCCATTACGGCGGACAGCTTTAAGCAGATTTCGGAACATTACAGGATCTCGGCGAGGGAATTGCTGGTTCTCAATCATGATATTCTGCTGAAAATAGACAGTATTCCAAAATACTCGTACATCGTTCAGCCGGGTGATACACTGAACAAAATTCGTGAAAAGTTTTCCATGAGCGCGAACATTCTGTGGAACAATGTTTCCGTTGCTTCGATGATACCCGCGCTCGGAAAGAAAGTTGAGTTAAAAAAATACGAGTTTGATAACAGAATTGCAAAGATGACCGCACGTGAAGCGGCAGCCGTGTTCTTTGTGCGCCTGTTCGACCCTGATGTGGTTTATTTCAGGTATGCGGAAAAGCTTGTTTTCGATAATAATTTGGATCAGGATTGGAGCAGCGGGATTTTCGGTAGCAGAATTCTTGACGTTTTAGGCTGGAGCGGCAAATATACGGCTTTGGCGGGTGACAGTGCAGTGAGGATAGCAAAAGCCTCCGCACTTGTCAACGGTGAATCCGCGGACGGCTGGGGAAATTTTTTGGAGCGCTTTTTATCGAATAATTCCGACGGTGCGGAATACTATCGATTGGACGGCGAATACACCATCAGAGATAATACACTGAGTGAATTAAATCTCAGACTTTGTCCCAATTTTAACGGAGAGATTGGTGATAATTTTTTATGGGAACAGCCGATATTAAGCCCGTGGAAGGAGATAACATTGTCTGATGCGAAGGTTGGTCTGACCTCGGTTATAGTCAGTCAGTCCGGAATTTCTGCGGAGGAGATTGCCGATGCTTTAGACGCGGGAACGGCGGAGCTTTCATGTACACAAAATGTAATCGTTGTTCCGAATGCGCTGTCAAAGGAAGAATTAAGAAGCTTGATTTTGACTGCCGACAGCATCTCACGCACCGGGGCTATGATCTCACGGTTTTTCCTTCAGGGGCTTCGCGTTCCGTCTCCTGGCGGCGGAGAGATAAAACCGTTGTTTGAGTTGCTGCGGCAGCAGATCGATGTTGATCTGAAGACGGGCAAATTCGATTTTTCAATATTCAAATGCGGCGCGGAACGTGATTGGGTAATTTTGTCCGATAAAAACACCGCGACGTTAAGCGGAGAGGCTCTTGCCGACGCTATTCCCGACGGTGAGCTGTCAATTTCCGGGATTCCGGAAAGGGCGGAAGATTTTTCGGAAGTGCCGAAATTCTGGTCGACATCGGAAACGGAAATTCTTTTGCAAAACAATAAGCGACAAACGATTTGCACTTTGCCCGAGGATATGTGCGGGTATTTTTCGCGAAACGATGCTGGATCCGTTGAAACGGCGGATAAAAGGCGCGATTTTAATTGGGCTTGTTTAATCGAATTCACCATTTCAAAAGCAGGCAGTGATATTTATTATTTAGGCGGAGCTTCGCCGCAGGAGCGTTCCTTGCTTTATCAAACTCTCAATAAAAATATTAAGAAGATACAAGTTTTGTGTCGAACCTCAAAGTTTGATACCGACAAAGCCGAGTATACGGATGTCGCTCCCGAAATTTGTATGATTATCCGCTCCGACCTTTCAACGGAAACGCATATGGAGAATTACACTTTTTCCGATAATCTGAGAAATATCGCGGAAATTGACGAAGTGAACAAGTTCTTGCTGTTAGCGTGGGAGTGTTCGGTTATCGGAGGTGGGTTTTGGTTCTACTGCACAGGTATTCCAGAGAATGATTTAGATTCGGAAGGAAAAACAAGAATCTATTTCCTTATGCTTCTCGAAAACGAAAAGCATTGTGGCAGCTATATAAACAGAGCTGTTTTTGACGACGTTTTAGAAGAGGCGCCCGTATTTTTGGGAACGGCGGAAAAGACCTTTGTTCCGAGTTATCCCGTTGGCAGTATCGGTATCCGAACAGACGGGGATTTCTCGGGTGACAAAAGAATGTCTGAGCTTTTCAGTATTTTGGGTTACACGGCAAGAACATCGGAAGGTACGCTTTTGGAAGCTATGCCTATCCTGCCGCAGCAGAAGCCGGACGGCTCAGTATTTTACAGCGCTGCTGTTCCGCTGTATCGGCTTTGCGGAAATTCGGAATATTCGGGCTCTCCATACAGTGCGGTGGGGCAGCGGTTCGACTTGGAATTCTTTCGCCGCGATGTCCTGGGAAACACATTTAAGATAGGCACACTCAAGGTAGAAGCGGATTACAACGATTATTTGATGAGCATAAATCAGATTCCGTGTACCGAAACAAATTATTACACGGAAAAAACAGAAAACGGGGTAAGTATTGTTGTTTCTTCAAAGTTTGTTTTTTCCGGTGAAGAAACAGAGCGTGCCCTTGAGTCATCTCTTACGGCAATGCGGCAGGCGGGCTGCGATATTGACATAGAATTCTTCTCCACGCTGGGAACCGCTTATACGTTTGATTCCGATGACATTACACGTTACAGAAATTATACACGCGCGGTATATGACGCAATTTCGGGTAATTCCGATTTGAATGAGGCGGAATTCTCCGTATCCTTCGCGGTAACGCTTGATGCGCTTCCCAAAAACATTTTTAAGATCGGGCTCGCCGCGAAAACAACTCGTAAAAACGCAAAATGCGATTATGACGGCATAAAATCGGCGGAATGTGATATTTTACGCGCCGAGGACTTTGAAGAGAAATTTGAAAGAGCATTTCCCGATATTATTTTGGCGGCGGGCGGTTCGAGCTTGTACGGAATACCCCATAAAGCGTATCTGGAAGAAATATCAATATCGCCGTATAGCATTGATACCGAAGACGGCTGCAAGCTCTCGCCGAGATTCTATTCAACGGCTCCGTTTTCACAGAGCCTTCTTACACGCACAGCATCAGTTACAACATTTGACGGTGAAAGCATAGAAGCGGAGTTTAGGGATATTGACTTAGAGCTTTGGGTAAAACGTTTTTTTGGCGATATTGAAAATATGCTCAGCGGCGATGTTATCTCAAACGCGGCGAAAAAATGCCCGAAGCTCGCCGATGGTTTGATCGAAGCTAAGGGTGTGCTGGCTGAATGTTTAGCTGACAGGCTGATTCCTCTTATAGACGGATTTTCGGGCGGTGATATATCCGCTGCGCGGGAAACTGCCGTGCAGCTTTTCCGTAAAAGCCTGAATAATGTTTACGATACGGATGTGATTTGTGTTTATGAATCGGATATCAAGCAATCAGATAACGATTGTGAGTTTTTGGCGTCACATCGCTGCAGAATGGAGGGATCCTTAAAAGGATCTGACGGTCTTCATTGCAAAAAGGCAGATTCCGGGAGCGATTATTTTTGCGTATATTCATCGGGTATTCAAAAGCACTCGAACGAGATTTGCGATTTGGATCTGTCGTTTGTTCATTTTGAATATGATATCCAAACAGACCCATCGGGATATGAAAGCTCAAGGTGGCTAAGATTGCTGTCTCCTCTCACATCCGATAAGATCGATCTGAGAGCGCAGCTTGGGATTCCTCACCCGCTCAAGCTGTTCCCCGAACCCCCGAAGCTGCTGTCACATGGCAGTTATGCGGATGAGGAGATATTGCGGTTTGGTTATACAGTGAGGATATCCTGTAAGGCGTATGAGCAGCAAACGCTTTATTTGCGCCTGAGGTTTGTGAAGAATATCACCTGTCATGCTGCAGACGGCGATCGGCTGTTTGACGTTCTGGCTGATTACGACTATAAACGCAAGGATCTGCTGCGGCACATTTCTGTTGCAGACAATGATTTTGAAAATGCGTTTAATCAGACGGTAATAACCGCTAATGCTCTTGTGGCGGCTATGTCAGACAACACTGTAATGACATTTTGCGAGAATATGTATGATGAAATAATTTTGAAGATAAACTTTAATCTCTCCGATACCGCGTCAATTAATTGTGAGGTATTCGATGAAAGAAGCAGAGAATTCGTTAGACAATATGATATTCGGATCAAGCCTCCAAGACTTGTATCATACGATGGATTCGGCAAGGATATTGTTTTTGAAGCCGAGCTTTACAATATGCCGGTGTATGTCTGCCCGTTTGTTGAGCCGTCTGTGTGGATAGTTCAGAATGAGAACCTGTTTAATAACAGCGGCGTTCGGGTAAACGAAGCGTTTTTGTTCAGAACAGAGGAATTGTTTTTAGAACCTGTTTTTATTCACGCGGAGTATTCCCGAAATCTGTCAGCCAATACCATTGAACAGGCTGTTCAAAAGGCTTGGGAGCTCTTGGAACTATCTTTTTACAACAAATTATCATCTGTGGCAGCTACCTGTTGTTTTAAGCTTGACGCACTGCCGGGACGGGAAATTTTGACACGAATACCAGCGATATTTCTTCCCGAGGTTTCAAAGCCCGATGAAGTTTCCGAAGCAGTGGAAGAATGGCTTGCGGCAAGCGGAAAACGTTCGATGCCTTCGATGATTGTTTTTAAGATCAATGTTTTTGGAGATGATGGGTATGATTTCGCCGTAAGCGCGGAAATTTCCGTACGCTTACCAAATTAAAAATGGGAGATGCTTGTGCAATTATCCCTTGGACGTCTGGTCCGGAACCACAGTCTGACACCTAAATGCGATAATAATTGACAATATAAAGTGTTTATGTTAGTCTAACTGTATATCGCATGATAGCTAAAAGCGGGAACGAAGAGAAGTAAAACCACGACAAACAGGCTGTCTTCTGTCGTTAGATAGAAGATGGCTTTTATTTTAGGAGGAGACGGAGCATGAATAAGGGAAAGTATTATATTACGACAGCCATTGCCTATACATCAGGTAAGCCCCACATTGGCAACAGTTATGAGATTGTACTGGCTGACAGCATTGCCAGATTTAAAAGGAAAGACGGTTATGATGTATTTTTCCAGACGGGTACGGATGAGCATGGGCAGAAGATCGAGTTAAAGGCGGAGGAAGCGGGCATCACTCCCAAGGAATTTGTAGATGGGGTGGCAGGAACGATTAAAGATCTGTGGAATTTGATGGATACCTCCTATGATCATTTTATCCGCACCACGGATGAGTATCACGAAAAGCAGGTACAGAAAATATTCAAAAAGCTTTATAATCAGGGAGATATTTACAAAGGCGCTTACGAGGGAATGTATTGTACGCCCTGTGAATCTTTCTGGACAGAATCCCAGCTGGTGGACGGCAAATGTCCCGACTGTGGAAGAGAGGTCAAGCCGGCGAAGGAAGAAGCTTATTTCTTTAAGATGAGCAAATATGCGGACAAACTGATAGAGCATATCAATACACATCCGGAATTTATTCAGCCGGTGTCCCGCAAGAATGAAATGATGAACAATTTCCTTTTGCCGGGGCTTCAGGACTTGTGCGTCTCAAGAACCTCCTTTAAATGGGGAATTCCGGTAGACTTTGATAACAAACATGTGGTTTATGTGTGGCTTGATGCGCTGACCAACTATATCACAGGAATTGGATATGAGTGTGATGGGCAAAGTACGGAGCAATATCACAAGCTCTGGCCTGCGGATTTGCATCTGATTGGAAAAGATATTATCCGTTTCCATACGATTTACTGGCCTATTTTCCTGATGGCGCTGGGTGANCCTCTGCCNAAANAGGTATTTGGTCATCCATGGCTTTTACAGGGAGACGGCAAGATGAGCAAGTCCAAGGGAAATGTGCTTTANGCAGATGACCTTGTAAACTTCTTTGGTGTTGATGCGGTGCGNTATTTTGTGCTTCATGANATGCCTTTTGAGAATGACGGAACGATTTCNTGGGAGCTTNTGGTTGAAAGGATTAATTCCGATCTTGCCAATACCNTNGGAAATCTNGTAAACAGAACNATTTCCATGAGCAATAAATATTTTGACGGCGTGGCGGCTGANAAGGGCTGNGAGGAAGCGGTAGATGCAGAACTTAAGGCAGTNGCNACAGGCGCTTATGCNAAAGTGGCAGNGAAGATGGAAGAACTGCGGGTTGCAGATGCCCTTACAGAGATTTTTGCATTNTTTAANCGNTGCAATAAATATATTGATGAGACGGAGCCNTGGGTNCTTGCCAANGATGAGGCAAAGAAGGANCGNCTTTCCACCGTGCTTTATAACCTGATTGAAAGCATTGTGATCGGCGCATCCCTGTTAGAACCCTATATGCCGTCCACTGCAAAGAAAATTGCTGATCAGCTGTGCACGCAGCTTCGGGGATTTGAGGAACTTGACCGCTTTGGACTTTATCCTTCCGGAAATAAAGTGACACAGAAGCCTGAAATTCTTTTTGCGCGTCTGGATGTGAAGGAAGTCGTAGAGAAAGCAGAGGCTATGTTTGCGGAAAGAAAGGCTGCGCAGGAGGCGAAGGGTGATCAGGATACAGAAGATTTGGCGGATGTGATTGATATTGAGTCTAAGGAAGAGATTACTTATGATCTGTTCGACAAAATGCAGTTCCAGGTTGGAGAAATCATTGCCTGTGAGGAGGTACCTAAGTCGAAAAAGCTGCTCTGCTCAAAAGTGCGTATCGGAAGCCAGGTAAAACAGATTGTTTCTGGTATTAAACAGCATTATAGTGCGCAGGAAATGGTGGGCAAAAAGGTTATGGTGTTGGTGAATTTAAAACCCGCTACTTTAGCGGGAGTGCTTTCAGAGGGGATGTTGCTTTGCGCAGAGGATGCGGAGGGGAATCTGGCACTTCTTACACCGGAAAAGGACATGCCGGCAGGAGCGGAAATCTGCTAGGTAAAATGGGAGGTTACGATGGTAAAAAAAGAAGAATTGACCTTTGATTCCAGAGATGGAAAAACGAAGATTCATGCGGTCAGGTGGGTGCCGGAAGGCAAGGTGGTCTGTATTGTCCAGATTATCCACGGTATGGCGGAATACATTGAGCGCTATGAAGAACTGGCACAGTATCTTGGAGAGAAGGGGATACTGGTGACAGGAGACGATCATTTAGGGCATGGAAAGAGCGTAGGAGAAGATGGCACTTATGGGTATTTCTGCGAGCAGGACCCAGCCACAGTGGTGGTGCGGGATGTTCACCGCTTAAAGAAGATGACCCAGGAGGAATATCCTGGAATACCTTATGTGATTCTGGGGCACAGCATGGGTTCCTTTATTCTCCGCAATTACCTGTTCAGATATGGAACGGGCATACAGGGCGCTATTGTATGCGGAACCGGCTCGCAGCCAAAGGCTCTGGTAAGGGGTTCAAAGATGATAGCAGCGCTGCAGGGAGTTTTCCTGGGACAGAAGCATGTGGCAAAGATGATTGATAAGCTGGCATTTGGTTCCTACAATAAGAAAATACCGGATGCCAAAACTCCGGTGGATTGGCTGTGCACCGAAGAAAGTGTTGTGAACGCTTATGTGACAGATGAACTGTGCGGCTTCACTTTTACTGTCAATGGGTTTAAGACCTTGTTTACACTCCTTGACCGGCTGAATCGGGAAGAAAACTTAAATGCAATGCCGAAAAATCTTCCCGTGCACTTTATTGCAGGTGACATGGATCCGGTAGGTAATTATGGCGAGGGCGTCAGAAAAGCATATGAGGATTTTCAAAAAGTCGGAATGGAACGGATTTCCTTAAAGCTTTATGCAGGCGACCGGCATGAGCTTTTGAATGAAAAAGATAAATTTAAAGTGTATGAGGATATTTATCCGTGGATTATGGATAGAGTCAGAGAATATCAGTGCTGATTTTGAAGGATATAAAAGAGGATTGTGGAATGAGAAAAAGGTGTTCGTCGCTGTTGCTTGCGTTTGTGCTGCTGTTTTTGCTTTTTCCTTTGTCCGTCTATGCTGCGGAAGCAGGAACGGAAAATCAGGAAGCAACAGATATATTAAGTCAGGTAAAACAGCAGCTTTCGGCAGTGTTTGAGAATGTGGACCAGGAAACGGCGGAAGAAGTATTTGCTTTTTTGAAAGAAGAGATAAAAGAAGGAAATCTGAATTCTGAGGAGGGACTTTCAAGCGCCCTTGAGGAAGGAAAAGAAAAATTTGGCGTTGAAATCAGCAAAGAAGATGCAAGAAAATTGGTGGATGCCATGGAAAAGCTGGAAGAAATAGGGTTTTCTGCGGAGTATGTGATGGACAAAGCAGAGGCATTGTATAAGCAGTATGGCGCCGATTTCGTGGAGCATGTGGATGAATTGCTGACAGATGCGGTGAAAAATGCTGCTACGAATGCAGTGAACAGTTTTTGGGATAATCTGAAAAATTCTATAAAAGATTTTTTCACCAATTTATTTTCATAGATAAATAAAAGCAACAAAGAATAAAATAATATTGTTCCTGTAAATAATATTTATAGTCTGCAAAGCATGGCAGAGTATAAAGATTAAATTATGGGAGGATAGTCTATGAAAATAGCATTTTACGGAACAAAACCATATGATAAGATATGGTTTGAGCCTATGGGAAAAGAGTATGGGTTTGAAATTCATTTTATTGAGGCGGCGTGCAATAAGGAAACAATCTTTATGGCAAAGGGCTATGATGCAATCTGCATTTTCGTCAATGATTATGTAAACGCCGAAATGATAGATGAACTGTANGAAATGAAGGTCAAGGCTATTTTGCTNAGAAGCGCCGGNTTCAATAATGTGGATGTGAAGGCGGCTGAGGATAAAATCGTGGTTTTGAGGGTGCCAAGCTATTCGCCCGAAGCAGTAGCTGAGTTTTCCATGGCATTGCTCCTTACAGTGAACAGGTTGACGCATAAGGCTTATAACCGGACAAGAGAATTTAACATGAGTCTGAATGGACTTATGGGAATGGATATCTACGAAAAGACAGTAGGAGTAATCGGCACAGGTAAGATAGGACAGGCGATGATTCGGATTCTATGCGGATTTCAGGCACATGTGATCTGTTATGATCCTTATCCGATAGAAGGTCTGGAGGCGGAGTATGTTTCGTTGGAAGAATTGTTTAAAAGTTCTGACATCATTTCTCTCCACTGTCCGCTTACTTCCGATACCAGACACCTGATCAACAAAGAGACTATTGCAATGATGAAGAAGGGTGTCTATCTGGTCAATACATCAAGAGGCAGTCTGATTGATACGGAGGCTTTGATTGATGCCATGCTGGAAGGCAAATTTGGAGGCGTCGGACTGGACGTTTACGAGGAAGAAGAGGGCGTTTTCTATGAGGATCGTTCTAACGATATCATCACAGACGATAACCTTGCCCGTCTCATGACCTTTCCCAATGTATTGGTAACTTCACATATGGGATTTTTTACCAGAGAGGCGATGCAGGCAATAGCGCTTACCACTTTGGAAAATGCATATGCGCTTGAGAACGGTCTTCCTCTGGTCAATCAAGTTGGAAAAGAAATGGTACCATAGTACTGGTAAATAATGACGCTTTGCGTTATAATAAGATTAAGGTGCTACTGATTGTAAAATGATGCATTATCTGCTATAGTGATAGTGTTAGTGCAGAAAGGGATGAATTGATGAATCAGGAAATACCTTATGAAGTACGATTTGCAGACAAGGATGACTGGGAAGAGGCTATGGGGCTTGCGTGGAAGACATTTCTGGATTTTGAAGCGGATGATTATACCATGGAAGGAATCAGAAGCTTTGAAGATTTCATTACTGATTCAGGTTTGAAGCGTCTGTTCATAATGGGCAGATACCAGATGATGGCTGCATACGACAACGGCAGAATGATAGGAATGATAACACTTCGCAATGAGATGCACATCTCTCTTTTGTTTGTGGATAAAAATTATCACAGGCATGGAATCGGCAGAGCATTAATGAAAGGCATGGCGGATTATGTCAAAAATGAATTGAGCAAACAGCGCATTACAGTTAATGCAGCACCGTACGGAGTGGCTTTTTATCATCGAATTGGTTTTAAAGACCTTGGTCCGGAAAGACAACAGGATGGGATTAGATATACGCCAATGGAATATATCTTTTCGGAGGGAAAGGCAGAGCAATAAAGTTTTATATGTCGCAGGAACAAAACTATATTATAAACACAGGTGGGGCGTATGGAATATATTCACAGCAAGGATATTTTTCTGTTGATGCGGGACACACTTAAGCTGATTGACCGCAGAGTTATGGATCACGGTTCCAGGGTAGCATATTATTTGTATAAGATGCTGGAGTGCAAAGGAAGCTATGAGAAATTTGAATTAGCAGACTTTGTATTTCTGGCTTCTCTTCATGACATTGGCGTCTATAAGACGGAAAACCCCAAGGACATGATTCATTATGAATGCAAAGAGCCCATGGCACATGTTGCCTATGGTTATCTGGTATTCAAACATCTTTCACCGCTTAGTGAACTTGCATCGATCATTCTTTATCATCATACAGATTATTCCCAGTTGGAAGAGATGGGATATGAATATAAGGATATTGCCGGGGCATTAAGCCTCGCTGAAAAGATTGATATCTTTTCTCTGGCCCTAGGTGATAAGTTTGATGTTAAAATGTTTCAAAAGCAGGCAGGTACGGTAATCAGCAAGGAAGCTCTGGAATTGTTTGAGGAAACAGAGCGGAAGTATGGCGTCCTGCATAAAGTGAAAAGCGGCGAATACAAAGAAGAATTAGATGATGTTATTGGATACATGATCTTTACCAATGAGGACAAGAAAAAGTTTCTGGAAATGCTTACATATTGTCAGGGATTCAGAAGAGAGGATGCTGTAGTTGGCTCCGTAGTCTGTATGTGTATAGCAGAAGTGATTGGAGAAAAAGCAGGTCTTAGCGTCCTGGAAAGGGAACAGCTTTATTATGGGGCTCTTCTCCACGACATCGGTATGCTGGCGGTTCCGAATTTGATTACAGGTGCGCCCAGAAGTCTGACACCGGAAGAATATGAAAAGGTAAAGATGCATGTCCATTTGGCAGAGAAAGTTTTAAAGAACCGCATGGCGGATGAGGTCGTGGAGATTGTCGCCGCCCATCATGAGCGGTGCGATGGCAGCGGGTATCCCAGAGGACTTCGGGAGATACAGATGAACTTGAGTCAGCAGATTGTACAATTTGCTGACGCAGTCAATGCACTTATGGAAAGCAAAGCCTACAGACCGGCATTTAAGGACTCGGAAATACTAGAACTTATTAAGAAAGAGGCCGCAGCCGGAAAATACAATAAGGCAATCACAAAGATCTTTTTTGATTGTTATAGTGAAATTATGGAATATATGAGAATAAGGGCGGAGGAAACCATGAGTACATACAAGAAGCTGAATCAGCAGTATAATCAGGTTTCAGGGAAATTGAAAGAACGTTAAAGCCTGGAAGATGCAGAAAGTGGATGAGCGATTATGGGTAAATTATTTGACTTGGAAAGTCCTCTGTTCAGTGGCTTAAATAAGTTGGCGGATTTGGTTTATTTAAATATATTGACAATGATTTGTTGTATCCCGGTCGTTACGATAGGAGCATCCATGACAGCATTAAATTATGTGGTTTTAAAGATGGTCAGAAATGAGGAGGGATATATAACCAGAGCTTTCTTTAAGTCCTTCAGACAGAATTTTAAGCAGGCAACTGTTATCTGGCTTATTCTTCTCCTGATTGCAGGTGTATTGGCAGGAGATGTATTCATATTCAATTATTCCACACTGGCTTTTCCGACTTGGATTCGGATTATGCTGGTAGTTGTAGCGTTTATCATGGTTTTTTCCATGATGCATGTATTTCCTGTTCTGGCAAGGTTTGATAATTCAATTAAGCATACATTTAAAAATTCTTTGTTTATGGGGATACTTAGTTTGCCCAAGACGATTCTCATGATGGTCTGCTGGGCAGTTCCGGTTGTGATATTGACGTTCTTTTTTCAGGCATTTCCGATTGTATTTGTATTGGGGATATCAGGACCGGCTTTTGTGTGTGCTCTTCTTTATAACAAAACGTTTAAGCGATTTGAGCCGGAAGAGAATGCAGATCAGAATGAGTGGTCATCAACACTTGAGGAGGAGATAGAACATGCGGATGAAACCATGGGCTTATCTGCTGAAAATCATACAAATAAAAATCCTTCCGAATAGGGTTCAATTCAGGCGGATTACGGGTAATACGGAGAGCACAGGATGAAAGAGGGACATGGCAGAACAATTTTAAAATGGCTGATACCGCTGATTTGCGCAATAATTGTGATTGCAATTATGCTATTAAAGTTTTCCGTTGATATCCGCAAAGATGCTGTAAATGCAGTTGAAAGGGAGATAGAGGAAGTCGCTGAAAAATATGCTTTGAGGATTACGAATGAACTTCAAAGCATTCTGGTGTCAGGTAAAACTGCAGCGCAGGTAATCAGCCAGCAACCGTCGAAGAAAACAGATATCGTACAGCAGCTCCTGGAAGCGCTTGTAAATCAGACGCAGGTATATGAGGCGGTCTATTGTAATGAAAAAGGGGTATTTGTCAATCAGGATGGCGAATCTGTCAATTTCGGGGAGGATATCTACGAGGAAGCAACAATGCCTCTTTCAGAGGCTGAATATATCTATTTGCCGGATGACGGTGTATTGGGAATACCTGCCATATTGATTGCGGTTCCTGTTCCGGATGAGAAAGGTAATCTGTTGTTGTTTTATCCCATTAAACGGATTAAGGATCTTATAAATATAGACAAAGAGTTCGGTCAGACAGCATTTGCTGTTATGGTAGACAAGGATGGAAATATATTTTCCGATGAGGAGACAGGCAGCAGCTTTTTAAAAAGCGGAAATATATGGGCAGATATTGACCGGAAGTCTCAAAATGCTGGAACCCAGGCAAAGGTAGCGATGCAGAACTCCAGCACCAGCAGTGTCGAACTTGTGGTGGACGGAGAGGAAAAAACGCTGGCATTCACGCCTATAGGTATCAAGGACTGGAACTTGGTGATAGGAATCGATCAGAGTTATGTGAACATTAACCAGAACAGAATGTGGAGGCAATTTTTGCTGATGACACTTCAGATTCTTAGTGTGGTGATTGTGTTTTTCCTGTTTTTTGTAGTAGTTAATGCGATTGGCAAAAAGCGGAATGCGGAGAATAGTAAAACTCTGCAGGAAAAAGCGGATACGGATCTTCTTACCGGGCTTAATAACAAGCTGGCAACGGAGCGGCTGATCAAAGAATACATAAGGGATTATCCAGATTCACTGGCAATGATGTTTGTTCTGGATATTGATAATTTCAAAAAAATAAATGATACGCAGGGACATACTTTCGGTGATGAGGTCCTCCGGACATTGGGCAAGCGGATAGGAGTCAATTTCCGTGTTACGGATATTATAGGACGTACCGGCGGTGATGAGTTTACGATTTTTCTGAAAGACCTGAAGACGGATAGCAATACTTTGAAGGAATCCCGGAAACTGGTGCATTTTTTTAAAGACTTTCAGGTTGGCGAATATGTAAAATATTCGGCTACGGCAAGTATTGGCGCAGCTGTTTTCCCGACGGATGGAAGTGATTTTGAATCCTTGTATAAAGCAGCGGATCAGGCTTTATACAAAGCAAAGAAAAGGGGAAAAAACCAGCTTGCTTTTTATGATGACCGGGATCGGCGGGAATAATTGTACAAAGTGTCTATGGAAGTGAAAAATCTTTGTGTAATAGTGGCATAGGCAAGATCTGGAAACTCATGTATACTAGTTTTAGGTTTGGTTATGAATCAAATACTTTAAGGAGGCAAATAAAATGGCAAGTTTATCTTTAAAAAATATCTGCAAGGTATATCCGAATGGATTTGAGGCAGTAAAAGACTTCAACCTTGAGATTAAGGATCAGGAATTCATCATCTTTGTAGGTCCTTCAGGATGTGGTAAGTCTACTACATTGCGTATGGTTGCAGGACTGGAAGACATTTCTTCCGGTGAACTGAAAATCGGTGACAGAGTGGTCAATGATGTTGAACCCAAGGACAGAGATATNGCNATGGTATTCCAGAACTACGCTTTGTATCCTCATATGTCAGTATATGACAACATGGCGTTNGGTCTTAAATTGAGAAAAGTTCCGAAGGANGAAATTGANAANATGGTAAAAGAAGCNGCNAAGATTCTTGANCTGACAGCTCTTCTTGATCGTAAGCCTAAGGCTTTATCCGGTGGTCAGAGACAGCGTGTTGCTATGGGTCGTGCTATCGTTCGTAATCCTAAGGTATTCNTNATGGATGANCCTCTTTCNAACTTGGATGCTAANCTNCGTGTGCAGATGCGTATNGAGATTGCNAAATTGCATCAGAGATTAGGTACNACCATTATNTANGTAACACATGANCAGACAGAAGCTATGACACTTGGTGACAGAATCGTAGTTATGAAAGANGGNGTTGTTCAGCAGGTAGATACACCTCAGAATCTGTATGAGAANCCTGCTAATCTGTTNGTAGCTGGATTCATGGGATCTCCTCAGATGAACTTCCTTGATGCCGTTGTAGANGTAAATGGNGATNTAGCAAGTCTTANGGTTGCTGGNAGCAGTATTCCTCTTNCTGCTGNAAAATCCAAAAAGCTGATTGNCGGCGGNTATGCTGGAAAGACAGTTACTTTTGGTATTCGTCCTGAAGATGTATATGANTCAGANATGTTCCTTCAGACAGCAAAATGCTCATTTGAATCAACCATTAAGGTTTANGAATTGCTTGGTGCAGAAGTTTANTTATACTTTGATNTGGCTGAGTTCCCGCTCACAGCAAGAGTTGACTCNCGTACAACAGCAAGACCTGGTGATNCAGTTAAGTTTGCATTTGATGTTGANAANATTCACGTATTNGATAAAGAAACAGAGCAGACAATTACAAACTAATAATTGCANGAAANAAGGGATGCCTCCAGCATCCCTTTTTTCGTGCAATAAGCTGTCTCGCGAAGAGGGGCANCNNTTGTTGATATGCTTTTNTTGCAATGATTCTAAAAGNTTTGNTATACTGTATTTATACTCAGAAAGGNCGTGAAGANATGATNACTACACANNTAATAGAAAANTGNATTGAGGANNTGCNNNCNATNACNAAGGTNAATNTGGCNGTGTTTGNTCTGGATGGANCAGAAATNGCNTCNACATTTGAAGANGGCGGTATANCNGANNATNTNNTCAGNGGNTTTGCNGATTCNCCNGCGGACAGTCAGGTNATAGGAAANAATCATCTNCTTAAAATNATGGANGANGGGGANCTTGCTTANATNCTGGCNGCGAGGGGCANCAATGANGAGTCTTATNTCATTGGGAAANTNGCAGTNAGNCAGATTGCAGCAGCTTNTNNTNGCATATAAAGANCGNNTTGACCGNAATCATTTTTTCCAGAATCTTTTGATGGATAATCTTNTNTTGGTNGATGTNTATAATCGTGCNAANAANNTNCANATTGAAGCNNCAGTNCCAAGGGTNGTATATATTGTGGAAACNANGACNGAGAAGGATANTACNGCNNNAGANCTNNTGCGNGGNTTGTTTTCTGTNCANTCNGGGGATTTTGTNACAGCGGTNGANGAGAATANNGTGATTTTAATCAAANCCNTTNNTNCGAANGACGGAAATGNTAATCTTGANCANANAGCNCAGACGATAGTGGANATGATGAGTACAGAAGCCATGATGAATGTAAGNGTGGCATATGGAACNATAGTACAGGANCTTAAGGATGTTTCNAANTCTTACAANGAAGCTATGATGGCNCTTGAAGTAGGAAANATCTTTTATGTNGAAAAGAAAGTGAATTCTTATGGAAGCCTTGGAATAGGGCGGCTGATTTATCAGCTTCCTGNGAATCTGTGCAAGATTTTTATTGATGAGATATTTGGGGACAATGATCCAGGGAANTTTGATGAAGAAATTGTTTCAACTGTAAATAAATTTTTTGAAAANAATCTGAATGTGTCAGAGACATCCAGNCAGTTATTNGTACATCGNAATACNCTTGTATACAGAGTGGAAAAANTGCAGAANAGCACAGGGCTGGATGTGCGCACTTTTGATGACGCNCTTACNTTTAAAATAGCCATGATGGTGTATAATTANATGAAATATNTGGAGGCGNANAANCGTTAAGTGATNGCCTGAAGGAAACNTTAGNATGATAGACATGAAAAACCTTATCNCNGAATACAATAGTACAGAACTGTTGGGAGGGATAAGGTTGATTTTATATGAAAAGAAAATAGTATATNTGTCTTTNTATCAGGNNGGANTGAANAAAGCNTCTGCCGGATTTNNAAAACTTTCAANNGAAAGAGANGNNTANTTNNTGGACATACATATAAAAAATGGGACAGGTATCCGGGATGGCAGAGTA
>JAAUZD010000005.1:71655-188915 GCA_014804785.1 Lachnospiraceae bacterium
TCTGNGTNGNAGGACNAAGCAGGGAAATTGATTGGGNAACAATCACTTTGCAAAGNGGNAGNGCNGATGAGAAAAGGCGGTTTTATGTNNGCGGAGGATNTGCGNGNTTNGGNGAGGAAGAGTTTGANGAANANGATTTGTGCGGTNTNTTGATNCANCTGGATGCNCAGCAGTGGATTGCAGGATATTGGNGNGAGNNGGANNNTNNNTCTGTNCNNATGNAAAGACCTGATTTNTNNGCCGCAGATGAAAGAATAACAANNNANGAAATNNCAGNTGAAGATACGANAANGGAANNAGNTNTTNATGAAGNAANAGAAAATGACTGCGACNGATGANAAATCAGNAATTTTGNCNGAANCNGCNTGNGANGATAANTGGGAGCAGCTTCTTAGATGNTATAANAAGGTNCATCCNTTTGGNGATGANAGAGTTTTTCTCTCTGTNGANCCGAANGATTTTATTATCTTNCANGCNCCNTACCAAAGNCTGGTAAATAANAGTTTTCTTTTGCATGGATTTTATAATTACAGGCATATGATCCTTGGACCGGATAANGANATNGGGGATGGNGATGGNACNTGTTTNTATCTGGGAGTTCCNGGAACCTATTTTGAAAGAGAAAAGATGGTAGCCATCATGTTTGGGTTTGAAGGNTTTGAATGTGACGGAGCNGTGGAAGTTGGGAAATTCGGATACTACATGCGCAGGGTGGAGTTATAGNCTTGCGNNGCGNTTATNAGCAAGNTATAATNNATAAAGCAGGAGAATAAAAACCGTGNNCTTTANCCTCAGGGAAACTGCCATGCGTTACCTGNACAGTTNACTAGGACCAGGCACCCTTNCGGCACATGGAAGATTCCGCTTAGTGCTGCTTTGTTCCCAACCTGACACGGTTCGCAGATNTCCATTGCGCAAGACCCAATCGTCAAACGCCACTTATACAGGGCAGCCATGACAGCTTCCCTGAAAACAAAGCTGCACGGTTGTAAAATGAATCATATCATCTTGTAGTATATGGGTTTTTATCCTGTTTGTCAACCAAAACGGGGAGGAATTAAGTTGCTGATTGGCAGCATGAATAAAACTACACTTTTAGACTATCCGGGATGTGTCGCTGCGGGGGATAGGAGCGTGAAGGGGCGGCATTTGCCTGACAGTATGGAGGTACTTATGACAGAACAGGAAAAATACATGGGGGAAGCCTTAAAACAGGCAAAGAAGGCCAAGGCGCTGGGGGAGGTTCCCATAGGCTGTGTAATCGTGTACGAAGGGAAAATCATAAGCCGGGGCTATAATCGCAGAAATACAGACAAAGATACACTTGCCCATGCCGAGATCACCGCAATTAAAAGAGCAAGCAGAAAACTTGGTGACTGGCGGCTGGAGGGCTGTACTATGTATGTAACGTTGGAACCATGTCAGATGTGTTCAGGTGCAATCGTGCAGGCGAGGATTGATGAGGTGGTTATAGGATGCATGAATCCTAAGGCAGGCTGCGCCGGTTCCATAATAAATTTGCTGGAAATGCCGGAATTTAACCATCAGGTGAAAATAACGAGGGGAGTACTTGAGGAAAAGTGTTCCTGCGTGCTGACGGCTTTTTTCAAGGAACTTCGGATCCGGAATAAGCTGGAAAAAGCGTTAAGCAAAAAGGAAGAAACGGAAAGCTGATATAAAAATTATATATAACAGTTTTAAGAGACTGCTGCACGGGGATGATTTTTTTAGCGTAATGATTCGTGCGGGAGTTCTTTTTTTATTTTATGGGGAAGTGCTATCTGTGAAATAAAAGAGATATGCAGATAATCAGAAGAGGGAAAATAGAGGAAAATAATTTGTATATTTTTCACAAACTTTTTAAAAAATGGAAAAAAGGACCATAAAAGTGTTGTTTATGCACAAAAACCACCCACGTGAAATTGGCTAAATAGTGCAAAAAAATGGGAAAACGGTTACTTAAAATTAAATTGTTGTAAAGAGGGCATGATGTTAAACTTTCCTTGTAAACAGGAGACAAGAAAAAGGAGGATGTTTTATGGCAAAGCTGTTAAAGAAAGTTGTGATGGTTTTATGCGCGTTTACAATGATGTTTTTATTTTGGGCACCGATGAGCACCAGGGCTGAGGAGGAAAGGGTCATTATTTATGTCAATCCGCCAGAGGACTGGAACGAGCCTTTTTTGTGGGCTTGGGATGAAGCAGGAAATAACGCATTTGCGTCATGGCCCGGCGGAGAAATGGAAGTTGACCCTGATAATGAGGGATGGTATTACATATGGGTGCCTTCATGGGCAAATCATATGATTGTAAGTGCCGGTGAGGAAATCCAGACAGGAGAACTGATATCGGAAGGCGGAAACGTCTGGGTTACGATAGAGGGTATGGAAAATGCGGAAATTTCTTATGATGCACTGACCGAAGGAGAGCTTCCTGCTTATGTGGAGAAATTTAAAATCCATGTAAGCTTGCCGGATGATTGGCAGACACCTGTCTTTACTTTAAGCGGAGCGGCTGATGAAGATGTGGCAGGTGAAAACGCTTCAAGTGAAATGCTAAAAATGAGTGATGATGGGTGGTATACGGGAAGAGTACCTGTAGATACAGAGTTTATTATTTTAAGCGGTAGTGAAGATGATCAGAAGACCGAAGCGATTTCCACTGACCCGGCGGAAGTATGGATCACCGTTACAGAAGATGGAAGCTTTGACTTTAGTTATAATGACCCCAATGCAGTAGAGGCACCAGATATCAGTGTATCTGTAAAGGTACCGGAGGATTGGGAGAGCCCTTGTTTATGGGCATGGTCTGCGCCGGATGGAACAAATGTCTTTGCCTCATGGCCAGGAGAAGTTTTCTTGAAAGGCGAAGATGGATGGCTTACCTTGCAGGTGCCGGGATGGGTCAATTCCGTTATTGTAAATGGTAATGAAGGCAGCATACAGACCAACGATATTTCTGTGGATACAGCAAAAGATGTTTGGATTGTGGTTTCAGGACCGGAAGAATATGAAGTTTCTTACGAAGTTATTTCCACAGAAGAGATGGGAGAAAACGCAGAAGAAATGACAGCACAGAAGGAAACAGCTTCATCTGGAGAGGAAACAGCGGCAGAGGAACCTGCGCAGACTGCGGAGGAAGCAAAAAGCGGGTCAAATACAGGAATGATAGTAGTAATTGTTGTGATTTGCATTATAATAGTTGTATTGGCAGTTTTCTTTGTGGCAAAGAAAAAGAAATAAAAGATTTTGAGATAAGAATATGAAGTACGTCAACAGGAGGTATGGAATGAGGAACATAATCGCATCATTATTGTCAATTGCAATGCTTATCGGATTATTATGCGGCTGCGGTGCAAAAGGGCAGGAACTGACAGAAGAAGAAAAGAACACCATTGTAATCTGGCATGATAAAGAGGAGGCGGTGGCGGAAGCGCTGCTTGCGGAATTGAAAAAATCCGTACCCGATGTTGACGTACGGCTGGAACATAAGAGCAATCTTACGGAAGCGCTTAAGATGGTGGGAAATGACCCCAAGGCTGCGCCTGATCTTTACTTTTTTGCCCATGATAAAATCGGGGTTTATGCAGAAATGGGAATATTGGAACCAATTACGGAGCTGATACCAAAGGAGGATCTGGAAACTGCTTATGTTGGAATCACCTTAGATGCAGCTACTTATAAAGGTGAGATTTATCAGCTTCCGGTTTATTTTGAAACCTTGCTCTTTATGTACAATCGTTTATATATGGCTGATGAACGTGTTCCTGGGACCACGGAAGAATTATATGCATATATGTCAGAGAAAACCCATGGCGGACATTATGGGTTTGTAGAGCAGCACAGCACAGCCTATTACAGTGCCGGCTGGATTCATGGATTTGGGGGATATATCATGAATGGTGAAGGCGATGTGGGACTGGATCTGCCAGAAACGATTGCTGCCATGGAGTATCATAAGAAATTTGTGGAACTGATGCCCGGAGAAAGTGAATATGCTACGGTAAATACTTTGTTTCAGGAGGGAAAAGCCCATGCAACGATTGGAGGACCGTGGCTGGTATCGGCATCAAGGGCAGCAGGAATGGATCTTGGAATTTCTTCCATGCCTGTGATTGACGAAAGCGGAATTCCGATTTCTCCTTATATGGGAGTGCAGGGCGTGCAGGTTCTGAAATATGCGGCGGAGAACAAGACCGATGCAGTGAAGAAGGTATTAAATGCGTTGATGAAGCCGGAAGTGGGAATTTCTCTGGCAAAGGTCAGCGGATGCGCCCCGGCGGTGGAAGCGTGTTATGAAAATGCAGAAGTGATTTCGGATGATGTAGTCATGGCTATGAGAGAAACAGCTGAAAATACGATTCCCATGCCTAACTGCCCGGAAATGGATATCATGTGGACAGTTGCGGCAGATATGCTGGTCAACATTAATATGAGTGGGCAGGATGTGAAGGAAAGTTGCGAGGCGGCACAGAAAAATGCGGAAGAATTGATTAGAAAAATGCAGTGATGCAAAAAAAGTTTGTGTCGGGAAGGAGTACTGCGAAAAATCAGCTATCCAGCTGATTTTATCACAGGCAAATTTGTGCTGATGCCCAAATTTGTGGGCTGTTGGCAGCATGGAGGATTAGTATGAACCAATTAAGTAAGAAAAGAAAAAATACCATATTGTTTTCCTATCTTTGGTCGGCGCCCTCATTGATATTGATCTGTCTGATTGTGATATTTCCTATTATTTACACAGGATATATTTCCCTGACCAATATGAATGTTTATCATTGGTTCATGTATGATCTGATTGGGCTGGCGAATTATAAGGAAGCGTTGTTGGTGTTTGACAGCGGCTTTATTCCGGCATTGCTTTTGACGATCCTGTGGACAGTCGTAAATATGGTATTGCAGCTGATGATTGCCTATCTGCTGGCAAGTCTGTTAAATACAAAGGGACTGAGACTTAGGAACTTTTATCGGACGCTTTTGATCTTTCCATGGGCAATGCCCGGTTATGTGTCTATTTTGTTATGGAAAACGGGAATGTTCAATTCTCAGTTCGGATTGTTGAATCAATGGATGGAAAAACTGGGATTTTCGTCGGTAAAGTGGCTGGCGAGCGATGGATTGGCATTTATCTGCTGCACCATCGTCAATCTGTGGCTTGCGCTTCCGTTTATGATTACAATCATTGACGGCGCCCTCCAAAGTGTGGATCAGAGCTTCTATGAAAGTGCGCTGCTGGACGGCGCGGGATGGATGGAGAGGACCTTGTATATCACGATTCCCTCTATTAAGCCGATTATTGCGCCCTCGGTGGTCATCACGATTTTTACCACTTTTAAGCAGTTTGACGTAATTTATCTGATGACCCAGCAAGCAGGCGCCAAGACGGGGGCACATATCCACACGATTCTGACTTATGCTTATGAGAATGCATTTATTACAAACAATTACGGTTACAGTTCTGCGGTGTCCATGGTAATTTTTGTGATATTGATTATCTTCTCTTATGTAATCAACAGGAAGCCGAAGGAGGAAATCTGATGAAGCGGAAAGAATGGAAAGAAAAAGGAAAATTATTATTGATCAATCTTTTCCTGATATTGATTTGCTTTGCCACATTGGTACCGATTCTGTATGCATTTTCAGTATCCATCAATGAGCAGAACAGCCTGCTTAGTTCGGATTTTTCCTTCATTCCGCAAAAGATGACGCTGGAAAATTATCGGAAAGTGTTTATGGAAGAACCGGTGCTTTTATGGTTTAAGAACAGTTGTCTGCTTGCAGTTGCCACAGTGACAGTTTCGCTTTGTACAGGCATTCCTGCAGCTTACATCTTTTCCAGAAGGAGATTTCCAGGAAGAAGCGGAATTCTACAGATGCTGATCTTGCTGTATGCTTTTCCGTCGCTCCTTTCCATGACGGCGCTTTACAAGCTGCTCAGTCCCATGGGGCTGATTAACACCAGGCTGGGGCTGATTATCGTGTATACGGGAACCATGGCAGTGTTTGCACTGTGGAATATGAAGGGATATTTTGATACGATTCCCGTTGAGATCGAGGAAGCTTCTATGATAGATGGGGCAAGTCCCATTCAGATTGTCACCAAGATCGTACTGCCGTTGGCAAAACCGACCATTGCCGTAACCGCCATGATGGTTTTGATTTATGTCTGGAATGAGTATATTTTTGCGATTAATTTTATGACAGGGGAGAGCACCTATACGTTAGCTGCGGGATTATATTCGCTGCAGGCAAATGAGACAAGCGGAAGCTGGCCGGTTTTTTCGGCAGCGTCACTGGCTGTATCGCTCCCTATTCTGATTATATTTTTTGCTCTGCAGAAAAACATGGCATCAGGGCTTACATCAGGCGGAGTAAAGGGTTAATAAAAAAACAGAATTAAGGGGAAAGGCATGGGTATAAAAATGAATAGAAGTGCAGTATTACATATTCCCATATCGGAATATGCTTATGGAGTGGATGAAAAGCACGTGACTTTCAGACTTCGCTGTGGAAGAGGAGATTTGGAACATTGCTTTTTACATTTTGGAGACAGGGCGTGCCGGCAGACTCCCGTCATTTTTACAAAGCAGGAAATGGCAGTGGCGGCATCCGATGAATATTTTGATTATTATGAGATTACGTTGGAGCATCCTTATAAGAGAATCAATTATTATTTTGAGTTGATAGCAGAAGATGAGAGCACATTGTATTATGGGGATTGCTTTATGGAGGAATGTGTTGATGACAGGTCGGAATATTATCAGCTTCCCTTTAATCACAGG
Organism: Lachnospiraceae bacterium; assembly: GCA_014804785.1. Taxonomy (GTDB): domain Bacteria; phylum Bacillota; class Clostridia; order Lachnospirales; family Lachnospiraceae; genus Suilimivivens. The sequence goes on from JAAUZD010000005.1 coordinate 78,436, forward strand.
GCCGATCTTGTAAAGCCTCCTGCGTGGGCAAAGGATGCTGTTATTTACAACATCTTTCCGGACAGTTTTGCAACAAAAAGGGAATCTATTTCTTTAAAACCGGCGGAAAAGGAGATGCAAGGCGTACTTTTTCATGGAAAGCTGGGCGGCACTATAAGAGGAATTACGGAAAATGTAAATTACTTGAAAGACTTAGGAATCAATGCCATTTATATCAACCCGGTTTTTGCGGCGGGGGAATATCACAAGTATGATCTGGTAGATTATTTTCATATTGATCCCTGCTTTGGGACAAATGAAGAATTTAAAGAGATGGTGAAGGTTTACCACGAGAATGGAATGAAGGTCATTGTGGACGGAGTGTTCAATCATTGCGGATGGAGGTTCTTTGCTTTTAATGATGTGGTGGAAAAGGGTGAAAATTCACGTTATAAGGATTGGTTCTATCGTCTGACTTTTCCGGTGGTGCGGCCGGAAAACGGTGAAATCTATCCGGATTATGAATGTTTTGGATATGAGAGGATGATGCCCAAGCTGAATGGTCAGAATCCGGAAGTGATTGATTATTTCTGCCAAGTGTGCAGATACTGGCTGAAAGAATATGAAATCGATGGATGGAGGCTGGACGTTGCAAGTGAAATGAATGATGAGTTCTGGAACTGCTTTTGCCGGGCGGCAAAGGAAGTGAATCCGGACGCCATTCTGATTGGGGAAGTATGGGAAACGGCACGGCATTGGCTGGATGGGAAAAAATTTGACTCCACGATGAATTATGATTTCAGAAAGCACTGCAGGCGTTTCTTTGCGGAGGAAAGCATCGATGCGTATGAATTTGACGGCAGAGTGACTAATATGAGAATGCGCTATAGAGAGCAGACGGTTTATGCACAGCTGAATTTGCTGGATAGTCATGATGTGAGCAGGTTTCTGTCTCTGTGCGGCAATGACGAGAAGCGGTATAGGCTGGCGGTATTGTTCCAGATGACCTTTCCGGGTGTGCCCTCAGTATTTTATGGGGATGAGCGGGGAATTGACGGGATATTGGAGGAAGAATATAGGGCAGCAATGCCATGGCAGAAGGAGAAAGATGATTTATTTGCTTTCTACCAGATAGCAATTCGCCTGCGAAGAGAGCATGAGGTGCTGCGAAAAGGCAAATACAGAACAATACAGGCGGATAAGGGAGATCGCCTTTATATCTATGCAAGAGAGTCCGCTTCTGATAAAATCGTAATAGCAATTAACGGTAACAGTCATATGAGCAGATTACCCCAGTTATTTATGGATGCGCAGATTCTCTGGCAGGAGGGGATTTGGGGAGAAAATCCCGGAGAGAAAAGTCTCTTGCCTATGGGATTTGCCGTAGCAAGGTTTTAAGGAGAGGATGAGTTGGCAGCTACAATCAAGGATGTCGCAAAACTGGCAGGCACTTCCACAGCAACAGTATCAAAGGTGATAAATGGCTCTTATTCCATTTCTCAGAAGACAATTGACAATGTGCACAGGGCGATGGAAGAATTGAATTACCATCCAAACCTCCGGGCCAGAAATTTTGCGAGACAAAGTACGAGGCAGGTGTTATTTCTTACTACCTTAGGCGAGAATGCAGGATTTTCTAATCCCCATATGTTCGAAATCATGTCAGGGCTGGAATGTATGTTGGGCAAAAAAGGTTATCTGCTTGGAGTTAAAAATATTTCTCCCGGAGAAGCACCGGATTTTGTAAAAGAAGTGTTTGAGAGTAAGATGGCGGACGGCGTGGTGATTCACGCTTCCGTCATTTCCAAAAAGCTGGATGAGATGATACGATACAAGGAGATTCCCCATATTGTGCTGGGGCTTCCCGATTTTGCAAGTCATTTTTGCTGGCTGGATATTGATAATAAGCTGGCTGGCGAGATGGCGGCAAATTACCTTTTGCAATGCGGTTATCAGTCCCTGGCTTTTGTGGGAGGAACAGATGAGGATAAGATATCTGCCCATCGCCTGGAAGGGGTTTTGTCGGTGCTCAAGGAGTATGATGTAATCGTACCCCGCTATCACCTTAAGTATGGAGACTCTGATTGCGACAGCGGTTTTCAGATGACAGAGCAGATTTTGCAAAGCCGAAATCTGCCTGATGCAATTATCTGTGCAAACAATTACATTGCATATGGATGTGTGAATGCATTGAAAGAGCATCATATGAAAATACCGGAAGACATGGGAGTGTTGACTTTTGATGATTATCCCTTTTCACAGATATTGGAGCCTAAACTGACGGTAATCAACATTGATGTATATGATATGGGAATGCAGGCGGGAAAGTTGATCTTAAACAAGATGAAAAAACCTAACTTGCAGGTGCAGTTTTATTGCACACTGCCGTCGGTAACAGAGAGGGAATCCACAAGAAAACTTTAAAAATCATTTTGACTTGATACCCGAAAGGGTATAAAAATATAGAATGAATATGAAATAACCCCTAACGGGTATAATTTATATTAAAATGTTGAAATTATACCCGTTAGGGGTTATTATATAATTATGAGCAAAATAGGTAAATATATTAAGGAAGAAAGAAAAAAAGCCGGTTTGACACAGGAAGAATTTGCAATGCGTTCGGGTTTAGGGCTTCGATTTGTCAGAGAATTGGAACAGGGAAAGGAAACGGTGCGCTTAGACAAAGTAAATCAGGCACTTGCAATGTTTGGAATGGAAGCGGTGGCAGGAAAGAAAGAGGGATAATACATGGAGGACGAGTACAGGAAAGGATATGTTTACGTCCAGAATATGTTTGCAGGCATCATACGGGAAACGGACGAGGGATATGTTTTTGTTTATGACAGAGAATACTTAAATACAGAGGGAGCCGTCCCGATAAGCATAACCTTGCCTCTCGAAGAAAGAGAATACATGTCTACGATACTTTTTCCTTTTTTTGACGGGCTGATTCCGGAGGGGTGGCTGCTTGGAATTGTGAGTAGGAACTGGAAAATAGATTCTAATGACAGGTTTGGACTTTTACTGTCTGTATGCAGGGACTGCATTGGTGATGTCTGTGTGAGAAGCGAGATGGATGAGGATATTCCGGAACGGAGGAAGCAATGAAATGTTTATGCTGTGGAAAAGTGATAAAGGATACAGCTGCCGATAAGGAAAAAAAGAATCGCTGGCATAGTCAGTGCATAAAAAAGTTCTTTGGCACGGCACAAATGCCTGCATTGGACTTATCAGAAGAAAAACTGGAAGAACTGGCAAGTATGACAGTGAATAAAGGATTGACTGTACCCGGTGTACAGAAAAAACTTTCTCTGCATTTATCTGATGATATAGAGGCGAGGCTGACCATCGTAGATTATCCCACAGGATATATTCTTAAACCCCAGACCGCGGAATATGACTCTTTGCCGGAGTACGAACATCTGGCAATGAACCTTGCCGAAACAGCCGGAATACGGACCGTGCCCCATGCACTTATGAGCGTGGACGGACAATATGTATATATCACAAAGCGTATCGACAGGGAAATCAAAAAAGACAGCATGAAATTATACGCAATGGAAGACTTCTGCCAGATATCAAACAGACTGACTCAGGATAAATATAAAGGTTCTTACGAAAACTGCGGAAGAATCATAAAAAAATATTCAATACATCCGGGGCTTGATCTATCTGAACTATTTTTGCGCACAGCCTTTTCTTTTGTAATAGGAAATTCCGATATGCATCTGAAAAATTTTTCTCTTATCGAAAGCGATCCTGCGGGAAGACAGTTCAGTCTGTCAAAAGCATACGATATCCTGCCGGTCAATATGATACTGCCCGAGGACGAAGAACAGCTTGCACTGACACTAAACGGTAAAAAGAAAAATATAAGAAAAAAAGACTTCTTTGCCTTTGCCCAGAGCTTGGAACTGCCAGAAAAGTCTGCCGAAAACATGCTGAAAAAACTTTGCAAACTAAAAGAAAAATTTTTAGAACAATGCGAGGAATCCTACCTATCCGCAGAACAAAAAACAGGCATGAAGGAACTGATTGTACAGCGGATAGAAACTATCACGATATAGAGATACTGTAGAATGATGGGAGATAAAAACAGTTGGGGATAGGGTGAGATGCACGGGTTGTGCAGAGCCTATCCCCAACTGTTTTTGCTTGACATATATAGATAACCTATATATAATATAGTCATCCTATATATAGGACATCGATATATAAGAGGGAGAAAAGAGAGGAATAAGTATGGCAGTTGATAAAACTTTAGTATCCGGCAGTATGGCAATGCTGCTTTTAAAACTTCTTTCTGAGAAGGACATGTATGGTTATGAGATGATCGATACGCTGCGGCGGCGGTCCCAGAATGTGTTCGAACTTAAGGCAGGTACGCTGTATCCGCTTCTGCATTCGCTGGAGGAAAAGAATCTGCTCGCTTCTTACGAGGAGGAAGTTCTTGGCAAGGTGAGGAAGTATTACAGTATTACGAAAGATGGAAAGAAAATGCTTAGAAGAAAGAAGGAAGAGTGGCAGGAGTACGCGAAGGCAGTGACTCAAGTGCTGGCATTTGAATGGTAGGGGGATGTGGATATGAACAGAGAGGAATATATCAGGATTTTGACAGATCAGATTCGTTGCGTGAAGGCAAGGGATATGGTGGCAGATGAAATAAAAATGCATATAGAAGATCAGGCTCTTTCCTACCGGGAACAGGGAATGAAGGAAGAGCAGGCAATAGAAGCAGCGGTAAAGGATATGGGAGATCCGGTGGAAGTGGGAGTGTCCATGGACAGAATACATCGCCCCCAAATTTCATGGAGTATGGTAGCGCTTATGGCAGCCATTGGCGTGGTCAGTATCTCACTGCATGCAGTATTTGGAAGCAGCGATCCCGGATTGGGGTGGGGCTATGTGCTGAAACAGACCATGTATACGCTGATTGGATTTCTGGCAATGGTGCTGGTATGTATGATGGACTATAGTTTTCTGGCGGATCATTGTGTGGGAACAGCATTAGTTTTTTTAGCGGTCGTGCTGTTTTCTGATATCTTTTTGGGAAAAGAGATAAACGGAGCTGTCCGATGGATCTCGGTCAGGGGACTAGTGGTAGGATTGATTCCCTTCCTCTATTTGTGTGTGCCTGTTTATGGGGCGCTTCTTTTCAAATATCGGGGAGAACAGGTCAGAGGGATTGTAAAAAGTCTGATGTGGATTGTATGGATGGTATTGCCTGCATATCTGATGAGCGATTTAAGCGCCTGTATGTCGTTGGTCTTTATGCTTCTCCTGCTCTTTTCTGCCGCGGTTTTAAAGGACTGGTTTCAAATAGAAAGACCAAAGCGATTTCTTGCTTCTTTCTGGGTATGTATTGTCCTTAGCGGTCCTGTGTATCTTCTGTTTCTTAATCTGACTGGCAGGCTGGATTTTTTTCAAAGCAGAAGAATCAGAATGTTGTTGGGGCTTGACCCGCAGGGAGTAAATTATGTTCGATACAGAGTTCTGGAGATTTTGCGCAGCAGCAGATTCATAGGAAGAGGGGACGGGGCAGATTTAACAGAGCTTGTGACGACAGTGCCCGATTTTAATCAGAGTTACATCTTATCCTTTGTGGCAGCAGCTTTTGGTTATGCGGTAGTCATTGGACTGGTATTATTGTTTGGAGTGATGCTGTTTCAGATATTCCGCATAGCCTTTGGTCAGAAAAATGAACTTGGGATGATGATATCCTGCGGCTGTGGTCTGGTGTTTCTGACACTGCTGGCAATGTGCTTTCTGGTAAATATAGGATTACTTCCCCATATATCCATATATATCCCGTTTATCTCTGCGGGCGGTTCCAACGTAATCGTCTCTTACATTCTGGCAGGAATAGTACTGAGCGTGTATCGGTATAAAAGTATTCTTCCAAAAGAACTGCCATTAAAAAGAAAAAACAAAAAAATACCAAAATTAAAATTTTCAATTACTTTAGAAAAATAGTGAATCTCCTTTTGGGTTATTACAATGTATGGTTGAAGGGTGATAAACCTTTGACGTCAAAGAATCATGCCGACAGGCAAAAGGAGCATTATGCAATGACACTAATACAGCTGGAGGAATGCATAGATATCTATGGAAAGGATATTTATGGGTTTTGCAGGCAGATTACGGGAAACAGACAAGATGGAAGAAGAAGCGGGATTTGAGATAGATGCGGTTGAAAATTTTTCTAATGGGTATGCTTTTCTAAAATGAGTATTGATAATTATACGGGTATGGATGAAAACGATAATACGGTTTCTATAAATAAGGGAATCTGCGTTATTTATGAAAAGACAGGAAATGATCCTCTTTTTCTGGAAACAGAGAAAGCCGTATACAATGATGAGGGCGCCGATGAAGATTCTGAAAATCAGGTTTCAAGTGCTGTGTGGGTAAAAGACGAAGTCAGGTATGAACTGATCAGTTTATATAAAGCAACACCGGCAGACATGTTGTTTGAGATGGCGGAGGAACTGATAAAACTTCCCTAATACGAATCTGTCTGGAGAGGCATTCTAAAAAGGAGAAGGCAAAATTGGCAGAATAACTGCTGCTTTTGCCTTCTCCTTATTATACTGTAAAAGAATCTTCTGCAAGTGAACTTGCGAGATGGATCTGATCATTGAGGAAAAGAGTCTGGTCCATCATGATATCCATACGCTTTTGCATACGAAAGGACTTGCTGTAGTTTCCTTTCGGCAGTAAGCCTTTTTTCTCTTTCGGTTGCCATTTCTGCTTTAGCAGAGTCACGTTCTGCTTTAGCAGAGTCACGTTCTGCTTTAGCAGAGTCGCATTCTGCTTTAGCAGAGTCACGTTCTGCTTTAGCAGAGTCGCATTCTGCTTTAACAGAGTCGCATTCTGCTTTAACAGAGTCGCATTCTGCTTTAGCAGAGTCACGTTCTGCTTTAACAGAGTCACATTCTGCTTTAACAGAGTCACGTTCTGCCTTAATAGAGTCACATTCTTCCTTAACAGAATCTCTTTCTGCTTTAAGGACATCCCGCTCTGTGTGTAATGCATTTACTTCATCTTGAAGGTCATTGACCATCAGCCGTTCCAGATTTTTTGTCATAATGTACAATTCTTCCGACAACATATTTATCAACTCCTCTGGCTTATTAGTGAAATCAGCAATTTCCTGATAGATAGGCATAAAGTGAGGAAATGCCTCAATCAGTGATGCAATAGTGCTTATGTCTGTAGTGCTTAAAAAGGTAAGCCATGCATCTAAAGTGATACTATCTTTAGTAATATTATGTACGATAGAGTGGAAACTGTCAAGACAGATAAAAATATCTTCGTGTAGACCGGATGATTTTGCGTAGATATCTGTATCAAAGGAAGAAATGCGCCTGTGGATGTATTTACCCTTTACAGTATGAAATTCCATAGGACTTTTTTCCATAAGAATGATGCAGTATACTTTGTGAAGGTTCTGGAAGGAAAAAAGCGGTCCTTGTTCCATCCGGACCTGTGCGTATTGGCGCATGATGATATCCGAGGCATAGCAGTCTGCCCTTGCTAAAGGAAAATTATAACCAATCTTCTGCATCTCCACATTTGCATAAGAGCCGTCATCAAGCTGGACCAGAACATCCATGACAACAAAACTTGTCTGCTCGTTCAGACGGGTGCCCTCACGGGGAATGACTCTGATGATTCGGACAGAGCGTCCTAAAATGGCGGACAGAAATGCTTCCAGTCTGTCAGGATGCAGGGAGGGACTAAATATTTTCCGGAATACAGGGTCGTAGATAATTCTAAGACCATGCTTCCCTGTGCAGAAGCCGATTAATTCCTGCTTCATGTTATCTGGAAATTCAGAGTATTTTTCCCATATATAGGTCTGTTGTTTTAATAAATCCTCTACACTTTTCTTTGAAGGAAAGGTGGGAAGAGGCATGCAGTGAAAAATGTTTTGAGTGGTGGATAAAGAATTTGTGGTTTTTGACATAGAGCTTCTCCTTGGAATAAATAGCATTGTAGAAATATTAATTGGAATGAAATTAGAATAATTGTAAAGAAAGTAAGAATGTAACTGAATTCAGTTGAAACTAATATGAAATTCATATGAGAATGTTATAACACGGATTGTTTCAAATTACAATTACAATATGGAGAAAAGAAAGGTAGAAAAATAATTAGAAGAATAATGGCTATGAATAAGGAAATAACTATATATGGTACTGCATTACAGAAAAAATAATAGTCAGTACCATATATTGTATTGTGCAGATTGTCACGAAGGTAGTTTTAGAGCAACATGTGTCTGCCTGCATTACGTTTTGAAGTTATGGTTTGCTAGTCACGATATTCTGCAGCCAGACGCCGCTCCTCACCATAAAATATCCAATAATCACTTTAATCAGTTCTGTAAACTGTACAAGGAAAAAGATTAAGGTGATGGGAAGCGTAGTATAGTTTGCCAGGATATAAGCAAATGGAATCACAAGTACCCAGGTATAAACACTGTCAAACAGGAAGGTAACAATGGTCTTACCGCCGGAACGCAGAGTGAAATAGGCGCAGTGGCAGTAAGAACATAGGGGCATGACCAGAGCGGAGATTACAATAAAAACTTTGGCGAGTTCCTTGATGCTCTCATCCGTATTGTAAATGGAAGGGAAAAATCTTCCTACCGCTATCATGATTGCCGCCACACAAGAGCAGCAAAAAACGCTGAAAAAAATCATCTTATTATCGGCATCTTTTGCCTCGTCTCTTTTGCCGGCACCAAGTAGTTGCCCTACCACGATAGAAATACAGCCACCCAGCTGAATATAAATAATATTGAACAGGTTGCTGATTGTGGAGGAAATGTTCTGTGCGGCAACGACTTCAAGCCCGCGGACAGCATAACACTGGGAAATGACAGCCATGCCGGATGCCCAGAATATTTCATTGAACATCAAAGGACTTCCTTTTATAAATATTCCCTTCAGAATCGACCAGGGAATCATGGGACTGTGGTAAGCACCGATAATATAGCGGTTTTTTTGCTTATGGCAATGAGCCCAAAATACGACGATAAAACATTCCATAAAGCGGGCGATTACCGTTGCAATAGCAGCACCCTGCACACCAAGGGCAGGAGAGCCGAAGATGCCGAAAATCAGTATGTAGTCCAGAATCAGATTGGTGACGACTGCCGCGATGCCTGCAAGCATAGGAACGAAGGTCTGACCAGTTTCCCGGATGGTGCTGGTGTATGCCTGCCCCAGGGAAAAGGGAACAAGACCAATCATCATAATCGCCAGGTATTCTTTTCCATATTTAAGGGCAAGACCAATATCGCCCACGCTGCCGCTGTCATTTAAGTACAGTGAAATCAGTTGTGTGTCAAAAAAACCGAAAAGTATGAGAACGATGCCGGTAATCAGAGCGCAGGCATAGAGCTTGAATCGGAAAGTATATTTTTGACCTTCGTGATCTCCTTTCCCAAAAAACTGGGTTCCGAAGATTCCAGCGCCGGATACGCCTCCAAAAATGCAGATATTAAAAACGAACATCAGCTGGTTGACGATGGCAACGCCTGACATCTGTTCCGTTCCGATTTGCCCGACCATGATGTTGTCCAGAAAACTTACAAAACTGGTAATGGCATTCTGGACAATCATTGGCACTGCAAGAACGAGCACGTATTTATAAAATTCTTTGTCACCGATATACTTAATTTTAAATCTTTTCCACATGGTAACGACTCCTCTAAAGCATAGAATTTCACATGAACAATAGTTATCGCAGTAAATGTGTGTCAAACCATTTTAATAGATAGATTTCTCTTCGTCAATATTTATGCTATAATAAAATTACGTAATTACATAATCTATTGTCAGGAATAGGGTCGCTTTGATTAGGTATCGGAAGAGGAGAGGTGTAAATGAAGAGAGGGCTATTAAAGTATCTGTTTCTGCCTGTACTAATGGCAGGTATGCTGGTGGGATGCCAGGGGCAGACGGAGACAGGAGAAAATGTGGAATCAGTACAGGAAACTTCCAGTGGAGCTATTGATTCGGGCAAAAATGTATCGCTTACCATATGGGGAGCAGAGGAGGATGTTGAGCTGCTGGCAGAAATGGTGGAAAGCTTTAAGCAGCAGTACGCAGGGCAGGCAGATTTTGAAATTACAATTGTGAGTCAGGGAGAAGCTGATTGTAAAGAAGCACTGTTTGCTGATATTGAAGGAGGAGCGGATGTTTTCGCTTTTGCAGATGACCAGCTTCGGGCCATGGTGGCTGCCGGGGCGTTATCGCCAGTAGAAAATGCTGATGCGATAATAGAGGCAAATATTGAAGCGGCAAATGAGGCGGCTTCTGTAAACGACAGATTGTATGCGTACCCGATGACAGCAGATAACGGATATTTTTTATATTATAATAAAGAATTTTTGAGCGATGAGGATGTTAAAGAATTGGATACGATTCTACAGGTGGCAGCAGATAATGAAAAGAAAGTTACCATGGATTGGTCATCAGGATGGTATCTGTATTCATTCTTTGGATGCACAGGGCTTGAAGTGGGATTGAATGACGACGGTGTTTCCAATTACTGTAACTGGAATGCGATTGACACACCTGTGAAGGGAACGGATGTCGCGGAGGCCATGCTGGAAATTGCAGCAAATCCGGGATTTTCAAACAGCGTAGATGAAGATTTTATAGCAGGGGTGCAGGATGGCAGCGTGATAGCGGGAGTTTCAGGCGTCTGGGATTCTATGCCTATAGAGCAGGCATGGGGAAACAATTATGGAGCAGTAAAGCTTCCTACCTATACTTGTGCAGGAAATCAGATACAGATGGCATCTTTTGCTGGGTATAAGATGCTGGGAGTCAATGCCTACTCCAAGCAGGCAGAATGGGCACATAAGCTGGCAGAATGGATTACAAATGAGGAGAATCAGACATTGCGTTTTATGAAAAGAGGACAGGGACCATCGAATATCAATGCATCCTCATCTTCGGAGGTGCTGAAATCGCCGGCAATACAGGCGGTTTTAAAGCAGTCAGAGTTTGCAAGCCTGCAACGGGTTGGCAGTACTTATTGGACTCCGGTTCAGACTTTTGGAGAGACGTTAGCAGACGGCAATTCGCAGGGGAAAAACTTACAAGAGCTGCTGGATACCATGGTAGAGGCAGTGACAGAGTCATATAATTAAGGAGGTGCAGAATGAAAAAGCAAAAGCGTAGTGTAAGCATTAAAATTATGATCATGCTGCCTGTTGTGATTCTGGGTTTTGTAGCGATTGCATCCAGTCTTGAAGGTGTGCATAATATTCAAAATGTGAATTCTGATGCGATTCATATAACGGATAACTATATGACTGCCATTCAGGATTTATCAGAAATACAGAAAAAGGCACAGGATATCCATAAGCTTGCTTTATCTCATATTATTGCAACGGATTTTGACACGATGATTCATGTTGTGGAAGAGATTAAGATACAGGAAGAAGAACTGGATCAAATGTTGAAAGAATATGAGGTGTATGTAAGGGAAGAGAATAGGGCAGATTACGGGGAACTATTGTCTAATTATGAAGAATTAAAGCATGCAATTGTATTTCTGGTAGCAAACAGTGCGGACAGCAAGACAGCCGATGCTTATGGATGGGCAAACGGAGATGTTGCGTTATATGGTGACGCCATGCAGACAAATATCAATACAATGATGAATTTTGTCACGGAGCAGGCTTCGGAGGCAAGAGCGCAGCTTGATGAGGTTTATAAACAATCCATGTTGGGAAGCGTCAGAACGATTATTATCAGTATTATCGTAATGCTGATAGCTCTCTTTGTTGTTTTATACAGGGTAATCCGTCCGATTTCAAAGGCGCAGAAAGACATCAAGGATATTATTTCGGGGATTGATAACAGACAGGGAGATCTTACAAAGCGGGTTACTGTAATGTCAAATGATGAAATTGCATCTTTGGGAAACGGAATCAATACCTTCATGGATAAACTGCAGCAGATTCTAAGGATGATTACACACAATTCAAAGAAAATGGATGTGATGGTCAATCAGGTGCTTGATAGTGTCAGAACATCCAATGACAGCGTAACAGATTTGTCGGCACTGACGCAGGAACTGGCGGCAACTATGCAGGAGGTATCCCATTCTACAAGTATGATTAACCAAAATGCAGAGGCGGTCCTTGCAGAAGTGAATTTGATTGCAGATAAATCCACAGATATGAATCAATATTCAATAGAAATGAAAAAACAAGCAGAAAATTTAGAAAATGATGCGAAAAACAGTATGGAAGAGACTGGAAGCCGTGTGAATGAAATTGTGCAAGTGCTTGAAAAAGCGATTGAAGATTCTAAAAGTGTTGACAGGGTCAACAGTCTGACGAATGATATCTTAAGCATCTCCAATCAGACCAATCTGCTGGCACTTAATGCATCCATAGAAGCGGCAAGGGCAGGAGAAGCAGGAAAAGGGTTTGCGGTGGTTGCAGACGAAATCCGCCAGCTTGCAGATTCCAGTAAGGAAGCTGCAAATCGTATCCAGGGAATCAATGAAATTGTTTTAGGCGCAGTACATAATCTTGCCAGTACCTCCAATGATATGGTGGAATATCTGAATGCTTCCGTTCTGCCGGAGTTTGAAAAATTTGTAGATACCGGTGCGCAGTACAGAAATGATGCTACCTATATAGAAGGGGTTATGAACGAATTTAAGGATAAGACTGATAGCTTAAAGAGGGAAGTCGATGAAATTGCTGTTTCCATTAAAACAATCACTACAGCCATAGAGGACGGCGTAAACGGAGTGAGTGGAGCGGCAGAGAGTACGCAGATGCTGGTGGTAGATATGGAAAAAATCAGTGAAAGAATGGGTGAAAATAAAGAAATTGCGGAGGAACTTCAGAAGGAAACAACGATTTTTACCAGACTGTAATCATTAATAATACAAAGAAAGAGCAGGGATTTTATTCAGAAATTCCTGCTTTTCTTTGCTGACAACTATATATCCCAATAAGATTTCCCATTTTCAATCATTTGGCAGAAGGTAAGGATCATGATCCGCCGAAGGGGAGCAAGGTAAGCTTCGAGTCCAAACTTTGAAGGATATGTAAGGGTGACCAGATTGATTTCCGCCGCTATTTTTCTGGCAATGACATCATCCTGCAAGGATACCATGTTAAAAACGGTAGAGCAGTAGTTCCTGCTTTTTGAACAGGAAATGAGATGACATCTTCCAAAATTACTCCACTCTTCTTCAAGAACCTGCTGTTCGGCTTCGTTTTCGGGGGTAAAGCCGTATAAGCACAAATCTCTTAAATTGTTTTCTAGTTCCTGTATCTGCTTTGGAATCGAGAAAGAGTTACTGGCAGCTGCAGACGCTTTTATCATAATCCAAGCGAGCATAAAGGAGTCAGAGCTCTTTTTCTTACTTTTGCTGAAAAAGCGCTTGTTTAGCAGTTTCATCCGATAGCAGTCGTGGGCATGATCCAGATTTTGGTCGATTGCTTTTTTCAGATATTTCTTCCTTTTTACAATATCTTCTATTTCATAATAATGAGCGGGCCAGTCTATCAGCAAATCAAATTCCGGCAGGCCTTCCTTTTTTAGCAGCATAATGGATACCTCATTTCTACTCTATGAATTTATTATAGATTGGCTATGAAAAATTGGCAAGTGCGGTTTAAAAACAAGACATGTCACAGATTAGGATGATGGACGGAGACAATCGGAAGTAGCAAAATCTGGACATCTATTTTTTTTTTAAGTATAATGTGAAAAGAAAGAGATCTGCATAGCGGCAGATTATGGAAAGGTGTGATTGATAATATGGAAGTTATATTACAGAATCTGACGAAAAAATTTCCAAGTCGTGACAGAAAAAATCGTGAGGATGTTGTTGCTGTCAGTGACTTTTCTTTTAAAATCCCGGATGGAGAACTGATCGGTCTCCTTGGGCCGTCGGGATGCGGTAAGAGCACTACGCTTAATCTGATCAGCGGTCTTCAAAAGCCTACCAGCGGAAAAATTTTTTTTGGAGAAGACGATGTCACCGATCTACCGCCAGAAAACAGGGGAATTGGGCTGGTGTTCCAGAACTATGCGCTTTATCCCCATCTGACGGTGAAACAGAATATTTTATTTCCATTGCAAAACCTCAAAGGAAAGGACAAGATCTCAAAGACAGAAATGCTTGAAAAAGCATATAAGGCAGCGAAGCTTGTGCAGATTGATGAGTTAATGGAGCGCAAGCCTGATCAGCTCTCAGGCGGTCAGCAGCAACGCGTGGCGATTGCCCGTGCGCTGGTGAAGATGCCTCGTGTGCTTCTTTTAGACGAGCCTTTATCTAATCTTGATGCCCGCCTGCGGCTTCAGACGAGAGAAGAAATCAGAAGAATCCAGAGGGAAACAAAGATTACCACTATTTTTGTGACTCATGATCAGGAAGAGGCAATGAGTATTTCTGACAGGATCGTGGTGATGAAGGATGGCGTTGTCCATCAGATTGGAAAACCACAGGATGTGTATGATGATCCGACGAACCTGTTTGTTGCGAAATTTCTTGGGACTCCTCCCATTAATGTTTTTAACGGGAAGATTAAGGATAACCGACTGTATATAGGCGAGGATGCTGTGCTGGAGGTCAAAGGTGTTCCGGAGCAGGAAGTCTATGTGGGGATCAGACCGGAAGGCTTTCTTTTACAGGAAGAAGGTTCCTTGTGCTGTAAACTGAGCGGTGTTGAAGTGATGGGACGTGATGTCAGTGTGGTATCTACAAATGCGGCTTCCTTAAATCCAACCATCCGCGCGATTATTGGAACGGAAAACAATGTAAATACGCGGGAAGGGATAGTTAGCTTTAATTTGATACCTCATAAGGTGTTCCTTTTTAGTAAGGAATCAGAAGAAAGAATTTATTTTTAAGGAGCACTGATTATGATGAGAAAAAAATTGAAAAGCAGCAGTATCAAAGGCTGGCTGTATCTTTTACCGGCACTTTTATTCCTTGGAATTTTTATGGTGTATCCGCTGATCGATGTCTTTGTTTATTCTTTTGAAGAAGGATATAATTCTGCATCCCAGACCTACTTTGGGGTAGGATCTTATAATTATTCTTATGTTTTGCATGATCCTTATTTCCTGCAGGCTGTGAAAAATACATTCTTGTTGGTTATCATTACGGTGCCTTTATCGACAGGCATTGCTCTGCTCATCTCGGTAGGGCTTAATTCCATCAAGCCTTTAAGGAATCTGTTTCAGACGGTTTATTTCCTGCCGTATGTGACCAATACGCTGGCAGTGGGGCTGGTGTTCATGATTCTCTTTAAGAAGACGGCGTACTCGGATGGGTTTATCAACCTGATTATCAATTGGTTTGGAGGATCAAGTATAGATTTTATTGAGGGACCTTACTGGGCAAAGATGTTCGTGCTGTGTTTTTACACCATATGGGTGGTCATGCCTTTTAAGATCCTGATTCTGACCAGTGCATTAGCATCGGTGAACCAGGAATATTATAATGCGGCAAAAGTGGACGGCACATCAAAATTCAGAACTTTTATGAGGATTACACTGCCCATGATATCACCGATGATTTTTTACCTGATTATTACAGGATTTATCGGTGCATTTAAGGCGTACAGCGATGTGGTTGCTTTATTCGGTACAAATCTGAATGCGGCGGAAATGAACACAATTGTTGGTTATGTGTACGATATGCTTTACGGAGACAGCGGGGGCTATCCTTCCTATGCTTCCGCTGCGGCAATCCTGCTATTTGCAATTGTGCTCACGATTACATGCATCAATTTATTAATCAGTAAAAAGAATGTTCATTATTAAGAAGGTAGCGGATATGGATAATAAAATGAATTACGATAAAATTGAAAAGACTGCCAGAGTCCGTAAAAGGGTGATCAGCACAATTACTTATGTGCTTCTGGCTTTTTGGGCTGTGGTGGTATTGTTCCCGTTCTACTGGATGATTTTGACATCGGTGAAAAGCTATGGCGAGTACAATTCAGAATATATTCCAAAGTTTTTTACACTGTCTCCTACTTTACAGAATTATATGGATGCATTTACCACGGTGCCGCTTGGGAAGTACCTTGCCAATACCGTACTTTTTGCCGTCTTGACGACTGCAATTATGCTGGTGGTGATAACGCTTGCGGCATTTGCCTTTGCCAGACTTGACTTTAAGGGGAAGAACGTGCTGTTCGTCATTTTCCTGTCACTGATGATGATTCCAAATGAACTGGTAATCATCACCAATTTTGTGACGATCACCAATTTGGATATGCGTAATACCTTTTCGGGATTGATTCTGCCCTCTGTTATGTCGGTCTTTTATGTTTATCTGTTGAAGGAGAATTTTGAGCAGATACCTGACAGTTTATATTATGCGGCAAAGGTTGACGGAACCTCTGATTTGAAATATCTGTTGAAGGTGATGATACCGATATCAAAGCCAACGCTCATTACGATCACGATATTGAAGGTGATCGAATGCTGGAATTCTTATGTATGGCCGCGGCTGATAACGGATGATGAAAGTTATTATCTTGTCTCGAATGGAATTCAGGAAATAAGGGAAAATGGCTTTGGACGTGAAAATATACCGGCAATGATGGCGGCTGTAGTCGTCATCTCGGTTCCCTTGATTGTCCTGTTTCTGATCTTTCGAAGGAAGGTAATGGAAGGGGTGTCAAGAGGAGGAACAAAAGGATGAGCAAAAAATGGAAAGGCATTGTACCGCGTATCATATCGTGTATCCTTCTGCCGGCAGTTGCTTTTGGCAGCTTGCTTACATTGACTGGATGCCATGGTCAGACGGGAATGGCAGCTTTTGAGATACCCGCCGAATTTGATCTTTCAGAGGAGCATGAGATTACCTTCTGGGCAAAAAATGATACCAACAAAACCCAGACTGCAATTTATGAAAAGGCAATTGCCGATTTTGAAACATTATATCCCAATATTAAAGTGAATCTGCGTCTGTATACGGATTATGGGAAGATTTATAACGACGTCATAACTAATATTGCAACGAATACGACGCCTAATGTCTGTATCACTTATCCTGATCATATTGCAACTTATCTGACAGGAACAAACCTTGTGGTGCCCCTTGAGGAGTTGTTCGTGGATGAAAAATATGGTCTGGGGGGAAGTGAAGTCAAGTTTGATTCCCCTATGGTCTCGGAGATTATTCCGCAGTTTCTGGAAGAATGCTCATTTGGCGGTCATTATTATGCCCTTCCTTATATGCGTTCAACGGAGGCCTGCTATATCAATAAAACTTATGTGGAGGCTTTGGGATATACTCTGCCGGATACGCTTACCTGGGATTTTATATGGGAGGTTTCAGAAGCTGCCATGAAGAAGGATGCTGAGGAGAATTTTCTGGTCAACGGGCAGAAGGTTTTGATTCCCTTTATCTATAAGTCTACCGACAACATGATGATTCAGATGCTGAAGCAGAAGGATGCGGGTTACTCAACGGACAGCGGTGAAATACTGCTTTTTAACGACACCGCAAAGGAACTTTTGCTGACGATAGCGGAGCATGCCCAAAGCGGGGCTTTTTCAACGTTTCTGATTTCAAGTTATCCTGCTAATTTCATAAATGCCGGACAGTGCATCTTTGCAGTTGATTCCACAGCCGGCGCTACATGGATGGGGACAAATGCGCCGCTGTGCGATATCAGTGAAGATAAAATCGTGGAATTTGAGACAGAGATCATGCCTATTCCACAATTTGATACGGAACATCCACAGATGATTTCCCAGGGACCTTCCGTCTGTATTTTTAACAAAGAAAATTCCCAAGAGGTCATGGCTTCATGGCTGTTCGTCCAGTATCTGCTGACCAATGAAGTGCAGATTGCCTATTCGGAAACGGAAGGATATGTGCCTGTGACTTCCAAAGCACAGGAATCAGCGGAATATCAGGATTATTTGTCCAGATGCGGCGAAGATAATGCCTTATATTATGATATCAAGATCAGAGCAGCGCAGCTGTTGCTTGACAACACAGATAATACCTTTGTCACGCCTGTATTTGTGGGTTCGGCATCCCTTCGCGATGCGGCAGGACAATTGGTAGAAAGCACTGTCAAATCTTCCAGAAGAGGACAGGAGATTGATGATGAATATATTGATGAGCTTTACAGTGACACGGTCTCCTTGTACCGCCTTGATCAGATAGGAAGCCAGAGCAGCTTTGCCACTGCAAATAAAGCTGATTTAGGGGAACTTCCGGGCACTGCGAAGGCACTGCTAGGGGCACTTGCAGCTGCATGGATTCTGATTATTCTATATGTAATTTTCCAGATGATGAAGAAGAGGAGGAAGCTGTGATGTTGACTTCTTGCGAATTTCGTGTATAATGAGTTCAATGTCTGCGGTTGGAATGTGTGTTTTATAAAATGTGCATTTTGTTCTGCAGATTATATATAAAAGGATAACGCAGGGGCGTGTTTTGAAGCGTTGCATGTTCCTATTGCCGTAGACTCGGCGTGGAACGCTTCGGAATGGAGGAGAAGATGAAAAAGTTGACAATGTTACTATTAACCCTGACACTTGTGTTTTCCTGCATTGGATGTGGATCCAAGGAAGAAAGTGCGAATGATGCTGCAAATGTAGAGGCTGAGGCGGAAACAGGTGCTGAGACAGATGCAGAAGCAGGAGATGCAGATGTTGCAGAGCCGGAAGCAGAAACTGCTGATGAAACTCAGGAAGAGGATGCCGCAGAGGTAAAATCTGAAGGTGTTATGACTTACGATGAATATGTTGCAGCAGACCTTGATTCAGAGGTTGTAGTGGAGACTTATGTGCAGGCAAAGCAGTCCTGGTGGGAAGATCAGGCTACCCTTTATACACAGGACAAAGACGGTGCGTATTTTGTATACAATGTGGCATGTTCTCAGGAAGACTATGATAAGCTGACTCCCGGAACAAAGATTAAGGTTACCGGATACAAGTCTGAATGGTCCGGTGAAGTTGAAATCGTTGATGGAACTTTTGAAATCGAGGATGGAAATTATGTGGCAGAGGCAGAAGATGTTACAGGACTTCTTGGATCAGATGAACTGATTAATCACCAGAATGAATTTGTAACCTTTAAAGGTATGACCGTTGAAGCAGCTGGACAGGATGATGATGGAAATGATGTGGCATTCCTGTATAACTGGGATGGTTCAGGTCAGGACGGCGACGATTTATATTTCAACGTTTCTCTTGATGGAACAACTTATACATTTACAGTTGAATCTTATCTGTGTGACAATACTACTGATGTTTATAGTGCTGTAAAGGTTCTGAACATTGGTGATAAGATTGATATGGAAGGTTTTCTGTATTGGTATGAGGGAGTAAATCCTCACATCACTTCAGTAACAGCAGCAAACTAAAACCTGCCTGCCATGCTTGGCGGATAGAACGGTATAATCAGGAGCACCCCGGAAATCAAGATATTTGATATCAGGGGTGTTTTGCGTATGCCTAACAGCTTTTGGTTAGTTTTAAAGTCGAGATGGATAGTTTCCTAAGGCTAGGAGGTTGGTTTCCTTAAAGGGCAGTCTGACATGCTGATTCGATCTTTTAAGACATTTAGTCCGCAGTCTGCAAGATAATCCTGCAGGATAGGCAGGGATTGGGAGGAGGTAGGACCTATGATAATTTCTCCCACAAGATCGGATAGATGCATATTCAGCTTGCCGCACATTCTGTTGAGATCAAGAGGATAATATTTTTTAATGCGGTTCATAGACACATGGTATTTCGGTTCTACTGCAAATTCATTTGAAATAAAGGGGGAAACCACTAAGCGGAATTCCCTCTCACTTGCAAAGGAAGGATGCTTGAAAGCGGCTGACTGCCCCCAGGCTTCATTCATAAGATTTTGTATTGGGAGCAGACGGTCTGAAAATTTCTTGGAATCTTTAATAATCTGATAGAACTCATCTACAAGGGGGTGCTCCCGCATATCTTCCTGATAGTATACTTCCTGAAGGCATGCTATTCCGGAAACCATCTGCTGCATAAGCTTTTCATGGACTGCAATGCACACTCCTTGTCCAAAATGCCCATATCTTTCCCATTGGGCAGCGTCATCCCTATATTTCGAAAAGCATGCGGCATAGGAAGAATAATGAAATTCGGCAGCCAGTTCTTTATGAAAAAATGCTTCTGTCTTGCGGATTTTTTCATATTCTTTGTCGAGACTCAGTCTTTCAATAACGGCTTTGCAGATGCCATTCATAAATAGCCTCATTTCAGAAGCATCATTCATATTCAAAATATTATTAAGCCGCAGCTCTGCGCAGCGGATGATTCCGTCAAAGGCGGCAAAGTCAGTATAGTGGTATAGCATGGATGACCTCCAGAGCTTATTTTTTTGAAATATAATAAGTGTTCTTTTAGTATATCACACATCATGCTTTCCTCCAAGAAAGCGGTTTGGAAAATGCATGATTTTGTTTTGGAATGCTTTAGAATAGTGATTGGACAAAAAATAAAAATTATTTGTAACAAAGTGCGTTTAAAAAGGACTAATGATATGAGGGACAAAAGTTGAAAGATACATACGTATTTAGGCAGCATTGCAAGCAAGCTTGTACTATGCAGGGGTATAAAAATGGAAAAGGCAAAAATTGATGAAATATATCAGAAAAACGCAGCAATGATATATAAATATCTATGTGGATTGACACGTGATGAGCAGCTTGCCGAGGAACTGACACAGGAAACATTTTTCCAGGCAATAAAAGGGATTGACAGATTCAGGGGCGATTGCAAAATTTCTGTCTGGCTGTGTCAGATTGCTAAGAATCTGTGGTATAAGGAACTTGAAAAAAGAAACAAACACAAAACTATGGAATTGGACGATACAATACCTTCCAATGAAAATGTGGAATATCAATGTCTTAATAATTTGGAAAAAGTAGAAATTTTCCGCCTTATGCACAACTTGGATGATATAACGAGAGAGGTCATGTATCTTCGGCTGGCAGGGGATTTACAATTTTCTGAAATTGCAAATATCATGGGAAAAACAGAAAATTGGGCAAGGGTAATTTTTTACAGGGGAAAACAAAAATTGATGAAAGGAATAAAAAAATGGACAGAGAATTAGCTTGTGAGATTGTAAAAGATTTGCTTCCTCTTTATGTGGACGGAATGGTAAGCGATGTTTCCCAAAAGAGCATAGAAGAACATTTAGAGCATTGCACAGCTTGTAATGAGATCTACCATAATATGACCTTTGACTTGGAAATAGAAGAGCAGCCGCCGGAGGTTCAGGATGTAAAAAGATTTTTGAAAAGGACAAAACAAATGTATTTCCTATATGGCTTTAGCGGTCTTTGCTTTATTGCCATACTTGTCTGTATGATAGTAGATTTAGCAATCAATAAGAAGATTACCTGGTCTTTCATTGCAGGAAGTGCCGTTGTATTTGCCGATGCTCTTGTCTATGTAATTTCAGCATACAAAAAGAATAGGGGATATATCGCCATGCTTGTGATAAGCATTGGAACGCTTTGCCTGCTTTCCGTCATACAGATCAGCAGATATTATTTTATGAATGTGGGAACTCTTTGGATTTTTCGCTATGGTTTTCCTATCCTGTTTTTATGGCTGGGGGCTTTGTGGGTGCCGATACTTTGCAGGGCAGTCTTAAAATGGAACATATGGGATTGTATAGCCTTGTTTATGCTGTTGGTAATCGTGGGCAATTATGTTACCAAACTGATTACAGGGGATTATGTGTGGAATGACGTGCTTAAAATGCGTGATTTCGTTAGCAATGCACTTGGAGAAGTTGTTGGAGTAGTGGTGTTTGGAATAATCGGGAGGGTCAAAAAATGGAGAAAATAATTGCAGTACAAAATTTAAGAAAAGCATATAAAAAGGAAACTGCCGTTGAAAATGTAAGCTTTGAACTTATGCCCGGAAATATTATGGGATTATTGGGGCCAAACGGAGCGGGTAAGACCACGACATTAAAAATGATTACTAACTTATGTTCCAAGGATAAAGGAAAAATACTGATAGATAATGTATCATTGGATGTGGATCCGGGACTTGCGCTGTCAAAAGTAGGTGCGGCGCTTGACACGCCAAGTTTTTATCAGGAATTAACCGCAAGAGAAAATATAGAATGCTTTGCAAGTCTATATAAAAGCATCCCCGATGGACAAGTGACGGAATTGCTTGATTATGTCGGTCTTAGTACGCAGGCAGAAAAGAAAGTAAAAAAATTTTCTCTTGGAATGAAACAAAGGCTGGCATTAGCAAGGGCTATGCTGGGGCAGCCCAAACTGATCATTTTAGACGAACCTGCAAATGGATTAGACCCTCAAGGACAGATTGACCTTTACCGCCTGATTTGCGATATGGCGCGGGATAAGAAAACAACATTTATTGTCTCTTCTCATCAACTACATGACATGGAAGAATTTTGCACAGATATTTTAATCCTTAATAAAGGAAAAAGTATTTTACAAGGAAAAACAGAAGAAATCTTATCCGAAACAACCAATATCGTTGATTGCATACTGGAAGAAACAGAAGCTTTTTTGGATGTCCTTTCCAAGTTCCAAGGAATAAGCTTAACATCACATAAGGGAAACCGGTTTACAGTCAAGCTTGAAACTGTATGTTTAGATGAATTTATCAAAAAACTTGTTGCATGCAATTTGCATATTCATTCTATTTCCGTGCGCAGAAATTCATTGCAGGATCTTTTCTTAAAACTGACAGGGGGTGATGATGATGCATCCGCTAACTAAATTATATGTGCAGAAAATGTTCAGACAAAAGTTGATTTATATTTTTTTTACCTGCTTTTTTACGGCGTCTTTTTTTTATGCTTTTCTTATCTCGACACCTCAAATGGAAGAGCTGTTAAATATCAATATTGAAGTTGTTGGAAGAGGAAATTTTCCCGAATTTATGATGAGATTTTATGTAGGCACAGTAGGCATTCTTTTTAATGTGTTTCTGCTGACTCTGTACATTTGTGAGGAAGATCGGACTAAAATACTTTATCAGCCTTTATTACATGGAGAAAGCCGCAGCAGAATGATACGGTCAAAAATCTGTGTTGCCGTCAGTATGTCAATGATATTTGTCTTATTGACAGCAATTATAAATTATGTGACGGCTTTTATGAGATGGGGATATGAAATTTTTGAACGGACAGCCATAATCAGAACTGCCGGGAAGTATCTGGTGTGTGGTATCTATATGTCGTGTGTCGCGCTGGGAATTATCACACTCTGCATTTGTACACGCAATACATGGAAAACGATATTTGTGGTGATTATTTATATGCTTATAAATTCCTTTATTTGCAATACCAGCATCTTATTTTTACAAAAAATATGGATTGGATATTACCCCAATCGCTGGATGTTTTCATATGAATATCAAGGAATGCCGTTAAAAGAAATGCCTTGGGGAATATGCGTTATGGCGGCATATGGTATTTTCTTTTATCAAATTTCCCTATGCAGAACCAGAAAAATAGATTTTTGAATGCGAAGCGCACAAATTCTTTTGATTGCAGAGCAGAATTGGAGATGCTGCTCGCGCTCCTTGGCGTAAAGCGTTTCGGAATGGAGGAAAAATGATAACGGGATTATTGAAAATACAGTTTGCACGGTTAAAAAGGCAGAAATTATTCTATTTATATTTTGCAGTGATGGCTGCGATTATTATTTCTAATGCACTTCAATGCACAGGGAGTCCGGAAGCCAATGGAACGGCATATTATGCAGGCGGAAGATTCCCGACATTCTGTATGCAGTCGTATATCGATATTGTCGGTTCCTTATTCTTAAGTTTTATTTGTGCGGTATTGATTAGCGGGGAAAAGGCGAGCGGTATGCTCAAACAGCCTTTACTAAATGGTGTTTCCAAAAAGCAGCTGTTAATGGCAAAAACAATTAGCCTTCTCATGGTTGCACTGATATTCTTCCTATTTGCAATCCTGTTCAGCACTGGAATTGGATTCTTATTTTGGGGAAGCCATGTATTTGATTATGCCGGAGAGTACCTTCTGCAAATCGTATTATTAACATTTCCCCAGATTACAATGGTTCTGTTCCTTGTATTTTTGTCCCTGCACATGTCAAACATATCCAGTATGATGTGCGCTTCACTGATTATTCTATTGATCAACAATTTGTTCAGCCAATTTTTTGGAGATTATGTATCGCTTGTAGACTTTATGTACTATCTATACGCCTTTTCCTGCTATAATGGGATGACACTAAAGAGCAGCGTTATTGCGTTAGGAATTTCCGTTAATCTTATAAGTGGAATGCTTCTTGTTTATGGTATCACTAGGCGCATAAACAGTATGGTAATGTAAAAAGAAAGATTTAATTTTGAAACAGTCCGCACAGGATAGGTAAATATACCAACGTCGCCGCGCTCCCGCTCCATAAAAACGTAACAGGCGCTAGACTCGTGAGGAACCTCGTCAAGCGCTGACGTTTTTATAGGGGCTCCTTATGGTATATTTACCTATCCTGTGCTACGTTACTGGCTAGCCAGTAAAATAGCATAGCGACCGCTATTTTTCACCAGGTAGCCAATGCACAGCTCTGAGAGGATAAATAATCCATAAGGAGCCCCTTAAAAAGCGTCAGCACTTGGCGAGGTTCCTCACGAGCCTAGTGCCTGCTACGCTTTTTGCGGAGCGGGAGCGCGGCGACGTTGGATTATTTATCCTCTCAGAGCGTCCCGCCAACCAATCCATGAAAAACAGCAAAGTCAATTTGATAATTACCCCCAACTGTGATATACTTACCATGCGTAAAAATGGCACATATCGGAAAAAATGGAACAAAACAGCAATGATGAGAGGATTCAATGAAAAAGATTGTATATAAAAGCAAAGCGATTCAGGCAGTGATATTGATTGTGGCGGCATGTCTTTTGGCATCTTTGTGGCCGCTTAGAATCTGGCGTGAGACGGTTACGACTGCAGTTGCTCCCGCTACAGGCACAATGACAGGTGTGATAGACAATGAGAAAACACTTCTCCAGGGCATTGTAGCGCAATATGATCATATGGATACTATTGATGTTTATCTTGATGAAAATAGTGTGGGAGATAGTTTTTATCTTCGTATTTTGGACGAGCAGTGGCAGTCTGTTTGTGAGGAAAAAACGCAGATTGATGCGGAAATCCTGCCTGGCTTCCAGCAGGTCATGATTGATATCGACATGGAAGTGGGCAAAATGTATTATGTAATTCTGCAGGGAGATGATTCGGAGATCTTTGTAGGATGTGAAACAGTTCCTTTGACAGATATGCCTTATCTAGGGACTATGTATTATGCGGATGATACGCAGGATGGGATGAGTCTGGTTGCAAATTATAATTATAGTGTGCCTCTTCGAAAGACAAGAGTATTTGTATTCGGAGGCCTGATTGCGGCAGCAGCGGTACTGTTGTGTCTGGCGGTTCGATTCTGGTATAAGAAGAAAGAGGACAGGCTGATTACGGTAGAAAAGGCTTTTAAGTCTGTTATGAATCCCGTAGTGGCGATTGGAACCGTTTTTTGCCTTGGGGCAGTGCTTTTAGGAGTGTTCGGAAACTATTTTCTGGATAATACAGTGTATTTTGTCAGCGTGGTTTTACTTTCCCTTGTGCTGTTTTATGGAATCAACCATAACCGGGACGGGCAGGAGGCTGTGCTGACTTTAGCATATTTTAAGACGCATATAGGAGATTTGATTCAATCCATTGCAATTGCAGGTGCACTTGCGGGATGCTGCGAGTATATGAGCGGTTTATATGATATTCATCATACAGTGGCGGAGCGGAAAGAAATGCTCTGGTTTGCTATTGCAGTGATTGCAATGTTTAAATTGAAGGAAATTGTAAATCTATATAATGCGGTTTATCTGGCAGGAGCAGGTCTTTTTGGTTATTACTATTTTAAGACGCACATGACACCGGAGATGGATGATATGGCAGTGCAGGCTTTGAAGTACACAGTGTGGATTGCCGTATTGTTGGGATTGATTGTCATCCGCACAGTGATTGGTCTATGTAGGCAAAAAACGGATGACCATATGCAGGAGAATGGTTTGGGGAGAATGGCAAGACCATCGTATCTGTATGCCGGTCTTCTCGGGCTGTTCTTTGCCATGATTATCATCCTTAGAAATGGAAGATGGTGGGGAGTGGCAATGGTAGTTGCCTTTACCCTGTTCTACTTGAATTATGGGATGTGGGAGCATAAGAGCAGGCTGCTGGTCAATGTGGCAAGGGGAGTGATTTTTCAGTTTGTCTGGGCTACAGGATATGCATTGCTTCACAGACCCTACGTTACTTTCAGAAATGCACGGTATACCCATATTTTCCATACGGTGACGATTACGGCGGCTTATCTGACCATAGTGGAGTGCGCTGCGGCAGTTATTTTATGCGATAAGCTGAGAAAGAGCCGTAAACTGAGAGATTGCTGGAAAGAACTGATACTTTTCGGAGTGGTATCTTCATATATGTTGTTTACGATGTCCAGAACCGCCTTTTTTGCAGTGGGCGTTGCTGTGTTGCTTGCACTTGCCATGATGGCAGGAGGAAAGGGAAAAGAAAGATTCGTTTCTTTTGCGAGAAACCTTGGGCTTGCTGTCGGTGCTGTGGTCGTATGTTTGCCAATGACTTTCAGCATTCAAAGAAATGTACCGATACTGGCAAGTGATCCTTTCCTCTATGAAATCGAGTATTCCATGTACTGCCCGGAGGATGTTATGCGAGGCATAAATCTTGACTCCAAAAATTTCATGCGGGTGGGACGGTTTATTGATGTTTTTGCGGAGAAGATTTTTGGCATACCGGAGGGTACCTTTGATATTTATGGGGAAATCGCAGAATATGAAAGAACCCATCAAAACAGGGACACGGCGAAGGAAACGAGAGAGGTTACAGAAACAGGTCAGCTGGTAGCTTCTGTGGATGGCGTTCCAGTGGAGATACCTGAGGACAATGATTATACAAATGGAAGACTGGATATTTTCAGATCCTATATAGAACAGTTGAATATGACAGGACATGAGGAGATGGGGGCGATTTTGAAAAATGGTGAAATTGCGACCCATGCCCATAATATTTATCTTCAGGTGGCTTACGATCACGGTATTTTTGTGGGAATCCTTTTTGTTCTCGTCGGATTTGCAACATTTATCAATAGTTGTTTGTATTATCACAAAAAGAAGGATAAAATAACATATGCGGCATTGCCGGCAGTGGTGAGCGTGGCAGTGGCAGTAGCTGGTATGGTAGAGTGGATTTTCAGCTTAAGCAATCCGTGCACACTGGTGCTCATGCTTGCCATCACGCCGCTTATATTCCATGAAGGTTAGAGCCATGAACAAAGAAAACAAAAAAACCAAACATCCCTTTAATGTAAAATTATTTTATAGAAGAACGTGCCTGATTGTTTATGACATTATCAGTGTCATTATGGCAAGTTATCTGGCGCTTCTGATGCGTTACAGCTTTGATTTTTCGGCAATACCGGAATATTTTTTGGATCCGATTACCAGATTTCTTCCGATTAATATTTTGATTACGCTGATTGTTCTATATATTTTCAGGATGTACAACAGCCTTTGGGCATTTGCAGGAGAGACGGAGCTTCAGAATCTGGTCATTTCCAGCGTGGTTTCATCCCTGATCCAAGCAGCAGGTATTCAGTTTTTCAGGGTGCCGGGAATGCAGGCTGTTCCAAGCAGTTACTATTTCCTGTATGTGTTCCTGCTGATTAGTTTTATTTTTGTCAGCCGTTTTTCTTACCGCTTTTTCCGCAGCTTAAAGCACAAGCAGCAGAATAAGAAAAACAGTATTTCTGTCATGGTGATTGGTGCAGGTGAAGCTGCCAATCTGATTATTAAAGAAATCGTGAACAGCAATTTTTCCACCATGGTCATCCGCTGTATTATTGATGACGACAAGGGAAAATGGGGAAGGTTTATTCAAGGCATCAAGGTGGTAGGCGGAAGGGACAAAATTATTGAATGTGCGGATGTTTTCGACATCGATGAAATCATTGTTGCCATGCCTTCTATTTCCCGGGCAGAAATGTCGGCGATTCTGGACATTTGTAAAGAGACTAGCTGCAAGCTGCGCTCTCTTCCGGGCATGTATCAGCTGGTAAACGGAGAGGTTAGTATCAGTAAGCTGAGGGATGTGGAGGTAGAAGACCTTCTGGGAAGAGATCCTATTGAGGTGGATTTGGATTCGATCCTCGGATATGTAAGAGGAAAAAAGGTGTTGGTAACCGGAGGAGGCGGATCTATCGGAAGCGAACTTTGCCGCCAGATTGCGTCCCACAAGCCGGCGCAGCTTATCATTGTAGATATTTATGAGAATAGTGCTTATGATATACAGCAGGAGCTTCAGATTAAGTATCCTGAACTTCCCTTGGTGGTTTTGATTGCTTCCGTGCGCAATACCAACCGTGTGAACTGGATTTTCGAGCATTATAAGCCGGATATTGTTTATCATGCGGCGGCGCACAAGCACGTGCCGTTAATGGAAGTCAGTCCCAATGAGGCTGTGAAAAATAATGTGTTCGGTACATGGAAGACGGCACAGGCGGCAGCTTTCAACGACGTGAAGCGGTTTGTAATGATATCCACCGATAAGGCGGTCAATCCCACCAACATCATGGGAGCCAGTAAACGGATCTGTGAAATGATCATCCAGACCTTCAACAAACATTATGATACAGAATTTGTGGCGGTGCGTTTCGGAAATGTGCTTGGAAGTAACGGAAGTGTGATTCCGCTCTTCAAGAAACAGATTCTGGCAGGGGGACCGGTTACGGTAACCCACCCTGATATCATCCGTTATTTTATGACCATACCGGAAGCAGTTTCGCTGGTGCTGCAAGCCGGCGCTTATGCAAAGGGCGGTGAGATCTTTGTACTGGACATGGGAAAACCCGTGAAGATTCTGGATCTTGCAAAAAATCTGATTCGTCTTTCAGGTTACCGTGTGGATGAAGATATTAAAATAGAATTCACAGGGCTTCGTCCCGGCGAGAAACTGTATGAGGAACTTCTTATGGCAGAAGAAGGGATGAAGTCGACTGCAAATAAACTGATTTATATTGGGAAACCTATAGAGATAGACGAGATGAAGTTCTTCGTACAGCTGAAGAACTTAAAAGAAGCATCCAAAAATGAAAGTAATGATATAAGACCCATGATTAAGGAAATTGTGCCTACTTATCATTATAATGAATAGGGGATGGCGAAAGGAAGGGAGAAAAGATGGCGGAAAAAAGGATTTATTTATCTTCCCCTACCATGCATGGAGAGGAACAGGAATTTATTAAAGAAGCGTTTGATACCAACTGGGTGGCACCTCTTGGACCTAATGTAAATGCCTTTGAGAAAGAACTTGCGGATTATGTGGGAATTGCCCACGCATCTGCCTTAAGCGCAGGTACGGCTGCCATTCACCTTGCGCTTAAGCTTTTGGGAGTAGGAGAAGGAGATGTGGTCTTTGTTCCCAGCCTGACCTTCAGTGCTACCTGCAATCCGATTATATATGAAAAGGCAGTGCCTGTATTTATTGATTCGGAGGAAGATACATGGAATATGGACCCTGCCGCACTTGAAGCAGCATTTGAAAAATATCCATCTCCCAAAGCCGTTATGGTGGTTCATTTATACGGGACACCGGCAAGACTGGATGAAATCATGGAAATCTGCGCTTCCCACAATGTGCCTCTGATTGAGGATGCGGCGGAGTCTTTGGGAAGCACTTACAAGGGAAAGCACACGGGGACCTTTGGAAGGATTGGGATTTATTCTTTTAACGGAAATAAAATCATTACTACTTCCGGAGGCGGGATGCTGGTAGCGAATGAGGAAGAGTTTACAAAAAAAGCCACCTTTTTGGCTACCCAGGCAAGAGATCCGGCAAGGCATTACCAGCACTCCCAGATTGGCTATAATTATAGAATGAGCAACATTGTCGCCGGCGTTGGGCGGGGACAGCTTTTACATTTAGAGGAGCATAAGGCGCTGAAAAAAGCAATTTACAGGAAGTATGAGGAACGGTTTTCCGATATACCGGAAATCACTTTGAATCCTTTAAATAAGGATGGAGATGCCAACTGTTGGCTCACCTGTATGCTGATCGATCCTGGATGCGGCGTTACGCCGAATCAGGTTATGGATGCCCTTGAAGCGGATAATATCGAATGCCGTCCCATCTGGAAGCCGATGCATTTGCAGCCGGTTTTTGAGCAGTGCGATTTTATCACAAAAGATGGTAGTGCGGAGAATAAACCTAGTATGGACAGCGTTTCAGCCGATATTTTTGAGTGGGGGCTTTGCCTGCCCAGTGATGTCAAGAATACGGACGAGGATATGGAACGAATCATTGGTATTGTACGCAGGTGCTTTGGAAGGTAAGATAAGTGATGTATAAAAAATATGTCAAACGGCTTTTAGATATTTTCATATCTCTGGCGGGTATTGTGGTGCTTTCCCCGGTTTTATTAATCCTTTGGATTTTAGTGCGCTCAAAGCTTGGCAGCCCTGCCTTGTTCACGCAGCAAAGACCAGGAAAGGATGAGAAAATCTTTAAGCTTTACAAATTCCGTTCCATGACGGATGAAAAGGATGAAAACGGAAATCTTCTTCCGGATGAGGAGAGACTGACTTCCTTTGGAAAGAAGCTGCGCAGCACCAGTCTGGATGAACTTCCGGAACTTTTCAACATCTTAAAGGGGGATATGAGCGTCATAGGACCAAGACCGCTTTTAATTAAATATCTGCCGCTGTACAATGAGACTCAGAAGCACCGGCACGATGTGAGACCGGGGCTGACAGGGCTGGCGCAGATGAATGGACGCAATGCCATCACATGGGAAAAGAAGTTTGAGTATGATGTAGAATACGTTAAGAAACTTTCCTTTGCAATGGATGTGAAAATCTTTTTTGGAACCATCCGGGCAGTGCTTGCAAGGGAAGGAATCAGCAGTGAAAATGACGCCACAATGGAGGCTTTTACGGGAACTCCTGCGAATAATGAGGAAAGTGATGGAGGAAAGCAAGGGTGAATATTTTATTTTGCAGTGTAGGCAGAAGATGTGAATTACTGAAGGACTTTCGCAGGACTTTAGGGGAAGATTTAAAGATTGTGGTGACGGACAACAGCGAAGTGGCGCCCGCTATGGCTTTTGCAGACAAAGCCTATCTGGTTCCGCTGATTAAGGATCCTGCTTATATACCCATGATTCTTGATATATGTAAAAAGGAGAAGATTGACGCAGTGACTACGCTGATCGATCCGGAAATCATGCTTCTCGCAGAGCATAGAAAAGAGTTTGAAGCGCTGGGAGTGACAGTGCTGGCCCCTTATGAGGAGACGGCAAGGCTTTGTTTTAATAAATATGAAATGTATCGTTTCCTTGTGGAAAATCAGATTGATACGGTGAAAACATATGGTACTTATGAAGAGTTCTTAAGGGATTATGAGGCAGGAGATATTTCCCTGCCTGTGTTTGTGAAGCCAAGGACAGGCAGCGGCAGTGTGGGGGCGAGAAAGGTTGAAACGTTGGAACTCTTAAAGCAGCTGACAGATGCGGATGAGAGTCTGATTATTCAGGAGTTTATGATGGGAAAGGATCTGGATGCGGATGTATATGTGGATACCATCAGCCGCAAGCCCGTTGCCATGTTTTCCAAGCGCAAGCTTTCCACCACCATTGGAGGAGCCAACAAGACCATATCCTTTAAGGATGAAGCGCTTTTTGCCTTTATAAGGAAGGTTTTGTCGCTTATGCAGTTTTGCGGTCCACTGGATATGGATTTCTTTTATCAGGATGGGAAGTATTATCTTTCTGAAATCAACCCCAGATTTGGAGGGGCATACCTGCACGCCTACGGAGCCGGCGTGGATTTTGTAAAACTGATTGAAGAAAATGCCGCGGGAAGGGAAAATACGGAGGATATCGGTGATTATGAGGAAGACGTTGTGATGATGATGTATGACAGCGTTGTAATACGGAAGAAAAGTGAGATTGAGGCTTCTATCGCCCGGCTTTAAGCGGCTTAAGAAGGCTTTGGAGTGGAAGAAAGGTTAAAAGAAGCAAAATGAAGATACTGATTCTTTGCAATTATGCAAATGGGCTATATCTGTTCCGAAAGGAAATCCTGGAGGCTTTTCTGGAAAAAGGGTACGAGACGGTGGTTGCGGTTCCGCCTGATGAGAATTGCGGAAAGATTGGAGATTTGGGGGTAAGGCTTATTCACACGGCTTTTGAGCGCAGAGGAAATAATCCGATTCATGACGGAAAGCTTTTTCTGCGCTATCTTCGTCTGTTGAAGGAAGAAAAGCCGGATGTGGTGCTGACCTACACCATAAAACCTAATCTGTATGGAGGACTGGCATGCAGGATCAGGAAAGTACCCTATCTGATCAATATCACCGGACTGGGTACTGCTTTAGAGCAACCTGGTCTGTTAGGGAGTATTTTACTTATATTTTACAGGATTGCTGCAAAGAAGGCATCCTGCGTTTTTTTCCAAAATGAGGGAAACAGGAACTTCATGTTAGAGAAAAAGGTCGGTCTTAAGAAGGACAGGCTGTTGCCTGGGTCAGGCGTGAACTTGAAAGAACATCCCTTTGTACCTTATCCGCCGGAAGACGAGGGCATCATATTTCTGGCGGTTCTGCGTATCATGAAGGATAAAGGGATTGAAGAATATCTTGAGGCGGCGCAGAAGATTACTGAAGAATATCCAAATGCTCAGTTTTATCTGGTTGGGGAATATGAAGAAGAGACGAGAGCGCGCTACGAGCCTATGCTGGAAGAATTATCTGCAAAAGAGATCATCCGTTACTTTGGTCATATTGACAATGTGCCGGAGGTCATGGCAGGGAGCCATGTGATTGTCCATCCATCTTATCATGAAGGTCTCTCCAATGTGCTTCTTGAAGCGGCAGCCTGCGGCAGGGCGGTGCTTGCAAGTGATGTGCCAGGATGCCGGGAGACCTTGAAGCAAGGGGAAAGCGGGTTTTTATTTGCACCTAAGGACGCGGAAAGCCTTGTAAAGGCAATACGTACCATTCTTGGTCTTACGAAGGAGCAGCGAAAGGAAATGGGAGTGATGGGCAGACGGCATGTGGAAGGCATATTTGACAGAAACAAGGTCATTGAGGCGTATTTTGAGGAAATCCAAAAAGCGGTTAACAAGTAACTTTAGGGTGTGCTATAATAGAAAAAGCATTGACATAGGAGGAAAATCATGAGTTTATATGAAAATATTTTGGAGGGCAGAGATAAGATTTCCTTGGTAGGTCTTGGATATGTAGGAATGCCCATAGCGGTAGCCTTTGCCAGAAAGGTTAAAGTAATTGGCTATGACTTAAATGCGGATAAGATAAAACAATACCAGTCGGGAATTGATCCCACCAATGAAGTGGGAAATGATGTGATTAAAAATACAAGTGTGGAATTCACCTCTGATGCGGCAAGGCTAAGGGAAGCAAAATTTCACATTGTTGCAGTGCCGACGCCTGTCAATGATGACCATACGCCAGATTTAACACCGGTGGAGGGCGCAAGCAGGATTTTGGGGCAAAATCTTACCGAAGGTTCCGTGGTGGTATTTGAATCTACGGTATATCCGGGGGTGACAGAGGAAACCTGTGTACCGATTCTGGAAAAGGAGTCAGGTCTTAAATGCGGCGTAGATTTTAAAATTGGCTATTCACCGGAAAGAATCAACCCCGGCGATAAGGTGCACCGCTTGGAAACCATTGTGAAGATTGTATCCGGTATGGATGAAGAGACTCTGGATACAGTAGCCAAAGTATATGAACTGGTGGTAGAAGCGGGGGTATATCGTGCGCAATCCATCAAAGTGGCAGAGGCAGCCAAGGTCATAGAAAATAGCCAGAGAGACATTAACATTGCGTTCATGAATGAACTTTCCATTATCTTTAATAAAATGGGCATTGACACCAAGTCCGTATTGGAGGCAGCAGGAACCAAATGGAATTTCCTGAAGTTTTATCCGGGACTGGTGGGCGGACATTGTATAGGCGTGGATCCTTACTATCTTACCTATAAGGCGGAGGAACTCGGATATCATTCCCAGATCATCTTGTCAGGACGCCGTATCAATGACGATATGGGAAGGTATGTGGCGGAGAGCATGGTAAAAAATCTGATCAAGGCAGATATTCCGGTAAAGAGAGCTAAGGTGGCGATTCTGGGATTTACATTTAAAGAAAACTGTCCGGACACTAGAAACACAAAAGTGATTGATATTTTTAAAGAATTAGGAGAATATGGAATAACACCTGTTGTTGTAGACCCGGCCGCGGATGCGAAGGAGGCAGAACGCTTATATGGGATCCACTTTGCATCTATGGATGCAGTGAAGGATATGGATGCTGTCATCGTAGCGGTCGCGCACAATCAGTTCTTAGACTTTGATAGGGAAACGATAAGCAGTTTCTACAATCCTGCACATCAGAAGAAAGTATTTATGGATCTGAAAGGCTTGTATAACAGAGAAGACTATCTGACAGAAGATTATATATACTGGAGATTGTAATCAGTATACTATAGTCAGGATGCCGGCAATGTAAAAGGAGAACACGGTAAAATGGGATATAAAGAATTAAAGTTTGATGAAAATGCAGTATTTCTTGTGACAGGAGGCGCCGGATTCATCGGTTCCAACTTATGTGAAGCGATTCTGGAAATGGGATACACCGTAAGATGTCTCGACAACCTCTCAACCGGAAAGTATGAAAATATCGAAGCGCTGACATCGAACCCCAGATTTACTTTTATAAAAGGCGATATCCGGGAGCTGGATACCTGTATGGATGTCACCAAAGGCGTGGATTTCGTCTTAAACCAGGCAGCCTGGGGGAGTGTCCCGAGGAGCATAGAAATGCCGCTTCTCTATGAAGAAATCAATATACGAGGTACTTTAAATATGATGGAGGCATCCAGGCAGAACGGGGTAAAGAAGTTCGTCTATGCTTCCAGTTCCTCTGTCTATGGGGACCATCCGGTATTGCCCAAGAAAGAAGGAAAGGAAGGCAAGGTCCTTTCACCCTATGCGCTTACCAAAAAGGTGGACGAGGAATACGGAAGACTCTACAAAGTCCTGTATGGGCTTGATACCTATGGAATGCGGTATTTTAACGTATTCGGCAGACGTCAGGATCCTGCAGGCATGTATGCAGCAGTGATTCCCAAATTCATCAAGCAGCTGATGAACGGCGAAGTGCCCACTATAAACGGAGACGGCAGACAGTCCAGAGACTTTACCTACATTGATAATGTAATAGAAGCGAATCTAAAGGCATGCCTTGCACCCTCCGAAGCAGCAGGCGAAGCATTTAACATAGGCGCAGGAGGAAGAGAATTCCTGATTGATGTATACCATGACCTGTGCAGTGCCCTTGGAAAAGAAGTGGAACCTCATTTCGGACCTGAGCGGGCAGGAGACATAAGAGATTCCAACGCAGATATTTCCAAAGCAAAAGAATTACTGGGCTATGATCCTGAATATGACTTCGCCAAAGGAATCAACCTTGCTATAGACTGGTACAAAGAAAACCTTTAAAAAATTAAGACACAGATTAAGTGAGGACTGTATGAAAATAGCAGTGAGACTTGATGACATAACACCTGATATGGACTGGGAGCGCTTTTTTCAATTCAAAGCGCTCCTGGATCGCTATCAGGTGAAACCACTTATAGGGATAGTCCCCGACAACCAGGATGAAAACCTAAAAAAGCAGACTAAAAAATCCCAAATCCCAGAGGACTTCTGGTCCTATATTAAGGAACTAAAAGCAGATGGCTGGACCCTTGCCATGCACGGTGTCCATCACATCTACACCACAGACAAAGGCGGGCTATTCCCCCTCAACAATTTCTCAGAATTTGCCGGAATCCCTCTGGACAAACAAAAGGAAATGCTTTCAAAAGGAAAACAGATTTTAAAAGAAAAAGGCATTGAGACAAAAATTTTCATGGCTCCCGCTCATTCCTATGACCGAAATACCCTGAAAGCCCTTAAAGAAATCGGATTTACCGCCTTAACAGACGGATTTGGTAGTCATCCTTATCTTTGGGATGGGTTAAAATTTTACCCAATTTCCTTTAATTTGAGCAGTACCTTCAAAAAGAAAACAGGCTACTCGACCATGGTAGTTCATACCGACACAGTTACCTCAAATGACCTGAACCGATATGAATCCTACTTCCAAAACAAGAACATCCAGTGGATATCTTTCAAAGAATATCTGGAGCAGCCTGCTAAGAAGCGAGCTGCCATTACAAAATGGAATGAATTTTTAATGGCAAAAGCCAAATACCTGCTCATCAAGAGCCGAACCAAATAAGAAGCCAATAACATGACGTCGTCACGCCTATCACACACCTTTATAGGAGGAATATATTATGTTAGCTCCAATTCGTGTTTTACATGTGCTGGGAAATACCCAGCTCGGTGGCGCTGAGAGCCGGATTATGGATCTGTACCGACATATGGACCGGAGCCGGATTCAATTTGATTTTCTGGTTCATACTGACCAGAAGGGACACTTTGATGAAGAAATAGAAAAACTGGGAGGACAGATTTACCGTATTCCCCGATTTCGATTGTACAATTATTTTTCTTATAAACGTGCTGTGAAGAAGTTCTTTGCATTGCATCATGATTTTAAAGCAGTTCAGGGGCATATTACAAGTACGGCGGCAATTTATTTACCTATTGCGAAGAGGTCAGGAGTGCCTGTTACCATAGCACATGCCAGAAGCGCGGGAGTGGATAAGGGTGCAAAGGGAAAGCTGACGCGCTGGATGCGGAGAAATTTATCCAGGAAGGCAGATTTCCTGTTTACTTGTTCCAGGCTGGCGGGGATTTCTGTGTTTGGGGAGCAGGCGGTAAGGGAAGGGCGGACGATTTTTATTCCCAATGCTATTGATTGTCCTGCTTTTGCTTATAATGAAAAGAAACGAGAAGAGATGCGGGAGAGGCTTAGGATAATAGATCAATATGTGATTGGTCATGTGGGGAGATTCCATTATGCAAAGAATCATGAGTATCTGTTACAGGTATTTGCAGCCTTATGTAATGGAGATAAAATAAATCATGATTTAATAAATGACAAAAAAACACATGATACTAAATCTGAAGAGGGGGAAAATAGGGATTATATCTTGTTGCTGCTGGGAGAAGGGAGCGGTATGGAGGAAGCAAAGCAGCTGGCAGAAAAGCTGGGGATTGCAGACAAGGTACGGTTTCTTGGGAACCAGAATCCTGTTTATGATTATTATCAGGCAATGGATTATTTTGTGTATCCTTCCCGCTATGAAGGGCTGCCGGGAACCATTGTGGAAGCGCAGGCTTCCGGGCTCAGGTGTTTGATGTCAGATACCATCTGCGAGGAAGTGGCAGTGACGGAACTGGTTCGTATGATGAGTATAGAGGAAGACGCCGCCCATTGGGCGGAACAGATTAGAAATACAGCTGATTATGTGCGCAGGAGTTATGCGAAAGAGATGCAGGAGGCAGGATTTGATGTGAGCGCCCAGACAGAAAAGATGACGGTCTTTTATGAAACAGGAGAATGGAAATGAAAAAGAAATTGATGCTGATATCCCCCATGCTTCATCAGGGTGGATTTGAGAGAGTCTGCATTACAACGGCAAGATTGTTGGAACCGCATTTTGACATAACAATTGTTATCTTTAACTCGGCAAATATTGCGTATGATGTTGAGGGGCTGCATATCATCGATATCCAGATGGGGGTAAAAAAGGGAACCCTGCAAAAACTTTGGAATATTGTAAAACGTTCTCGGAAGGTTAGAGGATTGAAAAAGCAGATGAAGCCGGATATCGTGTACAGTTTTGGGCCTAGTGCAAATATGGTGAATGCTTTTTCTAAAACAGGAAAGGAGAAGGTCTGGCTGGGGCTTCGGAATTACACAGATGTAGAGGAAAAGTTAAAAATTAAACTTTTCACAAGGCGGGCAGACTTGATGGTCTGCTGTTCACAGACCATTGAGAGGGAACTTGAAGATCGATATCATTTTCACAAAACGGCGACGTTATATAATCTTTATGATGTAAAAGCTATTCAGGAAAAGGCGAAGCAGCATGAGCCTGATCTGCCTTGGGGAGATTACGATGCGCAGGGCAGGAAGATCCGCTGCATGGTGTCAATGGGCAGGGATGATGACATGAAGGGATTCTGGCATATGTTGAAAATATTTTCCCTGGTTCATGAGAAAATGCCGGAAGCGCGCCTGATCCTGATGGGAGCGGGAAGCTTTGCCTATTATAAAAAGCTGGCGGAAGATTTAAACATAGCAGATGCAATTTATTTTGCGGGCATGCAGAGGGAGCCTTACCAGTACTTGAAAAAAGGAGAAATCTATCTGCTGACTTCTTTAAACGAAGGGTTTCCCAATGCGCTGGTGGAGGGCATGAGCCTTGGTCTGGCAGCTGTCAGCACAAATTGCATGACAGGTCCTGCGGAAATCCTGCTGGAAGATGGAAACTCTTCTTTTCTGGAAAAGCAGGAACAAGAAGGAAAGGGAAGCGTAATCTATGGAGAATACGGTATTCTGGTTCCGGTTATGTCGAAAGAGAGAAATCTTGACGCGGGGCAGATTCTTCCAGAGGAGAGGAATATGGCAGGTATCGTGCTGGAACTGTTTGAAGATGATAAAAAACTTAAAGCATACCAGGATGCAGCAATGGAGCGTGCACAGTGCTTCACTTATGAAAAATATGTAGAAAAGTTTTTAAGGCTTGCTGGAGAAGAGGCGGAAAGCTTGTGATGGCAGATGAAATGTGATAGAATGAACAAATTAAGCAGGTCAGGCTGGAAAAGTCTTATATGGTGAGGAAAAAGGAAGATGCGTAAGATTCTATTTCATTTAAATTGTTTTGAACAGGGAGGCGCAGAGAGGGTGGTATCCAATCTGGTCAACCAGCTTGTGAAGCAGGATTATGAAATCATAGCGGCAACAGAGTGGCAGGGTGAGGTTGAATTCCAGCTGGATGAGCGGGTTCAAAGAATTCATGTAGGACTTAGAAAAGAAGATGAAAAGAAAAATCGTATTTGTAAAATATGGCTGAGATTTAAGTATTTGAGGGAACTGATCAAAAAGGAACAGCCTGATGCAGTCATTTCCTTTACCCGCAGACCGAATTACCGTGCTCTGGTTTCGGCAATGGGAACCGGTATTCCGGTGATTCCGGCAGTGCGGCAGGATCCGAAATCCTACTATAATTCTCTGGCGGACAAGCTGCTTATTCCTGTATTATATCGGATGGCGGCGGGATGTGTTTTCCAGACAAAGGAGCAGGAAACTTATTTTCCGGCATCTTTACAAAAAAGGTCACGAATTATTTTAAATCCGGTTAATCATAAGTATTTGAATGTGCCAAAACCGGAAAAAAGAGAAAAAACAGTGGTACAGTCGGGAAGACTAGTTGATTTTAAAAATCAGATGATGCTTTTTAGGGCTTTTTTAAAGGTGCATGAGAAGCATCCTGATTATTATCTGAAGTTATATGGAGGGGACTCCTTTGATGGGACAAAAGAGAAGCTGGAGGCTTTTATAAAAGAAAACAAGGCAGAAGATTATATGAAATTGATGGGACCAAGTGACAGCCTGGAAAAGGAGCTGCCCCGTGCCAGTGTATATGCCTTTTCTTCTGATTATGAGGGCATGCCGAATGCACTGTTGGAGGCAATGGCACTGGGACTGCCTGTGGCGGCAACAGATTGTCCCTGCGGTGGTCCGAGGACGGTTATAGAGCATGAAAAAAACGGGCTTCTTTTGCCGGTGGGAGATGAAAAGGCAATGACAGACGCCATTAACCGGTTGATTGAGGATTGGGAATTTGCGGAGCGTTTGGGCGACAATGCCCGGAAAATCAGCGAGAAAATCAATGAGGATGCGGTGCTTGCGCAGTGGAAAGAATATATCGAAGAGGTCATAAAAGGGATAAAGAGGTAGCTTATGTGCGGAATATGCGGGTTCGTTTCAAAACAGAATATCAGCTTGGATCAGCTTAAGAAGATGAATGATACCATGTATCACCGTGGACCGGATGACAGCGGGGAAGAAATATTCCAGATGAAGGATGGTTATCAGGTTGGTATGGCTCAGAGAAGATTGTCCATCATGGATTTATCGCCGCTGGGGCATCAGCCCATGCATTCCCGCGACAAGCGGCTCAGCGTTGTGTTTAACGGCGAGATTTATAATTTTTCAGAACTTCGCAAAGAACTTATGGACTATCCCTTCCAATCTTCTTGTGACACCGAAGTGATTATTGCCGCTTATTTGAAGTGGGGAATAGAGTGTATCCACAGGTTTAATGGCATGTTTGCAATCTGTCTATACGACAGGGAAACGGATGAGGTCTATCTGGTAAGAGACAGAATTGGGAAAAAGCCGTTGTATTATGAAATAGAGGGAGGCAACCTTATTTTTGCTTCTGAGATAAAGCCGCTCATGGCAAGGGAAGGATTTTGCAGGAAAATCCGCACAGAAGTGTTATCCAGATTCCTGTTCCAACAGTATATCAATGCACCGGACAGTATTTTTGAACATGTGTATAAGCTGGAACCGGGAAGTATCTTAAAGTTTCATTGTGGAGAGATTAAAACCTGGAAATATTGGGATATCAAAGAAGTATATCACAAGATGCAGGAAAATCCTGTTGTGGATTATGAGCAGGCAAAGGAAGAACTGAAAGCTCTTTTGAAAAAGGCAGTGTCTTGCCGTATGATTGCGGATGTTCCTTTGGGGGCATTTTTAAGTGGAGGTTATGATTCTTCCCTGATGACCGCTATTGCTCAGGAGCATTCTAAAGAGCCGGTAAAAACCTTTTCCATAGGTTTTAATGAGGCGCGCTATAATGAAGCCGCATATGCAAAAAATGTCGCAGATTACCTTGGCACGAAGCACACGGAATTATATATTAATGAAAAGGAAATGTTCGACCTTGTAGAGAGTATTCCTACATATTATGATGAACCTTTTGCAGATTCTTCTCAGATTCCCAGTATGCTTGTTTCCAAACTGGCAAGACAGGATGTGACGGTTGCCCTTTCCGGGGATGG
The DNA here is from genome assembly GCA_014804785.1 of Lachnospiraceae bacterium. Classification (GTDB taxonomy): domain Bacteria; phylum Bacillota; class Clostridia; order Lachnospirales; family Lachnospiraceae; genus Suilimivivens. Next base: position 119,571 of record JAAUZD010000005.1, read on the forward strand.
AGGAGATGAGTTTTTCTGCGGATATAATATCTATGAAAATGTCCATCAGGCACAAATGCTGGATTTACTGGGTGGGATGACCCACGGAGTATGCAGTCTGCCGGGATTGAAGCAGATTGGAATGGAAGAAAGGCTTCCGTTCCGGGTAAGAGTGATTGCGGGAAACAGGAATAAAGAGACAAAAACCCAATTTGGCGCCGGTAATTATGTGGTGCGGGCGAGGAAAATGGTGCTGGGCGAAGGCATACCGTGTCATTATCCTATAGAAAGCACCTACCAGGTATCCGACTGGCAGATTCGGCGGATGCTGCTGGATATGGATACCTATCTTCCGGGAGATATTTTATGCAAGGTAGACCGGGCATCCATGAAGTATTCATTGGAAGCAAGATGTCCTATTTTAGATAAAGACGTGATGGAGTATTCCTTCCGCATGTCCCATAAATTAAAGTATGAAAAGGGAAATAAGAAGCGTATTTTAAAAGATATTGCGTATGACTATATTCCTAAAGAACTGTTGGATCGCCCCAAGGTTGGATTTGGAGTGCCTCTTGACAAATGGCTGAGAGGACCGCTTAAGGAACAGCTTATGGATATGTGTAACAGGGATTACTTAAGAAAACAGGGAATATTTGATGCTGATTTTGTGGCAGGTATGATAGAAGAATATATGCGTACAGGAGACGGCGGACCGGCAACTGGTACAAATTATTCCAAGTTGTCATGGTCATTTTTTACGTTTCAGCAATGGTACCGTGCTTATTTTTAAATAGAGCGGAAAAAAGAGAAAAGAAAAGGTTGAAGGAAAGGCACGGGAATAAAGATGGAAAAGCAGATTCACATTGCCATGTTGATTGGCTCTCTGACAAAGGGCGGTGCAGAGCGGGTGTTGGTCAACCTTGCCGATTATTTTGCTGGGAAGGGCTATCTGGTAACGATGGTGACACAATATCAGAAGGAAGATGAGTACCCTTTAAATGAAAAGGTGAAGAGGGTGATTTCGGATATCACCAAGGAAGAGACGACGGGGAGTAGAATCATTAATTTCGTGCGTCGGTTCAGAAAACTCAGGAATATCTGGAAGTCGGAAAAGCCGGACCTGATTCTTTCTTTTATCGGTAAAAACAACATGATGGCGATTCTCACATCGAGATTTTTAAATATACCTGTCGCTGTTTCAGTCAGGGCGGAGCCTGCAATGGAGTATTACAATGCCTGGATGCGCTTTATGGCAAGGCATTTGTTTGCAAAGACAGCAGGTGTTATTTTACAGACTCGCCAATGCTTTGCATTTTTCCCCAAAAAGGTGCGCGATAAGGCGGTGATTCTTAAAAATCCAGTCAGTTCTTCATTCTTTCGGGAAAGGTACGAGGGAGAGCGGGAGAAAACCATTGTAGCGGTTGGCAGGATAGATGAAAATAAGAATCACGAAATGCTGATTAAGGCATTTACAGGAATTGCGGAGGAGTTTCCAGAATATAAGCTGATTATTTACGGTGAGGGAGATTGCCGGGAGAAGCTTATGAAAATGGCGGAGGAGTTGGGATATGCTGACAGAATTCTGCTTCCGGGAAGTATCGACCATGTGTCTGATGCTATTTACAAAACACGTGTTTTTGTACTTCCTTCCAATTCTGAAGGCGTTCCAAATACGCTGATTGAAGCGATGCTGATGGGGCTGACGGTGGTCTCCACAAATTGCCCTTGCGGTGGTCCGGCGGACTTGATTGAGGACGGAGTCAATGGCATTTTAATTCCCGTGGGAGATGTTGAACTTTTGACAGAAAAATTGCAATATTTAATAAATAACTTGCAAATAGCAGATGTAATGGGGGCAAAAGCAATGCAAACGGCTGATATTTATCAGCCTGAAAAAGTATATGGCGCATGGGAGAAATTTCTCCTTTCTATTTGTAAAACCCAGTAAATAAGCGAAAACAAGCGTTCCAGGAGGATGATGTGATGTGCGGAATAGCAGGATTTTGTAATTTGAAAGGCGATAGAGAAAGAACCATTGAAAAAATGAAAGAAAAAATGTTTCACAGAGGACCTGACGCCGGAGGTAATTACTTTTCTGAAGATGGGCAGGTGACTTTTGGACATCGCAGACTTTCCATTATAGATTTATCTGAAAATGGTTCTCAACCCATGATATCTCATAGCGGTCGTTATGTAATAACGTATAACGGTGAAATATATAACTATAAAAAGATAGCCCAAAGACTTCTGGATGAAAAGAAAGTGGATGCATTCAGAGGAACTTCTGATACCGAAGTCTTACTGGAGGCATTTGAAGCGTACGGGGTGAAAGAAGGAATTTCCCTCTGCAAAGGGATGTTTGCAATTGCGTTGTATGATCGGGAAGAACAGGTTTTATATCTCCTCCGCGACAGGATAGGGGAGAAGCCGCTGTATTACGGACAGGTGGGTGAGTGCTTTGCTTTCGCCTCAGACATCGGTGCGCTTACCGTGCTTGAAGGATTCAAAAATCCTATAAATACATCGGTTCTGGATTTATACTTTGTGCACGGGTATATTCCTGCACCATATTCAATTTATGAAGGTATTTATAAGCTTGAAGCAGGGACGACGTTAAAAATTAAATTGCCATTTAATAATTTAAAAGATGCAGAAATTCAGCCTTACTGGTCGATTAAAGAGACAGCAAGAAAGGGCCAGCAAAATCTTTTCAAAGGCTCTGTTGTGGAGGCGGCGGATGAGCTGGAACGCCTTTTGAAGGAATCCATATCGGAGCAGATGATTGCCGATGTGCCTGTAGGGGCTTTTCTGTCAGCGGGAATCGATTCAAGCACAGTTGTTGCCCTGATGCAGTCACTGCATAAAGGCAAGGTAAAGAGTTTCACAATCGGCATGGAAGAAAAAGATTATAACGAAGCGGTGTATGCGAAGGAAATCGCAAAACATCTTGGCACAGATCATACAGAGCTTTATATCACGGAGGAGGATGCCAAGGCGGTGATTCCGAAATTAGCGGATATGTTCGGGGAACCTTTTGCAGATTCCTCTCAGATTCCAACTTATCTGGTGAGCAAAATGACCAGGGAGCATGTGACCGTATCTCTAAGCGGAGACGGTGGGGATGAACTGTTTTGCGGATATACTTCTTATGCATCAGTGGAGCGTATCTGGAATAAGATGAAGCATGTTCCCTACTTTATCAGAAAACCATGCAGTGAGCTGGTCATACACAGCCCTCTTGCAAGAAAACCTATTTACCGGATCAAAGGAAAGCTTCTCGGTGCTAAGGGTCCCTCCGATTTATATATATCTTCCTATGAAACGGATCCCCTCTCAAGACAAATCAGCCTTGACAGCAGAGGATGTACTTACAAATACAGTGAGTACGACCCGAAATTTTTAAAAGAAACCAACCACAATATCATGCTGATGGATATGCTGATGTACCATCCTGATGATATCCTGGTAAAGGTAGACAGGGCAGCCATGGCAGTTTCACTTGAAACAAGAGTCCCCATGCTGGATAAGGACGTGGTGGAATTTGCCTGGACTCTTCCAATAGACTATGAACGGGAAGGGAAGATTGGTAAAAAGGTTCTGCGGGATGTACTTTACCGCTATGTGCCTAAAGAAATGATGGAACGCCCTAAAAAGGGATTCAGTATTCCTATTGAAAAATGGCTGCGCCAGAAGGAACTGCGGGGGTGGGCGGAGAGCCTGATTGATAGAAAGACCTTGGAACAGCAGGGGATTTTGAATCCGGATGTGGTCTGGAAGATATGGAAGGACTTTATAGACAACGGAGAATGGAGGATTCAGATCTGGTATATTCTAATGTTTCAGGAGTGGATGCATAGCCGAGGATTTTAGGGAAAGGGAGATTTGCCAGCCGTCTCATGTTGCCCGCAGGGCAGAAACATGAGACGACTACAAGCTAGGAATCATTATTCGTGTCGGATGGAATGAGAAGTATGTTTTACTCATAAATACTGTCATAATCGTAGTTCAAGAAAAATTCTTTTTCTGTCTCTATTTTCTCCAGATAATTCTCTTTTGTCACAAGACCAGTGCCCTCGGAAATCCATTTGAGGATCAGGGAGTTGATTTCGGCGCTGTAGTGACCGTCGTCGCAGTAGTAGTCCAGATTGCAGATGATGTCGTACTGGTCAAAGAAATTGTATAATTTTACGTTGGGGCATTCCAGCAATAGTTCTGTTGCGGTCTGCTCTGCTTTTAGTTGCTTTGGGATGGTTCCTTTGAGATATTGGGCGTCCCAGTAGCAGATGCTATATGGAGGGTAGAAGATATAAAAAGTGATGTCGGGGTATTTGTTTACGATCCGGGTAACATTTGAGGTGATCGTGTCAGTGACGGTTTCGTATTCTTCTTCTCCGAAGGTTGTGCTTACGTTTAAGTTGACGTGGTTTCTGTCGTATGAGGCAAGGATCTGGTCTAAGCCGTATTCCCGTTCCCAGGAGGAGTATTCGTCCATGGTGGTGGAAGATTCCCCTAAAAGGGTCATGGCGACATTGGGGAGTACACCGTGATACAGGATGGATTTGTTGAACAGGTAGGATGCGTCGTTAAATGGATTATCATCGTAAAGGTAAGTGGGGTAGGAATCGTATTGCTGCCAGTCACCATCACGAAGCAGTCCATTGTAATCCACAGCCCAAAGGACGATGCTCACGTTTGGGTTTCTTGAAAGGGCGCGGTCCAGGTTTTCGGCAATTTCTTTGTAGCCGGCGCCGGGGAAAGGCTCCTTGACAGAAAGAGTGGAGAAGTATGCATCCATTTCGCTGGGCTTAGTGTTCTGGGTCATGGAGGTGCCGGTGATGATGGCATTGAAGTCGAAATGCCTGGAAATACCGTCGTTGGTATAACGCTCATCATGCAGCCTGTAGGATAAAAAGGAGTATGGTTTATGATAATGAAAGTAAGGATCCACAAAAAATACAGCAAAAGCAATCAAAAGCAGTGCCGTTATCAAAATCGCTATGCATTTCAGGAACCATTTTCTGGCTTCTTTCTGTTCCATGTTTTCCTCCATTCATGCGTCCTAAGTACGTTAGAAGTTGAAATATAAAAACTCGCTTATCTCTGATAAGGATACAATGCTCCACAGCATAAGTATGACCACGACTAGGATTTTGCGGTTAGTGAGCTTCATCTGCGCTGCTTTCTCCTGGGTATTTTTCATTGTGAAGCAGGCGGTCAAAATCACGAGCGTAAAAGTAGTGACCGGTATCCAGGGATAACGTGTCATAATGCCGCCAAGTCCTGCCTTATATAGGAAGTTCATTTCCACCAAATCAGCAAATTTGTCTGTAATAGGCTGGTATATGGGACCAAATCCGCCCTGGAACAATTGCGACCACAGCATTCCGGCATCATGTAAGGAATCTGCCCGGAAGAGACTCCATGCAAAAGTGACAAATAAAAAGGTTAAACCTGTCCTTAAAAAACACGGCAATTTTTGTGGGGCGTCATGGAAGAGCCGCTCCAACACGGAAAGGATACCGTGCAGAAGCCCCCAGATAATAAAAGTCCAGTTAGCGCCGTGCCACAGACCGCTCACAAGAAAGACAATCAATATATTGAGATAATTCCTTGCCTTTGAACATCTGTTACCACCTAAAGGGATATAGACATATCGGGTAAAGAACCTCGTCAGGGTCATGTGCCACCGGTCCCAGAAATCCGAAATGGACATGGCTTTATAAGGGGAATTGAAGTTGAAAGGGAGCTTTATGCCCAGCATATAGCTCATGCCGTATGCCATATCGCAGTAACCGCTGAAATCAAAATAAATCTGAAGGGAATAACAAACCATCACAAGAATGACGCTGGGCGTGTTGAGCTCTGCTATATAATCGTAGCCAATGACTACGATTTTAGAAAAAGTATCTGCAATCAGGACCTTTTTAGCAAGTCCCAAAGAGAAAGCATAAATTCCTCTGCTCAGGTTCTCAAAATCCAGTTTCCGGCTGCCATGATCCCTAAGCTGAGGAATCAGTTCACTGTGATAGACAATAGGACCTGCAATCAGCTGAGGAAAAAAAGAGACATACGCTGCATATTCAAGGAAACTATAATCTTCACATTCGCCTTTGTAAGAGTCAATAACATAAGATAACTGCTGAAACGTATAAAAGCTGATGCCCAGGGGCAGAATCAGCCTTAATAGAGGGAGGTTAGTTTGAAAGGCAGAATTTAGATTTGTTATAAAAAAATCATAATATTTAAAGTAGAATAAAATGCCAATGTTCAAAAAGATACCAATGCCCAGAAAAGTCTGTTTAAGGCGTTTTTGAGAAGTGCGGACCATACATGCAGATAAGCAGTAATTCGCCAGAATACTGATGATTAAAACAGCCAGGTAATAAATACTATTGTAGCCGTAAAACCACATGGACATAGCAGCCAGAAATGCAAGAGCAGCCTTGTACATTTTGGCATGATTCAATCCATAATATCCGATTAAAGTCAGTGGAAAAAACAGAAATATAAAAATATAGGAGTTAAATAACATGAATTCTTCCTCTTGGATTCTGGAAAACTGCTTTTGGGAAAATCAATGTTATTATAAGCCACTGCTTACCGTTTGGCAATAAATTTTTCAAGGGTATTCCTTGTGAGGGTAAGGAAAGTGTGATAAAATCATTAGTTAAGTATACCAGATAAGAGGTGTAGATCATGAATATAATCAGGATGTCCGGAGGACTGGGAAATCAAATGTTCCAGTATGCCTTGTATCTGAAACTCCGCTCATTAGAAAAAGAAGTAAAATTTGATGATATAAATGAATACAGAAGCGAAGGAGCACGCCCGATCATGCTTGCATTATTCGGCATAGATTACCCCAGGGCAACATGGGATGAAATCGTAGAATTCACAGACGGCTCCATGAAGCCTTTAAAAAGAATCAGAAGGAAATTGTTTGGAAGACGTGCGATAGAATATTATGAAGAGGGGTTCTATGACCCGAAAATCTTTACCTTTGATTCCATGTATCTGAGAGGGAGTTTTCAGAGTGAGAAATATTTTGAAGATATAAGGGATGAAATCAGGCAGTTGTATACATTCCCGCTTCTTGAGGAGATGCACTTGCCGGAAAAGCTTTATTCAAGTACAAAGGCATGTCTGGATGCAATAGAGAGCACGGAGGCAGTGGGGATTCACATGTACAGAAGTGATTCCCGCAAGGAAGGGGAATTGTATGAGGGTATCTGCACAGAGAAATACTATGAAGGTGCAGTGCAGTATGTTCATGAAAAGTGCCCCGGAGCGGTCTATTACATCTTTAGCAATGAGCCTAAATGGGTAAAGAACTGGGTGGAAAATCTGATTAAAAGCCAGATGAAGGAAGAGATGAGCAGGGAAGAAATTGCAGCCATGGAGAAACGGTTCGTCATGGTGGAGGCAAATACCGAATATACCGGTTATCTGGATATGCTGCTGATGAGCCGTTGCAGACATAATATTATTTCCAATTCTAGTTTCAGCTGGTGGGCAGCGTGGATCAATGATCATGAGGACAAGCTGGTGGTGGCGCCGGATAAATGGATGAATGAAAAGGACAGCGATGATGTTTACACGAAAGGCATGATCCTCGTTGACGCAAAGGGAAAGGTGAGCCGTACCGTAAAATAAGAGACAAGGAAGAGATTCCAGTTATGAATATAATCAGAATGACAGGCGGTCTGGGAAACCAGATGTTTCAGTATGCACTGTATTTAAAGCTCTGCTCCATGGGAAAAGAAGTGAAATTTGATGACATTGCCGAATATAAAGTGCCGGACGCAAGACCCATTATGCTATGGGTATTTGACATCTCCTATCCAAAAGCAAGCGCAGTGGAAATCAATCAGATTACGGACGGATTTTTAAAGCTTTCTCACAGGATCAGGAGAAAATTATTTGGAAGAAGATCCCTTGAATACCATGAAAAAGACTGCAATTTTGACGAGCAGGTGCTAAAGAGGGAACCTGCCTATCTGACCGGCTACTTTCAAAGTGAAAAATATTTCAAGGATATAGAAGCGCAGGTGCGGAAGACCTTTGTCTTTTCGGATAAAATATGGGAAGGGATAAATCCGGATACAGAACGCAGGATGAAAGGCTATCTGGAGCAGATAGGGAGCACTACAGCGGTGGCGCTGCATGTGCGCAGAGGAGATTATTTGACGACCAGCGAGGTGTTCGGAGGAATCTGTACCCAGGAATATTACGTGAGGGCAGTCAAAAGGATCCTTAAGGACGTCCCTGACGCAGTGTTTTTTGTTTTCAGCAATGAGACGAAATGGGTGAAAGAATGGATTCCGGGGCTGTGTGAAGAGGGAGAGATAGAAGGAAGGGACCGGTTCGTGGTCATAGAAGGCACCACGGAAGATACTGGCTATCTGGATCTGATGCTGATGAGCAAGTGCAGGCATTATATTCTGGCAAACTCCAGCTTCAGCTGGTGGGGCGCCTATTTGAATCCTTCCCATGACAAGCTGGTGATTGTTCCGTCTGTATGGTTCAATAATCAGGAATGCCGGGATATTTATACGGAAGAGATGATTAAAATTTCCCCGAAAGGTGAATTGATAGAAACATGAGACAGGATGGCACATTGATTTCGGTCATTGTAACTGCATATAACATTGAAAAATATCTGCCCCGATGTGTGGACAGCCTTCTGAGGCAGACGTATAACCCCATGGAAATCATTCTGGTAGATGACGGTTCTTCGGATGGAACGTCCCGGCTGTGTGATGAATACGCCCGGAAGAATGATGTTGTCCATGTTATCCATAAGGAAAATAGCGGACCTTCTGCTGCAAGAAATGCTGGACTTGCAATTGCAAAGGGCAGTTATATCGGATACGTGGATGGAGATGACATAGTAGAAGCAGATATGTATGAAAAGATGCTGGAAGCCTGCCTGCGTACAGGCGCGCAGATTGCTATATGTGCCTACAGGGAGGTAGGAGAAGGTGCGGAAGAGGACCACTCTACCGGTAATATACTGGAACTTAGCCGCGAAGAGACGCTGGAATTATATATAAACGGCGATCCCCAGTATCACATTTACCACTCTGTATGGAGTAAACTCTTTGAAAGAAAAGTGATTGAGGATATCCGTTTTCCGGAGGGGCGCAAATCAGAAGATATCATGTATACCACATGGGCGCTTACAAGGGCATCAAAATGTGTTTTTTTGGATACGCCTTATTACAATTATACCGTAGACCGGAGCGGCAGTATCATGAACAGCCAGCTTCATGAGCGCCGTTTTCAGGATGAGATTCCTTTCTGGAAAGAGCAGGCGGACTACCTTAAAAAACTGGGTATGCAGGAACTGGCAGAAAAATCCGCCTATCAGTTTTATCGAAAAATGCTGTTTTATTATATTGATTTCAAGGACAGAAAGATGAAAGATTCTGCGAGGGAATTAATGACTTTTCTGCGGAAGGAAAAGAGTGAAATCAAAAGAATCTATCGAAAGGACTTCGCAGCATCAGGGGACAAAGCCAGAATGAAACTGGCTTTGTGCTGGCCGGGTGCTTACTACCGGATTGTGAAGATTTATGACAAGTTCATCATACCGCTGAGACAGCATGTGGGCTGATGCTTAGTTCCCCCAGATAATGATACAGTTATTTTCTTTGGTTAACGGCTCTTCCGCGATTGTAGAGGAGCCGGGAATCTTTTCTAACAGTTCTTCAAGGCTATAGCCGTCCAATACATCATGGGAGAGTGTGTTCCACGTTATATAGCCTGCCTTTGACTTTAAGATGACCTTTTCCAGGTAAACATCCTGAACATCGCGGACTAATTCCGAGAACGCATAGTTGCTTATTACAAAATCATAATTCCCCTCTACATCAATCTGAGTGCCATCCACGAATCGAACCTTATCAGTGATAGATTTCCCGAACTTGCCAAGAAATTTTCCAGCCAATGCCAAAACTTCCGGAAGGTCAAAGAGGGAATAGGTTTCAATCTTATTCAAATAGCTTGTCAGCAATCGGCATTGCCCCGCATAGCCAATACCGATTTCAGCAACCGATTTAAATTGATGGGCGTCAAATAAGGTTACAATATCCTGCAATACTTTGGCATAACGCAGGGTGGTGGGTGAAACATCTACAGCTCGCCCGCTGATTTCATAGGAAAATGTCATCGGGTTGCCGTACAGATCATTCCCCAAAAAATTATTCCAGTCAGCATCTGTGAAGGTCAGCTTATTATTCTGATTGATAATATCCAGATATTCCTGTCCCTGCTTCTCGGAGACATGTTCTAAGACATCGTTATAAGTAGGGTTTCTTTTGAACTTCTTGAAAAAATGCTCACTCTTTGATGCCATATAACACACCACAGGGTATGAGTTATCATCCGAAATACTGGTTTTGCGCCCTTTAGTTATCAGTTTTCTATAGTAATATTTGTATAAAATCCTGTCTATATAATGAATACATAAATTTTTTAGCTTCATTGGCATTTTCTCCTTTTTATGGAACATATTAGCATACTTTTACCATACCCGCAATAATAGAATCTCAATGAAAATTTGCTTAGAAAAGTAATGTATGATATAATTTTATACCAATAAGCCCGCAGGGCGTTTGGTTCAATAAGCGGAAGTAAAAAGGAGACACATGAAGAAAACGAATCTTTTTGGCAAAATCAGATATATTTTTGACCGTAAGCAGAAAAAGCAACTGATGATATTGGGAATCATGATTTTTTTTGGAGGACTTTTGGAAACGTTGGGTGTGGGAGGTATGATTCCGGTGGTAACGGCACTCCTCACGCCAGAGGAGTTGATGGAATATGTTAATAGGTATGAAATCCTGCAGACGCTCTGTGAACGTTTTCATATTCAGGATACCGGTCAGATTACACTGGCATTAATCATCGCGCTTATGACGGTTTATGTAATCAAGAATTTATACATCTTATTTCTGACTTATAAACAGAACTCCTTTATTACCCAGAATAGAAATAAAATGATCAGCCGCGTTATGGCGGAATTTTTAAACAGACCTTATGAAAAATATCTGGGGGCAGATATTCCGACGGTGTTCCGTATCACTGACAGTGATATCCCACAGACTTTTTCGCTGATGCTGGCAATGCTCCAGCTTGCCAGTGAGGTAGTGGTATCTCTGCTTATTTTTCTTGTGTTGCTTTGGCAGAGTGTATCCATGACGCTGTTCATCATCGCCGTATTCGGAGTGCTGACTTTGTTTATCATCAAAGTGTTCAAGCCTGCGCTGAATAGAATCGGCGCCCAGAATCAGGCGATTCAGTCCCGCATTGCCAAATGGAGGATTCAAGCGACTTATGGTCTTAAGGATGTCAAGGTCTTAAACAGGGAAGAATTTTTTGTGAGAAATTATTATGAAACCGGCAGGATTGGGGCAGATGTGGGCAGGAATTACGCAGTGCTGAATAACACGCCAAGGCTTTTGATTGAGACGGTGTTTATTGTCAGTGTATTGTCCTTCGTGGCAATATTCGTTGGCAGAGGCGGTGATACCGGGGCAATCTCAAAGACGATAGCGACCTTTGGTGTGGCGGCAATCAGGGTGCTGCCCAGCGTGAACAGGATTAACACCTACATTACGGAAATTGCTTATACTCAGCCCAGCCTTGATTTTGTATATGAAAATCTGCAGGAGGGCATGAAGACAGATGCTATGTTAGCTGAGAGAAAGGCGAACTCTCAGGTAGAAAAGCTGAAACTGGAGGATAAGATTGAACTGAATCATATCAGTTTCCACTATCCTGATTCCGAAAAGGCAATTTTCAAAGATGCGCATATGATTGTGCCTAAAGGAAAATCTGTGGGTATCATTGGTGCTTCCGGTGCAGGAAAATCCACCATTGTGGATGTGCTTTTGGGACTTTTGCATGCCCAGGAGGGTGAAATAACCTGTGACGGTGTGAATATTTTCAAAAATTACGAATCCTGGCTGGCACAGGTGGGATACATTCCACAGTCCATTTATCTCATTGATGAATCCATCAGGGATAATATTGCTTTCGGAATTGATGAGGATAAAATCGACGATAAGAGAATATGGGAAGTGCTGGAGGAAGCCCAGCTGCGGGAATTTATTGAGGAACTGCCTGAAGGGCTGGACACTACCATAGGTGACAGAGGCGTGCGTCTTTCGGGAGGACAGAGACAGCGTATTGGTATTGCCAGAGCACTTTATAATGATCCTGAGATATTGGTGTTTGACGAGGCTACATCCGCTCTTGACAACGACACAGAGGCAGCAGTCATGGAAGCAGTGAACAGCTTCCATGGAAAAAAGACGATGATCATTATCGCCCATAGATTAAATACCATTGAAAAGTGTGATATTATATATAAGGTAGAGGATGCAAAACTGGTGGAAACTACATTATAAAATCCAGTTGGAGGATTTCATATGATTGGAACGGAATTGTTAAAAGGACAGGGACTTGGCAATCAGTTGTTCTGCTATATCACGACAAGATGTATTGCCATGGACAACCACCTGCCTTTCAGTATTCTGGGAAGTGAAACGGTGGCAAACAATATACACAGCGACTGCGGTATGTATTTCATGGAACTGGATTACGGTGTTCCTTCTTCAAAGGAAGATTATCGTCAGGTTTATTATGAAAAAGAGGATCGTATCTATATGGGTAATTCCAGGCATGACCTGACCCATGGCTGCTATGTCACCGGAGTGGACGAAAAACTCATGCATCCGGAAGATAATACATTACTTTATGGAAATATGCAGGCGGAAAGCTATTATATAAAGTATAAAGAAGAAATCCGCCAGTGGCTCAAGGTGAAAGAGGAATACGACTGCATGGAATACAGCAGGGACAACCTGTGTATTCTTCACTTGCGATGCAGCGATTATCTGGATTGCCCTGAACTTTATCTGAGAAAGAAGTATTGGAAGGACGGTATCCGGAACATGAAGAAAATCAATCCGGATATGGAATTTATGATCATCACTAATGACGTCAAGGAAGCAAGTAAGATTCTGCCGGGAATTCCGGCATATAATTTTGATTTGGCGAAGGATTATTCCATTATAAAGAATGCAAAGTATCTGCTTCTTTCCAATTCTTCCTTTGCATACTTTCCGGCATTCACCAGTACCACGGTCAAATATATACTTGCTCCTAAGTATTGGGCAAGGCATAATGTCTCGGATGGGTATTGGGCATCGGAACAAAATATTTACGAGGGATGGCATTATCAGGACAGAAGCGGAAAGGTGTTTACTTATGAAGAGTGCCTTGAAGAACTGCAGGAATATAAAAATAAATCGCCCTTGTACAGGACGTTAAATAAGAAGCCAGAGGGAGCAACGCTTTTGCTGGAAGAGATGAAAACCAAAATCCGCTATGGAAGACATTGGATGCTTAGGATTTTACGCAGTATCAAAAGAAGACTAAAACTTATGCTGAAGCGAAAGGCATAGGATTATGATATGAGGTTAAGATGACAAATACAAACAAGCGAAAGCTGCCGAATGTAACGCTGGCAGCCATGACCAGCGTCAAGGTGTATGAAACGATTAAAGCTTTGGAGTATAGTATGCAGGGAATCGAATTTGGGGAGGTGGTGTTGATCACCCACAGAAAACCCTTGATGCTGCCAGATTCCATTACTTATAAGCATACTTCGAAACTAAAAGATATTGACAGCTTCAATTACAAAATGGTATATGAGCTGGGCGATTATATCAAGACAGATTATGTCCTGCTGATTCATTATGACGGATTTGTGGTTCATCCTGAAAAGTGGCAGGATACGTTTCTTATCTATGACTATATTGGCTCACCCTGGCCTATTCCCGAACCGGGAAAGCAGCATTGCTACCACGACATTTACGGCAATCTCTGCAGGGTGGGGAACAGCGTTTCTCTGCGAAGCAAAAGGCTTCTGGATTTTCCAAGAAAGGCAGGTCTTGTCTGGGAAAAGAATGAGGATGGTTTTTATAACGAGGATGCTTTTTTATGCTGCATGAATAAACACAGGATTGAAGAGGCGGGAATGAAAATTGCACCGGTAGAAGTGGCAAAATATTTCGGACATGAGCACCCTGTGCCGGAAGTTCTTGATGTGGATGCCCCTTTTGTTTTTCACAAGTGGTGGGGACGAAATGAACAGTATCCCAGATTTGAAAATCCTTGGACCAAAAGATGGCGCACACTAAAGGCGGCGGTAAGACCGCTGCTTTTCTGGAGACACTGATTTGGGCAAAGAAAATATCTGGCAGGATGTTTCCTGTTAGAAATAGGAGATGAACAGATGGTATATGATTGTATTCCGTTTTTCAATGAACTTGATATCTTAAAGTTGCGGCTGAATATCTTAAATCCTATTGTGGACAAGTTTATTATAGAAGAAGCAACGGTGACTTTCTCAGGAGAACCCAAAGAGCTATGCTTTGAAAAGAATAAGGCAATGTTCCAGAAATTTCTTCCCAAGATTGAATATATCGTGGTGGATGATTCTCCGGTAGACGCCACTACCCATTTCAGGGACAATTTTCAGAAGAATGCCTTGGCGAGAGGGCTTGAGGATGCCGCGGAGGATGACGTAATCATCTTAAGCGATGTGGACGAGATACCCAACCCAAAGGTTTTGAAAAAGATTATAGCAGAATTTGACCCTGATAAGGTTTATCATCTAGCCCAGAGAATGTTCTATTGCTTCATCAATATGGAGGAGGTATCGGGAAGTCTCCTTTCCATTACCGGGGAGTTCCCGGAGGTAGAAAGAAAAATGTGGCTGGGCACCAAGGTATTTGGTAAGAAGAGCATTCCCGAAACGGGAATCATCAAGCTGCGGGAAGCTTCTACCACGGCAAACAATGCAGTGCGGGTGGCAGACGGAGGCTGGCATTTCGGCTATATGGGAAGCCGACAGGAGAGGGATGTGTCCAAGCGGATTGGAACTAAAGTAGTGGCAGCCGCCCATCAGGAATACAATAATCAGGATATTTTGGCGGAAGCCAGGGATAGATTGATCTTAGGACAGGATATGTTCGGCAGGGATGCAAGGTTTGAACGGGTGGAGGTGGATGAGAGCTATCCGGAATATCTCCTTGAACATATAGAAGAATACCGGTATCTGATTATGCCTCCGGTAAGCAGGGGAAGGCAGATCTACACAAAGATTTCCATGAAGGTAAAGCGTTTTTTCAGAAAGGCATTAAGGAAAATAAGGCGCACGTTAGGAAAGCAATAATCCGGTTTCGAGGTGCAGGATGAATCAGAAAAACAAGGTGATAGAAGAATACGGATTGTGGTTTGCTGATCTGGTGACAATAGGAATATCTTTTGTTCTGGCAACCTATATCCGGTACGGCAATTTTCGAGATATGGAAGACAAAGGGATACACTTTCAAGTGTGTCTGCTTCTTTTGCTCTTCTGCACCATTTATACCTTTTTTATCTCGTGGAATAGAAATTTTGTGAAAAGAGGGATAAAGAAGGAAGTTTATGAGATTTTGAAGTATAATGCCATTATGATTCTGGTGGTACAGACCATTATGACATTCTTAAAGTGGGCAGATCCTTTTTCACGCCTTGTTACGGTATATTTTACAATCATCAATGTGATACTGACGGTTCTTGTCCATCTGTTGCTTAAAAAGGGAATGCGCCTGCACTATCGTTCGGATTTATCCAGAATTAAGGTTCTGGTAATTACTCAGAGGGCAATGGCGGAAGAGGTGGTGAAGCACCTGAAAGAGAATCTGGATATGAATTTTCAGATTGTACAGGTTGCCTGCCCGGAGAGCCATACACCGGAGGAAATAAGCGGTATTTCCATAATACCTATGAAAGAGGGGTTTATGGAGGATGTGACTTATATGGCACTGGATGAGGTGTTTATTTATGCGCCGGAGCTGAGCCAGAAACAGATTCAGATTATGATTAACGGATTTGACGAGATGGGGGTAGATTGCCACTATTGTCTGGAACTTCCCGGAACCCATTCGGAGAGAAGCAAGATGGACAATTTTGGAAGCTATTCTGTCATTACTTATACGAGGTTCCAAAGCAGCTATAAAAGACTGTTGATCAAGAGGGTGATGGATATCCTGGGAGGACTGGTGGGAATGTTGATTACACTGGTTTTCTTTCCCTTTGTTGCACTTGCCATCAGACTGGATTCTCCGGGTCCGATTCTGTTTTCGCAGATTAGAATCGGGCGCAATGGTCGTAGGTTTAAGATTTATAAATTCCGCTCTATGTACATTGATGCAGAGGAGCGCAAAAAAGAGCTTGAGAAGCAGAATGAAATGCAGGGTCTGATGTTCAAGATGGAAAACGATCCGCGCATTACAAGGGTAGGGAAATTTATCAGAAAGACCAGCATTGATGAACTGCCCCAGTTCTATAATGTGGTGAAAGGGGACATGAGTCTGGTCGGTACAAGACCTCCTACCGCAGATGAATTTGAAAAATACAATCAGTATTATAGAAGGCGTATCAGCATGACCCCCGGACTTACCGGATTGTGGCAGGTCAGCGGGCGCAGTGAGATTGAAAATTTTGATGATGTGGTAAAATATGACCTTGAATATATAGACGGATGGTCGCTGACACTGGATGTGAAGATTCTGCTTCGCACCATATGGGTGGTAATTGCAGGACGCGGGTCAAAGTAACCGATTGGAGGAAAAGAGGCAGCAGGTGAAAAAACAGGAAAAAATAAAGATACTCATGGTAGGACCGGACAGGGGCGTGCACGGCGGGATATCCGCTGTGGTGAATAATTACTATGATGCCGGGCTGGACCAGAAAATCGGCTTATGTTACATTGGAACCATGGTTGAAGGAAGTAAGCTGAGAAAGCTGATTAAGGCAGTGGAAGCTTTTGCTTTATTTTGCGTGAAGGTGCCGGGGTACCAAATTGTTCATGTCAATATGGCATCTGACAGCAGTTATTATAGAAAGTCCTTTTTTATAAGGACGGCAAAGCTTTTTGGAAAGAAAATCGTGATTCATCAGCATGGCGGTGATTTTGAGAGTTTTTACTATAAAGAGCAGGATGACCGGGGGCGCAGAAGAATAGATCGTGTGCTTTCCATGGGGGATGCATTTTTAGTATTGGCGCCGGTTTGGAAAGAGTTTTTCGGTCACATAGTGTCCAAGAACAAAATTACGGTACTGCCGGATGCAATTGGGATACCGGAATCTGTTTCCAAGGAATATGGTCAGCATAAGATTTTGTTTTTAGGGCGGCTGTGCAAAGAAAAAGGCATTGGTGAATTGCTGCAAATTATGCCGGAAATAAAGAAAAAATACCCGGAAACAATGCTTTATCTGGGGGGAATATGGGAAGATGAAAGTCTTAGGGTGGAAGCTTGGAAATATAAGGAATATGTTAGTTGGCTGGGATGGATTACGGGAGAAGAAAAAAGAAAATATCTGGAGATGTGCGATGTTTTTGTACTGCCATCTTATTTTGAAGGACAATCCGTATCACTTCTTGAGGCAATGGCATTTTCTTGTGCTGTAGTGGCTTCAGAAACGGGTGGAATTCCTCAGATGATTGTGAGGGATTATACAGGTATATTGGTCAAACCTAAGGATTCCGATTCCCTGAAGAATGGATTGGAACGAGCTCTGGCGGATGCGGAATTATGCAGGCGGCTGGGAAAGCAGGCAAGGAGAAAGGTGTCAGAAGAGTTTTCCATTGAAAAAAACATGGAAAAGCTGCTTCAGATTTACAGGGAGGTTTTAAAACTATCATGAAGGAATATAAAGTCAGCATCATAGTGCCTGTTTACAATACAGAAAAATATCTGAAACGCTGTGTGGACACTTTGGTTCATCAGAGTTATGCAAATCTGGAAATTCTGCTTGTGGATGACGGCTCTACAGATGAAAGCGGAAAGATTTGTGACGAACTTGCGGGCGCCCATCAGAGGATAAAGGTCATTCATAAGGTGAATGGAGGATTGATTTCCGCGTGGAAAAAGGGCGTGGAGGAGAGCACAGGGGAATATATCAGTTTTGTGGACAGCGATGACTGGGTGGAGCTTAATATGATTGAGGAGATGGCAGCTTATCTTACGGGGAATCCAAAAGAAATCATTGCCAGCGACTATGTGATTGAAAGGGAAGGCGGCGGTAAACAATATATCTGGCAGCAGCTTTCACCGGGGGAATATGACAGGGAAGCGATGGAGAGGGAAGTTATACCGAATCTTTTGGGAAAAGAATGGCGGTATATAACCATATCACGCTGCATGAAATTGATTGCAAAAAAACTGATTTTAGATAATTACAAATATAGTGATCCTATCATTCGTACATCCGAGGATACGACGATCATGCTACCTTCCTTGATTGACTGTGAACGTCTTGTAGTTATGGACCATAAAGCCTATTATCATTATCTTTACGTGACAAGTTCCATGATTCATAAATATGATAAGGGAATGTATGAGAATATGAGGTTGCTGCACCGAATCACACAACAGATCATTTGTGATAAGTTTCAAGGTCAAAAGCAGGAAGAAATGTTGAAAAAGGCAGATCAGGAGCATATTTTCATGTTGTTTCTTGCCATTAAGAATGAGGCAAGGGGCAATCCGGGAGGATACAGAAAGAATATCACAGCAATTTGCACGGACACAGAAGCCAGACAATTATGCCGGAATACAAAAGTAGAGGTTAGGGAGAAGTCCAACCGGCTGCTGTATCTGGTACTGCGGCATCCGGGTGGATTTACGATAAGCCTCCTTAGGCTGGCGATGATTCTCTATTACAGAAGATAGTATATAACAAAAGGAAAATAGTACAGTCGAAAACAGGAAAGGAAAGCCGGGATGAGCCAGTTGCTAAAAGAAAAACCGCTGATCAGCGTCATTGTTCCGGTTTATAACGGACAGGATTATCTCAAAAAATGTATAGATAGCATAGAGAGACAGACTTATGATAATTTAGAAGTGATTATCGTCAATGATGGTTCCACAGACGGAACCGGAGAGATATGCAGACAGCTTCAGGAAGAATATGAAAATATCAGGGTCATTCTGACAAACGATGAAGGGGTCTCTGCGGCAAGAAATGCGGGGCTTGAGCGGATGACGGGAGAGTTCGTGACTTTTGTGGATGCGGATGACAGAATTTTCCCAGATATGATAAGCGTGCTATATTCCTGTATATCCCAGACGGACAGTGACATTGCCGGCTGCGGTTTTTTGACATGGAGTAAGGAAGAGGAACTTAGAGGCTTTGCTCCTGCTGGGGAAGGCAATAGCAGGAAGACCTATACTCCGGCGGAATTTCTGACCGAAGGAATACTGAAGGGAAACAGCCGCTGCTGGAGTAAGCTCTACAGGCGTAGCGCGGTAGGAAATCTGAGGTTTAGACAGGAGATTACCATTGGCGAGGATATGTTGTTTCTTGTGAACTTAATGCCTGAGGTGCGCCGGGTGTCGGAGATACCGTATAAAGGATATGGATATTTTCAAAATCCTGCAGGTGCCATGAACAGGGATTTCCGTCCCCAATATATGGACCAGATTACCTGCTGGGAGCTTGCCCGGGAAGAAATTGACCGCATGGATATACTGGGGATGGATGAGGCGAGACAGGAAAAAGAGCAGTTAAAAAGCCGTGTTACGGCAATTCTCATTATGGCGATTATGCTGACGGCAGGAAAGCTTGCCCGGCTTCCATCCAGGGAAAGAAAACAATATCGGAAGTATGTTGAACTATGCCATGATAAGATAAAAGAGGAAATGCAGGTGCCGGGAGCTGTTAAGGCACTATCGAAGGGGTACAGGGTCAAGTCAGAAATATTTGCAGCGCTTCCTGAAGTTTATCTGGGGCTGTACCATCTCTGGAAGGATAAGAGGTGACAGGAATATTCATGGTGTCTGGTAACTGTGAAGATACTGAACAGTTACGATGTCTGATTGTAAGGAGGCAGGTTTGGAAGAAAAACTAGTGATGTATATGCATGCGGGAAGCAAAAATCATGGATGTGAGGCGATTGTCAACAGTATCTGCCGCATGATAAAAGAAAAAGTGACGCTCGTCAGTTACCGGGGAGAAGAGGACCATGCTTATTCTTTAAAAGAACGGTGCAAAATCATACAGGAAAAGAAAATAGAGGAAAAGAAGCTGATTCATATTCTGCTTTATGTTTACCGGAGACTGACAGGCGATGGGGAAAGCTTTATCAGATACCGCTATCAGGAGATTTTTAATGAAAAGAAGATACCGCTGGCTATTTCTATAGGCGGTGACAATTACTGTTATGATAATATGCTGAGCGATTTACGTCTTGCCAATTCGGCTTTTAACAGGAAAGGAAGCAGGACGATTCTTCTTGGATGTTCCATAGAGCCTGAATTATTGGAAAATAAGCAGATTGTAGAGGATTTGTCAAAATATCATATGATTATCGCCAGAGAATCCATTACTTATCAAGCGCTAAAGACGACTTTCTGCGGGATGGTGCAGAAGGATGGAACTTTAAAAAAAGAGGGGAAAATTCCGGAATTATACTGTTATCCGGATCCCGCATTTACACTAGAAAAGAAAGAACTTCCGCTTCCGGAAGGATTTGCGGGGGATAATACAGTGGGCATCAATGTGAGTCCCATGATACAGGATAATGAAAGCCGTGAAGGCATTACCATGGAAAATTATCGGGAGATGATTCAGTATATCATAGATCATACAGATATGCAGATTGCACTTATTCCTCACGTGGTATGGGAGCAGAATGATGACAGAAGACCGATTCACGAGTTGTTTGAGTTTTTTAAAGAGACAGGCAGAGTAGTGGAGATCGGAGATGGAACATGTGAGGAACTTAAGGGATACATCAGCAGGTGCCGGTTGTTCGTAGGGGCAAGGACCCATGCGACCATAGCGGCATATTCCTCCCTTGTTCCTACGCTGGTAGTGGGATATTCAGTAAAGGCAAGGGGCATTGCCAGAGACTTGTTCGGAGCAGAAGAGCATTATGTAATTCCTGTTCAAAGTCTTAGCAGACCGGATGATTTGACGGAGGGATTCAAATGGCTTCTGGAGAAAGAAGAGCCTATCAGAGAACATTTGAAAGAGGTCATGCCTGCATATAAGGACAGGGCATTTTTGACGGGGAAAGAAGTAGACAGATTATGGGAAGAATTCAGTCAGCCACAAAAAATATAGCGTTTGGGTACGTGGGGAATGTTGTCACCCAGCTGCTTGGATTTGTTCTGCGTACCATTTTTATTGCCCATCTGGGCGATACCCTGACAGGTATCAATGACTTATATACCGGCCTTTTATCTGTTCTGTCCATGGCGGAACTGGGAGTGGGAACAGCGCTCAACTATAGCTTGTATGGACCGGTGGCAAGGAAGGATTATGAAAAAGTCAAGTCTTATATGCAGCTTTATAAAAAGGCATATAGGGTTATCGGGCTTGTCATTGCAGTTATCGGGCTTTTGATTGCACCGTTTTTACCTTATCTGGTGAAGCAGCCGGAGGGGGTCACGGTAAGGGATTTGACGCTGTACTATTTCATTTTCTTATTTAACACAGTTACCTCCTACTTTGTGGCATATAAGTATAGTCTGGTTAATGCAGAGCAGAACAACTATATTCAGACCAATATCATCACCATTACTAAGATGATTACGGTCGTTTTGCAGATAATCGTGATTATCACGACGGAAAACTTTTATTTATATCTGCTTACGGCAGCTTTTGTGGAACTGGTGCAGAAAGTGTTCGTAAGCCATTATCTGGACAAACGTTATCCGTACCTTCTTGACAGGAATGTGGAGAAGTTGTCGAAGGAAGAGACGGGAGAGATTGTAACCAAGACCAAGGCATTGGTATTTCATAAGGTGGGAGATGTAGCGAGACTGCAGACAGACAGCATGATTATATCGGCATTCATCAACGTCACGCTTGTCGGTTTTGTGGGAAATTATAATATGATATTGACTTCGGTGTCTAATTTTGTAAATATCATATTTAACTCTGTGCTATCCAGCTTTGGCAACCTGATTGCCACGGAATCCAGAGAAAAACAATATAGTATCTTTAAAGTGTACCGGTTCTTTGCCTGCTGGATTTACGGATTTTCAGCGGTAGGATTTTTCCTTTTGCTGACGCCCTTCATCATCCTATGGCGACCGGAAAGCGTACTGCCAGTCAGTGTGGTATCCTGCATTTTGATTGATTATTATTTCAAAGGTGATAGAATTGTATTATCGAACTTTAAGACGGCGGCAGGCGTCTTTGAGCAGGACAAGTATCTGGCACTGATACAGGGGGCAGTTAATCTGGTTATTTCTATCGTGTTGGTACAGAAAATAGGTCTTACAGGCGTTTATATCGGAACGGTAATATCGGGGCTGATTGCAAATATCACCAAGCCGTTTATCATTTACAGGGTATGCTTCGACAAACATGTGAAATCTTATTTTATTGATTCTGTAAAATATCTGGTGGTTCTTTCAGCTATCTTTGTGATTTTGTCCGGTATCAGAAGAGTGATTATGCCGGAAGTGACGATTTGGTCATTTGCAGTCATGTTCGTGGTTATTTGTTTCGTGTTTAACGGTATCTTTTTGTTGTTGTTTGGGAGAACACAGGAATTTGCATATTTATGGGGAATCATCAGAAGAAAACTAAAGGCGAAAGGAAAGGAGGACCATTATGCTTGAAATGGTAAAAGCAGCGGAGGAGGATCTGCTTCATTATCCGAAGCGAAGTCTGGGATATTATTTAAAAAGAACGGCGAAAATGCTGACAGGACGAAAGGTAGAGCCTCTGGACAAAATAAACTGGCCAACGGGGCTGGTGGCGAAGAGTCTTTCAGATTATTATATGAAAAATAAAAATTCAGAGGAAGCAAGGATTATTTTAGACTGTTTAAAGAAATACTATGATAAATGGATCAGCCATGGATGCAAAATGTATTATCTGGATGATGTCTTCAGCGGAATGGCGCTGATTGATCTTCACCAGATGACTGGGGATGAAAAATACAAAAAAGCAGCTGATACTATGGTCAAATATTTGTTTGACCATGAAACAGACCGTGCAGGAAGTCTTCCTTATCGCCCGAACCAGAAAAACGGTTATATTTTTGCCGATGGAATAGGGATGATCTGTCCGTTTTTGTGTAAATATGGCAGTACATATGGAGATATGAATGCGATTAACCTTGCAGTCACGCAGATACAAAATTTTATTGAATATGGAATGGATGCAAAAACCGGGCTGCCTTACCATGGGTACCACTATGAAACCGGTGTGAAATACGGCATTGTTGGATGGGGCAGGGCGGCAGGATGGCTGATGATCGGGATGTCGGAAAGCCTTGCTTATATGGAAAACGACAGACCAAGCTATGAGATGATCAAGCAGTCTTACAGGCGTCTTGTGGACAAGGTGGAGGCTTATCAGCTGGAAGGCGGTCTTTACAGCTGGCAGCTGGGGGCGAAAGAAGGACCGATTGATACCTCTGCAACCGCCATGATTCTGTATGCTATTGCCAGATCCTTGGAGACGAAGGTTTTGATTGGCATTCATAAGTCAAGAATGATACGCGGAAGAGAGGCTTTGTGGGGAACCGTGAAAGATGGCAGGATAGATGGCTGCCTTGCCGAGTGTCAGGGATTTTCTATGTATCCTCAGGTATATGGGTCATATCCGTGGTCGCTTGGACCGGCGCTGTCATTATTTTCGATGACAGAAGAGAATAGTTAGAGGACTGGAAATTGATATGTTATTTAATTCGATTGATTTTTTAATCTTTTTCCCGATTGTACTGCTCGTGTATTTTGTATTTCCACATCGGGTACGTTATATATGGCTGCTTGCGGCAAGTTACTTTTTTTACATGTGCTGGAATCCGCTTTATATCGTATTGATTCTTTTATCTACAGTTATTACCTATATATGCGGACGGGCGGTAGGAAAATTAAAAAATACAACCGGGATGGAAGAACATAAGCAAAAGAAGCTAATGAAGCTGGTCATTGCAGTGGGATTTCTGTCCAATATCGTAATGCTGATTTACTTCAAATATGCAAATTTTCTGATAGAGACGCTCAATCCCGTTTTAGCAGGATTTCATATCGGACCGGTAAATGAATTTGACATTCTTCTGCCGGTGGGAATTTCGTTTTATATTTTTCAGGCGCTTGGATATATCGTTGATGTATACAGGGGAACCATTAAGTCAGAGAAGAATTTCCTGAAATATGCGCTCTTTGTTTCTTTCTTTCCGCAATTGGTGGCAGGTCCTATTGAGCGTTCAGGGAATCTGCTTAATCAGATCAAGGAAGAGCCGTCCCATAAGCTGTGGGATTATCGAAGGGTGACCTCAGGATTGATTCTGATGCTTTGGGGGTATTTTTTGAAGGTGGTCATTGCCGACAGAACGGCGGTATTAGTAAATACTGTATTTGTAGGGTATGAAGGATATCAGATGACTGCGCTTATGGCAGGAGCAGTAGCATTTGCTGTACAGATTTATTGTGATTTCTCCGGGTATTCCATGATTGCAATCGGAGCCGCAAAGGTGTTGGGATTTCAGTTGATGGAGAATTTTGATACTCCGTATTTTGCGGTTTCCATTGTTGATTTCTGGAGAAGGTGGCACATCAGCCTAAGCACATGGTTTCGGGACTATTTGTATATACCGCTGGGAGGAAGCAGATGCAGTAAACTGAAAAAATACCGGAATATTCTGATTACTTTTGGCGTCAGCGGATTATGGCACGGTGCCAATTGGACATATGTTGCGTGGGGACTCCTTCATGGAGCCTATCAGATTGCGGAGAAGGAACTTGCGCCGCTTGCAAGGAAAATAAATGACAGATGTCATACAAAGACGGACTCTTTTGGCTATCGATTCTTCAGGGGGCTCGTAACCTTTGTATTAGTGGATATTGCATGGATCTTTTTCAGGGCAGATTCGCTGCATCAGGCAGTGCATTATATAAAGCGCATGGTATTGTACCGTGATTGGTGGTCTTTATTTGACCAGCAGATTTATACGCTTGGACTGGATATCAGGGAATTGCATATTCTGGGTTTTGCACTTCTGACTCTGCTTTTAGTGGAATTGATTAAGTATAAAAAAGGAGAACTGATTGATGCATTTTTGCAAAGGCAGTGGATTGTTTTCAGGTGGTGCGTTTTGTTTATGCTCCTTTTTGTATGTATTGTGTTCGGATATTATGGTCCCGGATTTGATTCATCACAGTTTATCTATTTCCAATTTTAAGGTGATGGGTAGGGAGTACGAAAATGATTAAGAAAAATTGTTGCAATATCATAAAAATCACAGTGTTCTTATTGCTGATGTTTTGTATGCTGTCTGGTATATTAAAGGTCTTTAATTATAAAGATATGGGCGGCGGAGGAGGATGGCAGCGGTTTTATCAAGCAGAGAATGGAAGTATAGATGTGATGTTTTTTGGAAATAGTCATGCACACTGCACGATAGATCATGGGCTTTTGTGGGACGAATATGGTATAGCGGGATATACCCTTTCCGCTGGTTCACAGACCATTGACAGTGCCTGCTATTTTGTGAAGGAAGCTTTACAGACCCAACAGCCGAAGGTGATTGCAGTGGAGGTGATGGGGGCACTTGGAGGAGAGCTTGCTAATTCCAATTCAGACGTGTACAGAAATTCGCTCGGCATGAGGTGGTCCCCGGTGTTTGGCGAATATATTGATTATCTGGCGGATAATATGGACATGGACAGGGGAGAAAAGCAAAGGGTTTTTATGAAAATACCTGTGGTACATTCCAGATACGCAGAGCTTACCCGGAGTGACTTTGAAGATTCTATTCCTTTTATGCGAGGATACAGAGGAAGTTATGAGCGAGAGACTCTTGAAAGACCAGAAGCAGCACAGGAGACGGAAAGCATGCAACTGGATCCGCAAAGGCTTGCTATGCTTAAGGAAATCATTGATACGGCAGAAAAAAATAATATTCCGGTGGTGTTGTTTGCTTCACCTTTTAAGATATCAGAGGAGAACCAGATGCAGTTCAACGCTGTGGAGGCATTTGCCCAGGAACAGGGAATCCCATTTATCAATTATAACAAGCTTTATGATGAGCTTTCCCTCAATTTTGAAACCGATTTTAGGGATGGAGCGCATGTAAACAATTATGGAGCAATTAAAGTGACAGCTCACATGGCGCAATATCTAAAGGAGCATTATGAGATTCCTGACAGGAGAGGGCAGGAAGGATATGAATTGTGGGAGGACAATGCTCTATATTTGAGAAATAAAACACTTCGCTATAATCTGGAAACTGCAGAGGATATCAATGCATACCTACAGATTCTGGCAGAACTTGAAGAGGAACAGACGGTAATCATAGCGCTTACAGGAAATTATAATGCGTTAGGAGAAGTGTATCTGGAAGAACTGATGCAGCTTGGCATTACCGCGGAAGAATATGCAGGGGGCGGTGCCTTCATCTTTAAGGGAGGAGAAAAGGTACTTTATCTTGCAGGAAAAGAATATGATTATTGCCTGAATATAAACAGCGGTGAAATTCACGTAGAATCTGTCTTATATGAGGTGGGAGAAGAAGTGAGAGATGAAGTGCACATTCTGCTGGGCGGAAATGATTATGCGATGGTGGAAAACGGAGTTAATGTGCTCGTATACAATGAATCCCTTAATCAACTGATTGATGCGGCTGGGGATGATGTTTATCTGGGATTAGAACTGATACATTGTGATAAAGAAGAGGAATAGAATATATGATTATTATTCAGGTGGCGGGAGGCTTGGGAAATCAGCTCCAGCAGTATGCACTGTACAGGAAATTTGTGAGAATAGGAAAGGAAGCGAGACTGGATCTTTCGTGGTTTTCTGAGGAAAATCAGGAAGGTGTTCTGAAAAAACGGGAGCTTGAACTGAATTATTTTGACAGACTGATTTGTGAGGAATGCAGACCTGAGGAAAAAATAAAGTTGATTGGAAATGACCGTTTTTCCGGCAAATTGAGAAGGAAGCTGATGCCATTTACAATACATTGGTTTAAGGAGAGCGGGATGTATCACCCGGAGATTTTTGATTTTGAGGATATGTATATCAGCGGATATTTTGCATGTGAAAAATATTACAGTGATATTTTGTACGAACTAAGGGAGAAAATACAATTTCCAGTGGGTGGTAATTCCCTGAACCAGACGATAGCACAGGAAATGAAGGGCAGAGCGTCAGTCAGTGTACATGTAAGGAGAGGAGACTATCTGGATCCGGAAAATACAGCTATGTTTGGCAATATTTGTACAGACAGATATTATGAAACGGCAATAAGGCTTGTGAAGGAGGAAGTGCCCAGGGCGCATTTCTACTTGTTTTCTGATGATATTCCTTATGTGAGTCAGAAATATCAAGGGGAAGAATATACAATTGTAGATATCAATCATGGAAAGGACAGCTTTTATGATATTTGGCTGATGAGTCAATGTAAGCATAATATCTGTGCTAACTCTACTTTCAGCTTCTGGGGAGCAAGGCTGAATGGAAATGATGATAAAATCATGATTCGTCCCACAATTCATAAGAACAGTCAGACTTTCGTAAAAGAAGAGATGGAGGAACTCTGGAAGGGATGGAGATTCGTCAGTCCTTTGGGAAAGCCAGAATAAGGTGTATAAAATGGAAATTGATAGAACATTAAGAGAAAAAACAGCGTACTGCTTTTTTTATGCAGGATTGATTATAGAGGTTCTGATTGTGCTGGTCGATAAGAGCGCTTATACGAATCCGATAGAAGGACAGATTTTCCGCCTGACTTTCCTGCTCTTTTTTGCCAAGGTATGTTTGACAAAATATTCTCCCAAGGAATATGGTATCCTCGCATTTTTTCTAGTGATAGGTGCTGTATCGTACTTTATTACAGGAAGAAATGAGATAGTCAGGGTAGTTATGTTCATAGCGGCTTGCAAGGATGTGGATATGCGCAAATGCCTGCGGCTGGTATTCTGGATGACCCTCACAGGATGTCTGGTTTTGATACTGTTGTCTTTGTTTGGAATATTGGGAACACTGTCTTTGACGCAGGATTATGGACGCGGAAGTATTGAAACGCGATATGTACTTGGAATGGGGCATCCGAATGCCCTTCAATGTATGGTATTCGTCCTGACCCTGCTTGGTCTGTATTTATATCATACAAAATGGAAGTGGTATCACTATGTGCTGGTACTTTTCACCAATGGGATCTTTTTCCTGCTGACTGATTCCAAAACAGGATTTTTGGTTTCGGCCTGTGGAATTTTACTGTTTTTTGTGGCAGACAGAATCAAAAATAAGAATCTGATCAGGATTTTTATGGCTGGAAACATGGGGATTTTTGCAGGGAGCATTATTATTTCCATTATGTCTGCGAAAGATGCTATGTGTCTTTGGCATTATTACTGGGAAGGAGTCACCAACAGGAAGATTAATTTTTACCTGTTTCTGGATACCATGCTGACAGGAAGGCTCCATTCTTTGATTGAAACGGATAACCATGAAGGAATCATGGAAACATGGCGTTTATTTTCACGACCTGAGAACAATTATTATTTTGATATGGGATGGGTCAGATTATTTTATTGGTATGGAATCATTCCGGCGCTTCTGGCAATAGCGGTATTGACTGGGTTTATGATATATTTTGCAAAAAAGGGAAAACTGGAAGAGATAGTCTTTTTCTCGATGTTCACTCTATATACAGTCATTGAAGCACACATCATTTCTGTTTATATTGCAAGAAATTATCTGCTTTTTATAATAGGGATGTACTGCTTCAGACGGTTGGAAAAGCCTAAAGAATAGAAAGACGGGCGGCGCTATGCTATAATAATTATGATTGAAGGAACAGGTAGGAAATGTTGGATATAAGAGAAAATAAAACGGGATGTTTGCAAATGAAACTGTCAGAGTTATTGTATCTATGCTTTTGGGGACTTATGCTTTTTGCCAAAGGCATTGGACTATATGATGGACAGAGTGTCTATAAGATTTTTTTGGTTGCAGCATTTATGTGTATTATAGGTAAGATGTGTGTTACAGAATATTCTTATAAGGAATGGGCGGTGATTCTCTTTTTGCTGGTGTTGTCGACAGTGGTTTATCGTGTCAGCGGCGAAAAGGGGGTCTTAATTTGTATGGTGACAGTGGTAGCAATGAAGAATGTCTCGGTAAAGAGGGCATTTGAGGTTGGTCTTGCGGTATGGACTGCCGCAATGGCAGGGCGCTTTTTAACCTCCCTTGTATTTATTGGAAGCGTTCAGACTGCGGTTCAGACAAAGAACATTTCAGGTGCGGTACTGCGTTATTTTATGGGATATCCGCATCCCAATGTTCTTCACATGTCCTATCTGATTTTGACAGCCTTTTTTATCTACTGTGTAAAAGAAACCTATAATTGGAAGCACCTTTTGATTTTATCAGCTGGAAATCTAATTTTGTTTTTTTATTCTTATAGCTTTACGGGTGCCCTGATTGTCATGGCATATATTCTTTTATCCTATTATGTAAAGAAAAAAAGAATCAGCAGGGCAGAGTATTTTCTGGTCAGGCTGGTCTTTCCTGCCTGCGTTCTGTTTTCTATTATCCTTCCAATCATACTTGAAGGGAAGGCATTTGAAATAGCGGATAAGATTTTTAATAATAGAATTCATCTGGCGAGGCATTTTCTCACGCTTGATTATATGTCTTTGTTTGGAAATAATCTGGCGGCAATCACGACAGATGTGATTACCATGGACAATGCATATATCTTTGCTCTTGTGGTTTACGGAATTCCTGTTTTTTTATTGATCTGCATGGGGTATTTAGCAATGATTGAAACCTATGTAAAGCAAAAGAAAAACATTGAACTTGCCATGACCTGCTGCTTTCTTTTAGCAGGAATCACAGAGCCGTTTCTGTTTAATACGTCTTTTAAGAACCTTCCGCTTCTGTTTATTGGAGAATGTCTTTTTGCGATGATGAGTGGAAAGAGAGAAGGGCAAAAAGAGACTGCACTTTTTAAGAATATGGATAAAGAAATTTATATTCCTGTTAAGGGACTGCAGAAAATAGTGGAAAGCCAGCGGGATGTATGGAGTGTACATAAGAAAGTGATTTTAAGCATTGGAACAGCTGCGGCATTTGTGATCAGCGTTCTTGCAGGTATTTTTTATCAGGCAAGACCGGAGGTCTTGGCAGTGCAGAAGGAAAATCTGCTCGTCTTTGAAAGAATCAGGGTCGTGGTGACTGCTTTTTCATTGGGATTTATTATTACCGTAATGATTACAGGTGCAGCTTATATGATTGCTTTGAGAAAAAAACTTCGTGGCGGTAAGGAATAAGAGGAGGAGCGTCTGTGAAAATTGCACATATTTGCCTGGTCGGAGGATATACGGAAGGACTTAATTATCAGGAAAACAATCTTATTAAATATCAGGCAGAAGACGGACATGAGGTTAGCCTGATAACTACAGATCACTGTTACACGGAGGGCGTGTGGGGACTGTGCACGACAGAAGCGGATTATATTAACCCGGACGGTGTCCATATTATCCGGCTGCCTTTTGCATTTCCGTTACCATACAATGTGAATCGTCAGATTGGAATATTTAAGGGCTTTGGAGATACTTTGGAAAAGATTAGACCAGACATTATTTTTGTGCATAACCTTCAGTTTCAGGATAATCGAAAAGTGGCTGCTTACAAAAGAAAACATCCTGAGGTAGTTGTTTATGCGGATAATCACAGTGACTTTTCCAACAGTGCCCGGAACTGGTTTTCAAGAAACACCCTTTATCGTTTCTGGTGGAAACCATGCGCAAAGGCTGTGGAACCTTATGTAAAGAAATTTTTTGGGGTAATGCCCGCAAGGGTGGATTTTTTACAGAACATATATGGGATTTCAGCTGATAAAACCGACCTGCTGATTATGGGGGCGGACGATGAGAGCGTAGAGCGGGCAGCTAAAGAGGAGGTTCGAAAAGCGGTTCGGGAAAAATACAACCTGCAGCCAGAGGACTTTCTGATTGTCACAGGAGGGAAGATTGACGCGTTTAAAACCCAGACCTTGCTGCTGATGCAGGCTGTATGGGAAATTCCGCAGGAGAATCTGAAACTGCTGGTGTTTGGATCAATTGAGGAAGAGTTAAAAGACAAGCTGCTTGCATTGTGTGACGGAAAGAAAATTCAATATATTGGATGGGCAAAAGGGGAACAGTCTTATGAATATTTTGCCGCCGCGGATTTGGTAGTTTTTCCGGGAAGACATTCCATTTATTGGGAACAAGTGGCTGCCCAGGGAATTCCAATGATCTGCAAATATTGGGAAGGGACGACCCATGTAGATATTGGCGGAAATGTTGAATTTCTGATGGAAGATTCCGTGACAGTGATAAAAGAAAAGATTTTAGAACTTTTGAGTAATCCGGAAAAATATGAAAAAATGAAAAGAAGTGCCGAGAGTGATGGAAGAAATGCATTCTCATACCGT
The DNA here is from genome assembly GCA_014804785.1 of Lachnospiraceae bacterium. GTDB lineage: Bacteria > Bacillota > Clostridia > Lachnospirales > Lachnospiraceae > Suilimivivens. The sequence goes on from JAAUZD010000005.1 coordinate 151,063, forward strand.
CTAATTGCAAGGAAATCAATAGGTTTAATAGAATGATAGCTTTTTTTTATGAATCAATCAGAAAACTGAAAAAAGAGAATAAGCCTTATTGGAAATTATTTTATAAAGTTAATAAGGTGTTGGTAAACGTGCTATTTCCCATTTTCCAATGCTGGGAAAATGACTGTGGTGTGGATGAGAAAAGCAGGGTGATTGTTTCCATGACCACATATCCTGCCCGGATTGGCAGTGTCTGGATGACAGTCAGTTCTTTGCTGCAGCAGACTATGAAGCCATATAAAGTGATTTTATGGATTGCAGAAGAACAATTTGCAGATAAGAAAATTCCGAAAAGACTTGAAAGATTAAAAAGACGTGGCCTGGAAATCCGTTTTTGTGAGGATTTAAAGCCTCATAAGAAATATTATGGTACTATGAAGGCATACCCGGATTATTATGTGATTACGGCTGATGATGACATATTGTATCCGGAAGACCATATTGAGAGATTATGGCAGGGGCATGAGAAATATCCGGATACTATTGTCTGTAATTGGAGCCATCGCATTGCATTTGATGGGCAGAAGGGATTTGCGCCCTATGATGAATGGAGTGATGATACAGGTGCTATACCTGCTTATTCCACTTTGGCAGTGGGATGCAACGGCGTGCTGTATCCGCCGGGAAGCCTTCCGGAAGAAGCGTTTTCAAAACATAGGATTATGGAATATGCATTGAATACGGATGATTTATGGTTGAAATGTATGGAAATATTAAATGAAAAGAAGACAGTAAACTGTAATGAGACCGTGTTGATTTATTTTAACTTGTTATCAACGAAAAAATCCGGATTGTGGAAGAGCAATACCGGTCATAGAGGGAACAATGATGTTATATGGAACCAATTGATGAAAGTGTATCCGGAAGTGTACAGACGACTCTTGGAGGAGCAGGCAGATGATTTGTTTCTTGTATAAATTATTTTTAAAATCGACTCATGTAAAATACGGGAGATCACTTTCCCTAAAGGGTGTACCGCTTATCTATAATAAAAAAGGAGCTTCTATCAGTATTGGAGATAATTGCGTTGTGAAAAGTTCCTTTTTGTCCAATCTTGTTGGATTGTATTCAAGAACAATCATTCTCACCAGGATTCCGGGTGCTTCCATAGAAATCGGTGATAATGTGGGAATCTCGGGGGCGACCATCTATGCCCGTAGTAAAATCACGATTGGAGATCATACCAATATTGGCGGCAATGTGAAAATTCTGGATAATGATTTTCATCCGGTGGATGCCAGCGCACGACTTGCGGATGATAAAGAGCAAATAGGAACTGCGCCTATCCGAATTGGCAGAAATTGCTTTATAGGGTGCAATGTGTTAATATTGAAAGGAAGCGAAATCGGAGACAATTGTGTGATAGGCGCCGGTGCCGTTGTCAGCGGAAAGTTTGAAGCGAATTGCGTGATAGCAGGAAATCCGGCAAGAATAGTCAAAAGGATATAAATTTATGAAAAAGCCTTTTACCAGTCGTATACTTGGTGTCAATGTTGCAGTCACCAATATGCAGGATACAGTCAATTTAATTATAGATCATATTGAGGAACTGCGGGGAAGATTTATCTGCCTGTCTAATGTACACACGACGGTAATGGCGGAAAAAGATGAGGAATATAGGAAAGTGCAGAATACTGCTTTCCTTGCTCTTCCAGACGGAAGTCCCCTTGCACTATTGCAACGGCTTAGAGGATTTAAGGAAGCGGAGCAGGTGGCAGGTCCTGATTTGATGCCTAGTATATGGAAGGCTACGGAAAATACTGATATTTCTCATTATTTTTATGGAAGTTCACAGGAGACCATTGATGCCTTAAGAGAAAAAATCAAAGAAAAATATCCGGGACTTAAAATTGCCGGCATGGAATCGCCGCCTTTTCGTCCGCTGACGGAAGAGGAGGACCGGGATGCCGTAAGGAGAATCAATGAATCAGGAGCTGCCATTGTATGGGTGGGACTTGGTGCACCGAAACAAGAAAAATGGATGTATGCACATCGGAATCAAGTAAACGCCTTGATGCTGGGAGTGGGAGCAGGTTTTGATTTTCATGCGGGAACGGTAAAGCGGGCGCCGGGCTGGATGCGCAGGCACTATATGGAATGGCTCTATCGTCTGATACAGGATCCTCAAAGACTTTGGAAACGCTATGTGAGTACGAACGGGAAATTCCTTTTGTTGTCTGTGAAGGATGCTTTTACGTGGAAAAAATATGTGGATTCTGACAAGAAGAACCTGCTTATTTATGCACACTATTATTATCCGGATGTGGCATCTACAGGTCAGATCCTGACGGAACTGGCAGAGGGACTTAAAGATACATTTCACACCACGGTGATTTGTACAGTGCCTTCTTACACGGGCAAGATACCCCAGTATTATCGGAAACATAAATATTATTTCGAGAACATTAATGGTGTGAATGTACTGCGGATTCGGGTGCCGGAATTTCGGAAGAATTTTACACCCAGCCGGATTTACAATATTTTGTCGTATTTTCTTTCGGCCATAGCGGCTACTTTCAGGGTGGAGCGTCAGGATTATATCTTTACGATTTCACAGCCTCCGATTTTGGGCGGTATGCTTGGGGTAATTGGAAAGAGAGTAAAAAAGGCAAAGTTGATTTACAATATACAGGATTTTAATCCAGAACAGGTACAGGCCGTGGATTTTTCTCACAACAGACTGCTCCTTGGCATGATGATGCTGGTGGACAAATATAGCTGCCGGCAGGCGAAGAAGGTTATCGTGGTGGGACGTGATATGATCGAGACATTGCAAAAACGTTTTGATTCACTTCCTGATTACGCTTATATCAATAATTGGATCAACGAAAAAGAAATTTTTCCCCTTCCAAGGGAAGACGAGCATGTTGAATATTTTAAACGGCAGTATGGATTGCAGGATAAATTTGTTATTATGTATTCTGGGAATATTGGACTATATTACGATTTGCTGAACATTGTTAAGGTGATTGAGAGATTTCAGGGTCAGTCAGAAGTGGTCTTTGCTTTTATTGGTGAAGGTTCTGTGCTTGACGAACTAAGGGATTATCGGAAAGAGAAGCATCTTTCCAATGTAGTTCTCATTCCTTATCAGGACAAAGATAAGCTTATTTACAGTTTGAATGCCGGAGATGTTCATTTTGTGGTAAATGCAAAGGGGATTAAAGGTGTATCGGTTCCGAGTAAGCTGTATGGAGTGATGGCAACGGGGAAACCGGTTCTGGGCATTTTGGAGAAAGGATCGGAAGCACGGCTCATTGTTGAAGAAGCTGGATGTGGAATCAGTGTAGATCCGGGTGATTATGAAGCCATTGAACATTTGATCAGAACATTTATTGATCTGAAAGGATCTCCTGAGCTGGAAGAAATGGGTGCAAAGGGAAGGGACTATCTGGTCGAGCATCTGACCAAAGATGTATCAATCAAGAAATACCGTGACGAAATATTGTCTTGCTAGAAAATGAGGGATTTGTATGACATTTTTTCTGTTTGCAAAACAGCTGGTAGATATGCTGTATCAATATCATACACTGGATTACATGATGGTCATTCTGGTTGTTCTTCTTCTGATTTACCAGATTGCATTAGTGCGCCCGAATATTCGAAAGAGATTTATGCTGACGGATGGAATTGTTATTTTGCTCAGCGGTCTTTTGACGATTACTTTTTTTCGCTCAGGAGACGGATATCAAATTTATTTTAAGGTGATGTCGGCATTCCTGATTTATTTTGTGGGGAGGGTGTATTATGACAGAATCAAGGAATGCTACGGGGTGCTCACACTGGCAGCCTATCTGGTGATTTATGCTAACCTGCTGACGCGTCTTTATCATTTTGGAACTGCGTTTTTAAAAGTGCAGGATGCAGGCGGGGATTTATATTATTATGATACGGATATGGCATTTGCAATGATTCTTGCCATGGTGTTCATTGCCATGTTTGGCAGAAATACCATCTTTAAGCTGTTTACTATTTTTGTGGTATGTCCTTATATGGTCTTTTTTTCGGATGCAGGTATTCAGATGGTACTAATGATCGCAATTTATGCGATTATGGCTATCTACCTGACAGAACTTGTGGTTAATAATAAAAAACTGACAGGCGTTCTTCTTACAGTCATTATTCTAGGTTTGCTGGGAATTGTAGCAGTTATATATATGCCTGTTCTGGGCTTTGAAAATCCGGAAATGATTGTCGGCTTATTTAATGGAAGATTTTTTAACAACAGCAATATGTATAGCAGATATGCAGAGTGGAAAATGATTTTAGATGCTTGCGGCAGAGAAGGAATATTGGCGCATTTATTTGGCAGTGGAATGGGTGCCGGACTCAGAATTCAGAGTCTGTATATTAAAATTTTCTATTCGTTGGGGTATGTGGGACTAGCTTTAAGTTTGATGATGATTATCAGTATTATGTATTATGTGACAAGGGTAGATGATAGAAAGACCTTTTATCTGGCTGTAATCATGGCGGTGCTTCTTCTTGGAAGCGGCGTTACGGTCAACAGTATGGAGGCAACCCAGATGAGTTGGTTCCCTCTTTTATTTTCGGGAATGGTCATCTCCTCAGTGCAGGTAGATGCAGAAAAAACAGATGAGGAGGGGCAGCATGCTTGCGATTATAACAGGAACGATTAGACCGCCGCTCCAAATGAACCAATTGGTCTTGCGGGATGAGGAAGAGCGGCTGAGGCAATATGAAGAGAGTCTATGTTCTATAATAGACAGCAAAGCGTTTTCTGGAATTGTATTTTGCGAGAATAGCAGCTATGGCACAGAAAAACTTTCGCATCTGGTGGATGTTGCCGGACATAAGGCTATAAGATTAGAGCTGCTGTCATTTCAGGGAAATATAGAGAAATCCTGCATTCATGGAAAAGGATACGGCGAGGGAGAAATCATGGATTATGTCTTTTCACATAGTGAGATTGCCTCCAGAGAACCATACTTTGTCAAGATAACAGGAAGGCTGAAGGTAGATAATATTGAAGATATTGCAGCACATCTTAATCAGGAAAAGACGTATTTCAATATTCCGAATCGAACAAGAAGAGACCTTTATGACACCAGGATCTACGGCATGCCGGTAGAACAATTTAAAAGGATGTTTTTAAACGTTTACGAACAGGTAATGGATGAACAGGGCATTTTTCTGGAACGAGTCTATACGCAGGTCATACAGGAGAATCGGATTAAAGTGACCAATTTCCCAAGGTATCCAAGAATCGTGGGTGTGTCTGGATCCGGAGGCAGTGTGTACAGTTATACCGAATGGAAATGCAGAGTGAAAGATTTATTTAGCAGGATGAATTTGTATAAAGTAAAATAGAGGGATTATCTATGCTTTTTTCTATTATAACGGTATGCTTTAACAGCGAAAAGACAATTGAAAGAACCATACAGAGTGTGTTGCAGCAAGGGGTCGAGGATTACGAGTACATTATTGTGGATGGGGCTTCTAAAGATCGGACTGTAGATATCATCCGTAAGTATGAACTGTTATTCGAAGGAAAGATGAAATGGATTTCCGAACCGGATCAGGGAATTTATGATGCCATGAATAAGGGAATAGGCATGGCACGAGGAGAATTGATAGGCATTGTGAATAGTGATGATTATTATGAGAATGATGCACTTTTAAAGATTTCACAGGCCTATGAAGGGGATGAGTACAGCATTATTTATGGTTTGATCAGAACTGTCTCGAAAGGAAAAGAGGTCATGGTTTATTTGAAGAATCATGAATTCTTGAATCAGGATATGATTGCCCATCCCGCATGTTTTGTTACCAAAAGAGTATATGATAAGTATGGAAGATATTCACTTCAGTATCCTTATTCGGCAGATTACGAATTTATGCTGAGGATAAAAGAGCAGAAAGAAGTCCGCTTTATAGAGACTTATCATATTATATCGAATTTTTCCCTTGATGGGGCGTCCGGTTCTGTTAAGGCATATAGGGATACCTTGCGGCTGCGGCATGAATATCATTTGATTGGCAAGAGAGAATATTGGATGCAGATGCTGAAGAGCTGGGTGGCTTTGAAACTTGGGAGATAATGTATGCAGATGACATGGGAGAAGACAAAGGAATATATCAGGCAGGATTTATACCGAAATTTGGAATCCTGTACGAAAAGGGATGTATTAAAGGCATTATGTTCCGGAAGGTCGATGATGGGAGTACTGGTTTATTATCGGATCTGCCATTACTTTGTGGGGCTTCAGAAAAGAAATGTGATGCAGTTCCTGCTTCATTCTTTTTGCTATATCCGTTTTAGGCATCTGCAGGAGAGATGCGGAATTGAATTAAGCCAGCGTACAGAGATAGGGTACGGACTCCGTCTGCCCCATAAGGGCAATATTATCATACATGTAAAAGCAATCATAGGGAATAATTGTGAGATCATGCAGGGAGTCACCATTGGAAATAACATCATGAAATCAAGAGATGAGGTGGCAGTGATTGGGGATGAGGTACTTCTTTGCGCGGGGGCAAAGATTATAGGAAATGTAAAAATTGGAAATACCGTAATAGTGGGAGCAAATGCGGTGGTGACGCATGATGTTGAGGATCATACCATTGTGGGCGGCATACCAGCCAGACCTATCGGGAAATGTGATGATAGATTTGTGATTAATAGAAAGCAGCAGGAATGGCAGGAACAGAATGCTTGAGGATATAGGAGAATGCAGTCATGAGAATTATGCCAAACCGGATGGACCGGGGTTTTTTTAAATATCAGGAAGAATTTGAGGAGAAAGCGCTTGCAGTCCTTCGTTCAGGATGGTATGTGCTGGGAAAAGAGGTCAGCGGATTTGAAGAAGAATTTGCAGCATATACAGGAGCAGACTATTGTGTAGGGCTTGCCAATGGTCTGGATGCTCTGTGGATTGCCTTCCGGCTTTTAGGAATCGGAAAAGGCGACGAGGTCATCGTACAGGGAAATACCTATATCGCCAGCGTTATGGGCATCACCATAAATGGGGCGACGCCTGTTTTCGTGGAACCGGATCAGTATTTTGGAATGGATGCCGATGAGATAGAGGCGAAAATAACAGAGAAGACGAAAGCTGTTTTGGTAACGCATTTATACGGAATCGCTTCTCGGATGGATAAGATTACAGCAATCTGTGAAAAACACCATTTGAAGCTGGTGGAAGACTGTGCCCAGTCTCACGGAGCATGTTATGATGGGAAGATGACGGGTACTTTTGGTGATGTTGGCTGTTTTTCTTTTTACCCTTCCAAAAATCTGGGTGCTTTTGGAGACGGAGGGGCAGTAGTGGTAAAGGATAAACAGCTTGCCGATGCGTTTAAAATATTCCGAAATTATGGAAGCGAAAAAAGGTATTACAATAAAATAGTAGGTGCCAATTCCAGGCTGGATGAATTACAGGCGGGGCTGCTCAGAGTCAGGTTAAAGCATTTAAAAGAGTTGACGGAGGAAAAGATTCTGATTGCCAACAGATATACCAGGGAAATCCATAATCCGGGTATTCTGTTGCCGGAGTTGCCGGAGAAGGCAAGCTGTGTGTGGCATCAGTATGTAATCCGATGCGAGGAGAGAGCGCGGCTGATTCGTTATCTGGATGAAAAGGAAATAGGGACGATTATTCATTACCCGATTCCGCCGCATCTGGCGGAGGCGTATGCGTACCTGGGTCATGGAGAAGGCTTCCTGCCTAAAACAGAGCATCTGGCGAAGACGGTACTTTCCATTCCCATGTACAATGGAATGACAGATGAGGAGCAAGAATATGTGATTCGGGCTCTGAATGAATTTGAATGAGGTTAAACATATGAATTTGAGAGAAAAGTGTCCAATCATACATTTCGATGATCTGGGAGACGAGCGGGGCAAGCTGGTCGTGATTGAAGGCGGACAGTCGATTCCTTTTGATGTGAAGCGTGTATTCTATATTTATGATTCAGATGACACAGTAGTCAGGGGACAACACGCAAACAGGGAATCGGAGTTTGTCCTGATTAATGTGGCGGGCAGAAGTAAAGTGCGGATTACGGACGGCGAGGAAGAATTTGTGGCAGAACTTGACCGCCCTATGACGGGGGTATATATTCCGAAAATGATCTGGAAGGATATGTATGATTTTTCCAAAGATTCAATTCTTTTGGTATTGGCAAGCACTCACTATGACGGAACCGAGTATATTCGCGATTATGAGGAATATCTGAAAGAGGTTAAGAAAAAATGATGACATTCTGCACGCTGTTTGACAGTTATTATCTGGATAAGGGTCTGACTCTTTACCGATCCCTTGAGAATTGTACCGAAGAGTTTCAGCTATATATTTTCTGTTTTGATGATAAATCTTTTGAGGTTCTTAATGCACTTAAACTGAAGCATGCGGTGATTACACATCACTCTGAGATAGAAGATGAAGAGTTGCTGCGGCTTAAGAAAGAGCGCTCTAAGGCAGAGTACTGCTGGACCTGTACGCCAGTAATCATTGAATATGTACTGAAACATTATAAAGAACCGGACTGCACTTACATTGATGCGGATTTATATTTTTTTCAAAATCCGCAGATCTTGTTTGATGAAATAAAAGATGCCGGGGCAAATATTGTAATCACGGAGCACCGCTTCAAAGATAACTGGAATGGTAGAAGGTTATGTAAAAGGAGCGGAAGATATTGTGTAGAGTTCAATTACTTTGATCAGTCGGAAAATGCGTGGGAAGCGCTTACGTGGTGGAAGAAAAAATGCTTTGAATGGTGTTATCATTTGTATGAGCCTGAACGAATGGGAGATCAGAAATATCTGGAAAAATTCCCACAGTTATTTCAAGGTGTGCATGAGCTTAAGCACCTTGGAGGAGGTGTAGCTCCATGGAATCTGGGGCAGTATAAATTAAGAAGAACCGGAAATGACAGACCGACTTTAATAGAGAAGAAGACGGGAGAGGAATTCCCGCTAATATTTTATCACTTTCAAAATATTCGCTATTTAAGTGAGAATATGGTAAATGTCAGTTCCGGAACCCATTCTAAAGAGACGAAGGATGCAATTTATAGACCCTATCTGGCAAAGATTGAGGAAAGCCGCCAACAATTGAAGGATTATGGAATAACTTTCAGTGTGAAGAAAATTTATTCCAGCAATAAACTAATAGCATTTTTACAGGGGAATGTACTGCGTTTTAAAGTAAAGAGTATTTCGGACGTTTATCAATTGAAGCAGTTTCGGAGTATGGAGATTAAATGAGGGATGAGATATGCATACAGGATTTAAAAAAGTAAAGATAACCCTGCTCATCCTATTGGTTATTTTGATTATTTCTGGCGCGGCATTAGCGGCAGCAATGAGGTCAAGTGCCCATACACTGCGGGTTCTTATCGTAGGGGATTCTATCGGAGAAGGCGCTGGTGCAAGCGATCCTTCCTTGAAATGGTATAAGTATCTGATACCGTATATGAAGGATGCCTATGGTGTAAAACTGGATATTACCAATGTTTCCATGGGAGGAAACAGTAGTTATGCAGGGTATACCAGAGTAATGGAATTAGAAGATGGAGAGAATTACGACCTGGCAATTATATGCTATGGTGAGAACGATCAGGTGGAAGGTTTTTCATTATACTATGAAAGTATTCTATGGGCAATATGTGATAAATATCCTTCCTGCAGGCTCATAACGATTCTGGAAAGTTCCCAGCAGGACTATACAGAAAAAATCAGAACCATTGAAAGCCTCAGTGCTCATTATGGGGCAGATGTGGCAGACACGATTGCAGCTTTTAAGGACAGCAAAAGACCTTACGAAGAACTGTGCGATGACGGAACGCACCCCAATGATGCAGGGCAGATGATATATTATGAGACAGTAAAAGCGGTGATGGATGCAATTTACAGTCAGGAGAATATGCCGGAAGTGCAGAGACCCGATCCGTTAAACCCGGAGGTGGCAGGTTTTAAAAATTTCAGTTACTATCCGGCAGAGCGGTTTGAGAAGACAGAAGGATATGCATATGAACTGGAAATGAAACTCCCTGCAGGTCGGTTAGGGATAGACTATACGACGGTTAAAGGGGTGAACATGATTACGCTGTATGCAGATGAGAAGAAAATCTGTGAAAAAGAGATTGGATGGAACAATGATTTTACGCTGGACTTTATTGAAGTCATGGAGGATAGATGTGAAGTGAATTCTAAAATAAGGATTGAATTTTCTTCAAAGGAACAGATGGAAGCTTTTCATGGAATAATTGTGAATGAATACGAGGTATCGGGATGAAGGAAAAGAAAGAGAAATTGCAATTGCACAATGTGACACTGGCGGCAATGACCAGCGTCAGTGTGTATGAGACCGTAAAGGCGCTGCAGTATAGCATGCGGGGGATTGAATTTGGAGAAGTAGTGCTGATTACTCATAAGAAGCCTTGGTATCTCCCCAAAGAGATTACTTATAAGCATACAGATAAACTGACGAATATTGATGACTTCAATTATAAGATAGCATATGATTTATGTGATTTCATTGATACGGAATATGTATTGCTGGTGCACCATGATGGATTTGTGATTCACCCAGAAAAGTGGAGAGATGAATTTTTTGAATATGACTATATTGGTTCTCCATGGCCGATTCCGTCAGATGGAAAGATGCATTGCTTCCATGATGTGTACGGAAACTGGGTGAGAGTGGGTAACAGTGTAGGTCTTCGCAGCAAACAGCTGTTGGAATTTCCAAGGAAGGCAAATCTCGAGTGGACAAGGGATGAGGAAGGTCTCTATAACGAAGATATTTTTCTGTGCTGCCGTCATAAGCATGATATTGAGGCGGCAGGTATGAAAATAGCGCCTCTTGAGGTAGCAAAATACTTTGGACATGAAATGACCATACCGGAAATTGAGGATGTGGATGCGCCTTTTCTTTTTCACAAATGGTATGGAAGAAATGCAGATTACCCAAGATTCGTGAATCCAGTCCATGTTCCATGGCTTATGGTAAAGAAAGTACTGCGTCCATTTGTCCATAAATATAGAAGATGGAAACAGGAAAAATCGGAGCAATAAGTGAGGAAAGAGCAATGATACAGCATGTTGTAAGGATCAGCGATGGGCTGGGTAACCAGATGTTTCAGTATGCATTTGCCTATGCGCTGGCAAAAAAAACCGGCGCCAGGGTTTTGATTGATCCTTTATTCTGGGGAACATCCCTGAGGAGATATCAGTTGGAAGAATTTAAGGTGACGAACACGGAGCGCATGGTGGGTAAAGCATGGGATTATATCCTGGGATTTGGACCAAGGAATGGCAGGAGATTTAAGGATAAATACCGGCAGAGGCTGATTCAGAAAAAGTATCAACTGATAGAAGAAATGCAGATTATGCATTATGATGAAACTATGGTGAATCAGGAAAAATCCTGCTTTTACATGGGATTCTGGCAGGCACCTGAATATTTTGAGGAGTACTATGAGGATCTGAAGCTTCAATTCACGCGTAAGAGAGGGCTTTCATTAGAAGCGATGGAGTATCAGCGGCAAATCCAAAGCGAAGTCAGCGTAGCCTTGCATATCCGGCGTACAGATTATGTGCGGCAGGAAGGGAACGTAACGCTTCAGTTTGAGTTTTATAGAGAGGCACTGCAAAAAATGTGCAGCCAGGTGGGTAACTTTCGGCTATTCGTCTTTACGGATGATAAAGAGTTTGTAAAAGAAAATTTTAGGCTCCGGGAATATATTCTGGTGGAGGGGGTCTGTGATCTGGACGAATTTGAGCTGATGCGCCAGTGCAACCATCACATTGTTGCGAACAGTACATTCAGCTGGTGGGCGGCTTACCTTGGAGAGAATAAGGGTGGGATCGTGTATGCGCCCCATGCAGGTATTTGGTCAAAAGAATTTTACCCGAAGGAATGGAATCTGATCGACACGCAGACGGCAGATTCTGGAAGCGATTTTTAGGAGATGTTATGATGAACAAAGTGAAAAAGTTTACGGAGCAGGTGAAATATATCTTTGATGGCAGGCAGAAAGTTCAGCTTTTGGCATTGCTCCTCATAGTGATTTTTACGACCTTTATAGAACTATTGGGCGTATCGGCGATTATGCCGCTGGTAGAAGTGATGATGGATGTCAATAGTATTCAGACTACCCCTTACTTAAATGCGATTTATCAGTTTTTTGGCTTTGACAGTCCTACCAGTTTTTTGATTTTTTTATCCGCTGTACTGATTGTGGTCTACTGGGTGAAGAATATTTTTGTTGCAATTTCATACAACCTGCAATACAAATTTACCTTTAGTAATCAGAAAAGAATGGCATATAAAATGCTTGAGTGCTACCTGAATCAGCCCTACTTTTTCCATCTTTCCCATAACAGTGCGGAATTGATCAGGAGTATCAACACAGATATCGTTATGATGTTCCAGGGGATACTTTCTATCCTGCAGTTCTTTGCAGAAATGCTGGTCTGTGTTGTCTTAGGGGCATACCTGTTTGTCAGAGACCCGGAAATCATGTCGATTTTGATTATATTTATGATTGCCTTTGTTATTTTCTTTGCAAAGAAATTTAAATCCTACCTCAGCTATATAGGAGAAGAAGACCGCAAATATGCAGCAGGAATCGTTAAATGGCTCCAACAGTCCTTTGGGGGATTGAAGGAGACGAAGATTATGCATAGGGAAAAATTTTTCCTTGGAAAGTTTGAGAAGGAATATGGGGAATGGGCTGATCTGGAAAAAATCTACAGGGACCTCCAGATGATACCTAAGCCTATTATGGAAACATTGTGTATTACAGCGATTATGATAGCAATTATCCTAAAGCTTTTAAATGGAGCGGAAGGGGCATCTTTTGTGACTACGATATCAGCATTTGCAGTTGCTGCGTTCAGACTGCTTCCCTCATTTAACAGAATCACCAATTATATAAGCGTTATTTTGTTCAATTTCCCGGCGTTTGAGGCAGTTTATCATGATTTAAAGAAAATTGATGAAGTGTCGAAGGAAAGCTATGAGATGATGAATGAAGACGAAGCAGTTCTATCTCTGAACAACAGTATTCGCATGGAACATATCTCCTATAAATACCCTTCAGGAGAGGATTTTGTACTTCGCGATGTGAATATTGAGATTCCGAAAAACAAGTCGGTAGCGCTTATTGGTCCTTCCGGAGCAGGAAAGACCACTCTTGCTGATTTAATCCTGGGGGCATTGGAGCCTACATCAGGAACCATTTATATTGATGAGACGAATGCCTTTGAGCATCTCTGGGCATGGCAGAAAAATGTAGGTTATATTCCTCAGAGTATCTATCTGATGGATGATACCATTCGGAACAACATCATCTACGGAGCAGAAACGGATGTGGATGATGAACGGTTGATGAGAGCGGTGGAAGAAGCGCAACTGAAAGAATTCATTGAGACCTTAAGTGAAGGTCTGGATACCGAAATTGGAGAGAGAGGCATCCGCTTGTCTGGAGGTCAGAGGCAGCGGATTGGAATTGCCAGGGCGCTTTACTCTAATCCCCAGGTTCTTGTACTGGATGAAGCCACATCAGCTTTAGATAATGACACTGAAAAGGCGGTCATGGAGGCAATCGAATCACTGGCGGGAACAAAGACACTGATTATCATAGCACATAGGCTAAGTACCGTTGAAAATTGTGATATCAAGTATGAAGTAAAAGATGGAAATGTATTTCGTGTAAAGTGACTTTAAAGGCAGAATAACAGGGCGATTGGCTGGTGGGATTATGAAAAATGAAAAACAGAAATGGAATTTATATGAAAAAAGAAGTCAATTCAGGAATTTTTATTTTCATAAAGTGATACGGCGCCATATATTTGAAAAGTGGATAAATAAGGACCCCTATATTCCTTTTTATGCTAATCGCTGGGTGATGGGATTGAATACGACCAATCGCCGGATTGCGGATAAAATCAGATCGGGAGAGCCTTTTATGGTGGCACGATTTGGGAATACGGAGCTTTGTGTTATGACAAGTGTCCTCAAGAGACGTTTGTTTGGAAGTACGGCAGAGACGGAGGCTAGATTTGAGGAGTGGTTTGGAAATCTGCAGACGGGGGCAGGTTTTTTTCCAGGAGAGCCGGAGCTTGCGGAACGCTTCACGGATCTGATGCTCGCAAGCAGCAAGCAGATTGATATAATAGCAATGTTCCACTGCTATTTAGACGATTATGTTATTTCCCAGTATATGCCGGGATGCAAAGTTACCTTTTTAAATCATATCGAACCATGGAGATGCCGGGAACCATGGACGATGGCGCTTGAGGGAAAAAAGGTATTAGTAATACATCCCTTTGAAGAATCCATTATTGAGCAATATCAAAAGCGGAAACAATTGTTTCCCGGCACAAAGGTACTTCCTGCGTTTGAGTTAAAGACATTGAAAGCGGTTCAGACAATTGCAGGAGAGAGAGATGAGCGTTTTGAAACATGGTTTGATGCATTGGAATATATGTATAAGGAAGCCATGAAGATAGACTTTGACGTGGCGATTATAGGATGCGGAGCATATGGACTGCCTCTTGCAGCAAAATTGAAAGCCGCTGGAAAACAGGCAATTCACATGGGCGGGGCAACACAGATTTTGTTTGGAATCAAAGGAAGGCGCTGGGTGGACAATCCCAGGGCGGGGATAATTTTCAATGATGCATGGACGTATCCCAAGGAAAGTGAGACGCCTAAAAATTGTAAAGTAGTTGAAAATCATTGTTACTGGTAAAGTGTATGAGGCATACCATTCTGTATTCTATTTCCGTCCGCCAAAGAAAAGTAGGTTAGTTACAGAGCACTTCTTTATGCATAATGAAATAAGAAGTGAAAGGGCAAGCATGACAATCGATTCTAAAATAACAAGCAGATAATTAACGCCAGCTATCCCAGAGGTCAGGTCAGGAAGCAGATATTGGAAAATCAGTCCGGAAATCATGTAAATCCCCAGTGAATGGATACCAATTGTGGAAAAAATTTTCATAATAGTGCTGTTCAAATAAGGGTAAACTTTCAGTAGCAGCATAATAATGAAAAGACTTCCCAAAAGTCCAATCAGAAAACGATAGACATCAATGTAAAGCTGCGGTATGATTTCTTTACCCAATAAGGTGTAGCCTGTAGTATAGATATAAGAATTATTGTTAAACAAGCATAAAAGGAAGACAAAAACAACTGTGACAACACCGAATAGTTTTAAACTTTCCAGGGGATAATTAAATTTTTATTGATTTTTGCAGAATATTTATGGTAAAAATATCCAATGAGAAAATAGGGATACATAAATTTATATAGGGATAAATTATGGGAATCCGGTATCACGAAGGTCAGGATCAGGCCAATCAGATAAATGATTATGCTGTCCTTAAAAAAGCGGTTCACAATGAGCACAGCAAAGGAGCAATAGAAAATGGCCCATAGAAACCAGGAATTTTCAATCATGGTAGAGGCATAGGTTGTGAATAAATAACGGAAGGTATGGGAGCTCTCATGATAGGTGTAGATGATAAAAGAGACAATGCTCCACATAATAATCGGAACGAACAGAGTTCTAAAACGCGACAGTATATTGGCAGGGAAAGAATGTCTGCATATCGTAGAATAAAATAGGTAACCGCTCAAAAGCATGAATAGAGGCATGTGAAAGCTATAAATAAAGCGGAATAGATAGTCTTCCAGACATTTGCCACAATAATATACAGGTCCTTGACCAAACTGGATGCAATGTCCCAATATGACTGTTATGATGGCAAAAGCTCTTAAAAAATCGATTTTCGCATTTCTTTCCATGACTTAATGACTCCTGTTTCTGTTAAACAACGTTTGCATATACCTGCAATTGATGTATAATGGACAAGTATATATTAAAAAAGAGGAAGATGCAATATGAGGGATTTTTTTATTAAATTTCGAAGGTAGGAAAGAAGACTGAAATGAGAAAAAGAAAAGAACTGATTTTTTCTATATTTATCATAATTGCAGCGATAATCTGCGGAGGACTGTGTATACACCATTATGGAATGGGGGTGCAGCCTTATTATAGAGCGAAACTAGGAGACGTCACATTGATTGTGCGGGGGACATGCTGGCTGGAGGATGGCACAATTGTGGAGCAGCGCTATGTCAATAGAGATTCATACATGGCAGGGGTTGACCTGCTTATGCTGGGGACAGGAGAGGGATGCGAGGGGAGACTTTGTGTTCAGCTGTGCGATTATGATGGAAATGTTCTATCCCAGAAAAATGAGGAATTAGCGGACATAGAGGACGGGCAGTTCCATTCAATACAATTTCTGAATGCTGTGGACGTTAGGGATCATGACTTCCTGATGATCAGGATATTTGCTGAAGGCAGCAGTCGGACACCAGGAATTGTAACGTTATCGTCATTGGATGATATCAAGGATAATATTAATTGCAGTGTTAATGACGAGGTGATTTATGACAATCTGGCCATTATGTACTTATATGGAAAATGGACGTATGTAGGGTATGACTGGAAAAATAACGGTGTATGGGAGACCTTGATTGCATCCTTGCTTCTGATTATCATAGGGGCATCGACGGCGATTTATTTGTTTTGCAGCAGGAAGAAAATTAAGATTAAATCTGCCGTCAGGGCATGGAAGCAGAATGATAATTTTAAGCAGATTCTATCTGTTCTGTGGTTTTTTGAGGTCTTTTTGGCAGCTTCGGTTATTTACAAGATTCGGAACAGTGAAAACGTGCCTGTGGGCGTATATCTCTACCTCATTTTTATAGCAGGAATTACAGTATATTATCTTTATCGGAGGAGAAAAGAGCATAGGCAGGGAGTAAATAAGTTTGCCGGGGTGATTCGTGATAAAGGGCTTATCGCAGTAGTCCTGTTTAGCACTTTGATAAGGCTGCCATTATTTGTTCACAAGCAGCTTTGGGATGGAAGCATTTATTATGGAGGTATTCAGGCTGCGTGCAAGGGATTTGAATATACATTTTCCTATATATGGGATCATTTCAGGCTTGCAGGACATTATGCAATTGTATATACATTTTTTACCGCTATCGGGGAATTTCTGTTCCCAGATAACATGACAGGCGTACTGCTTGTGATGTTGGTGCTGACAGACTGCGCCCTTGTGTGTATATACAAAATGTTGCGGAACTATTGGCTTAATCTGTCACAGAAGGAAGCAGCCATCGGTACAATGCTGGTTTCAATATGTCCGCTGGTCTTAGGGCTTTTTTCCAATGTCAGTTTAGAGCATTTGCTGTTTGTTTTTACCATTTTTTTGTTTTATGCAGAGTACAAAGAGCAGACCATCATGAAGATAGTCTGGCTTGTTTCTATTATGATGACCAAAGAAACAGGATTGGTCATTGTAGGTGGATATCTTCTGGTTCATATAGCGGTTCATTTAAAGGATACTATAAAATACCCCAAAAAAGGAAAACTTCAGTATTTCTTTTCTGACTTTAACGTTGTATCTGCTGTTGGAGGTCTTGCACTTGTCTGCTTATACACGATTAAGCAAAAAGGATTATTCGTGTGGCTCGGAATGAACCAAAAACATGGAGGCAATCTTATCAAAGAATATATAGAAAATCTTCCGGAAAATTTTCCTTTTTTTCTGCATAAGATGAAGCTGCTTTTTGTGCTCCACTTCCAGTGGATACCGGTATTGGCTATACTTTTTTGCATCATCCATTGTGTGGTAAAACACCGGAAAATGCTGTCTTTTAAGGGACAGGTCAGTTTTTTGAGCACGCTTGGAATCTTTTTATTATTAAATTTTTATCTTGTGCAGTATGAACTGGGGAGATATCATGTTTATAGTGCAGCGATGATATGGATTCTGGCATATATTTTGTTGTTGAAGACCTTTAAGACATATCTGCGCAATACTATCCGCTTTGGGGCGACTATTGCAGTAATGCTGCTCTTGCTGATACAGAATTTTTATTTTATTGATCCCATGACGAACCTTGCATTTGACCGATATGACACGGGCAGGGGAAAGATGGTGGCAACAGAAGTCGATGGAGGGAATAAGGGAGATGCATTTACGAATAATTTCAGACATACCTATTTATATGATTTGATAGATAAAATGCTGGAAGATGGCGCATATGATACCGACACACAGATCATTGTTCCGTATGAAAAAGATTATCTGTATTTTTATGCTTATACAGGGTATGATACAGTTAAAAGGAAGAGGGTAGCTGCTCTTTCTCCGGATGGTGAGAATGTTATTGAAATTAGGAACACTTTTTTAGAGGATATATTGGAGAAAAATCCAGAGGAGATGCCAGAAAGAGGCATATTGTACTTTTTACCCTATGTGGACGGAAACGAACAGGAATTGCTCCAAAGAGCAGAGCAGTTCTATGAAATAAGCGAGCGCCGGGAAGTATCTAACTGGGGGGGAAAACTGTCGTATTATATATTGAAACACAAAGTTTAATTGGTATATAATACTTAAAGATATGCACAATATGTAAAAATAGAAAGATATAAATACATGATGAAAAAAATAAGTATTTTAATTCCCTGCTTTAATGAGGCAGAAAATGTAGAACTTATGTGCAAGTCCCTGATTAATGTGATTGATGAGGCTCTTTCAAGATATGATTATGAAATTGTTTTCATCGATAACTGTTCGACGGACGGCACCAGAGAAATCATAGAGGAGTTGTGCGCCGCGAACCGTAAGGTTAAGGCTATTTTCAATGTGACCAATTTCGGGCAGTTCAACTCTCCCTTTTATGGAATGTGTCAGGTCACAGGAGACTGTGTGATTACCCTTTGCTGTGATTTTCAGGATCCTATAGAACTGATTCCAAGGTTTGTGGAAGAATGGGAGAAAGGCTATAAGATTGTCAGCGGAATCAAGACTTCAAGCAGGGAGAACCGGATTGTTTATTTCCTGCGCAGCATGTATTATAAAGTCATTAAAAATATGTCCTCAGTCAAGATGATTGAACATTTTACGGGATTTGGGCTGTACGACAGAACTTTTATAGAATTAATCAAGCAGCTGGATGATCCGGTTCCTTTTTTGCGCGGTATTGTGGCGGAATATGGATTTAAGCGTAAAGATATCGAATACGAACAGGCGAAGCGCCGTGCAGGCAAAACCCACAATAACTTTTACACCCTGTATGATGCGGCTATGCTCAGCATTACGTCCTACACAAAGGTGGGACTCAGGCTTGCTACCCTGCTTGGATTTGTTGGATCAGCAATCAGCCTTTGCATTGCCCTTGGTTATCTGGTTCTGAAACTGATTAACTGGTATCAATTTCAGGCAGGCTATGCACCGTTGGTCATCGGTATGTTTGTATTGGGGTCTATACAGTTATTTTTTATTGGACTGCTGGGAGAATATATCCTTAACATTAACACAAGAGTGATACACAGGCCGCTTGTGGTGGAAGAAAAGAGGATTAATTTTAACGAGTCGGACCAGAAGGAGCAGAAAAGAGAGTTGAGAGAATAGTAAAGTTGGAATTGTAATGCAGAAGTACTGATTCAAAGAGAAAGTGCCGCGTGTGCTTGAATTGTGTTATAATGGTCATACTATGAATAAGATATATGGTTAGGAAAATGGGAGAAAACTATGATAATTATCGGCAAATCACTTGGAACATGCGGTTCCTGCGGTGCAGGATTAGAAGTGGAATGGGATCTGGATTTGATAAACGATTATGAGAAAGACGGGAGAATATGCAACTTCTACGAAAGTGGTGTAGATGTAGTGTGCCCCAAATGCGGGAATCATATAGAAGCGAAACTGTGGGCAATAGAATATCCTGAGGGGGTTTTAGAGGATAGCGGTGTGAGTATAAGAAGCGACGAATCCGGTAAGAGTCATATTGAAGAACCATTAATTGAATTTTTTGATTTATAGAGGATTGCTGACGCGGTATCGCAGATGTGGTCTATCTATTATTAAAGCATCTGGTGTCATATGCGGAAAAAACTATCAGATTTCCAAGTGGTTCTTACCTTTTCTTTAAGCAGGTAGAAAACGGACAAGCACCGGAAATACACTTCCCTAAAGTGAGCTGTGAATGGAGCCCCACCAAATGATGCTTGACATGTTCGGAGAAGCGAAGTAGTATAAAAAAATAGTATTTATGTTCGATGAGGCAGCTGGTGTATATGCAGCCAATGCTTTTAATATTTCGGTTCACAATGCAACCTTATCTCTATAGGTATGAATCTGGTAGAAAGGGTAGAGAAGACAAATGAAATGGAATGAAGAATATTTTAATATTGAATGGTCCCAGGAGATAACAAACTATGATGAGAAGCTGGCTGTTGCCCAAAAGATTGCTTCATATGTAAACAACGGTGATGCGATTGGATTCGGGTCTGGTTCGACTTCTTTTTTAGCGGTTAAGGAAATTGCTAAGCGAGTTGCAAATGAAGGCTTAAACATTACTGCTATTCCTACGTCTAATGAAATTCGAATGGTATGTACTTCGCTCAACATTCCGGTTGCAACTCTCGATGATGTCAGACCGGATTGGGGATTTGACGGAGCCGATGAAGTTTCCCCTGATGGTTGGTTGATTAAAGGTCGTGGGGGCGCTATGTTTAAAGAAAAGCTAATTATGATTAACTCTCCTAAGACGTATATTATCATCGATAAAAGCAAGCTTGTGACTAAATTATGTGAAAAATTCCCGATTCCCGTCGAATGTGTCCCGGTGGCATACAAATCAGCTACAACTAAACTATACGAAATGGGTGCTGATAATGTGCATTTGCGTCTTGCAGGCAAATCAAAGGATGGTCCGGTAATTACTGAAAATGGAAATTATATTTTGGATGCGACTTTCCCTAATGTTGACGATTCGCTAGAATCTTCATTAAAGAAAATTGTTGGTGTACTGGAATCAGGGTTATTTATTGGATATAATATTGAAATATTGAAATGTTAGTGGAATAATGTGCCGGTTTTGCGATAATACGATGGATGATATTCTTGGATTTTTATATTCTACATAGGTGATGCATATTGTGAAAAAGAAAGAAGAAAATACGAAATGGCTGGTTGCCTCAAAGATTATTGATATTATAATCTATATAGCAATCATTGGAATCTTAATCTTTTGGCAAATTTATCCGTCCTTATTTGAAAAATTTAATGAAAATGCAATATTGGTTTCCATTTTGATTTTATTTGGCGCTTCGTGGCTTCACACGATTGAGAATATTAGCGAGGTTAAAAAATTATTTCAGAAGCTGGATGCAACAGATGTAATGCAATATAATTTTCTTAATACGTTATTAGATGAAATCACAGAGAAAAAGCATTTTATAAGAGAACTTAAAATTGTAGATGTTTCTGGAGAAGATTTTTTACATTTATTTGCACAGAATAAAATATCAGTTGAGAATTGCACTTTGCTATTGCGTGATTATATCCCAGACTCTGCTGATTATGATTCCAAAATAGTGGAGCAAGTTGAAAATTCCATTGCAAAATGGAATGAACTGCAACAAAATGGGCATATAAAAAATCTTAATGTGATTAGATATTATGTTAATCAGACAAATTTCTTTTGTATTATAGATGACGAGATGATTTTGAGTGGTTTCCTTCGAGGTGAACCTATCCGGGAGGATCCTAATGTCATGCTTGTTGATATAACATCAAGAAAAGGCTATAACTTAATTCAACAGTATGCGAAGGAATTTACGTTTTTGCGGAATTCTATATCCAATCCGCCAAGAAGCAATTGCAGTACGGGAAGCGTATTTGCCTACACAAATGTAAACAACCAGGATTCGAAAAATAAACTTAAACATGAACTGGGTAATACAAAGAATGTATCAGTTGTTGGCTTGGCTTGTACGGAGATTACAAATCTTTCTTATGAAGAACTGCAGAATATTCTGATTAAAAATGATGGATTCATAGAAATTATGTTTATGGATCCTGATAAGGAAGAAATTAGGATCAGAGAAAAAATTGAACATGGTGATGAGATTAAAGAGTTTCAGTTTCCAAGTATCGTTAAATATAATAGAAATCGTTTTAAGACAATTGTTAATGCAATCAAGATAGATAATAAGCTGCCTGATGAATGGAAACATGTAAAACTTGGAAAATACAATTTTCAGCCGTCTATAAATTGTATTCTCACTGATAACTATGTATTTGTACATTATTATGGGATGAAGCATTGTGGCATGGATGTTCCTAATTTTGCAATCAGCAAAGAGACAGATCCCTCTGTCT
Organism: Lachnospiraceae bacterium; assembly: GCA_014804785.1. Taxonomy (GTDB): domain Bacteria; phylum Bacillota; class Clostridia; order Lachnospirales; family Lachnospiraceae; genus Suilimivivens. Next base: position 173,333 of record JAAUZD010000005.1, read on the forward strand.
ATGAGTATTATAAAAATTATGTGGCAGAATATTGGGATCGGGGAGAGAGCTATGAGTAAAAAGACAATTCCTTCGAATATTTTTTCGCCAATAAAACATAGATATTCATTAGCATTAAGGGAAATTGATGCAGAAGAGCCGGATATTTTAGATGTCGGTGGATACACGTCTAGAAAAGCCATTGCAGATGACTTTTTTAATAGTTTAAAGTATACATCTTTGAATATTGGAACTGCGTGGTATCAAGATGTTTTTGCCGATTTTCAATATGATGGATTAAACATTCCATTTGCGGATAAATCCTTTGGTTATGTAATATCGGTTGATGTTTTGGAACATATACCTAAAGAAAACCGGCTCCATGTTATCAGCGAAATGGTTCGAGTAGCGGTCAAACGGACTATAGTTGTTACACCATTTAGGACGCTTAATGTGGAAACGGATGAAAGCTACATTTTGGATATTTGCAAAAGATATGATATAACTCCTCCACCTTCATTGGTGGAGCATGAATTTTATGGTCTTCCCATTTTGCAGGACATAAAAGAATATGTATCTTTACTGAAAGGAACCTTCAAATACGCAACTTTTAAAAAGGATTACTGGTATCTTCAAACGACTATGTTGTGGAATACAATTTCATTAAATGGAAAGAGTGAAGATATCAATAGAAAGGTGCAGGATTTTCAAGAGAAACAATTGGAACAGCAGCCTTATCCTAAAGATGAAAAAGATGCTTATCGGTGTGTTCTGATTTTTGATAAATAAGGGTTACATAATTTTTTCTGACCGAAGGCGCAACATATAAATACGCATTTTGTGTATATATATGTTGCGATTTACTTTGGAGGATATGAAGGAAAAATAAACTAAAAACGTGTTTGCAGCAGGAACATAGCGGAGAAGGATATTATAAAGAAAATTTATCATAAATCATTTTGAATGTGCTAAATAAGTCAGGTTCGAATTGTAAAAAGGGGAAAAATGAGAAAAATACTAATGTTTTTAAATGAAGTAAAAAGAGAAGAGGAATTATTTTATTCCATAAGCAATTTTTTGGCTAAATTTTCTCATAAAACTGACATTGAGAAAAAAGATGTAGTGTACATTAAAAGTAAAATGATCGAAAGTGGTAATTTTACGGATATTCTCGGGATGATGAAGTACGTGGGAAAGCATGTCGGAGAGTTCCGGGATATAAATAGACCTGAAAATATTTATAGAAGTCTGGGTGGCTTTGAAATAGCTTTCTGTGTTTGGGTTAAAATGGATCTATTGCGCGATGTCAGTGAGTTGTGCAACTTATTGTTAATAAAACAGTATTATAAAAATTTCAGGATTTTTATTTTTATTCAGGGAAAGCAGGAGGATTACCATAAGGTTTCACATTTTTTGTCCACAATGAGCGGGGAGGAGAGCTTCTATAACAGTATATATTATCAATGCTTGCCGGGGGAACATATCCAGAGACTGCAGAAAAGGTCTATAGGAGCATTAAAACACTTTCTTCCGGTACAGAAAGTTAATCATGAATTGTTAAAGCTGTTTACTGCCAGTATATCTGATTATATTCCAAGGGAATGGTTTGAAGCGCTGCTGACAGGAAAAAGAGATTGGGAAAAAGTGAGCGAAAAGGAAATTCTATATGGGTCTCTTACGCTTCTTTCAAAAAACAGGAAATGCTTTGCAGAAGATTTTATGCAGGAAACAATTTCCATGTTTATGTCTTTAAATGTCCTGTCGTGGTTTCTCTTTACCTATACATTAGGTGAATTCAGTAGAAAAAAGAAAATGATTGAAATGAAACAATTGAAGGCATTTCTGCAACAGATGCAACTATATGCAAGTGGATGCCTGCAACTGTTGGAAAATATAGTATTTCATGCACAGCCAAGAGAGGGAATTTTCTCTTTTCGGATTTGCAGTGGTGAATCTGAATATATATTAAAGAAATATAAGGAAAAGGACAACGACACCCCTTTTTTGGAGGTTATCATTGCGGATTATTCAGATGGTCTTCATCAATATAATCTGGCAGAAAACTTTGTAGAACATATTGAAAACCCAGAACTAAAACAGTTATTTGCTGATTTGACCCCTGCCGATTTTTTCAGGGGAGGATTAACAAATGCCCAGCTTCAAAAAAGCAGAGAACGCTGGGTGTCTTATTATGAAATAAAAGATAACATTGGAAAACATTTCGGAATAAGGATTTTCGAAAATATTGTACGCCAAAGCAGGGGAAGCTTTATCCTGGAAAGCCACGCAGGACACCGGTCAAAAAAAGGGGAGTCCCAGAGGAAAAAGAAGGATGAAGAATGTCTGCCCGGAACGGAATATACGATACTTCTGCCTGTCAGGGAATTGCAAAGGCAGCTGCTCCATACAGAGATTGGTGTAGATAAGAACATCGATATAGAGAGCGAAATCGCACAGTATCTTAATTATCGCATCATAGACAAGGAACTTAGGGGCGTGGATGTCGCATATGAGTCAGAAGAGGAAAAGAAAGCAGTTATCAACGGACTTGCGGATAAAATAGCAAAAAAATGTGAAAAAGAAAATCCTCAGGTATGGTTTATCAAGGCGTCCGGTTGGAAGGAAGTCTGTGGAGAGTTGCTTTGCAAGGCAATTTTGCTGTCCAAAATCAATATATATGATATGCCCCATCTGGTTATTTATGACTGTGAGAATGATTTCATTCATGCATGTATTCAAACAATATCTGCTGTTTTTAGAAATCTTGAGTCGGCATATACATTATCAGGTAATGGCTTTCAGATTGCGTTGTTTGAAAAGGATACTTATGAAGAAGTTATTCTGGTTCCGGATGACCCTAAGCAGACGGTATGGCTGAATGAACAAATGAATTTCTCAAGAAGTATTATTCCGAATTTTACGGATATAGATGCAGCAGATTCTGAATCTGTTTCAGGAATCACGACCCAAATAATACCTTTTGATGCGCTATATCCGGTACGAATTAAAAGGGAAACAAAAACGCTCTTTGAATATTACACGCAAAAGGTAATCGAAAGAGATATTCAGGAGAGAGCGTATGGGTGTAAAATCAGTGATACTCATATGCGTCTGGGTTCAACAGTCCATGTGAACATGTTCTATGAGGCCGAACTTTTATTTGGAAACAAGCTGTTTGTTTCAAGATTTGCGTACCTGATTGTAAAAGATTTGTCTGAAAAATTAAAAGGGGTCACAAAGCTTACGCTTTATGGATATGCCACTTATTCCGAGCTTTTAGTGTTTGAAGTAATGAATATTATTAAAAAGGCATTTTCAATCACAGATATTGATTATGCGATATTGGAGCGGGAGATGGAAAACCGGGGAGATTCCCATGTTGACAGGATAAGGTATAGCCATTATGAAGCATCCGAGACAGGGCGAAGAGAGTATTTTAAAGATAGATCCCTTGTGTGCATTGTTCCGATTGCGTCAACATTAAAAACAAATGAGAAGTTGATTCGCTTATTTTGCAGTCATAACGGAGAAGTATGTGCGAAAAACATAATAGAACATTATGCGTTGATTCTGGTGGGACCGGATAAGAAGAATGATTATTGGAAAATAAAGAAAGATAATCGGATTGACAGTCAAAGGGAAGAATGGAGAGGCATTAAACCCAAGTACTTTGTCAAAGTACCTGCAGCTTATGAGGATGCGATGGAATGCACAATGTGTTTTCCCAGCAATGTTTTGCTTGAAAAACCACTGATTGAGGTAAATGCGGCTTCTACCATACCTAATCAGTCATTTGGGTTGTATAGGAATGTAAAACCGGAAACAGCTATTCCGGAGTGGAAGGAAATTGACAAGGAACAGTCAAAACTGGCATGTCTGAAAGATTCTATGGTGTATTCCCATGTAAGAAGGGGAGAGAATCACTTCCTGTATTATTTTCAGACGGAAAAGTTAAGTGTCCAGTACAATAGGGAGATTGAGAGCTGGCTCGAGACAATAAGAGAAAAAGTTACAATCAGGGATGATGAGTACCATGTGATTTTCTGCCCCAGCCATTTCAGTAATGCAGGATATCTGGAGCTAATTAATAGAATAGTATTTCATAATGCGGCAATTATTATCAGAGATGATGTTGACAAAGAATATAGAAGCAATATTATGGCTAAATATTCTAATATACATCTTCTGTTTGAGCAACTTGAAAATAACCTGAAATATGCGAAAACCATCAAATTTTACTTTGTTGACGACAGCATCATAACAGGAAGAACGTTTTGGCGTTCGAAAAGTCTGGTGGAAGCTGTTGCGGGTTTATATATGGGCAGCTATAAGAAAAATAAGGTACATGTATTTGAAAAAATTTTTGTTTTGATTGATAGAAATTCTTCTTATAGCAAAATGCAGTACCTGAGATGCTGGGACAGCACAAATAAGACAATGGATGCGGTCAAGGAAGACTTTTTTGCATTCAGGTCAGTCAGAATTTCTTCTTTAAGAAATCATGGGGATTCCTGTGTACTATGTAAATTAAATAAAGAGGCAGAGATTTTATATACTGCGTCTTCCACCATTGGAATGTCTCAGCATTGGAAAAAGGAAAAGGAAAAATTCAGGGTTAAGTCCTTGAAAAAATATTTGCTGGAAATTGAAAATTTAGGCGATGAGAAAAAGGAACGCGCTTATCGCCGGCTGGTATGCACACATACGATACATACATATATTAACGAAAGGACACATGGCAATTACCAGGAGAAAGCGGCTGAAAGTATTGTACAGCTGTTGCTAACTGACTACGTAAACCGCACCGGGGAAGAATTTGAATATTTTTTGTCTTATCTGAAGGTAATTTCCAGACCCTTTATTGTTTTCAACAAATCAATGAAGCAGGCAGTTTTTGATATCCTTCTCCTTTTGACAGAGCAGCAGATGTCGGGCAGAAGGATGCAGGATATCTTAGAGAGCATGGGAGAAGAAAAGGAGTATTTACAGAAAGAAACTATAAAAGAAACTCTTTTGCAGTTAGAGGAAAAAATACTTTGCAGGATCACAGACCCTGAAGATAAGAAGGATTTCATTTTAGTATTGCTGAAACAGCTGACAGAGCTCAAGAGCAACTATATTATCAGACTAAAAAATATGAACAAAATTGCCAATTATGCAAATGGACTTCAGGAAGAAAAGGCGGCTTCTTTTTATGATAAGTATATTCGACTTGTGAAGTTATTGATTGGTGTTAATTCTGATACAAGTAAAAGCGCATGGCTGGACTACACACTTCACCATGAAAAAGAGTACAAAAGCAGGAAAAGAATACCTATTTCCCTTCCGAAGTTTGTAATAGAGAGGATGTATCTGGAAAATACAAGAGTTCTGTTTGATGGCGTTAAAAAGTTATGTGCATTATTTTCACTGGATGAAAGCATAATGACAGCGTTTTGCGGTCCTGTAAACAAGAGTGACCAGGATGTGCAGGAGGAGAAAACGCAAGTTGCTTTGATTGAAAAAGTGGAAGAAGTACAGGCTGCATTGACAGATTATCAGTTTGGAAATTTTAAGCAGGTACTGAAGGACTATCAATATATCGATTTGGAGAAAGATAAAAAAAGTCAGGGTATCTATCGGGCAATATTTACAGATAAAGGGAAAAAATGGATTTTCAGTAGTATGCTTCTGTTTCAACTATTAAATGAGGAAGCGGAGGATGAATCGGAAGAAGCGGAAAAACAGAGAATTCAAGAGGAAATATTGGAAAAGTGTCATTTTGTTGTTGTTTTGCTTAAAAATATTCTTCAGGCAGATAAAGTTAAGATTGTCATGGAGGCGGATGCCGAATATAATGAATGGATAAAGGTGGTGTGCGGACATTACAATGATTTGACAGCACAATTTCAGAAGCTGCATAGTAAAGAACGAATAGCGGATCTGAATATTCCTTTGCAAAAAGAATATATACTGCTGGCAGACAGTAAATCCAGAGGAAATAGTATGCAGGATTTCGAACTGGATATTGTTTCACGTCTACGAAAATATAGAAAGTGTGCAAAAAACAGCGAGTATGGATACAAATTAGATGAAAAGGAAAATTATCTGATATGGGAAATGGACGGTGGGCAGGAACATCCGATTTTTATTTATGCAGAATTAGGCGAAACGGCTGATGCATGGAGCAGACGTAATAACATTCGGAACAGTATGATGTTTAATCATTTGTTGAATGAGAAAATATTTAGTAATAATAATGGTGGGCAATTGTATGAACTAATAACAAATAGTCGAGACTTAAGAATGAGTAATCGTTCTAAGGCATACTCCCATACCAAAAATGATGTACGCTTGAAGCAATATGAGCAGGCTTGCAATGCCGATAAATATCAGAAATATTACCGGAGCAATGTGCTAACACTTCTGGCAGATTTAAATGTGAGTGAAATATACAGAAAAAGCCTTAAGAAGGATTATTATTTAGACAGTTGTAAAATAAGATTGATTAGGTGGCAGGATAGTACCTCGATTTTTAACAAGGGGATTGATTTCTATGTAATGGATAAAACCTCAGAACCGCTACAGATTGAAGTTTCTTATGAGAAAAAATTCCCAGAAGATAAAGAAATTTCTTCTATGGATGAATTACTGTGCTATAATGTTGCCAAGGCAGGACGTGAAGTCAATCTGTTGCTTTATTCATTGCTTCTTAATGCTGGAGTTACCGGGAGGAGTCAGGTAAAAGATCATAAGGTTACGGTATACTTTTCAAAAACACAGGATGGCAATCTTCGAATGGCAAATTTGGCAGGGCAGGATCAACGCGATGAGGACGAAATTAATGAAGAATTAAAATGTCCGCCCACAAATGAAGAGAAAGGGATATCCTTGTGGAGCATGTCGCGATATATTAAAGGCATTATTTATTCTATGCTGTACAGTACTTATAGGGATTTGTTACAGAATCTGGAATTTTGTAAAAAAGAGGATATTTTGGAATACAGAAGAAATATAGAAAATCTGCTTGGAAATGAGTATGAGGTAAAAGTCAGCTGGATTTCATGTGGGGAAGAAAAGTATTTTTCACTGGAGATACCGGTGCTGGCAAAAAAATATCAGAGATTTTTGAAACCATTTAAGGCAAAACAGGCAGGAGAGGGAAAAAATGAAGAGATTAGTGCTGATTGAGGATGCACCTTGGCGTGCAGAAAAAAACTTACTGGAATTGAAAGAGAAAGGAGTTGAGGTAGAAAAAATTTTTTTCTTTACCAAAAGAATGGATGTGCCGGAAGGATATCAAAATCTGCTATCAGATCTTGAGGATGTTTTGAAGGTTAAAATCGAGCAGATAGGAACTTTGGATTTTTACAGAAAGTTGGATGCCTGCTACGAGAACGATGATCTTTTTATATTATTTGATTTGAATTTGGATGATGCGGATACTTTTGAAGACAGAATTAATGTGCAATATGCCAGGAGCAAAACAGATGCAGGGAAAGGCAAAATCTGGTTTTATACAACAGGCGGAAGAGAACTGAAATCTATGCTGGAGCATAATTTCAGAGAGCAATTAATAGATGTTATAGATTTTACTGCTGATAATCAGCTGTTTTGGGATATGGAACAGATTTTAGAAATTGCAAAGGAAAACTAAAGGGATATAAATGGAACTGTATTATTATACGACAAGTGACACAATGAAATATATTTTAAGCGATGGAAATATTTACGCTACGAATATGAAATACATGAATGATTCCGAAGAGTATTTAAATGGGTTAAAAGAGGTAAGGGAGTATATTCTCAGTACAGAATCTGTTTTTAAAAGTGCAGCAGAAAAAAGGTTGTCCGAGGCAGTGTATGAGGAGCGGAGAGAAGATGAGATTAACAGCTTTTCGATTTCCTTTACAACGGCACGGGATTTACTGAGTCAATGATTCATGTATGCAAAGGAATCAGGGGTCAGTTTGAAAATGGAATTTGAAGACAGGGATTATGAGTTCCAGGCATACAGACAGGATGGAAAAAGAGAAGTTAATTATTGTATGTGTCCGCAGAAAGTATATTATTTTACGAAAGACGTTCAGTCTGAAGAAGAGTATAAAGAAGTTGGAGATAAGATTATCCATGCAATGCAGGAACAGTTTAAGAAAGATGGAATGCGCGATTACGATGATAATATAGAAAGGCTCTGGCTTAAAATTACACCGTTTGTAAAAAGGGCAGATTTTGGCGCAGAAGAAGAATATCGTCTTGTATTTGATTTTAACAATGTCCTTGCGTTTACTCCAAGGGTGGATTTTCGGAACGATAAACATGTTGTCAAACCTTATCTGGATATCCGTATGGCGGATGGATGGCCTGTCACTGAGATTATAGTAGGACCTGGTTTTAATCAAGAAGCAGTTTTTAAAGGAATTGCGTATTTTTTAAGCAAAGGGAATGTGCTGGTGCCGTCTGTGTCCGTGGAGAATATGAAAAAAAGAATAGAGAGTTACTTTCGGGATATGCAAGAGGCAGGTATCAGCGACGACGAAGTGAAAAGTATATTGAAAGAATGGGATGAAAGGTATGCCGATTTCGAGAAATATATTACGACGGATTTTGACGCGGTAAACAGATTATATCAAGAGTTTAGGAACTTTATACAGACAAAAAGCAATGATAAATCTTATCAGGAATACATAAGGAATAATTTTTTGGCATCAAAGGGAATTGTTTTAAGAAAATCTAAAATTCCATATATTTTTTAGGAATGGAAAGGATTTGCGCTCATTTAGCGATTGCAGAGCAGGAAAATGGAGACGTCGTTGGTGGATCTATGATGTCAAAAAGGATGTAGGTAAACAAGAGGTATTTGTGAAAAGTAATGCTATATGCTATTTGGTTATATGACATGGCGCATAGCATTGCTTTTTAGTAAAGAGGAAAGTGCCTGATATGTATAATTTTAGAATCTGCATTTCCTTCTTAGAATTTTAAAATGGAAAAGAGAAGTACACAGATGAAGAAATCCTTCAGCTGGCGAACACTATAAAGGCTTGGTATAGATTATTATTTTATGGATTTCAATCCAGATTTGCTGGCTTTTAATAATGCCTTTTGATACAAAAAATATATCGTGGACAGTATAGAGGGCATTTGGAGTAGAAGCATAATTGTACATAATGAACACAGAATAAAGACATTAACGGGTGGTATAAAGTGACTCATTTTTGGCAAGCATTAGTATACGGAAATAGTAAAAGCTGTTGCATTTCGGTGCAGCGGCTTTTCTGGTAACTTAGGTGAAATTAATTTAGGTAATATGGAACTGGACAGCAAAGGATAAATAGGGTAATATTATGTTATTGCTTATACAAAAATGAGATTGCCCTATTTTTATAAATGAGGATACTGACGAGAGATGAAGAAAGTAATCACATATGGATCGTTCGATTTATTCCATGAAGGTCATTATAATTTATTGAAGCGCGCAAAAGCCCTAGGCGATTACTTAATCGTTGGTGTGACGACGGAGCAATATGATGAAACCAGAGGAAAGCTTAATATTGTAGATTCTTTAATTACCAGGATTGATAATGTAAGAGCCACTGGTTTTGTAGACGAGGTTGTAGTGGAAGATCATATGGGGCAGAAAATTGAAGATATCAAGAAATTTGATATTGATGTATTCACGGTGGGTTCAGACTGGACGGGAAAATTTGATTATTTGAAGGAATACTGCGATGTCGTATATTTGGAGCGGACCAGAAATGTGTCTTCCACTATACGGAGAATTGAGGACAATGCTATTGTTAAGATTGGAATTGTGGGTACCGGCCGGGTAGCAGGCAGATTTCCTCAGGAGGCAAAATATGTAAGCGGAGTCACTGTTTCCGGTGCATATAACCCACATGGAGAACATGCAAAAGAGTTTGCAGACCGATTGGAGCTTTCCTTTGGGGAAGATGATTATGACAGATTTCTTGACAAAGTAGATGCAGTGTATATTGCATCTCCGCATGAGACACATTATGAATATGCAAAAATTGCCTTGAAGCATAAAAAGCATGTACTGTGTGAAAAGCCGATGGTATTTCGTAGGGCACAGGCGGAAGAACTGTTTGAACTGTCAAAAGCACAAGGATGCGTCCTAATGGAGGCTATTAAGACGGCATACAGCCCGGGATTTAATCAATTAGTAATGATGGCTAAAAGCGGTGTGATTGGTGAAATACGCGATGTGGAGGCGAGTTTTACCAGACTTACAGATTCTGTTTTAAGAGAAATGACTGATGCACAGTATGGTGGTGCATTTACTGAATTTGGCAGTTATACACTGCTTCCAATGCTGAAACTGCTAGGCCGGGAATATAAAGAGGTGAGATTCGACAGCATTAAGGCTGAAAATGGCATAGATGTATATACGAAAGCTTCCTTTGTATTTGATAATGGTCTAGCATTGTCCAAAACCGGTGTTGGTGTAAAAACAGAAGGACAGCTTATGATTGCGGGGACTAAGGGCTACATTCTCGCAAAATCACCTTGGTGGCTGACCCAGTCCTTTGAAGTGAGATTTGAAGATCCCAATAAAAAGGAAATTTATTCTTCCAAATTCATGGGTAAGGGACTTAGATATGAGATCAGTGACTTTGCAAGGGCTATTACCGGGGACAGAAACAGAGGCTACAAATTGACGCGTGGAGAATCAATTACGATGGCGGGGATTATGGAGGAATTTCTGAAACAAGAAAGATGTAGTGAATAGGGTGAAGTGCAATTAATGCATGAGCATGGAAATTTAAACGGTAGATAGGTCGGGGTGTGTACTATCTACCGCTTACATAAGCTCTGTGTAAAAGAAACATATCATGTATTATTGGGATGAGATTTTAGGTTGTTATTTTTGTCTCGGTATTTCCTTTTCTTTCAAATTGAAACTTTTTATAATCTTTTTCCAGAAAACTAAACTTTCGTTCAAAAAGTTTTCCTACTTCTTTAGTAGATGTGGTGAAGAATAGTTGCTTATCATATCGAATGACTAACTCCCTTAGTAAATCAAATAATGCGAGTATATTTAATTCATCAATATGACTAATTGGCTCATCAAGCAATATAATGTTTGGAATGCAGTCTGCAGACATGTGCACACAGAAAAATAATGCCATAACAGCTGCAACTCTTTGCCCTGAACTCATCATATGCAAAGGGATTTTCTCATTATTTCTTACACCTACCAGTTCTACTCCTTCATTAAATGCCAGTCCTTCATATTCCTTGGGGCTTTGTAAAAGTAAAAATAAATCACTGATTTTCTTTATATTATTTCCAACGTATTTCTCTAGATAAAATTCAGGTTTATGCAGAGATGATAGACAGTTCTTTATGTTAGTTAATCTGGACAACAGTTCATTACTGCGCTGATAATTAATCTTATTTAGATTATTTTTTTCTCTCTCCAAGCTCCACTGACTTTGATTTAATAGTTCGTTTAGTTTGAGACAAATATTATTAATCTCTGATATCCTAAAGCTGTATGACGACATATCTATAATTTCACTTGCTTTGCGATACAGGGCATTGACTTGCTCAACTTTATTGGTTGATTCTTCGTATGTATTTAACATTCCTTGCTTAAAACTTAAATTTTTTGTTGCAAATAATTGTTTCCGCTCAATTTCTTCCAGAGACTTGCCATATTGATCAATCTCGTTACTTATGTTCTTTCTATTCAAAGGTTCCGATGCCCATTTTTCTCTCAACTGTTTTAATTTATGTTTATAAGCATTTATCTGGGTTTGACATAAGCTGATTTCACTTTTTTTCTGTTCGATCTCTTCCTTTTGTTTTTGTATCTCCTTTTCATCTTGAAGCAAGTTAGTCAAAGATAGCGTTTTATCTTTACTTCCGACTTGCCTGCATAGCCGTAAGCATTCTTTTACAATCTGGGCAATCTCCTCAATGTCCCAGCTCTGGTCAAATATTACAGGAAATTTTTTTATAGCATCAAAAAATTTTATTTCCCATTCCTTAGATTGATAGATGCTAATTTCTTTTGCTTCTTTATCAAATCTTTCTTTTTCGATTCTTTCAAAAGAGGAAACACTTTCTAAATATTTTTCTATATTCTCGTAATAGCTTAAGCTCTCTTCTCCAAATAATACCTGAAAAAATTGCCTGCTCAAATTTCGCTTGTCGCCAAGGTATGATAAAATGAAAGTATCGACTGCTGTGAAATAATTATATAGATGAAATTCACTATTAAGTGTCTGTTCCTCTGTATTCATTTTATGATACCATGAATTTGTTCTTCGTAAGATTTCTTCTGGCTTTCTTGGCTTCGAAATTTTTTGACCTGTATTGATTCTGCAATTAATTGCTGTCACATCTTCGTAAGACTTATAAGTTCCCATTGCTTTTCTTACATTTCCGGTAATAACTAATTCAATTCCCTCCAGAATGCTTGTTTTTCCAGAGCCATTTTTCCCTATAAACATATTGACTCTTCCGAATTCAAATCTTCTCGATTTATTAAAGCAATTCTGTCTAAAATTTTTAGGAATAGTTATATCTAAAATCTTATCAATATTATATTTCTTGTAGCGCTTTTGCTCCTTCGTTTCATTTTGGACAGAACTTCCTGTTTCTAAATATTTCATTAGTATTTCTTCGTTATATTCTTCACCGCAAAACTCCAGCATCGACTTTTTTAATTGAGCATTCCACTCACTTTTGGGTGAAATAATATCTTCTGCTTTTATTTTAGATCCTTCTTTTATCTTTCCCACAGGAATGGTAGTTTCTATTTTGCTTAATGGAATCAAAAGTTTTCTTGTATAATTTGTATTTGCTTCATACTCCATCATTTCTTCTGTAGGGACTAACCTGTATTTTTCGTCATCCATTACACATATTTGATACATATTCCAGCATAAATCTGTATTATGAAATTCAAAAAAACATTTGTGAACTATTTCCTGATAAAATATTGAATCTCGGCATAATTCCTGCAAAAATTCATCATAGTCACAATGTACTATAATATACTTTGCTACAGCTGTATTTGTCTTTTTGAACATATAATCGGCAATAATAACCGCATTAGACAAACTCTGGCACTTTTTTCTTTTTATGTTTGACAGCCCTATTTCGCTGATTGTTTTATCAGACAAATCATTCATCAATGTCCCCTCCTGCTATATCTGTACTGGAAAAAAACTTTTCTCCATTGGTAATGTCTACATTTGTTTTTGGATAAATTATCAATTCTGCATTATCTGTTTCAGAAGGTGTAATAATACATATGTCCTCTTCTTCTACGGGATGTCTGCTTTTATTATTCCGTACACGCACTAATAATTCTTTTGCGTCATCTTCACTTTCCACATATGAGGCATATATTGATTTGCCATTCTTTTTTATATCACGGTGTTCTCGTTCATACAAATTATGATTTTCCAGATTTATGTTCCAATATAAAATATGTGCGTTATCAAAGCGTTTTTTTAAATGCTCCGGCAGCTTTCCTTCTTCAAGAGCCTTAACCATGTATAAATAGCGAGAAAAAGCCTTATTTCTCAGTTGTCTCTCACTATCTGTGAGCACAATCGTATAACGTTCCACCTCTTCCAACTCACTTATTTTNAGAAAAGCCCAGTCAATTTTACCTAAAANCAAATCAAAAAAGCGATCCACTATACACCTGTCATTCTGCATAAANGGNAATGCATATNTTGCAAACTTNTCTTCAGATAAGCTTTNGAATTTATCATANANTTTAGGNGATATATTATTTTCCNCNAGGAGCNTATACTCTGCAATGCTATTTTCATCTAANCTTTCATTATTGTAAACATATCCTTTAACATATCCAATACTTTGCTTGGGGCGTTTTACAGCTGGACCAATTATGCGAAGCTTGGTGATGAGCAATATATGTATTATCTCTTCGTTGCCTGTATACCAAATTTCTATTTTAAAATCTCTGATAATACCTGCATAAAGGTTTTCGCTTTCGATGCTTTTTATTAGATTGAAATTACTGCTGGCCCAGTCCTGAAATTCATAGTCTTTATCCTTTTTATAATAGATACATGACCATGCAAGCTTAATGCCAATATTTTTTCTAGGCACATCTTCATATGCATTTCCCTCTTCCATCATTTGATTTACCAGTGTATCTGCTGCCCAATTGCATGTAATCATAATAGCTTCAATACTTCCGTCAAAAAAAGACTGCCTAAAGCGGCTAAAGGATTTNTTTCTCGGNCTCGGATTTAATTGCGGATTCAAAANAATACAATTTGCCCCCATTTTTTGAATTTTGTTCCAGTCTATCTTGGGATTCATGACGTCGGCACACAGTAACGAAATAAGAGTTGTTCCGTTATTCTCGCCAAAAACAAATATTTTACTTCCTAAGGACAAACCAACTTCTTCACAGTCAAAATCAATGTCTTTCATGCTAAATGTTTTTAGCTGCGGCAATAAAAGTAATTTAAAGCTGGAATTGCATTTAACTACAAATACATAAAAAAGCGCATTTACAAAATATTTATATTCTACATCTCCGTTGTCGTCATATCCATAGTCTATAACCTGAACATTGTCCATCTTGGAGAACTCATCCATCTTGGCACGAAAGCTTTCACTACTAAGACCACAGCAAGGCAGAACCCATAATTTGTTTTTAGCCGGCCATAATTGTTTATCAGTGCATATGTTTTTAATTAGGTCATATGGGATTGAATATTCTGGAAATAATAATAAGTCAACGAATTCTTCTTTAGCTTTTTTAATAATTGCCATACATTTATTTAAATGTTCATTTTTATTAGTATATGCGCCCTGTTTAGCAGAGTAATTTAGTTCTCCTGAAATTTGTGCGCGAGCAATCTTAAAGGTCTCCGAATTTCCATCATTGCAAATAACAAAGTCGGGTTTACCCTGCTCCTCAACCCCTATTTCATCTAGCAGTTCATTTACTCTTTTGTATTCGATCGTCATTACCTCTGTTGCACCTCATATTTATAAACATTATTTCTGCATCATTATATTAATTGACCAAGCATCATACAATTTTATCTTTCTCAACAATAAGGGTATTTTTTGTTTTTTGATATTTTAGAGGTCTAGAAAGAAATAATATCCCTAATTTATAATATGGAATCCTATTTTTTTTGGCAATTGCTTATTTTTCTCGTACATATGACTTATTGTTCCACATGCATTTGGAGGGGGTAAACAGCTTCTTTTGAATTGCTATAATTGGCATTGATATTTGTGCGTTTCTGTGGTAAAATATGAAAAAGCATATTTTCTTTAAGGCAAATCCGATACAGTCTACAAAATAGTCAATTAAACATTTCAGAAAATCCATGCTTTTATCCCTATCAACATATTAATAAGCAGGAGGATCTGAAACAAACCTCCTGCAGCATCAACCGTTTCTTTTAAGGGACCGGTTCATCAAAAGGAGGACAGGAAATGAATGAAGCACACGTACGGCGCAACTATAAGGACACCATGTTCCGCATGCTGTTTAAGGAAAAGGAAAATCTCCTCAGTCTTTACAATGCGGTCAATAAAACATCCTATACAAATGTGGAGGATTTGGAGATTACGACACTGGAAAATGCAG
>JAAUZD010000006.1 GCA_014804785.1 Lachnospiraceae bacterium
TGAACATAAAAATCAAAGGAAATGTATTTAAAGTAACATTCAGTAGAAGGAGGACTAAGAATATGATGAGAATCACAACACAGATGCTGAACGAATCAGCAAGGAAAGCAGGGCTGCCAGTCAATGGCACTTCGCTTTTAAATTACATCAATGGCAATTCCAACAACACTTTGCTCAATGCTCTGAACAAGAGCAGTGCTACAGATGCTGCCACCAAGACTAAGTATGAAAAGCTGGAAAAGGCAGCGGATCAGTTATCGGAGGCGGCATCTGTCTTTATGGCAACCGGGGAGGATTCCCTCTTTTCCAAAGCAAGGGAAAGCGGGGACAATCAGGACGTCTACAATGCAGTAGAGGATTTTGTAGGAAAGTACAACAGCACGCTTTCTGCACTAAAGAACACGTCCGGCACCTTGAATGACTATTATAGCCAGATGCTAAAATCTGCGGCTTCCGACAACAAGGAGGCGCTGGAGAACATTGGAATCACCATTGCAAAGGACGGTTCGTTGAGTGTTGACAAGGATAAGTTGAAGGAGGCGGATATCGACACTCTGGAGAAGGTGCTTGGGAACACTAAGGGCTTTACTCAAAAGGCGGCATATGTAGCAGACCGGGTCTCCGACAATGCTCATACCAACCAGAGTAGTCTGTCCAGCCAGTATTCTTCCACGGGATCGCTTTATTCTGCACTGGCAAGCAAGTATAACCTGTATGGCTAATGCCCAAAGCAAAAGCACGGAGGGAGAAAAATAAACATAATAAGATTTACATTTAAGGAGAACGAAATATGGCAATTTCAGGAGTAACAGATTACACAAATACATATGCAGGTTACACAAATTCTGCAAAAAAGGCAGAAAGCAATGTGACAACAAGTACGGTGGAACTGAAAACATCAACACCCGGCGTAACCAGAACAGAGCAGATCAAGACGGGATATAACAATGTAAATGACTATTCTAAATATTTGCAGAGCAAATACAGCTATATGAATACGGGTACTACCTCAATGCAGGGTGTTCCGACAACCGTATCGGTATCAAGTGCGTTTTTGAAAAAGTGCATGAATGACCCGGAAAAGGCTGCATATTTAGAGGAAAATTTAGCAGCGTTGCCGGATTGTGCGAAAAGTGCCGTTGCGGGCTGTCGGGGAACACTGACAAATCTTAGCTATAATGTTGATGCAAATGGAAATATTTCCGTAGCAATATCTGGTACAAGTGATCCCGATGGGAAAATAGCAAAAGAAAATGCGGAAAGGAAAGCAAAAGAAAAGAAAGAGCAGGAGGAAAAAGCAGCTAAAAGGCGAGAGGAGAAAAAGGCAGAGGAAGAAAAGGCTGCGGAAAGACGGGCAGAGAGAAAAGCAGCTAATGAAGCAGTGACTGATACAAATGAATATGCCATAAGTGCTACAGGTACGGATGTAAAAGTTGTTACGCAGAATCTCATAGCTGCGTCTTTGGGTACATCTGCGTCAACAAGAGCAAGTTTTGATTTAAAAGCATAAATATAATCTTTACACACTATTCCGCAGAGGCGCATAAACCTTTGCTTCTGCGGGCTGCCCGGACTTATTGCGAGGGGGCATGACGGCTCCGAGTGACAGAGGGGCTGCCAATAAAAATTTTATCTATCAGGGGGACGAAATTATGGCAATTTCAGGAGTAACAGATTACACAAATACATATGCAGGTTACACAAATTCTGCAAACAGTAAAAAACAGGTAACAGAGGGAACGGGTACAGCAAAGGAAACAGCCACCACAAAGACAGCAAAGGACGAATTATCCTATCTTTCCGAAAAGTACGAATGTTTGAAAAGTACCGATTATTCAGTAAATATAAATAGTTCGCTTTTGGCTAAAGCGACAAGTGATGAAAAAACATCTGAATGGTTGGAATACAACTTATCTTTGATACCTAAAGCAGTTGATAATTTGAAATCATCGATGGCAGCGCGTGGCGCAAAAATGATAAGCTGTAATATCACTATGAACGGATATGACAGCATGACGACAGAAGTTGTTAGTCAGGAGGAAGTTGATACAGGAGCGGAAAAAGCAAGGAAAGAACTGGAAGAAAAGATTAAGGAGCGTAGAGAAGAAAAGAAAGCGCAGGAAGAAAAAGCGGCTGAAAGACGTGCAGAGAAAAAGGCGGAGAAAGAAAAGGCGGCTGAAAGACAGGCAGAGAAAAAGGCAGCCGAAGAAGCAGGAAACGAAACGGGCGAATATACCATAAGTGTTACGGGTACAGATGTAAAAGCTGTTGCAGAGAAAGTTATAGCCGCTTCTTCTGGCACATCTGCGCCTACAGGGGCAAGTTTTGATATAAAGGCATAACAGGAAAAGGACTTCAAATTTTAAAGTAAAGGAATGATTTTATGTCGAATATTACTAATTACAGTTTTTTGTTTCAAAGTATGTTTGGGGGAACAAAGACAACTTGGGGAACAGGCGGGGCATTACCCGGAGTATTTCAGTTTTCACAATTAAACAGCGGTTCTATACAGTCGCAGTTAAAGGCGGCGGGTATTGATACAAGCAGTAAGCAGTATAAAGCCGTTATTCAGCAAATGACAAAGAACGGTTGTACTGGCAATATGTTTACGAATGTTCAAGCAATTAAGAACCTAATGAAACAATACAATTCTAACGGAGAGTATGTAAATCCTGTAAACGGTTTGACAGGGCTTGAGGTTACAGACGCAACAGGCGACAGTTACAAAAAGATTATTGATATTCCGGAAAGCAGCAAAGATGAAATGTTTGAACAGACGAAAAAAGAATTTCTGCAGGAAAATGGTGTTCATAATGGCGATACAACAAAGCGGTCAGATGTATATACCAATATGTATTGGAAAGTGTCAAAAAATGACAGGCTGTCAGCAGGATATACTATGCAGCAGTATGAACGGGCATATAGAAACGCATTTTATGCTGCTGCAAGGGAAGCTGATCCAAGTTGGGAAATTGGAAAGCCGGTTCCATCCGGGGCATTGGACGGTATTACAAGAGAAAGTGTAGAAAGTCAGCTTGTTAAAAGCGGCAATACCCTTGTGAAAAGGTCGTCTGTTTCGGGTGGTTCAATAGATTTACAGGTATAAAATTTACACTTTATTTCGCAGAGGTAATTAAATATGTGCTTCTGCGGTCTGCCCGGACTTATCATAAGGGGGCATGGGTGGCTCTGAATGACAGAGGAGCCGCCTTTATAAAAATGGAGAACTGGAAAAATGAGAAAAGAAAGGAAGTTGAGTAATGGATATAAATAATTTGCAAAGAACATCGTCATATTCGTATCGGATAGATACCGATAGAATAAAGCAACGCTTACAGCAGGCAGATAAAAACCATGTGTCAAATCAGCGGCAGAGTGACAGCGTGGACATTTCGGAGAAAGGACGCACGGCTTTAAGAGAAAAAATGTCCGCAATAGAAAGAACAGGGCAGAATGAGGACATAACAAAACTGTCAGCTATGAACTTTGGCAGCTCCGGTATAATGAATGATTTTGAAAAGATTATGTCAGAGTTGGGAGGGGGAACGGTTTCTAATGATTTAGTATCAAAAGATTATTCACAAGAAAGCGTAGATGTGCTGAAAGCGAAGTTTGAAAAAGAGGAAGGAACAAAAACAGATACGTTTGACAGCTATGTAAATAAAATGGCTTCTGCGTATCAGTTAATGAAAGACCGCATAGAAGAAAAGTATGCTGCAACTGATAGGCAGAAAGAATATTATACTGCGGCAGACGGAAGCACACAGGAACTGACTAAAGAAAAAGAGTTGGAAATGCTTGATACCGCCTATGAAACACACAGCAGATTCATGGCGAAAAATACGCAGATATGGAGCGAACTGCAAGATTTCAAAGTGCAGATAAACTATCATTCCAGTAAGTCGGAAACAGAAAAATCTGCAACAAAAAATCAAAATACAGGAATAAAAGAGCAAGCCTATAATGCGTTTATGTCCGCAATTAACAAGGAAAACAGTGGAATGTTAAAGCAGCAAACAGGCGGCTTGGATCATGTTCGTTTGAATTTGGGTATCTCATCTTCCGCAAGAAATGTCCTTAACAGCATTTGGGATTACTATGCGAACTTAAAACATTAAGATTTCACAGTAAAGAACATATTCCGCAGAGGCGCATAAAACTTTGCTTCTGCGGTCTGTCCATTCATAAATTTTAGGAGGATAAGAAAATGTCAATGAATGTTAATCAGGATTACAGCCAGTTTTATGCGGGGACGGAGCAGTTGAAAAGCTACGGATCTAATTCGGCGGCGAAGAAGGACACCTTAGTAAAATATCGGTTCAATACCACAGATGAACATGGTAACAAAGTCATGGATAAAATGTCAAAAGAGGAAACCATGAAAGCCATGAATGAGATTTCTGCACAGTATGGGGACAGCGTCATCGTGCAGTTTTCCGGTGATGGCCTTGCGGCGCTTGCAGAGGGCAAGAAATTTATGTCCGGCAGGGAAATGACAGAGGAGGAAGCGTCGGCGAAGGCGGCAAGGGATGCTGCTTTTCAGGCAGAGAATGTGACACAGCTTGAAAATACGCACAGGATTGTCATTCCTAATTATGAAACCAACGTGCAGCTTTACAATAGTCTTGCAGGTGCGGATGACAAAGTGATTAGTTCCACGATGGGAATTATTTCAAATTACCTTATGCCGAGTGATGCTTCGGGATTATCGGAACAGGAACGGCAGGATAAGGTAGCTTTCGGCTTGGAAGAGGCTAAGTATCTGGCAGAGAACTATCTGGATGAATCCCATGCGGCGGATTTCATGTCTGCGATGGAGACGATTGCGAAATATGGACTGAACGGTTCCGTTTCAGACAGCGGAAAGGTTATTTATAATGTGCAGGAAGGGCAGGTGCGGATGTCCGGCGCGCCGAGCAGTTATGTGGATATGGAGAGCTGGCTGAAAGCGAATGACGTCGATTTGTATAACCAGATCAACGAATTAAACCAGAGCATCATAAACAGCAAGGGTGGGGAGAGCCATGCTGCCAAGTTCATAGAATTATACACAAAAGCGGCAAAGGAGATACTGAACGCTTCTTCCGACACAAAGAAAGACAGCGATTATGCTGACTGGAAAGAGAAAGTGGATAAGACGGAACTGCCTAATACATTCCAGAATGTAAAATACAATAATTTCCAGTCATTCTTGGAAAGCCTGCAGAACCAGAGCAGCCTTTCCAATTCGTGGATCAGCGAGAACATAAACAGATTCATGAAATGGCTGACTGTTTGATAGCTGAAAAAAGGAATCAGGCATCAGTGAAAATTTACACCCTATTCCACAGAGGCACATAAACTTTGCTTCTGTGGACTGCCCGGACTTATTGTTTGGGAAGAAAATAAAGGAGAAAAATGTATGTCAATTAGTATTTCCGATTATCCTGTTCATTTGCAGGATGGTCTTAAACTTAATAGAGAGTGTTTGAAATCTCAGGGAAGTCAAAATGAAGACCAGAAAGTGTTTCATAGAGATTACTTGGAAGTTTCCCAATTGTCGAAAAACAGAGAAATGTTAATAGATAAAATTAAGCATACGGTGATGCAATCGGCTACATCGTTCAGCGATACGAGAGCCGGAATATTAAAGGAAGTCAGGGAAGAAAAAGGGCAGTATGGTTATTCAGATGTTGTGAATGCTTGTGGGATGAGTTATGCAAGGCTGTATTCTGAAATCGAACAGCGTCATGAAAATGAACAGGAGCAGTATTATAAGGCAGATGGGACTTTACTGACAATGAAAGAAGAAATTGAGTGGCTGGATATGCAATATGAGCAGGAAGTGGCATGGCAGAAATCGTGTGCCAGAATAGCGGTCCAGGGGCAGTTCTTTCAGGGGAATATTCCTGAAATGCCAACAAAAGAAATGGAAGAATTGGAGGACAGCTTTTATCAGGCAAAGGATGCCTATATGAAGCTGTACCGGGAAAGCAGACAGGCGGGGAGACCACTTGCTATGCAAAATTATATGTTTGGCAATAGCCGGATGTATGAAGTGCTGAACAGATTAGGAAATTTACAGGAGAGGGTGGAATAATGCAGGTTAATTCGTCCAGTGGTTCATTGCAACAAAGGTCTTTTTCTGGAACAGGCAGTATAGGCGGTATCCATCTGCCCGACTTTAATGATAAATATGTGTTTACCAAAAAGAAAAGCGGCACCAGTGATGAAGAATATCGCAGGCAGATTGTGGAACAAGCCTACGAGGATTTTGCAAAGGGGCAATTCCAAAATAAATCAGAAGGCTTTAACAAGTTGATGAAGAGCTACACATCAGAAGTATCCCCAGATAGAAAGGGAATCATCACTTCTGGTCTGAAAGCTGTTTCAAGAAACAGGCAGAATGTGCTAAAACCGATAGATTTTGTGGCAACTTTGCTTGAAGGTAAAGTGAAATATCAGAAATTGCCATCAGGAAATAATGAGTACATAGAGTTTTACGATAAGAATGGGGAGATGGTAGCAACCTATTCCAATAATGGGTGGACGATGTATACCACTAATGTAGAGGCAGCGAGACAGACGGAAATGTGCATGATTTATAATGAAGCGTGGGGAAATGCCAAGAGAGGGATTCCGATGGCAAGCGAAGAAACGGTAAATGTGGAAGATATGCAGAGTAGCTTTGATGCTAAAGCATAGTAGGTAATAAAGCCCAGGCGCATATCGCCACTAAACCATAGGAAGGTTCGTTGGGGAGATAATAATGGAGGATATTAAGAAATGGTAATCAGTGGAGTAGGAAAAAATTACGATTATTTAAGAACGAATTCAAATTATATGCAGGGAAAAACAACTGTTAGGGAAGCGATCTCAAAGACGGCGAAGCAGTCGGCAAATCTTTCTATTTCTGATGCAGGAAGAAATATGCTACGGGAAATGGTAAGCAAATTTGAACCTGATTCAGATTATACCAATGCCAGGGAACTGACAATACAAAATACGAACGAGGTCGCATGGGAACATTATACGGCAATGCGGGGCATCAGCAGCCAGACATTAAAAGACGGAAATTATAATGTTGAAGATGTGATGAAATCTATAATGGATACATATGAAGCCCGTTACAATGAAATCGTAAAAGAACATGAAAATGGAGACCGTGAAGTTTCCTATGAACTTACGGGGAAAAGATCGCTGACACTTGAGGAAGATCTGGCTGGATTGGATGAGGCTTATAAGATGCGGCTGGCAAATTTGGAAGGATATATTACCTGTCAGCAAACAAATAAAGCATTTGAGAATCCGGACAGTTCATGGTATTTCCATAGAAACGGTTCTCAAAATGAAGGAAAAACACAAGATAAGGCACAACTTTTTGATACTGAATATAGGGATTCGGCAGTATCAATCATGGAGGAGGCCAGAGAAAAATTTTTAACAGCTTTCAATAGTTTCGGTTACAAAAAAGGAACAGCGATAAACATTCTTTCAGATGTTTTGAATGAGAATACAAGGTTTGTAGCAAATACTCAACATTTATTTTCGTAGATGGAGGAGATTTGGAAATGAGCATTAGTGGAGTAGAACAGAGTTATTATCAGAGCATTATAGCAACAACGAAAAAAAGTACAAAGAGCGTAAACAGCATGGAAGAAACAGGCAGCGCACAAGAATTATCAGAAGCGGAAAAACTGAAAGCCTTTAAGAAAGAAATGTGGAAAGAAATAAATTCTTTATCGTGGGGTTCAAGTGTTTCGATACAGATTACGGATGAAGCATTTGAAAAAATGATGAATGATAGTGAGTTCAAAAATAAAATGATGAACTTAATCAGGGAAGATTCCAGAGGCTCCCATAATATGTGTGGAGGGACGCTAATCAATATTAATGAAAATGGTTATAGTGGATATTCTTATATGGCAGACCATGCTAAAGAGGCAAATGCCGCATATGAATCACACAGTAAGGACAGTTTTTACAGTAAGAAGGTGAAAAACCAGAATGCTGATGATATATGGGAAGAAAAACTGCTGGAGCGGGAACGACAGCAGGAATTGAGGAATAAAGAATATTTCCAGCACAGAGAAATGACAGAATACTGGAACAAACGCCAAAGTGCCGCTGCTTCCTATGATGCAAATGTCATGACGGAAACTGCTGCGGGTAGTGATTCACTGATTGTGTGATGAAGGGTAATATGCCTGGATTTATCATAAGGGGGCAGGGACGGCTCTGACTGACAGATGGGCGCCAAAGCTGATATAAGAAACGAAACTTTTTTGAAGGCTGATTCGTGTTATAAGCGGATGGCAGATTTTCAGCGAAGGGAGGTGTTTGTCATGAAGTTTGACAGAGGAAGTTAGGTGATATGTTTACATGAAGTAATAAACTGCTCGGACTTATCATGAGAGAGCAGAGGTGGCTTTGAACGACAGAGGAGCTACCATCAAAATAATTAACAACAATGGAGGATTAAAGAAAATGAATGTAAATGGTATTGATAATAATACTGGAATTAACCCGAATTATATGACGGGTAAAAAGAGAGTTTTAGGTAAGAATTTTAATTATCAAATAGGAGATATAAACAGGGGAAGTAAAGTGAATGAACCGTTGATGTCTTTTTCAAATCCAAAGACAGGGGAGAGCCT
>JAAUZD010000007.1 GCA_014804785.1 Lachnospiraceae bacterium
GACAGCGTGCGGCTGCTCCGCTGAAAGTTTGCGGTCACCCACGCGACTGCACAGTCGGGAAGGCAGAAGTGCCGAAATCAACGTGCGGTTTGCGCCTCCCACAATGTGCCGTCTGACAATGAATGTTATTGCAGCATGGAATTTCGAAATCGTCAAGTGAACTATCACTACTCCATTATCTTTTTTAGTCTTGCTTAACACCTATAATCTCTTGTAATTCTACTATGCTATTATAAACTTTGTTTCCTGCATTTAGCATCTTTTCAATAATTAAATCAGCCAAATCATCATCTTCTATCAGAAAAAACATAAGTTCTTTTCCCCCCATAAACCAAATGCTTTTTCCTGTTTCGTCATCTAACAAAACATACTTTTCTTTATCTCTGTCCCAAATATAAGAATAATCATTTAAAATATCCATGATTAACCTCCAATCAAACTATTTGCATTGAATCTAATATTGTTCTTTTCTATAGGTATACTTTCTACTCATATATTTTCCCCACGTAAAATAGCATAGCAATAAATTTCCAGTCAATATTATTAGGCATATCCATATTAATATTCTGAAAATAACCTTCCATATCATCTACCCATGAACATATTCCTTCAAGATATGTTGTTATCTCATCATTTTCCCATTCATCGCTTTTCTGCTCTTTATCATATCGTAACTCAGTTAGAAATTCTATAAACTTTTCTTTAGAATTTACTTTGTTTAATATACTATTTAGATCCATCTATTCATCTTCCTTATTATGTTTTAATGCTTTCCCATTACCTATTTTTGCGGTCATTTCCCACATCTAATTCGCTATTTCTCATCTTTGAAAGGACTCAGCATTTCCAAAGACAGTGTATGCTCCCATTTGATTTCCTGTCGAACTCTGAATAAAATTATGTTGTATCAATTTATTAATCCACTCATCAATAATTATTTTATTCTTTTCAAGATAATCCGGGTGGCTTGACAATTCTTGAAAATTAATTATTTCTAAGTTTTTCCACCACTCAGATAGCTTAAAACGAGTATGCGCACTATGTTTACACGCGCTGCACCATGTCCACATTCCTCCAACATTTTCATTATCGCTATATTTATGGAAATATAAATGACCTTCCTTTTTTCCACATATAGGACAAAATACAGGAAACTGCTTTTTTTCGTTCACCTCTGCACTGTCCAATATATTCATTATTCTGATATCATCATCTTTCCACATTTATCTATCTCCAAATATATATTCAGCTAAAACATTATCTGATTTGTAAGTAAGCGGTTCCACAGCTGAACCTACAAAATCGTACAAATTTATTGTATTTTATCACTATTTGTTTGAAAATCTTCTTTATCTCTACGCAATGTTGAATTAAATATTTTGGTAACCATTGCATAACCTATCATATTATTTCCTTCATACATTGCTATTTTTTCCCTATCCATATGCTTGCCGGATAATCCATATTAAAAATTGACCCCTTGATGGTCTTACTTAATTAGCATAATTCCACCAAAATTTTTCCATCAATTGCAAATATTCACTCGTTGGAGACCATAATGGATTTTTCTTTACTTCATACATCTTAAGATAGGCTTCCCTATACTTATTTTGCAATATAAGAAACTCAATTTCATCAACATTATGTTTTAAAGATACCGGTAATTTACATCGCAACAAACTAATAATTCTTTGTTCAATAATTTCCATATCTTACGTCACCTCGATTTAAATATGTCTTTTATAATATTTATCTTTAGATATGTTACCGTATGCATTGCACCTCCGGGTCCAAAACTTCTAGCAAGTGCTTCCGTAAAGATCAGGTTGTCAGGTTTGTCATAACTGTAACTATACCGTATACCATCTTCGCCCCTTTTTACAAGCTGGTTTAGAGCATTTTCCAACTAAATGGCTACCTGTAAATAATTTTCCTTTTTACAATTTGCCATATGCTATTTACATAAGCACCTATCTCATCAATGTATGTTGTTATTATATTCCACCCACAAACAGGACATCTCCATCCCTGTGTAGCACCTTCAATGCTCCAATTCATTTCTTCCTTGCATTTTTCACATACCATTTACTAATTTCCTCCTGGCATAAATAATTTAAAATCCCCAATATCATTCATATTTGGCAACCTTGAATTATTCATTCCTACAAAAAAATAATTGCCATCTGGCGATGACCATAAATAATTTGTTGGTGCATAAACCTCTACATCAAGCTTGTTTACTAAATTTTGCGCAAATCCATTATCTAAAGAACCTGTATTACATAATAATAACCTAATTGCTTAACCATTATAGCCATCCGAATTTTGAATTAAACGAGCCGCTGTTCTGTGCTCTACTGTCATGTGCTGTCCATTATGAGTAATTTGTATATATAATCTATTTGATTTAAACAACGTAATTCTTCTGTCTCTTAAATAAATCCACTTATTCTGTCTCTTCTTTGAACTTTAGCTCTAATAATGTTATTTCATCCACAGAAATTCTTAACTCTGACAACCTGTTTTTATTTGTATTAATTAAGTTTGTTAATTTATCAAACATCTTCATTTTTCACCTACCAGTTTAATGCTTGTTCCCTTACCCTTGTAAGAATCTCTTCCAAAGTAACAGTTTTCACTACTTAAAATTTTACCATCTTTTTTCTGTCTTTACTACAAAAATCTGCCTTTTAATTACTGGTTTTCCGTACTTTCGGCATTTAATATGCAGTATTTTTTTTGCTGATGCAACTGGCAGATTTTAGGTAACAGAAAAAAGGCGGTATTTCAAGACCTTTTTGGTCTGAGACATACCGCCGATACTGTATTTTTCTCTGGTATTCGGGAGAAATCTTTTCTCCTTATTCCCCTAATGAGTGCCATTGTAACATGAAGCTTTGTGAATCATCAAGAGAAATGTTACAAAATTATTACAGAAAATCAAAATATTATATAACCAATTTCGAATTTCTCTATAAATCATTGTGCTTATGAAAGATTTCTTATTATTTCATCACTCATAATTTTTACAGCATTTTCAGGATAACTAATATCATTATAAGGAATGGTGCAAATCTCCTTTCCGCCCAATAAAAATTTTAGCATATACTTATCCTCATTCTTATTGATTTGATTATGAACTCGTGTGCTTTTTCTGATAAATCGATCAATGAGTTTATTTCTTGGTATAGACCAACTTAAATTAGAATATTCAACAATTAATGTATCATATTCTGTTGGAAATTCAGGCTTAAAAGCTTCATTTTCTATTATCTCAAAATAATATTGATCATATTGCTTAAACATTATGCCATTCTTTATCAATTGCTCACATGCTGTCTGTATTAAATTCCCATCAAAATATTCAATATGTGAACTATTATTTTTTTTTAATGTTATTGAAACTTTCCATGGATTAATACCACACCATCTACTCCTATATCCAAAATCCCAATCTATAAACTTCTCTTCATTAAAAGCCACACATCCTTTACCATGCAATCTATAGATAATTCCTTCTGCCTCAAACTCCATCTTTTTACTACTTGACCTATACTTGAAAAAGTCATATTTGTTTTTTAAATTTAGATTTTCAGAATTATTAATGCTTTTTACTAGTATATTGCATGCATCTTCCACATCCCTAATATATTCTTTTAAGACAATTTGCAATTTTTCTTCCATAAATCTACCCTCTTGATATCCTCAATATTAATTACTTATTCCAGCTGCATCCAATAATTCCTGTATTGACCTATAATAAGTTCCATCAGAAAGAGTCTTTCCCAGCTGCGAACTATGCAAGTATTTAATTGGTACTCTATCATATCCTAACTGACGAAATGCTTCCAGCCTATGATGTCCATCAACCACCAGTACTTGTCCATTATGCACCCTTATTTCAATCGGTGGAACCGACTTGGGACCATTCTGTGCGATTGTCTCTTTTATTGAAGAAACATTCTCTGGATAAGTATAAGGTTGTGTCTTCTGTAATTTATTAATATCATAGCTATTACCATTTATCTGCACAGATGGACTTGTTCCTGAACTACCCTTATTACTCCTTATGCTCCCCACCAATGCCTGGACCACCTTATTCGCTCCATAGAACGCCGTACTCGCTAATCCTCCTGTAACCGCTCCAATCAGCGTTTCTTTAAAGAAGCCTCCAACACTGTACTCGCTTTTCTCCTGACCAGCCTGGGTTCCTCCATACTGATAGCCATAAGCTGTTCGCGTCCCCATCCAGTCATTATCCCTGACTCCTGTCTCGCATCCTCTTCTAGGGTCGTGTCCTATGGCACTGGCAGCCCCTATCAGCATCGTCCCTGTGAGTCTGCTTGCGCCGCTTCTTCCAAGTCGTCCCGCTCTGGGTGTCAGTGCATCTGACAGGTAGTTAATACCGGAGGTGGCTCCTCCCGCTGCGAATCTCCTTAAAAAGGCACTCTTTGCGCTCTTGAGTTCACCAGTTCCGTAAATCCTTCCGGTCACCGCATTAATCAGTCCGTCCTTGATGCTTTCCTTCGCACTGGCTCTTCCAGTCCCTATCAGCTGTTCCGCAGTGCTTCCCAGAGCACCGGCTCCAAAATCTACCGCCAGCGATACACCAATTCCGAACCAATAAGGGCTCCATGCACTCCGCCCACAATTGCGCCGTTTGCTCCTGCACCTAAAGCCTTTCGGAAACTATAATTCTCGCCACTGAAAATTGGGGATAACGCAGAACCTCCAAAACCGAAGATTCCTCCATCGATTGCTCCGATACCGCCTCCAACTAAGATATTCACTGCCTCTCCTGTAGAATCTGTGCAGTTCACCGGATCACTGTCACAGTAGCCGTAACCGTTCAGACCTCTCTTTGCAGAGTCTTTCGCCAGCATCCTTCCCACGCTACTGTCATAAAATCTTGCCTTGGCAAAGTGTTTTCCAATGACAAAATCATAACCATAGCTACTGCTGCTCCCTCCAGCACTTCCCCACATCATATCAATATTCCGAGTGGAAATGCAATGCTGTTTTCCCCCTGCTTACTCAATCAGAGGATTTGAAGTAATAGCAAAATTGAAGGACTCCCAAACTATTTACCGCCTAAAAAATCCTCCAATCCTGTGTTTTGTTTTAAATATAAGGGGAACTCTTCGTCCCCCTTATACCGCTTTTTACATGCTGTTATAACATGGATGTTTTGAATTATCAAAGTAATGTTACAAAATATCTCGAATTGTCACATTGTAAACATTACTAAATAACGTTTCCTGGAAATATTTCTCACATTTAACAAAACATTGAGTAGATTTCCTTTATAAACATTAAATCGTCTGAAGTATAATCACTTTTTTTCTTTAGATCCAATTCTGCCAATACTCCTTTCATTCCTTTTATTTTTTGTTCATCATCCAACATTTCAAGAAACTTTAAATCAACTCCATACTTTTTGTACATCTCTTCAACACGTTGTACTATGATACTATTTTTAATCTCCAATAATCTCTACCTCCAAAAAGTTTACAACTTTATCTACACGGAATTGCTGTATTCCCCCATTCCCATATTCTGGGTAGCTTATAGCAAAAGGCTCTGGAATAGAAGTGGTATTACCTAATGTTGTGGGCACATACATATCATCAATCACTTGTAATGTATCAAATGTTCCTCTAACTTTACAGTCACTCCAGTTAGGTGAGACCTGAAATGCATCCCGAGCTTGCAAAGCTGAATCAAACTTATCGAAGCCAATATATGTTGTATACTGCTTACCAGTATTCAATGCATCCGATGCATTACTAGATGACATATATCTATATCCCGTAGAAGGTACCACATCTCCGCTAGGTGTTACATAGAAATCAGTCCTACTACTTCCCTTATTACTTCTTATACTCCCTGTCAGCGCCTGAATCGCCTTACCAGCTCCATAAAACGCCGTACTCGCTAGTCCTCCTGTAACCGCTCCAATCAGCGTTTCTTTAAAGAAGCCTCCAACACTGTACTCGCTTTTCTCCTGACCAGCCTGGGTTACACCATACTGATAGCCATAAGCTGTTGGCGTCCCCATCCAGTCATTATCCCGGACTCCTGTCTCGCATCCTCTTCTAGGGTCGCGTCCTATGGCACTGGCAGCTCCCATCAACATCGTCCCTGTGAGTCTGCTTGCGCTGCTTCTTCCAAGTCGTCCCGCTCTGGGTGTCAGTGCATCTGACAGGTAGTTAATACCGGAGGTGGCTCCTCCCGCTGCGAATCCCCTTAAAAAGGCACTCTTTGCGCTCTTGAGTTCGCCAGTTCCGTAAATCCTTCCGGTCACCGCATTAATCAGTCCGTCCTTGATGCTTTCCTTCGCACTGGCTCTTCCAGTCCCTATCAGCTGTTCCGCAGTGCTTCCCAGCGCACCAGCTCCAAAATCTGCCGCAAGCGATACACCAATTCCGACTCCCGAACCAATAAGGGCTCCATGCACTCCGCCTACGATTGCACCGTTCACTCCTGCACCCAAAGCCTTCTTGAAGCTGAAATCCTCTCCGCTGAAAATCTGGGATAACGCAGAGCCTCCAAAACCGAAAATTCCTCCAGTGACTGCTCCAATAACGCCTCCAGCTATGATATTCGCTACCTCTCCTGTAGGGTCAGTGTAGTTCACCGGATCACTGTCACAATAGCCGTAACCGTTCAGACCCCTCTTTACAGGGTCTTTCGCCAGCATCCTTCCCGCACTGCTGTCATAAAATCTTGCCTTGGCAAAGTGTTTCCCTATTACAGAGTCATAACCGTAGCTGGTAAAACGCAGGTTCTCTTCAAGTCCGGCTGCATTCAAATCTCCATCTACAGGCAGTTTCAGATCTCCCCATATACCGCGTTCTGCGTATCTTAAGACCTGTCCCTGTCCGTTTGAGGCGAACAGAGCGCTTCCGTAGAGGTCAGGCTGGAAATATGCCTTTTCCATAACAGCATCAACTGCTGCCTCCGGTCTGGTCATCTCCACCCCAGTAACTACTGCATCTGTCTCCATTGTCACTTTTCCGGCAAGGCGTTCATATCCTCTGCCGAAGACCGTGCGGACGTTGTATTTCCCTTTTTCATAAGTCATCAGTTCATTGCCAGTCCTGCTTAGGAAATCCGGCAGATAACTTACATCTCTTGTGTAGGAACCATCAGCCCCGGCAAGGGTCTGCAGATTCCTGATGCGCATGTACAGGGCATTGTAGGTATACTCCGTCTGTGTTCCGTTTTCAAGGTTCTTTCCCAGCGTCATATGATTGGTTGCATCATAGGTGTACTGGCGGGTCTGGACTTCTCCCCGGTGTTCCTGGATCAGGTTGCCGCGTCTGTCATAACCGTAACTATACTGTACACCATCTTCCACCCTTTTTACAAGCTGGTTTAAGGCATTGTATTCATAAGTTGCTTTTTCGATGCCGTCCAGCTGTTTCAGGATCCGGTTGCCCAGGGCGTCATAGCCGTAGGATTCGGTGGTGCTGCCCTCTTTGAGGGACAGTAAACGTCCCATGCTGTCATAAGCATATTCTGCCCTTCTTGTATGGGCGGGGGAGCTGCCTTCCCTAAGTGAAGCTGTGATACGTCCCATGGTGTCGTAGGAAAGAGTCTCCTCCATTGAGGTCCCGTCTTCCATCTGGTATTTTACGCTGACAGGCAGACCGCAGGCATTGTAGCCATAGACAGCTGTGCTGCCGGGCTGTTTTAAGGAAAGGAGGCGTCCTGCCGGGTCATAGGAATACCGTGCAGTTTCTTCTTCTCCCTCTGTCACAGTTGTGAGGCGGTTGTTCCCGTCATAGCCGTAGGCGACTGTGCTCCCATCGGGATAGGTGATGCTGGCAAGGCCGCCGGCGGCATCATAGCCATAAGAAGCGCTCCTGCCCTCGTGGTCTGTCACTTTGACGACTCTTCCTAACAGGTCATGTTCCACGGTTGCTGTGCCGTTCCAGTCGGTGAGTTCTACCAGTTCCCCTCGCTTGTTGTAGCGGAAGAGGGCTTCCTTTCCGTCGCTGTAGCCCATGCGTACGGGTCTGTTGTTGAGATCATAGCGCACGGTAGTCTCGCCGGCTTCTTCATCCCGGATGGTGATGATGTTGCCGTTGCCGTCATATGTATAGGTCCTTTCTTCCAGCAGCGGATTGATTTCCTTGATTATGCGGCCTTTCTGGTCATACTGATAGAGGGTTGCCGCTATCTGGTTTTCTGAGTCGGACAGATACTCTTTAATCTGATTGTTCATGGCATCATACTCATAATTTATGGTATTGCCGAGAGCATCTATTGTCTGTATCAGGTTTCCGCAGGCATCATAGGTATAGTTCGTGATGCCTCCCTCGGGATTAGTGACGGATGCAATTCTGCCTGTGGGTGTATAGGTAAAAGTAAGTTTATCACCCATGGCATTTGTGACGGATATTGCCTGTCCTAATGCATCGTACTCATAGGATATCACGTTGCCCATGGGGTCTGTTTCTGTCAGCACCTGTCCCGCTGCATTGTAGGTGTAAGCGGTCATGCCGCCTTCCGGATCCTTGATGCTGAGCAGATTCCCGGCAGGGGAATATCCATATTCTGTAGTATTTCCATTTGCATCGGTCTGGGTCAGAACCCTGCCTAAAGCATCATAAGTGAAGCTTAAGCTGTGTCCCAGCGCATCGGACATTTGGGTCAATCTGCCCGCGGCATCATACTGGTAGCTTGTTTCCGCCCCTTCCTGATCCGTTATTTTTGCAATCCTGCCTGTATTGGTGTAACTGTAGGTCAGTCTGTCGTCATCCTGATTAATAACATGAACCAAACGGTTCAGGGCATTGTAGGTATAAACCCATCTATTTCCGTTTGCATCTGTGTAGGAAATCATATTTCCAACTGCATCATACGTGTATGTACACTGATTTCCTTCTTCGTCCGTGGCTGAAACCAGGCGGTTCAGGCTGTCATAAACGTAAGTTGCCTCTCCTCCCAGCGGGTTCACACGTCCGATCAGGTTGCCGTTGCCATCATATACAAATGAAGTCGTTCCGCCTTTCGCGTCAGTGACAGAAATAAGCTGCCCTCTGTCGTCATAGACATAGGTTGTTTCCTGTCCCAGCGGATCCGTGGTTTTTACCAGCTGATTGTTTGCATTGTAGGCATAAGCGTATTCATTGCCCTCTGCATCTGTGACTAAGGTGCAGTTGCCGTTCTTATCGTAAACATAAGCGGTCTTTCCTCCATCCGGCGCTGTTTTCTCTGATAAGAGTCCCATTGAATCGTAAGTATAAGTAGTCTGGTTTCCTTCTTCGTCCGTAAAGGATGTAAGGTTATCCTCCCCATCGTACTGCGCCTGTTTCGTATGATTCTCTGCATCCAGCACAGCAATAATCCTGCCAAGCTTATCATAGGTAAAGGAGGTAGTGCCTGTGTCGGTCTGAATGGAAAGCAGCCTGTTTTCTTTATCATAAGTGTATTCTGTGACTGCCCCGTCTTCATCGGTTTTGGTCAGCAGGTTGCCCATCTGGTCATAAGTGTAGCTTACGCTCTGCTTCATTGCATCTGTTACACTCACGATACGACCTGCCGGATCATAAGCATAGGAAGTCTGGCGCTCCATAGGATCCGTAACTGTTTTCACCTGTCCCATTGTATCATAGGTGTACTTTACGGCGCCGTCCTGTGCATCCCTTATTTCTGTCAGCTGATTTGCCGCATCAAAGAAATAGCGGGTAGTGTTTCCGTTCTGGTCGGTCTGGGATGTTTTATTCCCCATGGCGTCATAAGTATAGTGGACGCTATAGCCAACGGGATCTGTTACGGTAATCAGATTTCCTTTCTGATCATAAGCAAACCGGTATTCTTTTCCCATAAAGTCGGTGGCAAGGGATATCTGTCCCATCTCATTGTATTCAAGACGCTGCTGATTCCCCATTTTGTCTGTGATGCCGGTGCGGCTGCCATTGCTGTCATATGCAAACAGAACACTTCCTTCCTCATCCACAATGCCAAGTAAATCACCGGCTGCAGAATATTGATAAGACGTGGTCCTGCCTGTGGGTGTTGTGTAAGAAGTCATCCTGCCAATGGAATCATGGGTATATTGATAAATATTTCCCTCCGGATCCTGCGCCTGCTGTAAATGATTCTCTTCGTCATAAACATAACTCCACACGTTTCCTTCTTTATCCGTGTACGAAGTAAGGTTATGATTCTCATCATAGGTATAGGAGCATACATTTCCGCGTTCATCCTGCGCCGATATCAGATTATTTTCCTCATCATAGCCATAAATGCTTTCTGTTCCATCCCGGTTCACTACCTTCACAGGATAATTTTTGCTGTTGTAAGTAATCTCTTCCCTTGTTCCGTCAGGATAAACCACGCAATTCATGCGCCCGCATTCGTCATAGAGCATCTGGGTCGTATGATTGAGGGCATCCACCTGTACAATCAGCTGTCCCTTTTCATTGTAATTATTTTCGATACCGCTTTCCCCATATTCCACCCGGGTAACCTGCATATTCGCATTGTAATGATATTTGGTTTCATTGCCCAGTTCATCTGTAAACGTGGTTATTCTGTTAACCGTGTCATAGGAAGCAAAGCTCTCTCCTCTTCCGGCAATGCTCTGGGCAATAACTCTGCCGTACATGTCATACCAGTTGGTCAGGTAACTCTCTCCCGAAAAATCTTTGACCTCCAGCAGCCTGTCCACATCATCATAAGTAAAACGGATACTGCTGCCTGCAGGATTGGTTAATGCTGTCAGATGATTCGTCTCATAGGTGAAACCGATTCTGTTGTTCAGAGCATCCGATACGCCTGCAATGTGTCCGTTCTGGTAGGTCAGCGTAAACATTCTGCCCTGTCTTCCCTCTATACGGATAATCTGTCCCTTTTCATCTGCTGTAAACCGAAAGACTGTAGATCCGCCTTCCACGATGCTGCTAAAATGCAGATTTTCGTCAAACACATACTCCATGCCGTCAGCAGCCTGCACTACATAGAATCCATCGTCCTTCCTTGAAAGTGTGTAGCTTTCCTGCATTTCCTCCTGCTGGTAGCAATTGTTTTCCAGATCAATTCTGAAAGGAACCACTTCATCATAAGGTGTGCTGAAGTACACATATTCTTCATCCTTGTACAGAAGATAATTAAAAGAATGTGTCCATCCTTTTCCCAAAACCGTTACTGACTCATCCCTCTGGGAATCGTACATAATTGTAAAATGCAGGTTATCCTTTCCGTAGTCCTTGAGAAGTGTGTAACTCCACAGAAAGGCACCTGTTAAAGCATTTACGGGTTCCAGACCCATATGCGGAATTTTCCCATCAGGGTATGTCTTGGGAGAAACAACGCCGGGCAGTCCGCTCCATTTGCTGATTTGGGTTTTGATTGTCTGGAGAGGGCTGTACTCGCCAGAGCCCACTGCATTATTGGCTCTTACGCAATAAGTATGCTCTGTATTGGGTTTTAAACCGTAAAATACTTTAGATATACGGTATATGCCTTGCCTTGCATCTCTTGAAAATACGTGCATCTGTGTATTCTCTGAGGCATCTGCCTGTACGGATGTATTTTTACCATCAAACTGTACGTCATAGCTGTCTGCTTTGTCCATGGCATCCCAGCTTACCGTCACCGTATTCAAGGTAGATGCGGCGCTGACCCCGGTAGGAACCCCCAAAAGCGTTGTGGCTGTCTGATCCTCACTGTATTTGCTAATTCCTCCCAGATTACTTGCAGCCACAGAATAATTATAATTTGTTCCCGGCTCAAGTCCTGTAATAGTTTTTTCTGTATCGCTCGTGTCGTAATATTTATTTCCCAAATGAACATGGTAATAGCTCGCCCCGCTGACAGAATCCCAACTCACTGTAATAGAATTTGCAGTGACACTTGCTCTCACATTTGTGGGAACAGCGGGGGGTATCGGATATGTACTTACTCTCAAAACTGCAGAATAGGGACCTGTTCCAACCGAATTTTTTGCACGAACCTGATAATTATAATATGTGTCTGCCGGTAATCCCGATATCGTTATAGATGTTCTCGATGTACTATAAACTTTGTCACCAAATTTAATATCATATCCTGTTGCTCCCGTAACACTGCTCCATGTTAGGGTAATTGAATTTGAAGTAGGTAATCCGCTTATATTAGCCGGTACAGGAAGATCTATTTCCAACTCCAATGTCTCTATTGTCTGTCTGGCAGAATAGGAGCTGTTCCCTCCTGCATTTTTTGCACGAACCTGATAATTATAACTTGTATTTGCCGATAGCCCTGATATGGTGAGTCTCGTTGCTGTTGTGGCATATGTCTGATCGTTAAATAAGACCTCATAATCGGTCGCTCCTGAAACAGCCTCCCAACTTATCGATACAGAATTTGCCGTAGCGCTTGCAGTCACATTTGCAGGCACTCCCGGTGCATAGGGCAGTGTGGTAATTGTCTGCGAGGCCGAGTATGCGCTTGATTCTCCATAATTTGTTGCTCTTACCGCATACGTATACTTTGTGTTAGGTGTCAAATTAAAAATAGTTGTAGAACTACCATATATATTTCTTACAATATCATTGAATAATACATCATAGCTTCTTGCTCCGTTTACCGTATTCCAACTTATTTTAACAGTAGTCTGCATAGCAGTGGCAGTTACATTTGTTGGCACGCTCAGCAATGTCTTGATAGTCTTTAATGCAGAATAGGAGCCGCCTCCTCCTGCATTTGTTGCGCGTACTTGATAGGTATATTCTGTTCCAGAGTCTAAATTGTTGATTGTAATTGACGTACCTGTTGTCTGGTATACTGTCTGTCCACACGCAACATCATAACCGGTTGCTCCCGATACCGCGCTCCAGCTAATTGTTACGGAATTTGCCGTAGCGCTTGCAGTCACATTTGCAGGTACGGCGGGTGCAGCGGGGAGTGTCTTAACAGTACGTTCCGTGCTGTATAAGCTTGCCGCTGTTGAATATTTTGAACATACAGAGTATGTATAGTTTGTTTCCGGTTTTAATCCGGTAATTGTAATCAAAGGCTCCTTTACATTGTGCACAGTACCGTTAAATTTCACATCATAACCGGTCGCCCCTCTTACTGTATCCCATGTGAGAGTAACAGAATCACGCAAAGGAACTGCCGTTATATTCACCGGCACTTTTGCCTTTGTCTTTACAGTCTGTACATCAGTATACGCACTGGTTCCCCCTGCGTTTTTTGCACGTACTTTACAAGCATAGTTGGTAAAAGACGTAAGATCGATAACGGTTACTGCAGTGCCCTTTACCTCTTGGAAGATAGTTCCCACCATCACTTCATAGCTGGTCGCTCCATATGCTGCGGTCCAACTCATCGTAAGCCATTCGTCCTCTGCACTTATTTTTACATTTGTCGGCATCCCCGGTGCATTGGGCAGGGTAGATGCCGTCCCTGAACTGCTGTAGGAACTAGATCCATCCGCATTATTTGCGCGGACCTGATAAGAATAATTTGTACCTGGCGTCAACCCGCTGATTGTCTTTGATGTCCCTGTCTCCCTATAGGTAGTGCCGTTAAACAAAAGATCATAGGAAGTCGCTCCCGACACTGCGTCCCATCCAACTGTCACGGAGTTTTTCGTACTTGATTTTGTGATCGGATTCGGTACTTGAGGCGCTGTCTTGACCGTCTTTGAGGCACCGTATGAACCGGAGCCATTTGCATTGTTTGCACGAACCTGATAGGTGTGACTGGTGTTTGCCGAAAGGTTGCTGACCTTTAAGGAATTCGTGGTCACGCGGTAGGTCTTTCCATCAAACACTACATCATAGCTGGTCGCACCGGCTACTGCAGGCCAACTGAGCGTAATAGAATTCTCATTTGTACTTACACTGACGCTCGTAGGCGCTTTCGGCGCTGTCGTGACTGTCTGCACCGGTCCATAAGCGCTGATTCCGCCGTCCGAATTCTTAGAACGTACCTGATAAGAATAGCTGGTATTAGCTGTTAAACCCGTAAATGTCTTTGAAGTCTGCGTTACAGCATATGTACTACCATTAAATAACACGTCATAGCCTGTGGCTCCGCTCACCGCCGGCCAGCTCACCGTAACAGAATTTTCTGTAGAAGTGTGCGTAGTGTTTGATGGCACTGCAGGGCTCAACGGCGGTGTCACAATCGTCTTCGTGCTACTATATGCACCTGTTTGATTTTCATTTTTTGCTCGCACCGCATAGGTATAGCTCGTCTTAGATTTTAGTCCAGAAATTGTTTTGCTGATTCTTTGAACATAACCAACCACATTATGGACAACACCATTAAATAAAATATCATAACTGCTTGCACGTTCCACCTTATCAAAGCTAATATCAACGGAAGTGGGATATGCTACTGCACTTATGTTTGCCGGAACCTCCAATGGGATATGATCATAAAAGTCCGAAAGAATCAACTGTTGTGCCCCTTCTGATATATTCTCTCCCGATGGTCTATATGCCACGACCACCACCTTATAGATTTTATTTGCCTCAAGATTAGGCTGACTTGTATAGGTTGTAGTCATCAAATTTGGCTCATTGTAAATTGTGTGATCCTCTCCCGGAACATGCATATACGCATGATAACGTATTGCATCAGAAATGCTGGACCAGTTCGCTGTGATAGATCCGTTATCGTTTAAAGTCAATTTTAAGTTTAGTTGTTCCATATTTTTTCTCCTTCTTCTTTTTTAGCCGGCTATCTAATAAAAAGGAAAAAAAATTTAAAAAGTAAACATACAAATTCAAATAATTGTTATTCTATTTTGAAATGGCATCAGGCAATATAATGCATATAGCAAAAATATCCCCAGCTGTCTAACCCAGCCAGGGATATTTTCTATTTGCCCAATAGGTGCACAATTATTTGCTGCTATTTGCCAACATAAACCGCAGATCCTGCACCAGATTCTGATCTCTTCCTCCGGTTAACTCCACTGCCTGCCGCATCTTTTTCATACCCTCTTCCTTTTCTCCCATCCGAAAGAGTGCCATCGCATATCCGCCAAGGGCGTAAGAGTCCTGCTCATTTTCTTTCAGCACCTTCTCATTTGCCTCAAGGCAAGGCTCATAATTACCGCACATAAATTCGCAGTACCCCTTTGCCTTCCATGCATCTGTGTTCTCAGGGTCTAACCGGAGCACCTGTCCAAACGCAAACGCAGCCTCCTGATGATTCCCCTGCCGCATCAGCACATCCGCCAGTTTAAATAAGGATGCTTCATCCTCACAGACAGCATACTTATCTTCCATCTGCTTTAAGGAGAGATGGTAGGCACAATACTGATTTTCCGAGTAGATATCGCCGTTCATGGTCAATCTGGTGTTGGGGCAGCCGCCCAGACATTTGCTTCCATAAACGCAGTTTTTGCAGGCGCCGGAGAGTTTGTCCTTGGTCATCTGTCTGCGCCAGAGGAAATTGTTTTCATCCTCCCATATTTCCCGCAAAGGGCGCTCTTTTATATTACCCTCAATAAATTCTTTGGAGCGGATGGAAGTACAGCCCAGAATGTCTCCGTTCTGCAGAATGCCAAATCCGCGGGTACCCGCATTGCAGCCATCCCATGGAGCAATCATGTTTGTCCGGTACGCAATTTTTTTGATTTCGATTTCTTTTTTGGTATAGTAACCAATACAGTCGGCAAGATAAATTGCAATCCTTCCCTCTTTTGCCGTTTCATAAGCAAAATCAATGATATCCTGGATTCGTTCTGGTTCCAGCACCCAGTCGGGACGTTCCTGCAAATTTCCCATAGGGAGCCCCAGCTGTACCTGCCAGCTCTTCACTCCCATGCCGATCAGTTCTTCCTTTAAGTCATGCAGGATATCGATGTTCTGCTTGGTTATGGTGGTCACTGCACCTGTATAAATCCCAAGTTCCTTCATGGTCTGAAAGGCTCTTCTGGCATGATCAAAGGCTCCTTCTCTCCTGATTTTGTCATGGATCTCGGGAGTGCCGTCAATGCTGATGGCAACCGTGGAAATCCCGCTTTCCTTTAATTCCTGTGCGGTTTCTCCGCTAAGCAGCCAGCCATTTGTAATAATATTCACAGCTACGCCCGATGAAGAAAGGCGTTCTACCAGCATCGCCACATCTTTCCTTGTAAGCGGTTCTCCTCCCGAAATCGTAATCCATTTCAGACCTAGTTCTGCTATCTGATCACAAAGATCCAATGCTTCCTCGGTAGTAAGCTCGTCCGGGAGAGGATCCGCGCAGGAAGAACCGCAATGACCGCATCGCATGTTACATCCCATAGTCACTTCCCAGACACAGGTAATCGGTTGGTATTTCATACGGTTTCCTCCCTAACGGCACGCAAAGCCATATTTCGTAATAAATGGTTCAATTCTATTTTTTTGGATAAATGGTTCATTCTTACATAATGCATCGTTTGCTCCGCAAAAATAACCGTACTTCATCATCGCATCCTGCATCCCGCAAGGATAACCATATGCCATACCTGAATTCTGTGCTCCATAATTATAGTTATACACCATACCTACGTCCTGCACACTGTCAGGGTATCCGTAATCCATGCAGGTAAATCCCGGACCGGGAAATCCATAGGGTTTCTGTACCTGCGCTCTTTCCCCTAACTGCCAAACCCCATAAGGCTGGATACAATTCATTGCACCGCATCCGTCCGCCTGATTAAAGGCATACGCATATAATGCATTTGCATTCTCGCTATAATCAACAAACTTTTCCGAATCACTGGGAATAATGGTCAATGACACTTTATGCTCTCCCGTCACCTTAGCAGGCTCGAACATACATGCCATTACAAACGTTATTTCTGCTTCTGTCTCCTCTGCTGAAGATACCCCAAAATAAAACTTCTGCATAATTGGCGCTACCCCCTGCGCCACAGGAATTCTATCTTCTCCTTCAAGTATGATTCCCTTTGGCAGCTGTGACAGACACCATCCATAGCCTGTGGATCCCAACATAGACTGCAGCTCGATTGTAAAAACCTTCCCCTCTAAAACTACCATTTTCTGATCCATTTTGTTTCCTCCTTCAATTCATTTTTCTTTTGTCCTTACAGTGCAGATTAAATCATTGTATCTTTCGATTCAATCAATACCAATAAGACCTGACTAAATTATAACAAAGCATTTTGGTCAAAAAAGCATGTGGCATCAAGAGGCTTTGTTTTGGCAACGAAATTTTCTGTGGCAGTTGCAGGATCGATACACCGTTGCCTGCAACAGAATAGTAATTTTTGTGCACTTTTTCTAAAAAAGTCCAAATTCAACAACAAGCTATACTGATGATTACAATTCAATTTAACTCACTTGTGCATTTCGACAAAATTCATCTATAAAACAGCAAAAATCCACATTTTTTTTAACGATTAAAGTATAATTTAAGAGAAAGATCTAGGAGGGTTCAAAATGAGAATTGCAATTATAGACGACATGGTAAGTGACAGCATGGTTATTGCAAACTACATCCGCCAGTACTTTCAAGAAATCTCCTATATGGAGCCTGTCATAATTGATCAGTTTGAAGACGGAGAAGCATTTATACAACTTTTTGCTGAAGGTGCCTATGAATTGATTTTGATAGACTACTTTATGCATAAAATGAATGGATTGGAAACCGCCAGATGCATCCGGAAACTCGACTGCTCTGTTTTTATCATCTTTATTACTTCCAGTAAAGATTTTGCCATTGACTGCTATAAGGTCCACGCTTCCGATTATATTGTCAAACCTATCACTTATGCACAGATCACACAGTCCATGTCCCTAATCAATTTAAATATATTAAAAGATAAACAATATATACAGATTACCTGCGGGCGGGAAAGAATCAGGCTCTTTCTGAGGGACATCATCTATTGTGATGCTTCCGGTCACTATGTGCAGATCCATGCACAAGGCTGTCATCTCCTGCGCTCCAGAACTTCCTTCGAAAAATTTACTCAGGAGCTTATGCCCTATCCCCAGTTTCTGCTGTGCTACCGCGGCTGCCTGATTAATATGGATCACATCATCCGGATAGAAAACCTGGATTTTCTGACCAGCGAAGGAGAACGTATTCCCATACGACAAAAGGAATATGCACGGCTGACCAAAACCTATTATGATTATATTTTTACAAAAGTCAGGAGCGGAAGGTAATGGAATTAACAGATATCTTAAAAATTTTCATATATGTTCTGCTGGATTTAATTCCCTGCCTGGTTTTAGCGCTTATCCCCTTCCGAAATCACTTCAGGCTTCCGGGTTATAAAACTTACATGCTCCTTCCGTTGCTTCTTTCCATGGTTTTTATAAGCAGAATCCTGTCCGTCCAAGAATTATCCATTGCCAGATGGTTTACAATCTTGTGGATTGGTCTTTATCTTACTCTGTATATCGTCTGCATGAAAGTTCCTGTCACCATCCTGCTCTTTACTTTACTGACCATTTTAAACTATGGAAGCTTTAAGGCAATCATCGTCAACTGGCTTGTATTCTGTCTGCCAATTCCTTCTGCCGGACGATATTCCTTTTTTTCCAGCATTTGTCAGCTGATTGTTTATTTATTTACTTTTCCCTTCATGTATTTCATGATGCTCCGGAAAGTAAAACCCTTGATTGATAAAACTACTAACAGCAGGTACTGGCGTTTTCTCTGGCTCGTACCTGCCACATTCTGTCTCTCCTATTATTACAGCATGTATGCAGGCGGCGGCGCCGTAGCCTTTTCTTCCAAAAACAGCAGTATGGTTTTTGCTGTCCTTCTCAACCTGGGCGGTCTCTTTGTCACTTTTCTGATTCTCCAACTTTTAGAGGAATGCAACGACAAACTGCTTCTGGAACAGGAAAACCACCACCTTGCCATGCAGTCCGTTCAGTATGAAAACTTAAAGTTTCGGATTGATGAGGCAAGACAGGCAAAACATGACCTGCGTCAGCATTTATCGGTCATTCAGTCCTGTCTGCAAAGCAAAGATTACAACAGACTTTCTGAATACATTCACGCGTACATTCTCACCCTTCCCTCCGACTCACCTATTACCTATTGTGAGGATTACGCGTTGAATGCTCTGATTGTCTATTATGAGAGCATGGCAAGGAACCGCCATATCCGTTTTCTGGTCGATATTCATTATCCTCCGGATTCCGGAATTCTTTCTTCTGATGCAGTCATATTATTCGGAAATCTTCTGGAGAATGCTTTGGAAGCCTGTGCGCGGGAATCTGCCCCGGAACCTTTCATCTCTCTTCGTATAAAATGTATGCACAATATGATTGTAGCTGCTGTGGACAACACTTGCATTACTCCTATCTCAGGCTGCGAGAAGGAGTTTCCCTCTTCCAAAACAGCACGTATGGGAATTGGTACGACTTCCATCAGAAAAATCGCGGAAAAATATCACGGCACTGTACAATTTAAGCAGGTCAGCGACATCTTCTACAGTTCTGTGCTGCTTTCACCATAAAAATTTAA
This sequence comes from Lachnospiraceae bacterium, assembly GCA_014804785.1. Lineage (GTDB taxonomy): Bacteria > Bacillota > Clostridia > Lachnospirales > Lachnospiraceae > Suilimivivens. The sequence continues at coordinate 19,432 of JAAUZD010000007.1, forward strand.
AAGGAGGACAATTCATGAAAAACACATTACAAAAAGGAGATATGCTTTTATTTTTTGCAGGAGACACCTGGCTGAGCAAGTCAATTTCCTATCTCACCAACGCCGAGGTGACACACGCCGCCATGGTCTATTCAGAAGATTCCATTGTGGAAATTCTTGCCGGTGGTCCCCAGATCAATAAAATATCCCTTCAGGACAGTGAAAAGAAAGGCAAAAAGGCTTACCTTATGCGCCACATACCAGAACTTGACTTTGAACCCTTAAAAAGATCTGCAGATGCTTATCTGGAATCTGACATAGACTATGACTTCCCCGGGCTCTTCCTTCTTGGCGGACTGCTTATATATAATAAAATTGTTCCGTCGCCCCAGATGTTCAATTGTGCGGAGCTTATTCTGGAAGCGGCGATCCTTATGCTTGACCGCTTCATCCAAAAAGAAATCCTGCATCATTCCGGCAAGTATATGGTCTGCTCTCAGTTTGTCTACCAGCTTTTTTATGACTGCGGTGGAGACTATCGGATTCCCATTGTAAACGGCTGCTTTTCTGTCAAAAAAGAAAAGGATGAATGCGGCGAAGGTAAAATACGTCTGGCTGATTTCCTTGACGAGGATTGTGTCCTTGAAGCAGACAATGCAGAACCCTTCTATTCAATCAGCGAGACCGATATAGATTCCCCTTCCCTTGTAGAAGACCTTTCAGAAAAATTGTGTCTGGCTTTGTCACAGTCTGAGCAGGAAACACTGGAACAGAATTCCTTATCTGCAAAGCCGCACAATAGGAACAGAGTTCTTTCCCTTGCAAACAAGTTTCTCGACAAAGTGAAACAAATGCAGGAAAAACTCGATATGAACCTGCCTCTGGATGCTATGTTCGTCACGGTTGCCGACCTCGCCTATCATGCACCCAGCCTGCAAAGAATTGATACCTTATATATTGAACGTCTTGATTAAAAAAATATCCCTGAGGTGTCAGGACACCTTAGGGATATTTAAACATCTGTTATTATTCCATCCGTGCACTTGCCAGTATTTCTTCGGCTACTGCAAAAGGATCATCCAGCGGCGCATCGCCATGCTGTGCTGCACTTATAATATATGTATAATCCTCCATAAAAATCAAATACACATGAATCTCCATAATAACGCCATCATCGCCTTCCGACTTCATCTGTGCCTTGACCGCTATTCCCAGATTCGTATCTTCATAAAAACTTACATCCCCGTCAAAGGTATCATCATTAGCCAGCTGCGCCTTCACCATTTCAAGCAAAAATTCCTGATTGCTCTCCAGTATCTCAAGTTCGGAATCATCCATCCCTGTATATTCACGGCTGATGCTTATAGCACAGTCCGCCAATTCCGCATCCCCGTATGGTGCATATACATAAACATCAGAATCAGATTCTGCGTCATCCTTATACCAATCCTCTGGAATATCAAAAGCCAGAGAGCCTTCAAATGTTGCATTGCCGTGGTCGATTTCTCCAAGCCCCTCTATTTTCTCTTCCGCTCTTTTGATGCTCCAGTCCACCTCGCACTGATAAAAGGTTTCCAGTTCATCAATAAGATTGTCCGTCTCTAAATCTACATCATCAGAATTCACTTTCATTTCAAAAAGCACTGTCACGCCATTATCCAGCCTCTTTAAAAGGTAAGTTGCAAAAACTGCATAGTAACTGTCATCAAATTCATAATATTTGCAATATTCTACAGAGGCGCAAGCTGTATCCCCATCTATGCGCTCAGCATCACTAATTACTACATCATAATAATCCTCATTGTACTCAGGATTGTACACAGCCTCCAGATAGTAATCCAAATTCTCAGTGACCCGGTAATCCTCTTCATCCGTTCTTATGGACGGGTCTAACTCTACAGTATATGCAATCCCCATATTATAGCCGCTTATATGATCATCGCTTTTATATGCATCTTCATCCATAGGAACGTACACAGGAACGGTATCTCCTGAATCGGATGTAAGAAGTTCCCATTGCAGATAATCAAAGCCCTCATAGTCTTCAATATCTTCATCTCCCAGCACCGGATAATCAATATCATCTCTCGCCAGTAATTCCTCATCCTGCGCGTCTTCTTTCTTGTCTGCCTCCTGTTCAACCTTGGTATCAGGATCAATCATCTCGACTGTATTTTTCGAGCCGCATCCTCCTAAAATCGCAACTGTCAGAGCGCCCAGCATCAGACAAAGTACCATTTTCTTTTTCATAATTTTCTCCATTTCATTCGTATAAATTATTTAGTTCTCTACTTTATATACTTTTCAAAATGGAGTCAGGTTTCAAAATTTTAAAAATATTTCAGCAGTCTACATCCTTGCGCTATCCACATTATCCTTGAACCACTGGTAAGCCAGTTTTACCCCTTCTTCAAGTTCAACCTTATGTGTCCAGCCCAAGTCGTGAAGTTTATCCACATTGGTAAGCTTTCTGGGTGTTCCATCCGGCATATCTTTATTCCAGATAATCTCCCCTTCATAGCCCACTGCCTTTTTCACCGTTTCAGCCAGTTCCCTGATCGTAACCTCCTTGCCGGTTCCGATATTCACGTGCTGCTCGCCGCTGTAATTCTCAAGCAGAAATACACAAGCATCCGCCATATCATCCACATAAAGAAATTCCCGTAGGGGCGTACCTGTTCCCCAAAGCTCTACCGCAGATGCATTGTTGACTTTTGCCTCATGAAATTTACGGATCATAGCAGGCATCACATGAGAACCCTGAAGATCATAATTATCATGGGGTCCATACAGATTCGTCGGCATACAGCTGATGAAATCATCTCCATACTGTCTCTTGTAAAACTTACACATCTCCAATCCGGCAATTTTAGCAATTGCATAGGCTTCATTGGTCTCCTCCAACGGTCCTGTCAGAAGAGCATCCTCCGGAATCGGTTGGGGCGCCATCTTGGGATAAATGCAGGTGCTTCCGAGAAAGAGCAGTTTTTTAACTTTATACTTATGACAGCAGTCAATCACATTACATTGAATCTGAAGATTTTCATATGCAAAATCAGCAGGCGCTGTATTGTTGGCATTGATGCCGCCCACCTTTGCTGCCGCCAGAACTACCACATCCGGCTTTTCTGATTCAAAGAATTCCCGTACCATGACCTGATTGGTTAAATCCAGCTCTTTATGGGTTCTTCCAACAATATTAGTGTATCCCTTTTCCTTCAAATTTCTTACAATCGCACTTCCTACCAGTCCTCTATGACCTGCCACATAAATCTTATCTGTTTTTTCCATCACACTACTTCCTTCCTCTCTATTTAGCATTTTCCATCTATATCATCTTTATCCCATCATTGATGGGTCACATCCTTAAATCCTTCTTCTATGGTATCTCCCAGAAAAATATCCTCCGCCCTAAGGGGCGCTGAAGGGAAATCCCGATAACCGACCCGATCGCCGGAAGCCGGATAATAAAAGGTAATTCCGTGCAGCTCATATGCCGTCGTCTCAAAGTTGTCATAATCCTTCTGCCTGATCAGATAACTGGCAGTCGCTCCTTTATAGACCTCCATCCCAAAGGCAGATAGCTTATAAATTCCAAATATGGCAATCAATATAAAATAAATTTTAAACCTGTCCAGATGGGGGCTAATCTTTAAATACAGATTTCCCCACACCAGTACCGGTGTCAGCCACAAAAATACACAGCCATACCGGATCAGGGGTGCACTGAGAAGCCAGAATAAAAAACATACAGTGAGGGTTCCCGCCACATGAAGAAAATCCGCCATATCCTTCTTCTTTTTCACAATAGCATACATAATCAAAAGAACGAGCAGAACTACTCCGCCAAAAGCCATTGCCAAAAAGATTTTATTGGTTCCATCAAGGCTTCTGATCCATTCTGGCAGCCAGGCGCTGACTGCTTCCCCATATCTTTCCACATCAGAAAACCCTCTTCCCCACACCTGTATTTCCCTGGCATCATATTCCGCCATTCCCTTTGGGATTTTGAAATCAAAGGAAAATAAATCCACAGCAGTAAAAGGATAAATCAGCCATCCTGATAAAATGACATTCCGCACAAGAAAAGGCAATACTGTCAAAATTCCTAATCCTAAAAAACGGAAAATTTCTTTTCCCCTCTTTTCTTTTATCATCATGAACGCCGGCTTAAGCACGAGCAGTAAGATCAGCGCGCCCGAGAGCTTCACGGTAAGCGCCACCACACCCAGCACACAAAGAAACGCATAAGGCAGGTAGAGGGATTCCTTTCTTTCAATTAAATCCAGCCATCTGATGACGATAAAGAACACCAGAAGTACCATAAAATAATCCGATGCAGGTGAAACCATCTCATCAAATATAATTAACAGATAATAAACAGCCGTAAGCCTGGCGAAATCCGAAAGCTTCGGTCTTTTGATCCGTTCCTTTGCAAATGCTTCCACACAGACCAACGCAAGCAGAAAAGCCATGAAACCAGCACAGCAATGATAAGATTGTCCTCCCATGAATGCCATGCTATAAAGTGCTGACAGGCAAAAAGCTGCGCTGTTATAGGCAAGCCGGCTGTGCAGATTGCCAAGTCCCGGTACCACTCCATACTCCTCTATCCAGCGAATACTCTGCGCATGATATAAACTTGTGTCATAATGAATGATACCTGTGGAGGTTCCGTAAGCAAACAACAGAAAGAGCAACAGAATCACCGCTGCTCTTAAGGGCGTAATCGTCAGCCTGCAGGTATGCAGCTCCTCCAGCAGCTTCTTTCTAAAGACCGCAATACACAAAACGCAGATAAGAAGCAGTATCACATTTGCCAAAAACCCAACTTTCCAGAAAATACTGAAAAATTGGGAATAGACCGTTACTGCTCCTATACCTGCATATAGATAACTGGTTTCTTTTCTGCACCGATATGTTTCTTTACCCTTTATGACACTGATACAAGCGAATCCAATGACATAACAGGTAAATAACATATACAGCCAAATGAGTATGACCGAGAACATCCGACTTTCCTCTTCTACTTTTGTATCACTGTTTCTACTTTCTGCTTTCTTTATATTCGCTGCAGCTCATTCCCACTATTTCTTTCAGATCAGAATCCATCATCATGGCAACCAGACCTTCAAAATCTACTTTTCTCTTCCATCCCAAGGCTTTTTCTGCCTTAGATGCATTTCCCCACAGGAATTCAACTTCCGCCGGACGATAAAACTCCGGATTTACATCTACCAGCAGCTTGCCCGTCTGCGCATCATAACCCTTTTCGTCTACACCGGTGCCTTCCCATCTGATGTCAATGCCAAGTTCTTTAAAAGCAGCTTCCACAAATTCCCTTACTGTATGAGTTTCGTTGGTGGCAAGCACATAATCATCAGGCTTATCCTGTTGCAACATCATCCACATACCTTCCACATAATCGCCGGCAAATCCCCAGTCACGTTTGGCATTCATATTTCCAAGGGAAAGTTTCTCCTGTCTGCCGGCAATCATATTGGCAATGGCAAGGGTAATTTTTCTTGTTACAAAATTTTCTCCCCGTCTCGGAGATTCATGGTTGAACAAAATACCGTTGCAGGCAAACATGTTATAAGATTCCCTATAGTTTACCGTAATCCAATAAGAATAGAGTTTTGCCACCCCATAAGGACTCTTGGGGTAGAAGGGTGTATTCTCACTTTGGGGCGCGGTCTCCGGAAGTCCTCCAAACAACTCCGATGTAGATGCCTGATAATATCTGCAGTTTCCTCCGTTTACACGGATTGCCTCAAGGAGCTTTAAAGTACTTACCCCGGTAGCCTCCGCTGTATACTCAGGTACGTCAAAAGATACCCCCACATGAGACTGGGCTGCCAGATTGTAAACCTCTGTAGGACGTATTTCCGCTATCAGACGCATCAAATTGCTGGAATCTGTGGTATCCGCAAAGTGCAGGAAAAATTTTACATTATTATACTTTGAAGATATGATATGATCAATCCGCGCTGTATTGCTGATACTGTGCCTTCTGATAAGACCATGCACTTCATACCCCTTCTCAAGCAGGAACTCTGCCAGATAAGAACCATCCTGTCCTGTAATACCTGTAATTAAAGCTATCTTCTGCATATCGATCTCCTTTATGTTTTTTATTTTATTAAATACTCATGACAATAACCGCTATCACGATTCCCAATATGGCTCCCATTAAAACCTGCAGCGGCGTGTGCCCTACAAATTCCTTCAGCTTTGCTTCAGCACTGATTTGCTTTCCCATATTCGTGAATACTTCCAGCATTTCATTCAGGACCTGTCCCTGTTTACCGGTTTCCCTACGGACGCCCATGGCATCATACATGACAATAATCGCAAGCATGACCGTCACAGCAAACTCAACCCCTCCGCCGCCGCATTGTATTCCGGTAGCCGTCGCCAGCGCGCAGACTGTTGCGGAGTGGGAGCTTGGCATACCGCCGCTTCCTACCATCCTCTCTGCTACCAGCTTTTTGGTAAGTATGAAATGAATCAACGTTTTTAGGACTTGTGCCACCAACCATCCGATAACTGCTGAAACGAAAATTCTATTTTGAAGTAGTTCTATAACAAAATCCATTTTATTCAAATTCCTTCATATAAACAGTCAACGCATCATGCCAATCTGCAAACATATAATCCGTAGTCAACTTAAACATATAATTTTCCAGAATCGAATAAGCAGGTCTGGGAGCTTTTGCACCAAATTCTTCTGTGGTGATTGCCTCCACTTTGGTGGCTTTGCCGGCGAGTCTAAAGATTTCCTCTGCAAATTGTGCCCAGGAGCAGCTTCCTTCACAAGTTGCGTGGAACAGACCATAGTTTTCCGTGAAGAGCAGGTGCGCAATCGCAGCAGCCAGCTCTTTCGCGCTGGTGGGACTTCCCACCTGATCACCCACTACCCTGACTTTATCATTGCTTTCAGAAAGTTTGAGCATTGTTTTTACAAAATTCTTTCCTTCTCCATAAAGCCATGCTGTTCTCAAAATAAAATACCTGTCGGCAAAATCTTTTACCATATTTTCTCCCGCCAGCTTGGTCGTTCCATATGCCCCTTGAGGATTGGGTCTGTCAAATTCAATGTATGGCTTGTCTGCCTTACCGTCAAATATATAGTCAGTAGAAATATGCACCATTTTTGCCCCGGTTTCGGAAGCTGCAATACTTAAGTTTCTGGGACCAATGGCATTAATACGGTATGCCTTATCCCATTCATCCTCACAGGCGTCTACTCCTGTATGTGCAGCACAGTTGATGATGGCATATGGCTTTACCTCCCTTGCCAGTTCCATTACCTTGTCAATATTGGTGATATCGAGCTCCGCTACATCTGTATTAACGAATTCAATATCAGGCTTCCCCATAAGTTCATGGTTAATGGCACGTCCCAACTGCCCATTGCACCCTGTTACAATAATCTTGTTCATCGCTTGCGTTTCCTTTCACATCTTTTCAATGTCTGCTTCTTATTTTACCCTTTAAATCTATTTTAGACAAGTGCTTCCTAAAATCATTGTATTCTTTCTCTATTTTGTCCCTTCCTGCTGATAGCAATACTTTATACTTTTCGTAATAATTTCTTAATATATTTATACAAGATTTTACATAATTTACTAGTGACTCCTGTTTTCTTATATGCTATAATAGTTATCGCGTGACTTAAATAAAATCACCATTTTTATGAACTGAAAGTGAGGAAATATGATGAAAAGATTACAGATTCTTTTTCTTGTAGCCTTATCCTCATCTCTTTTGTTGTTTGGTTGTGGAAAAGATTCAAAAGAAACATTAACCCCAATTGTTGAACCGATTATTGAGGCTCAACCTGGTACACTAGACGGAAATGAGACAACGGCTGCGGAATCCGAAGATGCAGAAACTCCTCCTGCCGAAGGAATGGTACGGAGCAGACTTACTAACGAATGGGTAGATGAAAATATTGCAAATACCCGCCCTATCGCTGTTATGATCCCCAACTCAAAAACAGCCAGTCAATATGGCATTTCAAATGCATCTATTCTTTACGAATGCAACGTTGAAGGCAGCATGACAAGGCTTATGGGTGTTTTTGAAGACTGGAGCAATGTGGAAAAACTCGGCAACATCAGAAGCTGTCGTGATTATTATGTATATTGGGCTTTTGAGTGGGATGCCATTTACATCCATTACGGCGGTCCTTTCTACATAAATGATCTTATTGGAAGATCAGATACGCAGAACATCAACTGTATTGAATATGGCAATGCAACCTACAGGGATACCGCAAAGAATTCAACCGACAATGCCTTTACCTCTACTGATAGAATCAAAGATGCCGCAGCGCATTACGGCTATCCTTTGGAATACAGAGAAGGCTATGCGGACAAGCAGCATTACATGTATGCTTCTGACAAGTCTCCTAACACTTTAGACCAGTATTCAGATGCAATTACTGCTTCCAAAGTTGACATGTCACCTGCTTATCCTGTTACAAACTGTTACTTTGAATACAATGAGGCAACAGGATTATACGACAGATATCAGCATTTATCTGGCGACAGCGATGGTCCTCACATTGATTTAGCAAATAATCAGCAGCTCTCATTTAAGAATCTGCTGATTCAGAACACTTACTTTGAAGTGAGAGATGAGAAAGGATATCTTGCCTTCCAGTGTCATGATACAACTCGTGATGGATGGTTCTTCACCAACGGAAAAGGCATCCATGTAACATGGGAAAAGACCTCCGATTACGGCGCTACCAGATATTATGATGATGACGGTAATGAAATTAAGTTAAATACTGGAAAGACTATGGTTTGCATCTTAGAAGACGGCGACACCTTTACGGTAGATGGAAAGACAATTGAAGCTAACTAAACAGATAAATGTTGCACGTTTTGTGAGCCAGCTTATTGTAAACAAAACCCTCCGGAATATTCCGAAGGGTTTTTTTATTACCGCAATCTGTCTTACGAAGCGTGGCATTCGTTGTTTTATTTTTTATCCCAGCCCCATTCGGTTGACAGCCGAGAAGATAGCGCGCACAGAGGCTCTGGTAATATTAGAACTTACTCCTACACCATAAGTTACTTTTCCGCTGTCCGCATCCAGCAAATGAATATAGGCAGCGGCTTGGGAATTAGAACCGCTCTGCAATGCGTGCTCTTCATAATCGAGAATCTTGATCTTAGTACCCAGCTCCTGCTGTAGACCTCTCTGCACAGCGTCAATCGGTCCGTTTCCAACAGCTTCAAATCTCTTTTCTACTCCGGCATCGGTATAGGTCACAAATACTCTCGTATCAAATTCTGACTGGATTTCATCGCTCAAATCATCTACACGCAGCTTGCGGAAATGAATCGGCTCTTTCTTCTCCAGATACTCCCTGCGGAACGCCCCCATAATCTCATCAGGCGAAACCTCACCCTGCTTTTCTGAAATAGTCTGGATAACGTTTGCAAACTCTCTGTGCATTCCCTTCGGCAGCTTGAAGCCAAAATAAGTGTCCATAACAAAGGCAACGCCTCCCTTGCCGGACTGGGAATTGATCCTAACAATCGGTTCGTACTCTCTTCCAATATCCGCCGGGTCGATTGGAAGATAAGGCACCTGCCAATATTCACTTCCTCTCTCTTTCATCGCCTTCACGCCTTTATTGATTGCATCCTGATGGGAGCCGGAAAAGGCGGTGAACACCAGCTTACCAGCGTAAGGGTGCCTCGGATGAATCGGAATCTTACAGCATCTCTCATAAATTTCAATGCTCTCATTTACTTTTTCTATATGAAGTTCGGGATTAATGCCCTGAGAGAACATATTATAAGCTATATTAAGCACATCTACATTTCCCGTTCTCTCACCGTTGCCAAATAAAGTGCCCTCGACTCTTTCTGCACCTGCAAGCATTGCCAACTCCGCGGATGCCACTCCGGTGCCTCTGTCATTATGCGGGTGTACACTTAAAATGATGCTTTCCCTGTCCTTAAAATGCTGATTCATCCATTCTATCTGGTCTGCATATACATTAGGTGTATTCATTTCCACCGTGGAAGGAAGGTTAATGATAATCGGGTTTTCCTTTGTAGCTCCCCATGCTTCCTGCACGGCAGTACAGATTTCAAGGGCAAAATCAAGTTCTGTACCTGTAAAACTTTCCGGTGAATATTCCAGAATAATCTTTCCCGGAAACTTTGCCGCACGCTCTTTCACCATTAAAGTTCCCTTAACTGCAATATCTATGATTTCTTCACGGCTCATACCAAATACAACATCCCGCTGCAGGGTAGATGTAGAATTGTATATGTGTACGATTGCTTCTTTACATCCTTCTATGGATTCAAAAGTACGGTCTATCAGTTCTTCACGGCACTGGGTGAGAACCTGTACGCGCACATCATCCGGTATCATCTTTCTTTCAATCAATTGACGCAGGAAATCGAACTCAATCTGACTCGCCGCCGGAAATCCGATTTCAATCTCTTTAAACCCAAGCTTAATCAGATACTGAAACATTTCGATTTTTTCACTGACTATCATGGGATCAATGAGTGCCTGATTTCCGTCTCTTAAATCCACGCTGCACCAGATAGGCGCTTTCTCGATCTCTTTTTCAGGCCACTTTCTTTCCGGATAGTGCACCACCGGATTTCTTTTATAACGCTTATAATTCAACATACTTTGTCCTCCATACAATAGAAAGCCGATCCAGATAAAAACAGACCGGCTTGATTTACATATAATCTTCTTACTTTTTAGGTTTACTCACCCAAACCATTTTCAATTGCTTTTACCAGAGTTTGAAGTGCCTCGACTTCATCTTCTCCTTCACAAACAAATTCAATTTCATCACCGCATTTGACACAGGCACCCAATACGCTTAATACGCTCTTTGCATTTGCAGTATTATCTCTAAAAGTAAAAGTGATTAATGATTTAAACTGCATCGCTTCTTTACATAAGATGCCGGCTGGTCTCAAGTGAAGACCTGTTGGGTTCTTAATGACCACCTTCTGGCTTACCATATTGTTTCCCTCCAATTCCCTGTCTGCCTGATACACCCATCAGAATCTGTCTTATATTACTATAACATCTTTTAAACGCTTTCTCAAGTCCCAGTTATCTATAGCATAATATTCTGAATCAGTTCAGCCAACTGCCTTGCATCTTCCTCTATCATTTTTTGATCTTTTCCCTCTATCATGACACGGACAAGCGGTTCTGTTCCCGAAGGACGAATCAAAACTCTTCCCTCACCTGCAAATTTATTCGTCAACTTTTCAATTGCGTCTGCAATTTCAGGATATTCCATATATCTTTCTTTTTTATGATTAGGTACTTTTGCATTAACAAGAGCCTGAGGGAGCACCTCCATAATAGATGCCAGATCCGATAAGGGCTTTCCCGTTTCAACCATGACCTTTAAAAGATGGAGAGCACTCAAAAGTCCATCACCGGTAGTATTCTCTTTCAGGAAAATAATATGACCGGATTGTTCTCCGCCAAGGCTGGCATCAATCTCTCTCATCCTTTCAAGAACATATCTATCACCGACCTTTGTCTGCTCCATTTTGATTCCGTTCTTTTCTGCCATCAGGAAAAATCCCAGATTGCTCATAACCGTAGCCACAATCGTATTGTTCGCCAAATCGCCGTTTTCCTTCATGTGATTTCCCACAATGGCCATAATCTGATCACCGTCTACAACATTTCCCTGCTCATCAACGGCAATCAGTCTGTCAGCATCTCCATCAAAAGCAAGACCTATATTAGCTTTTTCATAAACCACCCTTGCCTTGAGTTCTTCCATGTGGGTGGAACCACAGTTGGCATTGATATTCGTACCGTCCGGCATATTGTGGATTGCTACAATATTTCCACCAAGCTCCCTGAGTGCCTCAACAGAAGTGTAATAAGCAGCTCCCTCCGCACAGTCCACGACGATTTTAAGGCTGCTCAAATCAATGTTGACAGCCTGGATGGAATGATTGATATATTCTTCCCTTGCATCTGTCCGATATTTTATCTTTCCCACATTTGATCCAATCGGGAACTTAATTCCATTCATATCACTTTTGATAATGGCTTCTATTTCATCTTCCAGAGCATCCGGCAGCTTATAGCCATTGCCATCAAAAAACTTAATGCCGTTAAATTCCACCGGATTGTGGGATGCAGAAATGACAACACCTGCATCCACTTTATACTTTCTGGTAAGATATGCCACCGCGGGGGTTGGAATCACACCTACATAAACGGCATTTGCTCCCACCGAGCAGATCCCTGCCATAAGCGCATTGGCAAGCATATCTCCAGAAATCCTGGTATCACATCCTACCATGATCGTAGGTTTATGCATATTTTCCTTTGTAAGGACATATGCGCCTGCCTGCCCAAGCTGCATGGCGAGAAGCGGAGTCAATTCATCATTTGCCACCCCTCTGACGCCATCTGTACCAAATAATCTTCCCATCTTTATACCTGATCCTTTCCTATTCTTCCTCTACTTCTTTCTCTGAAATATGCAGTAATACGCTTACAGGCTCAAGTAAAGTCACTTCATCCGGCAGTCCAAAATCAACTTCCACCGTATAGTAACCCGGCTCTGCCTCTGTCATCCCTTCCTGCTGCATCCATTTTTGAATATCTATCACGCCTGATATGCTGTTTGCCTGTAATTCAGCCACATCCCTGGACAGCCCGATCACTTCTATCACAAAGCTTTCATCCAGACCTGAAATACTTGCATTGTATCCATCAGGAACATTAGTCACCCCGACCCTTTCCTCCCTGATTTCCAGTTTTTTGGACACTTCAGGCTCGATATATACGGTAACAGTTTTTATGGCATCTGCAGAATTTGCCAGAAGGATATTGTCCGGCAGATATTCACGGACATCTATATCCGTCACATAATCCTCTGTCTGATCCGTAATATCCAATACCTCAGCAGGTATCTCAATAGCCGAAATTCCTCTGATTACATTAGATTTTCCTGCTATTTCAATGATACTGCCATTACCGTCAATTTCGCCGGTTGCTCTAAAGCCCGGTGCCGGCTGTCCGGTAACGCTCAGATTAACAGGAACCGAAGCTTTCTGCAGAATACTTACCTTTACACCCACCGTTTTAATATTCTGGGTTATATTGGGATTGCTAATCTCATTATCATCTGCATCATACAGTTTGATTTCTGCATTCGTCACGATATCGCTGGTCATTCCGCTTACATTAACATCAGCAGAAGCACGCACTACCCGATCAATAACCGATTGCGGACCGGAAATCCTAACCAGATTCTGATCTGTCGTTACTTCTCCTATCAGATATCCCTGCTCCTCCTGACCAGATGTAGTTGCCTTGAGCGTAAGTGCTTTGCTTCTCTTATCCTCTATATTAAGCTTAACCGTATCTGTACTGCCTGTGATGCTGGTAATCTCATTTGGATATATATTTGTCGACAGCCTGATTGAAATTGTGTCAAGACTGCTCAATTCTCTGACATCCGCTGTCGCAATGATATTTTCTTCTTTCAACTCGTTATGGACAGAACGGGGCGCCCTGATCATAACTCTGCTGATTTTATCACTGTCGTCAAGAACTTCATATACCTGACCGGAGTCAGTAATAAGCTCTACATTTAAAAGCGTCACTGGTATATTATTATATGAATGACTTTCCGTCGGATCATTGACGCTGGTAACCACAAGCCATAATACGACTGCCAGAAAAACAGATCCCAGCTTCAAACCTATATTTTTCGTCAGCTTATTTTTCACCTTTAGACCGTCCCTTCCACAGAATTCTCTTCCGGCTCTCTTCCTCCGGCTTGTTCTGTATTGTTCTGAGCTTCTCCTTCAGGGTATCACCATTTAAACTGCGTTCCAGATTTCCGCCATATGCCACACTTATTTTTCCTGTCTCTTCAGAAACAATGACTGTAAGGGAATCCGTCACCTCCGAGATTCCTACTCCAGCCCTGTGCCTAGTTCCCAGCTCCTTGCTCAGACGCATATTATCCGACAGCGGCAGATAGCAAGTGGCTGATACGATTCTATTCCCTCTGATGATGACTGCACCGTCATGCAAAGGTGTATTATGTTCAAATATATTTATCAACAGCTGACTGGTAACGATACCGTCCACATCAATTCCAGTTCTTTCGTATTCCGTAAGGCGCTGATCCTGTTCCACGACAATAAGGGCACCGGTTTTCACCTTGCCCATCTCCACGCATGCTTTTGTTATCTCATTAATCGTCTTATCTGAAAATCTGCCTTCCTCCAGGGTTCTTCCCAATTCAAAAGGTACAATGGCGCTGATGATATTCTTTCTTCCAAGTTCCTCTACTGCCTTACGAAGCTCCGGCTGTAGGATTACCACCACCGCTGTCACCGCTACGCCAAACATATTTTGCACAATCCAGAGAATCGTATTCATTTCAAAATATGCAGCAATTAATATGAAAACCGCAATTACGAGAATTCCCTTGAGCAACGACCATGCCTTTGTATTTTTAATCCACACCAATATATGGTACAGCAGAAAGGAGATAATGATAATCTCTACTATATCAGTCCATCTGATTCCTGATACCCGCGACAGGTATGTTTCTACAAGTTCTAATCCACGTGACATTAGTTATTCCTCTGATTTATTTTCTAGATTGACCGCCGGAATATCTTTTTTTGGATGCGTTGATTCTTTTAACTGTTTTAGATGGTGTAGCAACTGTAATTTTAGGTACAGCCTTTACATAGTAATAATATTCATCATCCTCGAACTGAACTTTTTCCGTCCGGCTATAGTTCACATGAAAGGCAAAAAACTCAACAACTTTCGCAATTAACACAGAAAAAACAGTTCCTATTATGATTCCGACAATCGATACATTTGTATCGAACATCAAATCACCCACCAGCAAAATCATCACATCCGCTATTGCACCGGCAATAATAGCAATCGTCCACGCATACTCAATTGCCATTCTCTTAATTATATAAACAAGAATGATAGTAACTGCAAACGCAGCAATGGTGAGTATCATCTGTTTGTTATCAATGAATCCGTCAATGACAAGTCTGAATTTCGTTGCCATATCCTCCGTGTCCATAGCGGAAAGTGCTGTCGCATTGTCGGCAATATAACCAATCATATAGCTTACCATAACGCCGCATCCCACGGAAACAGCGCTGGCAGGTGTGCCTAAAAGCCCCATGGCAAGAGGCATCACATATGGAATCTTAAGGATAAAGCACATAGGCGTCAGTAAAACAACCAGCGTATCCTTAGGAGAAAATCTAAAATAGAGCAGGAACATCACCACAAAAAGCACCAGTGAAACAGCTGCGCATTCCAAAGACAATGAATACAGATGGAGAACTGTAAATGCAGCCGCTACAAAAATGATAAAATTGGTAGGCATAAAAGAACACATCAGTGCTACAATAAGCACTACAGATATATTGTCGATCCTGTGCATATAGCCAATTTTCCCATTAATCATCATCAGTGCAGCAAGCGCTAAAATCAGCTTCATCAACGGTTTTAAATAAACTTCGTATTTAATAATAAAATTTTTAATATACTGTTTTGCAACAAGTAAGGTTGTCATATGGTCTTCCTCATTATTTATCATACATGCTAGATAATTTTTTCAAATTGTTATAGTAGTGTTTCAGGCTTTTCTTCGCCTTACTGTATCTGGTGCTGTACAAAATGTAGGAAATGACCCCATAGCCCCCTACTGTACATAAATACAGTATAACGATACTCTTGCCATACTCCAGCAGATCCATTTTATAAACATCCTGCATCAACTGCTCAAAATTATAAAAGGCATAAACCGCGAACAATGCAAAAAAAGAAATCGTAGCAGCAATCACTGACTTTAAAACCTGAAATCCAATGTAATCGCCTCTGAAATAATTAACGATTGACATGTTCTTTTTTCCTTCATTGGATTCATAAGACGCCAGTTTGGTCATAAGGATGACCTTATCTTCGTTTATCATAACTTTGTACCTTCCAACAGACATGGTATACGCACACGCACACCAGAATCTGTTTTGTAATTAAAGAAAACGCATTTTATCGCGTTCACTCTTTTTGGGAGCCGGCTTGATCTCGGCTACTTTGGGTTTGTCTTTGCCTATTGCATGATTGAATTCACTGCTCATTTCCCTCTTACAATTTTCACAGAAACGACCCGACTTAATCATAGCACCACAGCTTTCGCAAGGCAGTCTGATTGGTGAATCATCTGCAAATTGGAGACGTTCTTCACGAATCCATTGGCGAATCTGCTGAGGTTCTACATCACACTCCGTGGAAACTTCTGTAATATCTGCTCCCGGATGATCCTGAATGTATTTCTTTACTTCCTGAAATTTCTCTTCCAGATCTTCCCTACAGCGTGGGCACATAATCGGCCCCATGACGTAGTTAAATACTCTGCCACATTTTCTACAATTGCGTACATTCATAACCCCTACCTCCTGTATTTATTGCTTTGATTTTAAATCCCTCTTCCTATCGTCAATGTCATGAAGTATACCTCCCGGATACCTGCCTGATGCAGAACTTCTGACATTGAGTCAATTGTACTTCCCGTAGTGTATATATCGTCTATAATAACAATCGTACTTAATTTTACATCATTTCGCCGGATTTTAAAAGCCTTTTTCAAATTATTTTGCCTTTCTGAATGACTTAGGTTCTTAAGCGGCTGCGTCCGCTTCGCTCTGCAGATCAGAGAATTATTTACAGGTATCCCGGAAAGCCTTGAAAGATGCCTTGCAACCAACTCCGCCTGATTATATCCGCGCTTTCTTTTTCTGGACGGATGTACCGGAACAGGTATCAGTGCATCAGGTCGTATCACAGACAGCCATCCTGCCTTTTTTTCGTATAATTCCCTTCCATAATAATCCGCATATTCCATTCTTCCGGCATATTTAAAACGGAAGATGGAGTCTGCCATACTTCCATAATCATACAGCGCTGTCCCTTGTATATACAAATGAGGATTCCTTTCACAGTCCTCACAATATTCCTGCTCTCCCTTCCTCAGTTGTTTCCCGCATTTCATACAGCAGGGTTCCTTAATGTACAAAATCCTGCTCTTGCATTTTCTGCATATGGATTCCCCCATCTGATCCGTAATTTCATCACACAGGACACATCTCCTTGGGAAAAGGATATCCAGAATTTTTCTTCCTACTGCCATTCGGTCTCCTTATTCTCTATTTCTTTTATTCTGTCGCATAGGCTCGTGTATCGCTCATGTTGTTTTTCATTTTGAATCATCTCATGTACCACCTGTCTGCTACCGAGAATTGTAACGCATCTTCTGGCACGAGTTACCGCAGTATACAAAAGATTTCTGTTAAAAAGCATCCGGGGTCCGGACAAAAGCGGAAGAATAACTGCCGGATACTCGCTGCCTTGTGATTTATGAATCGTCACGGCATAGGCAAGCTCAATTTCATCTAATCCTGTAAAAGGATATTCAATTCTTTTGTGTTCGTCATACTCTACCGTAAGGAGCTGGGCAGATTCGTCAATTTCCCGGATAATCCCCATATCTCCATTAAAAACTCCAGTCCCCTTATCTATAGGTATGCCGTATCTGCTCACAATTTCCCATGAAATCTGATAATTATTTTTTATCTGCATCACCTTATCCCCTACCCTGAACAGCCTCTCACCCGATGTGTATTCCTTTTTAGCAGGGGATGGAGGATTCAGGTATTTCTGAAGAATGCCATTTAAAACCTCTACTCCGAGGTTTCCCTTCCGCATGGGTGTAAGCACTTGAATGTCATAAGATCCGGCATCCACATAGGAAGGAAGCATTTCCCTAATCAGCTGGATCATATGTTTATAGATTACATTTACATCTCCTCTTTCTAAAAAGAAGAAATCCCGGCTTTTATTATCTAACTCAATGGGATGACCACGGTTTATCTTGTGCGCATTGACGACGATATCGCTTTCCCCCGCCTGCCTGAAAATCTTTTTCAGGATGACTACCGGAAAGGCATTGCTGTCTATCAGATCCTGCAGAACCTGTCCCGGTCCCACACTGGGCAGCTGATCCACGTCTCCCACCATGATCAGCCTTGTCCCCACACTGACTGCGGCAAGAAGGGCCTTGAACAAATGGATGTCCACCATAGACATTTCATCAATGATAATCACATCTGCTTCCAGTGGATTTTCTTCATTTCGCTCAAACTGCGTGTGCTTTCCATCCTCCGCCATTCCTCCATTTATTTCCAGGAGTCTGTGAATGGTCCGGGCTTCATACCCGGTCGCCTCTGTCATTCGCTTTGCAGCTCTTCCTGTAGGCGCTGCCAAAAGAATATCCATTCCTTCCATCTCAAAATACCGGATGATAGTATTGATTGTGGTCGTCTTTCCTGTTCCCGGTCCTCCCGATAAAATCATAAGACCCGACTTCACGCTTTGAAGCACAGCCTGCCTTTGCAATTCATCCAGCTCTAATCCCTGCTCTTCCTCCATGGCATGCAGAATTATTCTTACTTTCTCTTCCTCTGACGGTAGCAATTCTTCTGTCATGCTCACATTAAGGTCATGAAGCATTCTGGCGCAGCTTAGTTCCGCATAATAATAAGACGATACGTAAACTCTTTTCTCTTCCCCTTTCAGCTTCATCACAATCTTCTTGTCCATAGTGAGATTTGCAAGCTGGAGTTCGACCAACTCCGGTGATAGCTTTAAAAGCTCCGCCGCGCGCTGCTTAAGAAGGTCTGCCGGAAGATAAAGATGTCCTTCTCCTGTTGCCTGCAGCAATGTATACAATATCCCGCTTCGTATGCGATAATCAGAATCAGTATGAATGCCTATTCTGCCGGCAATTTCATCTGCAATCTTAAATCCCACGCCTTCAATATCTTCCGCCAGTTTATAAGGATTTTCTTTCATGATTCCATATAAATTCATGCCATACTGATTATAAATTTTAACTGCAAGGGTATTGGAAATGCCATATTTCTGCAGGAAGACAAAGGCCTCCCGCATATCCTTCTTTTCTGTCATCTGTACAGCGATTTCCTGCGCCTTCCGTTCACTGATCCCTTTCACTTCGGCAAGGCGCTCCGGCTCCTCTTCCATCACCCGGAAGGTATCCTTTCCAAACTTCTTGATAATCCTGGCTGCCATCGCCTCTCCAATGCCTTTGATTGCCCCCGAACTTAAATAACGTTCCATGCTGACCACATCATCAGGCGCTGTCACTTCAAAGCACTCCACCTTAAGCTGATGTCCATATAAAGGATGCTCAACAAAGCTTCCTTTCATCTTCAATGTCTCTCCCGCCTCTACAGACTGGAAATTTCCAACGCAAATCAATTCATCCCCATCCGTTATCAGCTCTAGGACCGCATAGCCATTTTCCTTATTCTGATAAATTATATGATCAACATAACCCGTGACTGTTTCCAAGAAAATCCTCCCGTCGATAAAAAGGCTGCCAAGCAAGACGGCAATCCGTCTCGTTTCAGCAGCCTTTATTTGTTTCATTTTTATAGATTATAATTTCTCTTCATCTGTTCATACAATGTCTGGGCAAGTCCTAGTCCCTGCAGCTCTGTAGACGTTGCAGCCAGTTCTTGAATTGCATTATCGCTAAAATAATCTACCAGATTATTATTAGGATTGATACCATCATCTGTCTTCAGACAGTCAACCGTTTTCTGCATTTCTTTAAACACCTGCTCTAAGAAATATGCCTCAAATTGTTTACAGGCGCTGAGCAGTTCATCCTCCGAAGCCTGGGAATAATCCGTTTCATTGATCGTCTCTTTTAGTTTTGTCTCTGCAGTGCTCTGACTTTGCAGATAATCCGTATACAAAGAAGAAACTCCGCCAATCTCCATCTGTCCTCTTCCTTTCTATGTTTATGTTTCAGTCCCGATTCTGCTTTTGGAAATATGCTGAAAACAAATTTCTCAAGCTGTAATTCTAATTGCTGCTTGTTTAGCGTTTCAGGTTATTTGCTGTCTGCATCATTTCATCTGTGGTAGTGATTGCCTTTGAGTTCATTTCATAAGCACGCTGTGCCACAATCAGATTTACCATCTCATCTGCAACCTGAACATTAGATCCTTCCAAATAGTTCTGAACCATTCTGCTCTTTACTACATTGTTGTTGGTTGCCTCATTTAATGCCTCACCGCTGGCAGCTGAAACCTGCCACAAAGTATCGCCTTTTCTCACCAGTCCGCCCGGATTGTTGAACTGGTACATACCTATGGTAACTCCCAGTGACTGAGGAGTGCCGTTGGCATCGGGATAGTAAAGCGTACCTTCCTTGCTGATGGTAATTCTGCTGGTTATTCGATCGCCATCCAAGGTAATAGTCGTTCCTGTAGAGCTCAGAACAGGAAGACCGTCCTGATTGGTCAGAATCATCGTTCCGTTGCCATTGGTAGCCCATGTAAAATCGCCGTTACGGGTATAATTTGTTTCTCCGTCAGCGTTACGGATTGCAAAGTATCCTGCTCCCTCTATCGCAAAAGATGTATCACTGTTTGAGGAAAGAAGACTTCCCTGTGTAAATATGGAATTGATAGATGAATTTCTTACACCCAATCCCACCTGCGAACTGGTCGGCTTGGGATCGCCGTTTGCTGTGGTGGTAGCCGTCTGCAGTGTCTGATAGAGCAGTGACTTGAACTGTGCCACCTGCGCCTTATATCCCACCGTATTAACATTTGATAAATTGTTTGCTATCGTATCTACATTTGTCTGCTGGGCATTCATACCTGTTGCCGCAGTCCATAAACTCCTAACCATNNACTNCCTCCTTAAANTCTNCCAAGCTGATTAGCTGCAATCTCTAANGTACTGTCATANGTCGTNATTACNTTCTGGTTACTTTCNTAAGCACGGGAAACNGTAATCATNTTGACCATTTCCGTTACNACTGANATGTTAGATGTCTCCAGATATCCTGANCGTANTTCAGCTGCTGCCTCTTTTTCCTGGGCACCTTCTATGGGCTGAAAATAATTTTCCCCGTANCGTTCCAGATAATCATANTTNTCAAANTCTGTAATCTGAATGGTNGCNACNACTCTTCCATCCTGTATAATCTGNCCGCTGCTGTTNATTTCTNCCGGCAAAAGCTGATTNANTTCAATGGGNGANCCATTNACNTCCAATACCGGATCNCCNTCTCTGGTAACCAGACGNCCGCNCTCTGTCAAGGTAAAATNNCCGTCTCTGGTATATTTTANAGANGTNTCNCCTGCTTTATTNGTAAACTCNACTGCAAAAAATCCGGAATCCGTNAAAGCCAGATCATAAGTATTCCCNGTNGNTTTAATTGGNCCCTGNGAAAAATCCGTGTAGCCTTCTCCAATCTTCACACCCGGATGATTGACTCCCAATCGTCTGGAAANATGAGNNCCCTCCGAAGAATCTTTNATCTTNTATGCTAAAATANCATCNAACGNCTGNCTGGTAGCCCCTTCCTTTTTAAAACCATTGGTATCNGCATTTGCCAGATTGTTCGTCAGCACATCCATTCTNTGNTGTTCNTTCAACATGCCCGTNTAGGCNGTATACAAACCCTTNACCATAAAACACCTNTCCTCCAGAAATACTTNTTNNTCANNCACTGNCTNNATTAATCTTCNNTATAGCCAGCNAGAAANTCNACATATTTACCTGTACCGATTGCAACTGCTGTCATAGGATCNTCTGCNGTCATNGTATTAATCCCTGTTTTTTCTGCAANCANATCTTCCAGNCCNCGAAGAAGGCTNCCGCCTCCTGTAAGTACNATTCCCCTNTCTGCNATATCAGCAGCCAANTCAGGCGGCGTCTTTTCNAGNACGCTGTGAATNGTNTCNATAATCTGNGCTGTCGTTTCCTTAAGCGCCTCTTCTGTNTCCTCAGAAGAAACCTTTANTGTNTTNGGAAGACCNGTAACCAGATTACGTCCCCTTACATCCATATANTCCACTTCNGGACGTTTNAANGCAGANCCNATNTTTATCTTAATATCCTCTGCTGTTCTNTCACCAATCAGCAGATTATGTTTCTTNCTCATATATCTCACAAGNGCTTCNTCAAAATCNTCNCCGGCAATTTTGATNGATGCNCTGACAACNGTNCCGCCNAANGAAATNACGGCAATATCNGAAGTACCGCCTCCAATATCNACAATCATATTNCCGCAGGGNTTGGAAATNTCAATGCCTGCNCCTATAGCNGCNGCAATAGGTTCNTCNATAATNNAAACNTCTCNTGCNCCTGCCTGANNAGTAGCATCCTNAACCGCNTTCTTCTCNACCTCTGTAACACCNCTGGGTACNCAGACNGCTATTCTTGGNTTCCTGAAGGTTTTCCTTCCCAGTGCNTTNTGAATNAAATATTTCATCATCTGCTCTGTTACTNTGTAATCNGAAATAACNCCNTGNCGTAAAGGNCGNACNGCTACAATNTTGCCNGGNGTTCTTCCAAGCATNANNCTTGCATCCTCTCCGATTGCNTTAATCCGGTTCGTATCTCTATCAAAAGCTACAACTGAGGGNTCNTTTAAAACNACACCTCTCCCTCTGATGTAAACCAATATNCTNGCGGTTCCCAAATCNATTCCGATATCTGTGTACTGCATTGCGTTGTACCCCTTTCTATNTTTAAATNAANATCAATTATAATCANACGCATATGCAGTTATTATAACCCATACNAATNTTTTTTCAAATAGATTTCACAAAAAATTAATAAAAATGGACACAACATGTAAAAACGGCTCCATCCGTTTCTTATGCTGCATCCATGCTCTAGAATATTTATCGGTACTTTTCTTTATTTTCTTTATACTTTTTCAACATTTTCTTCACATATTGTCCTGTATAAGAATCTGGATGCTCTGAAACCTCCTCTGGTGTTCCTGAAGCAATCATTTGTCCGCCTCTGTCACCACCGTCAGGACCCATATCTATAATATAATCTGCCGTTTTGATTACATCCAGATTGTGTTCAATCACCACCACTGTATTTCCACCGTCAGCAAGCCTATGCAGTATCTCAACCAGCTTATGCACGTCCGCAAAATGAAGACCGGTAGTGGGTTCATCCAAGATATAAATCGTATTTCCTGTGCTGCGCCTGCTTAACTCCGTTGCAAGCTTGATTCTCTGTGCCTCTCCGCCGGATAAGGTCGTGGAGGGCTGCCCCAGCTTTACATAAGAAAGACCCACGTCATTCAAAGTTTCTATTTTTCTTCGTATGGAAGGAAGGTTTTCAAAGAAAGGTACCGCTTCCTCCACCGTCATATCCAGCACATCATAAATATTTTTTCCTTTATATTTTACCTCAAGGGTTTCCCTGTTGTATCGCTTGCCGCCGCAGACTTCGCAGGGTACATAGACGTCAGGCAGGAAATGCATTTCTATCTTTATGATACCGTCTCCTCCGCAGGCCTCACACCGCCCGCCCTTCACATTAAAACTGAACCTGCCTTTTTTGTACCCTCTCGCCTTCGCATCAGGTGTTCCTGCAAATAAATCCCTGATCATATCAAAGACTCCTGTATAGGTGGCGGGATTGGAACGGGGCGTTCTTCCAATGGGTGATTGATCAATGTCAATGACCTTATCCAGTTTCTCTATTCCCGTAATATTCTTATGCTTTCCCGGGATTGTCCTGGCACGGTTCAAATCTCTTGCAAGCCTTTTATAAAGAATTTCATTGACCAGAGAACTTTTTCCCGACCCCGAGACACCAGTCACACAAGTCAGCACTCCCAGTGGGATTTTTACAGAAATATTTTTCAGGTTATTTTCCCTGGCGCCTGTTATCGTCAGCCATCCCTGGGGCTTGCGGCGCGTCTCCGGCACCGGAACCTGTTTCCTTCCACTCAGGTACTGTCCCGTAATAGATTCTTCCACCGCCATGATTTCTTTTGCCGTGCCTTGCGCCACCACTTGTCCCCCGTGAGAGCCGGCTCCCGGACCGATATCCACAACATGATCTGCTTCCAGCATCGTGTCCTCATCATGCTCCACAACAATAAGCGTGTTCCCAAGATCACGAAGATTTTTCAATGTATTCAGAAGCTTATCATTATCCTTCTGATGAAGTCCTATACTAGGTTCATCCAGAATATAGCAGACTCCCACCAGACCGGAGCCGATCTGGGTCGCCAAACGGATTCTTTGTGCTTCACCGCCGGAGAGCGTTCCCGTTGCTCTTGCCAGCGACAGATAATCCAGCCCTACGTCAATCAGGAAACCTACTCTCGCATTAATTTCTTTAAGTACCTGCTCTCCAATCAGCAACTGTTGCTTGGAAAGATGCATTTCGTCAAGAAAAGCATAGAGATCCCGGATAGATAAGGAAGTAACCTCAAAAATGTTCTTATCGGCTACCGTGACTGCCAGAGATTCTTTTTTCAGCCTCATGCCGCCGCATTCTTTACAGGGGGTAATACGCATAAAAGATTCATATTCCTGCTTGATAATATCAGATCCCGTCTCTCTGTACTTCCGTTCCATATTTCTAATAAGACCTTCAAATGCCACGGGATAGACGCCCTCGCCCCGCTGTCCCTTGTAGTGAACCTTTACCTGTCTGCCTCCCGTTCCATGAATCAGCATATTAAAAATCGATTCCGGAAGTTCTTCCATCGGCGTATCCAGACTGAACTTATATTCCTTGGAAAGAGCCTGTAAAAGTGCATTGGTAAAACTGCCCTGCTCACTGCTCGACTGCCATCCCATTGCCTGGATCGCACCTCCGCTGATACTTAAACTTCTGTCTGGAATCATCAAATCAGGATCAAATTCCATTTTGTAACCAAGCCCAAAACATATCGGGCATGCGCCAAAAGGATTGTTAAAGGAAAAACTTCTCGGCTCAATCTCACTGATACTGACCCCGCAATCAGGACAGGCAAAGCTCTGGCTGAATTGAATGGTATCTCCATCAATGACGTCCACCATCAAAAGTCCCTCCGCCAGAGCAAGTACATTTTCTATGGAATCAGTAAGTCTTCTTTCGATACCCGGCTTGATTACAAGTCTGTCAACTACAATTTCTATGTTATGCTTGATATTCTTATCAAGCTTAATTTCCTCCGTCAACTCATATAAATTGCCGTCTACACGTACGCGCACATAACCGCTCCTTTTCGCACGATCAAATACTTTGCTGTGCTCGCCCTTCCTGCCGCGGACTACTGGGGCAAGAAGCTGGATTCTGGTTCCTTCCTCCAGTTCCATGATTTGATCCACCATCTGATCCACGCTCTGCTTTTTGATTTCCTTCCCGCAGCTGGGGCAATGAGGGATACCGATTCTTGCATACAAAAGCCTGAAATAATCATAGATTTCCGTCACTGTTCCTACTGTAGAGCGGGGGTTTCTGTTTGTTGATTTCTGATCAATGGAAATCGCCGGGGAAAGCCCTTCTATATTTTCCACATTTGGTTTTTCCATCTGTCCAAGAAACTGTCTTGCATAAGAGGACAAGGATTCCATATATCTTCTCTGCCCTTCTGCGTAGATTGTGTCAAAAGCCAGTGATGACTTGCCGGAACCGGAAAGTCCTGTAAATACCACTAATTCATTCCGTGGGATATCCACATCCAGTCCCTTCAGATTGTGCTCACTGGCACCTCGTATTTTGATATATTCTCTTGGCCGCATTTTAGGCACTTCCACATGCTTGTCTGATAATTTCATTTCAATAATCACACCTTTCCATTTATGTTCTTCTGTCTGTACTCTCTTCTGTCAGATATTATTTCGACTTTTTCCCATCTTCATCATCCAGCTCTTTCAATTTCTTCTTAAGTTCCACCATCTTGTCGCGCAGTTCCGCTGCCACTTCAAAATTAAGGTCTGCCGCCGCTTTCTTCATCTGCTTTTCAATCTTCCCTATCAATTTCTCCAGTTCTCCGCGGTTCATAGATTCAGGGTCTTTCTCAAATTGCAGCTCTTCTTTGGCAATCACTTTAGAAATACTGATCAGATCGCGCACCGCCTTCTTGATTGTGGTGGGTGTAATACCATGCTCGTCATTATACTTCTGCTGGATACTGCGCCTTCTATTTGTCTCCCTGATTGCTGCATCCATGGAATCTGTCATATTATCAGCATACATGATTACATGCCCTTCCGCATTTCTTGCTGCACGGCCAACCGTCTGGATAAGAGAGGTCTCTGAGCGCAAAAATCCCTCCTTGTCCGCATCCAAAATGGCAACCAGTGATATTTCAGGAATATCCAGTCCCTCCCGGAGGAGATTGATTCCCACCAGAACATCAAACACATCCAGGCGCATATCTCTTATGATCTCTGCTCTCTCCAGCGTGTCTATATCAGAGTGGAGATATTTTACTCTGATTCCTACATCATTCATATAGGCGGTAAGATCCTCTGCCATCCGTTTCGTCAGCGTAGTAACCAGTACCTTATTGTGTTTTTCCGTCTCTTTGTTTATTTCGGCAATCAGATCATCAATCTGACCTTCCACAGGGCGCACTGAAATCTCGGGATCCAGAAGTCCTGTCGGGCGGATGATCTGCTCTGTGCGGAGCAGTTCATGATCCTGCTCATAGGTAGACGGAGTTGCCGACACGAACATCATCTGATCAATATGCTGTTCAAACTCTGCAAAGCACAAAGGTCTGTTGTCCAAAGCAGAGGGGAGTCTGAATCCATAATCCACCAGAGTGGTCTTTCTGGAACGGTCGCCTGTGAACATGGCTCCAATCTGGGGTATCGTCATATGTGACTCATCTATAATAATCAGATAATCATCTCCAAAAAAATCCATCAATGTATGAGGCATAGAGCCTGCGGGCATTCCCGCAAGATGTCTGGAATAATTTTCAATCCCCGAGCAGAACCCTGTCTCCTTAAGCATCTCAATATCAAAATTGGTTCTCTCGGATATTCTCTGCGCTTCCAGAAGCTTGTCCTCCCCCTTAAAATAGCGGACCCGCTCTTCCAACTCAATTTCAATATTTTTACACGCCGCATTGATTTTTTCCTGTGGCACGACATAATGAGAGGCGGGAAAGATTGCTATATGCTCAAGCACTGCATGTACCTGTCCTGTAAGAGGTTCCGTCTGTGCTATTCTATCTATCTCATCCCCGAAAAATTCCACCCGAATCAGATAGTCACCGCCCTCTGCAGGATAAATCTCCACTACATCTCCTCTGACTCTGAAGCATCCTCTGTCCAAATCCATATCATTTCTGTCATATTGGATATCAATCAGTTCCCGTATCACCTGATCCCGATCCTTAAGCATTCCCGGTCGCAGAGATACAATCATCTCCTGATAATCATCAGGGCTTCCCAAACCATAAATGCAGGATACACTGGCTACTACAATGACATCCTTTCTCTCCGACAAAGATGCAGTTGCCGACAGGCGCAATTTATCAATTTCATCATTAATCGCGGAATCCTTGGCGATA
This sequence comes from Lachnospiraceae bacterium, assembly GCA_014804785.1. Lineage (GTDB taxonomy): Bacteria > Bacillota > Clostridia > Lachnospirales > Lachnospiraceae > Suilimivivens. Next base: position 46,877 of record JAAUZD010000007.1, read on the forward strand.
TAAGTGTCAGAGGACGGCACATATGCCTCTGGCTGATAATAATCATAGTAGGATACAAAATATTCTACTGCGTTTTCAGGGAAAAATTCCTTGAACTCACTGTACAGCTGTCCGGCGAGGGTCTTATTGTGCGCAATGATCAGCGTCGGCTTGTTAAGGGCTGCTATTACATTGGCCATGGTAAAAGTTTTCCCAGAGCCGGTCACTCCTAATAATGTCTGAAATTGGTTTCCTTTTTTAAAACCCTCCACCAGATCGGCAATTGCCTGGGGCTGGTCGCCAGTTGGCTGGTATTCGGATATTAGTTTAAAATGATCCATGATGTTTCTCCATTATTTCTTTGCAAAATGATAGGCCTGTTTGATTTCCTGGTCACAGTCACATTGCTTTCGTGTACAGTATATCAGACCTCACAGCAAAAGTACAGAACAAAATCGAACTTTTGTTCTGTACTTTATTTTAGTTCCAATAAGACGACTTGTAAAACGTGTCGGCATTTGGTTTATTGGATTTTTCCTTCCAGGATTTCAATTGCCTTTTCGACCTGATTGTCAATACCTTCCTTTTCGCTCAATTCATAATCATATTCAAGTTCAATATCAGGTTCAATTCCTATCCCATGAATGTTTCTTCCCGAGGGAGTATAGTAAGCACTGATCGTCAACTTAAGCGCTGTGCCGTCATCCAGGGGCTGAATCCGCTGAACAATTCCCTTTCCGTAGGTCGTGGTGCCAATCAGTGTTCCCTTGTTGTAATCCTGAATGGCGCCTGCAAGTATCTCCGAAGCGCTCGCTGAATATTCGTTTACCAACACCACCAGGGGAATGTCAAGTTCTCTGGTGCCATCACTGCTGTATTCCCTGCGGTTGCCCTCCCTATCCTCTGTGTATACAATCAGCCCTCTCGGCAAAATCTTGCTTGCAATGTCCACCACCGAAGTCAAATCTCCTCCGGGATTGCTTCTGAGATCCAGTATCATTCCCTTCATTCCATATTCCCTAAGCTCTGCCATAGCTTCTGTATATTGGTCTACCGTCACAACATCAAATTCCCGGATACGCAAATATCCTATCTGGTCTGTATCTTCCAGAATACCGCTGTCAACCGTAGTGGTTTCAAGCCGTTTGCTCCTCTTGATATCCATTTCCAGAAGGTCATTTTCATTTTCTCTATATATGGTAATGTGCACTTTCGTGCCTTCCTGACCCTTCACACGGCTGACCACCTGCGTCAGACTCATCCCCTGGGTAGATTCCCCATCCACCTCATAAATGATATCTCCTTCTCTTAATCCCGCCTCCAGCGCCGGCGATTCCTCCATGACTCCGCTGATCATTGCCATGTTCATCTGCTTGTTTATGGAAATATACGCGCCGATGCCATAAGAAATACCATTGTTGCTGTCCACGACCTCTTCCAGTTCTTCTTTGGAGTAATATTCTGAATACGGATCACCCAGAGAATTCACCATTCCTTTATAGATGCCGTCCTGCAGCTCTTCATATGATATATCATCTTCATAATAGTAATAATTTTGAATAACGTCTTCTATGACTTTCATCTTTTGAAGGGTCTCTGTGTTGACTACGCTTTTACCGTCTTCTGCCGCCACATCTGCCTGCGCCTCACGTACCCTGTACATCTGATACGCCATCTTTCCAGCATAAATTCCGACTATCAAAAGCGCTGCAATCAGACCTCCAGTGATCATACCATTCCGGAAATCCCTGGATTTCTTTTTCTTTTCATTCTCCCCTTCGGCTTCCGCCCTGACTTCTACGTTGTTACCTACTTCTTCTGATTTATCCACTTAAAATCTCTCCATTCTTAATTTACTTATCCTTTAAGATAATTCCATGGGCTCACATAATTCCCATTCAGGCGCACACTGAAATGCAGGTGGTTTCCCGTAGAACGCCCTGTGCTTCCAACCGCTGCTATCTTATCCCCCTTGGATACCTCTGCGCCCTTGGACACATAAAGCGCTGAAGCATGCATGTAGATTGTATAAAGGTTATCACCATGGTCTATCATAATATAATTTCCCATACTGCTGCTATAAGCAGCAGCTACTACCTTTCCATCATATGCTGCCAATATCGGGCTTCCGCCCGGCGCCGCCATATCCACACCATTATGAAACTGCTGAACTCCTAGAATAGGATGTATCCGATATCCATACTCATCTGAAATTCTTGTATAAGATGGTGCCGGCCATGCGAAAATGCCGCCATCGTACTTTCGTCCCTGCTCTTCTGCCAGTTTCTTTCTTTCCTCTGCAACAGCAGCCTCTAAAGCCGCAATCGTATCATTTTGTGCTGCAATTTCCGCCTCATATTCCTGGATTGCCGCTTCCTTGCTCTGTATATCAGAATTCACCTTATATATTTCCTGTTCCTTAGTCGCAATCAACTCATTGAGAGCTGCCTCCTCCTCCTCAACCGCCGCTTTCGCCTCATTCAGGACATCCTTTTCTTCCTCCAGACCTTCTTTACATAAGGCCACGTATTCGGCATACGCTACATACTCATCCAGCATTTTGCGGTCATAAGAAGAAAGCATTTCAATGTAATCCGCTTTGTTCAGCATTTCGCCGAAACTGTCTGCCACAAACACAATCTCCAGATAAAGCATATCTCCCTTCTCATACATAAACTTGATACGGGATTTCATTGCCTCATACTGGGCCTGCTGCACTTCAAGCGCTTCTTCCAGTTCTTCTGTCTTCTCAGCGATTTGTCTTTCCTTTTCTTCAATCAACGTTTTTAATTCGTCGATCTTCGCCTGTATATCTGAAAGGTCCGCATCCAGCTCGGCTACATAGCTGGCAAGATCTGCTTTAGAATTTTCCAGTTCTTTTTTAAGTTCTTTTACGTTGGTAAGTCCACTCTGCAGAGTCTTTTTTTCTTCCTTAGCCCTGCTTATTTCTTCTTCCTTCTTCTTAATGCTTTCATTCGTCAGCTCACTGGCATATGCAGTTGTCTTATATTTATCCGCAACACCTAAAACCAGCAAAAGACAAACCAGCACACAGAATGCTTTCTTCAAACGCTTCATTTTTACCTCAATTAAACTTTCAGGTGTTTTCTGACTGTTGTGATACTGCCGAGGAAACCGATACCCACGCCCATCATAATAGACATGGGGAGCAGTGTGCCAAAAATCGTCTCCACAGGCAGAAAGGATAATAGCTTTGATAAAGTTGCAAATCTCTGCATAATATATTCAATGACTTTGTTATAAAGAACATATATAATTCCCATGGGCAGCAAGGCTCCGATTATACCTATCAGCATACCTTCAATCACAAAGGGGGAGCGCACAAAAAAATCCGTTGCACCAATATATTTCATGATGGTTATTTCTTCTTTTCTGACAGAAATTCCGATGGTTACCGTGTTACTGATAAGGAAAATAGATACTGCAAACAAAATCGCTATGATTCCCACAGATACATATGCTACCAATGCGTTTACACCTGTCAATGTTGACGCTGTCACTTCTGACCGGTTTACCGTCCTGATCCCCACAAGCGATTCCAGATAGGTCACCAGCGCTGGCTGCATAGACACATCATTCAGGTAAATCTGAAAGTTTGCCGAATCCGCCAGAGGGTTTTCTGTAAATCCGTCTGCATATTCTCCCAGATATTCTTCTTTAAACTCCGCCCACGCTTCATCTGCGGAAATGAACCTCTTTTTTGACACTTCTGTTCGTTTATCGATCAGCGCTCCTATTTCTTCTATTCTTTCCTGACTGATTCCTTCATCAAAAAAGACTGTGACAGAAACCCCTTCCTGCGCAGTTTTTACGATGTTCTGAAAGTTCGTGAGAATCGCATAAAACAGACCAAATAAAAACAGGCAGGCGCCTATGGTCGCGATGGAGGCAAGTGAAAACCATTTATTCCTGAAAATATTTATAAATCCTTGTTTGATGGTATAAAAAAATGTACTAATCCTCATCGATATAACCACCTTTTTCTTCGTCGCTGACAATGACGCCTTTCTTCATCGTAACCACTCTCTTCTGCATTGCATTTACAATTTCACGATTGTGGGTCACTACCAGCACTGTAGTTCCGTTTTCATTGATCTGCTCCAGCAGCTTCATGATTTCCCATGAGTTTTTAGGATCCAGATTTCCGGTAGGCTCATCCGCAAGCAAGATGCTGGGACGATTGATCAATGCCCTTGCAATTGCCACTCTCTGCTGTTCCCCTCCTGAAAGCTGTCTCGGCTTTGCCTTATATTTACCGGCAAGCCCTACAGTCGCTAAGATGCTGGGGACATTTCTCTTGATATCCTTGTTGGATACCTGAATGATTCTCTGTGCGAAAGCTACATTTTCATATACATTCCTATCCTTGAGAAGGCGGAAATCCTGGAAAACAATCCCCAAATTTCTCCTAAATTTAGGAATCTTCCTGTGACGGATACGCACCAGATCATACCCCATCACATTAATCTCGCCGGAGGTGGGCACCAGTTCCCTAAGCAGAAGCTTGATCATGGTCGATTTCCCTGATCCACTGTCTCCTACGATAAACACAAATTCTCCTTTATTAATATGCAAATCAACTCCATTGAGCGCCGGAGCGCCTGTGGCATATGCCTTACTCACATTTGTCAATGTAATGATTTCATTGCTTCCAGATGCCTGTTTTCTCCTTTTTCTGCTTTTTACATCATTTCTTGTCACAATTGTCCTCCATCTGTATTTTCTTTTCAATGACTTAGTACTCAAAATTCTCCATGTAATTCATGTATTTCACCACCATAAGTGCAATCCGGAACGTAATCGCATCCTCAAAAGTGCGCAAATCCAGACCGGTGCTTTTCTGCAGCTTATCCAGACGATATACCAGCGTATTTCTATGAATGAACAACTGTCTGGAAGTCTCAGATACATTCAGACTGTTCTCGAAAAATTTATTAATGGTGGTCAGAGTCTCCTCGTCAAATTCGTCAGGACTCTTCCCTCCGAATATCTCTTTAATGAACATCTTGCACAGAGGAATGGGAAGCTGATAAATAAGACGTCCGATTCCCAACTCACTGTATGCGATGATGTTTCTCTCATCAAAGAAAATTTTCCCTACATCCATCGCCATCTTGGCTTCCTTATAGGAGCGGCTGACCTCTTTGATTTCCTTGACTACAGTTCCATATGCAATATGTATACCTGCCATTCCTTCTTTTACAAGGAATGCTTCCATTCCGCCTGCTGACTTTTCAATATCTTTCGCATGATCCCCGTCAGAGAGATCCTTGACCACGATCACATTATTTTCATCCACCGCTGTAATAAAATCCTTGCTGTTGCTTCCGAAAAAGGTACGCAGTGCTTCAAGCACATTACTGTCTTTTTCATTTGCAGTTTCAATAATCATGACCACTCGTTTGACATCTGTCTGGATATGAAGCTTCTTAGCGCGGCTGTATATATCGATTAATAGCAGATTATCAAGGAGCAGGTTTTTGATAAAGTTGTCTTTATCGAAGCGTTCCTTATAAGCAACCAGAAGGTTCTGTATCTGGAATGCTGCCATTTTCCCAACCATATATGCGTCTTCCCCGGTTCCGGCAGCAATCAGCACATATTCAAGCTGCTGCTCATCATATATTTTAAAATACTGATAACCCTGTATTTCCTGAGAATCTGCCGGAGATTTGGCAAACTCTACCGTTTCGGGACCGCACCCTGACATATTAGCTGCTGTAGACGCTGCTTCCTTGCCATCTGTATCCATTACGCAGAAATCCACTCTTGCAATTGTTTTCAGCCCTTCAATCGTATTCTGTAATATCTGGTTAGAAATCATTTACCCCTCACCCCTTCTGTCTTTCAAAGCACTATGCAAATTAAACAATTTTTTCTGTCAATAAGTACCCTTTATATTTCCCCCAAATCAAAGTCCTTTTTTCATTTTAATACAAATGTACAAAAAAATCTACCGCTATTTGCAACGTTTTTGTGTATTTTTTATGTCTTTTGACGTTTTTTCCCAGTTATAAAAATTATACAACCTACACAAAAAAAGACCAGCCAAAAAAATAGTCAGATATTCCTATTTTTGCTGATCTGTGATATACTTTTTGTAGGTATAATTTCTTTTGAGGCACGCCTCACAATTTTCTAAAAGAAAGGAATGATAAAATGCATATTCCCGAACTATCAACTGCTTTAGCAAACACACAGGTTATGAATCAGGTGGGAATCGCTGTGCTTGACAAGGCACTGGAAAACTCCGAAGCAGCCGGCGAAGGTCTTATTCAAATGATGAATTCCTCTATGGAATTGTCTGTAAATCCTCATATCGGCAGCAATATCGACCTATTCATCTAATCATCATGGTAAAATTAATTGCAGTATCTGCGACACGAAGACATATAAGAGCCCTGTCATGATGGCAAGGCAAAGGATAAGAGCCAGTACGAACGGTACTGTCACCATCTTATCCTTTTTTTCTTTTTTCTGAGACCAGATTCCGGATAACACCGCGCTTCTGCCCTCCGTCTGGCCAATCCATATGAGAACTGCCCATGCCAGCGGCAAAGTCACTGCTGCCAGAAACAGATAAAGCCCAATCCCGTAAAGCAGAAAATTTGTGGTAAGCGTCGTCGGTTCATTGTATGCATCCGTATTTTCAGCAAGAGTTGTATACAGAAGTATCACCTGACCTCCATTGAAAAAACCATGGTATAAGATAGACGCCCACAAACTTCCAGTAGCTTCCACAAGAAGCACTGCAAATATCCCCATGACAAAAGCATAAGCCGCCTGATTAAAATTCATATGAATAAATGCAAAAATGATGGCAGACATAATCATCGCTTTAAATGCACTGCCCGATTTGCAGTAGGAACGGTAATATGCACCTCTGCATATGATTTCTTCAAAAACAGGGGCAATGATAGCCACCGTTAAAAACATAAGGGCAAAGGGCAGCTGACTTTGTTGCTCTTCCAAAATAATTCCCACCTCATTGTCCACCCAGATCTGGGAAACCAGACTGATTAAAGACAGGACTGGTGAACTTAGAAAAGTAAATAATCCGATCATCAAAATTGAACGGAATTTTATTTTGTGGAATCCCAGAAATGTCCCCAGTTTTTCTTTTGATACCAGCGTAAAAATCAGAATCGGAAGCAGTGTTACTACCTCAGAGAACAAATTACCAAGCACCAGATTATCCGCTATGAATGGCATAAATTTCGAGACCGACAAGGCTGCGCCAACATAGACTACTATCGTTATTAAAAACGCCCAATTTGCCTTTTTACTGTTCACCAGCGCTTCCTCCTCACACTTTTCTTATACCGTCCGGTTCAATCATAATCAGCCTCTGTTTGTACAAATTTCCCACCGCCCGCTTAAATTCATTTTTGCTCATGCCTGTGGCTGCCTTAATCACTTCCGGAGCCGCTTTATCATTGAAGGGGAGTTTTCCTCCCTTCTCCTTTAACATTTCCATAATCCGGAGGGCATCGCTGTTCATCTGAATATATGCTTTCTCACGGAGACTTAATGTAAGTTTTCCATCCTCCAGTACCTGCGCTACTCTCGCTTCAATCCGGTCACCCGCCGTAAGTCCATCTGCCGGTTCTTTTTTAGGAATCAGCGCACTGTAGCAATCATCCACCGCTACATACACCCCATATTTTTCCCTAATCTCGTAAACTCTGCCCTTAACCTTGTCATCCTTTTTATAAGGACTGTCAAGCTTAAGATAAGGATAGACTTTCATTGTTGTACAAAGCCGTCCGCTCTTGTCAATATATAAAGCGACCAGGCATTCTTCTCCTTCTTTTACCACTCTGGTCTGCTCTTTGAAGGGAAGTAGGAGATCTTTTTCCAGCTCCCAGCCAAGAAAAGCCCCGATTTTTCCCACTTCCTTTACGGTGAGCACTGCCGTCTCACCTACAGAAAACTCCGGCTGCCTGGTGGTCGCTATCATGCGGTCTTTGGAATCCCTGTAAAGAAATACGCTGATTCTGTCCCCGGCTTCCGTATTTTCCGGCACTTCCTTCCCCGGCAGGAGCACCTTTTCATCGCTATCCTTTTCACTTTCAGGGTCGGCCAGATAAACCCCGAATGCCACTTCCTTCACAACAACTAATTCCTGTCTCTCTCCTAATCGTAACACCCTTTTCTCAATTCCTTTCTTCCTGCAGTTCCACTATGCAGCAGATATTGTCCCCCTCGTCTTTCAGTACAATGACGTATCTTCTATCTTCCAGCTTCTTTGTGTAAGGAATCAGCACATCTCCCAGCATCACCTGTTTCTTATACTCTGTCCTTAACTGTCTCACCCGACAGTTTTCCAAAAGTGCATCGAGCGCTATTCTCACAAACTGCCCATTGTTTACGTGATGATTGGTATCCAGATGATGCCTCTTGATCTGTATCGCATCCTGCTTCACCATATCCTCCGGAAGCTGTATCCTTCTGGGCGCATAATCCATATCCAGCTTAGGTTCCAGGACATATCCTTTCACCATTTCGTCGGAAGGTCTTACAGGCTTCCCCGTCCTGGTATCAAGAAGACTCCATATGGTATTGGCACATGCCAGACGTTTCCCCTCCTCATCTGTCATTAGGAAATTCCGAAAGCCCACGAACCCCTTAAACTCATAAGGCGCTGTTCCCACTGTAACCATCTCGCCAAGTGCCGGAAAACGTTCTATCACAATCTGCCAGGAAGACATAACCCAGACCAAATGCTGCCCTTTTAAGTACTCCACCCCCAGACCGATATCTTCCGAATGGAATGTAGAACAATCCTGAAAATAATCCAGCAGGGATTCCAGTCTTAAATGCCCCGTTTCATCCAGCTCACTGTACCTGATTCTGCTCTTATAACTGTACATTTCTCTTACCTGTCCTATCTCTCTTTATAAAATATTCATCATGTACCCAGCCGCATAAATTATAACATGTATGCAGAAAAATAGATAGCATGATACAAAAAACCCAGTGGAGATGTTCCACCAGGTTTTATTAGCTGGGCTACAAGGATTCGAACCTTGAAATGACGGAGTCAGAGTCCGTTGCCTTACCGTTTGGCGATAGCCCAATGTCGATTACTTTTGGTATTATACACGATAATTATATGTTTGGCAAGTAAATTTGTAAATTTTTTTTATAAAGTTCGTTACTTTTTTGTCATGCTGTTTTTTTTTCAATACTTTTGGGGTTACCGTGAAAAAAGAGGTTTTCAACTTCTCAAAAATTTGTTATCTTTTAGATGCGGGAAGGTTTATACATGTATTGTAATTTAGGAGGGTAATATTTATGAGATATTTTTTCGACGGTAAAATCGAAAAACAGGATGCGCTTTACACAATCCGCATTCCATTTAATGTCTGGGAGGTCTGCAAAAAACGCGATGTGATCAAAGCGGATATCGTTCTCGACAATAAGATCATTGATTGCGAACTCATACCTGAGAAAAAGGGCAACTACAAAATTCATCTTCAAGATGAAGATGTTTCCCACATTGACATTACGAAGACGCACAAAATACTGCTGCACATCACGGAAAGCTTGATTCAAATGAATCAGAACAGCCCCTACAGTTTTGAAAATCCCATTCGTAAAATTGACGGCATTGACGTTATCATTCAGCCCGAAGATGGGCTTTGCGGTCAATCCTGTGTGGCCATGCTGGCGGGTGTTACACTTGCTGAGGTAATCAGCGTGATGGACTGCCGCGAATGGCAGGCAACCATGGGCCGCGTAATTTCTGCCCTTAATTATTACGGAATCGATCACAGTGATGTTATCGTATACACGGAAGGTCAAGACGCCACACTTCCCAAGTGCTGCATCCTAATGGAAAAAATGGGGCTTTACTGTCATTATCTGGTGCACTACGACGGTAAATTCTATGATTCTAATCTGGGCGTAGTCTCCGAATATGATATGAGCAAGCTCCTTGGCTATATGGAAGTAAAAGTGGACTGACTTTGTCCCTGCATCAGAAAGCCTCCCGAATATATTTTCCGGGAGGCTTTTCTTATTACAATAAGCTGACACAGCGTTGTCTATACTTCAAAAATCAAATCTCCATAAGTAGGTACAGGCCATACCTGTTTGTCTACTAGCATTTCAGCTTCATCTACAGGTGCACGGAGCTCATCCATTGCAATTTTTACCACATCTTTATAATAGAATGCCTGCTCTTTTGCATTNCCNATNNCGCTTGCNTTTGCTTCCACNTCTTCCANTNTGGCAAGAGCTGCNTTCATTGCAGANAGTTTNTCNGAAACNGTCTTTAACAGNTCNGNCTGNGCNGATGCATCTGCNCCTGCNTCCCTGACTGCNATNACAGTGTCNGCCAGNGATTTTGTNTANCGNATGACTGCNGGTATNATCTGNTTGGATGCCATATCNATCATGGTGAGNGCTTCTATNTTNATNGTCTTTGCNTAGGTTTCATAGAGNATCTCTTCACGGGATTCCAATTCCGCCTCTGTAAAGATGCCGAACTTNTTGAANAGTTTGACAGATTTCTCCGTTGTCAATGTATCTACTGCCTCAATCATGGACTTGATATTNGGCANTCCTCTTCTTTCTGCCTCTGCCACCCATNCATCAGAATAGCCGTCGCCATTGAAGATNATTCTCTGGTGNTTNGTCAGATACTCCTTAATCANATCATGCACTGCAAGATCAAAATCTTCCGCTTTCTCCAGCACATCAGCNGCTTCGCAGAATGCTTCTGCAACAATCGCATTTAANGTGGTATTCGGGCTTGCAATNGANTCNGCNGATCCCACCATACGGAATTCAAACTTATTTCCTGTAAANGCAAANGGTGANGTTCTGTTTCTGTCCGTTGCATCTTTGGTAAAGTCGGGAAGTGTGGAAACACCTGTCTCCAGCTTGCCGCCCTCTATGCANCGGGCTGCTTCTCCGGTTTCAACCAACTGCTTTACAACATCCTCTAACTGTTCGCCNAGGAATACGGAAATGATTGCCGGAGGCGCCTCATTTGCCCCAAGTCTGTGATCATTTCCCACATCCGATGCGCTCTGACGGAGCAGATCCGCATGTCTGTCCACTGCCTTGATGATGCAGGCAAGAACAAGCAGGAACTGAATATTTTCATTAGGTGTCTCGCCCGGATCCANNAGNTTTACGCCATTATCCGTGGTCAATGACCAGTTGTTATGNTTNCCGGAACCGTTCACGCCTGCAAAAGGCTTCTCNTGAAGCAGACAGGTAAGTCCGTGACGTCCGGCTACCTTTTTCATGGTCTCCATAACCAGCTGATTGTGATCGACNGCAATATTTGCCGTCTCATAAATAGGTGCAAGTTCATGCTGTGCAGGAGCTACNTCATTGTGCTGTGTCTTAGCAGTGACGCCAAGCTTCCACANTTCAATATTNAGATCCTTCATGTATGCGCCGATACGCTCGCGGATCGTTCCGAAATAGTGATCCTCAAGTTCCTGTCCCTTAGGNGCAGGAGCGCCAAACAAAGTNCGTCCCGCAAAAACAAGATCGGTTCTCTTTAAATATTTTTCTCTGTCTACCAGAAAATACTCCTGCTCAGGTCCCACACTTGCAACCACCTTAGTTGCTCCCGTATTGCCGAACAGTCTCACNATACGCAGNGCCTGCTCACTGATTGCTTCCATNGAACGAAGCAAAGGTGTCTTCTTATCCAGCGCTTCTCCTTTGTAGGAACAAAATGCCGTCGGNATACAGAGAATCACGCCTGTAGCATCTTCTTTTAAGAAAGCAGGCGAGGTGATATCCCATGCNGTATAGCCTCTCGCTTCAAAAGTCGCACGAAGNCCTCCGGAAGGGAANGAAGAAGCATCCGGTTCGCCCTTAATNAATTCCTTTCCCGAAAAATCCATAATCATNTTTCCGTTTTCATCCGGATGAGAAACGAAAGAATCATGNTTCTCAGCNGTAATACCGGTAAGCGGCTGGAACCAATGGGTGTAATGGGTAGCTCCGTTTTCTACCGCCCAGTCCTTCATTGCCTTTGCCACAACATCCGCAGCTGCNAGTGACAATTCACCGCCCTGCTCCATGACCTTAATCACTTCCTTGTAAACGTTCTTGGGCAGACGCTCTTTCATTGTTGCCCGCGTGAACACTTTACTGGCAAAAATCTCTTCAACATTAATCATTTCACTCATTTTTATACTTCCTTTCCTAATTGTTTCATGTCATAATTTTCCTCAGAAAAAGAAAAAATGCCCCAAAAACTTTTGGAACATCTTCGTTCGGAATATGATCTGGAAGGTNTCTTNCCTTCACTTTTCTTAAGATACCTTATTATCTTCAAAATTGCAATACCCTTTTTTATTTTTATCAGAATTCGACAAAAAGGCATCAGACNGNATAGAAAGAATAGGCATATTGAACAATATATGCCTATTTTCCATTTCCCTCCTCCGGTTCTTTATGAACCCTCAAAAGNTCATACCTGTCTGCTCTCTCGCTTAAGCCTACCCACAGCACCTGNCTGGAATGAGGCGCNCTCTCGACCGCNTCTCCGTCTTCTGTGGTAAGAGANCNTACCTGAACCGGNATATTCCTTCCATCCGGNTTCATGATNTCTATGTNNTCNCCTACGCAGAANTTATTCTTCTGTTCAATGCGGAATAANCCTTCCTTGGAAANTTCNTCAATCAGTCCCAGATAAACGTACTCNCTTACATANGTATTNCTGTCATAAATCTGNGTATTTTCATCNGGTCTGCCAAAATAAAATCCTGTGGTGAANTTCCGGTAAGTACATTTTGCGATTTCCGCTTTGTACCACNCCATGTTAGCGCGGTATTTCTCCTCNGATTCCANATAGTCATCAATTGCCTTTCTGTAGGTCCTCGCCACNGTTGCCACATACAACGCNGTCTTCATTCTNCCTTCNATCTTAAANCTGTCAATTCCGGCATCTATCATTTCAGGAATATGCTCTATCATACACAGATCNTTGGAATTAAACAGATANGTNCCTCTTTCATTTTCNTAGACNGGCAGATATTCNCCCGGACGNTTTTCTTCCACCACNGCATACTTCCATCTGCATGGATGGGTGCAGGCNCCCTGGTTCGCATCNCTTCCGGTAAANTANNTGCTNAGAAGACATCTNCCNGAATANGAAATACACATNGCNCCNTGNATAAANNTNTCNATNTCCATCGNCTTCCGGTATTCTGCTACGGATTTCCTTTATTTCCGCTAAGGAAAGTTCCCTGGCAGAAACCACCCTTTTTGCGCCCAGCTTATGCCAGAAGAGATAAGTCATGTAGTTGGTATTGTTCGCCTGTGTGGAAACATGAATATCAATTTCCGGGCAGATTTCCTTCGCCAGCGTGAACATGCCCGGATCCGCAATAATAAGGGCATCCGGTTTCATTTCCCTTAATTCATGAAAATACGCACAGGCGCCGTCAAGATCATTATTATGCGCCAGTATATTGGCAGTCACATGAACCTTAACACCATGTGCATGGGCAAAGTCGATTCCCTGCTTCATTTCCTCTCCGGAGAAGTTTTTTGCCTTAGCGCGCAGACCGAAGGCTTCTCCGCCTATATATACAGCATCCGCGCCAAAACGCACTGCCGTTTTAAGAACCTCCAGCGAACTGGCAGGTATCAGTAATTCAGGTTTTCGCATTTTCTCCTCCATTCCAAAGATTCCTCACTTCCGTTTTACGCTTACCGTCACGCCGTCTCCTATGGGCAGGATATCTGTCAAAAGCTGCTCATTATGTTTTAACTCATACAGGTATTCCCGCATCCTGCTGTGAATGGTGCGATCCCTTCTTGTCACCGCAAACCGTGATTCCATCACGTCCCCTTCTTGAAGTACGTTGTCAGAAATCAAAAGACCTCCCTCCGGCATCAGTTTTAAGATATCCGGCAGGAAATGAATGTATTGTCCCTTTGCCGCATCCATAAAAATAAAATCATATGATCCCTCAAGCTCCTTCAGGATTTGAGTTGCATCCCCTTCTAATAAAGAAATTCTCTCTTCCTTACCTGCTTTTTTGAAGTTCTCTTTGGCAATGGGAATTCTTTTCTCATATTTTTCTATGGTTGTAATCTTGCAATCAGCCGGTCCATACTCGCTCATCAGCAACGCAGAAAAACCAATGGCTGTCCCCACCTCCAAGATATGCTTCGGCTGCTTTATCGCAAGAAGGAGCTTCAAGAAGCTCTGCATCTGAGGTCTGATGACAGGTACATTGGTTTTTAATGCAAATTGCTCCAGTTCATTTAAAAACGGAGTATTTCCCGTGTCAAAAGAATTAATAAAAGTACTGACTCTTTCTTCCGTAATCACGTTTTTCGTCCTTTATGCTTTATTGGTTTTCTACCTGCTGCGAACTTTCCGCTCCATCTTCTGGTATGCCTTCCGGCATATCTTCAGACACCTCCTCCGGCACATCTTCCGGCGTGCTTTGAGGTACGCTTCCTGACGCTTCTTCCTCCGTCTCAACTGCAGCCGGGGACATGATTTCAAGCATCTGTGCCGCCGTCATATCTGTGCTAAGGTCATAAATACCGGAAACAATTTTTCCATGCTGGGCAGAAAGCAGTTCCTGCACCACAAACAGATTTGCATCCTCAATCAGTCCCTTTTCTTCCAGCATCTGCGCAATTTCTTTCACAGATGCATCCTCCGCTACGCTGACTGTAATTGTCCTGCCTTCGGAAGCAGATACCGGCTGATCTGCAAATACCCGATAACCAAAATCATATGCCTGCGTGGCCGTCCGGAAAACATACATGACCACTGCTGCAATCACTACAACCTTAATGATGGTTTCAATTACCGTGAAAACTAAATACTTTACATCCATAAACAAGCCATTCCTCTCTCAAAACTTGCATACTTAAGAGAAATCATTTACTCAAAATTCAATTCCTCCGTGATAAACATATCGATTTCCTGCATCAGCCTGCAAAATGCCAACTCTGCTGTCAGAAAGTCATCGACAATTGGATTCTCGCGGAATTTCTCATATTCTTCCTCAAAAGCATCCATTTTATCAAACAGTTCGTTTACCTGACTGGTATTTTGAATTTCATAATTCCTGTGCCGAAACTCATTGACCCGCTCGAAAAGTTCCGGGCTCTTTTTAATTTTTTCCAGCTGATAGCAATATCCTTTGTACGTATCCGTTTCCTTAACTGCCTTTACAAATTTACCAACAGCTGCTTCCATGTGATGATCCAACATGACTCATTATCTCCTTATATCTCCATTATAATAGGCAGAATCATGGGACGGCGTTTCGTCTTTTTCCAGACATATTCACCCAGAGAATCTTTGATGGAGCCTTTTAATTTACCCCAATCAGAAATCCCCCTTCCAAGGCATGCATCTATTGCCTCATTGACCACAATCCTGGCTTCATCCATCAATTCATCAGACTCCCTGACATATACAAACCCTCTGGATACAATGTCCGGTCCGCTCACCAGTTCATCCGTTGCTCCGTCTAATCCGAGCACCACAATCATAATTCCGTCTTCTGCAAGATGCTGTCTGTCTCTCAGCACAATATTTCCTACATCTCCGACTCCCAGTCCGTCCACCAGAATATCTCCTACCGGCACCTTGCCTGTGACCTGTGCTTTTTCTTCTGTAAGTTCCAGAACGTCACCGGACTGCAGAATAAAAATATTTTCTTTGGCATAACCCAAATCCTGGGCAATTTTTGCCTGTGCCTTCAAATGCTTGAACTCCCCATGCACCGGAATCGCATATTTAGGATGCACCAGCGTATAGAGCAGTTTGATTTCCTCCTGGCAGGCATGTCCTGAAACATGCACGTCCTGGAAAATAACGTCTGCGCCTTTAAGGAGCAGCTCATTGATTACATTCGTGACTGCCTTTTCATTTCCCGGAATTGGATGGGAAGAGAAAATAATGGTATCTGTAGGTCCAATGGAAATCTTCCGGTGATTATCTTCCGCCATCCGGCTTAAGGCGGCCATACTTTCTCCCTGGCTTCCGGTCGTAATGATGACCGTCTTTTCATCAGGATAGTTCTTCAACATTTCAATGTCGATCAATGTATTTTCAGGAATATTCAAATAACCAAGGTTCGTTGCCGTCTCGATGATGTTTACCATACTGCGGCCTTCCACCACGACCTTGCGTCCAAACTTGTAAGCAGAATCAATAATCTGCTGCACCCTGTCCACATTAGAGGCAAAAGTAGCAATGATGATACGTGTGTTTTTATGCTCCTCAAATAAAATATCAAAAGTTTTTCCTACCGTGCGCTCTGAAGGCGTAAATCCCGGTCTCTCCGCATTGGTAGAGTCACACATGAGCGCAAGTACACCCTTTTTGCCGATTTCAGCAAAACGCTGCAAATCAATTGCATCACCAAATACCGGTGTGTAATCCACTTTAAAGTCGCCTGTATGCACCACAATGCCTGCCGGAGAATAAATTGCCAGTGCCGCCGCATCTACAATACTGTGGTTCGTCTTGATAAACTCAATCCTGAACTGTCCTAAATTAATGGACTGTCCAAATTTTACCACCTTCCGCTTTGTGTGGTTCGTCAGATTATGCTCTTTTAATTTGTTCTCAATAATTCCCATAGTCAGTTTCGTCGCATATATGGGTGCACTGATGTCACGGAGCACATAGGGAAGCGCACCAATATGATCCTCGTGCCCGTGGGTGATAATAAATCCCTTGACCTTCTCAATATTATTTTTTAGATAAGTTACATCTGGAATAACCAGATCAATTCCCAGCATATCATCTTCCGGGAAAGAAAGACCGCAGTCTACCACAATAATACTGTCTTCGTACTCAAAGGCAGTAATATTCATGCCAATCTGCTCGAGACCTCCAAGCGGAATTATCTTTAGTCCCAAGCTGCTTTTCTGTTCATTTTTTTTCAATCAGTTCTACCTCCGGTAATGCGTTTTTCTCATAAATTTTAAAGCTTTACGTAAGTTCAACGTCTTCAAGAAGATTTTCAAACACAGCAGCCACCGCGGACATTTCCGTATCATCATCTACAATCTTATAAACAAGCTCCTTCGATCCCTGCCCGGAGATTTCCTTCAATATCAGGGCCTCTCCATCACCTTCCTGAACATCCGTCACCAAAAGATACTGGTTTCCACCAAGTTTCGTCTGTTCCAAAACGTAAAACTCCACACTTTCACGTGTTGCACTCTCCTGCATATCAAGAGTAAATTTAATCTTTTCCAATCATTTTTCTCCTTGCTTCATTTTTCTACAGTCCAGAAATCCCTGCAAAATAAATACTGCGGCAATCTGATCCACGTATTCTTTGCGATTCTCTCTCCGTATTCCGGCTTCCATCATTGCCTTATCTGCTGCCACGGTAGTAAGCCTTTCATCCCAAGTATGTACTGCGAGACCAGTCCGTCTCTCCAGCTTGTCCTTAAACTCCAACGTTGCCTCTACCCTTGGTCCCAAAGTATCATTCATGTTTTTTGGCAGTCCCAGGACAATTTCCTCAACCTGATATTCCTGTATCAGAGCCTCAATTCTAGCCAGTGTCTGGCGTAATTTATTTTCATCTTTTCTTCTTATGATTTCTATTCCCTGAGCAGTAATAAGCAGAGGGTCACTGATTGCCACCCCTACTGTTTTGGCTCCAAAATCCAAACCCATTATACGCATATCAATCTATGTCTCTTTCCGTCATCCGGTCTTGCTTATTTCCAGTGATTATTTTTAATATACTCCGTCAGCATCTCTTCTACCAGCTCATCCCTCTCAATCCTCATAATAAGGCTTCGGGCATTTTTGTAGCTGGTAATGTATGTGGGATCTCCGGACATGATATATCCCACAATCTGATTAACAGGATTATAACCTTTTTCCGTCAATGCTGCATAAACATCCGCAAGGATGCCTTTTACGCTGGTGCTATCTGTCTCTACTTTAAAAAATTGTGTATTTCCTAAATCCTGCATATTCAATACCTCATATCACAACATTCATTCGTTTTTATCTTACTCCATTTTTCCATAAAATTCAATGGATTTACGGTCTAAACAATAAAATATCCGGTTCCAGAAACTCTGTCAGAGCGCCCCTTCGTATCTGACCGGAGAGGTTTTCCCCTGTTTCAAAAGCCGCGCGAATATACTCTTTAGTATGACCCGTCTGATACCTTTTTCCTTTTATAATCTTTTCTTCCTCAAACAGCACCTCTATATCCTTATGTATGTGCATTTCTCGATATCTGCGGGACATCTCCTTGTCTAAATCCAGAAGCACACTGCTGCGCATGTTTTTAATATTCTCCGGGATCTGACCATCCATAACCGCAGCCGGAGTTCCTTTTCTTCTGGAATATTTGAATACATGCATTTCATAGAATCCCACTTTTTGAAGAAACAGCCGTGTTCTTTCAAACTCCTCCTCTGTTTCCTGCGGAAAGCCCACGATCACATCTGTAGTGATTGCCGGTTCTTCAAAATACTTCCTTAAGATACATACCTTTTCATAGTATTGCTCTGCCGAATATTTTCTATTCATTCTTTCAAGAACGGAATCGCAGCCGCTTTGAAGGGAAAGATGAAAATGAGGACAGATTCCGGCACACTGGGAAAGTCCCTGGGCAAATTCCTCTGTGATGATCCTTGGTTCTAAGGATCCCAGACGGATGCGTTCGATTCCCGGAATCCGTTCCACAATCTGTATCAGGGAGAGCAACTGACTGGTCGAAAAATCATTTCCGCCCGTCATACCGTAGGAACTTAAATGGATACCTGTAAGCACTACTTCTTTNTAGCCNTTTTCNGCAAGACCTTTTATCTCATCTACGACCTCGTCCATCTCGCGGCTTCTGATCCTGCCTCTGGCATAAGGAATAATGCAGTAAGAGCAGAACTGATTACAGCCGTCCTGCACTTTGATGAATGCTCTGGTGTGCTCCGCCGTGTGGGTCAGCTTCATGGACTCATACTCATGGGTNTTGTTAATATCTATAATGGTTTTTCCCTGCAGGGTCTTATCCCGCCCGNTTTCTTCTTTTTCCGCCAGATATTCCTCAAGAATAGGAATAAGGTCTTTTTTCCGGTTGTTGCCGATTGCAAGATCAATGCTCATATCCTTTAAGGCGTCCTCGGTTCCTGCCTGAACATAGCATCCCACCGCCACCACTATAGATTCAGGATTTAACTTTTTTGCACGATGAAGCATCTGCCTGCTCTTTCTGTCCGCTATGTTGGTNACGGTACAGGTGTTTATGATATAAATATCGGCTTTTTCATCAAATGGTACAATGCTATANCCTCTCTCTTTTAATATTTGCTGCATATAGTCCATCTCGTATCCGTTCACCTTGCATCCAAGGTTATGAAATGCTACACTTTTCATATTNTGCTCCCATTTATGTTCTTTANTAAAAGCAACTTTTTTGTGCTGTTTTATCATTGACTTTTGAGGTTCAACCCTTTACTATATTAGCAGAAGGTATGAAAAATTTAAGGAGGTAATTCCCAATGAAAACAGTTCAGATTTCATTAAATTCAATTGACAAGGTAAAATCTTTTGTAAATGATATTACAAAATTCGATTATGACTTTGATTTAGTATCCGGAAGATATGTAATTGATGCCAAATCCATTATGGGTATCTTCAGCTTAGACTTGTCCAAGCCAATCGATTTAAATATCCATGCAGAAGAAAACGTTGATGAAGTTCTTGAAATTATCAAACCTTACTTAATTTAATGAATATAGCGAGCTGGCTTACCGCCAGCTCCTTTTTTACGCTAGATTCATTCCCATCTTGCAATGACAAGTTCATCCGTATCCAGCGCTTTTTGCACCAGTTCGTCTATCTTTTCTTCCAGATTCTGCTCATGCCGTTTAATCACATTTAAGTTGGGCTTTGTCACAGGATGCTTTGCCACAAAGATCGTACAGCAGTCTTCATAAGGCAAAATGGAAGTTTCATAGGTTCCGATCTTCTCCGAAACGTCCACGATTTCCATCTTATCAAATCCAATCAGCGGACGGAATACCGGAAGCGTACACACCTCATTGGTAACAGCCAGAGACTGCACCGTCTGGGANGCCACCTGACCGATGCTTTCTCCCGTAATCAGTCCCAGGCAATCATTTTCTTTGGCAATCCTTTCCGCAATCTTCATCATATACCTGCGCATGATAATGGTAAGTTCCTCATGAGGACACTTTTCATAAATGTAAAGCTGTATATCCGTAAAATTAATGATGTGGAGATAAACCGGTCCCGCATAACGGGATACCAGCTTAGCCAGATCGATCACTTTCTGCTTTGCCCTGTCACTGGTATATGGAGGGGCATGAAAATAAACCGCATCAATCTTGACCCCGCGCTTTGCAATCATGTATCCGGCTACAGGAGAATCGATTCCTCCCGACAAAAGAAGCATTGCCTTTCCGTTGCTTCCCACCGGCATACCGCCCGGTCCCGGAATTTCTATGGAATAAATATAAATCTTTTCCCTGATTTCTACATACAGCATCACTTCCGGATGATGTACATCCACTTTCATTTCCGGAAATGCATCCAGTACCGCACCGCCCAATTCCATGTTGAGTTCCATGGAATTCATAGGATAATTTTTCCTTGCTCTTCTGGCATGTACTTTAAAGGTGATATTCTTGTCTTCATACACCTTGTCCACATATTCCACCAGCTTTTCGGCAAGTTTCTCATATCCTTCATCTTCAACGTGAATGACCGGGCAGATTCCTGAAATACCAAAAACAGTTTTCAGGTTGTCCACCGTCTCATCAAAATCAAANTCTGACAGTGCATGCACATAAATCCTTCCGTCTGTCCGCGTGACTTTGAACTCTCCTTCACACCGTTTCAGCGCATACTTTATCTGCTGTACCAAAGCCTCTTCAAATAAATACTTATTTTTCCCTTTTACGCCAATCTCCGCGTACTTAATCAAAAATGCACTAAACATCTTTTGCTCCTATCTNCATCTTTCCATCCAAGAAGAATGACTCAAAAGAGCCATTCTTCTCGAAAAAGTATTCCTAATTACGAGTATATTTCCTAAGCATGGGAATTATATCATACATTGTCTGTAAAGTATAGTTTATTTCTTCCATCGTGGTAAAAACAGAAAAACTGAACCGAATCGTAGATCCAAGCAGTTCTTCGGAAATNCCCATGGCACGAAGGGTCGCNGAAGGCTGNGGCTTGCGNGCTGAACATGCGCTGCCTGCCGAAACATAAATNCCTTTGTCCTCCAATGCATGGAGAAGAACCTCNCTGCGCACACCCCTTACGGAAACGCTCACCACATGAGGCGCGCCTGTTTCATCCNGATGTCCGTTTACGATCACATTGTCAATCTTNTGNACTCCTTGNACAAAAGCCCGCTTTATCCCGTACAGNTTTTCNANCTCCCGATCCAGATTTCCGTAAACCATTTCAACCGCTTTNGCCANACCGGCAACGGCAGGAACATTTTCTGTNCCGGAGCGGATNCCGCNTTGCTGTCCGCCGCCAAAAAGGATGGGTTTGATTTTTACTTTTTCATCTATATANAAAAANCCGACTCCTTTCGGTCCNTGGATCTTNTGACCGCTTACAGATAAGAGATCTATCTTCATTTTTTNGGGATATATCCTGAACTTNCCGTATCCCTGCACTGCATCNACATGAAACAGGATTTTGGGGTTCATCTTTTTGATCAGCGCGCCTGCCTGCGCAATGGGCTGCATGGAACCCACTTCATTGTTGGTGTGCATGATGGAAACCAATATGGTTTCTCCNGTGATGGCACGCTGNAAATCTTCCAGACGAATGCANCCTTTCTGGTCTACCGGCAGATAAGTGACCCGGAATCCTTCTTCTTCCANNTGCTTCATNGTCTTTAAGACNGCCGGNTGCTCAATNTGNGTCGTAATCAGATGTTTTCCGCTCCGACAGTTCGCATGTGCGCATCCNATCAAAGCAAGGTTATCTGATTCCGTTCCTCCTGAAGTAAAAAAGATTTCTTTTTCATTTACNTTTAAATTTCTGGCAATTACGTCCTTTGCATAACGGATATATTTCTCTGCCTGAACGCCCTTTCTATGGAGACTTGAGGAGTTTCCGTAGTCTTCACACATAATCTGGGTCATCAGCGCAGCTACCTCGTCAAAACATCTGGTGGTTGCCGAATTATCTAAATATACCTCCATAATATCACTGGCCTTTCTGAACAGAGTATTCGTTCTTAATCCTACTATTACTATATGATTATCTCTCTAAATGGTACATTATGATAGACAGAACTGTCATTCCNGCTGTTTCNGTNCGCAGGATGCGCCGTCCCAGCGTGATNGGGANNATNCCTTCGCTTATAGCCATTTCAATCTCTTCCCCGGCAAATCCNCCCTCCGGTCCGATAAAAACAGCAACATCCTCNCCCNGCNGTAATCCANCAANCAATTCTCTTGTCTTTTCCATATCCTCNGCAAGNTCATAAGGTATCATTCTTACATCNGCACATCTNCTGTAGCTGACCGCCTCTTTNAAGCTCATCACNTCTTTTACCTGCGGNATAATGCCTCTCCGNCTNTGCTTGGCAGCCGCCTGNGCAATTCCCTGCCACCTTGCAATTTTATTTTTTGCCTTCTTNTCATCCAGCTTCACCACCGCNCGCATACAGGAAACCGGTATAATCTCATATACCCCCAGTTCCACNGCCTTTTGAATNATCANCTCCATTTTATCCGCTTTGGGAAGCCCNTGGAAAAGATAAATCTTTGANGGAAGNTCCACTCCNTCTTCTTTTATAAANCGAAGNTCNCANACNATNTCCTCCTCGCCCANNTCTTCAATACCGCAGCGNTATTCNTTTCCNTCTANGCCNTTGCTGACGGAAATTTCTTCTCCGGGTTTCATNCGAAGCACATTCTTGATATGATTCACATCCCCGCCNGTAATAATAACTTTATTTCCCTGAATNTGTCCGGGTTCNACAAAAAANTGGTACATATTANCGACATGCCCTTCTATTATCTATTTTTGCGCGCAACNACGCCGACCCATTCTCCCTGATGGTTTACTTCNAGCACTTCCAGTCCTGCTGCCTTTACNGCATCCACCACAGTCTGNTCCTTATCNTCNATNATNCCGGANGTAATATAGATACCNCCCTTTTTCAANTGATTCACNATAACNGGNGTAAGNGGNACCANAACCTCCGCCAGNATATTNGCGGCAACAATATCNTAGCACTCNTATCCTACCTGCTCCTGNATTTCCCGCTCTGTAATAATATTNCCGATAATCANCNNAAACGCTTCATCCGGAATGCCGTTTGCCTCCTTATTTTCCCTGACTGCCTCTATGGCGCAGGGATCAAGATCGGTTCCCACCGCGCTGCGTGCGCCAAACATAATGGAAAGAATCGCCAGAATGCCGCTTCCGGTTCCCACGTCCAGCAGTCTGGTATCCTGCGTGATATATTTACGCAGCGCCCTGATACAAAGCTGGGTGGTATCATGCATCCCCGTCCCGAAAGCAGTTCCCGGATCAATATGAAGAATCATCTTATTCTGATCCTCCGGCGCTGCTTCCTCCCATGAGGGAATCACCAGAACGTCATCTATGGTAAACTGATGAAAATATTGCTTCCAGTTGTTGATCCAGTCGATATCCTCTGTCTCTTCTATGACAACACTTCCTTCTCCGATATCCATAAAATCACGAAGCTGCTCAAGCTCTTTCTTCACATTGTCCAGAACCGCCTGTGCCGTAGTTTCCTCTCCATTCATCAGCAGTGCGCCGTCTTCTTTTTCTTCCACAAAAAAACTAAGATAGGCAATGCCGTCATCCTCCGGTCCCTCCGGGAGAATATCTACAAACATCTGCTCCTTTTCCAGTGCCGTAAGGGGAACCTTGTCCTCAATCTGCGCTCCTTCAAGACCTATATCGTATAAGGTGCTGATAATGATGTCCTCAGCATCTGTAATCGTTTTAATTCTGAATTTCATCCACTTCATTTTTCTAATTCCTTTCAATCGAATAATATTCTTTTTCATATTGAAACAGACTTAAATACAATTTTATATTACAAATGTGTACATTTCAACTCTTTTGTTTATCAGTTTTTCAATGAAAAAATTTAAAAAAATTGAAACAATCCCGACATGGACATAACTCCGCAATAAGCTTTATATTTAGGGATAAATAAAGTCGGAAACCTGTTTTTAGATTCCCGACCTACAGTCTTGTTTATGCTGTTCATTCTGCTTTCAGTTTTTTTACTTCGTCAAGAGAAAGTCCGGCATATTCAGCAATTTTTTCAAGTGTCAATATCCCATCTGCTAACATTCTTTTTGCAGAATTTATAGCTCCTTCCTTCAATGTCTGATTTCTCATATCTTCCATAGCCCGGCACATAATTTCGATACCCTCCTTACTCTCCTTGAAAAATCTCACCCTGTCTGCCAGTATTCTGTAATGCATATCTTCTGCATTTGTGCAGGAGAAATCATGCATCAACTTCCCAATTGGCGTATCTCCACGATAAGCACCATTTACATATAGTATGTGTGAGCCGTCCTCAAATTTTTCACCGGTCCCTAAAAAGCATCGCTCAATCGAATAGAGCGGCAACCCTTTTTCTCCCAGCTCCCTTGTCGGAACGCTGTACTTCAACATTCAGTTTTGATCCTGTACTGTCTGTTGCCAAAATGTCAAGCCGTACGGAACGGTTCAGCAAATTTTCCACAAACACCTGTGTGCGGACATCCAGCACTTTCAAATCTGATTTTTCTAATACAATCTGCAATATCAGTTCTATGCTCGCCGTATCGTTCTCAAAACATTTTGTGAGGAAATCATCATCAAGCAAGCGAAAACCTCTAAGCCGCTGTAAATCTTCCTGATGCTTCTAGTCTATATGTTCAGTCGCAGTCAATATTACCGTATGTTTTTCCTTTTGTTTTTGTATCTCCATACTACCATAACCCTCCTTACCTTTCAAGTTGAACACCTATCGTTTGACTATTAAAGTCATATATACTAAAATCTCAATAGAAAACTGAAATAGAAAGCGTGTTTTAAAATGATACAGGATATTTATCCCCAGATTTATCACAACGAATATAAAGATATAGAACCGGAAGAAAATGATTTTATTCTTGTCTTTAATCAGCATACCGTTCTGCTGCGGTTCCATTTGGAAGAGAATCAAGATAAAAAGCTTCGTTTCCCTATACGGAAAGAATTGGGAAAGTACGAGTGTACTTACCACTATTTATTTTCTATAGACAGCTATAAATACTTTTTAGCATGCCCTGCTGCCCCCTCGCCTGCAATCCTTCTCCCCGGCTATACTTACGAGGATGTACGGATTTTCCGNACNGCATCTTCCAGGCATACTGCCTTTGCCGGCATCACCGCCCACCATCTTTTTGGCTGGTACCAGACCAANCAGTTCTGCGGNCGNTGCGGNCATAAAATGANTCCNGATCANAAGGANCGGATGCTCTTTTGTCCNGACTGTCACAANANGGTTTATCCAANNATTTCTCCCGCCGTCATNGTGGGCGTTATAAACGGAGATAAAATANTGATGAGCAAATATGCGGGACGAGCGTACACCAATTATGCCCTCATTGCCGGTTTTACCGAAATCGGGGAAAGNGCAGAACAGACCGTCCAAAGGGAAGTGATGGAAGAAGTAGGGCTTAAAGTGAAAAATATCCGTTATTACAAAAGCCAGCCNTGGGCTTTTTCCGGAAGTCTTTTGATGGGATTTTTCTGNGACCTGGACGGCTCCGATCAAATCACCTTAGATACCAGTGAATTGTCGGAAGCCGGCTGGTTTCACAGAGATGANATTTCCCTGGAGGATGACCATATCAGNCTCACNAGGGAAATGATNATNAAATTTAAAGAAGGATTTTATAAGTCATAATACATTTTAAATTCTGCCGGAGAAGGAATCTGCTCCATTTTCTTTAATTCCGCTCTCTTACGCGCTACCCACACATCAATGAGTCTCTGAGGGAATACGCCTCCCTTGGTCAGATAGTCNTGATCCGCTTCCAGAGCATCCAGCGCTTCGCCCAGGGANTTCGGCAGTCCCTTAATCTTTTTCTGCTCCTCTTCTGACAAGGTATAAAGATTAAAGTCATAAGGACCCCAGCCATTTTCTGCCGGATCGATCTGATTCTCAATACCATCCANCCCTGCCATCAGNATTGCTGCNTATGCATAATAAGGATTGGCAGTCGCATCAGGNTTGCGCANTTCAAAACGCTTGGTTTCCGGNGACTTNGCATAAGCGGGAATACGGATGACCGCGCTGCGGTTGGAAGTTGCATATCCGATTGTAACCGGAGCTTCATATCCNGGCACCAGACGTTTAAAGGAATTGGTGGACGGATTNGTAAACGCACACAGAGAAGCAATGTGCTTCANNAGTCCGCCCATAAAGTAATGGGCTGTGCGGCTCAGTCCCGAATATCCATTTTCATCATAGAANAAAGGCTGTCCNTCTTTGAAAAGCAGCATATGGACATGCATGCCGCTGCCTGCCTCCTGATAAATAGGTTTAGGNAAGAAGGTTGCCGTCTTGCCTTCCTGTGCNGCCATATTTTTAATAATNTANTTGATAATCATNGTATTATCCGCCATGTCGGGCATGTCCGCGAGTTCAACTTCAATCTCCATCTGACCCGGACCGCCAACNTCATGATGGTGATATTTTACTTTAATTCCCCAGTCNTCCATCATCATACACATNCNGCTGCGCAGGTCATATCCCACATCCTGNGGCGNTGCCACGTGNTAGCCNCCTTTATAAGGCACTTCATATCCATTGTTTCCCGGTGTATCCAGACTGCAGTTCCAGTCNGCCTGTCTGGTGTCTATCCGATATCCGCACTGCTGNGGCGATACCTCATAGCGNGCCGAATCAAACAGATAAAATTCAAATTCCGGTCCGATTACCATTCTGTCCGCAATGCCGCTTTCTTTCATATACTCCACCGCACGCAGGCTTACATTTTTCGGATACTGNTCAAAGGGTTTATTCTCTCCCTTTCCGATGGTACACACNTTACCGCACATGGTAAGTGTGGGTACCTGTGCAAACGGATCCACATAAGCNGTATCCGNATCCGGCAAGAACACCATGTCGCTCTTTTCAATCGGTGCGTACCCATAATTAGAACCGTCAAATCCAATTCCGTANGTGAANGTATTCTCCCCAAAACGCTCCACCGGAATCGTGATGTGCCGCCAGCGTCCGTCAATATCCGTCATCTTAAAATCAATCATACGGATATTTTTNTCCTCGCACAGNTTCTTNATNTCTTNGCTTTTACCCATAGCCTTCTCCTTTCCCTTTCCACTTTTCTNGNATATNTACAATTATTTAAATTGTATCATNCCCAAGGCNGANAGANAANNNGCAAACNNNCCTACTCCGCCCAGCTAAGAGCCTCCTCCAGNCTCTCNGCCCCCAATATNTTCAACATGAAATCCGTGTATTCNTGNGCCCTATCAGTATCAATATANCNGAANACCTCNTTCAGATATTTNTCTGAATGGTCATATTCATAAAGACCNAAGGCAAGNCCGCTCACCACTTCCTCNGGAGCGTCTGTCTGCCTGTTCAAAATAAAAGCGTCTATGTATGGATTGGCATCGACGATAAAATAACAATAGGCAAATGCCGCCGCCTGAAGCTTCTCTCCTGATTTGGACGAAAATCCCAACTCTGTAATCGTAATGCTTCTCATCTCTCCATTCGTATCCAGATATTCCTCCTGCCCTAAAAGATCCGTCAGCACATTGAGGTTCATAATCGTGAGAACTTGTGCTTCCTGGGTCTTATCACATTCTGAAGACCAGTAGTTTACACGAGTAAGTGGTTCCGGATAAGGATGGATTGCAATGCCCCAGTCATAATTTCCATGTTCTGTTGCCGCATCATTAAATGCAACAATCAAATCCCTTGCATTAAAATAGTCCCTGTTGTTTCCGCCATTGCTGTTCCAGTCATGGTCTACGCTGAAATACACTCTTGCATTGGCATATCTGCTTTTGATTGCCTGATAAAAAATACGTAAAGATTTTTCAAATTCCTGTGCATAATACACCGGATCTTTCGTATCCATATAATTCCACGTTTTGAACTGGTTGATTTCATTGGCTATCACCCAATTATGCACCATACCGTGCTCCCCATCGGAATACCGTCCTGCAAGAAAACTTGCTACCGCCTCAAGTTCCTTTATCCCCTCTTCTTCCGCGGTATTGAACATATAGTAATAAGCGCCGCTTTTCTGATTTCTTGCTTTGGGATGAATCATCTCTATATGCGCATCATTCCAATCGTTCAATACCACTGCTGTGGAACACATTCCTATGCTTGCAAGATAAGAAAACAATCCGTCGTATTCACTTATTATCTGCCCATTAAAATAGTAATCCTCTCCTTCGTAGTTGTATACGATTGTAGGATAATTTTCATCTGTAGTCTCGCCCATAATCAGAGATAAAGGAATGTTATAAATGGTATGCTTCACATCCAGATCTGTCAGTTCCTTCGTTCCCAGCATCGTAGGGTCCAACAGGACTCCCTTTTTTGACCCCATATCCGGGTAATCATCCTGATTGTCCGCCAGCGCTTCCGGATTTAACAGATACATTCCCGTTCCTACGGGGACATACTTTCCCTCCATCAGAAGCGTGGGAATAAACAGCTTGAACAAATATTCTTCTTCATAATCAAAAGTAACCTCAGATATTCTTCCTTTTTTCCAGATCGCTATCGGCTCACCTGACAGTTTTTCTGTATCCTCATAAGATTCCGCCGCAAACAAGTACAAATATGCATCATCACTTTCCGGAATCTGCGGCATTTCAAGGGAATATACCATCTGTTCCGGTGCATCCTCATCAAGCATCGCCGTACCGGAAGCATAGTCCGCCAAATCCTTTACAGACATCTGCACCTCTCCCCGTGCAAGCTGCTCTAAATCGGCTTCTTTCGATAGTGCTTTATCCCCTTCTACATTTCCTATTTCCTCTTGATTCCCGGTTATGACATTTTCTCCGCCGGCAGGCACCTGTTTCCCACAGCCATATAAAAATCCTGCCAGCAGCATCATGCCTGCAGACAAAACAAAAAGTCTTTCTCTCATTTTCCCAATTTCCCTATGCACCATCATTCTCCTACACTTACTTATAATTCACCGTCACTGACACCTGCGGCTGTTTGTCAGTCTCATCTGACACAGATATCTTTCCTTGCTTTACATGTGTATACAATTCATAGAAATCTTTCATGGTGACATTCTTAAATCTCCACTCGGTCTCCAAAACCGGAATTCCTGTGCAATTATCCTCCACACCATAACGCACATTCTGCCCAGCAAACACCTCGGACCATTTTCCGCCTGTTGCATAATAATCATCCAGTGAAATCACCACTGCATTTGCGATATCCTTTACCGCACAGGTCAAAAACCGTTCTGAACGTTCATTTTGATCCACATCCACCCCTATCAGCATACCATCCTCTTTATTTGCAGCTTCCAGAACAGATGCGTAAAGAAATCCTCCACAGGCAAAAATAATCTCTGTTCCTTCTGTATACCACTGTGTCGCTTCTTCACAGATTTCTTCTTCTGACTGAAATGTCCCGGCATACCAATAGTTCACCGTCACATCCTCAAATCCCATCTCCCTTGCCGCATCATCAATCCCCTGTAGATAACCATATCCATATCGGATTACGGAAGGCTCCTCTTTTCCACCGATAAATCCCAGATTGTGATATCCTTCCAAAACTGCCATATAACCTGCCAGATAACCGGATTCCTCCTCCTTGAAAGAAACACAGTGTACATTCTCTTTTATCTCTATCTCTTTCCCCTTAGTGTCAGCCGGAACCCCGTCTATCAATAAAAAGGAAACCTCTGGATAATCATCCTGCAGTTTACCTACTGTCTCCTGAAAATCATATCCTGCGCAGACCACGATTTTTGCCTGATTCCGAATCGCATCCTCGACAGTCTCCAAATGCCCTTCGAAATTATCCTCCTCCACATTATAATAGGAAAAAGAAACGCCTGCTGCCAATGCATACATTTGAATTCCTTCATAAATGGCTTCATTATAATTTCCATCCATAACTACACCGTCTGACACAAAGGCAATCTCTCCCCCTTTTTCCTGATAATCTCCATAAAAATCCTCCAGCAGTTCCTCCATCGGATCTATCTGGGCTACCTCCCTCTGCTTCTGCTGTGTTTCTATATCCACTGTAGTCTCCCGGGCTTCCTTTGAAACGGTTTCTCTCTGTTCCGATTCATTACACCCAGCCAGAACTCCGACAAGAAAAAGACCGGCGAGACTGCCTATGATTTTTTTCTTCATCCTTACATCCATGCTTTTCACCTCTTTGTCAAGTATAGCATCTCTGCCTGCTATTTGCAAAAAGAAGTCCTTCCCCATCGCATTTGTTTATATACCGCTTCCACCTCTTCTCTCGTTGCCAACAATTCAGAAAATGCACTTGCACTGCCTGCCGCTATGCCCATACAGAAAGCATGACCATAATCCTGTTTTTCCATCCAGCCTGCAAGGAACCCTGCCACCATGGAGTCTCCGGCTCCCACCCCATTTACCAACTTTCCTTTCGGCGCAGGCATATCCCATACGCTCCCGTCTCCTGCTGCCAGTACTGCACCCTCGCCTGCCATGGAAACCAGAACATTGACCGCACCCATCTCCTGCATTTTCTTTGCATAGGGAACGACCTCTTCTCTGGTCTTAAATTCTATCCCAAAAATCTCACCAAGTTCATGATTATTGGGTTTTATCAAAAAGGGATGATGCTCCAACACATGAACCAGCAAATCTTTTGCGGCATCCACCACAATCATGATATCATGTCCGGCAAGCCTTTCCATAATTCTTTTATACATATCATCCGGCATAGAGTTCGGAATGCTTCCGGCAAGCACAAGTACATCCCCGACCTTTAGGATATCCAGCTTCTCCATCAGCTTCTTTACATTCTCCTCACTGATTTCGGGTCCGCAGCCATTAATCTCCGTTCCTTCAATGGACTTCAGTTTTAAATTGATTCTTGAAACTCCATTGTCAATCGGAATCAGATCAGATTTCACGCCCATTTTTTCTATACGCCGGACAATCTCATCTCCCGTAAATCCTGCCACGAAACCCAACGCCGTATTCTCAATTCCCAGATTTCCAAGTACCATCGAAACATTAAGTCCCTTCCCTCCCGGAAGCAGCAGCTCAGAAGTCGTCCGATTCGTCAGCCCCAGTCTGAAATCGTCTACAGAAACGATATGATCCAATGACGGATTGAAAGTAACCGTGTATATCATCCTATCTCCTCCTCATTTCTTTTCAAAACGAAACAAAGCCGACTGGCTGTGAATACGCACAGCCTCATCAGCTTTGTTTTACTTATATGGATCTTTCTGTCATTTCATTCTGCTTTTCACAAAGTCCCTGACCTCTTCCGCCTCTGGCATTACCCTAAGCGCGCCTTTTCTGGTAGTTACGATAGAAGCTGCGCCATTGGCAAAAGTCAGCATCTGGGTAAGTTTTTCTTCGTCGAAACCATCCAGCCCGTGTTCCAGCACATAATGCAGACAACATGCACCAAAGGTATCGCCTGCACCCGTTGTCTCGATTGTCGCATCCTGCAGGAACGGATTGACCTCTACCCGCAGATCCTTGTAATAAGCGCGGCTTCCTTCCTTTCCCATGGAAAGCATGATCAGCGGGATGTCATACTGATCCCTCAGCTTTTGAATGCCTGCGTCGAAATCCTCTTCCCCTGTAAACCACTGGATTTCATTGTCCGAAATTTTTAAGACATCGCACTGGGAAAATCCATATGCCGCCTGCTGCTTTGCATCCTCCAGCGATTTCCACAGAGGNGGGCGCAGATTGGGGTCAAANGAAATGACTGCNCCNCTCTCCTTTGCAATCGCTATCGCTTTTTTTGTCGCCTTNCGNACATCCTCATGTGTCATGGAAAGCGTTCCNAAATGAAAGANTTTGGAATCCCGNATCAGNTCTTCCGGCACCTCNGCCTCCGTAAGCATCATATCCGCTCCNGGATTACGGTAAAAAGAAAAGTCCCTGTCNCCATCCGGATANGTATGCACCATGGCAAGGGTGGTATGGATTTCTTCATCCATACGCAAGTGCTCCGCACANATGCCCACTTCTGTAATAGCATCCTTTAATTGCTCCCCAAAGAAATCTTTTCCCACNTTTCCAATGAAAGCNGTTTTGCGCCCCAATTTTGACAACATTGCCAGNACATTGCAGGGAGCGCCTCCGGGATTTGCTTCAAACAATGGATTTCCCTGACTGCTTTTTCCATTTTCAGTGAAATCAATCAGCAGTTCCCCCAANGCTGTAACATCATAGTTCTTCATATAGCCTTCTCCTTTTTCCATGACCTTTATATTATATTTTACCATTTTCTTCTTTAAGCAACAACAAAGTATACAATTATTTATACAGGTGCCAAATTATAACCAANATCGGAGCAGACATTTTGCTCTATTCTGCTCCAATACCAGTTATGAGGATGATGAAATNTGGCTGAAACGGAAGNAAGAAGAACAACGGCGCGAAACAAAATAGTANTTTCAGCAAGAATAAGNCCGCAGATTTGATAAAACACAAATCTGCGGTCTTGTATATAAGGGGGTTGAAAAACAAACTATCTCAAATGTTCTCTAAAACGAAGGCCTCAAGCGCTGCTGCTTCCTCCTGCTCCTTCTCACCTTCTACCATAACTTCTACTTCATCTCCGCCCTTTACCGAGAGTCCCATGACATTGAAAATCCTCTTTGCGTCTCCGGTTTTTTCTCCCTTTTTCAGGGTAACCTTACTTGTACATTTCGCAGCTTCTTTCACAAGCTGACCTGCCGGTCTTGCATGAAGTCCCAACTCNTCCTTTACAANAAATGAAAATTTTACCATATATCTAATCCTCCATTTCTTCACGATTCAAANAATAATTCAATGCATAAGCAATNCCTGCTTCGTTATTTGTCTTTGTAANAAAATCTGCCTTACTCTTTCAATTCGTCTATNGCATTNCCCATTGCAACCGCAATNCCGGCTTCCTCCAGCATTGGNATATCAAGCTCCTGATCTCCAAAAGCGATGGTTTCTTCTCTTNTTAANCCNTCTTTTTCNCANATCAGCCGAAGCGCTTTTCCTTTATNCATTCCCTTCGGAAAGATTTCTAAATAGTTAGGNGAAGAACATGCCATATCAACATTCTGCTGACNTNTTAATATTTCATGCATTTTTTGCACCAGCGCNGGCTCNGCTCCAATNAGTACCTTGTTCGGTCCCGTTCCCTCTTTTTNCCATTTAAAAGCCAGTTCCTCCACAGATACAAGTTCTGANGTATATTGTATTAGTTCTTCCTCNNCCTCAACAAATCTGTCTTTTGCCGTTACAAACCATTTTTTGTNCCGNAATATCCANAGGGGAATNCCAAANGTTTNAACCTTTTNATAAANGCTTTTCATNGATTCCACGGATAANTATTCTGTATAGATGCATTGCCCTTCCTTAAGAATGTAGGTCCCTGCATTACATGCCATGATGCAGGGAATCCCCAGCTGCCTGACAATGGGGTCAGTTGCAGCCGGCATTCTTCCTGTAATCAGGGCTGTCTTTATTCCCTTAGCCGCTGCCTCCTTGAGGGCTTCTATATCCTGTTCATTCAATTTTTTATGATCCGTAAGCAACGTTCCGTCCAAGTCCACACAAAGCAGCCTATATTTCATAATGACCTGCCCTCATCAATTATATGGATCATCTTCTCAACATTTCTTCTTCCATTTTTTAAACCCAAGTTTGTGATGACTGCTATTGCTGCACCTGCCAGGGTGAGAAAAATGCCAAGAATGCCAAGAAAAAGATGAGAAGGAGTTCCCGCTATACCGGCATAGGCAATGGCTACTCCGATGGTGGAGACAATTATGGCAAGCCTTTTCCATTCATTGATTTTTTTCAGGGCTTTTATCTGCATCTTTGCTTCTGTCAGTAAGCTGTCTTTTTCCAATACATTCATGGCATCACCTCCATTAATAAACCAATCCGGGATTAAAGAATCCAATCAATACGCCGACAAAAGCAACTGCAACTAAAATCAGCATAACCTTAATAGGTGACATTTTCTTTTTTGCCATCAGGAACCAGCATACAACAATAAATACAGCTGTGAGCAGGCCCGGAAATACTTCATTAAGTTTATCCTGCAGCACCAGATATGGTTCTCCGGCATCATTCAAAAGCTGCAGAGAAGTCTGTACGCTGACCCAGGTTGCCGCTACCGCACCGATTACGATACCGCCCAATGTTGAAACTGATTCTCTAAGTGCCTCACCCTGCGCTCCAATCAGGAAATCTACTGCTTTTCCGCCCAAGCGATAACCCTTGAAGTACAGAAATTTCATACCAAAATAAGCAAACAGGTTCCAGACGATAATGTAGAAAATTGCTCCCAGAGGAGAACCGCCGCCAGACATACCAAGTGCAATACCAAGCAGAATCGGAATCACCGTTCCAACAATCAGCGAGTCACCAATTCCTGCCACCGGACCCATAAGACCTGCACGTAAACTGTTAATGGTTTCATCATCCACATCATCTGCGCCATTAGCCCTTGCTTCCTCAAGACCTGCGGTCATACCTACGATTACGGTACCAAGCTGCGGCTCTGTATTAAAGAACGCGGTGTAAGTGTTCATTGCTTTTGCTTTTTCATCTTCGTCATCATACAATTCCTCAACTAAGGGAAGCATGGAACACAGATATCCAAAAGTCTGCATATGCTCTTGTGAGAAACAGGTTAAATGACCATAATACCAGTTATGAAAGGATTTTAATAAAGTTTTTTTCGAAAGCTTTTTTTCCATGATCAGATTTCCTCCTCTTCTTCGTCCGATACTCCGGCAAGTTCAACCTTCCTTACGGAAAGCATCTTAATTCTGTAAGTAAGAATTGCGAACATTCCTGCCACTACAGTAGCTGATACCAAGTTGATTCCCATTGCTGCTGCCAGCACGAAACCAAACAGGAAGGGAATAAAGTCTGCTGCACTTCTTACGATCTGCTTTAATAAAATTGCAATACCTACACAAGGAAGCAGTGAACCTACTGTAAACAATGTCTTCATTGCAAGACCGTCCATNGGAAGAGCGGTTTTGATTATTTCAACTACGTTTGCTCCCAGCTTACACATGATCATGGTAGGGATAAAGGAGCATGCAATGTGGGAAATCCAGGGAAGTCCCATGTCCACCAGATATAATTTCTTATATTCTCTCTTTTCTACTGCTTTCCATCCTATATGCTGCCATACCAGGTTGATGGTTGCTGTTCCGTAGAATAATACTGTTCCAAGTGTACCAACCATGGTTCCGAAGGAAGTTGCCAGTGCTGCGCCCTCGGATGAACCTGCATCCAGACCATAGCTCTTTAATGCAACCATTGCAAGGGGAATACCTATGTAGCTGACGGCACGCACGTCTGCAGATACGGTTCCTCCCGGTGTAACCAGCGCAATATAAACCACCTGCATAGCACATCCCACTAAAATACCTGTTGTAACATCACCTAAAACAAGACCACACACAAGTCCGCCGATTAGCGGTCTTCCTAAAGTATAATTACCAATGGAAGTACCCCCTAAACCGGGCATACTTGCCAAACATGCAAATAAACCTAAAATAATCGCTTGTATCCAACTGATTTCCATAATTTNTCCCTCCTAGTTAAAGCCAAACTGACCTCTGAATTTTTTCCAGTTTCCAATTGCCTCTTCTTTTAATAAAGCAAATTCCACATTGTAGCCGGCATTCATAATATTTTCAAGTGCCTGTGCTTCTTCCTGTGTAATAGACTGATTATTTCCGAGTTTTGTAGTTCCCGGTCTGTCATTGCAAGGACCGATGATTACATCCTGCACTCCCGGTTTAAATCCCTGACCNACCAAAATCTTTTCCATATCCAAAGGATTCTTAGTAATCAGGAAATAATTATCCTTGCTGTCAAGCACCTTCTGGCTCTTTTCTTTAAACTCATCTAACGACCACACAAAGGTCTTCTTTCCGCTGGCGCTCTTATAAGCTGCCTTCAATACGGAATTTCCTGCCGCTGCATTATTAACAGCGATCAACCCGTCACAAGGGTACTCCAAAGCCCATCTGGTACANGTCTGCCCATGAATCATACGATCATCTACACGAATAAACGAAACTGCCATTTTCTTTTCCTCCTTAAATATCATCCTCTGACTCTTCACTAGTTACCTGAAACTCTTTTATTTCCTCTCTTGCCTCGGGAATCAGCATATCCGCAAGTTCCCTAAGTTCCATGCCGTCCTTCATAAGTACCGCGCTTAGTGCAATCGGAAGGTTCATCCCTCCAATGATCACCGTCTGCTTTAACAGATCCTTTTCGGCAATGATGTTGGTTGCCGTCGTTAACGGTGAACCTCCCACCAAATCACCAAACAAAATGATTTCATCCTCCGGTGTCACACTNTCAAGCTTTTTTCTTAAGTTTTCTGCGTATACCTCTGAACTCATTCCGTTTTCAAGACTTGCCGAAAGAATATCTTCTCTTCCTTCTCCTGCAAGCATGTCAAGCGCGCTGTGCAGCCCCGGTGCGAGCATCCCATGGCTGACCAATACAACATATTTCATTACAACCCCTCCTTTTTTATTGTTCGCTCTTTATCTTTAATGTAAGTATAAAAAAAAGGCTTCACATGTTCATCTCACATGTGTCACCTTTTCTTCATGACAAATGTCACTTTTCTTTTTTCCGTTCTGACATTTGTCACTATGCTGTCTCAACCCTTAAGCTGTCCGCCCTCATTCCTTTTCTTTATCTTTTAAAAATGTGTTGATTTCGCGGTTCCATATAATCTGCTGCGTACTGATATTTGCATTTCCAGTCATGATATCTGTAACTGCTCTATCCACCTCCGCAATCGCCTCTTCATAATTCCGAAACCTCGGAACCACTACCGCACGATCCACAGCATCGCTTAATGTTCCTAAATTGAATCCGCTGTTTTCTCCTGAACTATCCATCAAAAGCTTTAAGGTCTTGTCTGATTCCGTAACCTCCTTTAAAACCGATACCCCTTCCGAATAATCAAATATTTCCTCCTGAATCCTTTCATCTGCCGAAAGCAACTTCATAAATTCCCAGGCTGCCTGTGTATGCGAAGTGTTTTCATTCATTGCAAGCATGAGGGTATCCAGCGAAGATCTGTTGTCCCCGCCCTCTCCTGCCGGCATGGAAATACATTCCCAATCAAAACCGGAATATTTCTTGATACTGAGAGGATAGGATTTATAAGCTCTGTATTCCGAAAAAAGCATCGGCTGGAATGCCACCTTNCCCTGATCGAAATCTCTNCCGGTNACTTGATACCCGCTGTGAAGCCCCTCAAGTCTTTCCATAAACAAAATAGCTTCCCNCACTCTGCTATCTGTCAGATAGCATTCNCTGCCCTGCTCATCAAAAAGCTTTACTCCNTTGGAATCAAANGCTTCTGACCATGTATATCCTACCACNCCAAATTGNTCCAGTGTNCCGTTTCCGTCTAAGTCTTTGGTAACGGCTTTACATATTTCATAAAAATCATCCCATGTCCAATCTTCTTCCGGAATGGCAATTCCTTCCGTATCCAAAATCGTTTTATTCACAAACATNAGCTTAGGCGCGCATTCGTAAGGCAGGGCATATTGTTTCTCCCCATATCTGCCATATGCATAAGCTGAAGGGTAAAATGCTTCGGCAGAAAAAATCTCGTCATCTTCAATCAACTCATTGAGATTTTTCAACGCTCCGATTTCCGCTAAGTCACTGAAATTTTCGCCAAACAGCAAAAAAACATCAGGCGCCTTACCTAAAATCAGTTGTTCCGAAAGCCACTCCGGATAATCCTCCTTCAGAATACCGCTGACATACTCCACCTTCACCCCAGGGTTCTCCTCCTCAAAAAGAGCGATGGCATCCTCCAGTATCTGATAGGAATATCCATTCTGCACCTCCCAATAGCTGTCGGAAAACACTCCTACAGTTATCACTTCCCCCTGCGCTGAAAACAAGGAAAAATCATACCACATGACCATCAGCGCCATCAAAAACAAAATACCTCCAAATATGAGAAAGTAAATATTCCTTTTCTTCATTCTATTCACACCACTATCCCTTTTCCTAACTTAATACCCTGTTCACTGCTCCTGTCTGCACTGCCCATATGGCAAGCTGCGTGCGGTCACGTAAATCCAGTTTACTGAGAATCGTGCTCAGACCATTCCTGACAGTTCCTTCTGATAAATTCAATTTGGATGCAATTTCCTTATTCGACAGACCGCTTCCTACCAATGCAGTTATTTTCCATTCTGTCTCTTTCAGATCTGCAGCGCTTTTTTCGTCCACGCGGATAGTAATATTAGACTGTGCCATTCTGGAAAAAAGCTTGACAACCTTGGATGCAATATCTTCATTGATCATCGCCGTTCCGTCATGTACCTTTCGAACTGCCTCCGCCAGCTCCTTCATGGAAACTCCCTTAAGCAGATATCCGCTTGCACCGTTTTTCAAAGCATTAAAGACATATTCATCATCATCAAAAGTGGTCAGAATGATGATCTTGATAGCGGGATAATTCTCTTTGATGATCTGTGTACAGACAACACCGTCCATTTCCGGCATACGGATATCCATAAGGATTACATCCGGTTTATTCTTTCTGACGGACCTGACTACTTCCACACCATTTGTCACTGTGTCTGTCACTTCAAAATCCTTCTCATTTCCTAAAATAATCGACAAACTCTGTCTGATCAATTCCTGATCATCCGCAATCAAAATCTTAATCATATCTGCCCTCATGTCCTTCTCATAATTACTTAATTACCTTCTTCGCCCCATCTGATTGGAATGCTTGCTTCCAGCACAAACCCGTTATCAACAAAACACTTTAAACTCCCATGAAGCATCCCCAGCCGCTCTTCCATATGATGCAGTCCAAATCCTTTTTCAATATGAGTACAGCCAATGCCATTATCCTTAATCCAGATATTAATAATATTATACTCCATACTGATTGCAATCCCTATCCTGCTGGCTTTTCCATGCCTGATTGCATTGGTGATGCTTTCCTGTACGATTCTGTATATGATTTCTTCTTCGTCCTTATTAAAATGCTTTAACGATGCCGTACAGCAATAATCTATTTCTATATTGGAAGCTCTCTTCGTTTCTTCCATCATCTGAACCAAGGCCTTTTCCAATTCCATCTTTTCCAGTGCGTCAGGGCGCAGCGCCTTTACAGATCTCCTTACGTCAGTCATTCCGTTCCTTGCCACATCAGCAATGACTTTAAGCTGTTCCTTTACCGCCTCAGGCGCCATATCCATTAACGTAACGCAGGCATCTAAACCTGTGATAATACCGGTGAGCGTATGTCCCAATGTGTCATGAATCTCTCTTGCCAGCCGGTTCCTCTCCTTCGTTTCCGCATTTTTAATGGACTCTCTGGAATATTCCTCCATCTGTCTGTTCACCTGCTGCAGTTCTTCATTGGCATGATTCAATTTCTCATTGAGCTGAAGTATCCTCTCCTTTTCGCTCATCTGAATACGCATCAGAAGAATCGTATAAATAATGAATATCAACATATTCAATGAATTCATGATATTAATCACCGCCAACATGATCGAACGTACATCACTGCGGTAATATACAAGATAAGTATCCAAAGAAGTGATATTATATCTTCCTGAAAACAGATTATAATCCGTCAGAAGATAAAATGCACAGATTATGCCGATTGCTGTGAATTTCCCCTTCGCCTTTGGAAGCCTTCTGATTACATCAGCTAAAATCAAAAAAATGATTCCTGTATAGCTGAAGTTAAGGACATAGATAATCATAATGCTGACGATAATCTCCATCCCTATTTTAAGGTAAACCAAAAGACTGCTTTCTGCCTGAATCCAAAGGAAAAACACCAGACTTCCAAACAGCAGGACAACCAGCACAGGGATTTTCCACGGTACAAAGGGCATACTGCGGACCTGCTGCAAAAATGAAAGCGCTGTATTTTCCTGCGCATATCCAAGCAGACTGACCGTGATGATCATCGCGATATAAAGAATAATGATTAAATTTAAATTCAGCATTCCAAGGAAAATCATCTTGGGG
Organism: Lachnospiraceae bacterium; assembly: GCA_014804785.1. Classification (GTDB taxonomy): domain Bacteria; phylum Bacillota; class Clostridia; order Lachnospirales; family Lachnospiraceae; genus Suilimivivens. The sequence continues at coordinate 87,135 of JAAUZD010000007.1, forward strand.
ACTTTATTATCATCCATACTTATACCCCCTTGTCACTGCCATCTGTCGATGCCGAACTGCTCCACATTCTCTTCTGTAATCAGTTCGACCGGCACCAGAATATCCTTTTCCACCTGCTCTCCTTCAAGCAGGCGGTAAATGACATCTGCCGCTTCCTTTCCTATTTCTGTAGGGAACTGCGCTGCCGATGCACTCATCATTCCCTCCGCAATCAGCGCCTTGGCATCCGGTGAGGCGTCTACCCCATACAGGTCCACTGTGCTTAACATATTCTTTTCGTCCAGTGCCGCCGCCACGCCCACACTTGCCAGATCATTCAGACAAAAAACGCTGTCAAATTCTATCCCATCCTCGATTGCCTGCTGCATCTTAGGCATAGCAATTTCCAATTGCCCCTCGCATTCAATTTTCTGGACGATCTCCATATTTTCATTTGCCGAAACTGTATCTATGAATCCCTGGACTCTGTCCTGTCCGGATCTGGTCGCCTCATGTGTCATGACAAGAATCCGGGATTTTTCATGCTGTGTGAGGAAATACTCTCCCACCAGTACACCTGCCTGATAATTATCCGAAGTAATGGTACAATCCGCCAGTTCACTGCTTTGTACATTGGTATCCAGCACCACGATAATCGTTCCCTGTCTTTTCGCCTGCTCTAAAACCTCTGTCAGCCGTTCCCAGTCCACCGGCGTTACGATCAGTACATCGATCCCCATATCCAGCATTTCCTGTATCTGCTCAATCTGTCTCTCTACTGAAAGCGCCGGATCCCGAAGCACCATCCGGTCTCCTTCCGCCTCCACCCTGTAGGTGATTTCTTCGCTGATAATCTTATAAAACTCATTATTCATAGTCATGTAGCTTGCCCCAAATAAAAGCGAATCCCGCTTTTGATTCAGGGAAAAATCCTGCCCGCCCCAGAAAAAGAAGANACNTGCCGCAATAACGGCNGCATTGACCAACAGCAAAATGATANGAANNATATATCNNTATTTTTTATCCATGNCATCGCCTTCTTTCACTCTTTTTCTGAATTTAATTATACCAAAGGCAGGCTCTAAAACAAATATTTTTTTATTTTTATGCGTATCTTCTACAATAAGAGGATATGGCTCCCCAAGCAAACACGGGAATCTTTATTACCCCAAGAATAAGCAGCACATCCGCATTCCAAAAGGAAGCTCTTCCTATATGCAGAAAGATAAAATCATACATAGAATACAAGATAGAATTGCCCAATCCGATTCCGCCGCTTGGAAGAATACAGCTGAGCCAGTCCCCCAATGCTCCCGGCACGCTCATGTATACAATAACCGGTAATAATGCAAAGGTAAGTCCCAGCGCAAGTGCAGAAACATTATCCCTTGCTCTGGCAGAAAGGAACAGGGTAAAACTGATTGTTGCAAGAAATAAAATGAACCCTCCCAGCAGATTTACCCATTGTAACTGTCCTATCGTAAAGGGAACCAGCGACGTAACAGAAAAAATCAGCTGCATAGACGTCCTAGTGCCTTCCCATCCGAATAATGTATTGGTCACAAGAATCCAGACAATCCCACATATTAGATAACTGCTGCCCGTTATGAGAAACGCCGCTAATACCTTTATACCCGCAATCCTGAGGCGCCCATGCTTCGTGCATCGGAGAATATCGTCCGCCTTTGTCTGATAATCTGAAGAAAAAACGGTTGCTGTAATAATCACGCCCAAAAGCGTCATTAAGAAAATGAAAAGAGTCTCATAATCCATGGAATTACCTGACGCACCATAATAGTACCTATAAGGTCTGTTTACCCTTTTAAACTTACCAAGGGCGGCTTCCTTTGCTGATGGATAGTTCTTTTGCTCCATATCCATAATCGAAATCAGTCTCTTTGGAAGCATCTCATAGTAATCTTCTATCCTGTCTATATCAAGATCCCGTACTCCCGCTGCTATCCCTGTTTCGGGATTCGCAAATACTTCCTTTACTCCCCTGATAAAAGGTCTGTACTTTGCCAGTTCTGCATAAAAGACCGCTGCCGGAACTTCATTCCCATACTGTGAATCATAGACTTCATATACTTCCTGATACCTTTCTACCGTCTGTCTTAATTTTTCTGTGGTTACCTCCCCAAACAGTTCATCCATCTCCTGAAAATATTGAACTGCCTTAAGACCACTGATTTCTCTTTCATTTCCATCCGGATCCGCTATAATTGCCCCTTCAAATGTCACCGGAAGGTATGCCATAAGCACTGCAAAAATGAGCGAGCAAAGCAGCAGCACCCATGTGATTTTTGATTTTAAGATTCTTTTGATTTCAAGGCTTAATAATCTCATGCTCGCACCTCCTCCTGCGGAAACAACCAAAGATATAAATCTTCCAGACGAGGGGATACAGGTACCGAATCCTCCGTCTTAGGTGTTTCTGACAGATAACGTAAGGAAATCTTTCCATCCGCTTCATTTTTTAAATTGACGACCTTAAGCCGCTGTTCCCACCCAGCAAGCTCCTCCGGGCAAACCATACAGCGATAAACCTTTCCCTCTACCAGCTCTACCAGTTCCTCCGTACTTCCCAACGCAATAATTTTTCCATTTTTGATGACAGCGTTTTTGCTTGCAATGTATTCCACATCCGACACGATATGGGTGGATATAAGTACAATTCTGTCCTGGGCAAATTTTGAAAGCAGATTCCTAAATCGTACCCTCTCTCCCGGATCTANCCCGCTGGTAGGCTCGTCTAAGATCAACACTTCCGGCTCATTCAGCAAGGCCTGGGCAATTCCTACCCTGCGCTTCATACCGCCTGAAAGCTTTACGATTTTCTTTTTCCCTACCTCTGCTAAAGTAAGGTGCTCTAGCAATTCATCTATTTTTTCTTTTGCATCTCTTTTGGATAGCCCCTTTAGTGTTGCTACATATTCGAGGTAATCCACAACCGTAAATTCCGGATAAAAACCAAATTCCTGGGGAAGATAGCCAAAAATATTTCGGTACTCTCCCTGCAGAACATGAATTGAAATATTATCATATAAAATGTCACCGGAAGTAGGCTTCATGATTCCGGCAATCATCCTCATAAGGGTAGTCTTTCCTGCGCCATTGGCGCCAAGCAGTCCCCATACGCCCGGGGTCAATGTAAGCGATACATCATCCACCGCAAGCTTATCCTTATATTGTTTTGTAATATGGTCAATTTTTAATTCCACGAATTTCTCTCCCTTCACACATATAATGTTTCCTCAGAACACTTCATCAGCCTGTTGCATTGACGAACAAAATAACCCAGCAATATTGCTCCGCTCCCAGCCCACATGGACCATAATCTTCCGTCAAATATCCAGGGAACCGCATAATAACCAACAAAAAGCAGCGTAAGCACTACCCCTGCATAGCAGAAATAATTTCGGCACAGTTTTTCCGGCGATGCATTTCTGAGGAAAAACAAGATTCCATCGCCTGTCAGAAGCAGCGGCAACAACACATAAACAAGCATGCCTTTGTCCGTAAAATGCCGCACATAGGCAATTGTGCATACTGCTGCCACAATTACGATTTCTCCTCCGAAAAACAAAAAGAACCGGGTAATCAAAATTCTCTTGATCGAGAAGTACGCAGCACTTTCTATTTCCATCATCCTGAATCGAGCGGAACGATAAAGAAACGGCAGCAATAGCATAGACGCCGCCACAACCCCGCAGCTTAAAGCAAATGCAATCTTTCTTGGAGTAAAGAAATATAGATCCATAAAAAGAGTTCGCAGAATCAGTACCAGGAAAAATACGGTAATGACTTCTATTACCCAAATCCGGATTCCTATAAAGCGAATCTGATGCAGCAGCAATTCCCCAAACCCTATTCTTTTTTTCTTACTGTTTTTTCTAAATTGCATTTTTGCTAAAAAAAGCATTTGCTCCATTTGCGCTTTGGTAACTTTCAGTGTTTTTTCGGATAATGCATATTCTATTTTCTCATTTAAACCACCATTCACCATCATCTTCCTCCTTTCAGTTCTGTTTCTATCTGCCTTAACGCTACCCTTAGCTTCGATTGCACCGTCCGCATCGGCAGACCAACAACTTCTGAGATTTCCCGCAGTCTCAAGTTCTGACGAAAGCGTAAAAGAACGATCTCCTGCGATAGTTCGTCCAGCTTCCGTGTGTAAGATCTTATTGCAAGCGCCTCCTCAACATCTGTAAATCCTTCTTCTTGATAATGGATTTCATCTGACATTCCGTCTAACGGAATCCGCTTTGACCACTTGCTCTTTTGCATATCCCTGCATGTATTTAAGGCAATCTTATACAAAAATGCTTTGAACTTTCCGGAAAACCCACAGGCTCCTACATAGTTTATTGCTTTTAAAAATGTTTCCTGGGCTGCATCCTCCGCCAGATGCCGGTCTGGTGCATGCCATATACAGTACCGCAAAATATCGGGATAATATAGGCAGACCAACTGTTCCAGTGCGGATTCCTCTCCTTCCCGCAGCTTCTTCAATAAAATCTCTTCGCGCATCAAGATTTACTCCTTTTAGGGCGTCCCCTGTTTATTATAACGATTTACAGCGGCTAAAATGATTTTGAAATTATGAAGAAATTGACAAAGCAAATTAGGGTAATATATAAGAAGAAAGCAAAAGGTCTTCTATGAAAATCAAATCATAGAGGACCTTTTTATTCTTTAAAAAATATAATTAATAAAGCAGCTTATTTCCCTTCTCACATATTTCATAAATTTCATCATATTTTTCTTCAATCAACGGCGTGAGTTTTTGCGCCTGTTTCCCTACTTTTCTTTTATAAAGAAAATAGGGGAAAATCCATCCCAAAAATCCCGGTACAGAAAGCACGATGCATAAAATATAATGAGGCGGCTGTGCTGTCACTGCAAAGGTTGCCCCCGCCATAAATGCTGTTCCGAGAATTCCAAGTACGAGTGCGTACATAGTGGCGACAGATGTTTTGGATTTTTCCAGTGCATCAATTTCGCTGACACATGCCTCAAAATTTCTCTGGAGTCTTGTCAATTCCGCCTTGTTAATAATTTTGCGGTTCCGTTTCATATGCACTACAACTTTCTGCCGGGGAGCTGTATTGGGATCGGTTCTTTCCTGCACCTTCCCGTCAATCTCCCAACCGAAATTTTCATATCCGTCAAGCAGAAAAGAAATCCTGCTGCTGTCCGCGACAATTTCCTTATATTCATATCCCACAAAATTTTTATGTTGTTTTTCCGAAACATCCATTTTCACATACCTCCCAATCAAAACTTGCGATTGCAGGAATCAGCCGCGGGCAATGTCACCGTAAAAGTACTGCCCTTCCCTTCTTCGCTGACAATCTGGATATCCCCATCCATAAGTTCCAACACCCGCTTAACCAAGGCAAGCCCAAGTCCGTTTCCTTCCTTTGAGTGGGAAGTATCACCTTGATAAAACTTGTCAAAAATATGGTTTATGCTCTCCTTCGCTATTCCGCATCCTGTGTCAGAAACCGTAACTATGACATGGTTTTCATCCGATGTCTGGCGGACCGTTACGCTTCCCCCTTTTCCCGTGAATTTTATGGCATTAGAAATCAGGTTATTCCACACCAGTTCCATCAGGTTCGCATCAGCGCTTACCATGGCAGCATCCTCTATTTCCGTTTCCAGTTCAATTCCTTTTTCATCCCATGCATCCTCAAAATGTAAAATACTCTCACATAGCTGCCTGCATACGTTATAATCCTCCACCTCAGGCATAATTCTCTGATTCTCCAGCTTGTTCAGCTTTAAAATATCGCTGATTAGATTAGACAATCTTGCCGCCGCATTTTCAATGGATTTTGCATACTCTACTCTTGCTTCATCTGTTACCTCACTCATCTGCAGAATTTCCGCACAATTTTTGATTACTGCAATCGGCGTTTTCATCTCATGGGACACATTTGAGACAAAATCCGTTTTCAACGTTTCAATGCTCCCCAATTCCTCCACCATTTTATTGAAATCCATAATCATGATATCCAGATAATCCAGTTTGTCTGCTGTATGCAGGGGAGGAACGTACACGGAAAAATCTCCCTGAGCGACTTTTGCGGTGGCTTTCGCCATACTGTGCAAAGGTATTTCATAGGTATCTTTCACCCTTTTCCTCGTAAATACCGTAATCCCCACTGCCGCTATTCCCCAGTATATAATCGGGACAATTGATTGTACAAATACATCACATTGAAGATCATCCATCAGTACGATCAATCCTGTGTGGATACCGGACATCAAGAGAAGTGTGCCGCAGTAAATAGCAAAAAGAGAAAGGGCAAACCGTCTTTCTTTTATCCGTCTGTAATAATTGACCCTGTCTTTTTTCATTGCAGCACCGCCTTGTATCCAAGCCCTCTTACGGTTACAATCTTAAATCCATCACAAGATGACAATTTATCTCGCAGCTTCGTCACATAAACATCCACCGCGCGGAGACTTGTTTCACTTTCGACTCCCCAGAACTCATCCATAAGCTGTCCTCTTGAAAAAGTCTTTTTGGGGTAGGATAATAATTTATAAATAAGATTAAATTCTCTTGTAGTCAAAGCAATTTCCTCACCGTCTATCTCTGCACTCATCCCATCTGCATCCAGCACCAAGTTTCCCACCACAATCTTTCTTTCCACTTCAATGTTCGCCCGGCGCAGAAGCGCCCGCACCCGCAGCAGAAGCTCGCCCAGTTCTATAGGCTTCACCATATAATCATCTATGCCAAGCTGGAATCCCTTCTGTTTGGATGGCAGATCATCCTTCGCTGACATAAATAGAATGGGAATTGTTTTGTTTACCTGTCTTACCGTGCGGGCAAACTCAAATCCGTCAATTTCCGGCATCATGATATCAGAAATAATCAGTTCATATAGATTGTTATACATTTCTTCATAAGCTTCCTTTGCACCTAAACAGCCTTTTGTCTGAAAACCGCTGTCATTTAAATAAGTACAGACAATCTGGTTCAAATTCACATCATCCTCCACTACCAATATATGAATCATAAGCCGCCTCTCCTTTCACACATTCCCTTCTCAAACTTTTCGTTGCATATACAATCATATAAACTGCCATCCCCAGCACAATCACACTTACCCCCGCTCCGGTTGATGCTGTCATAATCTTCCGGAAATCCGCGTCATCCGCCGCCCCGAACTGTGTCAACATGGCAGTTTCCAAAGAAAGCATGGATACCATTGCCGCCGTCAGGCTGATTACTTTTGCTGCCGATAAAACCGGACTCCCATATCTCCTAAACTTTATTACATTCCAGACTGCTGTAATTGCGGCATAAAATGCATATATTGCCATAATATAGATGAGCATCCCCGGATATTCAAACCCACTGTTCTGATGCACTGCAAGAATGACAATGCCCGCCAACGCAAAATTCATAAACAGTAAAATTATTCCGCATAGACGGTATCTTTTCCATTCAGAAGCCTTATCTCCACTATCTGCGGCTCCTCTTCTCACATGATGAAGCAGGGAAAAGCGCATGACTGCAAGCAGGATATAATATACCGCCAGTGTTGCAAACCATACAGATTTATAATAAATTCCGGAAAACATTTTTACACCCGCATAAAAAAGATTAATCAGAAATCCCTGATACAGGGCTGCCTCCGCCCTAAACGTATCCTCCTGCAAATACCTTCCGACCAAAGGGATATCCAGTATCTTCCTTACAAACGGATGCTTTCCTATTCCCTGCCGGACCAGACACACGACACCTGTAATTCCTGTAACTGTAATTACCAATGCATGGGCGGACAAAAAATAGGAGACATAAGCAATTACTGGATTTACATTCTCAGCTGCGAGCGCATAAATTACAAGCCCATAAGCCGGAACCGAAATCAGCAAAGTTGGAATGGGCGGCAGAAAAAAAATTTTTTTCAATATCTTCTTCATGCTCTCTAACTTCATCGGGCACCTCCTGCACAAAAGTGTAACATTTTTTTATTTGTGTTTTGTTTGCATTTTGTGTCCAAAGTGTGAACAAAACGAAAAGAAGCACCAAAGCGCTCCTTCCCGTAATTTCATTAATCTCCATATTATGCTTATTTTAATCCTTTTACAAATGGAATCAGACAAAGGAGAACTATAATTCCCACAATGCCGACTATAATGCCGACCACCATATTGCTCCATACCATGGTAAGGCACATGCCGACACCTAGCAGCAAAGCTCCTGCAATCCCTATCAACGTTGCACCGATTGTCTTCCCTGACAGCTTGATTGGCGCCTTATTTTCCATCTTTCTCCATACAAGCACCATAACAAGCAGCACAACCGCCCCAAGTACTCCCATGATGACTCCCGGCTTAAATGCATTCCATTCCGGAATTAATGTCATACAGATACCCAATGCAAATAAAATACCGCCAATCGTTCCTAAAATCATTGAAACAAATGTACTTTTTTTCATTACTTAATCCCCTCTCTTTCTTTTTGTTCTGCAGCCAGACGAGTTTTTGCTTCCTCTACGGACTCGCCTTCTTTCGTCAGAAAATTATCCACGAACTTATCAGCTATTTTGTTAAATCCTCCTACTGCTCCTTTCTCAATCTTCTTATAGCCACTGACTACTCCTTCTGCAATTTTTTTATTTGCCTTTACTAACTTTGATTTTGCCATGTCTGCCAATCTCCTTTTCAAATTATATTTGCTATATTTGATAAAGAAAGAATAGCATCTAATTGTTTGTGTAATGTTTGTTTTTTGTTTCTGAAATGTTAATTGTGGGAGATTTTCCTTGAAAAATAAGGATTTATTGAGTTGATTTTTAGAAATTACACCATCTTTACACCACTTGGTGTAAAGATTTTTTACTACCAATTTGACGATTGACACCTTTTTCAGGTTCTTCTGCTTCAAATTTACTCATTTCAGATATGAGCGTGTCTTCCGTCACATGGCAGTACAGATTCATTGTGATATTGACACTCGAATGTCCTAAGATAACCTGCACTGTTTTAGGGTTCATGCCACGCTCAATACATCTGGTCGCAAATGTGTGTCTGAGCGTATGCGGTGTTAATGGTTTGAATTTTTCGTGTTCTTTGGCTATCCGGTCTGAAATAACCTTCATGACCAGATCCGTGTCATTCTGACTGATGGGAGCATTCCTTGTAGTAACAAATACCAAGTCCTCAAATCCCTCTGGCGCTTTCTTTCCTTTGGCTTCAATTTCAGCTTTCCAGAGTTTTTGTCTTTTCAGAATCTGATATGCTTTTAAGGTCATCGGGATTTTACGCTTTCCTTTTTCTGTCTTTGGCTCGTGAAATTCATTGATTTTCTTTCCGTACTTCGGACTTGTTTCATCCTTGCAGGTCACATAGACCAGTGTACGATTAACATAGATTGTTTGGTTTTCAAAATCAATGTCTGACCACTTCAAGCCTAAAAGCTCTCCGATGCGCATACCAGTTTCAAGAGCAAGGCTGAACGTGTTGAAATACCTGTAATGCTGTGCTGCTTCCAAGAATATATCCGTTTCTCCAAGCGTCAGCACTCTCGGCTCTTCCGAATTACTGTCCTTATTCACAACTGTATTTACCTGCATTGGTATGTTCTTCAGTACAAGATCCGCATCTATCGCCTTGTTGTACATATCAATGAGGATACGCCGTGTGTCTTTTCTGGACATATCCGTTTTCAGTTCGTTAAAAGCCTGCTGCATGGTAATCAGATTGATGTTATTCAGCTTCCGCCATCCAAGACTTTCCCGGATACGGTTATACGAATGTGTATAGTTGGCTCTGGTGGTATTCCTGCAATTCTTCTTACAGGTATCCATCCAGACATCAAACCATTCATCCAACGTCACATCCGAAGAAACAACATTCAGATTCTTTTCATCCTCATATTGCTCATTGCGGAGCCTCTGGCGGATTTCATTCAGCGTCTTTGCATAAATAGTCTGCCGCTTCCCGAAACGGTTCGTAAACCTCGCCTGATAACGTCCATCCTTACGTTGCGTTATGCCCTGCCCTAATTCTTTTCCTGCCAATGATTTTCCCATGTTCCACTTCCTTTCCACACAGGAAAGCAAATCATTTATTGGAAAGAATTATCTGACTCGAAGCCATAGGCTTCTCGTTAATCAATCAGGTAAAATCAAATATCTGCTTTGCAGATGCTTGATTTTCTGCTGATTGATTACATTCTACCAAATCGACTGCTTACCTTCAATCAGATTCTGAAAAAATGTTAAACTTTTTACATTCTCCATTATTTTTATCCCATTAATATATCTGATTTTTCAGCCAGTTATCAAGGTTTTTTCTGTGTGCGTAAAGACGGTTTCCTATCCTTACGGTAAAACCGTTTGCCGGATCAGCCAAAAGCTCCCTGCATTTTGTCTGTCCGATACTAAGATATACACACATCTCTTTTACGCTCAATAATGCCTTATCCTCAAATGGAATATAATCTGCATTTCTGTTGTCTATTCTTTGCTGCATCACTTCATCCCCTTCTACAATCTTGTTAATTCCGCATAATAAATCCGTCAAAGAACTAAGACTGGCATAAGCGGTGTAATTCCCTGTCGGCTTCCATTCATATCCCATGCTGTCATTGCTGACCTTTAGCAACGATTTCTGTTTCAAAATCTGCCTGTGGGCTTCCCCTGCTCGGAATATTCCCACCCTTTCGGAAGTGTCTGCCTGCTCCCCTTTTCTGTAAAAGGTTCTTTGCAGGTCTATTGGCATGAAGTACAGCTCATGAATCCGTTCTGGCGGATTGTTTATCAATGTTCTTTTGCTGCTTCCAAAACCTTCTTCCAATTTTTTCAAAATTCGACACAAGATTTATCCACAGCATGATATAATTCTTTTGTAACCGGCTTGTCTACCTGTTGGCTTTAAGCGGCTACGTTTTCATGGATTTATAATACCAATACAGAGAGTGGAAAAACATTGACGGAGACTTGACCATACATTGACATTGAAATTTTTGAAGGGGAGAATAATTTGAGAAACCGACTTACCTTTGCCAATACAATAAGCATACTTCTTGATAATAAAAAGAAAACCTATCAGCAGCACCAACTTGTCCGCAGCTTATTTTCCGCATACCTGAACGATGAACTTTCAAGCGGTGAAATATATGCAGAAGACAACACCATGTACAGCCGCTGGTGTACCGGAGCAAGACCGATACCTATGGAAATCCTGCGTATTTATGATGAAAATAATTTTGAGATCATGGAAGAAGATTTCCGGTGCAAAATCATTCCTAACCTGATCAATGAATCACAGGCACGTTTCCAAATGGAAGAACTGATTCATGACAGCCGGAATACCATTGGCAGCAAAACCGCAGATGAAATGCTTGCACTTACCGATAATGCAGCATTTTTTACTGCCACGGTCCGCTATGCCATTCTGTCAGACCACGAACACAGCGGCTTATTTTCACCTGATTTATCCGATACCATAGAAAACAGCCGCCTGCCTTCCATTACGGAAGAATTTGTAGGGCGAAAAAATGAACTGAAATAATGCGGGAAACTGTTACAGGAACACCCCACACTATTTATCAGCGGTGTGGCAGGGATTGGGAAAAGTGAATTTGCGAAATATTATGCAGACAAAAACCGTAAGAAATATACAAATATCATTTACCTCTATTATGCAGGAGATTTAAAGAAAAGCATTGCAGGCATGGAATTTAACGATGATACCAGTGAAATGACTGAAGAGACGCTTTTTGACAGACACTATAAGATATTGAAAAAGCTGCACCATGACAGTCTTATTATTCTTGATAATTTTAATGTACTCCCAAAGGATGACAGCTTTTTCAGGGAATTTGCGCAGAATGATTTCCAGCTATTGATAACCACCAGATGCCGTCCTACTCAGTACCCCATTATGGAATTAAAAGAGCTGGATACAGATACCGAACTGCCGGAACTGTTTTACCGTCTGTGCCCTTCCGCGAAGGAAGATACACTGGCAACAAAGCAAATCATACATACCGTACACAGCCATACTCTGACTGTTGTATTGTCTGCGTTGTCCCTATCCGCAAGCGGTATGGAAGCGGAAGAACTGCTATATGAATTACAAACCTGCGGACTGAGCATTTCTTCCGGTGAAGCTGTTGAATTATATAAGGATGGAGATTACACCGACGGACTGATGGCAGAGCATTTGAAGAAACTGTTACAGCTTGGAAAACTGTCTGATCCCTGTCTTGATGTCCTGCGTAACCTTTCCCTGCTTTCAGCCTCCGGCGTATTAAAAAATGCTTTTAAGAACTGGCTGAAACTGCCCTCATTAAATGATGTGAACTATCTTGCCAAATACGGTTTTATCCATGATGACAGAGAAAACCGGAAAATTAGTCTGCACCCACTGATAAGAGAGATTGTTGCACTGGAAACCTTACCGTCCGTATCTAACTGCCATACACTGCTTGACAGTCTGCATTGTATCTGCCTTATACATGGACTGGAAGTTAAAAAACCTCAGAATGTGATTGATTCACTTATCAGCATTACAGAAAATATTTTAGCAGACATACCAGAGGATTATCTGCTGTTCCTTCAGGATATGTTCCCATATCTTGAAAAATATCTTGTAACGTACTATCTGCCTAAACTTGCAGAACGGATAGAGTATGTAATGAAACAGGATACGCATTCCTACTGCGACAGAGCATTGCTTCTTGACTATAAGGCAGAACTGTTTCTTATAATAAACGATTATAAAAATGCCTTGAAGAAACGGTTAAAAGCTGTCAGTATCCTAGAACCATACCATACGGAAGATGCTGACCAGCGGACAGCAAATCTGCTTTCAAACCTGTACAACAATCTTTCCAATACATACCTGCTGATGAAAAAAACGAAAGAGGCTGCTGAAATGCTCCATACTGCTTTAACCATCCGTCAGGAATATGCACACCTCGGACTTGCAGAATCACATGATATGCTGCAACAGTTGCTGAACCTTACCAATATGCTGGTTCTCTCCCAAAATACAGATATGGCAAAACAGGTTCTTTCCACCTATGAGAATCTTGTTTTAGAACATGAGGGAACGCAAACTTTAGATAATGGAGTCTGCCAGATGATGTATGGCGCGATTGCGCTTTCCGAGGGCAATGCTAAAGAAGCCGAACTCCACCTTTTATCTGCTGAGAATATTATTTCGGAAGTCATGGGAACCGATAACGATTATGCCAAAACCGTTTATTTGTACCTGAATAACCTGTATTCCCGATGGCAGAAACCGGAACAGGCTCTGGCATATAAAAACAAATATCTTGAATGCTAAAATTTTATCAGACCACAAACTGCTGATCCATATTATTTATTTTCGTAGATACTTCTTCACTCTTTTAAAATCTGAATCACCACATCATAATTTTCAGGTTGATGGGGAAAGGTACAGTTTGTACAAACTTTTATCTTTCTCCCATCCTTTTCTATATATGAAGGATTCCCCGGACAATTCTCCCTTAAATATAGAGGGCAATAACAAAACAAACAGTTAAAGTCTCCCAATTCCTTATGACAGGGAAAATATTCACAGTTCTTATTTTCAAAAAATCGGTATGAATTATCCATACTCACCTCTCCTATATCATTGCTTTCTTATATTTCTTTGCTTTATCAACAAATGCTCTTGCAAAAACTGCATTTGACGGATAATATAAATGCGGAAACCCCATCCACTGTGTTTCATTTTCTATAATACAGGAATATTCTTTTCCTGTCACTGGCTTGGCTGCTATTACATCTGCTCCATTATAGGTGCTGTCGTAATAATGAAATTCATGTCCTTTTATACCCTCACCATTTAGTAGAAAATGCTTTTGCTTTTCCCGAAGTTCTATGTAACCGAAACGAACCAGTTTTCCAGTATAAAAGCAAGTTGCAGGAATAACCCCTACCATATCATAGCAAAGTCCTTCTTTATCTTTTAAAAAAGAATGTAAATACATAAAACCGCCGCACTCTGCCACGATCGGCATATCATTTTCCACCGCATTTTTGACTGTCTCACGCATTTTCATATTTGTGCTAAGCTGCTTTGCATACAGCTCCGGATATCCGCCCCCAAATAACAAGGCATGACATCCTTCTGGTATTTTTTCATCCCATAACGGAGAAAAATACGTTATCTTTGCACCATATTCCTCCAACAAGTGAATATTATCGGCATAATAGAAACAAAAGGCTTCATCTTTTGCCACTGCGATCGTTGGACGGCTATCCCAGACAGCAGCTCCTTCCATTAAGTCACTGACTGCTTTCTCATGATTTATGTCTCCGTAACTGTCAATCAGCGCTTCTCCCGTCAGTGTTTCATCAAATTCCATTTCTTCCGCGCTTTCCGCTATTTCTTTTATACACTCTAGGGAAACGGTTTCTGAAAATAATTCCGAGGCTACCTGTAATTTCTCTTTTATATGATTCACTTCATCCGGCAGAAAAAGTCCCAAGTGCCTGCTCTCAAAATGCAGTTCCTCCTTTTCCGGCAAAAATCCAAGTAACCTTATTTGCAGTTCTTCCTCTATCAATGGCTTTAATGTTTCATAATATCCTTTTGACATCCTGTTCAGTATGATACCTTGTATCAGATGTTTCTTATCATAATTAAGAAATCCTGCTATTAATGGAATAATGGAACGTCCCATCCCTTTCGCATCAACAACAAGCACAATCGGTGTTTTTGTCACTTCCGCAAGATGATAGGAAGAACCTTCTTCCCTGACTCCCCCTAACCCGTCATATAGTCCCATAACGCCCTCAAAAACTGCAAAGTCCATTTTCATTGCACTATTTTGAAAAAGTTCTCTTGTCTTTTCTTCATCTGTAAANAANGTNTCCAGATTTTTTNCCGGAACATCTATTATCTTTTCATGAAACATCGGATCAATATAATCNGGTCCGCATTTATANGAAGCNNCTTTCNAGCCNNNATCCTTTANTANCTGAAGCAAGGCNCANGTGACNANTGTTTTNCCGCTTCCGCTTTTCGGCGCGGCAATCATAACTCTTTTCATTTTCATGCAAATGTCATACCTTTCTTTCAGACTCACCGCCACAAAACTCAAATGCACAGATCCAAACCGGATTCTCGGACTGCATNAANTGATNACTTCCNGCTTTTTTTGCNCTGCTTACCTGTAATTGTACAACCTCTTNCTCTTTTATCCTGTCATCCATTGANAAAATCTCTCTCATTTCACAGATCGTTTCCATACTGACAGCATTTANCACAACCCTCATATTGGGATTCATCTGTCGGAGTAATGCCAATATTTCTTTTAATCTGCCGCCNCTTCCTCCTATNAANGCNTGTGTCGCCNTTGGAAGTCCNGNTANTCCCTCNGGCGCNCTCGACTCNACNACTGTTANATTTTGCAGTNCAAANTTCTTTTTATTNTTTTCAATNAANGAAACTGCNTCNNGATTCTGNTCCACCGCATACACCTGTATATCGTCAGAAATGCCCGCTATTTCTATTGCNACGGAACCAGTNCCACTGCCAATATCATANACTACCGCCTTTTCTNTTAATCGCAGCTTACANATACTAACCTCACGAATCTCTTCTTTTGTCATAGGAANCCTGTCCCTGATAAACTGTCCATCTGCAANACCATGTGTCAATCTTCTTTGNANAGCATANGGATTTTTNACAAAACANGTATATAANCCTTCCTCNTTCAATTCCATNCANTCTAATGGCGTATGNCTNTCTACCCGCTGTTCCTCATAGGATAACTGATACCCTGTTATGATTTCGCATTTTTGCATCCCCNCATCTGTCAACAGTTCTCCCAACNNNTTTATATCTTTCACACCGGATGTNATCAGAAATGTTTTTGGNNTGCTTTTNATCCGGCGTNCAAGGTTGNATATTTTTTTCCCATGTATACTGTAAACANCCGCATCCTGATAGCTTTCTCCAATGCANGAAGCCAGATAAGCNACGGAAGAAATACCCGGAAGAATACGCAAAGATGCCTTTANGNGTCCTTCATTGATTTCTTTTTCCAGCGCCGCATATAAAGACTGACANCCGCTATAAAATCCNCTATCTCCCGAAAAAAGAATCACAACTTTTTTATTTTCCTCAAATAANTTTCCGCTCTGTATATCATGCAGATAAGGAATGATCTGTTCTGCCTGATAAAAAGGATGNTTTTCTGCTTTAGANCANNCNGTNTTAAGCATTCTNTCTGCCCCTAATAAAATGTCTGCTTCACTGATCACCCTCTCTACTTCTTTCGTTAGACCGTTTNCATGTCCCATACCAATNCCTNCCAGAATAATTTCCATATTNTCTTTTATCTGATTNTTTGNTTGGAATTTTTCTCCTCNCATATCTTCGAGTTTTTGGCATATTTCAGANAAAGAATACCCTTNNCCCTCTTCNGGACAGCCNATTACAAATATCTTCGTTCCAGTTCTTTTNGCAGCGTTTATTTTTTCCTGATAACCNCCGGGNACACCGCTTTCNTTNGTTACNAGATAAGCTATTTCATATTGGCGAATGATAGCNTCATTCATCTCTGTAGTAAANGGTCCCTGCATTGCAATAACCTGTTTCCCNNNAATACCNTGCTCTNTGCAAANNGAAAGACTTTCCACNCTTGGAAGTACCCTTACATACAATNTATGCTTTATCNCTTCAGAAACACAATATTTGTACAATTCCTTGCTTCCGGTAGTCAGGAGAATGTTTCCCTCCGTATCTTCCAACNCTTTCACACAAGCTTCATTTGTTTCAAAATAGGTAATGCCGTTTTCCCTTTCCGCAATGCTGTCTCTTTTCAACCTNAAATAAGGAATTGNTANTCCAATCTGNCCCATTTCTTTCAATGCTGCCTGTATATTANAGGTNATCTCCNTGGCAAAAGGATGTGTTGCATCTACCACAACATCAAATTTTCCATTGCTCAGGAATCTTTCTATCTGTTCCTGATTCATTCTNCCCTGATGTACTTTTACAANGGGATGCTGTCTTAAAACAATTTCGCCATACTCCGTTGCCACACAGATNGTATGATTTATTTCAGCCTCNGCAAGATATTCCGATAATTTTCTTCCTTCAGTTGTCCCTGCAAATATCAGTATTTNTTTCAATTTGATATCCTCGNTTCGTGATTAGTTTCCCATTTATGATTTCCGNNCCTGAACTCCCNATNAATACCGTGGTAAACATATTNACCTCNCNGTCCCTTAACTCCTTTAAGGTACAGGTTTCCACTTTTGTTCCGTCTCTTCCTATATTTTCAACATATCCGCAGACACGTTCCCCCTCCATGCTGCACAGTANAATATCACATGCCCTCATCAGATAATCNTTTCTTTTANGGCTGGANGGATTATACAGTACAATGACAAAATCACCTTCTGCGGCTGCATGTAACCTTTTTTCAATCNNNTCCCACGGTGTCAGCAGATCACTCAGNCTTATGACACAGAANTCATGGTTCAGTGGCGCTCCCAGAACTGCCGCACCGCTGCTCGCCGCAGTAATCCCTGCGATAACGTAAAGTTCTGTTTCCGGATANGCTNTCCCAATCTCGTACATCAAAGACGCCATCCCATAAATTCCTGCGTCGCCGCTGCATACAAGGGCTACTTTTTTCNCTTTTTCAGCNTCNTCAAAACACAGCCTGCACCGTTCCTCCTCCTGACGCATCGGTGTGGATAACATTTCTTTCCCNTGAAAACGNCNGCCAAGCANCTTTAGATATAATGTGTAACCAACGATCACATCTGACTGATCTAACACATTCAATGCTTCTCCGGTCATCATTTCTTCCCTGCCCGGTCCCATTCCTACAATATAAATTCTATTTGCCATCGAAACATACCTTCCATTCTCTCCTCGCAATCGCAATTGTCATCCCATTTTCCGCANCTTTTGGAAGAATCAGTTTTCCATCTTCTCCACAGGCTTTCACTGCCGCCCTTTCACANACATTATCAACGCCAACCTGNTCCTTAACAAACANAGACTTTGTAAAANTTCCGTNTACTTCCTGCAATTCNNCTGCNGTATATGTAANAAATGGAATCCCTTCTTTTCGACACCATTCAATGATNCCCTGTTCATCTCGCTTTTGCGANATAGANGANAGCGCNAAAATCTGNATAATAGAAATTCCTTTTTTCTTTAGTGTTTTTAANATAAAATCATCAATTTCATTTACTTTTTTNCCNTTTTTACAGCCAATTCCTATGACATACTCCCGCGGNTTCAGCAAAAGAGAAGCATCAAACATATCATCTTTTGAAGTNACNACAACATCAACAANNCCCNCAGGCGGATATGGAACNAACNGTATGTCTGACTCTCCCCCAATGATTTCATGCCCTGCCTCTATGGACATCGTAATTTCTCTTCCGGCTAATACCTTTGAAGACACTTTGGCAATCCCNTCTTTATTTGCAATANATAGGCTATTTCTTTTTGCAAACANATCCACAGCAAATTTTTTATTGATATCTGTCGCCGTAGTAATCACGGGTTCTGCCCCTGTTTTCGCTGCTATAAGGTTTGCAAGATCGTTTGCACCNCCCATATGTCCTGATAAAATCGGAATGACATATTTCCCNTTTTCATCCATTACAAGCACAGGAACATCATGTAGTTTATCTGTAAGAAATGGGNCTACTGCCCTGACTGCAATTCCACAGGNACCTATAAACAANANGGCGTCTTGTTCCTGAATCCGTTCCTTTGCCCAATCTCCAACAGATGNTTTTACAAATAAGATATCTGAATAAANATNGTCNTTTATGCNTGCCNCACATTTTGTATATAACCNGATTTCTAATTCCCTCTCCAACAANTTTACAATACTTTCCGAAAGTTGTTTTCCATTTTCCGTAAANCTNATAANACTTANTNTCATTCTTTTCGTTTTNCCTNCCGGTANTCNGTCGAAAAATCCGGTGCATATAACCTTGATTTTCTNTANTNCTGATGAGCGATTGCATCTCCGACCANTATNANNGCTGTTTTCGTAATCCTATGTTCTACNGATACATCATATAATGTCTCAATCGTACACAGNTNNGCCTCCTCCTCAGCCCAAGTTGCCTTATAAANAAGTGCTGCNGGTGTNGTCTNCTNATACCCGCCNTCAATNAGCCGTNTNCTTAATTCCCGAATCATTCCNGCACTTAAATAAATTGCCATAGATGNCTTATGTGCTGCAANGCTCTCAATACTTTCCCTNTCCGGNACTTTCGTTCTGCCTTCCATTCTTGTAATAATCANGGANTGTGANATTCCCGGCAANGTATATTCAAGATTCANGGANGCCGCTGCNCCAAAACAGGCACTTACCCCCGGACAGCTCTCATAAGNAATGCCNAGCGCATCCANCTCATCCATNTGTTCCCTNACCGCTCCATANATACTCGGNTCTCCCGTNTGCANNCGGACNGTTGTTTTNCCNTCAGTTTCTGCACCGGAGATAATCTGTATCACTTCTTTTAATGTTAATTTCGCACTGTTATGTATCTCACAATCTTTTCTTGCATATGCAAGCAGTTCCGGATTCACCAAAGAACCTGCATAAATAATCACATCTGCCTGTTCTAATAAGCGCATTCCCCTAACTGTTATTAAATCTACTGCGCCTGTTCCTGCCCCAACAAAATAAACCATTCCTCTGCCCCCTTACTTTTTGCCAGTTCACCATATTCATTGGAAAATATAATACAATCTGTTTTTATTTTCCCTCCGGCGCGGTTTTCCATATAATAGCAGATATGCTCTGCAACCTGTTCCATGACCTGCTGCAATTTTCCGCTTTCCTCTATAACAGAAACTGCCTCTTCCGTTGTCACGCATTCCAATATTCTTCTTAGCTGTAAAGGTTCTATCTGCTCCTTTACGGAAAATGCCGTAAGAAGCTCCATTCTGCAATCTGCTTCTTTGGAATGGGTATTCATAATTCCACCTGCAACCTTGATCAGCTTGCCTATGTGTCCAGTCAGGAGCATTTTCTGAAATCCCATTTCCACTGCCATATCAATGGTTGCACCGATAAAATTGCTGCATTTCACGCTTTTGTCCAAATCATATCCATATGTTTTCCTCATAAACTCCAAACCATAATTTCCCGGCGAAACGGCAACATAATCAAATCCTAAAACCCGTCTTTGACGCAATTCTACCCGAATGGTATCAATAAGTGCCTGACTGCTCATAGGCTCTACGATGCCACTCGTCCCTAATATGGAAATACCGCCAACAATGCCAAGTCTTGGGTTAAAAGTACGTTCACACAGCTTTTCACCTTCCGGCACTGAAATCTCAATCCGAAGGCTGCCTTTATAATCCACTAGTCTACAAACTTCTAATACTTCTTTTTTTATCATCTCCCTCGGAACACGATTGATTGCTGCGTTGCCTACAGGCTGGTCAAGTCCCGGTTTTGTCACTCTCCCCACACCTATTCCGCCTTCAATGATGATTTCGTTTTTTGTATTTTCTTCTACATACAAAACTTTCGCATAAATCCATGTACCTGTTGTAATATCAGGATCATCACCGCCATCTTTTTCTACCGCGCAACTTACTTCATTTTCCCCACACATGATATCCAGAAGTTTTGCATTATACAGTATACCCTTTGGCGTTTCTATTGTAATTTCCGTCTTTTTTAATCCTGTCAGCAGCATATAAGCTGCGGCTTTTGCAGCCGCAGCCGCACAACTTCCAGTCGTAAAACCATATCGCATATATTTTTCCTTCCTACTATGTGAAACTTAGAAGTTCTTGGCAAAACACCCATTGGCGTGAGCCTTTAGAACTTCTTTTCACATTGATATAACACGGCATTACAGATTGCCGCAGCGATATTACTTCCACCTTTTCGTCCTCTGTTAATGATGTATGGAATATTTGTTTTCAATATAAGTTCTTTTGCCGCTTCCACATTGACAAATCCCACCGGAACGCCAATAATAAAGGCTGGCTTCCAATCCAATTTTTCCATCATTTCATACAACTTTATCAGAGCAGTTGGCGCATTGCCGATTGCAAAAACAACTGGTTTTTCAATCTTTGCCGCTTTTTCCATACTGACCGCCGCCCGTGTCACATTTCTTTGCTTTGCCAGAAGTGCAATCTCTTCATCTGCCATAAAACAATGCGCTTCTCCACCAAACTTTGTAAGCGCCTTTTTATTGATTCCAGCCAATGCCATATTGGTATCTGTTACTATATCAGCTCCATTTTTTATCAGCTTTTTCAAAATTTCCACTGCTCCTTTGGAATAGCAAAGTGTTTCGGCATAATCAAAATCTGCACTGGTATGTATTACCCGTTTTGTAATTAACTCTTCCTCTTTGGGGAGACTAATATTTCTCTTTAAAAGTTCTTCTGTAATGATCTCAAAGCTCCGCTTTTCAATTTCCTCCGGCAGCAGATATTCTATTTTAGAATGTTCCATGCTCCATCTCCCATAGACTATAAGTTTTCCAGTAAAATTTTATTTTCGTTTCTGTTCTTTACTGCGATACGGTAAAATCCTTTTCCTAATCCCCTG
>JAAUZD010000008.1 GCA_014804785.1 Lachnospiraceae bacterium
TTTTTAACTCGGTTGGCGAACCAACGTTATTATAACACTGGAGGTTTTTTACTGTAAGCTAAAGCAGCTGTTGTCCCCCTGCATAGCAGGGGGTTTATTAAAAGACTGTTTCACAAAAAGAAGAAATAGAAACATTGTTCTATTTCTTCCCACACAAGAATGCGTATGCATCCATTATTTGGTTTTGTGTCTTTCCTGCAATGAAGTAGTAGTCCATCTGGGCTTCATTTTCTGTATAGAGATAGGAGCCATATGCAGGAATATTACAGAAAAGGCAAGAGGCATCTGCCGCCGGTATGATTCCATATCCTTTATCTGAAATCAGAAATGGAAGTTGTTTTGCATTTTCCCCATGGGAAATGTATCTTGCGGTTGTCTGCAGCATCATTCCGGCTTGATCTGTTGTTCCTGGGGCATACAGTGTTTCTCGTTTTTGCCAGTCTAAGTAGAGCCATGTACGGATTTTTCCGTCAGATCCTTTTTCTAACTGTCTGCATTCCCGTGCTTTCTCTGAAAGAAGGCGTTTTTTGTCCCGCGTCAGGTAGGTGATTGCACCGCCTGTTTTATCCACTTGTAAGCATAATTCATCTGTGTATAATTCTACTGCGCTTGTATTTTCCTTATACATCCATGCTTTTTCCGTCTTGGAAACAGCAATAAGCGGATGTATTTTGTCCAGGATTTTCCCTTCTTTTGCAAATGTCACCCGAATGATATCACTCCTTATTGGGCTTATGCGCAAAATTCCGTATCGGCTCTGGAGGTAAAGCCCATCTGGTTCCTTCATCGTCCAGCGCACAGTCAGGTCAATCTTTCCATGTCCTATGGGGCGCAGAGTTTCATTTATCGGCATATCTCCAAATGCATGTCCCATATTCCCTGATGTGCGTTTACTTTTCGCAGAGTTTGTTTTTTCAGGCATTGAAACTGAGGGGACAGAACTGTTTTCTGTCTGTCCTGTAAGGGATGCACCCATTCGTCTGCTGATAAAAGGCTTTTTATCCTCCGGCGTTTTTCTGTCGGCTGCTATGGCAACCGGCTTTTTCCTAATTGCAATTTTCTTGCCGGCATCTTCGGAAGAAAAGTCGTTTTTTACTTGTATCTCTGTATCGATGACGGATTTTTCTTCTAATTCTTTCCCATATGACGCGGTTATCTTCTTTCTCTCACTCCGCTGGGGAAGTGGAATCTCTGTCATCAAGCCTGTGATATTCCCTGTATGCAGCACACATAATTCATGCAATGCCCGAGTCGCCGCCACGTAAAGCAGCTTGGCATGTCCGTCATCTTCCGGGTATGCCTCCTTCGTGGGGTTCAGAATCAGTACTGCGTCAAACTCCAATCCCTTCGTATAATCCACCGGCAATACCATGATTCCGTTCCCGAATACTGCCTTTTCTAAATCGCTTTCCATTATTTCCACATACTTTTTAAGTGCCGCAGCGGTCCTCGCAGCATCCGCCTGATTCCGGCAGACGATAGCAATGGTGTCAAATCCTTTCGTCTGCCAGCTTCGGCAGGTGTCTGCCGCTGCCCTTATCAATGCCTCATGATTTAAAAGCTGCTCTACCCTGACCGGATTTCCATGCCTAATGATAGGCTCCACCGGATAAATGGGGAATTGCCCATGGCGCAGGATATTTGTGGCAAAATCAGATATTTCCACTGTGTTTCTATAACTTTTCTTTAAAATGCCAAAGCTGTCCATGGTATCTGTCAGAAGCAGACCCTTAAGTTCCTCCCAATCATTCAGCCCGCAGCCAAAGTGGATATTCTGGGAAACATCTCCCATGATAGTATAGGTACATCCTGTCATGCAGAACTTTAGTGCACAGTATGCCATCATCCCAAAATCCTGTGCTTCATCAATGACCACATGGTGAGCCTCTCTGATGACCTCCTTTTCTTTCACCCTTTTGTAAAGATAAGCCAAGGCAGCAAGGTCATATACATCGAATGCATTCTCCGGCACTTCCACCTCATATCCCTTTTTGATCTGTCCGGTTAAAAATTCCTCATACATCTCATAGATGGACCGCTTCCACACTCTTCCTCCATATTGTTTCCGATATGCCTTTAAAATTGCTTTTCTTTCTGCTTCCGTATATTGAAGTCCCTTCTTTAAAAATTCATCCTTGATTTTGCCGGTTAAACGTTTATTCAACATGTTTATCTTATTTTGAATAGATACGGCAGGATTTTCCCGTATATAATTTTCTACCGTCTCTCCATTAAGCAGGCAGATCATGCTTTGGGGATCCGGCTCTTCTGTCTTGGATTCATCAAACACGCCTGTCTTACCCTCTCTGATTCCTTCCACGAATTGCTTCTTATTCAAGAAAACACTGTCTCTGGAAATCGCTTCAACTTCCAATTGCCGACAATATTTCTCCAAATCCTCAAACCATTCCTTACTGCCTTTGATGATTTCCTTTTTTCCGCCTTTTCCCAGACTTTTGACTTCATATCGTTTTTCATCCCAATCTTCATACAAGAGCCTTACAAAAAGCTGCTCCATGGTCATCTGCCGCACACCATATACATCCAGATCCGGCAGGACTCCTGTAATATAATTGAGTAAAATTCTGTTGCTTCCTACAATATAAAAATCATCCGGCATAAACCGCTCTTTATAATTGTACAAAATATAGGAAATGCGATGCATTGCCACCGTCGTTTTCCCGGAGCCTGCCACTCCCTGCACGATAATGTTATGATAAGGGGACTTCCGGATAATCTCATTTTGCTCCTTCTGAATGGTGGCAACGATTTCTCCCAGCACAGCCTGCTTGTTTTTTGCAAGATATTTTGTCAGCAGATCATCATTGGCGATCACCTCGCTGTCAAAATAGTCCAGAAGCCTGCCCTCCTCAATCTCATAGGTACGCTTATGCTTCAAGTCGATTTTAATGTGCTTGCCTCCCGGCGCTTCATAACTACATTTGCCCAGACCATTCTCATAATAAGCATTTGCCGCAGGCGCACGCCAATCCACTACCACCTGATGTATTGCGTCCTTTGCAATGCCGCCCCTTCCTATGTAAAGAGATTCCTCCTTGTCAAGCATCTCGTCATGGAAAATGATTCTCCCAAAATATGGTTTGTTCCGGGCTTTTTCATTCCGCGCAAGCGCCCGCTGCATATGTTCATGGAGCGTCATCGTAGTGTTTAAAATAGAGAATACTTCCACATCATTGTCATGATAGCGCTCCAGCATCTCATCAATATCTTCCTGCATCCGTGTAATCTCATGCCCATAAGATTTTATGTTATCCCTGATGATTGCAAGCGTTTCTTCCAGATACGCCTCTTCCGCCTGCCTCGATGTGTTCAGGTTTTCATTTTTGTTTTTCTCACTCATATAGCTTCCCCCTGCCCTCTTTTATTTCAAGCTCTCCGCCGCTGCACCCTGTACTTAAAGCCAAATCCAAGCGGTTACCTGATTACAATTATAGTTTAGTGGAAAAAGAAAAAATTACTAGACTTTAATTTTTAAATGTGATAAACTGGATAATAGAGTAGTGGTAAAAATATTTACCACTTTTTTATATGGTTTTATACGTTTTATTGATATAATAATGACAAATATGAGGAGAGAAGAAGAATGGAAATCCGACGCGCTAAAGAAGAGGATATGAACGGAATAAATAATCTGCTGCAGCAGGTATGCCTGGTGCATCATAAGGGCCGTCCTGATTTATTTAAATATGGAGCGAAAAAGTACACTGATGACCAGCTTAAAGACATAATCCATGACGACTGCCGTCCTATCTTTACCGCTGTAGATGAAAAGGGAACTGTTTTGGGCTACGCTTTCTGCGTTTTTCAGCAACATTTGAATGACAATATCCTCACTGATATCAAAACCCTGTATATCGACGACTTATGCGTTGACGAAAATATCAGAGGACAGCATATTGGCAAAAGCCTTTACGAAGCCGTACTTGCTTTTGCCAAAAAGCAGGGCTGTTATAACGTGACCCTGAATGTATGGAGTTTAAACGATTCCGCCATGAAATTTTATCAGGCATGCGGCTTAAAACCGCAGAAAGTGGGCATGGAGACCATCTTATAGACTCCTCTCACAATCTTAAGAAGGACCGCAGGATCTCATAAAGAACCGGCACGATCAGTGCCGGGAGCATATTTCCCACTCTGAACTTTTTACCGAATCCAATATTGACTCCCACGCAAAAAATCAGTGCTGACCCAATAAAAGACAGGTCATTTATCATTGCTTCACTGACAAAAGAACCCAGAAAGGCTGCTGCCAGCGTAATAGCTCCCTGATATACAAAGATTGGCACCGCTGAAAATATCGCGCCTATTCCATAGGTCGCCGCAAACACCACCACAATGATCAAATCCAGAATAGCTTTCGCCACGAGCATAGAGTAATCACCGCTGATGCCGTCCTGAACAGATCCTACAATTGCCATTGCCCCTACGCAGATAATCAGGGACACATTTACAAATCCCTCCACGAACAGGTTATCGTTTTCCGCCTTTACAGCCTTCTTTATCCGTTCTCCAAGGATATCCATTTTCTGTTCGATGTTAATCCATTCCCCCAGCAAAGAGCCAAGTACAAGCGAAAAAATGAGAAGCATCGTTCCCTGCGTCTCCAGCTTTCCATCCTGAAAAACAAGCATCTTGGACAGCGCGCCGGCACCTCCTATAAAAATAGTCGCAACTCCGCACGCCTGCATCATAATATCCTGCATATTTTTCTTGATGCCGTTTTTCAGTCCTAAACCAATCAGTCCGCCAGCTATTACCCCCGCTGTGTTGATAATCGTACCAAGTCCGATCATGGCTTATTCCATTTCTTCCTGGATTTTCTTTTCACAGGAACGCATTGCAAGAATCGTCTTTTCAAACAAATCATTCAATTCCCATCCTAAATTCTCTGCCCCCTGCTTTATGACATCGCGGGAACATCCGGCTGCAAACTTTTTATCTTTAAATTTCTTTTTTATACTGGACACCTCCATATCCATCACACTCTTAGAGGGACGCATGAGGGCAGCCGCACCGATCAATCCGGTAAGTTCGTCCACCGCGAAAAGAATCTTCTCCATCTCGTGCTCCGGCTTGATATCACAGCAAAGACCATAGCCGTGGGAACAGACGGAATGAATCATGTCTTCAGATGCACCGCCTTCCCGCAATAATTCCGGCGCCTTTATACAATGCTGCTCAGGATAAAGTTCAAAATCGATATCGTGCAAAAGCCCTGTGATTGCCCAGTAATCTGCTTCTTCTCCGTAGCCCTGCTCATTGGCATACCAGCGCATGACACCTTCTACCGTGAGGGCATGCTGGATGTGAAAAGGTTCCTTGTTGTATTTTTTCAGTAATGCAAGGGCCTGCTCCCTTGTCAGATTGTTTTCCATCTTGACTTCTCCTCCTTTTGTATCATCACTTTGGATATCATATCACAATTTGAGAAATTCGCAAAGAAGAGATATTAAAAAGGTTATGGAGGGTTCCGATGCCGCAAAGTCAGAAGGCAGCACCGTACAAGGCGGTCAGCATACACTCCGGCACTGGACCATATAAAAAAACTTCCCCGAGCCTATGTACAGTGGTAAGAATGACTAAGTATCCCTTTTATAGTTGCATCCATACGGACGCAAACGGCGTATTGGTCCATCCATGGACCAAATTACGCCTTCGGCGGACTTCCTGTCTGCCGATTGCTGTGTATTCAAGGGATACTAAGTCTTTCTAACCACTTCCCATAAGGCTCGGGGAAGTTTTTTTATATGGTCCAGTGCCGGAGTGTATGCTGACCGCCTTGTACGGTGCTGCCTTCTGACTTTACGGCATCGGAACCGTCAGTTCTTGGTATTAGGCGCGCATGTCAAAGCGTTTGTATCTCTGCTGTGGCTGTTCACTTAGGGCTTCTGTGTTCTGTTCATTTAGGATTTGTTCTGTCTGTTGTGTGAGGGATTCGGCTTCTTCGGCAGATTGATCGGTGAGGGACTCTGTTGTTTCTTCCAGGTCTTCGGCTGCTTCCTCTATGGTTTCCTCTATGACTTCTGTGAGTTCATCTAATATCTCTGTCAGCATGCCCTCTTCTTCTTCGATTCCAAGTGCTTCTTTGGCGAGGTCTTCTGCTCTCTCTTCTGGGGTTTTGGGTTTTGTCTTTTCTACTGCCTTGGCTATTTTTTCGCCTTTTTCCATGGCTTCATCTAGTGTATGGTACATCTGTTCGTGATTGTACTGGGCTTTTACTGCGGCAATCTGATCCTCATAGGTGTGCAGCATCTCCAGTTTCTCCGCGATGTCCTCGAGATTGTCGCATACTACATTTTTCAGATTGTTTTTCTGATTTTCATAAAATGCGACCTGGTTCTCGCATTTCGCCTGTCTTTCTAATTTCTGCTGGGTGCTTTTCAGTCCGCTGTTTAGGAATAATGACTGCTGTACTAAAAGCAGGCTGTTGGTTCCCTGTAGTTTTATATTCATATTCATCATGCCTCCAATCCGGTTTAAATGGTTTCTTCTCTGTTCATATAGATTATCGGCATTATTTTTAAATTGTTATGGGAATTGAAATCAAATCCCTTTAATGTGAAATGAATTGATCAGGAACTTTCTCTGCTTCCATAATCTTTTGCTGGTAGCGCTTTAGATTTTCATTAAACAGAATCGCACTTCTTTGGTCATTCAGCCATAAAACAACATATACTACCACAAAAACAACTGCAATCGCTGCCACTAATACCCATGTTGCCAGCGGATTAAATATAGCTCCCGCCGCATAATTTACCCCTAAAACCAGTCCTTCAATCAAAAGCAGATGAATGCCTCTGCGGACCAGAACCTGCTTTACACTCAGTTCTTTCTTAGAATATGTGACAACTCCAAACAGAACTGAGCAGAATCCAAAGATAGGGGGCGAGAAAAATGCCTCATATCCCATCTTTTGATCGGGAAAAAACAGCATTCCTACAATTCCTTCCATAATCGTAATGCAGGCAGTACACACCATAAATGCTATGATTGGTTCAAAATAATCTTTTCTATTTTTCATTCTCGTGCTCTCCCATTACAATCTGTTTCAATGCTCCTGCATACTGTCTGGATATCATCAGCTTTTCCCCGTTTTTCATGTGGGTAAAAAAACGTCCGTTGAGTGCTGGGCTGATACTCTCAAGCTTCATCAAGTTCAGCACCACTGATTTAGAACATCGTACAAAATGATGTTTTCCATAAGCTGCCTCCGCCTCATACAGCCGCATCTTTATCTCATATACCTGCTCATCTGCATAAGCAAACACCTTCTCGTCCACCGCCTCGAAATAGTGCACATCCTCCAGGCGAAATCTCTGCATATGCTGACTATCCGTCATGCCGGATAGTTTCACACCTTTGGCTGTTATATAGCTGTGAATATCCCTGATTTCCGGGGTGATCTCCACACATTCAATGATGACCTGTTCCTCTTCTTTTCTGGCTATTTTTTTAATGCATACTTTCATTCAAACTATACCTTTTAACCTATTTTAGTACTCTGCTTTCAAATCCAGCTCCCCTTTGTCTTTCAAATAATAATCGAACCAGGTGAGCACCATATCATTTACATTTTCAATGCAGGTTCTGGCATTTACCTTTCCCACTCCCAGCATTTTTGCAAGAATAGGGGACTGAAGCGGCAAATCTGTGAAATTGAGATGCCCCGCATCATTGAAAATCACTTCCCTGTAATCAACTGCATTTTTACCAACATAAAAATTTACATACTCGTACCCTTCCAAAATCTGTGCTTCTGCCGCTTCATGAGCTGCTCTTGAATTCACATCCAGAATCGGCACCGGATAGGGGTCTTCGTTAAAGAGCTCTATACCGTTTTCAAATCCCACATATTCCCCAAGCATAGTGCCTTCCAAATCAATGACGGCATCAATATCATCTCTCTGCCTTCCAATGGCTACTGAAGATGCTCCGCCCATAGAGTGACCGAACAAACCGATTTTTTCCGAATCAATCAGGCAAAAAGGTCCATCCTCACCTTTTTCTGCCTTACTTAAAATTGTATCTAACACAAAATTTTCATCTGCAGTCCGAAGCGCCATCCATTCTTTATATTTTAAATAATTCCTCGCCTCTTCCTCTGGATCGGTCGTTCCGCTTCCTTCATAAACACTCCTAAAGAAATCCATGTCCACTGTAGTGACTTTTCCATTAACATCCTCCACGAACATGGCATGATACGGATGAGCAATGCTCGCCACCACATAACCGTTAGACGCAAGCTCCATACAGGTAGAAAAATTGCTGTCAATTACGCCAAATGCGCCGTGAGAAAATACCACAAGGGGATAACTTCCTTCCTCTTCGGGATACCAGAACTTCACCGTGAGCATCCGGTTTTCACCGGTATCGGTAAAAGTCTCTACTCTGCTCACATCCTCCCAGGTAAATTCCTTTATCGCCACGTTGTGGCTTCCTGTGACAACTGGCTTCTTATGCGGCGGAAACAAGACTATTCGAAATAAAACCAAAACAATCAAGACGATTGCCGCTATCTTAATGCATCTGACTGCAATTTTCTTTTTCCCATGATATTTTTCTGTTTTTTCTTTTTTCATTATTTAAGTTCCTCCATCCTTTGATGGAGCTAACATAACACATATTTTTTTAAGCCGAAAGATATGAGCGGATGAAATGCATTTTAACTGGATGAAATGCAAAACGCAGGCAAAGACCACCTGCGCTCTCAACTTATTTATATTATTGATGCCTTCCCCAAGACATCCGCTTCTTCAAAATATCTATCTGCAATGTATTCCGGCGATTCTGCCCACAATGCGTTTTCCGTATTCTGCAATATTTTATAAGTATCAGAATGATAAAACATCATCATAGCTTCCTCAAAAGTCACTTTCAAATGCTCCTGAATTAAATCCACTACCGCCCTTATCTGAATACATATATTCATTGTAATGTCTTTCCCATTAAATGTATAAATCTCATCATTCATAACATTCTCTCCTCAACAATTTCAAACACTTTACTCCTTCTTCTGTGTGAAAAGAAATCTGATTATTAACCTTGTTGTATCGTAATCTTTCTATTGCTTCTTTCACGTTTAGAATACCAGATATATATAACTGAATCGTCTCCATTGTATTATCATCTGCAACCGGTCCTATTACTACATCGTAATTATGCTGCAATCCACCTTTTGACCGATTTTCCCTGATAAATTCTAACCATTCTTTCGTCAAACCATTAAACTTTTTTATCCGAAGAGCACTGTTTTCCTCGTAGGAATACTGATTAACATAATAGGTGCCCGTTTTTTCTCGAAGACTTTGTCTATATGCCCATTCTTTAGCTTGATTTTCCAGAATAGTCGTATAGAATCCCATACCAAAATCCCGCCTATTATGAGACTTAGACAAATCAATTTCATCAAAATACTTGGTTGTCCCATGATAAATAATTAATTTATGAGCATTTTCTTCAATGATTTGATTAACATATTCCATAACTTCCTCAAACCCTATCTGGTGAAGATACTCATGTTGTAATAGAATCTTTTCAAACACCTGATACTTATGAAAAATATCTATTGCTTCTTTACCAGTTATGTGATTTCTACGCGCATATCTTTCCATTGCCTGAATGGAAAGCATTTCAACATCTGATTGAATGCTCACATCTTCCTCCTAAATACACTATTACCAGCTGTTCTAATTTATTTGGTGGCTCTCCAAAATCCCTTCTGTTAATATATTATCCTTTCAGCCCCCTGGACTGTCTGTCCATATCCTCCACTACAATATCATAAATCTCCCCTAAAGAAGCACAATATTCAAGCACCTTCCACGGCTCATTGGTGTGGAAATGAATCTTGATCAATTCCTCATCTCCTACCGCCAGAAGACAATCTCCTTTAAAATTCTCCGTGAAGTATTCCGAAATCACATCTTCATCCAAATCCTCACCTTCAATCAATAACTGTGTGTCATACTTAAATTCCAACATAGGTCCTTCCTCCTTATTCAAAATGATTATTGATAAACTGAATATACGCTTTTTTCTTCACTTCATCCGGATGGTTCCTATACCACTTAAAAGATTCCTGCAGTCCTTCCCGCAGATCTTTTACGCTTGGCAGAAGCTGTTTTTGCTTTGTCACATCCAGTATGTATTCGTAATCATGGAAACTGAAATAATCCCTTTGATTCCTGTGATTCGTCACATAAACTTTTTGGAGCGGCACCCCTGCTATGGCATAACACATCTCCACATAAGTATTAATATCCACGGCCTTGGGATTTCCCACATTCAGAATGTGTTCTTCCGGATGTGTTTCCACGATGCACTCCATTACTCTGCACAGATCCTCCACATGAAAAAACTGCAGCTTCATCCTTCCGTCTCCGGGTATATAAAACTTCCTTCCAAGCTGCGCGCAGTCAAAAACAAACCCTTCCCTGTAGATATTCTGCATGGGACCGTAAAGATAAGGCGGTCTCAAAATATATGCACCGGGCACTGCATCTCTTAAAGTTCTCTCAGCCTCCACCTTGCCTTCCCCATATTGCATCCAAATATTATTATAACCAATTTTCTGACTTTCTGTAAAGGGCTGGGGATTCGTTTCCGGATAAACCGCCGAAGAACTGATAAGCAGATAATCCTTAAACCCGCCGGGCGCCAAAGCGCTTAACAAATTTCTTACATCTTGCCCGTTATATGCACACACATCAATTACTGCATCAAAAAAATAAGGCTTCAAAAGATCCCCAAGCTTATTCCTGTCAGCCTGAATCAAATGCACTCCTGCCGCCTGCTGCCTTGTTCCCCGGTTAAGAACATAAACTTCATAGCCTTTTTTCACAAAATACTCTGCTGTAAATCTACTGACAAATACCGTCCCGCCAGTAACCAGAATCCGCTTCATCACAATGTCCTCCTCAATCCGTAACAGTTCAGCCTTCAATGTCATTTGGATAGGCGGCAGCACCCTCAGGGCAGCAATCCTCCTGCATCAGACTAAGCAAAAAACTGTTCCGAAACCTATGTACAGTGGTAAGAAGGATTAAGCATCCCTTATCTCGGAATTGCTAACAGACGCAAACGGCGTATTGACCCATCCATGGGTCAAATTACGCCTTCGTCGGACATCCTGTCCGCCGATTGCTGTGTATCGAAAGGGCTGCTAAATCCTTCTAACCACTTCCCATAAGGTCCTGGAACAGTTTTTGCTTAGTCTGATGCAGGAGGATTGCTGCCCTGAGGGTGCTGCCGCCTATCCAAATGACATTGAAGGCTGAACTGTCACCTCATTCCTACTATATTACTTGATTCCCACTATCTTTCTCAAAAATGGCACCATCTTTATCAGATGATATGCAAGTATTGTCAATCCAAAGCTGCCTATACAGATGCCAAATACCTGTGTCAACATCCTATCACATGCCTGCACNACNTANTAGGCAAGNGCNACCAGAATCGACTGATGNAGAATATAAANNGGATANGANGNCNGATTAAAATACACTGTAAATTTCGTNNGCNTANACANNAATCTTTTTCCNAAAGNCANNAGAACCANNATGGAATTCCATCCAATATAGTTTATCCACAAGTCTCCATANTATGAAGNTTTATAATACAGCACTACAAGNGCGATTGTTCCGATTATGCACAGCATGGCGAGCCATTTTATNTTCTTCGCAATTTTCTCTGCCGCCANATCATTGCTCAGNACATAGNAGCCNATCAAATATAGTGCCAGNTTCTTCCCTATACTGAATCCGCCGAAATTGCCCAGATAATACATCAGCCANATNGGNATAAANANAAGCAGGATTCCANAAGCAGNTATTTTTTCCACCCACAAAGACACTCTTTCGTAAGGCAGAAAATGGAATATNACTAAGGAGANGAGNGATATCAGAAACAAAAACAGGATGAACCANANATGNCCCGGNGTAAATGCGCCGTCATAGCCGCTTAAGTCTGTCAGATGGGTGAAAAAATATTTCCAGTTATCAAGCAGACTCCCCTCATAATGATAAAAATATTTTCTGGCATAAAAGGTCTGAAAGGGCACCAGCAAAATCATTCCGCCGATAAATGGGATCAGCAGTTTATGAATCCGCTGTATGACGAACTCCTTTACCGTTCTTTTTTCCAATGCATACCGCGCGCTCATCCCAGCAATAACAAAAAGGATTGGCATAAACCAAGGGTTTACCAGCACGATAAGTGTACTAAGTATTTTGTTTTCTTCAACCCAGATATAAAACTTAGAGCCGAAGTTATTCCAGATCATAAAGGTATGTACCGGGAACAACAGCAGAATAGTAAGATTCCGCAAATTGTCAATATCTTGTCTGCGTGGTTTATTTTCATTCATTTCCAGCTTCTTTCTCCTCTGCATGCTTTTTCTGCTTATCATGAAATATTTTTATCATAATATATTCATCTTTATAACTGCCGTCATCATATTTCAGCGCCCTTGGCATTTTCCCCGTCACTTCAAACCCTAATTTTTCATACAGTGCTTTTGCCCTGTCGTTTCCTTCAGTAACCTCCAGCTCCATCTGTTCATACCCAATCTTGTCTGCTAATTCCAAAGTATATTCCATCATTAAAGTTCCCAGTCCCAAATGCCAATACTCTTTCTTTAAAGCTATACCCAATCCACATCTGTGATGTATTCTTCTCTGTTCTCCTTTGGATATGACCGAGCAATTACCAACAATCTCTTCTTCTATCTGGACAAGCATCATAAGTTCTCTCTTTGCATCCAGTATTTTCTGCAAAAATTTTTTTTCCTCTTCCTCCGTGAAATTTACCTCATCTGCATTCCTTAGCAGAAAAGGTGTTTCCCCAAAAACCGTTTGCAGACACGCAATCATGTCCCCTGCATCTTCCGGTCGGGCTGCCCTCAGAAGACCTTTCCTACCATTTTTCAATTCTATTTTCTTTTCTGCAAAGTGCATATTCATTCCCCTCGCTTATGCTTAGTATACAAGGCACATTTTCCGCCTGCCCTTTTACCTACTTTACAAATATCTTTTACATTTAAACAGATTATAATATATTTTTTTGAAATTGCCATTTTCACTGGTCCATTCATTTTTGAGTTTCCGCAGTTCTGTCCACAAATCCCCAAATAGCCGTGTTAATTATTCCGCTAACTTAAACAGGACCGCCGCAATCATAATTAAATTAATGCGGCAGCCCAAACGTCTTCATCTTTATTTGTAAAACTGTCTTATATCAGTTATGTAACTCATCCACTGTCAAAGTAATTTTGGATGCTTTCCACTTTGTTCCATCCTTTTCCATTGAAATCGTTCCCCTTGCAGTGCCTGCTTCATCCCCAGCAGATGTTATCAGTTTTGCCGAAAAATTATAACATTCTTGTTGATCAGAACGTTTTATAAGTTCAAGTTCGCTTACTCTAATGTCCGTAGTGAGACTTTTGGCTAACGCGATACTTCTATAGAAAGTACGACTCATTGCCAGTTCTTCAATACATGAATATGTCATGGAATCACCAAACTGTTTTACGAGATACTCTCTTAACTTTTCGTCACTCTGTATCAGTCCTATTTCTCTATCCGTCACTGCTTCTGCTGCAGACTGAATGATTGCTGCATCAAAATTCTCCGCCTGCTGCTGGGTACAGGAAAGAATCTGGTTTAATGCTGTTTTTGCCTGGAGTTCCAAACTGCCTCCCCCCTGCTTATACCTAATCATTATGCCAGCAGCCAAAAGAATCAAAACAATCGGAAGAATATACCATAATAATTTTACATATATCTTTTTTTTCATAGCCATGGTGTCTCCTTGCGTTAAATAACTTAATCAATATCTAAATCGAGCATATCATTTATAATTTTCCATGTCAATTCCACTGTTCCCTTGTGTTCCCCTTGAATCCTCAAATAAATGGCAGCAGTTTGCCCCCCGGCTTTCCGCATGGGTCAAACTGCTGCTGTT
Source organism: Lachnospiraceae bacterium (assembly GCA_014804785.1). Classification (GTDB taxonomy): domain Bacteria; phylum Bacillota; class Clostridia; order Lachnospirales; family Lachnospiraceae; genus Suilimivivens. The sequence goes on from JAAUZD010000008.1 coordinate 13,981, forward strand.
AATAGATTGCATATAAAGATTTCGATGTCTGCACTATGACCTCCACGTACTGTCTGACTTCCTTCTCTAACCGCTTTGGATCATATATGCGTTCTCTCCTTTGAATGTCATTGCCGATTGGAAGCGCAATCCCCGTATTCCACTTTGAATTGTATGGAACCATGCGCAGGTTCATCCTGTTAAGCGCACCGGCAATGATATCGTTTACCATTGTCTTATAACTCAGTAATTTTTCCTGCAAAATTGTGGAAGTCTGGTCTTTTGACACTTCACATCCCACCTCACCATAAGAAATGATTCCAGCCAGCATGCCCTCCGCCTTAGGCTGGCTGGTATGGTCCTTTGGCCAATACACAGAAACCATATTCTCCATTTTTTCCAAAAGCATGCTCAGCTTTGCCGGTATAGGTGCACAGTGGGGCGAAATGAAAAAGAGATAATCTGCTCCTGAAACTTTCTCGTAAATCCGGTTGAACCATGCATCCTGACTGCACCTTCTGTCCATGAGGCACTGGTCACACCCAGTACACGGCGTAAGGCAGAATTCCCTCAGATCCAGAATTTCACAGGAAATATTCTTTTCAGAAAGTACCTCCCGAATGATTTCACTTATATAATACGATGTACTTTGTTTTTGATTTTTTACAATATTGGATGCTGAAATACATATTGCTTTTTGATCCTTCACTTTTGTAAAAACCACACCTTTCTTTCTAGTATCCGAAATCTCTGTCAATAATCGTGCCATCCATGGCATTAATTGTCAGTAGGCATTTATAGGGTCCCTCTTCTGTATAGGGTTCATCCATGCCGCTATAATAGAAAGTCTCACTGCCAAAGAAATCCCATACCGGAATCATTGTTCCTTCCATGACATTCCCCTTTTCCATGACACGCATGTACCCCAGACGCACCTCAGTAACATGCAAGGTTTCCTCTACCTGCATATCTCCCCAGAAATCTTCTGATTTTTTTAACAGCATTTCCTCAAATATACTTTGAATATCCGAAAACGGGAGCAGGAACACATCCTCATCTGACAGTTTTTCCAGTTCATAAGGATTTGTCCACTTAAACTCTGTGAATCCCTCCTCATCAAAAACCAAATAAATTGCTTCATATGGCCATGAACTCACATCATCTTTTTCAATGGTAGTTCCCTCGCTGTCTGTATATGTCACTGGTATGCCATCTAAGCATCTTGTGAAATGGATGCCATAACCGGGTTTTCCCGTCTGGCTGTTTATTCCCATTTTTTCATCTATAAGCACAGAAGCAAAATACTCCTCACCGGAAACAATGAAATCCGAAAACCCCATATCTGCCATCATTCGCTCGGCTTCCTGTCTGACATTTTCAACAGAAACCTTTTCACCGCCTGCTTCCATGTTACTACCTGTAGGGTAATAATTACTTATCCCTCTGGGGCTTCTTATATAAAATGAAATCCATCGCCAATCATCTCTCAGATCATTATCCAAAAAGACCACATAATCCTCTCCATTTACCGTCACATTCCCATACAGACTATTTTCTCCTGTATATTCTTCCTCATCGCTTTCTCTTTCCTGATAGGATACGTTTGCCTCAACACTAACAATAATTGCCGCCTCAGGAGCATCCTCTCTCATATTCTTGAATTCTTCAATTCTTTCATCATAGTTCTTTTCGTCAACTTCCTTCGCCTCTTTCTGAATCTGCAAACGCTCAATGATTTCATCAATTTCCGATACGGTATACCCGTTAGATCCTTCCATCGCCTCGTAATCTCTCGTCCAAAGTTCTCCCCCATTTAACAGGACCTGATTTACTTTGTCGTAATCTTCCTGTGTGAACACCCTGCTGGTCACCTTATAGGTCTTAAATCCTTCTGCTTGAGGAATTATTACAGGCGCATCCACTGTGATATAAAAATCTCCACTATTCCCTTCCCATGTATAGCGCTCCGGCGCCTGCACCATCTGGGCAATTCCGCCTTCCTTTGCCGCCTCGTTTCCTTCCTGCAAATCCTGCCCTTCCTGGTTTTCTTCCTCCTGGGTACTTTCCTCTTTCGGAATTACTATCTCTTCTTCTGACTGCATACTTTCGCCGCATCCCGTGGACAGCAGGGATAACATGCCAACTGCAGCACATAATACCGCTATTTTCTTTGCCTTCATTTCTTGCTTTCTCCTTTCTTGTTATATTCCAAGACACACGCCTCACACTGCGTTTTCTTTGCGGAATACAGAAAGCATACATTACTGTCCTGTAAAAGGTATACAACAAATTGTAAACAAATTGCAAACAGACTTTATTTTTCCTGAAAAATAACAGATACCTTTGTCCCCTTTCCAATTTCGCTCTCTATGGAAAGCCGGGCATGATGGAGCTGGGCAATCATACTGCACAACGCAAGCCCAAGCCCGCATCCTCCTGCCTTTCTGCTGCGGGCTTTATCCACCATATAAAAGGCTTCCGTTACCCTCTCGATTTCTTCCTTGGGAATTCCGCATCCCTGATCACTTACTGTAATGACATTATCTCTGGCAGTTAAGGAAATGGTTGTTCCTTCCTCACTTGCCTTTGCTCCATTGTCGATCAGATTGACCAGAAGACTTTCAAATAAATCCCTGTCCACCTGCCTGTTATTCATGCAACAGGAATATACGAGATGAATCCCCCCTTTGCTTAAATGATGTTCCTCTAGTCTTGCTACCTGTTCAAACAGCTCCTGCATAGATACCTCCTCCATACAGATGCTGTCGTTCTCGTATAGACCTATAAGACTCATAAGTTTACTGCTAAGTCGCTCCAGCCGGCTGCATTCCTCCTTGATATGTTGCAATGCCCGCTCCTGCTGTTCCTTCTTCAAATTCACATGAAGCAGGGTATCCGAATAGCCGATAATAGAGGTCATAGGCGTCTTCAGCTCATGGGTCAGGCTCCCTAACATCTGTCTTCGTTGTTCAGATACCTGGGACAATTCTGTCACCTGATCCTCAATCCGCTCCGCCATCTTATTAAAGTCTGCCGCCATAAGACCAATCTCATCTCTGGTATGCACATCAGCCCGTCTCTCCAGCTTTCCCTCACTGATATCCCTAGCTGCATGCTGCAACTCTTTAAGGGGACGCAAAATCTTTTTCGTCACCAGGAAAATCAGAATCATGGAAATCATGACTGCTCCCAGAAAAACAATGAAACTAAGCAGTGCCTGTTCCTTCATATCCTTATAAAGATCCGAAATATCCTGTACAAACACAAGCTTATACTCCGCATCTCCTATCATTGAAACCGGCTTTCCTGAAATGAGGATATACCGGTCTCCTCCCCTTTGTATGACGCTGCAGCCCTCCGGCTGGTTCCATCTTTCATCTCCGGGATTTTTTAGTTCAAAGGGCGTCAGATTGCAGATTTCCTGCTCATCTTCGATTAAAATATACTCAGAGGCACCGTATTTTTTTACCACATAGTTGATATAGGAATGCTTGGTGGTCTCGCTGTATTCCTCCTTAAGTCCATTCTCCAGCTCTCTTCCAATGGCATAAGCAGTGGATTTCAGCTGATGCTCACAGCTTTCAATTGTCTTATGCTGATTATACTGGACTGACCGGTAAATCACCGCTGCTCCTGATGTTCCCATTGCCGCAAGCAAAATCAGCGCCGTCATCGCAGACAGTTTTGTCCAAAGCTTCATTTACTCCAAATCCTCCAAACGATACCCTGTTTTCGATATAGTGCGGATCACATCATAAAAATCCAGCTTTTTGCGGAGCTGTCCAATATGCACATCCACCGTTCTGGTTTCTCCCACATAGTCGCATCCCCAAATCCTGTTCAGCAATTCTTCCCTTGAGAAAGCTACATTCTTACTCCCTGCAAGAGTTACCAGAAGTTCATATTCCAAGGGTTTTAACGATACCTTCACCCCATCTTTGGTCACGCTGTGCTGTTTAAGATCAATTACCACATCCCGTATCTGGATTTTTTCCCTGCTCCGCCCTGTTCTCTTGAGCACCTTCTCCATACGCACCAAAAGTTCCAGTACTTCAAAAGGTTTCACTATATAGTCCTCCGCCCCTGCCTTAAGACCATGGACCTTTGATATCACATCATCCTTTGCAGTCAGGTAAATCACGGGAATCTCTTCCCTTTGCAGATCTTCCATCAGGGCAAATCCGTCTTTGCCGGGCAGCATCACATCCACCAGGGCAAGGGCTATGTCCTTGCTTTTTGCATCCTGCAGGAATTCCTCTGCTGCAAGCCCGTCCATAATTGGAATTGCTTCGTAACCTGCGGCGCCAAGATTCATGCAGATCAGTTCTGAGATGGAATTGTCATCCTCTATTACTAAGATTTTCGTCATANGCATACTCCCCCATTNAGCACCTATCTTAACATAAAAATCTTGCAAAAAAAGCATCAAAATGTAAACAAATGTTGGGATTTGTTGTAAGGTGGGGNCGGTATGAGGCAGCGCGGTGGAAGGAAAGNGGGANGGGGAGNGNGGCTGTGCTTTGGGTTNCAGGGCTNGTCTTCAAATCGGATTTCACTAACGGAATGGGTNTNNNNGTTNCAAGACGGACGGGGCGGAGCCGGCGGCATCCTGCCTTGTGGCTCCTAAAATCGCCATCCATGGCGATTTTCCCCTGGTTGTCTGCCATTCCGTAAGTGAAATTGCCGATTTTCCGCCATAGCCCTGTAACCCAAAGCACAGCCGCCCTCCCNNTCCCACTTTCCTTCCACCGCGCTGCCTCATACCTNAATNCNAGACGTAACNANAAANCNAANAGGAATCATTCNANTATAAAATTGTAGAAGGCAGATTTATATGGTACTATTATAAAAAATAAGGATGATAANGGAATATGAAATTTTGGGACAGGTTTAAGAAAAAAGATAATNCACAGGCGGTAAATACAGGTNAACATCAGANCGNTGCTAACGNNCACCGTAGGTTTACNNTTGTTGTAGANGACACCTTCCAACTGTTGAATNATCGTGGGATTGTCGTTANAGGTAAGGTACATGGNAANATCAAAGNGGGNGATGCCGTGTATATTTTTCGACCGGGANGTGCCGTTATACTCACGCAGGTTAATACAATAGAAATCGGGTTTGGANCGCCAGCGTCGGAAGCGGAGGANCAGAATGTGGCAATTCACCTTACGGACATTAAGGACAAGAAGGAAATTGCCAAGTTCAGTGTTTTGACAAGCATCCGTCCGCAGTCCGTAGTANATGTCAATACGGCGGTGGAGAACCCGTATTTATTGGGNCTGTCTATGGATTATAACGGGTATTATCAGGATAATACATATTTTAATCTGTTGNTATATGAAATCTGCCATGCGCACTTTATCGTACCGATGTATTTAGACAAAGAACCNGAGAAACAGNCGGNCGGTACNGNCGTGTTNCGANAAGACACACATATACANTTTATTTCGATTAAACATCCNGAAGATGAAGCGAAAGAAGTTTTTCCNGTGTTTACCGATTGGTCTGCATTAGGNAANTGGAAGAATGTTTTTGATGAGNCGCATCCACCTAAAACGATGATTTNNCCCTTCCCNGATGCGGTAACGNTTTCCAATAATTTCCATGGNGGAATCGTTATAAACCCTTATGGACCNGTACCGGTATATTTGCCGACAGNNTTAGTANAACANATTACCGCNATGGAAGGATACCGNAAGGANTTTGGGGAAGGCAAAGGCGGANCAGATAAAGTCCGGGANGTAAAAGTAGAAAAGGANACGCAGGTAATGGTTGGGCTGCCTGCGGAAAGNGCNGAAGTNCAGATGATTCGAGAGAATATGATTCTGGTTGCAAAACAGGAAAGAGANATCCGAAGAATTGANTTGTATCTGAAAGTNGATGAAATGAAAGAGANANCNTATCTTTGTGTTGTAGATTGTCCGGAGGAAGAAGCAAAGCGTATTTTCGGTGCAATCTATCAGGNGGTCGGCTCATACTTTAGCGAGGTTAAGNTGATGGATTTTATCACTTATAACAGAGCAGGATTTGTNNAGGANATACTGGAGAAATATCCGCCTGTATATGTGGCNGNAAAGGAAAATTTTTAGGNAGAAATTAGACATGGGATTTATTTTTAAACGCAAAAAGAAGGTTTCCAAAGACGGAACTAATGTAGATATTATTGGTTACAGAAATGATGACAACCGAACATGGGAACCGGTAACGGAATCTGGAAAGTATTTGGAGGAAATGACAGAATATATTGATGGAATATTTCCGTGCAAGAAAGAGAAGCCTTTTGTTTTTCACGAGATACTGTCAGCTATCGTGCATATTGATGTTAATATTATTCCGCCTGATAGCGGCAGGGATTACTATGTGTTGTGGACAAGCGGGATGAGCGATCTGCCGATGACACTTCCCGATGGAGATTATGATAAAAAAGAATATGAGAGAGCAGAACTTGTCCTGTTCCTGCCAAAGGACTGGAAATTTGCAGAAATCGGTGAAAGCGCCAAGGAGTTGGGGGATGCGTATTATTGGCCCATCAGATGGCTAAAATATCTTGCCAGATTTCCTCATGAATACAAAACCTGGTTTGGAACGGGACATACTCTGCCAAACAGCGAGGATTACGACCCGCTTGGGGAAGGAACCGAGATGGGAGGCTTTTTCTTTCTGCCGGTTATATCGCTGGGAAAAGATTATCCAGGAATTGATGCTCTGATCTGTAAGGATGGTACCAAAATTAATTTTTTGTGGACAATCCCCATGTATAAAGAGGAAATCGAATATAAATTGGAGGAGGGATTTGAATCAATGATGGATTTGTTTACCAAAGTAGGATTTCCGAGAGTACTTGACCCGAAGCGACAAAACTGTTTGAGTGCAGCTTGTTCCTGTGATAAACTTTAATTAGAGACAGGTTATCCGTGTTCTATGTCGGGAGGGAATTTATGTTATTGGAACAAATAGCTGTTTTACGGGAATTGACATTGCCTTCGATTTTGCTTCGGACTTTTCTTGCTATGGTGCTTAGTGGGATTCTGGGATATGAGAGGGAAAAAAGACACAGACCGGCGGGGTTTCGGACTTATTTGGTGGTATGTCTGGGATCGACGCTTGCTATGATGGTGGGGATTTATTTGTCCACGACTTTTGAGTCCATTGATGCGGGGCGTATTCCTGCTCAGGTCATAAGCGGAATCGGTTTTCTTGGGGCAGGCACTATTCTTGTCACAAGGCAGAATCAAGTCAGGGGACTTACTACTGCTGCCGGACTTTGGGCGGTAGCATGTATGGGGCTTGCTTTGGGTGTGGGGTTTTATACAGGTGCACTGGTGGTTTTTGCTGCCATAGGAATTTCTCTAAGACTACTGCGGGTAGTGAACCGGCATTTAAATCCGATGGCAAAGATTGTTATCTTACATGTGGAATTTGAAAAAATTGCTGATATGAGCAAGTTTATTTCTTTTGCTAAAAGTCAAAACTGTACGGTGGAGCATCTGGAAATGACACGTGATAGAAATGCAGCCGAAAGCACTTCTGTTTCTGCTACCATAACCTTATGCTTCCATGAAGAAGTCACTTATTCCCAGATCGTGGAAATCTATGGAGCGCTTGATGGCGTTACGTTTATAGATTATGTAAACTAATCGTTTCCCTGCGATTCATCAAGATTTGTCAGATGAATTGTTGCAAAAAAGAACAAAGCCGTAAAACCCATACTCCGGGTCTTACGGCTTGCCAACATTATTTTACCAATTCCTGATACCGTTTATCTTCCTTAAGAAATCCAAATGTCTCTTCATCCCTGAAATTTTCCAGCAGATTCTTTATAAGCTGTTCCTGGAATTCTTCCCGCGGTTTCTTAAATTCCATGTGCTCATAAAGCGGCGAATCTACCCATTCACAGATTGTACCTACCGCGTCAATCACCTGCTCCATGATTTCAATCGCCGCATCTGCATCCTGCTCTGCTACCGCAAATTCCAGGCCTGCGGAAACCTCATTGTACCTTCCCATCTCAAACAGAGCCGCCATCTTCTGCTGTTTTTCCACCAGCAAACGTGCCTTTTCCTTGTCATTCTCCTGCATAGCAAGCATATAGATGCTGTGCAGTACCATACTCGCCATTTGATAACCTGAAAACAGAATTTCTTCATACGCCTTATACGCCTCGTGTATCCGCTCTGTTTTGCTGTAAATATATGCCTGTTTTCTCTTCCGTTCAGGATCGTCTTTTGAAAAGTAAGCCAGATATTTCTCCGCCTTTTCCCACTGCTCCTTTCTGGTGTGGAATCCAAACAGCGAATCTGCCGCTTTCCTTCTGAGCTGTTCATCCCCGCCGGATAAAACACGGGTATAACAATCATAAAGATAATCATCATATTTTTCTGCATCCGGAACCTTGTTGACCAGACGCCAGGCATCAAGTACCACCGCCATCTGCCACGTCAGCCACTCACAATTAGGGTATTCCTCCATCATTTTCTTTGCCCACAAGAATACCTCCTCGTAAGGCTCCGTCTTTAATCTGGCATTTGCATCGTTAACCAGGCTGTTTATTTCTTCCTTTGTCAGTTCCTCATGAAAAGACAAAAGAACATCCGGTGTAATGTCGAGGAGTCTTGCAATCGGCGAAAGCAGCATGATATCCGGCATGGAATTTCCATTCTCCCATTTATTGACTGCCGGTGCAGTCACACCAAGACGGTTTGCCATTTCCTCCTGCGTCATATTTTTGCTTTTTCTGTATTTTCTGATTACTTCTCCTATCTGCATATAGAAAACCTCCCTGATTGATTCCCGCGAGCAATGAGCCAAGTGCCGTGCTTGCACGAGCATTTGGCGAATGCCGCGAGGGTCACATACCCCGCTGCTTGCAGCGAGGTTGTTGACTTGTCTGCATCGGCCTTTGCTTCCTTAATCTTACCAACAGGGACTCCGATTCTCAACTGAACATGTGTTAACTTATAAGAAAAAAGATTAACTATTATTCAACAATCAATATCGATGGCTCCACTTTTTTGATTTTTCCTGCCGTCAGATAAGAAAACATCAGGAACAGTCCGCTTACAATAACCCCGGAAAAAAGCATCTGAAAAGGGCTCAAGCTGGATTCAAACTTGCTGACTCCGCACATCTTCAGCATTGCGCTCGCCATGGGATCTGTCAGAAATCCGCTCAGCACATTTCCCAAAACAGAGCCTGCCGCCGCTACAATAAAGAAACGCAGTGCAAATGCTTCTCTCAGCCTTTCTGCGGTAAAACCCAGTGACTTGTAGATTCCCATGTCATGCTGCTCTTTATATAAAATCTTGCTCCCCGTAAGGTAGACTGCCACCATGATAAATATAACTGTTATGACGTACATGAAGACTTCTAATGCCGACATTGCCATCAAAATGCCATTAAGTCCTGACCATGTATTTTCGTCTATATCTATCCGGTCTTTATAGTTTTCATTCAGCAGCCTGGCAGCTTCCTTTACCTGTGAGGAATCCTCCAACAGATAATACTGATAAAATGGTATAGGCTCGCATTCAAACCGCTCGAAGCCTTCCTTGCTGATTCCAAAATTATCTCCCATATCATTTGCGCACTGATAAATGCCGCTGATGATAAATTCTTTTTCTTTTCCCTTATAGGACACCAAAACTTCATCGCCGATTCCTACTTCAATTGCCCCAGCTACAACATCCGTGACAATCACTTCATTCTCGTATCTGCAGGTTCTTCCCTGAATTACATTAAAAAACTCAGGGGCGGATGCGATATTGACCGGACACTCATAATTGTTGATGGTTGCCCGCTCCATCTTAAACTCATATTTGTGGGCAATCCTGACTGTCTGCGAAATCGCTTCATCAACTTCTCTTGTCAGCGCCTCATCCTCACATCCGAAACCAATATCATAGTCTACTGCATTAAAAGAAGTCATTAATCCCTTTCCATCCGGTCCCATCCATGCTCCGATCCTGACCGTCAAGGAGATGATAAATACCAAAAGTGCAGCCACAATACATGCGCTTACATATTGCTTCTTTCCGGATAGAAGCTGCCGAAGCGCCAGATGAAAAGCAAGCCCTCTGCTATGTATCTTTGTTGTAAGCCTGCTCCTGAAGTACACGTCATCTGCGCCGCCACGGATTGCCCTGATAGGCGTAATCTTCCCAATCCCTGCCGTTTTGAAACTGATAAATCCTATCAGCAGAAGTAAAATCGCCCCCAGCGCCGCTGCGCTCATTGGCAGGTTATTATCAGAGGGAATAATCATTCCTGTTGTGGTAACCGTCAGCCTGTTTATGAGCCTGACCACCATCCCCGACAAAAACGCCCCCGGAATCATTCCTGTAAGCACTGCCAGCGCATATTGCATAATCTGCGTTCTGGTCAGATCCGTTCTGGTAAATCCCACCGCTTTCAGAATACCCATATTCACATAGTCCTGTTCAATGCTGCTGCTGATGCTGTGCCCTATGACCACCATAGCGATTACCAGCAGAACCGCCACAAAGACCAGCAGAAAACCCGCAAAAATATTCTGCAGAATCAGCATGAATCCCATAATCGCCAGTTTGGAATAAGAAAAGTCTGCATAATCCTTTACCTCTGTCCTCTCCCCCAGTAGGTTCTGAAATTCCCCCATTGACAAAGAGCTGCTTTCCGACCTAAAAATATGCAAAAGACTCCCTTTCGCTTTTTCAAAGACACCTGCCTCCTTCATCTTTTCTGACAGCTTCCCGACATCAGCGCTGTTCATAAGAATCGTCTTTATCCCCATCATAGCGGTCCCAGCAGCAGGATCCTCAAAAAATCCCTTTATGGTATAGCTTACCCAATCCTGCTCCCCGGCTATTTGCACTGAAAATTCATCCCCTATCTGTGCGTCATATAAAGAACAGAATGCAGGCGATACGTATACCTCGCCTTCCTGAAGCGCTTCCGGATTTTCTTCTATTCCCGTAAGGCTTTTGTTGTAAACATGATAATCATACCGCTCCTCGCCAAAGACGAATATCTGTGCAATCCCATTTACCCCCTCATGTCCGTTCACATAATACTTTCTGAAGCAAATAGCTTTCTGCTCCTCTACCTTCTCAACATCCTTAAGATCCGCAATCTGTCCCCGCAGCTTTTCGATGTCAGCCTCCCCGATTATCCAACAGGTAATATCTCCATATCCGGTACGCCAAAGCTCCTCCTGTTCATAATCGGTAGAATTTTTCCATATCGTCAAAACAGCCAGCAGTGAAATCGTAATGATGAACATAAGAAGTGAAACACCGATAAAACTTCCCTTCTGGCTTTTTATGTTTGCTTTTAATAAAGTAAGATATTTCATCCCGCACCTCCTACCATTCCATGGAGGAAAGCCACGCCTCCACCTGCTTTTCCCGGCTGCGTGCCTCCTCTTTCCGGTAGGCAGGCATGGACATTTCATCCACTACCTTTCCATCCTCAAGGTACAAAATCCTGGTTGCCCGGATTGCCACTTTGATATCATGAGTCACCATCAAAATATTCTGTCCGCCCTCATTGAGTTTTGAAAGGAGATCCAGCACCTCCTTCGTATTCCGCTTATTCAGCGCTCCCGTAGGCTCATCAGCAAACAACATTCCGGGTTCGTTCACCATTGCCCTTGCAATCGCCGCCCGCTGCGCTTCCCCTCCGGATACTTGGGATGGAAGACGGTCCATTGCTTCTCCCACATGCATCAAAGAAAGCAGCTCCTTCGCCCTGTCCCTTACCTCTTTCTCTGCTCTCTTTTTCGTAAGATACCCTGTCACGGCAACATTCTCAAAGAGCGTAAGATTGCTGACCAAGTGCGCCTGCTGAAACACAAACCCAAACTCATGTGCCCGCAAAGCCGCCATTTCTTTTTCCTTTAAATGGCTGATTTCCTTCTCCTTATAGCAGACCCTTCCGCTGGTGGGCTTATCCATCCCGCTTAAGGAGTAAAGCAAGGTCGATTTTCCTGCCCCCGAAGAGCCCATAATAACTGTAAAATCACCGTCATAGATTTCAAGATTGATCATATCAAGTACGTGGTTCTGCCCGCCATTGTTTGCAAAACTTTTGCAAAGATCCGACGCCTTCATAATTACTGTTTTCGCATTCATTCTTATACTTTCCTTTCTTTTTCAAAAAGCATAACAGGATAATTATTAAGAAGTCTTTAAGAAATAATGCCCTATTTATGGGAAATTTTAAACTTTTTGTATACTTTGCTTATATTTGCAAATAAAATTTACTTTTTTTAACTTCGATAGTATCATATATTATTATCTAATAAAAGTAATTATCTATATCATATTGAATCTTCTGCCTTATACATGTTAATTAAGCAACTAAAACCAATCATTTATGAAGAACGCAGACACACTACCAGGTTCTGTATCACCGCTAACCAAGAACGATATGGCTATACTGATGGACAACTTGCAAAGCTATTATGTGTTTCCGTTCAACCAAAGAATACCCGTTTAATGATGAACACAGTAAATTTAAACTAATAGAAAGGCTGCAACATGGCAAACATCCTCGACATTTCTGTCTTTGAAAAAGGAACTGGCTGTATATCCATCGGAAAATTAAGTCCTGATATAGTTACCTTTTTAACCGAAAAGGCACCTCATTTATCAGGGCTCCTTAATTCTAATACTGATATTCTTTTTTGGAAGGACAGAATCAAACACACTGAATTGCATAAAAATGACTTTATTTCTGATAATGAGTTCTACAATTGTTTTGAGCAGATACCATCTATCATCGAAAAACCAGATTATCTGAGCATACATCCTAAAGATAACAGTATCTCATTTATTAAAAATTTTTCTGGTCATATTTCCATAGCGATAAGAATTTCCGCTTCCGGCTCTTTGTCTTATCGTACTATGTACCCAATAACAGATGCTCAATTAACTAACTATATTGATAAAGGACGAGCATGGGAATGGAATGAAAAAATTAAAAAAACTTGACTTTGCAGAAAAATATTGTATAATTGAGTTACTAAATGAGTAAGCTATACTGAATGAAATCTGAGGACGGAACAGGCGGCCGTCACGCCCTATGGGTCTTAAAAGAGATGTGGGATTGCCACCCCACCTATTTCATTCAAACTTTCAGGCAGGTAACTTTGGTTATCTGCCTTTTATATTATCTTCTAATTTGATGTACCATTCAATATAATACGCTTACTGTTAGATTACTGATTGTACGGCAGCCACACCACTACTTCCAATCCATCTTCATGATTATGGATCAGTACGCCTCCCTCCATTTTTTTCATAATATAATTCACAATATATAGCCCAAGTCCCGATCCCGGCTTATCTCCCACGTTCTTCCCTCTGTAAAACTTGTCAAAAATAAAAGGCATATCTTCCGGCAAAATTCCGTTTCCATAGTCGCGCACATGGATTTCATATCGGTTTTCGTAAAGAACTGCCCACACTTCCACTTTCGTATCCGGCGCATATTTCTGTGCATTCTCTATCAGGTTAAGGATTACCTGCGCAATACGCTTTTCATCCCCCAAAATCCATGCTTCCGGCAGAGGCTGCCTCAATGCCACATAAGGATATTCCAAATCCTGCAAGGTTTCCATAAGCGTTTTTCGTATGTCAATCTTCTGTTGATTTATCGTCAAACGTTCCAGTTCTGACAGAGAATGCAGAACCAGATCATTCGTAAGACGTGTAACCTCATCGCATTTTCTGATGATAACCTGCACATAACGCTCCCTCTGCTCAAAATCTGCCTCCAAATTCGCTTCCAGCCCTTCTGCATACGCTCTGATGGATGCGATAGGCGTTTTGATATCGTGAGACAAAGTCGCTATGATTGTCTTGTTCTCGCAAACAGCACTCTTTTCTCTTTCCCTGGCATCCGTAATCTCTTTCCGCATATGGTCGAATGCCCATGTAAATGCTCCGAAAAAATTGGTTCTTTCAACTTCCAGAGGCAAATCCATATTTCCCTTGGCAATCTGATCAGCATACCTCTCAAGTTTATAGAAAGGTCTCAATATCTTTACATAAATATAGCCGGACCAGAGCAGCATGCACAGAACTGTAAAAATCACACAGCCCGCCGTCATCCGTCTGACAACGCTTTTCTGCCCCTGTCCGCTCTCCTGCTTTAGCAGCTCTTCAAGCTGTCCAATTTCCTTCTGCGCCGGATTTTCTCCCCCATCTAAGGAAGTCAGCTGCCTGATTTCATTTAAAAGCACCAGACTGTTTTCTGCACCATTTTCTCCCATTCTTTTTTCTATAAGCATCACACTGCCTGCCGCAAATAATAAGAACAGACAGATGCTCACTATGACCATCCCTGCAAACCTCTGTTTCATTTTCCCTCCAAACCATTAAACTGGTATCCGATTCCCCACACCGTCTTGATAAACTGCGGATTCGCAGGATTTTCCTCCAGCTTCTCCCGAAGCCACCTGATATGGACTGCCACCGTGGATATCTCAGCCTCTGAAAAAGCTCCCCAAACTTCATGAAGGAGCTCCTCTTTGCGAATAACCTGGTCAGCGTGGGCGCATAAATAGACCAAAAGGTCAAATTCCTTTAATGCAAGCTTTACCTCCTGCCCATCTTTCTCTGCCACTCTGTTTCCCGCATCAACCATGATTTTGCCAAACCGATAGATCACTTCCTCATTATCTGCTCCATAAGTTCTGCGAATCAGAGCATTCACCCTTGCCAGCAGTTCCCGCAACGAATACGGCTTGGCAAGGTAATCATCCCCTCCCATATCAAAGCCTCTTATTTTATCATCTTCGCTCGTCCTGGCACTGGCAAAGATAACTGGAACCTTTGATACCTTTCTGAGTTCTTTGCACACCTCAAATCCTGTCCCATCCGGCAGATTGATATCCATCAGTATCAGATGAAACCGGCTGCCGGTAAGAATATCGAAAGCCTCTTCACAGCTTTCCGCAATCCTTGTCTCATATCCGTAATTCCCAAGTATATCACTGGTTATACCAGCAAGATCTTTATCATCTTCAATAATCAATAGATTCTTTTTCATAAATATGACTCCCCATTTTCCCTCCACTGTACACATGACTGCCTTAATTGTATTCTAAATATAACTTTTTTTCAATAATGGTTAATTTATTGGAAATGATGATTGTATTGTTTGTTCTCGTATGATACAATATGAAAAAGCATATTTTCTTTAATGCAAATCCGATACTTTCTATTTTCTAATGTTTCAGAAAATCCATGTAAGGGTATTTGCAAAAAACTTGCCCTTCTCAGAAGCAGTCGAGCAGGCTGTAGACTTTTGTATCCGAAATGATATTCTGGCAGATTTCCTGTCTAAGAATCGGGCGGAGGCGATAGAAATGAGTATCTTTGAATATAATGAAGAGCAACATCTAAAATGCGAACGGGAATGGGCTTACAAAAATGGACAAAACGCGGGAATCGAACAAGGGCGTGCGGAGGGCATCTCCCTGGGGCGTGAAGAGGGCATTACCTTAGGGCGTGAAGAGGGCATTACCTTAGGGCGTGAAGAGGGCGAACAACGTCTTGCCAAATTACTACAGATACTTATGGATACAGGACGAGACGCGGACTTAAGCCGCGCCATCTGTGACCCTGCCTATCGGGAGAGATTGTATCTGGAAAATAATCTATAATCATCATTCCCAGATTCCCCTGCACTTAACCCCGGATTCCTTTGCCAATCGCTCAAGTTTCCGAATTTCCTGCGGTAACAATTCCACTTTAATGCCTTTTTCAAGCGCCTGTGCATGCTCTGGTTTTGTAAGACCGACAATCGGCACCACCTGCTTTGCAAGTGCCCATGCGATTGGAATTTGAGAAGTATCAACCTCATATTTTTCAGCCAGTTCTTTTTCCCATTCTATAAGCGATTTAATTCTTTTGAATTTTTTCTTTCCAAATGAAATTCCCCTTAGAGAAAAAGCCGGAAATGGATGTTGTATATCATAATGACCGGATAAAGCTCCCTGCTCCAGAATCATGTAACCAAAATATATGATATCATTTTCATTACAAAAGGGGATAATTTCCTGAGCATCCTCCATACAGAGCAAACTGTAATGGTTCTGCACCGCTGCAAGCTTCATCCCGCTTTCCTCTAAAACAGCTTTTGCCTCTTTGATCTGGGCAAGATTGCAATTTGACACTCCTACATTCTTTATTTTTCCGTCTTTAATAAGACGAATCATTTCCTTCAGATTCTGCCGAAGTGCAAATGGTTTATGCAGCCAGTATAAATCTATTGACTCTATTCCAAGTCTTTCAAGACTCCCCTTGACAGCTTTGGTGATTGCTCCTGCTTTATACTTTATCCCTGGCATATGCTTTGTAGATAAAATGACGCCGCTATACTTTTTCAGGCATTCACCTACAATTTTCTCTGCATTTCCCATGCCATACACTTCTGCAGTATCCCACAATGTAAAACCTGCCTCGTATGCTTTGCAAAATGTATCGATCAATTGCTGCTTGCTATAAGAGTTTCCAAATATCATTTTGGAACCATTAATGCCACTTCCCCATGCCCAGGTTCCAATCATGCAATGAGGTATTGTTTGCTGACTTAATGATTTATACATTGATGCCTCCATTTTTAAATAATCTCTTTTAGTCCTCTTCTGATCCGGCTCAGTGATTCAGGCGCTATCCCCAAATAAGTCGATATGCAAGTCTGCTTTGCTCTGTCTGCCACTTCCGGAAAGTCTGCTTTAAAACGCAAATATCGCTCTGTAGCGTTCTTTGTAAGAAATTCATTTTCACGGTATATTTTATATCGCATACCTGATTCTAACATGGCAACAATTTTATTGCATTAACAAATGTCAAGATTATGGCAATTTAGGATTCATAGTCCACTCCTCTTTAAACAACATAAAAAATACCCTATATCAGCTATTTTACACCGACATAGGATATTCTATAACATTTCCTTGAAGCAGTAATCCATACCTTGATTACATTTTATAATAGATTTCAATTTAAAGTTCTATTTTGTTGGATAAACCGCAACTTTAAAATTTCCAACAAAATTGGCATATTCGGCTGTTAATGTATATGTATCTGTATTACTCAATACATAATACATGACCAATTCTTTTGCTCTATCTAATTCATATACTGCATTTCCATTTGAATCATACAAAACAATATCCAAATCTCCCTCTTTTATATCAGATGCAAACGAAATTTTAATTCTCTCACCTGCCTCTCCCGAAAATGAGAAATTTGAACTGCTCGTTGTTGATTCAGTATAGGAATAATTCATATTTCCCAATACCTTTGGACGAAATAATAACCACATACTTCCCCAAATGACTATCACAGCAACGATATATATTAATATTTTTCTTTTCATTTCCACCTATCCTTTCACTAGGCAAATTCTACCTCGCATTATCTGTTTTGGACACAATGTTTCTCTCGCAGTATAACATCAATCACAGCTATTATTTTATTCAAAGTTGCTCATAAATACAAGTTCCAATATAAAATATTAATCACCGTAACTATCGAAAAAAATACAGTCAATGCGTTATAAATTTTTCTTCCTGTACTGTGTTTTTCTTTTTTGCCGAAAAGGTCAAAAAATTTTATAACACCATATATTATCATCCCTACCATTACTATGCCGAAACCGCCAATAACCAAAAAAATCCATGTATATCTTTTGCTAAGTTCATAGTTGGAAATCATATAAGCCGCAGCAGTCATCAGTATCAGCAAAATCAGTTGAAATACACTGCATAATGCACTCCACCTTCCCAGAACAATTTCCTTACTCTCCCTGTGTTTCATCCGGTTGATCAACTTCCGCATCCCTTTAACGATCAGGCTGAGCAATGAGAATACCAGCGCTGCCAACCATAAAAAAAACAATCCTATTTCCAACACAAAAACCCCTGTCGGCACCTTAATAAAATCAACATATGTATACGATATTTTTTCAATCCCATCGCTGCTGCTATATACCCAGAATTCTTCCTTTTCCCACTCTCCAGATACATAAGAAAGGCTGAGACACTTAAAAGGTCCCTTTCGAACCGTCCTCGCACTCCGGTAAATTCCCTCCGGCATTTCACGAGGACTTTCAAAATAGTTTTCCTCCTGAAATTGTCCAAAGACAAACTCCATCATCTTTTCATTATAAATTTCTTCCTGTGCCTGGTTGGTCATAACACATACACCGATTCCCTCTTCCGGCTCTACCAAAAGATAGGAAGAGCATCCCGCAGTATTTCCTCCATGACCAACTGCTTTTACTGCAAAGGGCAATACCCACAATCCATGGCAGTTAGAAGGAATACTGCTGTCCCCATAAAAGGCAGTGGGAGAAAACAATTCCTTCCATGTATCTTCATGCTGAAACAAAACGGTACCCGGATCAGCAATTGCCTGGCCAAATCTTTCAAAATCTGCCAGAGTTGAGGTACACATACCGGCAGGGTACAAGGAAATATAATAAAAACAATCGGGAATCAATTCCCCTTCTGTCGTATAACATTGCAGATTTTTTCTCTGTTCTCTCACCCACTCATTATCATGCAGATCAGTCGAAAGCGCACTGTGAGTCATACTAAGAGGCTCAAAAATATTTTGATGAACATATTCGTCAAATCCCATTCCGCTGACTCTCTCCACAATATATCCTGCAAGTGCCACTCCCCAGTTGGAATAGGCAGTCACTTCTCCCGGTTCATAAACCTGTTCCGGCTCATTCGCTCGCAAGGCTTCTTCCAATGTCGGTATTTCTGTACCTTCCTTTAAGAACAAATCGGAGTAAACCTCCTGAAATCCCGCATTATGATTCATCAGATTGATCATGGTGACTGGTGTATCATAATTTAAGTTAGTCATAAATCCATCCGGAAGATAAGTCCTCACATCACAGTTCAGATCAATTTTCCCCTGTTCCCATAGCTGCATTACACTTATCCAGACCAAAAGTTTGGTTGCCGACCCCCATTCAAACACTGTCTCATCATTTACCTCAATGGTATTTTCTTTATCCGCATATCCAAAGCAGCTCTGATAAATAGTTCCTTCCCCGTCAAACACAGCTACCGCCATCCCTGCCGTTGTTTTTTCATGCTCCTTTACATAGGCCTCAATCCGGCTGCCGATTTCCCCATAAGAATTTCCTGACGGAAAAATTTCTTCCTTATGTGTTTCTTCCGCAAGGACTCCGATACTGCTCTGCAATAGCAATACCGTCGCTAAAAAAGCCGCCAGATAATGCTTAATTTTTTTTATCTCTTTTCCATTCATCCCTATCTCCCTTTCCTTTCATAGTCATCCCCCCTGCAATCAGCAATCCCCCTGCCAGAATAGATATAATTAAAACTGTCAGCATGATATTTCCGTTTAATACCCTTAAGCTGCTTCCTGTATAGCCCGCTGTTATATCTGCATCAAAAATACTTCCTCCATTCTGCACTCCTGTTACAGCACTGATTGCATCATTTGTGAATCCAGTGAATATCCCACTTGCCATCACAATAAGCCCTGCTCTTGTAAACCCATTTACTTTAAAATATCTGCATACCATAAAAATAAACCAGGGCAGCCAGAGGCAATAGGTTGTAAGTAAAAGCGCTGTATGCCAATAATAAGAGTCCGCATGAACATAGATACCACAAACTGCAATCAATATATATAGCCACAAAGTATCCCACATCATGACCGTCAATCCCCTTTTATCTTTTAAAAGCTGTGGAAGCGGTATATTATATATCACATACGGAGCCAGGAAAACCGACAGACCAAGTATGCTTGATACTGCCGCAACTAAAAACCAACTTCCACGAGTGTAAATACAGCACACCAGCAGTAAAAAAATCAAAGATACAGTAAATCCAATAATTGTCCAGACCCATTTTCTTTTTTCCATCACCAGCGGAAGCGTTGTCAGTGAAGCTACAACAAGCATTGATGCGAGTACGATAAAAAACCAGTCCAGAGCATGACCAATTGCCAGATTACAAATCAGGCAGATCATCATCGGTACCAATAGAATGCCTGCCGTAATAATTCCCACAGTAAATGTTTTTCTACGCTCCTTTCTTTCATGTGTCGTCAAAATATTATTCTTTTCCTGAATCAATATTTCATCTATTTTGTAATCTTTTAGTTTATCTGCCACTTCCCTGCAATTACTGCAGCTTTGTATGTGCTCCTCCACTGCCTTCCGACTGCTTTGACTGCAGATGCCATCCTGATAAAGAGGCAGAAGATCCTGTATTAATTCACAATCATATTTTATTTCGCCCATAATTTCCTCCTTTTATTAATCAAAGCTTTTCCTGAATTTTCAGCCGGGCCCGGTGATGAGTGACTCTCGCCCAGTTTTCTGTCTTTCCGAAGATCTGTCCTATTGCTTGAAATGAAAGTTCTCCAAATACCCGCAGACTGAATACCTCTTTGTATGGCTCTTCCAGACTGTGAAGTATCTGATGAATCTGCAAGGATGCCGCCTTGTCTATCATCATCTTTTCAATATTCACAGGCGCCGGAGTTTCTTCATCAAGCGCCACATTCTCCCGCTTTTTTCTGAAACTGTCCATGCACAGATTTTTTGCAATGGCACAAAGCCATGTACACTCGCCGGAATCTCCCCGATAACTGTTTTTTCCTTTTATTGCCCTATAAAAAGTTTCCTGGGTAATCTCCTGCGCCTGTTCAGGATTTTTCACAAGCGTCATCACATAAGAATATACTTCCATAAAATATGTCCGATATATTTTTTCAAAACTGTTTTCCAGCTCCACGCACTTATCACCACCTTTTTATCTGTCATCTATTAGACGTGCCAAATTTATTTTTGTTACAAACTTTTTCTAAATTTTCCTAATATAAAAACAGGAGACCGCCTATACGCGTGTTTCCACTGATTTCTTCATACTTCAAAGCATCCCCTATTCAACCAATCATGCAATTCACTGTTCATTCATCTTTGCAAGTTTCGCCGCCTGATCCGCTGCAATACAGGCATCGATAATCTCCTGGATATCTCCATCCATCACCTTATCAAGCTTATATAGTGTGAGACCGATTCTATGATCGGTAACACGTCCCTGAGGGAAATTGTAAGTACGGATTTTCTCAGAACGGTCTCCTGTACCGATCTGGCTCCTCCTCAGCTCTGCCTCCGCATCATGAGCCTTCTGCTGCTCGATATCATAAAGTTTGGCACGAAGCAGTGCAAAAGCTTTGGCTTTATTCTGCAGCTGGGACTTTTCTGTCTGGCTGTACACCACGATTCCTGTCGGATAGTGGGTAAGACGCACTGCGGAGTCCGTGGTATTGACACACTGACCGCCGTTTCCGGACGCACGCATAACGTCGATACGGATGTCCTTCTCATCAATGACCACATCCACGTCCTCTACCTCCGGCATCACGGCTACCGTAATGGTTGAAGTATGGATACGACCGCCTGACTCAGTCTCAGGCACACGCTGGACACGATGAACGCCGCTTTCATATTTCAATTTAGAATAGGCACCCTGCCCGCTGATCATAAAGTTGACTTCCTTCATCCCACCGATGCCAATTTCGTCCACATTCATGGTCTCCACCTTCCATCGCTGGCCTTCTGCATAATGCACATAGAGACGATAGACCTCTGCCGCAAAAAGGGCCGCTTCGTCTCCCCCTGCACCTGCCCTGATTTCAACAATGACATTCTTGTCATCGTTGGGGTCTTTGGGCAGAAGAAGAACTTTCAGTTCCTGCTCAAGCTCTTCTATGCGTTTCTTTGCCGTATTCAACTCCTCTTTCAGCATTTCACGCATATCTTCATCTGATTCCTCGTCTAACATGACAAGAGAATCCTCAACATCCTGTTTTGATTTCTTATATTCTTTATAAGCATTTACAATCGGGGTAAGGTCACTTTGTTCTTTCATCAGTTTGCGGAACCGCTCCTGATTATTTGCGACCGTAGGCTCATTTAGTTCACCCATGATTTCCTCGAATCGAATTAATAAGTCTTCCAGTTTATCAAACACCGTTCTAACCTCCATATACTCCTGACACTACTCTGTCAAGCCCTGCCAAATCCTTACAGACTGCAACTTCCTTATAGTCTGCTTCTTTCATATATCTACATACATCCTCCGCCTGGCTGCATCCAATTTCCAAAAAGAGCATACCGCCGGGATGCAGATACTGCCCTGCTGTTTTTATGATTTCCCTGTAAAAGTACAACCCGTCTTCCCTTCCATCCAGAGCCAAAAGAGGATCATGATCTTTTACCTCTTCCATCAGAGTGGAAATCTCTCCGCTTGGAATGTAAGGCGGGTTTGAGACAATAATCTCATATTTTCCACACACATTTTCAAATAAATCACTCTGGATAAACTCTGCTTCCAGCGAAAGTTCACGGGCATTTTCCCTCGCTATCTTAAGTGCCTTTTCTGAAAGATCACATCCCACACCCACACAATCATTAGAATACCGAAGCAGACTTAAAAGAATACACCCTGACCCTGTACACATATCCAGAATATGCATGCCGTCGTGAAGATTTCGCATTACCTCTTCCACCAATGTTTCCGTGTCCTGTCTGGGAATCAGTACATCAGGTGTCACTTTAAACTTAAGCCCCATGAATTCCTGATATCCTAAAATATGCTGTAACGGAATATGTCTCCTGCGCATATCAATATAGTTTACATAACAATTGTACTGTTCTTCTGTCACCTGTCTATCTCCATGCACCAGAAGATCATTTCTGTCTGTGCCGCAAATCTCTTCCAACAACAGGCGGGCATCCAAAGCCGCCTCCCCAATCTGCACTTCCCGAAGCATCAATACACCCTTATCGTATAGTTTTTTATACTCCATCTGCATCCGCCGCTTCCTCTTGCTCAGGTTCATCCACCAGCCAGGAGTCATCCACCTCATATCCAAAGGTCTCGTTCAGATAAGCTTTCCAGTCGAACACAGCCTCCACTGACTTTATGGCAACCTCCACCATACTTTCATCCGGCTCTTTCGTGGTAAGACGCTGCAGGAGCATCCCCGGTGCAGAAATAATACGCACAAAAATATTGTCGCTCCTTCCTGCAAGGCGGATGATTTCATAGGAAATCCCTGCAATGACAGGTATCAGTAAAATACGCAGCGCTACCTTAAGCGCAGGATTCTGTACTCTGATAAAAAAGAACAGAATAATACTCACAAACATAACAAAAAATAAAAAGCTGGTTCCGCAACGCTTATGAATACGGGAACTTCGCATTACATTATGCACCGTAAGCGGTCTTCCTTTTTCGATACAGTTAATACACTTATGCTCTGCACCATGATACTGGTAAAGCCGGCTGATATCCTTCATAAGGCTGATTCCCACCACGTAGGCAAAGAAGATAAGAATTCTTATAATGCCTTCTAAAATCGCAAGAAGGGATGCATTTCTTACGAACCCTGATAACAGGGAGGAAAGAAAATAGGGCAGTATGATAAAGACTGCCACTGCAAGCAATACGGAAATCACTGTCGTAATTCCCATAAGTATACTTTCTCCCTTGCCTCCGGTTACCTTGTCAAGGGTCTTATCCAGCTTCGTTTCTTCCGCCTCTTCATCTTCATAAAAAGACGCAGAAAAATTAAGCGTCTTCATTCCCAGATGCAGAGAATCAATAAAATTAAAAATACCTCTTATAAAGGGAATCTGGGTCAGTTTACTTCCATGCATGCATCCATGGAACACATCCATTTCCACTTCAATTTCTCCGTTGGGCTTTCTGATTGCCACGGCATAATCATCTTTATTCCTCATCATGACGCCCTCCAGAACTGCCTGACCGCCTATTCCTGATGAGCGATTAATCTTATTTTTCTTCATATAACACTCCATATACAACAGATGACACGCTTCACACACCATCCTTATGTTAAAAAATCGTCGCCCGGCAGCAACGATCTCCCTATAAAGCAAAATAAGGTTGAGATGCAACACCCCAACCTTTTCCTGCAAAATTATTTGCTTTCCACACCATATTTCTTATTGAACTTATCAATACGACCGTCGGCTCTTGCTGCCTTCTGCTGACCTGTGTAGAATGAATGGCACTTAGAACATACTTCAACGTGAATATCCTTTTTAGTTGAACCTGTTACGAATGTATTGCCACAGTTGCAAGTTACAGTTGCCTGATAGAACTCAGGATGGATTCCTTCTTTCATGTTTTCACCTCTCTATAATAACATAATATCTGAATCAGTTTGTTCTCGTCTACTGTAGGTTTCACCTGCGCTGGCATATATACCGCTGCATGTAATAACCCGAAACAGCTTTTTAATTGTATCATAGCTTATTCAAGGATGCAAGCATTTTTTAGAACCATTTTATTTTTTTGACAAGATTTACAAATTCCTGATTATTACGGGTCTTTGAAAACATATCCAGAATTTTATCCACAGCCTCTTCCGGCTTAAGACCATTTAGTGCCTTGCGCATAATGTTGATTGCTTCCAGCTCGTCAGGCGCAAGCAGAAGATCCTCTCTTCTTGTGCTGGACTTCGGAATATCAATGGCAGGGAACACTCTTTTTTCGGAAAGCTTCCGGTCAAGCACAAGCTCCATATTACCGGTTCCCTTGAATTCTTCATAGACCACGTCATCCATCTTACTTCCTGTCTCAACCAACGCCGTTGCAAGAATTGTCAGTGAACCGCCCTCACGCATGTTCCTGGCAGCGCCAAAAAATCTCTTCGGCATATGCAAAGCTGCCGGATCAAGACCTCCTGACAAAGTACGTCCGCTTGGCGGAACCGTCAGGTTATATGCTCTTGTCAGTCTGGTGATGCTGTCAATTAAAATCATAACGTCTTTTTTGTGCTCTACCAGACGTTTCCCCCTTTCTATTACCATTTCCGCAACACGCTTGTGGTGATCCGGCAATTCATCAAAGGTCGAATAGATGACTTCCACATTGGGTCCTTCAATTGCTTCCTTGATATCCGTCACTTCCTCCGGGCGCTCATCAATCAAAAGAATAATCAAGTGAACTTCCGGTGAATTACGCTTTATGGATTTCGCCACATCCTTAAGCAATGTAGTCTTACCGGCTTTAGGCGGAGAAACAATCATACCTCTCTGTCCTTTTCCCACCGGACTGATTAAATCCATAATCCTCATGGAAATACTTGCTCCCGGCATTTCCAGATGCAGTCTTTCATCCGGGAAAACAGGTGTCATATCTTCAAAATTGCATCGTCTCGAAGCAACCTCCGGTGAATAACCGTTAATTGACTTTACGTAAAGAAGGGCAGCAAACTTTTCCCCTTGAGTTCTGACACGGGTATTTCCCTCCAGAATATCTCCGGTTTTCAAGCCAAATCTCCTAATCTGGCTGGGTGCCACATACACATCATGATCTCCCGGCAGATAGTTTTCACAGCGGATAAACCCATATCCGTCAGGCATAACCTCCAAAATCCCGCTGGCTGCGATACCGCTGTCCAGGTCAGCAGGAAACTTGTCCTCCTCCGGTCTTGGCTCCTCCACCCTT
This sequence comes from Lachnospiraceae bacterium, assembly GCA_014804785.1. Classification (GTDB taxonomy): domain Bacteria; phylum Bacillota; class Clostridia; order Lachnospirales; family Lachnospiraceae; genus Suilimivivens. The sequence goes on from JAAUZD010000008.1 coordinate 39,491, forward strand.
CCCTCTGTGCGTTCTGTTCTGTATTCGGTTTTCTCCGTACGTTCCGGCTTATATTCTGCACGCTCAGTTTTACCTTCCGCATGTTCCGTTTTTCCCTCTGCACTGCCGATCCCTGCCGTCTTCACCGACGTAGGCTTTAGCGGAACCGACTTCGACTGCACAGTCTTCCCCTGAGCTTTATCCTTTTCATCCTCTTCCAGCATCAACTCTATCAGCTCTGCCTTTTTCATCGTCGAAGTCCCTTTCAGTCCTCTGGCTTTTGCAATCGCTTTCAAATCTGCCAATGCCAAAGACTCATACTTTTCTCTCATAAAATCCTCCATTCATTTATTGTCATAATGAAATTTTTAAAAGGGTCAACCTTAATTATATTCTTTCGGGAATTTATTACGACTTGTTATCTGAAATGTCTACACAAACGATTATACAACATAACCCCAAAAATAGAAAGAGATTTTCGCGAAATGTAAGAGGGACAAAAAAATATGCGCAAAATATGTGACAGTTCGGGCTCGGCTTGGGGGATAGGATGCAGAGGCGGAGGGAGTGGGGATGGGGGATGTCATGAAGGGGGAGGGGCTTGCTTTGGGTTTCAGGTCTAGTCTTCAAATCGGATTTCACTAACGGAATGGATATAGGTAGTTCAAATCGGACGGGGCGGAGCCGGGCGGCATCCTGCCTTGTGGCTCCTAAAATCGCCATCCATGGCGATTTTCCCCTGACAGTCTACCATTCCGTAAGTGAAATTGCCGATTTTACGCCANAGCCNTGNAACCANAAANTGGGCAGGCTCACTCAGATGCTCTCTCGGCTGCCATACGAAAACCGTCAAGCGAAATGACGTTTTCTGTGGGCAGCAGCGGACTTGAGAGATTCAAGATTATATTATAAAACTATAAATTAAGCCTATATTGATAGAGAGGTCTGTGACAGTTAAGTCTCGGCTTAGGGGATAGCATGTAGGGGCGGAGGGATTGGGGATGCGGGGGGATGGAATGAAGGGAAGGGGCTTGCTTTGGGTTTCAGGTCTGGTCTTCAAATCGGATTTCACTAACGGAATGGATATATGTAATCCAAACCGGACGGGTCGGAGCCAAGCGGCATCCTGCCTTATGGCTCCTAAAATCGCC
>JAAUZD010000009.1 GCA_014804785.1 Lachnospiraceae bacterium
AGATTATTAGGAAATGTGGAGGTGAATGGAGGTGGAATGATAAGACCAAGGCGTGTACCATAAAAAAAATTCATGGTAAAAATTCTACAAACCCATTGCATGATCTTATATGGTATTGGAACAGAAAAGAAGAAGATATTAATTGTCTATTAAGCGTATTTAGAAGGCTTCCCTATGATACGGTTATTTAAGCCTAAACTTGGTATTTTCAAAAATGTTTTAAGACGAGAAGAAAAGATGTATATGCCAACACTCACATCAGCAGAAATCAAAATAGAAACTGCGATACCAATAGAAGGCCTTTAGGAGCTTCATATGGGAATCAGCGGGGAAGAGAATGAGCAGAACTTCTACTTTGACCGGAATGTGACAGTGATGAAGGATTTGGAGGATTATAACAATGACTGTTAAAAAGATTATACGGGAAGAATTAGGAAAGATGCTTGAGGAACACGGATGCAATTCCCTCGGAAGAGTCTAACCGTTATCTGTTACAGCATCGCCAAGAATTATGTAAGGAATATCAAAAAAGATTGGAAGTGGAAGGAAAAGAAGCGAAAGAAGTTATAAATATCATATATGAGAAATTAAAGGAGATGTTAGATGAACCGTTTAGCCAAGTAGAAAATATTATTGATAGGACTGGCAGCATTATATGGGCATACAATAAGTTGGGGAAATAAAGGAGAGTGGATTTGGGACAATCAAGAGCAGACTTGTAGTATTAAAAAAATATTGGGAACCAGAATGGATATAGAACCACTCGATTTTATGATTGTCGTGTGGGATTATTTGAGAAAAAGGAAGCAAAGAGAAGTCGAGGATAATATGTTAGATAGACGGTATGAAAGGATTTTAATTTATTACTATAGGGATCATCCGGAGGAAATTGAAGATGATGATTAATCGGGGATTAAAATGGACGAGAGAAAAATTGTAGCATGAAATAAGAGTTGTTCGTGGAACTTACTATGAAAAAAGAGCCCTATGATGGTTATAGGTTGTACAATGGGAGTCGTGAGGCAGGACTTAATAATGGAAAAAACAGAAGATCATTTTCAGAATCAGATGCTGTCAGCATGTATAAGTCGTATCCAAAGTAATAATGGTTGCGATGGGAATCCCAGTCAATACCACAGTCCGACTGTGAAAAATACCTTTTGCAATCGCAGTCGGTGATTCCTTTTTCAGCACAATCACAGACGCGGCGCTTACGTTTTCTGACCGAAGTTACAACAGGAGTTCCATCACCGGCGATGGACAGATGTGTATTATTGATAAATCCTTTGCCTAAAGACTTGCCCACTAAGCCGGTATTAACAGGTAACAAATACACATTTTTCTATGGGTTTGTCAAGAATTTTTGGCAAAAAAGTGGGGCAAAACTATATACAGTCAGATTATATTCATTCACTTCATTTGATGTGTTCATATGACAGTCTGATTGAAAGTAAAGGAGAAACCTTAAAGAGCTGGTAGGCAGTATTGAAGGAAAATCTGATATTAGAAGACCTGATCTTAAAGTTTGGCTTGTGTATTATGAAGGAGTAATTGTTGCATATCATAGCGAAAAATTCCTTTCAGAATCCGCCGCCATATGAGGGATTAGTGGGAAATCTAAACGGCTACTATTCCAGAAGGATTAATATACAGCATAGATTGGTTTATCAAGTATATACTGAGCCGGTTGTCATTGATGGAGTAGAATATGAAGGAGCAATAAATGTTTTAAGCCCTTAGACAAGGAACTTCAGGTAATACCATTAATGCAGGCAGATGTGGTATAACTATTAAGGATGATTTTACATATGCAATTGACGGTTACTTTTTAAATAGAATGGGAACTTCTGACACGTGGATGTGAGCAGCAGAAAAATTCTGCTCATGTAGGAAGGTTTTTCATTAGAAGGAACCGCAGTGGAAATATGGATTTCATACCTATAGAGGGTAAGGGCAGTCCGCTGGTTTAAAGGGGAAGAACGGAGCTGGCTGCTCTATACCCGCAACAAAAAGGAAAACATACTTTAATATAATTACATAAACTAGGAGACTCGGTTATTCTTTTTTGGGATGACCGATTTTTATGTTTAAAGGAGGGGCAGCGCCGTGGGTGCTCATGACACGGCAGGTTATGCCACGCCCCAGGGCGAACGTGCCCTTAAAAATCTGGTCGGAATATACAGGCGATGGACTGAACCCGTACGCGTACTGTAGGGATAATCTTGTAATAGACATTATGATGCAAAAATGATGCAAATATATATTAAAATGTATTAGATAGGAAATTTCAATTGCACTGAATTAATATAGCTATTGTTGGAATAATCTGGAAACATTGGTAGATTATGAAAGACCCAAAAGTTATGGCTCTACAAAAAGGGAAGAAGCTGCCCATATATGATACAGTGTATTAACAGGAGAAGATGATGAATAGTAGGAAAAAGCTTTGGATATTTTTGCTGTTTTATTTACTAATTCTACTAGGTGGCTGCAATGCCTCGGGAGATTTTTTAGGAAATGAGGTCACAAATACCGCCGCGAATACGGATTCTGAAGAACCGGAAACTGAATTGGTACAAGCTTCTGCTGCGGAGGAGGCTTTGGAGGATGCGTCAGAAGACGATGAGCAATGGAGCAAAAGAATTTATGTTACGGCAGACCAGCTGCAGGGCAATATCTTAGGATACAGCCTTATCAGGATGCCGCCGGATCCCCTTACAAATATGTACTATGAGAGGGATCTTCCTTATCTGGTGGATGAGGCTGTTATGGGAAACGGGATCTTTGTTTCGGAATATATGTGTGAAACGGAAGTCTTCCTTGGTAATATTTTAAAAGAAGTCCTTGCAGAACGTGGAAAGATAAGCGTTGAAAATGAACGATATTTTACAGAATACGCATTGCAGCAGCTGAAGGAAACAGATTGGAGCCTGCTGGATGAGGATTGGGAGATTGACCCGTACGCATATGATAGGGACTACCAGTTAAATACAGTCTTTGGAGAGAACAATTATGACTTCTCCTATTATTTTTATCCGGACAGGGAAAAAACAGTAACAGAAGAGACAGAGGAAGTTAATATATATCTTTCTGTGAACAGCAGCGGACAGGTTTATGAAATCCAGACGGATATTTTTACAGTGCCTGCAGAACAGGCAGAGATAGAAAATTATATCTGTATGAGCGGGCTGTTTGATGAGCTTTATCAGGAAACCATGATTCAGTCCGGTCAGGTCAGCAATGAAAAAATGATATGGGATTTTGAAGAATATTACAGACGCTTTTTATACCCTGACGAGGTATATGAGCAAGAGAATGAGGGGCTTTTGGCATCAGGCAATGCCGCTGCCAGCGCAGAGGAAACAGGAAGGATATTTATTGATATCCTGGAAAGCAGGGGGACAGATATAGGACAGTATGAGGAAATATTTTCTGTCTATAAAGATTCCGGCTTTTGGCAGTTTAAGAACAGTGACTGGGGCTGGCTGGAAGAGAATTGGACAGCAGATGAAGAATATGATTGTATTTTTAAAGATTACATCGGATATTCTGGATACGTAGGATTCCAATATTATTTTTATCCTGATTATGATGCTTTAAATACAGATGTGGCAAAAGCCATCAGCATTGATTGTCTTGTCAGTATCCATTACGGGGAAATTTCACATACAAGTATGAAAAACTTTCCCATGACAAGGGAAGAGTATCAGAGAGCAAAGGAGATAAAAAAAGAAGGCAGGGAAAGCACCCTTGTTGTTGAAAAGGGAAATATCCTGCAGGGAAAGGAAATGGTGGCGTTGCCGATGCCGGAAAGGCAATTGTCATTCATGCCTGTCAGTGATTTTCAGGCGGATACTCTTTCACATGACCATTCTGAGAGAAAAAGAGCTGGGGAAATATGGGGGTTTTCTGATGTGGCAGAAGTGGCAGGCTTTTTGGGAGATAAGTTCCTTGAGGATATTCAGAATGATACGGTAGAAAAAGGTGAAACCGCCAAATTGTGCAGAAATGAAGATGAAATGAGTGCATTTTTTAATGCTGCTGAAAAATTTGTGGAAAGTGGATGGGAAGCGGATGAGCAGTATGACTGCTATGAGATTCTACAAAATGAAGTGGCAGGATGCATGCACCTGAGATATTATTTTTATCCCCGAAGACTTGGCATAAAGCAAAAAAGCGGGAGGGTAATGGTAGTTGATATGTATTTATCGGAGCAGGGGATTGAGAGCATGAAATTGAATGAATTCCGGATGGAGTACTGATTGGCGTAGGAAGGGGCAAAATTCAAATGAACGCTAAGCCGGTTCGCAAAGTGTGACGGCGTTTGTTTTTGACTTTAGTCGACACCACGGCAGATTGGGCTGATGGATGTTATGATGCAAACATATATTAAAATAATATCAGGATTCGCGGCTCGTCAGTGTGGATATTGTGAGGGAACCGGAAGGTGAGGTTATAAATAAAGATGATGATTAGAATTAAAAGAAATACATTAATAGTATTAGTAGCAATAGTATTAATCCACATATATGTTAATTGTAACTTGCTTATAATAAAGGCATCAGAGAAATGGGAGGATAGTACGGAGAAAGAAATAACCACGTCCTTGGAATTAGAAAGAATAAATGCCAGATTATCAGAAGGATTGCTGGACATGCCTGAATGGTTTCAGAGGCAGATGATACTCTATGAATGGATAACAGCGGCTGTGAATCAATACGTTTTGGAAAAGGGTATTGACGATGTTTTTTACTATGATTTGGAAGAACAATTGCTAAATGAGAAGACTCAGTTTTTTATTGATAATGTTAGCGATGACTGGAAGGATTATCCTTATGAATATTGTATAAAAGATGATACCGGTTTAGATATTGTACAGGGGTGTTATAAATTAAAACTAGAAGGGGAAAAACATATTCTTTATGTGGATGTGCAGACGCAGGAGAAAAAGATTTATCTATATCCGGCAGAATGTGAATTCTTTCAGATGGTGGACAATTCAGATGGAAATGTGACGGTATATGAACAAATTGAAATAGGGGATGAAGGACAGATTGTGTATTATCCAGACACCTACGTCCAGTCTGATTGGAATGATCTTGAGTGTATTGATAATCATTTCTCTGGAGTAACGATAGAGGAATTGGAGGAATTGGACTATTTGAAATTACCGGAAGGAGTAAGTAAGAGCTGGAATGCTGTAATTTATCTTGATGTGGCAAGTATTTTAAAACGATATGTGGAAGAAAATCAATTAGATGATGTTTTTTATTTCAATGCAGATAAAGATATAATTGCACGGGTCACTAATATGATAGTTACCTGTCGGCTCAGAAGTCAGAAGAGAACTTTGTATATAGATATCGATGGATATAATATGAAAGCGCATGTATATGAAGTGGAGGAATGGTAAATTGAGTCAAGGAGAGAAAACACAATGGAAAATCGGTCTGATAGGTTTTGGAGCCGGCATGCTGGTAATGTTAGCCGGAAATACGATAGTTAACCTTATGGGAAAGGATAACAATCAGTTAATAAAGAAGGAAATACTGCAAGAGCAGGAGAAGCAGCAGGAATCAGTGGATGAAACAGAGCTAAATCAGTCAGTAGTAGAGAAAGCGGAAGATGTGAAAAATGGAACCGGAATAAAAACGGGTTCAAATGTGGAAATTCCTAAAAATTTTGCGGAAAACCTTATCCTTTATCAATATATAGAGTATGGGGTGAGAAAATATAGTGAGGATAACAAGAAGAACGACAGATATTATTGTGACATAAAAGAGGATTGGTTACCATATGATACTGAATTTTCCATGAAAAAGGAAGGAGACATCCCATATAAAACAGATTTATCAAAAGAAATCATTCCTGAATTGGTAAATAATATTTATAACTTCAAATTAGAAGGGCAAAATGACACTATTTATATGGCGATCGACACATACAATATGAAGATATATGTGTATGACAAGATTAAATAAATTTATTTGGTAAAAAGTGATGGGGATTTTGCTGTGTCAATATACAATCCAGAAGGCATTGTGGATTCAATTGGCAGATGGTATAAAATCGGTGTGTGTTTCTAATGGAAGTCTTCCAAAGCATCCATCACAGATTTTGGTGAATGTTTAGGGGAAGAAAGGAATAGTAAAGTGCGAATAAAGATAAAGAACGTTATGGTAACACTTATGCTTGTTGTCTTTTTTATAATATTTTTTGAGGGATGCGGTAAGGAACGGAAAAATGTGGATAATGGGAATGGCGTAGGAATCCTTGAAAATGGCAGTACATATGATTTGGGTGGGCACGTGGTAGCCTATTTGACGGATGCTGAAGTGTTAGAATACGAAGAAAATTGGCTTGTCGTAACAGATCTTGAAAAAATGAATTCGATTTACATACCGGATAGTTACTCAAAAATACTGGATATAGCGATAGAGAACTTTTCCATTATAAATTTAAAGTATAAAGATGAAAAGGAAGGAAGCGTACGGGAAGCAAATATTCCAGTGTATTTATCAAACAGGGAAAATGACATCTTAGAAATTTATTCTTCCACAGAAAAAGTAATTGTGGAATCGCCCATATCAGCAGAGTCATTGCCCAAAACGGTATGGGAAGAAACTGTTATGAACGGAGAAAAAATATATCAAGTGGCATTTGAGAGAATAGGGCTGGTTTATGACACGGGTTCGATTGTATATGGAGGCTATGCTGATTACCGATTGATTGTAAGAGATGAAGAGGGAAATGTTGTATCAAGTCAAATATTTATGGGATATCCAGTTTCTCTTGAAGAAGTATATTGGATTAAGGATATCTCAGGTGATGATTTTCCAGATGTAATATTGTGTGCTTTTTATCTGGAAGGAGATGCGGTTTATAATACGAAACTTTATTTTATGGTTTGGAATTCTGAAAAGTCAGTTTATGAGTCAAAATCTTTGCCATGGAATAAGTCTATAAACATGCCGGTTTGGAATGAAGAACTGTCATCCGTTATATTTGCAGACGTAGGTGATGGAGTTACAATGAAAATGTTTTCTGTAGAAGATGGAGAATGGCAGCTTCATGGAGAACTCGTAAAAAATGATAAAATAGAAAAGGAAAATGGTGATATAGAGATATATTTCAATGAGTTTTTTTATACAGGTGGACAGACGATAAAAAATGATATCAAGATTGTTTTACCGGAACAGAACATGCCATGGTCAGAAGCAAATAGCATTTGGTGTTTGCATAATACTCAGAATGAATGGCTGTTCCCTGGGTATGGGAATTGGAATACGATAGAGGAGACATTAAACGGTGATAAAATTATATGGAAGTATGTACAAACAAATCGGTAAAAAAGTTATTGCTATCAATGGATGTGTCCTAATGATAGTATCGCTGATATTATTTGTTTTCTTTTTATCTGTAGGTCAAAGTGACCATAAAGAGCCGTCAGATGAAGTGATATCACAGGCAGTAGAAGAGACAGCAAATATCAAGCCAGATGCCATAGCCAAGCCGAAAGAGTCTGAAAATAGAAAAGAAGTAATTAAATGTGAGCATATTTTATCAGGCAGTATGTGGCAGTACTATACAGCTGAGGAGATTCCTTTTGTGGATGAAGAAACCTTTGAATTGATTAAGGAAGCCTATGAGGAGGTGGATTATTCTGCCGAAGTTGAAAAGGGAAATCCGGAGGTGTATGAAGAATATAAACAAAAATTCTGGTATCTGCTTCAAAATAAGGCTCCTTTTCTGGAGAGGAATACGGGCAAAGAATTATATATAGAAGACTGGTTTGAATCGAGAGGGAATGGTATCAAAAGCTTCTATTTTTATTTTTTTGACATGAATGGGGACGACTTGCCGGAATTATACGTAGACTGTTATGGACAAATATCAGTCTTTGCATATAATCCTGATACAGATCAATATATGCTGTGGACATGTATTGACAGAATGGAGATAATCGGAACCTGGAATGGGGTGTGGAATCCAGAATTTGATATTGATATATGCGAATTTTTTCAGCTGGATTCGGATGGGAATCTTGAATTAAACACCCTGTTCTGGGCAGAGTATGCGGACCTTTATCATGATGATATTAATATGGTGATGTTTCCAAATTATGCTGACAGGGAGAAAAGATGGGAAATCACAGATGAGATGAAACAGCAGGGAGTTTTGGAGGAAAGCAGCGGACAATGGTTTTTCAAAATAACGGACGAACAATTTGAAGAGCTGGCCAGACCATATATGGAGGCGCTTGAACTGGCAAGAGAGAGACGCCGGGAGGAAATGTATACCTATGAGGAACTGTTTGGAGAGTATGAAACAGAATAAATGAATGACAAATTTATGATTTTTTTCAGTTTTACTTATTAATATTTTGAAAAGAAGATGTAATTAGCTGAATACTGCTTTAGCAGTGGAGATTGCAAAAATATTTTGTGGAGGATCAATTTTATTAGCTGTTATAGTGATAATATTAGAAATCGAATTTCGAGTTAATTTATATAAGAAAACAGTTGTGGCTTATCAAAATGGTGCCTGGCTACTATAAGGGGGATACACAGGGAGATTTTATAACATGAGAAAGGAACTATATTGAGAGAAAAAATTAAATTGGTATTATTTTTTTTATTCTTGCTGATTGTGTTGACAGGATGTGAAATAACGAGTGAAGAATCAAATGAAAAAATACATGAGGATTCTTTTAAAACAGAAATGGTTACATCCACAGACAAAGAGGCAATGCCCAAAAACAATGAAAATATGCAGGAAGTCTTTTCGGAAAATTTTTTTTACCGGTCGCATAGGTATGTTATTTATGCAGATGGAATTGCAATGGTGGTGGAGGGACGAGAAGAAAAGGATAATTTCTATTGGAAAGAGAGTGTCAGCTATATGAATTTAAAATTTCCTGTAGATGCCTATCTGTGCGATAAAAATGGAATAAAAGTAGAGTCGGAAGAAGATGCTTATTTATATATAGATTTTGGGAATTTGGGCAAATGGTGGTGTGATCCATTTGGAAATTTGAACAGTAATTTACAGGTAGATGCGGAATTTGTTCCTGAAGGGCTTGTTGAGAAGATAAAAACGAGGATTTTGGAAGGTTGGTATGATATCGAAGAACTCGAGGAGAATACTGGATTAATGCAGCTCACATTGGAAGAACTGAAAGGGCGAATGCAAGAAGAAACAGTGAATGAAATATTAGCAGAAAAAGGGGAAGGGCAAGATTACTTTGAGGTTGATTTTGATAATGATGGAAAAAAAGATATCGTGGTGAGTAATCGAGCAGGGATGAGTAGCATGGGGTATAATTATCAGTTCTTTTTTAATAATGAAGGTAATGGAACATATCAAATGACCTTCGGACTAAATAATACAGCATCAATTAGTAAGGTTATAAATTATAATGGAGAAAATTACTGGTTGTTGGTGCAAAGTACTGGGAGCGGAACTCCAGGATTTGGTTATGATTATTATCAATGTGATATATATTATTTTGATAACGGTTACCCGGTAGAGCTGGTTACATTGATATTTGACCCAATGTCTGTAAATAAGATACTAGGTGGAGAAATGGATAAAAATGAATTAGAAGTGGATGTAACCGTAAAGAAAAAGTTTGTAAATGACTTCATTAATATGTCATATGGACCGTGGTAAATTATAATGAAAGTCAAAGTAATTAAAAAAGACGACGATATTTGTTTTTTTAATGTCATTCAGCATCTGTAGAAGATATTTTGGTTAAAACTAACCGAAATATCTTACAGAGGTGATGAGGTTCATATGTATCCTTTGAGTTTCTTGGAGTTTTGGCATAACAGGAATTAAATAATCTATAACAGTGTAAAGGCGTGTGGAACCATGCGCCTTTTTTGTGTTCAAAAGAAGGAACACGAGCATAAAAATTCAGACTACTACCGCAGTGCAGACACCGTCCTGTTTAGAATGTTCGAGACAGATTGGATAAATATTATGATGCAAAAATGATGCAAATATGTATTAAAATATGTTAGGTAATTATTTTTACGAGAGAGCAGAGGATGGACACGTGTAATCTGATTACTATATAATGAGGTCAGCAACAATCAAAATTTATGGAGGCGGAAGTTATGGATATTTGGGAGCGGTTGTATGAAAAAGCAAAGGAACAGTATCATCCGGAAGATGTTTCTCCTTTTCTTTATGCACATCATGTTGTGTGTGCTTTAGAAAGTGAGAACGGAGAGATATATACAGGTTTTTGCATTGAAAGTTGTAGTGGTGTTATGAATTTGTGTGCTGAAAGAGTAGCTGCGCTTAATATGTATGTAAACAGCGGACAGACTGTGATAAAGAGAATGATAGCATTTAGAGATACTCCTCCTTATGGAGAAGGAAGTGGTATGCCTTGTGGTGCCTGCAGGGAATTTTTTATGCAGCTTTCTCTTAAAAATAAGGATATGGAAATCATGGTTGATTATGAGAAACGAGAAATTGTTACCCTGGAAGAATTGATACCTAAGTGGTGGGGAATGGAAAGATTCTTTCGATAAGGTGTTTTTCGATTGACTGTAGACTGTTTAAGTAAGAAAGGATAATTGTATGAGCAGAAATATTGTAGTGAAGATTATGGAAGAACGATTAGGAGAGTATGGATTCAGATATGAAAAATTTGAATCCTGTCGTTGGACTTTTAGCCGCGAAGTTGAAGGAATAAAACAAAATGTTGTTATCCAAAAGGATATTTGGGGGGATAGTGCATATATACTGGAAGTGCATGGCTTGAGAGTTCGAGAACTGGTCAAGGATAAAAAATATACTAGTGATTTTTTTGAATTTAAAAATGATGATGAGCGTGTAGCCGTACTCAATGAAATTGCAGATATTGTAATCCAATATGGGATAGATGAATTACAAAGTACGTAATCAGCATGAGAAAAGGTGTAGTAGCAGATGAATAGGTATATCAGATAAGAATATCTGGTATGCCTTTTTTATTTGACTTTAATCAACACCACGGCAGATTAGCGCTGATAGATGTTATGATGCAAAAATGATGCAAGCATATATTAAAATAATATCGGGGTGAAGATGAGAATGGGTTGATGAAGTATCAGCAGTCGTTAAGTTGGGACGACAACACATCAGAAGCAGCGAGATGCATATAAAAATAATGTCAAGGGAGTCATACAATGAAACAATTTTTAGAACACAATATGGTTAAAGGTATTTTATTTGCTTTACTCATCATAATTATTGTAATTATGTTTAATCCGATAAGTATAGAAAACATGATTTTATCTATTGAAAACAGTCAACTATATGGGGGAGAGACACCTAAAGAAGTGACAATACTAAATGATGATTATTATCAAGGATATAAAATAACACAAAATGCCCAAAAATTTGATCAGGATAATTTCCTAGAATATTCTATTGTAAATTATCCGGAAATTGAATTCGTTGATGGGACAGCAAATGTAAAATTAGGAGAAAAGATCAATCGATTATTTCATGAAACGGCAATGCTGAATTATGATGAAGCATTAGAACAGGAAGTAAATGCTTTTTACTCCTGCGATTATTTTATTACATTTGCTGATGAAAATTACATTTGTATTTATTTTATGGAATCCATCAGTTCAGGAATGGCTCGCGTGGTTAATTTTGAAGATGCAATTACCATATCTCTAAAAACGGGTGATAAAGTTTCTCTGGAGAGTTTCGGAGACATAAATACTATTATGAAGAAAGTTGATAATTACAAAGGCACTATATATACAGACTCTGTTTTTGAGGTGGAAGATTGGGAAAGAAATAAAAGGGCATTTATAGAACAGTGGGAGAAAAATAGTTCTCCTCATTACTATGACTATTATCTATATGATGGGAGAGTCGGCATCTTATTTGATCATTATGTAACAGGAAGAGTGAGGATAGGGCTTGAGTTTCAGGGAATTATTAACTATCAGTGAAGTCTCATCAATCAGGATATGATGTACATTTGGAAAGTTGAAATGAGATTAGATAACTTTATATTAATTAGCAATATAGTGTTATACTTGATACATCCATAGTTTGGCGTTAATATATAAAATAATGGCATCTATGTGAAGGGAAAGGTGAGAAATGAACGATAATTATACAAAATGGGTGGAAAGAGAGAAAAGCTGGATTAATGAAAAAGAAATTGAAAAAAGATACTTTGATATATTCGCCGTTAGTAATTGTGATCCTTGCAATTCTTTGCGGAGGGATAGGAATCTGGGTTGGTAAGGATATGGCAGGTGTGCTTCAAAATGCGCTGATGGGGGCATGTATGGGAATTGTTGGGATTCCTATTTTCTTTTTTTTGATGCAGTTTTCTTTTCCGGCAAAGAGATATATGGGAAATTTGAAGGAGCAAATAGAGGATGTTCTGTCACCTGCGGAAAGAGAAGAAAGTGCGGATTACGAAGGACTATGTACTGCAGAATGCATCAGATGGAACGGTTTCCATGGTACAACTTCAAAAAGTGGAAAAGATTGTAATGAATGTGAGAGAATATACGGCAAAAACAAGGGGAGAAGGTTTAAAAATCCTGCAGGCCTCGACAGTTTATCCTATGTATTTTTATTGTCGAAAGTCAGAAAAAGAGAAGACAAAAGAGTACGATAGGGAAATTTCCTTTGGAAAAAGAGAAGACAGGAAACTGGTAGCTTATTATCTGCATGAAATGAAAATAGGGAATGAGGATTAGTATGCAATGCGGCAGAGAGAGGATGAATTGTTACCATATTGGATTTATGATTAACAGAGGAATGAAATATGGATAAGCGTAGTTTTCAAAATAAGGTTAAAGAAATTGCAGAAAAGGAACCAAAATTATTTGCTTTAGAGTCAGACGGTAAAGCAAATGACGAAATGATCGAAAGAATAGAAGATTATTATGACGTAAAACTGCCAAAAGCATATAAATACTTTGTAAAGCAATATGGTGGAGGATATTTTGGTTTTATCATAGTGTATTCTTGCGATAGCGATGGTATGTTTTATATCAAGGATAAGGTATTAAAAGAGTGGGTTTTAGAAAAAGATTTCTTACCAGTTGTTGATTTTGAAACGGGAGATTCCCTTGGCTTTCAAGTGAAGGAAGGCGTATGTCAGAGCACAGTCACTATGTATTTGCACGAGGAAAATGAGTTACATGAAGTGGATATGGATTTTTACGAAGTATTACTAAAGTATGGATTAAAGCTCAACTAATATTTAAATATTAAAAATAGTGGAAATGCCCATCAGAAGAATTTTAAGCGTTGAAGGGCGAACAATAGTTACATCACAATACGTAAAGAGTAGGTGGTAAATTATAAAAACGGAAAGAAGGACGCGTATAGATGTATAAATATGCACCGGAGCATGTTGAGAAATTTTGTATTCAAGATACGATTGATAGCATATATAATCAACTGAACGAAGTATATCAAGATAATTATAAATTTGTGTATAAGATAAAATGCGATTGCGGAAATGAATGCTTTGAAGTATATAAAGATAGGCATCCGAGTATATTTGTGAAATGTGTAAATTGTAACAGGATAATTAGCGTATATGATTTACAATATTATCCAGCAGCTTCAAAATTGAATGAGAATTTTAATAAGCAACAGGTTATTATTAATGGGCATAAATCTTTTTTGGTATATGTAGTTTATGAATACGATGACGAGTTTGAATTTGAAGAAGATGTAGATTTTAACCCAAATGACATTACATGGGCAAAAGTTTATGTTTATAATCAAAACACTCTTCAAAAAATACTTGACGATGAAACTGCTTAGAAGAAATTATCATTTACTGAACTGTTAGAAAAATTATTACAAAATGGCGGTGAGTATTGGTTCTTTTTAAAAAATGATTTTAAATCTTATGGTGATGCTTACGATGAAACATAGGCACAAATGATAGCATATAAACATGATTTTTATATAATTAGTGCGGGTATGACATGCGAACTTATTGTGGAGATGTATATTTTACATGATGATGGAGAACTGGAAGAAGAGAAAATGGAAGTTCCATTGTTGGATTAAATTGAATCATATGTAAAGTAATGTTTTTATGAAAGCAAAACCTTTGCTGATGAAGAATCTGGGTAAGAGAGGTAAGTAGTATGAATAATGATAATAAAGAGTTTCTAAACTTTATTTTAGAACGATTCAAAATAGAAAGGGAGAAGTTTGATCGCTCTGGTATATATGCTTATACACAGCGTTTACTTGCGTATAATTCCAATAAGATTGAGGGAAGTACACTGACTGAGGAGCAAACTGCATCTTTATTTGATAATGGTACTCTGCCAAAATCGGATGATTATTATCGGGCAAAGGATGTTGAGGAAATGAATGGTCATTTCCTGATGTTTAATAAAATGCTTGATACATTTGATGAATCATTAACACAGGAATTGATAAAGCAGTTCCATTATGAATTAAAGTCGGGGGTATTTGAGGATCGCGCCAATGGATACGCTATTGGCGATTATAAAAAGCGTCCAAATATGATTGGAATGTATCAAACAGTAAGACCGGAGGATGTTAAAACCGAAATGGAGTTACTCATAAAATGGTATGATAATCAGAAAATAGATGTTGCTGTACTAGCTGAGTTCCATGCAAGATATGAGGGTATTCATCCGTTCCAAGATGGCAATGGCAGGACGGGAAGGGTGATTCTTTTTAGAGAATGTTTGAAGAATGAAATCATGCCAATTATTGTTGAAGATGCCAATAGAAATGAGTATTTGGAGGCACTGAAGGAGTATAGGGAAGAAAAAAAATTGTTTAAAATGATTGAACTATTTAAGAAGGAGCAGCAGTTTTATTTGGAGAAATGCAAGTATTTTATGTGAGCTTATGATAAACGCTCAGTTTCAAAGTATACGAAATATTATCAAACAGAAGGCTATATCTGACAGGAAAGGGTGCGGATATGAATAAATTATGGAATGAAATATCAGAAATTATTAGCAATTCACAAAAAAATTTGCAAATTAAATTTAATAAAGATTATGATTACTTGTTAGTAAATAAATTGGGAGTGGAAGAAGATACAGCTTTGGGGCAGGTAATTGCAAATATTAAGGGAATAATTATTGACAATACTATCCGCATATTGGGGAGCGGGAGGAAAAATGAATTAGCCTCTATTGAAGAATATAATTATGAAGTGAGTAAATACTTGGGAAAAGATATTTTTATTATAGCTGATGATGTTTTTGGCGGAATATTTGCACTTAAAAAAGATAGTATAAACGCAGAAAGCGTGATTTATTATTTGGCACCAGATACTTTGGAATGGGAGAATCTTGAGATTACATATTTTGAATTTTTATCATTTTTTCTTGGCAGCAAAAGCCAGGGATTTTACAAAACATTTAAATGGAGTACTTTTAGTGAGGATGTAAAATCTATAAAATACAATCAGGGAATCTTGATTTATCCATATCTGTGGGCGAAGGAATGTAATGTTGAAACTGCTAGTAAAAAAATGGTTCCAATGATTGAATTAATTCAATTAAATGCAGAGTACAGAAAAAGTTTGGGATTCCGGTACATGTAAGCCGCTTTTTTTTGCAGTTATACCACATATTATCGAAATCGCATCAGTAAATGAAGCCGCTAAGGATTTGTGGTGCTATTTGGGAAATTGGATAGCAACACACGAAAAGTATCGCGGAGGAATAGCTGATGAGGTATTAAAATGCTTTGATTTAGCATTGGTATGTGTTGAAGAAAGATGTATAAACCAAATTGTTTCAGCTGACCAGATAAGCAATATAGATGCACAGTATTTATATGCGAGTTTATTTGCATTTGCGAAACATAGATTAGGTTATATGACAATGAGTAGTTATAAGGATGATATTGCAGGAACATCTATTGCAATATGTCAAAACGGTCATTTGAATGATGTAACTATATATAATTCTGGAATTGTATCATATGAGATGGCGGAATGTCCACGCAATGTGCGAGAAGTTTATATAAAAGATATCAAAATCGAAGATAGGGAAGATAATCCTTGGATCCTCTTGGGTAAAAAATCCAAAAGGGACTAGAAGTCCAAAGCACAAGTAAGGAGATAGTATCACATTTAAAACTCGCACAAGAAATTATAAGACATGGTGTTACACCCAACCTTTTAATGAAATATGCTTTTTCATTATATTGCAGTTTACTGTATTGTAATGGATCATTTAGTGAAGGCATGCGTATTTTGCATGGGTGGGATGAATTTACATGTTTGCAGTGTGGTGAAAAATTTATTTTTGCTGATGGATGGTGTGAAGCTATGGATGAGGATGGACTGCGTATACATGAAATATAGTGGTGAGAAAGGTTTAGGCAGAGACGGATGAGGAAAATCATACTTATTTTTATAATGTTGGGATTAATAAATGCATATGGAGGAATGGAAACGGGACAAAAAGAAAATGATTTTTGCAGTATAAGTGATTTTAAAGATTTTAACTATTATTTGTACTGTGATAATTCAATAAATAATGAGACATGGACTTCCGTGCATCATGAACATGCAATTTTGGGGAAAGATATAGAAACTATCGATAAAGGAAAAGAACTATATCAGGAATTTAAGGAGCAATGCTTACCGGAAGAATTGGTGGGAAACATAGATATTAACTATGTTTCTCCTGACTGCAAATGGATAATCGCACAAGAATTCACTGATGATATTACTGATGGTCTAAGAAGACAGACCTTGTTGTATGAAGGAAAAAAAATAACGGAAACGCAGGACACTTATGAAATATTTAATCCCGTTATTATGGTAAAAAGGGGAGATGCATATGAGCAGATGGACAGTGAGGTATACCAAAAACTAGTAGAATTGGAACAGAGATGCTATATCGAAGGATGGCGGCATACCCCAATCATCAATGAGCAGGGGAATTTAGCCTTGTGTGCAGCATTTGATGGGCAAATGGCTATACGGAGGATTGAAGATGGAGCAACCATATGGAATTATTCTTTTGAAAGCATGATGGACTCGCGTAATAGGGTTGGGTTCTCATTAGTATGGTTTAGTGGAAATCAGGAAGAGGGGAAGATAATTATTGAATACAATCGTGATTTTTACGAGATAAGCTATCCATCTGGTTATGTGAAATATCTGGGACAGGATATGTATTCATTAAGCTACAGCCCAGATGGGAAATATGTGGCATATTCAAGCGGCTATCACGAAGCAGTGCTTGCACATGATGGGAATATAGATGAACTGGAGCAAATACTTCCGGGTATATATATATTGGAGGTGGCAACAGGCAAGACGGCGTATATTAAGCAGGATATTGGCATATGTGAATTAAGCGAGCGCAGCTTTTTATGGATAGAAGGAGAGGATTTTGAGAGAAGCATAGGAAAGTAAAAGGAAATATTATGAGAAACGTAACAATAATCAAAAAAGTGTTAGGACCATATTTACAAAGCGAGGGTTTTGAATACGCCGGATATGACTATTATTCAGGATGGAAGTTCAAACGGGAAAAAGAAGATATAACCCATTGGATCTTTATAGCAAAATCAAGATGGGATAAGGAATTGTGGATAGAATCAGGAACAGGGGAAGGGAAAGCCGGAAGAAAGAGACCTGATGCAGTGGTACGCCTTGATTATTTTAAGGAAGATACCAAAACGAAGGAAATGAAAAAACAGTATCATGATGAAGAAACGCTGGAGCAGGTTTTGATTTTTTTCCGGGAGCAGATTAGGGATTATTTCCTTCCAGGGTTTAACAGGCTAGAGAAAGAAATAATCAAGTGGAAAATCACTATCACTCTTGATATGCATAGAAGACTGTATGAAGAAAAGGACTTTCTGACGGAAGCGCTGTTCAAACGTTATGGTAACCTGTCCACGGATGAGGATAGGATGGTTTCAAGCATCATGAATATACTTATAGAGCATTATGGTGAGGAGGCAGAGGAATTTGAAGAGACGCTGCTTGGTCTGGCGGCCTATTTGGGGGATATGATTGTCAATAATCTGGAAGACTGCCATTGGAAATGGGACAGCAGAAAAGAAAATACAGGATATTATGTGTTCCATAAGGAATTTTATGAGGGACCGCTTAAAGAAATGTATAACAGTGTAGCATTTCTGTCACCGTTAAATATTATAAATGAAGCATGGCAGGAGAAAGATGAAAAGAAGCTACAGTTCTGGTATAATGATCAGTTTGTCAATAGAAGGAAAACAAGAAAAAGAATGAGCATAGAAATGAAGGAAGAAACGGATAAAGAAATAGATAAAACGAGATATCAATATGCCGTCATCCAGGAAAGAATGTCAATATTAATGGAAAAGTTTCAGTTCCGATATACGGGAAAGAGCAGATTAGATTATCAGTGGTGCAGGAGCACACCGGAAGGGAACCAGAAAATTATATTAAACGAAAATAATAGAACGGGGGAAATGTGGATCAGCGCTGTTGTGGAAAATGGGAACGTAGTGGAGATACAGGATATCAGGGAAGGGCTCTTCCCATATGCCAGGGAAGAATACTTTAGGAATGATGGATATATTTCAGAAAGGTTCATGAATATCATTTCTAAGATGGAAGAACAGATTAAAACGGATTTTATGCCAGTTCTGGAGAGCCCAGAAACCTATCTGCTTAAGTGGAAGCTGTCTCCAGAGATGGAGAAGAGAGAGTTTTATGAGAGGGATGAATTATTAGAAAAGCTCATGAAAAATTACGGAGAGGAGATTGTCGATAAGAAGGAACTGCCGGATTTCATAAAAAGAATATTAAAGGAAAATGAAGACAGCACTATGGAGGAATTCGGAGATACACTTTTAGGTCTTGGGATATTGCTTGGAGAAACTGCAATTAAGGAGATAGAGGGAAGCCATTGGCTGTGGGATGCGAAAAGATTATGCTGCCGCATCACGTACCGAAATGAAGTGACAGGTATTGATCCTGCATTCAGTCTGAATTATGCATGGCAGAAGAGAAAGCTTGAAAATGTAGACAAGCTTTGCAGGGATTTAATGGAAGGAAATTATATTGAAGATAGAACAATAGGGGGATATGAAATTGAAGATAGATGAGTGATAGATGCAGGAGACAGATATGGAGGATATCATTAGAATTTGCAAACATATAATTGAATGTATGGTGGATAGTGATTACAAATTATTAGAGAATAGGAAATATAAGTGCATGTGTAGAATGAAGGGAATCATAATAACATTTTTATTTTCAGTAAGCTTAATTCTGTTTGGATGTACATATCAGCCAGAATATTTTTCCAAGGAAGAATTGGAAGGCTGCTCAACTCCTATAGTCTTCTTAAAGTCAGCAGAGAATGAAAAAAATATTTTATGATGTCAGATGATCCGGACAGCAAAGTTTATCTGGAATATAGTAGAATATGGGATTTTGATCCTGACAGGCGGACATTTCTTTTTAGTATGATTGAAGATGGAGAAAAATGAATATACGAATATGATTTAAAAAATGGAAGCTACAAATGCCTTTTTGAAGAATCATCACTAAGTCAATATTTACAGATATCAAACGAAGAAGATATCGAAGCTGTTTATTACCGATTATCAAGCGATGAGGTCAGCGGGGTGTACGGAGATACCTCATTTATATACAATAAAGCAACTTCTGAATATATCTATACAATGGATTTACCTGATGTATCGTGGGGAAGAGCGTATGGATGGTTGGATGAAAATACTTTTTTGTTCATGAATCTGGGCAAAGCCTTTGAAATAAATTTTGAAACAGGAGAAATGGTAGAATTGATGAAAGACTTGGGAAGCTCAATTCATATTTCTGCCGACAAAACGGTGGGATGCAGTGATGGAGATGAGAATTGGTTTGGCGCTAGTTTTTCGCCAATACTCTTTTGGGATACTGCTGATTATAATATAAAAAGATTTCGGGAGGGAATTAATACATCTGCCCATCTTGGAATTTCAGATGACCATAAATATATATTATTTGTACGTGATAATGATGAAGACGAGGGCGAAAAGGATCAACTGTTGTGTATCAGAATAGAAGATGAAAAACTGTGTATTGTTTATGAAACGGAAGATGAAATAATTGATTTGTTATGGTAAAGATTCTTGAGGGAAAATGAGAAAGATGAAAAAGGTATTCAGAGTATTGATTTTTTTACTTATCATAGGGGCTGTGATTATAATAATGGATAAGAATCTGGGGAAAAATTATATACAGGCAGATTATATTAATTCACTTCATTTGATGTATTCATATGGTAATCTAATTGAAAGGAAGGGAGAACCCTTAAAAGAACTGGTAGGCAGTATTGAAGGAAGATCTGATATTAGTAGACCTGATCTTAAAGTTTTGCTTGTCTATTATGAAGGAGTAGTTATTGTATATCATTACGACGAGGTGAATGAGCAGGTAGGAAATATTATATACGTACAGATTGACGATGCACAGTATAAATTGGGTCCTAAAAATGTATGTGTTGGGATGAGTAAGGCGCGAGTCAAGTTTCTTTTCAGAAATGCAAGAAGATCGGTAGATAGAACAAGAATACCAGATGTATTCGCCTTTTTTGATCAGGATGGGAATGGCATAGATGTTTTTGTAGATGAATATTATAGCAATACTTATAATTATGGAATTGGACTTACTTATGATGATAATAATAGGATAGAATACATTTTTTTGTTTTCGGAAATTTAAAGGCCTCTTCCATCATTGCGGTGCAAACAGACGCATTTTATCCTTTGGGTTGAAGGATGGGAGTGGGGAAGAATGGGAAGAAGTATACATGAACCAAGGATGCGCACTCGACATGACAATTTAAAAAGTCGGTTGAAAAATAGGGGGTAACATTGAAAAAATAATTAAGTTGTTCCCTTTTTTACTTTCTTTCTACTTGATTTTTGACGCTTACGATGATGTCGAAGAATGTGATGAATGCATGCAATTGTTAAATGGAAAGTATGAGTGCTACGATATAATATATGTTACGAAGTGGGATATTATCGGTTCTATTGATTGTGGGGACAGTTTCAGAATCTTTGCATCCTCAAATTATATGAGCATTTTTGACTTTATTTGATGATAATAACGCTTATGGAACGGTATACTTCCTAGAATTTAAAACGCAGACAGGAGACTTAAGCAAAATGAAGAACCGGGATTTAATAGTGGGCGCAGGGCTTGGGGTAATATCCTTTGCAGCATTGTTAGTATGGACGCAGATGCCGCATGTATCTGGAAAAACAGAAAATCTGGAAAAGGAGAAAATAGTTATATGTGTGAATGCGAGCGATATACAGAGGGATACTACAGTTTCATATGAAATCAGTGTAGAGGATAGCAGAGAAAATTTAATGTCATACAATGAAGATGGACAAACACTTCTATACATAAATCAGGATGGGCAAATAATAGAGAGGGCATTAACGGGAGAAATTATTTGCGATATAGAAAATGAGAAATTGGCTGATATTTACAATTTACAATATATGCCTGAGCAACAGAAGATTTCTTTTATTTATAATGACAGCCTTTATTGCTATGACCGTATAAACGAGCAGCTTGAAAAAATAATTGACAGATGCGGAAAAAGTAATTGGCGAAATACTTACTGGTGGAATCCGTCAGGAGGAATATACTTTATAGACTATGATGAAGATATGCGACAAAACAATTTATATTTTCAGGAAAAAACACAGGAAAGAATATTGATAGAAAAGGGGATAGAAAGTTTCTGCGCAAGCAAAGACGGAACAAAGTTATACGGAATCCAGATGTATGTGGTTCCTAACATGTTTGGTTTTAACATGCAGTATAGAATAGTAGAAATCAATTTGGAAAACGGAACGAGCAGTATATTAAAAGAGTTAAATTCTGATAACTTTACTTTGGAAAATATAGATAACAAATTTTTGCTATATATAGAAGAATCGAATGAAAAACAAATGAGTAAAGTGTATCAGATAAATTTGTCAAGCGGCAAAGTGAAATGTATATACCGTACAAATAAAAAAGTTATAGGGATTATTGAGGAATAGTAGTGACTGCTTTGCTGGAAGCAGAGGATATCTCTATATAAAGCTATTGACATTAAATAGCCATTTGGAAAAGAGGATAGATATGAAATATGTAAAAATATGTTGTTTGACAGGTTTAGCAATATTAGTGTTTGCATTATTGGGCGGTCTATATGTTTTATGGGCCGTAACAAGTATGCATACACAGGTATTGAATGCTCAAAAAATAGACCGCCGGAACATATTGAATCTTTTGATGGAAGTTATTGTATGAATGTGCTTGTTGAAGAAAATAGTCAGGATAAGGTTTCTTATGTTAATGTGACTATTTGCAGTGAAGATATGCAAGAAATCTATTGTATTAAAAATGAGTACAGAGCATTTGATTTCCATTGGGTAACATGGGAAAGGGAAAGTAATAGTTTTTGGCTGAGGTCAGGTGATTTAGGGACTTTCTATTATGATTTTCTAGGAGATGGCAAATGGGAAAAATATTCTTTAATAAAAGAAAATGATGAGTACTTTTTGGCGAAAGGGGATGGGGAAGATGAGACAAAAGAAGCGATAGAAGAAGTCCGTCAGATGAAATTAAATCCTTCTCTCGGAAAATCTTACACAGATGTCGATGAAATGATGAGGGAGTTGCTGGAATGAAATATACAGTAAAACCAACTATCAGGTTTCAGAGAGACCTAAAGCGGATACAGAAAAGAGGACATTATAGCCTTATGAATCTTGAAAATCTGAATGTACGGGAAGAAGTAAGTTGCAATTATGATTCTATGCTTCATGTGTATCCAAGCAAAAATATGGATTATTCTATACTTAGCAATGATGAAAAGGAAATTTTGGATAAAGTAATTGCAAAATTTAAAAATTATAAAGCAAAGGAAATATAAGCGAGGCACTTATGGGAACTGAAGAAAAAGGGAATAAGACCCCCAATAAACGAGGACTTGATTTTTTCATTATGGTTTTGGCGGCAAGTGTAAACGGCGGTATTTATATGTACTGTAAAGTAGAAAAATGGAATTTAGAAGAAAGCATGACGGTGTTTCTATATCCTTTTTTGGCTGTTGCACTTATTTTTTTAAATCTGATTTTAGTACTTATATTCTTAATTTACTTCATTAATAAACTGGTGCGCACGCATAAAGTATACTATGTACTTCCATTATTAATTTCTTTTTCCTTTTATTTAGTGACCAGTATTTTTTTTAATGAATTGAAACTTCGAGAATACAATTTCAAAAAGTACCAAGGGGATAGAGAAAAAATTATTGAGTTGATATTGCAGAAAGAGTTGATACCAAATGAGAACGGTATAGTTGAGCTGCCTGAATGGTTAAAGGATGAGGAGATGGCGAGGAGTGGGAGAGTATATATCGTCCAATATCAATTAAAAACAGGCATATATTTCTGCACGTTTTCTGGAGTATTAGATAGCTCAGCGGGATTTGTTTATTTACTGGACGACACTTTTGATGTTGATTTTTATAATGACGTTACTTTACAGAACCAATATCAGGATAATTGGTATTTTTGTGGCACAGGCTGATTACTGCGAATTAGCAGTTGGGATAGGAATGTGCTGTATTTTGCTTTCAGCCAGCAGATTTTTAGGGAAAAATGATTTTACTTTTTGGCAGAAAGGTATATAATGAATCTGGTGGCAAATCATATTTTGAAAAGGAGCAAAAAATGAAAAAACTATACTTATTAGTATTTATGGTCATGATATTGTGTCTAACTGCTTGCGGAACAGATAAAAAGGATGAAGCATTGGAAAGTAGCAGCTTGGTTTCTGAAACTGAAACAATCGGTTCTGTGGAGAAGGAACAGGAATCTCAGCCCAAGACAGAAACAGCCTTTGAACTTACGGAACAGAGAAAGAACTTTCTGACACAGATGTGCAAAGAATTGAATGACTTCAATTCCCAAACAACAATGGATGAACTATTTTGGCGAGATTTTTTATTTAGTTCTTACACTGGCGTATCAGAAGGTGCAGAAACAGAAGAGGTACATCGTGAAGATTCAGGATTTGATGAAACCGTTGTTAAGATTAGTCTGCAGGAAGCACAAGCCTATACAAAACTGGTGTTTGGCGTTGACCTGCCAGATGTAAAACCTTCTTTTGAAGATATGGATGAAGGACAAACTGCTTTCTTTTATCAGGATGGTTACTATTACATTGGTGTTTCTGACTTTCCCAATACCCAATACACGTTTATCGATTATGAGGAATCTGATAATTCCATTACTGTAAGATATTCGATTGATTTTGAGGACGAAAGCAATGTTGGTGTAGTATGTTTCAGCATTGTGCCGGAAGCCAATGAAAACGGTTTTATTATTACTTCTAAAAGTACTGAATTTTTTACTTAAAACAGGATTCAGTTACGAACAACTGAATAACTACTACCGCTATTTTTGGCGGTTCCATTAAGCAGGAAATCTGAAAAGGTATCCTGCTCTTTTTTTGCTCGAATCAGAGAGAAAGAAAGACGCACACTTGCCATACCCATATCAGAGGATAGGTCGCCTCCGTTAAAATTTATTTTTATGTACTTATTACTTCCTAAATGTATATTTGAAAAACATCACGGTAAATTGGCGCTGATTAATATTATGATGCAAAAATGATGCAAGTATATATTAAAATACTATCAAGGTGGTAGAGACGGTCAGCACTCCCACAAGGAGTAGCTATCGGAAAAGTGTAAAGGAGCGGTGGGATAATAATGAATAAATCAAGGATATTAATTGGAACAACGATAGGATTATTTGTTCTTATGGCATTAATAGTAGATATAAGAATGACGCATATATTAAAACCAGAAGAGGATTCAGAACAAAGGAAAACAGTCCTCTGCGTGAAAATAAATGATAAAGCGAATGGTACCATGGTCGTAAATGAGATGGATTTCGATGATTGTGGAAAAGATTTGATTTCATATAATGCTGATAAGCAAACATTTCTTTATATCAATCAAAAGAGGCATATAATAGAGCGGGATATAAATGAAGAGATTACATACAATGCTGTAATGTTTCAGTATAGCAATATGTATAATTTACAATATACGCCAGAGGAAAGTAAAATTTCATTTGTTTTTGATCATGACCTTTACCATTTCGATTGTATTAAAGGTCAAAGTCATAAACTCATTGAAGGCTGTGTAGGAAGTAAACGGCGTAATACGTATTGGTTACAATCAGAAGAAGAAATATATTTTATAGATTATGATGAAAAGCAACAGCAAAGAAATTTATATTTTCAGGATGGGCAACAGAAAAGAAGAATAGTAAAAAAGGGAATAGAGAGTTTTTGTGCAAGCAGCGACGGGACAAGACTGTATTGTATTCAGAGTTATACTGTTCCAACCATTTTGGGGGTTAATACAAAATATAGAATAATAGAAATAGATTTATTGAATGACAGGAATCGTATATTACAGGAAATAAGTTCTGAAAATTTCGTTTTAAAGGATGTAGATAATAAATATTTGTTATATGTTGAAGAATCGAATGAAAAGGGGAGGACGAAGGTATTTCAGCTGGATTTGGAAAGCTGTAAAACGAAATGTATATATCGGACAAATAAAAAAGTAATAGGAATTGTAACATAAGGTCGGATTAAAAATAAGATGAAGCTTTAGGAAGAATGTGCATATGAAACCGCTTTGTCTATAAAATATATCACGATGGAATGTCTTTTCGATAGAAGACAATGCAATATATTTAGATGTAGAAATTAATTAAATATGCATCTTTGATATCACACATATTGATCTATAAGCCCCTGTTAGTAGGAACGTTTGGTGTTTGACAATATCATGAATAGCTTATACAATAGGTAACTAATAAAAGATGATATACAGAGCAGACTGTTGCGCTGCTTATAGATAAGTATACTAATATGGTAAGGTCCTGTTGCACATAAGTGAAAGCGATGCTGAAAGGGTGGCAATACAAAATGTATGCTCACCCTTTTTCAGAGCAAATCGCAATCTAGGTGAACGTCGACCATGCACCCGAATAATGATATTTGTAAAAATGATCAAGAATGTTTCAGTAAAAAGAACGTATAAGAGGAAGCAGGAGGATAATATGTGGATGTTAGAATATGGTAGTGAGTTTATTCCGGCGCTTAAGTATAAATATGTGAAAAAAAGAATACAGAAACAGAAAATAAAGAAATATGTATTAGTCGGCACCGATAAAATGCCGGTTCACAGGGAGAGTCTGTTTGAGGGAAGATGTTCCATGATGTTGCCGGATTCCCTGATTGATATGGAAGTTACGGATGGAATAGTTGGATATAGAAGCCTGCAAAGCCCACAGATTATCAAAGCAGCGACCAATGGGAATGCAGTGCTTACCTTTAGTCTGCTTCCGAAAGCGGAGGCTGGAATGGAGGCAATGGATGTCTCGGACAGGCTGGAAAAGCTTCGCCAGGACATGGAAAAGAAATGGAAGCAGGATGTGTATTACGGCACAGGAGAAGTGCAGGCAGGCGAATTAAAGGTTTCGTGGATGGATCTTAAATCCTTTTGTGAAAAGGGAAACATTTATAGCTTTATATTCTTATTTGATATAAATGGAGATATTGTGTTAGGAAATTTCTATTGCCATTTTCAACATTACGCCATATGGAAACCGGTTATTCCAAAGCTGCTTGCCACGTTAGAATATAAATAGAAAATAATAGAACGTAGAAGAACCGTAATTGAAGCGAAACTGAAATGCTACAGGGAGAGAGCAAATGAATAGAGTTATAAGTGCAGGCATTCTGGCAGGTCTTTTAGGCGCAATTTACATGTATGTCTTTCATTTTCCAGAAAATAACGAGCTTGAAAAATCATATCCCGGCAGCGGAAAAATAGGATCTGTCTGTTATGGCATGGTGGAGGCTGTGTCTGCGGCATGTGCACAAGCAAATTATGTAGAAAAGCAGTCAAAACAGAACGATTATTTTTTTCATTCAGACAAGACCTATTTGAAG
The DNA here is from genome assembly GCA_014804785.1 of Lachnospiraceae bacterium. GTDB lineage: Bacteria > Bacillota > Clostridia > Lachnospirales > Lachnospiraceae > Suilimivivens. The sequence goes on from JAAUZD010000009.1 coordinate 27,062, forward strand.
GCAAATGCTGAATATTTTGACAGAATTACGGACGAGTATAAAGAAGAAGTTATTTATGCAGAGGTTTATCTGGTTAAAGAATATGAGCAGGGAAGTGTTTACAGACTGGCGATTGAACCTGTTGTAGGATTGGAATACGAGCGGCTGAATCAATATTTCTATGTGACGGAAGATAGGATTTACAGATTCTTTCCTTTCTGTTATAGAGAGGAGGGGCAGGAAGTTATCCACTTTTATGATGATACATTGTTTACAACGTTTCTGAATACGGATAAGAAACTCACAGAGGAAGGCGTTATTGTCTGCCAGAGTGAAGAACTGGAAAGCAGTCAGGAAGAGAAGGAAAAGGGAATATATTATTCTATTTCAAAGCAGGATAACCAAATCATATATGGTTATTCGGATCAGACTGGCAATGGAGATCCCTATTATAGTGAAAGTTATGTATGGGAAAGGGGAAAAGGATTAACCACATACACCAGTGGATATGGTGCACTGAGGGATATTTTGTATATGACCGAAATTACGGTAGTCAGTGGGGCGGAAAAATTATATTCCGAAAGTCCTGATGCTGAAAATATGAAGTCATTTTTGAATGAAACAGAAGCCGCAATTGAAAATAATGAATTGCCCGGTTTCCTGTTTTCACCGGAAGAAAAAGCAATCTGTATATACGAAGGGGAAAAGGAGTTTGATATAAGCGCGCATGTGTTTGCAATTTATAAAGAAACAGCTCAAAATGATATCATTTTAGAAAATATGCTCTACATTGAGCACGGGACAGGGAATCTTTATACATGGGAGGGAGAGGAACTGGCACCAATGGGACTGTTCTATGATAAGGAATCAAACTTATCTGATTTTACAATTCAAGAGGAAGAAACGGATTTCGGTGAGGAGAGAATCGACATCATAGATGGAGCGATGGATGCAGTTATGGAAATACTACTGAAGGCAGGGAACGAAGATATAAAATTGATTTATGATGGAATAGATAGATTTGCCGGAAGAGAATATCTGGTAGTGAGTTCCTATGAGGAGAATGATGTTAAAATTCACAGAACAGCCTCCTATTATATTGACAGAAATAGTGGGAACATATACAGGAAAGAAGAAAATTATGATTCTCTGAGAGACGAGTTACATTATATAGGGACTCATAAAATTATAGAAGGTTACTTTTTACACATTGATTAGGGTGACGCTCTGAGAGGATAAATAATTCAACGTCGCCGCGCTCCCGCTCCGCAAAAAGCGTAGCAGGCACTAAGCTCGAAAAAAACTCGCTAAGTGCTGACGCTTTTTGAGTAGGGGCTCCTTATGGATTATTTATCCTCTCAGAGCTGTGCATTGGCTACCTTGTAAAAATAGCGAGCATTATACTATTTTGCAGGCTAGCCGATAACGTAGCACAGGACAGGTAAATATACCAAAAGGAGTCCCTATAAAAACGTCAGCGCTTGACGAGGTTCTTTCGAGTCTAGCGTCTGTTACGTTTTTATGGAGCGGGAGCGCGACGACGTTGGTATATTTACCTGTCCTGTGCGGACTATCGTCTACTTTGTAAATAATAACGCAAAAGATTCACCCATGAAATACCAGCTCAGGAACGCTTGAAAAAGAACACCAGTTCTGATATAATTTCTTTCAAACAAGGAGAGAATTTCAGAATGGAGGCGCAGGTATGTCACAGGAAAACCATATTTATATTGCAATTGATCTGAAATCATTTTATGCTTCCGTTGAATGTGCAGAGCGTGGGCTTGATCCGTTGACCTCCAACCTTGTGGTTGCTGATGCTGCACGTACAGAGAAGACCATCTGTCTTGCCGTGTCTCCGTCTTTAAAGGCATATGGCATACCGGGAAGAGCAAGGCTGTTTGAGGTGGTACAGAAGGTCAGGGAAGTAAATGCGATGCGCCGTCTGAAAGCGCCGGGGCAGGCTTTTTCAGGGGCGTCCTATGACGACATAGAGTTGAAATCTGCTCCGGAGCTTTCCGTATCCTATATCACGGCACCGCCAAGGATGGCGCTTTACATGGAATATAGTACGAGGATTTACCAAACCTATCTGAAGTATGTTGCCCCTGAGGATATTCACGTCTATTCTATAGACGAGGTGTTCATGGATGTTACACACTATCTGGGCACCTATCATATGAGTGCCAGAGAACTGGCAAAAGTAATGATACAGGAAGTTTTACGAAATACGGGCATTACGGCGACCGCAGGAATCGGCACCAATCTATATCTTTGCAAGGTTGCGCTGGATATTGTTGCAAAGCATGTCACACCGGATTCGGACGGGGTGCGGATTGCGCAGCTGGATGAAATAGGTTATCGCAGGCTGCTTTGGAAGCATCGCCCCCTTACGGATTTCTGGCGTGTGGGCAGGGGCTACGCGCGGAAGCTGGAGGAAAACGGACTTTTTACGATGGGAGATGTGGCAAGATGCTCCATAGGAAAGCCCACAGACTATTATAATGAAGAACTGCTTTATAAGCTGTTTGGTGTCAATGCGGAACTTCTCATTGATCATGCATGGGGATGGGAGCCATGTACCATTGCGGATGTCAAGGCATACAAGCCGGATAATAGCAGCCTGGGTTCCGGTCAGGTGCTCCAGTGTCCATATGGCTTCGAAAAAGGAAAACTGATTGTGCGTGAGATGACGGATCTTCTGGTGCTGGATTTGGTGGACAAAGGACTTGTGACAGACCAGATGGTCCTGACCATTGGCTATGATATAGAAAATCTGACAGATCCGCAAATCAGAAAGAACTACAAGGGCCCCGTTACAACTGATCATTATGGACGTAGAGTTCCTAAGCATGCCCATGGAACAGTGAACTTAAGCCGGCACACCTCTTCCACAAAACTGATTCTGGATGCGGTCACAGGGTTATATGAGGAGATTGTGGACAAAAATCTGTTAGTCAGAAGAGTCACCATTTCGGCAAATCATGTGATAGAGGAGAAGATGGTCACAAAGGAGAACCTCTTTGAACAGCTTGATCTGTTCACAGATTATGAGGCGCTGCAAAAGCAGAAAGAGGAAGAAGAGGCGGAACTTCTGCGTGAACGGAAAATACAGAAGGCCATGTTGGATATCAAAAAGAAGTATGGGAAAAATGCCATCCTTAAAGGGATGAACCTTGAGGAGGGAGCAATGACCATGGAAAGAAACAGGCAAATTGGAGGCCACAAAGCGTAAAGATGGGAGAAAAGGAAATGGCAAAGGAGCATGATTTTGACAGCCGCTGCTATGATGATATCATTCATCTTTCCCACCATGTATCAGAAGTACATCCGCAGATGACCATCATAAACCGGGCAGCCCAATTTTCTCCTTTTGCTGCCCTTACCGGCTATGAGGGTGCATTGGGGGAGACCAGCCGTCTTACCGATGCCAGGATGGCGCTGGCGGAGGATGAAAAAGAGATTCTGGATGAAAAGCTGCGGATGATACAGGAAGGGATAAGGGATCACCCCGAGGTGACAATCACTTTTTTTGTGCCAGATGAAAAGAAAGCAGGCGGTGCATACACTTCTGTGACAGGAAGGGTAAAAAAGATTGATGGGTATGAACGGACTGTAGTGATGCAAGACGGTATTAAAATATCAATCACAAATATTACAGGGATAGAAGGAACAATATTTGGCACTTGACAAGTGGATTTTTAATGTTATCATAAAAAACAATCAAAGCAAGAAGGATTAACTGGAGGAAAGTCATGAAAAAGAAATTTCTGACATTGGCTTTAGCTGCTATGCTGACATTATCCGTTACTGCATGCGGAGGGAAGGATGCCAGCACATCAGCCGAAAGCAAGGAGGCGCAGACAGAGGAAAGCGATGCATCCTCTGAGGGAGAAGAGACAGAAGAAGCAGACGCACCGAAAGAGGTAGATGCCCTCACTGCAGCGATGCAAAACATGAGTTCTGTTACCAATATGGAAGGACAGATGGTAATAGAGATGGATGTGGAGATTTCGGCGGATGGTCAGTCGCAGTCAATTGCATCTGTCATCACCATGAATATGACCGTTTTTGGTGATCCCATGAAGCTCAAGGTGGAAGCGAATGCAGATATGGGAGAAGAGGGAAGTGTGCAGCAGAGCATCTACGGTGAGATTACAGAGGACGGAACCGCGATTATGTATATATATGATGGCGAGGAATGGTATAGCCAGGTAGTTGGAGCTGCAGATATGCTGCAATATGATGCAGGCAGCAGTATGATTTCCCTTATAGATAATGAATCTATGTACAAATTAGAAGGAATGGAAAAAGTGAATGGGGCAAGCGCATTTAAATATTCCTGTGTCACGTCGGGGGAAGAAGCAAAGCAGCAGATACTTTCAACAGGAGCGATGGATTCCTTTGCTTCCTTGGGATTTGACTTGAGTCGGTTAGAGCTTCTTTGGAATGATGTCGGGGATCTGACGGAATATGTATGGATTGATAAGGCAAGCTTATATCCTGTAAAGTGTGAGTTAGACATGACGCAGATTATGGATACGCTGATGTCCAGTATGATTGAAAGTCTGGGAGAACAGGCGAAAGGACTTGACGTGGGTGTTTCTAAAATGAAAATTAGCATGACATGCTCTAATTTCAATAATGCTGCTGATTTTACAATTCCGGAAGAGGCAAAAGCAGAATAAGAGGGCAAAATAACATTATAAGAAACAGGAGGATGAAGGATGAAGTATGTGATTTTGGGCGGTGTTGCCGCTGGAACGAAGGCAGCGGCAAAATTAAAGCGTCTTGACCGACAGGCGGAGGTGAAAATATTTACCAAAAGCACGGATATTTCTTATGCGGGATGCGGATTGCCATATTATATTGGCGGTGATATTCCCTCCCGAGAAGAACTGATTGTAAATTCACCTGAAAAGTATGCCGGCTTAACGGGAGCCCAGGTACAGACAGGGTGCGAGGCAATTGGAATTGACAGTACAGGAAAACAGGTATCTTTAAAGCGCATGGATGGAACAGTATTTTCCGAGTCCTACGATAAATTGATCATTGCTACTGGGGCTGTTCCTTTTGTACCGCCGGTAGAAGGGGTAAGCCTTTCCGGCGTTTTCTGTGTCCGCACGCCGGATGATGCCGTGATGATCCGCGATTATGTTGAAAAGAACAAATGCCGCAGAGCTGTTGTATGCGGCGCCGGATTTATCGGACTGGAAGTGGCGGAGAATCTGTCTGCTTTGAAACTGGATGTAACTGTAATCGATGCAGCATCCCAGATTATGCCCAATGCATTTGATGCGGAGATGGCAGCTTACGCCGGACGCCAGCTAAAGGCAGCCGGGATACGTGTCCTTACTTCTGTGAGTTTAAAAGGAATAAACGGAAGCGGGCATGCAGAAAGTGTGATCACAGATAATGGTGTTTTACCAGCAGATTTGGTCATCTTAGCGATTGGCGTACGTCCGGCGACAGGTTTTTTAGCTGATTCGGAAATTGAGATGGTTAAGGGAGCCATTGTGGTGGATGAAAACTTAAAGACCAATCTCCCTGATGTGTATGCGGCAGGCGATTGCGCTCTTGTAAAGAATTCCGTGACAGGGCAGCAACAGTGGTCTGCTATGGGATCCACAGCAAATCTGGCTGCCCGGGCAATGGCAAAGAAATTATATGATGCCGGAAATGGTTATGGAGGCTGCCTCGGAACCGGGATAGTCCGCCTGCTTCCCACATTAAACGGAGGAAGGACGGGACTGACACAGCAGCAGGCAAAGGCAGCAGGATATGACACTACATCTGTTGTCTGTATTCTGGACGATAAGGCGCACTATTATCCGGGAGCTTCCTCTTTTATCGTAAAGCTTACCGCTGAAACGAAGAACCGCAGAATTCTGGGCATTCAAGTGCTGGGCGCCGGTGCAGTGGATAAAATGATTGACATTGCAGTGACAGGAATTTCACAGGGGATGAAACTGGATGACTTCGACACCTTGGATTTTGCTTATGCACCTCCTTTTTCAACAGCCATACATCCTTTTGCAACCGCATGCTACATATTAGAAAACAAAATAGACGGCATTTTAGAAAGCATGAGCCCGGAAGAATATGCGGCGGGAGCGGCAAAGGGGTATACGGTTTTGGATGTACAGCCGGCGCCCGGTATTCCAAATGCCCGGTGGATCGAGCTTTCTAAAGTTACGCAGCCTATCGAGGGTCTGGAAAAGGATGCAAAGCTTCTGCTTGTCTGTACCAAGGGAAAAAGAGGGTACTTTCTGCAGAACCGTTTGAAAGCGCTTGGCTATACCAATACCCTTGTGCTGGAAGGCGGAGCAATGTTCAATGAAGTAAAAGTTCCCCGCGGCGGGCAAAAGCTGTCACCGGCTGACATCAAACGGGTAAAGGCGCTTGGATGCTTGCAGGATAAGCGCTATGATGACGTATTTAATGTGCGTGTGATCACCCGGAACGGCAAAATTACCGCAGAGGAACAAAAAAAGATTGCAGAAGCAGCGCAGCGTTTCGGTTCGGGAGAAGTGACAATGACCACCCGCTTGACCTTGGAAATTCAGGGAGTTTCTTATGATGACCTGGATGATGTGATGGCATTTCTGGCGGAAGCAGGTCTGGAAACAGGCGGAACAGGTTCCAAAGTCCGCCCTGTGGTATCCTGCAAAGGTACGACCTGCCAGTATGGGCTGATCGATACTTTTGACTTGTCCCAGAAACTGCATGATTTATACTATACCGGATATCATGATGTATCTCTTCCTCATAAATTCAAGATTGCAGTGGGAGGATGTCCCAACAACTGTGTGAAGCCGGATCTGAACGATCTCGGCATTATCGGTCAGCGTGTACCGGAAATTGATTTATCCAAGTGCCGCGGCTGTAAGAACTGTCAGGTGGAAAATAATTGCCCTATCCGTGTGGCGAAGCTGGAAGATGGAAAGATCAGGATCGACGACGGAGCATGTAACCACTGCGGACGCTGCATCTCAAAATGTCCTTTTGGTGCTGTAAATGAATCTGCAGTTGGCTATAAGATATATATTGGCGGACGCTGGGGCAAGAAGGTTGCAGGAGGACGGCCTCTGGATAAGATTTTTACTTCCGAGGATGAGGTCATTGAAGTGACGGAGCGGGCAATCCTGTTCTTCCGGGATGAAGGTCTTTCAGGAGAAAGATTTGCAGATACGATAGCACGGCTTGGATTTGACTATGTGCAGGATAAACTGCTGAACAGCAAAATCGATCGTGAAGAAATTTTAAGAAAGACTGTGATAGGCGGGGCAACCTGCTGATAGGAACAGAACCGGAATGGTTTACATAATTCCGGTTCTGCACTTATATATAGAAAATGATAAGATATGAGGCTTTATCAGAATGTATAGAATAGGGATTTGTGATGATGATGTGACGGTCTGCTCTGAAATAGAAAATCATCTACAGGAATATGCGGGGAGGGAAAATATAAAAATTGAAACAGATGTATTTCTAAGCGGCACGGAATTGTGCAGGGCGATTGAGGAAGAAAAAATACTGTTTCATCTATTATTTCTTGATATTGAACTTGGGGACAGCAGCGGGGTTTCAGTGGGCAATATGCTGAGAGAAAAGCTTTACAACGAAACCACACAGATTGTTTTTATTTCTTACTCAAGAGAATATGCAATGCAGCTTTTTAAGATAAGACCTATGGATTTTTTACTGAAGCCGATACAGTATGAGAAAATTCATGCCGCAATGCAGTTATATAGAAAGTTATATTCCGGCAATAAATTTTTTTTTGAATACAAAAAAGGAAAAAGAAATTTTCAGATAGCGCAGGAGGAAATCATCTGTGTAAAATGTGAAGGAAAGAAGATTCATCTTGTTACCACGAAAGAAGAAATTGATTTTTACGGTAAAATGGCAGACGCTGGCAGACAGTTGGAAGCTGTAAAATTCTGGTCGATTCATAAGTCTTTTATCATCAATATAGATTATGTTTATAGTTTTGGAAAGGATGAAATTCATATGGTGAATGGAGATGTACTTCCTATCAGTAAAGCGCACAGAAAAGAGATTATGATGAAGGTACTGGAAAGAAAAAAGTGGAGAGAACAGAATGACGCTTTTTGAAGATATTTTATATCTGATATGTAGCTTTCTGAATATCTATTTGACGATTGTATTCTTTAATCAGATTTTGGAAAGCAGTAAGAAAGGTCAGATTTATTCCTATATAACAGCGTTGGTTTACTGGATAATCAGTAGTTCCTGTTATTTAGTGTTGCAAAAACCATCTTTAAATCTGATAACCACTTCGATAGGCATAGTTATAATTGCATTGTTCATTTTCCATGACAAAATGTGGAAAAAATTGATTGCAGTGATTTCCATATATGCAATCCGTTTGACAATTGATAATTTGTTGTGGCTGGTTTTTTCTGATGTTAGTGATCATGTAACTGCGAGAGCACTTCAATCTATTCTTGAAGTATTTCTGTTATTTGTATTTGAAATGGTCATATTCAGACTTATGAAACTGAGAGAAGGAACTCATTTTTCTGTTATAAAATATCTGTTGTTTTTTTTGCTTATAGTGGCAGAAACTGTTATGTTGATTTGTATTACGGCACAAGGGAGGTTTGAAAATAGGTTTTTTGTAAGAGCAGGACTGACCGTAGTTATTATATTGAACTTGCTTATCATACAATCATGTATAGGAATCTCAAATGACTATAATTATAGAGAAAGATGGGAAAAACGATTATTAGAGCAGAAAGCGCTTATGTATGAGAACCAATTGAATATCCTTTGCCAGTCGAAAGAAAAAACGCAGGCTTTGCGCCATGATTTGAAAAACCATCTGCATCTTTTAGCAGAATATGAGAAAAGCGGGAAAAGGGAAGAGGCGATAAGCTACATAGAAATGATGATGCAGTCCATGAACGTGGAAGAGGAAATTGTGGCGTCTGGAAATGAGCAGGTTGATGCTATTTTAAACTATATGTTGAAAAAAGCTGATGAAATGGGGACAGAGCTGTCTATTCAGATCAATGTGCCTAAGACGCCTTTTTGCTCTGACTATGACTTAAATATCCTGTTGAGCAACCTGTTGGAAAATGCATTGGAGGCTTTGGAAAGCTGTGAGAAAAAGCAGTTGAAGCTTATCATGGAACTGGAAAAGGGGATTTTGTATCTGGAAATTGCCAATACCTATGCAGGAATGTTGAAGACGGATGGGAAACGCTATCTGACGAGGAAAAAGAATGCAGATGAGCATGGGTTGGGGCTGCGGAATGTACAGAGGGTTGTTGAACAGTATTGTGGTACGATGGAACTTTCGCAGAAGGACAATATATTTCATGTGAAGATTTTGCTGCTGGTTGGGATGGAAGAATAATTTTTCCCATTTTGTGTCTGATTTTTCCCTTTTGCGGATAAGAAAATCCTTCTGTGATATAATACACCCTGTCATGCAGACGGCAGAAAGACTTTTCTGTATCCGGCGGCAGTAGGCAAATTTTATTCACAGGAGGTTGCAATGTATTTATGAGGACAATTATTATGGAACAGGAAATTCAGGAGCAACAGGATATTGCAGGGAAAGGAAAGAAGCAAAAATTGAGATTGGTGGTCATAGCGGCGTTGACGGCATTGATGATGTGCTTTAGTGCATGTAGTGCATCGGGCGGTCCCTATACAGTGACAATCGGGGGAGTGGATGTCAAGCCTGGAGTAACCACATTGCAGGAACTAGAAGATGCGGGATATGGCTTTGCCAATGGAATCGGAATGTTTGACAGAGATGAAAATGGTATTCTCACAGATGAATTTATTTATCCTACGGTATATGATTTAAGTTCAATGGCAGAAGCAAATACGATATATATAGCAATTGCGCTTGTCAAAGATAAAAAAAAGGTGGCGGATGTTACCGTAGTCAATGAAAGTGCAAAAAGTATTCCTTTATCGGAATGTATAATAGAAAGTGTGGAAATAGACAGGGATGATTATGAGGCTGATAAGGTTTTGATAGAAGGAATTGAGATTGAAAAGGTATCTGAAGAAGCGGTCACAGAAGTAGTGGGGAAGGCTGCAAAGACTCCCAGTTATGGCGATGACTGTACATGGAAACGTGGAGCATACAGTTTAGGATTCAAATATAATGAGGATGGCACGCTTAAGAGCGTCAGTTCCGGGCATATGAGTTAGGAGAGGACGAGCGTGGGAGAAAGCTATTTAAAGTGACTTGAGAGCGAGATGGCATGGGTTTAGGAGCTGGAACATAAAATGAAAGGCAGATGGAACCTTTTAGGGAAAGAGCTTCCCTCAAATTCCATCTGCTTTTTATATAATGCTGTATAGATTTTTAAAATCGTTTATTGGATTGCTTTTTCTGCAAACTCTGTGGTAACCAGATCTGCATAAGGAACTCTTTTAGGAAGTTCTCCGGCTTCTTCCAGAATATTCTGAAGGAGGGTAAATGATTCCTCTTCCAAAATCAGGTTATCTTTCCAGGTGTCCTGCTCGTAATAACGGGTAATGATGGTGGTGAGGCTCTCAAAATCCGTCTCCTCAAACTGGGGCTGGATGACTTTGGCGATTTCCTCGGGGGTGTGGGATGAAACATAATTCATTCCTTTTTGCAGCGCATTGGTGAAAGCCTGAATGACGTCAGGATTTGCTTCGATATAGCTCTGCTTTGCGGAAAAAGCAGTGTAGGGAACATAACCGGACTCTTCACCCAGAGAAGCGATTACGTAGCCGTCCCCTTTGGATTCAAGAGAGGTAGCAAAAGGCTCGAATTCCACAGTGAAGGCCCCCTGCCCTCCAGAAAAAGCAGCAGCAGTAGCGCCAAAATCGATGCTTTGATCAATATCGAGGTCTGACTGTGGATCTATACCATTTTTCTTGAGAATAAATTCAAACACCATCTCAGGCATGCCGCCTGCCCTGCCGCCAAGAACGGTAGCTCCTTTCAACATATCCCAATTGAAATTATCGACAGGTGTACGGGAAACAAGGAAGTTTCCTGCGCGTTGTGTCAACTGTGCAAAATTGACAACATAATCCGAGGTGCCGCCTGCATAAGTATAAATAGTGGCCTCACTTCCCATAAAGCCGATGTCAGCTTCGTCCGTCAGCACAGCAGTCATTGTCTTATCGGCGCCGAATCCAGTGACGAGGGTAAGGTCGATTCCTTCCTCTTTAAAGTATCCTTCCTCTATGGCTACATACATAGGGGCGTAAAAGATAGAATGTGCAACTTCGTTTAAAGTGACTTCCTTAGCAGAAGAACCGGAATCCTGGGCGGCTTCATTCGATCCCTTTTTTGTACATCCGCATAAAGCACCAGCAATAAGGAGTGTGGTGAGCAGAAGCGCGGTCGCCTTTTTAATGAAGCTGGATGACCTGTGAGTCATGTTGTTACATGGTATTTTTTTCATAATGACCTCCATTTTTAATTGATATGCCGATCCTGACAAGATAGCGGCAGGTGATGATTTATCGTATGCAATGGCAAAGAGAAGTTGCCTGTCTGCCAACTTCTTTTTCTAGACAACAAATGACAAAGAATATATAATAGTAAAAATAGGGTGTTACCCGGTAAATAAAGGAGGACAAATAGATGGGTTTGATTAAGGCAATTACTGCTGCAGCCGGAGGCGCAATAGCCGATCAGTGGAGAGAGTACTTCTACTGTGATTCACTGGATGCAGATGTATTGGTGGCAAAGGGGAAAAGGCGTTCAAGCGGAAGAGGCGCCGGAAACAATAAAGGAGAAGATAATATTATCTCCAATGGCTCCGCCGTGGCAATAAATGAAGGACAATGCATGATTATCGTGGATCAGGGAAAGGTAGTTGAATTTTGTGCTGAGCCGGGTGAGTTCACATACGATGCGTCTTCTGAACCCAGTTTATTATACGGAAGCTTGGGGGAAAACGTCAAAAAAACTTTTAGCATGATAGGAAGACGTTTTACCTTTGGCGGAGAAACTGCAAAGGATCAGAGAGTTTACTTTTTCAATACAAAAGAAATAATGGGAAATAAATATGGAACAGCCAATCCGGTTCCGTTCCGTGTGGTAGATGAAAATATTGGATTGGACGTAGATATTTCTATTAGATGTAACGGTGAATATTCTTATAAGATTACAGATCCTCTTTTGTTCTACACCAATGTGTGCGGCAACGTGGCGGATATTTATGAGAGAAGCGAGATTGACAGTCAGTTAAAGACAGAACTTATGACAGCATTGCAGCCTGCATTTGCAAAGATTTCGGCAATGGGAATCCGCTACAGTGCCGTTCCGGCGCACACAGAAGAACTTGCAAATGCCTTAAATGAAGTGCTTTCTGCTAAATGGTCGGAACTGCGCGGAATTGAAATCGTATCTTTTGGTGTCAATACAATGAAGGCATCTGCCGAAGATGAGGCAATGATCAAAGAACTGCAAAAGAATGCAGTGCTGCGTAATCCCAATATGGCAGCGGCAACATTGGTTGGTGCACAGGCAGAAGCAATGAAGGCAGCAGCATCCAACACCTCAACCGGACCTATGATGGCATTCGCCGGCATGAACATGGCAAATCAGGCAGGGGGAATGAATGCACAGCAGTTATTCCAGATGGGACAACAGGCAGCACCCACACAGGCAGCTCCTGTGCAGCAGCCAGTAGCGCCTGCGCCGGAACCAGCGCCAGCTAAGCAAGGTTGGACTTGTGCATGCGGCAAAGCCGGCAATACAGGAAAGTTCTGCTCCGAATGCGGCGCGCCTATGCCGGCGCCGAAGGCGGAAGGTTGGACCTGTTCCTGCGGAGCTGTAAACAAGGGCAAATTCTGTTCCGAGTGCGGAGCAAAGAAGCCGGCAGGAGAACTTTTATACAAATGCGATAAGTGCGGATGGGAGCCGGAAGATCCTGCAAAACCGCCGAAGTTCTGTCCGGAATGCGGAGACCCTTTTGATGAAAGCGATATTCAGCAGTAATGTTTTGAAAAGCTTTATAGCGGAGGAAAGATGAGCGAGTTTGATACCAACTTAGATGCAAAAACGGTATCTACGATGGAAGAGACGGATAAAAAATGTCCCTCCTGTTTCGGGGTAATGGACTTTGACCCCGAGACAGGAGGGCTTAGCTGTCCTTACTGCGGACATACGGAGATAATTCCGGCAAGCAGGCAGGAAGCGGCAGCGGCGGCAGAACTGCCGCTAGAAGGTGCGGACAAATTAGAAAACTTTGACTGGGGGATGGAGACAAAGACAGTTCTCTGCAAAGCATGCGGTGCGGAGTCTATGTATGATGCATTGGAAATTGCGGCAGTCTGTCCCTTTTGCGGATCCAATCAGGTTATGGAGGCATCCGACCAAAATACCATGGCGCCGGGCGGCATCGTGCCGTTTCTGGTGACGGATGAAAAGGCTTCCCGATTGTTTAAGACATGGATCAAAAAGAAATGGTTCTGCCCTAAGCTTGCCAAAGAAAGTGCAAAGGCAAAGCATTTTAAAGGAATTTATCTTCCGTACTGGACTTTTGATGCTGATACAAGTTCTGCCTATAAGGGAGAATTTGGACGGGATAAGGTCAGAAAAGGAATGAATGGGCAGGATAACGTTAATACGACATGGTATCCGGTAAAAGGTCATTATGATGAATTTTTTGATGATGAGCTGATCTGCGCGTCAGCAAATCACAATCTGTATATGCTGCAGCGACTGGAGCCATTCCACACGGCGGAAAATAAGATTTATAAACCGGAATATCTTGCTGGCTTTGCGGCAGAGAGATATTCTCTTGGAGTCGAAAATGCATGGGAGCTGACGCGGGACAGCATTCGATTCAAAATCAAGAATAGTATCGAGAATGAAATCAGATATAAGCATCGTACAGATCAGGTAAGGAATCTCGAGATTGATACAGTATTTTGCGATATGACATACAAATATCTGTTGCTTCCGGTGTGGATATCCAGCTATAAGTATAAAGACCGGGTTTATCAGTTTATGGTAAACGGACAGACAGGAAAGGTAGCCGGAAGGATACCGATTTCTAAACCCAAGGTTATCATAACAATAACGGCTGTTTTTATAATAATGGCATTGATTTTGTTGATAGTTAGACTGCTCTGATATTGTACAGCACAGTGCATGATGCTGCGTGAACGATAACAGATAATTTACGAGTATGAATGATTATTCAGGAAGGAATGAATGGGAGTATGAGTGCAGGCATGATAGGAATCATTGTGATATTGGTTCTGACGCTGGCAGTGATAGGCTGTGTTGCTTATGGAATTTTGAGGGCAAAGCGTGCAGTTGAAAATTTTTCCCAGGAAGTTTTTGGAACTTCTGATATCAAAGAAGGATTTAAACAGGTGGAAGAAGAATATGCATCCACCCCTAAATCGGTTTCAGCAATGACAAGTCTGTATCTTCCTAAAATCAAGAGAGATTTTCCTGAATTTCAGTATGATGAGATGAAGGTCAGGGCAGAAAACGTCCTGACTTCTTATCTGATGGCAGTAGATGGCATGAATAAAGGAGCCCTAACAGAAGGGAACAGTGAACTTTTCGATAATCTGGAAATACGGCTCGAAATGCTTAAGGGATCAGGTCAAAGGGAGCATTACAAAAATATAAAGATACATAGAACAGAGATATCAGATTACAAAAAGAGAAATGGGCGCTGCATCATTACCTTTCAGACGGCTTTGCAGTATTACCACACACTGGAGGATGAAAATGGGAAGCTTCTCGCGGGAAGTGAAGAAATGTTTACCCAGTCAAGATACAATACAGATGTTATTTATATACAGGACAGAGAATTAGTGGAGGATGAAAGAGATTTATCTCTTGGTCTCAACTGCCCTAACTGCGGCGCGCCAATAGCGGGAATAGGAAGTAAAGTCTGTGAATATTGCGGAACACCTATTGTAGAGCTGAATATCTATGCATGGAGTTTCAGTAATATCACGGAATCAAAATAGAGCAGAATATATATTTGGGAGTTTGATACATGAGCATTTACGATACCTTAAATGAACAGCAGAAGAAAGGCGTATTTACGACAGAAGGACCGGTTCTTTTACTTGCAGGGGCAGGATCAGGAAAGACCCGCGTACTTACCCACAGGATAGCATACCTGATTGAAGAACTGGGTGTGAGCCCATGGAACATCATGGCAATCACTTTTACCAACAAGGCAGCAGGAGAGATGAAGGAGAGAGTGGAGAACCTGGTGGGAATGGGTGCGGAAAGTATCTGGGTCACGACTTTTCACTCAAGCTGCGTGAGAATTTTGCGCCGCTATGCGGACCGCCTTGGCTATGATACTAATTTTACAATCTATGATACCGACGATCAAAAGACTGTAATGAAGGAGGTCTGTAAGCGCCTGCAGATTGACACCAAAATGTTGAAAGAGAGAAGCATTCTCGCCGCAATCTCTTCTGCCAAAGATAAGCTGATTTCTCCGGTAGAGTATGAACTGAATACCATGGGAGATTTCAGAAAGCAGAAGATTGCCCAGGCATACAAAGAATATCAGATGGCTTTAAAGAAAAGCAATGCCATGGATTTTGATGACTTGATCGTGAAGACGGTGGAACTTTTCAAAGCGGATCCCGAAGTGCTGGGAGGTTATCAAAAACGCTTCAAATATATTATGGTGGATGAATATCAGGATACCAATACCGCACAGTTTGAACTGATCAGGCTCCTTTCAGATAGGAGCCGCAATCTGTGTGTGGTAGGAGATGACGACCAGTCGATTTATAAGTTTAGAGGCGCTGATATCAGGAACATTCTTGATTTTGAGCAGATCTATCCGGAAGCGGAGGTCATTCGTCTGGAACAGAATTATCGTTCCACACAAAATGTACTGGATGCGGCTAATGCTGTTATCCGCAATAATAAAGGAAGAAAGAGCAAGACGCTGTGGACGGATAAGGGAGAGGGGAGCAGGATCCATTTCAGACAATTTGACAATGCCTATGAAGAAGCAGAATTCATTGCAGATGATGTGGCACGCAAAAAGAGAGAAAGGACAGCAGATTACGGGGACTGTGCAGTGCTTTATCGAACCAATGCCCAGGCAAGACTTCTGGAAGAACGTTTTATAGTAGAGGGTATTCCATATGACGTGGTGGGAGGAACCAATTTCTATGCCAGAAGAGAAATCAAAGATCTGCTTGCCTATTTAAAAACAATTAATAACGGGCGTGATGATTTGGCGGTAAAACGGATCATCAATATGCCAAAGCGAGGAATAGGAGCAGCAACGATTGCCAAGGTGCAGGATTATGCGGATATGCGGGAAATCAGCTTTTATGATGCCCTTCGCCAGGCAGATGAAATCATGGGGCTGGGAAAAAGCGCTGCGAAACTGAAACCCTTTGTAACCATGATACAATCCTTTAGAAGCAAGCTGGAATTTTATGGCTTGGAAGATTTAATAAAAGATGTTATTGAAACTACAGGATACGTTTCGGAGCTTGAGGCATCTGATGAGGAGGATGCAGAAAACAGAATTGAGAATATTGATGAATTGATCAGCAAGATCGTGGCGTTTGAGGAGGTGCATGATCAGCCGACTTTAGGAGAATTTCTGGAAGAGGTGGCATTGGTGGCGGACATTGACCATGTGGAAAATGGCAGTAACAGAGTGCTTCTTATGACGCTGCACAGCGCTAAGGGATTGGAATTTCCCCATGTGTATCTGGCAGGTATGGAAGATGGAATATTTCCCAGTTATATGACAATTACATCAGATGACCCGGATGAGATTGAAGAAGAACGCCGGCTTGCCTATGTGGGATTTACCAGAGCCAAGGACGATTTGACCATCTGCTATGCAAAAATGCGCATGGTGCGCGGCGAAACCCAGATGAATGCAGTGAGCCGGTTCGTGAAAGAAATACCGGAGGAACTGATGGATAACCGTCCTCCGTCACCCAGATTTAATCCTATGGATGTGCCCTCTTCCAAATTTGCATCATTTGACGGGCAGGCATACAAATATAAGCCAACTGCCACGCTGGCGCCTAAGAGAACGGCAGCAGAGAATAAGCCTTTTATTGCCGGAGGTGGAATCAGTGCTTTAAATGTGGCAGGTATCAGCAAAGGCGTAGGCGCAGTTACCGGCGGAAAGCCTGATTATGATATAAACGACAGAGTAAAGCATATTAAATATGGGGAAGGTACTGTCATCGACCTAGAGCCCGGTCCAAGGGACTATAAGGTAACGGTAGATTTTGATGATGCCGGTCAGAAGATTATGTATGCGGCATTTGCAAGGCTGGTTAAAATCTGAAATGGAAAAATTTAAAAAATTTGTAAAGTTTTTCAAAATACTGTAGTAAAAATCGGCAGTAAATGTTATATTATAAAGCAAGAAGGAAATAATAATCCAAAAAGTATTTTATGATGAAATGGATGAAAAGGCATAAAAGAAAGGGAGGCTACACCATGAACACTTGGAACAAGATTGAGGAATTGATGGAGTTTGTTAAAACTCATGATATCAAAGAGTTAAAGGATCACTGGAATCATAGAGAAGAGGAAAATAGAAATAATACCATTTTGTGGATACTTGCTATTATAGGGGCAGTAGCGGCGGTAGCAGCGATTGCCTATGCGGTATATCGTTATATGACGCCGGATTATCTGGAAGACTTTGAGGATGATTTTGACGACGATTTCGAGGATGATTTCTTTGAAGATGAAGAAGACGAAGAAGAAAAGATTCAGGTATCGAACGCAGCGACAGAGGATGATTTTGCAGAATAAGTGTTTTAAAGTCTGAGAATGCGGGATGTGCAGAAGTGTACATCCCATTTTTATTCCAATAAGCCGGCACGGAAGTGCCGGTGTTTGGTTCAATAAGCCGCCACGGAAGTGCCGGTGTTTGGTGCAATAAAACCTGCAAAAAGCAGCAGGTATACAATAGGAGCAGATGGATGAAAAAAGGTCAAGTTCTTACAGGAATTGTGGAAAAAGTGGATTTTCCCAATAAAGGTGTCGTAAATACAGAGGAAGGAAGATGTATTGTTAAAAATGTTCTGCCCGGGCAGAAAGTAACCTTCGTGGTACAAAAAAAGAGAAACGGAGCGGCAGTAGGAAGGCTTTTGAAAGTGGAGCAAAATGCGTCCGTAGAGGGCAAAAGCCCCTGCCCACATTTTGGAGAATGCGGAGGCTGCACTTACCTATCCCTGCCTTACGAGGAGCAGCTGAAAATAAAAGAAATGCAGGTAAAAAAGCTGCTTGAAGGCGCATTATCAGGACAGACTGAAATGTGGGAGTTTGAGAGTATTAAAGGAAGTCCGGCAAGGCTTGGATATAGAAATAAGATGGAGTTTTCGTTTGGAGATGAATGCAAAGACGGACCTTTGTCTCTCGGTATGCATAAGAGAGGCAGCTTTTATGATATAGTCACAGTAAGGGACTGCCAGATTGTAGATGAGGATTACCGCAGGATTTTATCCTTTACAAGGGATTATTTTGACGGGTGCAGTTTTTATCACAGGCTGAAGCATACGGGATATCTGCGCCATCTCCTGGTGAGAAAAGCGTACCGGACAGGAGAAATTCTGGTTGCGCTTGTGACGACCTCACAGCTGGATAATGAACAAAGCGATGCAGAAGCACAAAATAAGGAAAAAGATAATCTGGATCAGTGGAAAAATAAAATATTAAATTTAGATTTAAATGGAAAAATAACTGGTGTTTTGCATATAATCAATGATTCGGTGGCAGATGTGGTACAGAGTGACCATACAGACATTTTATATGGTCAGGATTTTTTTTATGAAGAACTGCTTGGACTTAAGTTTAAAATATCTGCTTTTTCTTTTTTCCAAACGAATTCCCTGGGGGCGGAAGTGCTGTACGAGACAGCAAGAGAATATATCGGTGATCTTGCTGCGCCCGGCGGAGAAAAGGCGCCGGACAAAATTGTTTTCGACCTGTACAGCGGAACCGGAACCATAGCGCAGCTTATGGCGCCTGTGGCAAAGAAAGTCATCGGTGTGGAAATCGTAGAGGAGGCAGTTGAGGCAGCAAAGAAAAATGCGGAACTAAATGGTTTACATAACTGCGAATTTATTGCAGGAGATGTGCTGAAAGTGCTGGACGAAATCGAGGAAAAACCGGATATGATTATTCTAGATCCGCCCAGAGATGGCATTCACCCCAAGGCACTTAAAAAAATAATTGGATATGGAATTGACAAGCTGGTATATATCTCATGCAAACCGACCAGCCTGGCAAGAGATTTAGTAACATTTTTGGAGAGCGGATATGTGGTTGAGAAGGCGGTGGCTGTAGATCAGTTCCCTTGGACGGCAAACATTGAGACAGTTTGTCTGCTTTCAAGAAAATTTATAACTTGTTGACAAAAGCAAGACCAAAACGGTATACTTGAAAGCAAGTTAGCGCGTGCTAACTTATATTAATATTGTAATTAGGAGGTGTCTTATGGTTAAGATGATATTGGACATAGAAGGAATGGCATGCGGGATGTGCGAGGCGCATATTAACGAGGCTGTAAGGAATGCCTTTTCGGTAAAAAAAGTGACAAGCTCACATGCGAAGAAGCAGACGGTTATAATTGCAGATGCAGACATACCGGAGGAGGAACTGAAAAATGTAATTACAAAAGCGGGCTATGAGGCTGTATCGGTGAGCAGTGAGCCTTACGAGAAGAAAGGGTTGTTCTCGGTATTCAGGTCATGATGGCGCTGGGTGCGATGCTGGGGTAGAAAATCTTGGAAAGATGAAAATTTGAGGAATGAAATATGACGGGCAAAAAAAGAAAGATAAAAATCTGCTGCGTGCTCTTTGCAGCTTTATTATTGACTGGATGCGGTAATGCCGGCAAAGATGAGAAGGAGAACAATGCAGCAGCGTTGGATGCGGGCGGTACGGAAATTGTTCAAGGCTCAGAGGCGCTTGCGGAGACAGAAGAATCAGCCAAGGTGTGGGGGCAGATGCCCTCATTCACAGCAAAGGATCTTGAGGGAAATACTGTGACAGAAAGTGTTTTTGCAGAAAAAGATCTGACGGTAGTGAATATATGGGGAACTTTCTGTCCGCCCTGTATAGAGGAGATGCCGGAGCTTGGAGAGTGGGCGGAAACTATGCCGGAAAATGTGCAGATAGTAGGGCTTATCATTGATATTAATGGAGAGGATGACACAACACATCGCGATTTGGCGGTAGCAATCACAGAAAAAGCAGGAGCGGATTTTACTCAGATCATTGCAAATGGAGATTTTGTTGACATTATGAAAGGAGTTGTAGGTGTGCCTACAACACTGTTTGTGGACAAAGATGGGAATATCGTCGGTGAACCGATCGTGGGAGCTTATGTAGATGGCTATCAGGCATTTGTGGAGGATTATCTAAGTGGGCAGTAAGAAAAAGAAAGCAGTAAGAGTTATTTTTTTACTGGCAGCCGGCATTTTTATTTTATATGGGATGACAAGAGGAGAGACGGCTATAGTTTTGAATAAAGCGGTCAATCTGTGTCTGGAGTGTATTGGATTGGGGTAAGCATCATGAAGTTGAAGCATTCTTTCAAAAGAAAACTGTTCCAAGCAGTTGCTTTTGGCTATTCAAACATGCACTTGCTGAATTTCAAGGACGGAAAAATATATGGAGGGAAATGGAAGCAGTTCTGTAATCCGGGATTAAACTGTTACTCTTGCCCAGCGGCTAGTCTTGCCTGCCCCATTGGAGCTTTGCAGGCAGTAAACGGCTCTATGGATTTTCAGTTCAGTTTTTATGTGGTAGGCTTTCTGTTGGCAGTGGGGGTATTGTTCGGGAGGTTTGTGTGCGGATGGTTGTGCCCATTTGGATTGATACAGGAATTGCTCCACAAGATACCGGCACCGAAATTTAGACTCTGGAAAGGGTTTCTATACATAAAATATGTAATTCTTGTTATCTTCGTACTTATTCTTCCGGTGGCGGTAACCAATTATATGGGAATAGGGAAGCCGGCATTTTGTCAGTTTATCTGCCCGGCGGGGACGTTGGAGGGAGGAATTCCTCTTCTTTTTGCCCATTCAGAGCTGCAGCAGACGATTGGTTCCCTGTTCTTTCTGAAAATGGCAATTCTCATCATCACAGTGGCGGGCTGCGTCCTGATATACCGCTTTTTTTGCCGGACACTCTGCCCACTGGGCGCAATCTATGGTTTCATGAATAAAATCAGCCTTTATCGCTTGGAAGTGGATCAGCATAAATGCGTAAACTGCGGAAAATGTGCACAAGCCTGTAAGATGGAAGTGAACCCTGTAAAAACACCGGATTCCGCGGAGTGTATACGCTGCGGAGACTGCGCCTGGTCATGTTCCAAAGGAGCAATCTGCCTGGGCTTCAAGACAAAAACAACCTGTCAAGATAAGCCGGAATAGTAGAAGGGTGAACTGTTCAAATTTATTGCAAATTGTCAGAATAATTATTGCATAACCTCTGTTGTTTTGGTAAAATTAACTATAATATCTAAATAATGTGATTTAAATGGAGGGAAACAATATGAAATCATTCAATTACACAATCACAGATCCAGTAGGTATTCATGCGAGACCGGCAGGACTGCTGGTAAAGGAAGCAAAGCAGTATGATTCAACCATTACAATTACCAGAGATGGAAAAAGTGCAGACGCTAAAAAGCTTATGGCGTTGATGAGTCTGGGAGTGAAACAGGGCGACACTGTTACAGTGGATGTGGAAGGCGGAGATGAAGAAACTGTAGCAGCTAAGATGGAAGATTTTTTCAAAAATAATCTGTAATTGGATCGGATGGGAGGACAACTGTGGAAGCGAGAAGTGGAAAAAAGATATTTGGCGGTATAGCAATAGGAAAGATCAAACTCTACGGCAAAGCTGAAAATAAGGTCGTCCGCACCAGGATTGATGATGTGGATGCAGAAATCCAAAGATATGAAGAGGCAAAGGCAAAAGCGATAGAGCAGTTGAATCAATTATATGAAAAGGCGCTCGTAGAGGTCGGTGAAGCAAATGCAGAAATTTTCAATGTACATTCCATGATGCTTGAGGATGATGATTATAACGAATCTGTTCATAACATCATTTGTACGCAGAATGTGAATGCGGAATATGCAGCGGCAGCCACCGGAGATAATTTTGCAGAGATATTTGCGAATATGGAGGATGAATATTTCAAGGCACGCAGTGCGGATGTAAAAGATATAACAGAGCGTGTGGTCACCATTCTCTGCGGAGGAGCGGAAAACAGCGATATAGGTGACGAACCAGTTATTATCGTGGCGGAGGATCTTGCACCCAGCGAGACAGTCCAGATGGATAAGAGCAAACTATTGGCATTCGTGACCAGGCTTGGATCGGCAAATTCCCATACTGCTATTCTTGCAAGGACAATGGGGATTCCTGCCCTTATCGGTGTAGATTACGATGAGAGCTGGAATGGAAAGATCGGCATTGTCGATGGCTATGAGGGCAAATTTATTATTGACCCCGAAATGCCCGTACTTGAAACATATTTCAAGAAAAAGGAAGCAGACGATGCCCAGAAGCAGTTGCTCCTTACCTTAAAAGGCAAAGAGAATGTGACAAAATCCGGACAGAAAATAAATCTGTATGCCAATATTGGCAATCCGGGCGATTTGGCTTCTGTCATAGAAAACGATGCCGGAGGAATTGGGCTGTTCCGTAGCGAATTCCTATATCTTGAATCTGAAAATTATCCTACAGAGGAAGAACAGTTTCAGGCGTATCGGAAAGTAGTGGAAACTATGGGCGGCAAAAAAGTAATCATCCGTACGCTGGACATTGGTGCAGATAAGCAGGTGGATTATTTTGAACTGGACAAAGAAGATAATCCGGCGTTGGGATACAGAGCAATCCGTATCTGCCTGACAAGACCTGAAATTTTCCGTACACAGCTGCGTGCACTCTTCCGTGCAAGTGCGTACGGTAATCTGGCAATTATGTATCCGATGATTATTTCTGTGGATGAGGTACGCAGAATCAAGGAAATATCTAAATCCGTGAAAGAAGAACTGATTGCAGAAGGTGTCACGGTCGGCGAAGTGGAAGAGGGGATTATGATCGAGACCCCGGCAGCGGCAGTCATGAGTGATGAACTTGCAAAAGAAGTAGATTTCTTCAGTATTGGAACCAATGACTTGACACAGTACACACTGGCAATTGACCGGCAGAATGCAAAACTGGATTCCTTTTATGATGCACACCATCCGGCAGTGCTTCGCCTGATCCAAATGGTGTGTGATAGTGCACATAAAGCAGGTATTTGGGCAGGAATCTGTGGGGAACTGGGAGCAGATGTGACGCTCACGGAAACTTTCCTGAAGATGGGATTGGATGAATTGTCTGTTTCACCGGGATGCATTCTCCCGGTTCGGAAAGCAATCAGGGATACAGAATAGTAATGAGTGAAAGCAAAAATGCCTGCATACTTTGCAGATAGTTTGGCAGAACTGAAACTGCAAAAATGGTATATTTAAATCCATTTTTGCAGTTTTTTGTGGGAAAAGTGGAAATGGGGGACTGCCATGAAAAAAGATTTAACACAGGGAAATGTAATGGGGACTATGCTTTTATTTTCCGGTCCCATGATTTTGGGGAATCTGCTTCAGCAGTGTTATAATATAGCCGACACATTGATCGTGGGAAGATATCTGGGGGCCTCGGCATTGGCAGCAGTGGGAAGCGCCTATACCCTTATGACGTTTCTCACGTCCATCATTATCGGATTATGCATGGGGAGCGGAGCGGTCTTTTCTATTTATTACGGGAAAAGGGAGAGGGAGCAGATGAAAAAGAGCATGCTGACCTCCTTTTTATTTATTGCCATAGTGACGGTTTTTTTAACAGTGCTTGTTTTTGTGCTGATTCATCCTATACTTCATATTCTGCAAGTACCGGAAAGTATTTATGGACTGATGTATGAATATGTATGGGTGATTTTCTTTGGCATTGTCTTTGTTTTTCTTTATAATTATTTTGCTTTTCTCCTGCGGGCGCTTGGAAATTCCCTGATTCCGCTTTTGTTTCTGGGAGCGGCAGCAGCGCTCAATATTCTGCTGGATGTTTTGTTTGTAGTATATTTTAGGTTGGGAGCCGGCGGTGCGGCATTTGCAACTGTGCTCTCGCAGGCGGTATCGGGGCTCGGAATCGGACTTTATACATGGATGAAAGAGCCGGATTTGCGTCCTAAAAGGGGAGAGAACTTTCCTGATAGGGAAACAGTTTCCGAGGTGGTGCGTAATTCTGCCGCAGCCTGTGTGCAGCAGTCGGTGATGAACTTTGGCATATTGATGATACAAGGACTGGTGAATAGCTTTGGAACGGTGGTGATGGCGGCATTTGCCGCAGCGGTAAAAATTGACTCTTTTGCCTATATGCCCGCTCAGGAATTCGGAAATGCGTTTTCACTGTTCATTTCCCAGAATTATGGGGCTCAAAAGGGGGAGCGCATAAGACAGGGCGTGAAAAAGGCAGCAATGGTTTCCATGTCCTTTTGTATGGTGATTTCCGCAGCTATTTTTGTATTGGCACCCAGACTTATGGGCATCTTTATAGATGCAAAGGAAACGCAGATTATACAGGCGGGGGTGGGATATCTGCGGGTAGAAGGCGTCTTTTACTGTGGGATAGGTTTATTGTTCCTTTTATATGGTTTTTATCGGGGAGTGGAAAAGCCGGAAATGTCCCTAGTGCTTACCGTCATTTCTCTTGGAACAAGGGTTCTTCTGGCATATTTGCTATCTCCCTTGCCTAAGGTTGGCATCTGGGGAATCTGGTGGGCGATACCCATTGGTTGGTTCCTGGCGGATGCGGTGGGATTGATTTGCTTAAGAAGAGTAAAGGAAATAAATACTTTCTAAAAGATGGTCATAATTTGTTGAATTAACTTTTTTTCTATGCTAAATTCACTAGTGACGGAATTTCCATTTATTAGAAAATGCTTGCACAGGTGAAATTTGGTCAGGCATGGAGACCGGAGAAAGAAGATGAGGATAAAGAATGTTGACGATAGGTACCCATATGTCGATTGCCGGAGGAATCGCGCAGTCGGCTAAAAACGTGGTTTTGATGGAAGCGAATACGATGCAGATATTCAGCAGGAATCCCAGAGGTTCCGGCTATAAGACTTACAGCCAGCAGGAGATAGAAGCATTTCAGAAAATAAGGACGGAAAATCAGTTTGGTCCGCTGTTGGCACATGCACCTTATACCATGAATCTTGCAAGTGCAAAGCCGGAGGTATATGAGTTTGCTTGCATGGTCATCAGAGAAGATATTGCCAGAATGGATGCTCTTGGCATTGAGACGATTGTTTTCCATCCGGGAAATCATACGGGGATAGGAACAGAGGAAGGAATCCGGAATATCATTGCCGGCCTTGACCAGGCAATCTCAGGAGAGGAATCAATCATGGTGCTTTTGGAGACCATGTCGGGCAAGGGGACCGAAATAGGAGCACGCTTTGAGGAACTTAAAGCAATCCGTGACGGAGTAAAGCACCCTGAGAGAATCGGCATCTGCCTGGACACCTGTCATATTTTTGCGGCAGGATATGATATTGTCCATGACCTTGATGGCGTTCTTTCAGAATTTGACCGCATCCTTGGTCTGGAACTTTTGCGGGCGATTCACTTTAATGACAGCATGATGCCCTTTGCATCCCGCAAAGACCGCCATGCCACCATTGGAGACGGAGAAATCGGGCTTGAGGCATTGCTTAGGGTTATGCGGCATCCTGCACTGAAAGACCTGCCCTTTTACCTTGAAACGCCTTTGGAAGATGCCGGACACAAGCAGGAAATTCAGATGATAAAGGAAAAACTAAAAGAAAGCAGGTAACTATTCAGTATAGGTCGAAGCATTTACTGCTGAGACCGTAAGAATATGATTCAGGCATGCAAAATCCCATTGCCGTAGGCAATTTAGAATGGATTTTGCATTGTAACTGTGAAGGTACTGAACAGTTACGAAAGCAGATAAAAATGGTTACAATTACAAAAGAGCATTTTTCTATAAAACAGATTTGTGAATCAGGTCAGTGCTTCCGTCTTGTAAAGCTGGAAGAGACGGAAGAAGTGAAGACAACGGAACGCATGCAGGAGAAAAAAGAAAAGTATTCCCTGACAGCCTTCGGAAGATATTTGGAAATAGAGCAAAGCCAGAATGAAATCTCCTTTGACTGTACACCGGAGGAGTTTGAACAGATCTGGAAGGATTACTTTGATCTGGATGAAGACTACGGCAGAATCATGGGACTGATAGATGAAGCAGATGATTATCTTTTGAGGGCGGCTTCTTATGGAAGCGGCATCAGGATCCTCAGACAGGATGTGTGGGAGATGGTTATCTCTTTTATCATATCCCAGCAGAACAATATTAGGCGTATCAGAAAATGTATTGATCTTCTCTGCAGCAGATACGGAGAAGAAAAACAGACAGGGGATGGGAAGAAATATTATGATTTTCCCAGACCGGAAGCACTGGCGAATGCTTCTTTAGAGGACTTATATGCCTGCGGTCTGGGATACCGCAGCCGTTATATTCATGATACGGCGGTCAGTGTCTTGAAAGGAGAGGTAAGCCTTGAGGCTCTGAATGAGATGAAGCATGATGAGGCAAAGGCAGAGCTTCTTAAGCTGTGCGGTGTGGGGGTCAAGGTGGCTGAGTGTGTCTGCCTGTTCGGTCTGCATAAGACGGAGTCATTTCCGATAGACACCCATATCGATAAAGTGTTGCAGCAGCGGTATCCCGAAGGTTTTCCCTTTGAAAAATATAAGGGGTATGAAGGGACGTTGCAGCAATATATTTTCTATTATGATTTGATGGGAGAAAAATGACAGCGCAGGGTACCGAGGTATGGGGGTAGCGGTACTTTTTGTGCGCTGATGGAAAACATATGTTAAGTCGATTATTAAACATGGTCTATCTATTAATGAATAAGGAGACTGTCACGGCGAAAGAACTGGCGGAGAGATTTGAAGTGTCTGTCCGTACGGTTTACCGGGATGTGGAGACTTTGAGTATGGCGGGAATACCGGTCTATACCCGGACGGGCAGAAATGGAGGAATAAGCCTTACGGAGCAGTTCGTGCTGAATAAGATGCTGGTCACAAAGGAGGATCAGGAGCAGATTCTTGCCGCTCTTGCAAGTCTCAGGGAAACAGGTGCAGGAAGGGAAGATGAAACCTTGGAAAAGCTGGGAGCCTTTTTTCAGGCAGAGCCTCAAAACTGGGTGTCCATTGATTTCTCTGATTGGAGCGGAAGAAGGAAAGAGATGTTCGAGGAAATCAGGAAAGCGATTCTTTCCCATACAGTTCTTTCCTTCGATTACTACGGACAATATGGCGAGATGCGCCGGCGCATTGTGGAACCCATGCAGCTTTTGTTTAAAGATTATACGTGGTACCTGCGCGCTTTCTGTAGGGAGCGGGAGGATATGCGGCAGTTCAAGATCCTCAGGATGAAACGCATGACGATGCTGGAAGAGAAATTCAAGCCGCGGCAGATAGGATTCAGGGAAGAAAATCAGAAAGAGATAGCGAAAGACCAACAGCAGGTCGGAGGGGAAGCGTTTCCACAGATTTCATTATGGATTGATAAAAAGGAAGCATACCGCATCTATGATCGTTTTGAAGAAGAGGAAATTACAGTATTGCCTGACGGGAATTTTAAGATCCAGATGAATTGTATCTTGGATGATTGGGTGTATGGAATAATCCTGTCATTCGGTCCCTCCGCAAAAGTTCTGGAGCCGGAAACGGTGAGGATAGAAATCAAAAGACGTATTCATGAGATGGGAGAGAAGTATGCTGAATCATAGCTATGGAAGAAAGAACTGTAGGAAAATAAATAAGGGAGGTTTCATGCCATGAATGTATTATTAGTTAATTGTAGTCCTGTAAGAAATGGAGCAACTGCAGAGATAATAAAAATTGTGCATTCCTTTTTAGATGGCGAATATGATATTAGAAGTATTTGTATTGATGACTATGATATCAAGTTCTGTAAAGGATGCAGGAGTTGCCACAAAACGGCAAAATGCATTCAAAATGATGATGTGATAAAGGTTATAGCGCAATACGAGTGGGCAGATATTATTATTTCTGTTTCTCCATCTTATTGGGCGGATGTCCCCGGACAATTTAAGGCGTTTATTGATCGATGTACACCTTGGTGTAATACACATGAGCCGCATGCCACAATTAGCGGCGGCAAAAAGGGATATTCCATTGCATTGCGCACAGGTCCAAATATGAAGGAGTGCAACAGGATAATTGAAAGCCTGGAGCATTTTTATGGTCACTTGGAAATAATGCCAAGCGGAAGTTTAGGGCTTTGCTCTGTTGAATATAAGGAAGAAGTGAAGAGTAGAAAAGATGAGATAAAAGACTTTTGCTCTAAAATAAAAAATGCTTAAAAAATTATGCTTTTGGTCACGAGGAAGTATGTTTCGATTAGTCGGTATAGCCCTGTAATAAGGGGTATACCGACTTTTCATATTGTGCGCCTTACGGTGCACGTTTTCAACAGGTGCAATTTTCTGGATTGACAAACAAAAGTCATAATGAAAGCAGTTTAAATGAAAAGTTTATAAAAATAAATGTATTATTTAAAATATTTACAAAAATAAATACATATGCTATATTAATCATGTAGAGAGGATATAAAAATGATTTCTTATAATAAATTATTTGATATATTGGAGCAAAGAAATATAACAAAAACAGAGTTAAGAGAAAATATCAAAATTTCCACGGCTACTCTTGCAAAATTATCGAAAAATGAGCCGATAGCTATGAAAGTGATTGAGGATATTTGCAATTTTCTTAATTGTCAGCCGGGAGACATTATGGAGATGGAAAGAGAAGTTGACAAAACATCCTTATTGTATCAATTGAGAGAGGAAAAAAGAATTAAGTTAAAAGGCGGAATATATCATCAAACGCAAGTGAAACTTGCATATAATTCTAATTATATGGAAGGCAGCAAACTAACAGAGGATCAAACGAGATATATTTATGAAACAAATACTATTGGATTGGAGAAGGAGCCGGTTAATATAGATGATATTATAGAAACCGTGAATCATTTTCAATGTTTTGATTATATTTTGGATTGTGCTAAGGAAATTTTAACTGAAAACATTATTAAGAAAATTCATTTGCTGTTAAAATCTAACACATCAGATAGCCATTTGGAATGGTTTAATGTTGGCGAATATAAACAGCGTCCTAATATGGTAGGAGATTCTAAGACAACGCCTCCAGGTAAAGTGAAAAAGGAAATGCAACGGATTTTATTTGAGTATCAGCAAAAAGATAGCGTTTCTTTTGATGACATTGTTGAATTTCATTACAATTTTGAAAAAATACATCCGTTTCAAGACGGAAATGGAAGAGTAGGACGCTTAATAATTTTTAAGGAGTGTTTAAAATATGACATAGTACCTTTTATTATTGATGAAAGGCACAAGTTGTATTATTATAGAGGTTTAAAGGAGTTCGAAAGTGAAAAAGGATATTTAACAGATACCTGCCTGTCAGCGCAAGATGTATATAAGGAATTGCTAAGATATTTTATTGGAGGATAGTATGGAATTCATAAAATACTATGATATAGGTTTAAATTTATTTTGCAAACAGTTTCTGGAGCCTGAAAAGGTAATAGAAGAAGCGATAAATAATGGAATATGTTGTATTTTAACTGGAACAGATACAAAAGAAAATAAGGAGATAAATAATTTTGTAAAAACACATGACGTTTTTGGGACAGCAGGAATACATCCTCATAATGCGGATCGTGCGAAGCAGGAGGATTTTCAGCTTATTGAACAGCTTTTGTCAGAGAATGACAAAATGGTTGCTGTAGGAGAATGCGGTTTAGATTATGACCGAATGTTTTCTACTAAAGAGAATCAGATAAGATGTTTAGAAAAGCATATTGTTCTGGCAGAAAAACTTAACAAGCCATTGTTTTTGCATGAGCGCAGTGCAGCGGATGATTTTATAAAGAGATTTAAAAAGCATCCGGATATTTGTAAAAAATCTGTGGTTCATTGTTTTACAGGTGAAAAAGAAACATTGGATAAGTATCTTTCAATGGGATTTTCCATTGGTATTACAGGATGGATTTGTGATGACCGCCGTGCGAAAGAATTGCGCGATGCAGTACATATGATTCCGTTAGATAGGATTTTAGTGGAAACAGATGCACCATATTTGACACCTAAGAATGTTCCGGGACTGAATAGGACGAATGTGCCGCAGAATATTAAATATGTTGTTAGGGATTTGGCGAAATATATGAAGGTGGAAGAAGATGTATTGATAGAAAATGCAAGGAAAAATACAGAAAGAATTTTTCATATAAAAAATTCCTGAAATCCGCATAAATGCTTGACTTCAAGAACTTTTTCGGGTTGGGCTGTTCAAAAACAGTCGCAGCTCGTAGGGGAATCGAACCCCTGTTTCCGCCGTGAGAGGGCGGCGTCTTAACCGCTTGACCAACGAGCCGTTTTCTATTATGTAGCAGCATGAAAATTTCTTATCATGCGTACCACACTTGATTATTCTATTATAAGTTGACAAATAATGCAAGCAAAATTTTAAAATTTATAAAATAATTTTATTTAAATCAAATCAATCAATGCATGTGCCAGTCCATCATGGTCATTGTCGTATGTTGTGATGGTGGTGGCAGCTACTTTTATATCATCACTTCCGTTTAACATGGCAATCCCCATTCCTGCTGCTTCAATCATGGAAAGATCGTTCTGTGCGTCTCCAGCAGCAACCGAAAAGTAGGAGTGTATGCCTAACAGTGAGCAAAGAACGTTCACTGCAGCACCTTTTCCCGAGTTGGAAGGAAAAATTTCCAGATAGTTAGGACTGGAATAAATTAGGGAAATTCCTTCTTTTTCAGCCCAAGGCAACAGAGAGAGCCGGAAATTTTCAAGTTTTTCCACATCCCTTATTTCAATAGCAAGGCATTTGCAGGGAGCATCCTTTAAGGCATCCATTACATTTTCGCAGAAGATAACGGGAGAATGAATGACTTTCTGATAAAAGGTCAACTCATCATCCTGTCTGGGAGCAATAATATGAGTATCTGAATATGTTTGAACATGAATGCCAGATTGGGCGGCTGCTTTTACAATATAGGCAGTCTGCTCAAGGGATAATGTTACCTTATACAAAGTTTCCTGATTATCATTATCATAAATCTGTCCGCCGTTATAGCCGATTAGATACATGCCGGGAAAGTCCAGATGTAACGAGTCTTTCACGTGCTTAATGCTGTCAATTGCTCTGCCGGAGCAAAGTACCAGTTTGTGTCCGCTCTGACACCATTTTTGCAGGACTTCACGGGTATAATCGCTTATCAGTTTTTGGTTGTTGAGCAGGGTGCCGTCTAAATCAGTAAAAAGGATTTTTTTGTGTTTTAATTGCGTAGGATGCATTTTCATCCAGTTCCTTCGCTCATTGATTTTATCCAATATTTCCTGAGGAATAAAAAGCTTCCCATAGCCTGTGGCAAGCTCCAGTCCCGGTTTTGAGCTGCCGTGGAAGTCGGAGCCTCCGCTGATGCACAAGTCGTATTTTGCAGCAAGGGCGCGCATTTCTCTTTCATCAGAGGCAGTGTGAGTGCAGTATACCGCCTCAATTCCCTGCAGCCCCATGTCTTTTAACAAGGCGACCAAGTTCTCCAGCGTGCTTCTGCTCATGCGATAGAGCAGAGGATGTGCCAGTATGGGAAATCCCCCCGCTTTCAAAATAATTTCAATTGCACGCATAGGTGTAATCTTTTTCCGGGGGACAAAACAGGGACGGTGGTCACCGATATATCGCTCAAAGGCTTCTTTAAGGCTTTTCACATAACCATGATTAAGCATGAATCTGGCGTAGTGGGAGCGGGTAATGACACAGTCTGGAAATTCGGCAGTCATCTCTTCATAAGTGACAGGAATACCATGCTCTGTGAGCAGGCGGCACATTTCCTTATTACGGATCATACGACCATTTACAAAGTTGACCAGGCGGCGTTTAAAGTAATCGCTCTTGTAGTCAATGTAAAGCCCTACGATATGAATATCCTGTCCTTCATACTCTGTAGATAATTCAATTCCGGGAATCACTTCAATGTTTTTGTCCTTTGCCGCGTTAAGCGCTTCTTCGACGCCGTCTGTAGTATCGTGGTCAGTCAGAGCAAAGGCAGAAAGCCCCTTTTCCACAGCATAGTTGACCAACTCTGTGGGAGAAAGGCTTCCATCAGATTTATTAGAATGTACATGTAAATCAACAATATTCATAAGAACTCCATTCAATTATCATCTTCTTCGTCCTGCTTTGTATAAACGGTACGTTTCCTTGCCATTTCGTCACTTTCCAGATATTCATCGTAGGTCGTGATTTTATCGACCAGACTGCCATCCGGAAGAATTTCCATGATGCGGTTGGCAGTGGTCTGTACAAACTGATGATCGTGACAGGCGAAAAGAGCAACACCAGGGAATTTAATCAGACCATTATTTAAGGCTGTGATGGATTCCATATCAAGGTGGTTGGTGGGTTCATCTAAAATCAAGCAGTTAGCGCCGCTGATCATCATCTTGGATAAAAGACAGCGGACTTTTTCACCACCGGAGAGAATCTTTACTTTTTTTACGCCGTCTTCCCCTGCAAAGAGCATACGTCCCAGGAAACCGCGGACATAGGTGACGTCCTTGACAGGAGAATATCCGGTGAGCCAGTCAACAATGGTG
The DNA here is from genome assembly GCA_014804785.1 of Lachnospiraceae bacterium. Lineage (GTDB taxonomy): Bacteria > Bacillota > Clostridia > Lachnospirales > Lachnospiraceae > Suilimivivens. The sequence goes on from JAAUZD010000009.1 coordinate 59,821, forward strand.
TATTCATTGTCGAACTCTTCGGTATTGTCTTTGGGGAAGTAAGCCTGGGATGTGGTGACGCCCCATTTAAAGCTTCCTTCATCCGGCTCCATTTCACCCATCAAAATCTGGAACAACGTGGTTTTTGCAAGTTCGTTACCGCCTACAAATGCAATTTTATCATCATGTCCAACAATAAAGGAAATCTGATTTAAGATCTTTTCTCCGTTGATGGTTTTGGAAATTCCCTCTACGGATAACACTTCGTTTCCGATTTCACGCTCAGGACGGAAGTCGATATAAGGATATTTACGGCTGGAAGGTTTGATTTCGTCCAGTTCGATTTTTTCAAGGGCGCGTTTTCTGGAGGTAGCCTGCTTGGATTTGGAAGCATTGGCGGAGAAACGGGAGATGAATTCCTGCAGCTCCTTAATCTTTTCTTCTTTTTTCTTGTTTGCTTCTTTCATCTGCTTAATCAAAAGCTGGCTGGATTCATACCAGAAATCATAGTTACCGGCGTAGAGCTGGATTTTGCCATAGTCGATATCTGCGGTATGGGTACAGACTTTGTTCAGAAAATAACGGTCATGGGATACCACGATTACGGTATTTTCAAAGTTGATCAGAAATTCTTCCAGCCAGGCAATGGCATCTAAATCCAAATGGTTGGTAGGCTCATCCAGAAGCAGGATATCAGGATTGCCAAAAAGTGCCTTTGCAAGGAGGATTTTTACTTTCTCGTTACCGTTTAAGTCTTTCATAATCGAATAGTGGAGGGAAGTATCGATTCCCAGACCGTTCAGCAGCATGGCAGCGTTGGATTCTGCTTCCCAACCGTCCATTTCGGCAAACTCTGCTTCCAGTTCGCTTGCGCGGATGCCGTCCTCATCCGTGAAATCTTCTTTTGCATAAATAGCGTCTTTTTCTTTCATAATCTGATATAGGCGTTCATTTCCCATGATGACCACATCCATGACAGGATATGCATCAAATTTAAAATGATCCTGTTCCAATACGGAAAGACGCTGTCCCGGAGTGATTGAAATTTCTCCGTTGGTGGTCTCCAGCTGCCCGGAAAGGATTTTTAAGAAGGTGGACTTGCCGGCACCGTTGGCGCCGATAAGACCGTAGCAATTTCCTTCGGTAAATTTAATATTGACGTCCTCAAATAACGCTTTCTTGCCTACTCTATAAGTTACATTGTTCGCACTGATCATGTTTTATAAACTCCTCTCGACCCAAAATACATTAATGTTCACTAACAATTACCTATTTTACAGGAAATTATGGAATTTGCAAGGAATTTATAGAAATAGGATGGTTTGTTCAGGTATTCAATGCTAAAATAATGATGACACAATTTAAGTAAAGAAAGGAATTGACATGAAATTAAATTACAGGAGAACTTTTTTGATAGGACTGGCGTTTTTATCGATCAGCGCGTTTTGGCAGATGTATGACAATATTATACCGCTGATGCTGCAGGGAACCTTTAATCTTGGTGAGACAATCACCGGTGTCATTATGGCAGCTGACAATGTACTCGCATTGTTTTTACTGCCGATTTTCGGAAGTCTCTCTGATAAAGTGGATACCAGAATGGGAAAGAGAATGCCTTTTATTACAGGAGGGACGATTCTGGCAGTGATTTTTCTGATGATCCTGCCGGCGGCTGATAAAATGGTGAATCTGGTGCTCTTTGTCATTTCATTGTTTATTCTTCTTATATCCATGGGATTGTACCGCTCTCCGGCAGTTGCGCTTATGCCTGATTTGACGCCCAACAAGCTGAGAAGCAAGGGAAATGCGATCATCAACCTGATGGGAGCAGTGGGAGGTGTGTACACGTTGATCATGATAAAACTGCTGGTGGGAAAAGGAGAACATCCGGATTATACACCGCTGTTTATAAGCGTAGCGGCACTTATGCTGATTTCTATTGGCATTCTCGTCATCACGATCAATGAAAAGAAGGTTAAAGCCAAGGTTGATGCTGAAGTGAAGGCATATGAGGAAAGCGCAGGCGTTATTGTGGAAACAGAGGATATGGTGGAGGATAGAGGCGAAAAAACTCCTATGCCGAAAGAAGTAAAACGCAGCATGATTTTCCTCCTCGCCTCTATTTTTCTTTGGTTTATGGCATATAACGCCGTTACGACTGCCTTTTCCAGATATACGAAAGTCGTGTGGAAAATGGAAGGCGGCGGTTTTGCGGACTGCCTTATGGTGGCTACTGTCGCAGCAATCATAAGCTATATACCGATTGGAAATATTTCTAGTAAGATTGGAAGGAAAAAGACCATCTTAGGCGGTGTCGTTTTGATGAGCATCTGTTATTTCGCGGCGATTTTTGCAAATGCGTATCATCCGATTATTAACATCGCTTTTGCTGTTATTGGGATTGGATGGGCAGCGATCAATGTGAATTCTTATCCTATGATTGTGGAGATGAGTAAGGGATGCGATATTGGTAAATTTACGGGGACTTATTATACTTTTTCCATGACGGCACAGATTTTCACTCCAATTTTGTCGGGCTTTCTGTTGGAAAATGTTTCTTATAGAACGTTGTTCCCGTATGCGCTGTTCTTTTCAGCGGCGGCATTCCTTACGATGATGCAAGTACATCACGGAGATGCAAGACCAGATAAGAAGAAAAGTGTACTTGAACATTTTGATATAGACGATTAAAATAGGAAAAGTACGAAAGAAACGGTTCATGTGGGAAAGGCATGGGTATAAAAATGACAGCATTGTATATAGTAGTTATTGTTGCAGCGGTACTTGTACTTCTGTACTTTCTGGCAATTATGCCGCGGCTGAGTCATAGAAAAGCGCGCAAAGATTTTCTGGGGGTGTATTATGCACACAGGGGGCTTCACGACAATCATTCAGCGGCGCCGGAAAATTCTTTGGCAGCATTTAAAAAAGCAGTAAAGGCGGGATATGGTATCGAATTGGATGTTCAGGTGAGCAAGGACAGGGTTCCTGTGGTATTCCATGATTTTACTCTTGAGAGAATCTGTGGAAAACCGGGAAAAGTGTGCGACTATACATGGCAGGAACTGAAAGATTTTACGCTTTGCGGGACCGAAGAGACGATTCCCAGATTTAAAGATGTGCTTAAAATAGTAAATGGGAAAGTCCCTCTGATTGTGGAGCTGAAGGTAGAATGGATGGATCTGACCGTTTGCCCGTCAGTAGAGGCGCTGCTTAAGGACTATAAAGGACTTTACTGTATTGAATCCTTTAATCCTCTGGTGCTGTTATGGTATAGGAGATATGGCAATAATGTAGTGAGAGGGCAGCTTTCCGACGGATTCGTAAAGTCCGGTGAATTTAAAGGATTTCTGTATGTGCTGTTGCAGAATCTGGCGCTGAACTGGATGACAAAGCCTGATTTTGTGGCATATAACCACCAATATGCATCGGTTCCGGCAAGGAGGTTTTGCCGTAGTTTGTACAAAAATATGGCAGTTGCATGGACGATCAAAAGTCAGGAAGAACTGGATGCAGCGAGAAGCAAATTTGATATTTTCATTTTTGATTCTTTCATACCGGATAAGAAATAAATCCAAGTTGCAACAATTGTGATGAAAAAACACAGGAAATTTTTAAAAAATAGTGCATGTTTTACAATGGTATGTTATAATATCCGAATAAGGATAAAGTTGGGGCTTTATCCAATTATTAGAAAAAAGGATAGCAGATATGGAGGAGCACATTAGGGTAGAAACACACATGATATGCTTTCTACTTTTATTGGGTCAGCCGGATGGCAATAAAGCGTGTAGGTATCTGTTCCGGTAAGAGTATTTGCAAAGTGTAGATTTGGTGAGTGCAGGGTGTTTCATTTTTTGTTGTCCAAGAATGAAAGAGGGAGAAAAAGAGTATGGCAAAATGGGTTTATTCTTTTGAAGAGGGAAGTGCCGATATGCGCAACCTGTTAGGCGGCAAGGGTGCTAATCTGGCTGAAATGACCAATTTAGGTCTGCCGATTCCTCAAGGTTTCACAGTAACGACTGAAGCGTGTACAGATTATTACGCAAAGGGGAAACAGATTTCAGATGAAATCAAAGAACAGATTTTCACCGCATTATCTCAGCTGGAAGAAAAGCAGGGAAAGAAATTTGGTGATACAGAAAATCCGCTTCTCGTATCTGTCCGTTCCGGTGCAAGAGCATCCATGCCAGGTATGATGGATACCATCTTAAACTTAGGTCTTAATGATGTGGCTGTGGAAGGATTTGCAGCTAAGACCGGCAATCCGCGTTTCGCATATGATTCTTACAGAAGATTTATTCAAATGTTTTCAGATGTAGTAATGGAGATTCCCAAATCGTTCTTTGAAAGGATATTAGATGAGATCAAAGAAGGAAAGGGCGTTAAATTTGATACGGATCTGACAGCAGAAGATTTAAAAGAAGTTATCGTCAGATTCAAAGCAGTCTATAATGATAAAATGGGACAGGACTTCCCGCAGGATCCCAAAATCCAGCTTATGGAAGCTGTAAAAGCTGTATTTCGTTCATGGGACAATGAGAGAGCAATCGTATACCGCAGAATGAATGATATTCCTGGTGACTGGGGAACGGCAGTTAATGTACAGGCAATGGTATTCGGTAATATGGGAAATACATCAGGAACAGGTGTTGCGTTTACCCGTAATCCCTCCACTGGAGCAAAGGGAATTTATGGCGAATATCTGATCAACGCCCAGGGCGAAGATGTAGTTGCAGGTATTAGGACACCTCAGCCAATCACGAAATTGGAAGAGGATCTGCCTGAGTGCTATGCAAAGTTTATTGAAATTGCAAACAGGCTTGAAAATCATTATCGTGATATGCAGGATATGGAATTTACCATTGAAAATGGCAAACTATTTTTCTTACAGACCAGAAACGGAAAACGTACTGCCCAGGCAGCATTGCAGATTGCATGCGATTTGGTAGATGAGGGAAAAATTACGCCGGAAGAAGCAGTGGTTCGTATTGAGGCGAAGTCTTTGGATCAGCTTTTACATCCTACTTTCGATCCGGAAGCATTAAAGAGCGGCGAGGTAATCGGACAGGCGCTTCCCGCTTCTCCTGGTGCGGCAGCAGGTAAGGTATACTTTACCGCACAGGAAGCAAAGGAAGCCCACGAGAAGGGTGAGAGAGTTATACTTGTACGTCTGGAGACCTCTCCTGAAGATATTGAAGGAATGCATGCCGCAGAGGGAATATTGACTGTCCGCGGCGGAATGACTTCCCATGCAGCTGTAGTAGCGCGCGGTATGGGTACCTGCTGTGTATCAGGATGCGGTGAGATTTCCATCAACGAAGAGGATAAGGTATTTATGCTCGGCGGACATGTATATAATGAAGGTGATTATATTTCACTGGACGGTTCTACCGGCAAGATTTACAACGGTGATATTAAGACCCAGGAAGCTTCTATCAGCGGTAACTTTGAGAGAATCATGGCATGGGCGGATTCCTTCCGCAAATTAAAAGTGCGCACCAATGCAGATACACCGGCAGACGCAGCCAATGCAGTGAAATATGGAGCAGAAGGCATTGGACTTTGCCGTACAGAGCATATGTTCTTTGAACCGGACAGAATTCCTAAGATTCGTCAGATGATTCTTGCAAGAACTGTTCAGGAAAGAGAAAAAGCATTAAACGATCTGATTCCTTATCAGAAGGGAGATTTTAAGGCACTCTACGAAGTAATGGAAGGAAGACCTGTTACAATCCGTTTCCTTGATCCTCCGCTTCATGAGTTTGTTCCCACTGAACAGGGAGATATCGATGATCTTGCAGTTAAGATGATGATGACTGCGGAGCAGGTTCAGGAAGTATGTGATTCCCTTCATGAATTCAATCCTATGATGGGACACAGAGGATGCCGGTTGGCAGTAACTTATCCTGAAATCGCAAAGATGCAGACACGCGCAGTGATGGAAGCAGCGATTGAAGTCAAAAATGAAAAAGGATTTGACGTGGTTCCTGAAATCATGATTCCTCTGGTAGGCGAGAAGAAGGAATTAAAATACGTTAAGGATGTGGTAGTTGAAACTGCAGAGCAGGTTAAGAAAGAAAAGAACTCTGACATCACTTATCATATCGGAACCATGATTGAGATTCCAAGAGCAGCGCTTCTGGCAGATGAAATTGCTGAGGAGGCAGAGTTCTTCTCATTCGGTACCAATGATTTGACCCAGATGACCTTTGGCTTCTCAAGAGATGACTCTGGTAAATTCCTTGGGGATTACTATAAGAAGAAAATTTACGAATCTGATCCTTTTGCAAGACTGGATCAAAGCGGCGTAGGACAGCTGGTACAGATGGCTGCTGAAAAAGGCAGAAAGACCAGACCGGATATCAAGATGGGTATCTGCGGCGAACATGGAGGAGATCCTTCTTCAATCGAGTTCTGCCATAAGGTTGGACTGACCTATGTGTCCTGTTCTCCGTTTAGAGTACCGATCGCAAGATTGGCAGCGGCACAGGCGGCTATAAATAATTGATGCCATATGCGCGTAGGGGTCGTAGGGCAATGTGATTTATTCTGGAAAGAGGCAAAGTCACATAGCCCCCGACATAGAAAAATAAGACCTTGCATAGATATATGCGGGTCTTATTTTTGTTCTGCGAACTATCCTTTCCCCGCATAAATACTGGAAATTTAGGAATATCAGGCAAATAAATCACCATGGAGTAGGGGCACACTTTCACGCAGTAAAGTGGATAAACAAAAGTGCTCTTTACAGAATAAATTCCATTGTCCTACGGCATGGTGATATTCCCTTATTATGTTTTGGGAGAATGACAGTAGGCTTAAAACCCTTGTAAATAGGGACTTATAAGATATTCATTTCCCCAAAAACGTAATCCCCAATTCCTTAAAATGGTATGATTTCATTTTTGGGAGTTGTTTTTGGGAAATAGCGGGATGTTCCGACATAGGAGGTTTTGCAAGGATGAGGAAAAAGAATTTTAAAGAGCGATGTGAAAAGAGAATGATCGGCAAGTGCTCTGAGGTATGTAGGACGTATGATGCAGTCCAGTATGCCTGTGCTGATCTGCTGCAAGCAAATGACGAGGTAAAGGAGATTAGATGTAATGTCCTGCTAGATGGGTTGGATGTTGGAGAGTACACATCAGATTTTGTGTGTACCAAGGCAGACGGTGACCTGATGGTACGGGAATGTGTATTCCGTAAGTTCCTGATGAAGCCTTTGACAGTGAAGCTGCTGGATGCTTCGAGGGAATACTGGCTCAGACGTGGAGTCACAGATGGGGGCATTGATGAACAAGTATGATCTGTTCCGTTCTGGTGACAACATCATCCGAGTACTGGATTCCTTATTTGTCGAAGCATACGGATGTTGACACGGTTGAGGGGATTATGGAGTTGATTACATTATGACTATGATAAATGAATTTTGATAGAGAGTCTTGACCGATTCTCTATTTCTTTTTGACTCTAGTTGTTATATGATAAAGAAAAAATAGGGAGGTATCTATATGAACAGAGCACAGGAGCTAGGAGAAAAAATTGCTGGGATGTATAACTTCATATATGAGATTAATGATGATTATTATGTATTGGGGAGAGATTATTTTAGATTATGTACAGATTTGGAGATTGATGTTTATAAGAGATTTAAAGATGCCCTTGATGGCAAAGTGGAAGGAGTTATTATTGAGCAGTATAAACGGGTCAGACGATATACATCTGACTGTCAGCTCAACAGTAGGGCTAGGGATAAGGAGATTGTGGAGTTTGTTCAAGGACTTAGAGAGGAAGAACTGGAAGCATTAAGCAAACAAGTTGACCAAGCGGAATTATATGCTCAAGTTGCATATGGAAAATATTCTCAGCAGTAATGACGAGGAAGCATAATAAGCAATGGGTAGGGCTGGAAGGGGGTGTATCAAAGTTTGGCATAGAATATGAACGTCAGGGGGGATCTATGGATTCAGGTATGCAGTCGAGCTTCTTGTCCAAGGTGAGAAGCCATGCAATAAGAGTAAACTGTATGAAAGAATCAAGGACGAGTATTCTACAATGATTGTGGATGGAATTGACAAAACAGATCCGATAGTAGATATCCTCAGAGAATATGTTCCAAAAGAAAAGTTTAGTGATACTGTAGATATGCTATGTAACTCTCTTTAAATTAGTTTATGCGTATTGACAAAGAGGATTGACAGTGTAATACTAAAAGACGTGATTTGGGAGGGGTATATGGACAGATTAAGCTATAAAGATGGATATTTAAAAGGAATATATCAGTCTTTGAATACACTATTAGAGGATGGTATTATTTCTAAAAAGCAATGGAAAGATTATAAAGATAAATTCTTTAATGATGAAATAGTCGTTCCAGAAAAGTATCAATTTTATAATAGGAACTACATAAATGAATTAAAGCAGATGAAAAACGAAAGAAACTATATGCAGAAGATTATTCCTCTCATTAAAGAAATAGAGAGAGGGAATATATATAGAGATTATAATTTTAAAAATACGTATGAAATGTTAGTGGATGGAGTCGGTATAAGTAAATCAAGTGCAAATGAAATTATTCTTGTAAGTGATTATTATTACAATCGCGATGGTTCCCAAAAAACGGAATGGAAGGATTTTGAAACAAAATCTCTTATTTATTTAGCACGTTGCCATAAAAAAGGAATTATGGATATTTATGATTATAGAAAAATAAATTCTATAAATCCTGATATGAAATTTGAAGAAATTAGAGATTTTGCAAATCAGTTTGTTGACGAAGATAATTGCAATATTTGGGATTTGCTCAGATTTTAGGAGATAGTAAGATGAAGCTAATTTATCAGGTGCCCCATGTTCGAAATGTGCGTATATGCTGGGCAGATACGCCCCATAATAAATCAAATTCTATGCCCCCAGTGTAAGACAAATGGCTATCAAACCTATGAACAGTTCCGAAGAGGGCGATCAGAAAATAGTTCTATTCCCAGCAAGTGAAAACCTTAGATAAGTAGAATCCAGTGCTAATGCGGGGTGAACATGTACCCAATATGCGAATTTGTTCCAATTTTGTACCAGCTAGAGAAAGATTTATAAAAAATTATGTAGAATTTCCGCAGAATGGATGAATCTGTTCTGCATATTTTTATTTTTAAAACTAGAGTTTCAGATATTATATTTTTTTGATTTATCGTGGACGTATGATATATCCTTGTGAATATATATTCTTATCATGATACTATAAATGATCCCTGTGCCGTTTACGGCATGGGGATTTATTTGATGCCGCTAATAACGTGGCGATTGGGGATGGAAGTACACAATTTGGCAAAACCTCGAACTTTTGCCCAAAAGTTCAATTTTACCGAATTGTTATAAAAAATTCATAAAAGTTTTGTTGCATTAGCCGAAATAAGATAATAAAATGTAGATAGAAAAGTATGAATTGTAACAGAAGAACTATACTAACAGAGGAGGTGTTTATTATGGCAACTTCAAGCATCACGAAGAATTTTGTCATTTCCGGTAAGGAACAGGTGGAGATGTTCATTAATGCGATTGAAGAATCTGCCAAAAACCGTCCTGTGCGTACTCCGGTAAATGTAGAATTCATTGAAACTGAGGATGAACTGAGAGAATTTATGAGGTTCAGGGAAAAGAAAGCAAAGGAGAAATTAAATGCCAATAACGGATAAGTTTTTTGCAATCAATATCCGCAAGTATTTGGCGTTGGGAGATGACCAAGAAGCCGGGAAGCCTGCACTTGTTAAGCTGCTCTCCGGGTTTTCTTGTCCAAAGAATCCGGATGTGGAGCGGTTTTTAAAAAATAGTGCAATAGAGTTCACGAAAAAGAACCAGTCAGTTACATATCTTGTTTTTTCCAAAGCTAATGGAGAAATGCTAGGTTATTTTACCCTTGCATTAAAGCCATTAACGATTCGTGGCGAAACGGTAAGTAAAACCACAAAAAGGAAGCTGCTGCGTATCAGTGAACTGGATGAGAATTCAGATACTTATACTATGTCCGCATATCTTATTGCCCAACTTGGAAAAAATTACACAGGTGGCAGGGATAAGGAGATAGCCGGAAATACGCTTATTGAACTGGCCTGGATGATGATTGAAAAAGCACAGTATATGTTTGGAGGCATGGTAACGTTCTTAGAAGCGGAAAATGAAGAAAAGCTGTTATCATTTTACCGTGGCAATCGTTTTTTGCAGTTTGATACCAGACAGACCACATCAGATACGGACGAATCGCATGAGTTGGTACAGATTTTAAGGCTGCTCTAATGTAACATGATGTGCTTAGCAAAAGTGTAATTTGTCGAACCGAATTAAAGATATTATTTGCAAAATCTATATATAACTCGAAAGGGAAGCTGATTGCTTCCCTTTCTTTATCTCTTGATTAGGATTAAATAAAAAATTGTTCTTTATACTTTTTTTATGTTCTATCAAAAGTTAAAGACTTGTTAAGAATTTCTATGCTATGATTCAGAACATAGAGAAAATTAAACGCGAGAAAAGAGGTATGCACTATGTTCTGGAGGATATTGAAAAAAGACCTTAAACGCAAAAAGACCATGAACATCATTCTGTTTTTGTTTGTCATTTTATGCTCAATGTTTGCAGCGGCGGCGGTAAACAATATTATAGCCGTTACAGGCGGTATCGAGCATTATTTCGATGCGGCGGATGTCCCCGATGTCACCGTGCTGATGCTGAACAGAGGGGAAAACGATCTCGGAGAAAAGATTGAGGAGCTTGCCTGCGTCAAGGAGATAAGGACCGAGCATTGGCTGTGTGTATCCAGCTCTAAGTATTTCAGGCATAACGGAAAGGAACTTGATAATTTCACTAATGCAGCCTATTTGCTTTCCGATAGTGAAATGGCTATCAACTATTTCGATGAGAACAATAATGTCATCGAAAGCGTGGACAAGGGCTGCTTTTATGCCAGCGCTCCTTTTTTACAAGACTTTACTATAAAAGAGGGCGACGAGGTGGAGCTTGATGTCGGTAACAGTCATCTCACGCTTAAGTTTATGGGGCGGCTCAAAGGTGCACTGTTCGGTTCGGGAAACTCATATTCCCCGTATCTTATCATGAACTCTGCTGACTATGACTATCTTGACAAGGACGAAGCCACTCATATCATAAATTGCAAGCGGCTTTATGTAAATACATCAGAAGTTGATGAAATAAGGGAACTTGCAAAGAAATATAGCGGTGTATATGTCAACACACAGGAAGAAAGCAAGAGTATTTATCTCTATGATATGCTTTCCGCGTATGTTTTAATGATGATCAGTATCGTGCTGATGTTCACAGCCTTTGTGGTGCTGCGTTTCACGATAGGCTTTACAATCAGCGAGGAATTTCGTGAGATCGGTGTGATGAAGACGGTGGGGATCGACAACGGTAGTATAAGAGGTCTATATATTGTCAAGTATCTTGTCATTGCTGCGGTCGGTACACTGATAGGCTATTTCTGTTCTGTCCCTCTTGGGGATATGATGATGAAAACGGTATCGGAAAATATGGTTCTCGGCAGCGCGAGCGGCACTCTTATGGGACTTTTAAGTTCTGGGTTGGTAGTTATCATTATCCTGCTGTACTGCTACAGCTGCACACGCAGAGTCAATAAACTCTCGCCGATCGACGCAGTAAGAAACGGACAGACGGGCGAGCGCTTCCGAAGAAAGAGCCTTTTGCACTTAGGCCGCTCTAAGCTGCCACAGGCTGCATTTCTCTCGGTCAATGATGTAATCAGTTCGCCGAAGCAGTTTTCTATCATGATAGTTGTGTTCATGCTCTGCATACTGCTGATGACGATTATGTCAAATTTTGCATTGACATTCAAAAGTGAAAAGATACTGCGCTTCTTCGATATACCCTCAAGTGAAGCGCATATCATGGATAGCGAGATACTGAGAGAGGTACTGTTAGATCAAAGTACGTATAAGCAGTTCATCACAGATACCGAAAAGCTCCTCGGCAATAACGGAATGCCCGGCAAATGCACAATGACAATGTCCACACAGTTGGAAACATCACACGAAGACAAAACAGCAAAACTCTCTTTCTCCGTCATGAAAGGCGAGACAAATGACACGCTCTATGTAGATGAGGGCAGCGCTCCACAGAAGACGGATGAGATTGTAGTAACAGTAAGCACCTTAGGTGATTTAGGCGCAGAAATCGGCGACAGGGTAACGGCAGTAATTAATGAGAAAGAGTACGAGTTTATTATCACGGGAACATACTCCTCGTTCGTCAGCCATGCTTTTCTATATAAAGATTTTGACTTTGGAAATCTGCAGGCAAACAATATACTGGGAATGCAGATACACTTTGACGGCAGCCCCGACAAGGCGCAGATAAACAAAAACATTGAAAAGCTTAAAGATCTGCTCGACACCGACAAGGTGTATTCGACCTCGGACTTCATCAAAAGATTTACAGGAATGTCCGATACGCTGAATGCGATCAAACAGATGATGATTATTATTACTGTGATTGTAACGGCATTGATTGTCATACTCATGGAGCGTTCATTCATCTCTAAGGAAAAGAGCGAGATTGCACTTATGAAAGCGGTGGGGATTCCTGACAACAGCATTGTTGCACAGCATACACTGCGGTTTGTGATTGTATCGGTCATTGCCTGCATCGTTTCTTCGGCGGTGCTTATGCCAATCAGCAACGCAATGATGAATTGGGTGGGTAACATGGTCGGTGATGTATCAGGCTTGAAATGCGATTTTGACCCGCTGGAAATATTTGTGATCTGCCCGGCAATTCTCATCGGCGTGACCGTCATCGGCTCGTTCCTGACAGCGCTTTACACAAAAACAATCAAGGCTTCCGATACGGCAAGCATAGAATAAGGAGGACAACATAATGAATACGGTTTTACAGACAAAGGGACTTTGCAAGACATATATCGTGAACAAACATCAGAACAATGTGTTGAAAAACATCGATCTGACGATCAGCGAGGGNGAAATGGTNGCGGTCATGGGACCNTCCGGNTCNGGCAAAAGCACNCTGCTCTACTGCGTTTCGGGAATGGACAANGTGACCGCAGGCGAGGTGTTCTTTAATGGCAGGGAAACGGCAAAGCTCGGGGATAAGGAGCTTGCAAGGCTCAGGCTTGACGAAATGGGCTTTATTTTTCAGCAGATGTACATGATGAAAAATCTTTCAATACTTGATAATATCATTTTTCCTGCGGTAAAGTCGAAAAAGAATATAGAGAGCCGCAGGCAGACCGAGGAGCGCGGCAGAGCGCTCATGCACAGGCTCGGCATTGACGATGTGTGC
>JAAUZD010000010.1 GCA_014804785.1 Lachnospiraceae bacterium
CCATATTGCTTGATTGTGGGATTACTTTTCAGCAAGAATATGGAAAAGATATAGGGTTTCCTAAGGAGGAGAAGGAAGAATGACAGCATTTTTTGATAAGACAATTGACGTATCAAAATTTGATGGTGGTGGATTTTACTATTCGCTAGATGATGCGAGTGATACTGTACGCAAAAGTGATTTTTCTAAAGGAAAGTATAAAGCCCTGACGCTTGATATTATGGATGGTGTAAAAAATAGTGGTGATTTAGATGCTATTTGGAATACTTTGGGAGCTGTACAAAAATGGGTTGGAAAAGAGACAAACTACTTGGAGGAGATACTTTCCTTCTTTAAAGAGCAACAAGATATTAAGGCAGTATTGATATGTGGGAATAATGACATTAGTGATATCATTATTATTGTTGATGATACGACGAAAGATGTTGTACTTGATTACAATGATTTTCTTTTCGATATACGTGATAATTATGATGAAATACATGACTTCATGGTTGTAGATGAAGATATGCTAGAGGCAGTAAATGCGATGTATGAATCACAAAGATGGATATACAAAAGGGGATAAGAAATTGCCAACAAGTAAGGAACATTTAGATAAGTATAGGGTGAATAGGAATGTACTTAATAGTGCACTTGATTTGAAAAATGCGCAGCATTATGATTGGATTACAACGATTTGCTTTTATTCTTCCCTGCATATTATAGAGTCTGAATTTGCAAAAAAATCCATTAACAACTTTTCTCACGAAGAGAGGGAAAAGAGAATGAGGGATAGCAACTTGTTTGGAAGAAAAGTAACAGATATGTATAAGCAATTAAGCACATACAGTAAGGTTGCCAGATATGGTGCGAAGAGCGTCGGACCAACAATTGCATCAAAATCGATTGAATGGTTGGGGAAAATCGAAAATGAAATTTTAAAGGAGGATGAGGGTTGAAAATCATCCTCTTGTTATTTTCTAGATGTTGTAGAAAGAAATGAATAAATTATAGATCAGTGTTATACTTTTGGGCAAAGATTGGAGGAAACGAGGAAAACCATGGTAAAGATTATTGCAGACAGTACCTGTGACCTGTCAAAAGATTTATTGGAGAGATATGATATTTCGATTTTGCCGCTGCATATATTGCTGGGCGAAGAGGAATATCTGGATGGCGTTAATATTACGCCGCAGGAAATTTATAGCTGGTCAGACCAGAAAAAGACGACGCCCAAGACCTCAGCGCCCTCATTGGAGGATGCTATGGAGCTGATGAAACCTTATGTAGAAGAGGGAAGAGAGCTGGTCTGCTTTTCTATATCCGATGATATGTCTACATCCGGAAATGTGATGCGGCTGGCAGCAGAAGAACTACAGGCCAAGGGGCTTGTCCGGGTCATAAATTCCGAAAACCTTTCCACCGGCATTGGACTTCAGGTCATAGAAGCGGCAATTATGGCCAAGGAGGGAAAGGCTGCGGAGACAATTGTCCGTCATATAGAAAGCCTTAGACCTTTTGTGAGAGCAAGCTTTGTGGTAGATACGTTGACTTANCTTCATAGAGGCGGAAGATGCAGCGGGCTGGCGGCAATGGCGGGAGGCGCGTTAAAATTNCATCCCAGAATTGTTGTNGAGGAAGGCAAAATGAAGCCGGGNAGGAAATANCGCGGCAGCATGAATAAAGTCATTATGTCTTATGTGACGGATATGGAAGAGNATTTAAAGCGTGCCAAAAAGGACAGAGTCTTTATCACGCATTCAGGCTGTGAAAAAGAACTGGTGGATGAAGTAAAGGCATATCTGCATTCGCTTGGANNGTTTGATGAAATTNTGGAAACGATAGCCGGAGGAGTTATNTCCAGTCACTGNGGNCCNGGGACNTTGGGCGTTTTATTTATTGAAGGNCAATGANTTGTAGAAAATNACCCTTCTANTTGTTGAATTTAGACATACGTGTNCCCTTAAAANTTGGTATAATAAAAGAAGTAGCGGATAATAGGAGAAGGGAANAAATTTGAAANTCCCTTCCATGCTACTTATTAATGCAGTGCTGTGGACACAGNCTGCGGTAGGAAGGGGAATACGAATGAAAAAACTGAAAAATTTTCTACTCCANGCTTTATCTATCTTTNTAATTATTTTGTCGCTGGGCGCTTTTTCTTTTTCTGCATTCTCAGGAATTTTGGTGCTCTTGTCGGGAATGCTGTGCAGTCCGTTGCTACGAAGAGTTATAGAAAAAAGGCTTGGCAAAAGGTTAAAGGGAATCGTGCTGTATGTAGGTGCAGCAGTGCTTTTTTTGGCAGGAATTATGAGTACACCGACTTCTGGTTCGTCTGATTTTGAGAAAGAGGTGATTGCTGAGAGTATGGTTGAATTGTCTGAGACGCAAGAGCTCATGGCATCGCCTACTCCGACACCTACATGGAAGCCCACGGCATCTCCTGCCTTGTCACCGACTATGGAACCGACGGCATTGCCTACCCAAGCGCCTACCAAGGATCCCATAGCAACACCTATGTTGTCGCCCACCAAGGCGCCTGTCAAGGAACTGACAGTAAAGCCCACCGAGGAGCCCACGACAGAGCCTACATTGGCGCCCACCAAGGAGCCTTCTGCACCGCCGACGCAGGCACCCGTCGAGCAGCCAGCGGAGCCCATAGTACAGAACTCGGCAGACTTACAGACACAAACGATGACGAATGATGCAGGCATTTCGGCGCAGCAAGAGCCCGCAGGAGCATCGCAAGGCGAAATTTCATCCGGAAGTACCACAGGTGCAGCAGGGGGAAGTAATTTTGGAGATGCAATTGCCCAAGGAGGATATATAGGAAATAGAAATAATCACAAGCTGCACAGGTCTACATGCAAAACCTTGCCGAAAGAAAGCAATCAGGTTTATTTTAGCACGAGAGAAGAGGCAGTGAATGCAGGCTATTCGGACCCATGCAAAAATTGTAACCCGTGATGTGATAGAAATCCATGAGATAAGGTAATCAATGAGAATTTTAATTACAGGTGCAAAAGGATATTTAGGAAAAAGGCTGGTAAGCGCATATAAGGAGAAGCATACAGTTTATGCAGCCTCACATGAAAACATGGATTTTACGGATGAACATAAGGTTCAGACGGTCTTTGCCGACTTCAGACCGGAAATCGTCCTTCACTGCGGTGCGCTTTCTGATGTTGAAGCATGCAGCAGGGAGCCTCAGAAATCTTTAAAGATAAATGTCTTGGGCACCCAGAATATTGCGAGGGCGTGCCGGCAGTCTGGTGCAAAAATGATTTTCTGCAGTTCGGATCAGGTTTACATTGAACCTCCGACGGAAAAGAACAGGGCGGAATTTTATCTGCCGCACCGAGAAGAGGAAAGGCTGAAACCGCTGCCGATTTATGGACAGCACAAGTTATTGGCGGAACAGAGCAGCATGAATGAAAATCCTGATACAGTTGTTTTGCGCCTTACCCTGCTGTACGATGTGCCCGATGAAGCAGACAAAGAAAGAGGAAAAGGGATGTTTGCGGAAAATCTGAGAATAGATTTGGAGAATAACCTGCCGCAGCAGGTCTATAAACATACCAGCAGGGGCATAACGGATTGCAGGGAAGTCGTCTCGAATATGGAAAAGACATGGAACTTGCCGCCCGGTATCTATAATTTCGGAAGTGCAAATACCGATACCCTTTATGACACTATCAGGAAAGTGTTCGCTCACTTTGGCAAAGAGAAACTTGTAAGCTGTAGGGAAGACGGAGATATGCGTAATCTGCTGATTGACACACAGAAAACAGAAAAAGCCGGAATCATTTTTAGCGA
Organism: Lachnospiraceae bacterium; assembly: GCA_014804785.1. Lineage (GTDB taxonomy): Bacteria > Bacillota > Clostridia > Lachnospirales > Lachnospiraceae > Suilimivivens. The sequence goes on from JAAUZD010000010.1 coordinate 3,799, forward strand.
CACAGCATCAGGACTCTGTCACTATATCGAGTCGGCACCTAAATAAGCAAGTAAAGATATGGAGAGACCTTCATCTATTTTGGGAGATGGAGGTCTTTTTGGCATTTCAGGTCGTGCTTTTGGCAACATATGTTTCGGTATCTTGCTGCCCTGCCCAGGGTATGCTATGTTGTTGAAAAGAGGATGGAGGGATAATTTGAAAATATCAATTAATGTAGACGAAGCGGTAAAGGATATCGAAATTACAATTTCCTGCAACCGGCTGACACCGGAAATTGAAAAGATGCTGGCAACCCTTCGGATATTAGACAGGCAGTTGATGGCAATGAAGGGGGAAGAGACCTATCTTCTGGATGTATCAAAGGTGATTTATCTTGAATCTGTGGACAGAAAGACTTTTGTATACACAGGGGAAAATGTATATGAATCCAGCTTAAAGCTGTACGAACTGGAGCAGCAGCTTGATGAATGCGGATTTTTTAGGGCAAGCAAGTCCTGTCTGGTGCAGCTTAAATACATCAAATCTTTGAAGGCGGATATTAACAGGAGAATCCGGGTCACGCTGGAAAATGGGGAACAAATCATCGTTTCCAGGCAATATGCAGAAGAACTGAAAAAGAAGCTGGGGGTGAAGTAAATGGAAGAAAGAAAGACGATCATTGATTATATAGAGCAGGTGATGGAAATTTTTGGATTTTCCATCTTTATGCTTAACATTTTCTGTCTCTTATTCGGAGAGGATGCCAGAGAATTTTCGAGTATGTTTGTTATGGGAAAAGAAGGACTTCGTATCGCTACCATGATGCAGTTTTTATCCATGGCAGTATGGATTGTATTGTTCAGGTTCCTGTTTTTTACAGATGTGGTCATCAAGAACATGCGGGTGGTGTACAGAGCCTGTGGGATGATAACTTCCATATTGGTCATCATGGTAATTTATGTTTCGATTTTTCGATGGTTTCCGGCAAATGACTGGCTTCCGTGGGTGATGTTTTTTATCTGCTTTTTGATTAGCTTTGCTGTCAGCCTGGCAGTGACAGGCTTTAAAGAGAGGATGGAGAACAAACGGATGGAAGAAGCTTTGCAGAAACTTAAGGAAAAAGAACCGGCAGCAAAAGGCGAGTAGGCAGATGTCTTACAATGTGAAGACATGAAGGATTGGATAGCAATAATAGATGAAAGGAAAAAGGAAGATGGAATATGCAATTGAAATGAATCATATTGTGCAGCGATTTGCAGAGAAGGAAGTTCTTAAGGGAATTGATTTAAAGATTCAAAGAGGCGAGATTTTTGGACTGCTGGGACCTTCCGGCGCAGGGAAAACGACGCTGATTAAAATCCTCACCGGGCAACTTCGCCAGACGGAAGGAGAAGCAGTGCTTTTGGGCAGTAATACGAGACATGCGCAGAATGTACACCGAAAACTTGGAATGATGATGGATAATTTCGGACTGTATGAACGACTGTCCTGCTATGACAATTTGAAAGTGTTTGCCGGAATCTATAATGTCTCTGGGAAAAAGGTGGATGAAGCGCTTAAAAAAGTGGGGATGCTTGAGGATAAAAAGAGTCCTGTCATGAAACTGTCCAAGGGAATGCGCAGCAGATTGTCACTGGCAAGAGCAGTTATGGCGCAGCCGGAGGTGCTTTTCTTAGATGAGCCTACCAGCGGACTTGACCCGGCAACCGCAGCGGAAATTCATAAATTGATACAAGATGAACAAAGGAGAGGAGCAACCGTATTTCTGACTACCCACAATATGGAGGAGGCACATAAATTATGTGATCATGTGGCTCTGCTTAATGAGGGGAACATAGTGGAATACGGTGAGCCGGAGGAAGTATGCAGGAGATATAATCACCAGAACAAACTACATATACGCTTATATGACGGAAAGCAGATAGAGCTTCCCAATAATAAGACGTCCGCGGATCAGATAAGGAAATATCTGGAGGGAGATATGGTGGAGACCATTCATTCTACGGAGCCCAGCTTAGAAACCGTATTCATGGAACTGACAGGAAGGAGTTTTGGATAAATAATGAGAAATATAACAGTGATTTTTCAAAAGCAGATAAAAGATACATTTAAAAATAAAGAAGTCCTTATCCAGTTTGTCATGTTTCCCATTATGGCGCTTATAATGGAAAAGCTGGTTAAAGTGGAAGAATTGCCGCAAAATTATTTTATAAATCTTTTTTCTTCCATGTATGTGGGAATGGCGCCTCTTGTCAGTGTTGCGGCGGTGATTTCAGAGGAAAAAGAAAAGAATACACTCAGGGTTCTGATGATGTCTGGAGTGAAGCCGGCGGAATATCTGTTGGGCATAGGAATCTATATCTGGACGGTCTGCATGGCAGGCGCGTTGTTTCTTGGAATGACCGGAAGCTATAGAGGAAGTGAACTGGCAGTGTTCTTAGGAATCATGGCAGTGGGTATTTTAGCATCTATGCTGATCGGTGCGGCAATTGGAACATTGAGCCGGAACCAGATGATGGCAACTTCCCTGACAGTTCCTGTGATGCTGGTTTTTGCATTCCTGCCCATGATTGCTGCCTTCAATGAAAATATTAAAAAAATTGCAAAGATTGCATATTCGGAGCAGATTAACATTTTGATTGGGAAGATAGGAACATTCAGCGTCAGCTTCGAAAGTGTTCTTGTGATTGGCATGAATATGCTGATTGCTCTCCTGCTTTTCAGTTATGCGTATCGGAAATGCGGGTTAACAGAAGGCGATTGATGAATATATGGATAAATCTATCAGATAGATGATAAGTGTTATGATTTTTCCTTACCACAAAACCTTAACATTATACAGCGGTATTGTTCCGTCCTTTGTAATAAGTACCAAGTTTTCTGAAATGGCCTGTGAAATAATTAATCGGTCAAATGGGTCTCCATGAATCGTGGGAAGCCGCCCGATTTCATCAAGGTGAAACGGCTTTATAGAAAGAATTTCAAATTGCTCTTTTTCACAAGTTTGCATTACTATAGTAAATTATGTCTGATGCTTTTTTTGAAAGTTTTTCACTATCGTATAGGAAATATAATAGAGCATTTGTGTCCAATAGATACATTATATATACTCCTTAAAACATTCTGGTGTTT
>JAAUZD010000011.1 GCA_014804785.1 Lachnospiraceae bacterium
AGCAACATTACATTCATCGGTACTGGCTGGGACGATTACGTGTACTGGCAGACGCAGGACAAAAAGACGCTCAAGAAAATCAACAAGTTGCTCGCCGACATCGAACGCAACGGCAACGATGGACTTGGACATCCCGAGCCNCTGAAAGGCAANCTNGCCACATGGTACAGNCGCGCCATCGATGAAAAAAATCGCCTCGTCTATAAAATCGAAGGTGGAAGCATCCATATTTTGCAATGTCGCAACCACTACGACGACAAATAAAGTGCTACACGAATGCTNGTTGCCAAAGCAAAGTCCTGCGACAAAAAAATCCCCTTCCGNATTTCGTATNGAACTTTAATGCATATTGTTGAAATTTTTACTNTTGACACTTAACACTTTTTCTAAAATCTTATACACTATGAATATGCTCTCATCATATATACATAACGGCATGCATATTTCTGCGACTATTAAAAAATTAGTACCCCCCCCCCAGTAACATAAAGACATCACGTGTCTTAGTATGCGTCCTTCGTATACTGTTGTTTACACCACTGCTTTCCGCAAAAGATAAGTCCGATGGCTTGTTTGTTTCCGCAGATATTCAGCGATACCTCATTATGGGCAGCTTAGAGGACTACACCGTTCCCAAACCAGGTTGGAATGCCGCCGCTGGCTGGACGTTTCCGCTTGGACGGAAGAACGATATTTCAGTATTCATACAAAGCGGACACCACTTAATTTCCGGCGAAAATCCGCTTGTCCGCACACTCGATATTATTCCGCTTCAGATTGCCGCAGAATGGTCGTTCTCTCCTGTGCCACTTTTTTTCTTCGGAGTGAATGCGGGCGGAGGATTTTTCTATTCAAGCATCTCGCATTATGAGACAGTCATCNCACTCCTTACAGAGGAAATTTCCACTACGACCGGTTTCAGCCCGTTCTTTTCTGCTGCGCTTCATGCTGGAATCTCGCTCTGTGATGCATCAGTTCAGTTCAAGGCACAGGCAGGAATCGAATGTATTTCGGAGGCGGACGGACTNATTCCAGTACCTGCCATATCATTTCAGGCGCGCGTTTACCCTGTCCGGGCGATCCGTCATGCGCGNAAGCTGCCTGTAGAGCGTATCATTGAAAAAGAAATCATTGTTGAAGTGCCTGTATTCCCAGAACTTCCGCCGTTCCCNTTTGATGAAAACGGTGTCGCCGTNATTTACTTCAATACAAAAGAAGATTTTATGCGNGAATCAGTNNCCGCCGNGCTTGACNGCGTGGGAGCATANCTTGAGGCAGTTCCCGAGTTGACTNTCATTATCGAAGGAAATTCTGCGCCGTTTGATTCGGCAAAAGAGCGGTACAGCATGGGACTTCGGCGAGCAAAAACCGTCCGCGAGCATCTTCTNGANCATTTCAATATCGCCGCACGNAGAATCCGCACNACCAGTNCAGGCTCTTCCCGCTCTGGCGGCATTGTNCNTGGAGCGGGAAACGANGCGTACACCGAATTCCGCTGTGCAAGAATCCTTGTGGACGCAGANAGCCTTGCCGCCGCACACCGCCGCCTTTCTACAGAACGGAAAACCGAAACGACGGAAGAAACNGACACAACNCAAAGAAACTATATAGACAATGAATAGATAGGAGAAACACGATGNTTAGTAAAACAAACGTACAAAAAAAACAAAGCAGTGAATGCATACGGAACAGAGTATGTACCATCCTTGCCTGCGCCGCACTTCTTTTGGCGCAATCTTGCACAAACGTTGTTCATGAACTAATTCCGCCATCCGACAGTGGCATTCATAGTTTCTNCGTTGAGAACACCGACAGAACGCGCTANCGTGCCGCAGAGACNGACAGCACTGACATCACCATAACCGTTCCCGCCNNCACGGACATAACNTCNCTTGTTCCNNTCATAGAATTAGACCCAAAATCANCNGTCATTCCNGTCACACTGCCNTACATNCACCGGGCGTTTCCTTCCNCCGACCTGATGANNCTTGCNGTACAGATGAACGCCTCGCAAAAAGCAGGCGATCTCGCTAACTGGATGCTGAATTTTATCCGCGAGAACAAGGATTTCTCCGTTCCGCCGCTGGATGAGCCGNTTGATTTTACGCAGCCNNTCATGTTNTGCGTCATTGCNGGNCGNGGAAACTACAAACTGTATACGGTCACCGTCGTGCAAGAAAAAACGGAGAATCCANCAGACACCCGAAAATCCTTNNCCNTCCAANCCTGACTNANCCTTNCGANCCNGNAACTCCNAGCAAGCCGTCTGNTCCGNNGACAGCAGAATGCGAGAAAAAAATCCTTTCGTTCGTTGTAAANGAGCCGAAGCAGGCAAAACCTTCCGTCATCNCGGAAGACNCCGTCNAGTTCTATCTNAACGCNGGAGCGGATAGAAGCGCACTCTATCCNGNCATNACCGTCTCNAAAGGCGCAGGCATTCTTCCGCTGACGCAGGAATATNTNCTCANGCTCTTTTCCTATACGGAGCTGATTTCGNTCTATTCAGGATTTGCCTCTGCAAAGGACATAAATGCGTTTATCTCCGCCACNNTCAAAAAACTGGACGCAGATAAAATCGCAAAAATCATGGAAGCAGATCTTTCGCTCCCGATTGACTTTTCAGGTATCAACAGCCTTTATGGAGTTCCGTTTGCCGTCATCGGAGCGGACAAGACTGCGCATGTCTACTTTATTTCATGCGTCACCACCGAGGACACCGCCGCGCTCACTGCATTTGCTGTCACAAAAATTCGTAATCCAGGNCTTATGGGTGATGCNGACATATCTATCAACGGAGATGCNGTCACCATAACTGCAACCTATCCAGTAGANTATCCGAATTTCAANCTCATTCCAGATATTGTGATTGAAGGNGACACNTGGGAAATCACCAATGGAACGCTCCGTACAGAGAACGTTGGCACATCTGGCGANGAAGCAGAATACACCGCAGGGCTNAAAAAGGCGATCTACCTTGTGCCGAANGATGCATATCCTGTTGGAAACGAATACACTGCAACCCTTACTGTCCGCCGAGGAGAAGCCGCCGCCGNATACACGCTCCGCCTCATCTACCAGGAGGATCCGGACACCATCAGAAGTATCACCGACTTTCGTTTCCTCTGGTTGCGGAATCCCGGCATAAAGACAAGTGCAATGGCATCGATTTCAAAGAGCGAAGACACCGGCTTTATTTCCGCCACCNTCTTATACGAAGGCAANGATCCNCCCTACGACCTTGTNGCAGATTTCTATTCACCGGGAATATGCACCGTTGANCATGTAGAGCAGGTATCGGGAANAAGCNGGAACAANTTCCAATATGATGTTTATATTCTCTGCACATCAAAAAACAAGTTGTTCTGTCGNCTNTACACNGTNCATATAACGTTCATNAAANTGAANACNGNGGAGGCAGTGTTGAACTATTTTTCCTTTCCCAAGCATCTAAACNCTGACTTGAGCCAGTCCGCNACAGGANTGATTGACGAAAGCAGNGGCACCGTNTACATCAGTGCAAAATACCACACGCCNGAAAAGCCNGCACGTCTCGTCCCGGAATTCGCCGCAACCGGCATTGTCTCNGTAAACAGCATCCTCCANTCAAGCGGATACAGCGCGCAGGACTTCTCCCGTTCTGTCTATTATTCCGTCCGCGACCAGAACGACTGGTCGTCTGACAGCCGAACGTACCGCATCTCCGTAAACTGGGAGCAGGACNAACAGTCCGCCTGCGCCATNACTCAGTTTCGGCTTNAGCACGGCGGACAATCCTTCGCTTGAAAAGGAAGTTTCCGCGCGCATAAACGAACGCTCTGGCACGATTTACGCGCTCCTTCCAAAAGGTGCGGGAAAATCCAATCTTGTCCCGTACTTTTCTGCGCAGGGAACGGTCACAATCGATTCTGNCGAGCAGATAAGNGGCAGCTCGCGGTTAGATTTTTCAAATGAAGTCATCTACACGGTCACCAGTGCAAACGGTCTGTACTCCAAACAGTACNCCGTCTCCGTGCAAGAGGCAGGACCNGTCATCTACGTAAACGCCGCCGCCATCGGACGGAACAACGGAACATGCTGGCAGGANGCATACATCACGCTTGATGCNGCGTTTGAACAGGCAGAGGCCTANGGAGANACCCCGAAAGAAATATGGATAGCNTACAACGGCGGAGAANCNTANNCTCCGCTTTCCNACGCATACCGCCAAAATGGACTTCCGCTCACTGCAAACACTGCAATCCGCGGCGGCTTTGACGGCACGGAGACGGACGCAGACGATCGGCGGACAAAGCAGCGAAAAATAGAATTTGATGTAAACGCCGTAGANNATGCNAATNANANNANGAGNAAAANAATACCNATCCGCCANGAAGCTGCCGTATGTGCNGTNCAGACAAAACTCTATATGACAGACGATGATACAAGCTTGTACTTTTTCAGCACCAGTGCGTCTACTGGGGAGATTATGTTTGATGGAATAGAGATGGAGCAGAAAAAAAACGGTCTCTTTGATAAAACGACAGACGCACTAGATGTAATCTTCTCAGACTGCACTGTCCGCTGTATTTCTGTCACCAGAGACAGATGCAACTTATCTATCGAGAACTGCGATTTTTATACCNGNGACTTGTATGGCAAAAGCATAAACGTGGTAGGCTCCAATTTTAAGCCTACAACTGTCTATCAATATATAAACTTACAGCACGAAGATTCCCTCTCGCTTGAAAAATGTGTATTCCAGGCTGAACCAAAACTACACTATCAAGTAATCTTAAGAAATGTTGCCGCCCCCACCCGCATAAATTCATGCTTTTTTGACACCATATACTTTCGTGACAACTACAATGGATATTCAACCAATCGTTATTTTATAAATTGTCTTTTTTCTTTTGACTCAAGTTTTTCCTCGTCTCTTAATGTAACTGAAATCATCTGCTGTGAACTAAAAAATATGTCAGAAGCATACAGATCAGACATTTCATTTTCTCATCTGAATAATGCAATCATAACGGATAGCATTATAGAAGGCTTTAATCTCACCCCTAACAATACAAAACTTTCCGTTACGAACAGCATATTCCAAAAATCTTCATTCAATAATAATCTAGACACCTGTGAAATAGAAATGACAAAAACAACAATGGAAGAAACTGGAAGATATCTGATTTCTTCATATTCCCAAACTGCCAGCATCACTGTCTTGNTGAAAGNCTGCACATTCTCTGATAGTTCCACCTCTAGCAATACAAATTATATCGATCTANACTCTACAAACTCCAACATCGACATTGACNATTGCACATTCAACATACATGCATCCTCATCGCTTCGTAACGTCGGCAGCACAAAAATAAACAATTCGAATTTTCTGTGTAAATCAGCAAACATTTTCAGCATCAATACAGACGGTACAACCGAAATTACAAATACCACATTTGAAAATAAAGACAGGATACTATTAAACCTAACTAAATCTTCCAACCAATCAGACACGGAAACAATATTTACTGGAAACACGCTCAAAGGACAACAGTTCATACAACTTGAAGCTCACAACATAAAGAAACTTGAAAAAAACAACTACGACACTTTTGTGATATATAAGTTAAACTCTCCTCTTAACAACACCTCTATAGATTTCTCTACAGAAAAAATTACAATCAAAGAACCGCTGTACTGCAATGATAATACAAAATGCACAAAAAAAGCATACCTCTCTCTCTCAAACGGANAAATACGTATTATTGACGACNAGAAATATAAAGATTTTTTATGCGGGCTATCCCTAACAAATGCAAGTGCCATTGTAAAAGGACTGGAGTTTGGAAAAATACCGTCATTTTGCAAACTAAATCCGCTCTCTGGCTCGGGCGACATGCTGGAACTTACAGACTGCACCATTGAAAGTACGAACGAATCACGTCCGATGAGTATCAACTTTACTAACACAACGCTCAAGAACTGTACGGTAAAAGGTACTCTCAATGTCATCGGTCATGACATCACCGTATCTAAAAGTTCGCCAATAGGAGATATAACTTCAAACGACGGAACAGTTTTAGTTTCTGAAAACTCTACAGTCGGAAACATTTATGAAGCAAAAACAATAATTGCGAAAAATTCAAACATCACAGGTTCAATAACGGGCAAAAACGGACAGAAAAGCGAAATCACTCTGGAAGGAGTAACAGTCGACGGTGTAATATCCANTTTAGGAAACAACAGTTNTGTGCATACATCTGCATCNAACGGCAACCGCACAAAAATTTTAGGCACAGACACNAATANCNACTACTCAATCTTCTACTCATCCATAGATTGTAGCGGAGAAATTTCCTGTACCGACACTGATATGACAGGAGGCATTTGGGGCGGAGATAAAATCACCACGAAAAATGCAAAGATTGGCGGTTTCATTACATTCAATACCGATGCAAAAATAGAGTTCTCAAAGTCGCATATAACGGCATTGTATNNTGATNANGCTGATAAAAACAATAAAGCATATNAAATCACAATNCTAGGNTCTACAGTAGAAAANATTNACTTATATAGTAACANAAACGAACAAGCCTCTTTATCTACAGATTCCATTGATGGCATTAGGTCTATAATCCATCAGATTAAGTATNTAANCTATTNCNATACAGNCTTGATAAACTTTTCCTTTTATAATACAGACTTCGATNGTAAGAATGAAAAAGTAATGCTTTGGGTAATTGGAAATGATATTACTATCAGCAACTGCACAATACAGAACTATNTTNNTGTANACGATTGCACCCATTCACAGAAGAACTTTCNCTACGNAATAAAATTTTATGCTCATAATAAACTAGATATCAATAGTAACACTACTTTTTGTAATAATTATGNTAATTTCTATAAAGACCCAAGCATATCCTATNATACCATCTNCTATGANTTTGNCTCCCCTATAATACTTTATGGACAGCAGATTTCTATTGATCATGTAATATTTTTTGACAATAGAATAATAACTGATATAAATAATGATGAAAATTTAAAAATACNGNCCCCTATCATCCGCATTTATCATTCAACTCCAAATGAAAGTAGTAACTCTATTAGTATCAAATACTCAACATTCTCTTATCTGACATGTTCTCCTGCCACCGCTTATNNCTCCTNCTNCCNNCCTATCTNTATTGANGACACACACGCCCCGTCATCAATAGAGATTTCTAATTGCACATTCTCTAATAATATTAACTATGACGNAGNAATAANAACANNNTGTAAGGACAGCCGCTTATCAATTTCTAATTGCACAACCGACAAATCTAAATCTCTTAAACNTTATTTTGCTANTGATGAAGNTNCTTNCGAATNTTCTCACGTTCNCATTTTAAAGGCAATTGACGAAGGAACATTTAAGACTGACAACACTCTGCCACTATGCTTCTAAAAATGACTTTTCTAACCCCGACTCCCCTNCTCCGCCGCATCGTNCGTTNCTNCNCACTTATTTCCGCCGTCTTTCTGCTGCTGTTTTCGTGCAGNCAGCCNGAGGCGGAGTTCAAGGAGATTCTTGTNGGCACGGANGNAGAGCTTGTCGCACTGCACATAAACAGCGTCCTTGCAAAAAATACCTACGCGCGTGGCGAGATGCTTGACATCTCGTACCTCTTTGTGCAGGGCGAGTATTCCGATGGAACAAAGCGGAAAATCGATATTTCGGTCGAAGAAAACATTTCCGGATACGATGCAATGCAGCAGGGAAAGCAGGTGCTGACGGTTTTTGTCGGCACGGTGAGCGCGGAATGGACAGTTATCGTGCAGGACAAGGCGCCGTTGTGTCTTGAAATCCTGTCGCCGCCAAACAANACGGAGTATGCACGGGGAGAAGCGTTCTGTGCGGACGGACTTACGGCACGGCTNTCCTACACGGACGGCACGGCGGACGAACGAAACCTTACCGAAGATTTTGTCATAGGATTTTCAAGTGAAAAAGAAGGCGAGATTTCGTGCAATGCCGTATGGCAAGGNCAACGTGCGTCATTTACAGTGAACATTATCAAACCCGCACTCGTGTNCGTGCAACTGGACAANCCTCCGCACATCGTGCAGTATGTGTTNTCCGCGGACAGTATGAGCGTGTGTGCAACANATGATGCAAAAATCTCCGTTACAGACGGTATGTTCTCTCCGCTGATGGACGGCATCCAGTTCACTGGNANGTACACGGANGGCNCGGAGCGGTCGCTTTCTATAGAAGATGCACTTGCACTTCCGCAGGTAACGGCAAAATCCGGGGTGGCAGGCGTGTCGTTTCTGTTCGGAACGTATGAGGGAAAAGAAGTGCGTTCGGGTTTTACGGCACTGGTGTATGAGCATGACATGCATATCTGTGCGACNGCGGCAGGGGGAAGTNTTTTAGGCTCACAGGAACTTTCCAGCGCGGACGGAAGCATCGTTGTCTCTGGAAAAGCAGACTATTCGAGCGGACACAACGGTACAGGTGCGTTCGGCACGGAGGNCATNCAGACAAAAATCGAGCCGTTCTTGATTTCCTCAACTGAAACACGCTACACCGAATGGGTGACGGTACGCGACTGGGCAGTCAAAAACGGCTATGCGTTCGCCGAAAACGCAGGAATCGAAGGCTCGGACGGCGACATACTATCTACGGACAAATCGCCCGCCTCCGACAAGCGGACAGGACAGCCAGTATGCTACGTGAGTTTCCGCGATGCAATTGTATTCTGCAATGCAAAAAGCCGGATGGCAGGGCTTGAGCCNGTGTATTTNGGCGCNGACGGAGCGGAACTGACAGATGCAGAAAACGGCGNATGCGACAGCCCGACCGTTCGNAAAGAAAACGGCGGCTACCGACTTCCAACGGCGGAGGAATGGGAATTTGCGGCGCGCGGCGGCATTGCAGCACTGTACGCATACGAAGTACCAACGGAATCTGCGGCNCTCCCCGATGATTTTGACAAAACTTCGTGGAGCGCACCGTGGGCAGGCGCGAAAGACAGCAAGACNCTTNCGCANTATTGCGTNTACGAAGGAAGCGNNTTTNTTTCAACGGANCAATGCGCATCNTTNNNCTNCAANGCGCTCGGNATATACGACATGAGCGGAAACGCCNCCGAATGGACAGAAACCATTCTTGACACTGGAACAGCCGCCGCAAAACGTCTTGTCATGGGCGGAAGCTNCATGGATGCCGCCGTACTATTGCAGGTCTCCTGCCGGCTCAATCCGTTAGCAAGTGCCACCCGAACACCAAACATCGGCTTCCGCACAGTGCGGCACGAGTAGCAGAACCGCAGGCTCTATAAAGTGGCGATGGAAAGAGAGGGAAAGAGATAGAAAGAAAAGGTAAAAATCCCGCCTCCCCTCTCTCATCGTTATATGATCCACTCACGTCTCATAAAGGGGGAAAGGGAAAGCGACAACCCTCTGCGNTCCTTTCGTAGGTTTTCTCTTTNCCTTTCAATCCTTTTCTCTTTCCTTATANAAATTNGCGGGCAGGCNTTAGATTTTACAAACCTTGAGTTTCGTTTTGAAGCGCAAAAGACTACAAAACGTCCGTAAAGTCGAACAAAAATAAGGAGCAAAAAAAATGCTGACAAAAAAGAAAAAAGAACGCTTGCTTTTCNAGCAAAATGATGCTATTTTAAATACAAATAGAGGCAATGAGGTATGATAAAAGCGCCGCACAACTCGCGCGGCACTTTCTTCTTGACTTTTTTATGGGAGGTACATAAATGGCTACATTAAGCGTAAGGCTTGACAACAAGACTAAGGACGATTTTGCGAAATTCTGCGACACGGTGGGAATGTCCGTTTCCACGCTCTTTTCGGTGTTCGCAAAGACGGTCGTGCGCGAGCAGAAAATCCCGTTTGAAATCTCGGCGAAAAACGATGCGGACGACGACGGGTTTTA
>JAAUZD010000012.1 GCA_014804785.1 Lachnospiraceae bacterium
AGATATCCGAATCAATAGATGAAGGTCCCTTGAAGACTACGAGGTAGATAGGTCCGGGGTGTAAGCACAGCAATGTGTTCAGCTGACGGATACTAATAGACCGGAAGCTTAACCACAGGCAGAATGGTTTAAGATGTAAGGAAGATATGGAACCTGGTATTCGGTTTTGAGGGCACGGCCTTCACAGGGAAGAAAACCCTGGAAAAATGCGAAGCATTTTTCGAAAGCTGGACGAAGTCCAGTCTTGATTGTTCACCGCAGGCGAATCAATTTTCCTCGATAGCTCAATGGTAGAGCACTCGGCTGTTAACCGAGTTGTTGTAGGTTCGAGCCCTACTCGGGGAGCTAACGGGATGAAGAATCACTAGGATCTGAAAAGACCAGATCCAAGTGATGCTAAGTCATCCCGAAGAAAAACAGCGGGGCTGTTTTTCCATAGGTCCTGTNAGGGATGNGAANGGTACTCATTCCAGCAGGGAAGGATAAGGCTCCGTGGTCAAGCGGTTAAGACATCGCCCTTTCACGGCGGTAACACGGGTTCGATTCCCGTCGGAGTCATCAATTGCGATAGATTACAGACAGTAAAGGATTGACTGTGATTTATCGATTTGTTATAATTACGTAGTATGGCGCAGTAGCCAAGTGGTAAGGCAATGGTCTGCAACACCAGTATCCACCGGTTCAAATCCGGTCTGCGCCTCTTAAACACCCCTAAAAATCAAGATTTTTAGGGGTGTTTTTTTAGCAATGAGAATAAAATCGTTAAAAATCAAATAATAGATTAACCAAATTTGTTTTGCGCTCTTCAGTGGTATCTTGTTGTACTACCAGGATTAGCGTTGGATGGGGTGGAGGGCATAGAAATGCCAGTAGCAATGATGAAAGGCAGAGTTCCCATGGAAATGAAAAAAGTGAGTATATCTGCAAAACGGCAAATAACAATTCCGCAGAAATTTTTTACCATGCTGGGGTTTGATACGGAAGCAATGTATTGTACGCGGAAATGATCTGTTGGAGCGTTTTAAAAAAGCGCAGGAGCAGGTACGTCCGGCTGTAGAGGCTATGCTTGTGGATGCAGAACGGATTGCAGCCTCAGAGTCTGACTATGTTTCTTATAATGATGTTTTCGATGCGGAGTAAGAGGGATGACAGAAGTACGTTTTTTTCCGCCAGCAGCAAAATTTATTAAAAAGTTGAAAGATAAAAAATTAAAGATGCTGTACCAGGAAGCAGTTGATAAAATCCGTGAAGATCATATGGTTGGAGAGATTAAGACAGGTGATTTCTCTGGTGTTTATGGGTATGATATATATATTGCAATAGGACAAATTATGAGTTAGCATATACGGTAGAGTATCAGAAGGATAAGGTAATCATTGTGATTATGGTCGGAACTAGGGAGAATTTTTATGATCAACTGAAGCAATATGAGGCACTAAGGTCATAATTTATTTTTATTTTCAAACGCATTTTCCAATTCTACACGGAATCCATTCAACAAGTTCTCCCAGTCCTTGAATCTGACATGAAAATGCAGCAACTTCATTGAATGTATTTTCCAGTAAACCATAGCTGTTAAAATGTGCAGTAGGCAACATTTTCTGTAATCCATTACATAAAAAACTATGGAAACTGCCTATATCCCACCCTAAAATATCAAATCCCAATAAATCATTTTCATCCGCAGGGCCTTCTGTAAAAGAATGTGCTCCGCAACTGTTGTTTGTCAATTCATCTTTCAATACTTCAAAATATTTTTCAGTTGTGGATACACTTACGACTATGCACTCCCCTGTTGAAAAATAAGAATGATAAAAGTGGAGGGCATCTGAAACATGAATAAATCTCCCATCAATAGCAAGCTTGCCTACCAATAAATCTCCAATTTCTTTTGTCAGCTGCCTTGACTTTTCATCACTTAAATTCCAAAGCTTATTATAGGCATCTCTTTCTTCCTTTTTTATGTAATTGTTTTTAAAATAACATGTATCTAATCTGGGATGAATTCCACCAAAACATTCACTGACAGACACCATTGTTCCCCTGCGGTTCAACCATTGTGGAATTTTAATTAATTCACAGATATAATATCCGATTATCTTATACATCTTTCTTTCTCTTTTTCAAATGTTTGATATCAGTAGATTTCTTTTGCATTGCGTGGCAGACATTTTACATGTTTCAGAAATGCCGCCGCCGCTTTTCCTTCTTCAACATTATAGGTATAGCCTAATTTTTCAGCTACATATTCTGTTGCAGAATTAAATAAATCGCACATGGAAAGAATGGATTCCCATGCATCCGATGTATTTCCGCCGAAATAGGTATTCAGATAATGCTGATATTCTTCTTCCTCAAGCCACTTGTATAGGTATTTTGCTGACTTTCCCACGCTGACATCAAAATTGGTTTTTATGCCGACTTTCCACGAGAGCATCTTTTCCAACTGCTTGCGGACAACAAAATTTGCCATATCCTGAACATAGGGTATTTCTTCCCGCCATAAGCCTTTTGCCAGATTATTGCTGCACCACCAGAATTCGTTTATGCATGCCTGAAACTGTGCCTCGGAGGGTTTCTTTACATGGTAATCTTCATCTGTAGAGTCCGCTATCTTCGGCAGAATATGCTCTTTGTCCAGTAAAATCCGGCAAAGTTTGTCATCACAGATATGTTCTTTGGCGTGTGCGGCTGACTCCACGTGAAGGTCAATTCTGTTTCCGTCATCAAACTGCATCAGCCATCCATAAAAATTTTCTTTATCGCTGGGAAAATCCGGATGCTCATCGGGATATTGCATATAAAGAACATTGCCAAACTTGCAAATCCAGTTTTTATCTTCAATAAAAGGTTTGGTTTCTGTCACTACAAATACAATGTCATAATCTTGAAAAATATCCTTCGGTACGTTTTTATTCGTTCTTGAGCCATTCATGTACACTGCTAATATTCTACGATCTTCATTGGCGATGTCCATAAATAACTGATTCATTTCCGTTTCGCTTCGCATAATGATTCTCCCATTCTTTTTCATTATATCAAGGTAACTGCGTCCAGTGCCAATTCCATTGCAGTTGAGAAGGTGCCGCCTCCCCAGTTCCGTGCATCATGTTCATCCACATTCGCAAGGGAATCAGCTGTAAACAAAAGCTGTCCAAATATAACGCCGCGCATTTTAGCGCAAGCTGCCATGGATGCACATTCCATTTCAACTACAGAGCAGCCTTCGCTTTTACGATAAAGCACCATTTCTTTTGTTTCACGGTAAAAGCCATCGGTAGTCCAGGTTTTACACCTGCGAAATGACAATCCGGCATTCATAAGTGCCTTTTCTATGGCGATGATTGCATCTTCATATAGTTCCACTTCTCTGGATGGCGGTAAGTAGTGGTAGGAAGTTCCTTCCTGCCGGAGCGCTGACGTAGGGATAAAAAAGTCGCCTTCCAACCCATCTTCTAATGCCCCGCAGCATCCGGCAGCAATTATGTACCTTACTCCGGCGGCAATCATCTGCTCCATAATCTGAACAGCGCCGGCTCCGCCGAGAGGCGCCTGGACAAACGCAATTTCTGTGTCTTGATGTTTTGTTTTATACACATAAAATGCTTTGGTAACGCATTCGAATTCTCCGATTGTCTCACAATGATGTGCTGCAGCGTACTCATCGATTATTTTCTGTTCCACAAACAAAAGGACAGCTTTTTCTGGAAAGTGATAATCCCATGCGTGGTTGGGCATAATAACCGCCTGAATTTCCGTATCGTGTTCCAAAATAGGTATCTCGTTTTTGGTCAATGCCATTGCTTTACCCCCTTGTAAGATATAATAAATAAAATATAACATAATTATTTCCTTTTCTCAATGTAGAAATCAGACTTGTCATCTTAAGGAAAACCATATAAACTGAAACAAAAGGAAGTGATGATTTGAGATATTANATTGCGGATTTNCATTTTTTTCACGCTGCTATGAATGACCGCATGGATCNTAGNGGATTTGGCAGTNTGGAGGAGATGAATGAGTATATGGTGGAAAAATGGAACGGTAAGGTGCGGCACAGAGATGATGTNATNATTATCGGNGATTTGTCATGGGGAAGCGCAAAGGAAACGAATCTGNTGCTGGAGNGNCTNAANGGNAGNCTGTATCTGATTCAGGGNAANCATGANCGCTTTNTGGGNAAAAAGGATNTGGATATGAGNCGCTTTGGATGGGTCAAACCNTACGAGGANCTTTANGATCATAAGAGGAAGGTNGTNCTGTGCCANTATCCNATTATGTGNTACAACGGGCAGTACCGNCTGGATGATAATGGCNANCCAAAGACTTATATGCTTTATGGNCATGTNCACGACACACANGATCANANNCTTTTAGAACAGTTTCAGGANANGACCCGGAATACGNTTGTNANAGATGCAAGGGGCAATGTNCGNCATATNCCCTGCAATATGATCAACTGNTTNTGTATGTATTCTGACTATGAACCGCTGACGCTGGATGAGTGGATTGCATGTGACAGCAGACGGAAGACAGACTGTAAAACGGCACAATGACAGGCAGGAAAAGCTGTATTGCGGCAGGAAAGGCTGGAAAGGTGAGAAGGGGGATGAAAATGGAAAATCAGTATTTTAATGAGGCACTTCAGAATTTTGTTCAGGATTTTGCATATGGAGGGGCAATCAGGCATTTGGCTGATCTGGGATATGATACGGACAGAATCATAAAAGAGTATCATTATCCGCTTTCAAGAGATACCATAGATAAGATAGTGAAGGAACATTTGAAAGAGAAAAATAAAGAAAAAGATATTTCATAGAAAGGAGTGCCGCGGAATTTACGGCGCTCCTTTTTAATGACAAATGAATAAGTGTTTATTAGAGGAAAGAATATCCATCCCCCAGATAATCCAGCACATCAAATTTTCTATCTTTGTAGTAATAATCCTTATCTTCCTCTGTGATTTCGCGTATGACTCGGCAGGGATTTCCGGCGGCTATGACATTGTCGGGAAGGTTCTTTGTCACGACGCTTCCGGCGCCGATCACTACGTTATTTCCAATTTTTATGCCGGGCATGATTACGGTGTTTCCGCCAATCCATACATTGTCGCCTATGGAGATGGAGATGCCGTATTCATAGCCAGAGTTTCTTGCATCCGGGTGAATGGGATGCCCGGCGGTGTATATGGAAACGTTGGGCGCAATCTGGGCATTTTTGCCAATGATGACTTAGCCTACATCCAGCACAGTGAAATTGTAATTGGCAAAGAAGTTTTCTCCCACTTCAATATTGCTTCCGTAGTCGCAGTGAAAAGGGGCGTTGATGAATACATTTTTTCCTGTTTTCCCCAAAATATCTTTCAAGGAAGCGGTAATCTCGCTTAAGTCAGTGGGATCAAGATGGTTGAAACGGGCAATCTTCTTTTTAGTCACAGCCTGTTTTGCAAACAATTCTTTCGTAGTCTTATAAGGAAGTCCGGCAAGCATTCTTTTTTCCATATCCAGAAGATCGATTACCAATACCTGACAGGAGTTTAAGGTAATCTGGTCGTCACAGATTTTAATCTCACTTTGATTGTTGAGAAGGACAATGCCGTTGGAACTATCTTTTAGCGACAGGGTCTTTTCCTTTTCACCGAAGTTTGCCAATACTGCAACAGATTTATCATCTGTCCTTCTTATGTAGGCAAAAATATCTGCCTCATCTTTATAAAGAGGAAGAAAGGTGCCATATGTAAACACTTCTTTATAATTTTTTGATTTTCGCAGTGCCAGAAGCTGTTTGTAATAGGAAAGAACGGAATTCTTGTCTTCAAGCTGTGCTTTTACATTGAGGTTTTTATAATTGGGGTTTACCTTAAGCCATGGGCGTCCTGTCGTGAAGCCTGCATTTGCAGAGTCATCCCACTGCATAGGGGTTCTGGCGTTGTCGCGGCTGTTTTGACAGCAGATGTTCAAGGCTTCCTCGTTGGTAAGACCAGAGGAAAGTGCCATCTGGTATTCACCGTGGGTGCTGATGTCATCATAGTCATCAATGGAATCCATAGGGCAGTTGCACATACCGATTTCCTGTCCCTGATATAAAAAGGGAAGTCCGCGGAGCAATACGCTGATAGTGCCGAGCATTTTCGTTCCATCATTATTCTGGGCATATGTCGGCAGGTAGCGGCTTACGCCTCTTGGCTCGTCATGGTTTTCAATGATGTTTGCAAGGAATCCTACATCCAGACATTCTGACTGGGAGTGAAATAAAGCATTCCTGAAATCCTCGAATTGGATTGGCTTGCTGTCATACCAGCCGTGTTCGCCCATGGATAGGGAATGGGCAGAAAAGTCGAACATGGTGGAGAAATGACCGTTTTCGCCAACAAATTCCACCAATTCATCTTTTTTCATATTGAAGACTTCCGCTACAGTGAATGCCTGATATTTTTCAAAGGTGTTCTTTTTTAAATCTTCCAGCAGATCGCCTACGCCGTTGACCTTTTCTACCATATGCCATACGCTGGCAAGCCCGTCAGGACCATCCGGTTCAAGATTGGCAAAGGTCAGGTCCTTTTTAATGTTGATGATGGCGTCGATACGGAAGCCGGCAACGCCCTTTTCCAGCCACCAGTTGATCATAGTATATAATTCATTTAAAAGTTTTGGATTATTCCAGTTTAAGTCCGGCTGCTCCTTTGCAAACATATGAAGGTAGTAATAGTCGGTTCCGGGCACTTTTTCCCAGGCACTGCCGCCAAAGTAAGAGCGGTAATTGCTGGGGGGCTTGCCGTTTACGCCTTTGCGGAAATAGAAGTAGTCACCGTACTCACCGTCAGGATCCTTAAGTGCCTTCTGGAACCATTCATGCTGATCAGAGCAGTGATTAATGACCAGGTCCATCACAATATACATTTCTCTTTTCTTTGCTTCGGCAAGCAGAGTATCAAACTCTTCCATGGTGCCGAATTGTTCGGAAATTTTGTAATAATCCGAGATATCGTAGCCCTGATCCACGAATGGGGACTGGTAGATTGGGGAAAGCCAGATGATATCGATGCCAAGCTCTTTTAAGTAATCAAGCTTGCTGATAACACCTTTTAAATCACCGATGCCGTCTCCGTTTGTGTCACAAAAGCTTTTGGGGTAAATCTGATACGCAACTTTGTCATGCCACCATTTTTTGCTCATAATAATCCTCCATGCTGCCAACAGCCCGCAAATTTGGGCGTCAGCACAAATTTGTCTGTGATAAAATCAGTTGAATAGCTGATTTTTCACAGTATCCTCCGTACAATGAGATTGTAATAACATTATATTGTCTCGTGCGGAGGAAATCTTGCTTAAAATTCGCTAATTTATTACACTATTTTGACTTGTTTGATTCTTTTCGGTATTCAGAAGGAGTGACGCCCTTTGCCTGCCTGAATCTTCGGATAAAGTAACCGATATTGTCAAATCCTGCATCCTGCGCAATGGTTATAATTTTATCATTTGTCTCAAGTAAAGATGCGGCCGCTTTTTCTATGCGAATCTCATTGATGTATTCAGTAGCAGTTTTCCCGATGTTTTCTTTAAAATATCTGCAGAAATATTGGGTATTCAGATTTACCAATGAAGACAGTTCATCCAAACGGATGGGGGAAGCGTAATTTTCATTAATGTAGGAAAGGACTTTCTTTAGATTTTCAATCTGATGCTCATTATCGCTATGCATATTTTTTACATGTTCAAGGCAATTGTTTTTATAAAGAAATGCAAGCATATCGAAAAGGAGTAATTTGATTTGCAGGTATGCAGAATTTTTTAAGATTTCATCTTCTGTCCGGCAGGCATTCATTTCTTTGATTTTCTTCTCTATATTTTTATAACATTTTTCTATGTGGGAAAAAGCAGGATCGGTATGACCGATCAGAACAGGCAGACGAAGACGGCCATCCATAAGCGGGCGGATCAGTTTCGCCTGGATGGCATCATAGTGTTCAAAGCTTAAGATATTCAGATTAAATACAATTGCGCTTTCAAGACATTCGGCACCCAGGATTAAAGAATGAAGCTCTCCGGCATGGATGCACATAATGGCAGGAGATTCTATCAAAAATTCCCTGGTGTTCAGCCATGCGTTGAAAATACCTTCTTTAAAATAAATTAATTCCATCTCATCATGCCAGTGAAGAGGTACGCGCCAGTTGGTGTTTCCGCTCCATTCATACAAAGCCAGCGGAAAGATGACGGTACCGTGCCTGGCATTTTCTTTTAGAGAATGTATGTCCATTATATAGCCCTCATTTTGTGTTCAGTAATTCTATATTCAAGATAAGGGATATGGAAAAGAATTGCAAGAGAATTACCGATGTTTATCTTGCCTTGCAATCCAATAAATAGCAAATTTTCCAGAAGTCACTGCCACAGGCAGTCCGCCCGGCGCCATGGTCCACTGGCTGGCGATATAGAGATTTTTCACTCCCTTTACAGTTCCTTTCACGCGGAAAGATTTAATACCCTTTTTCGTGATAAAACTCATATAGGCGCCATGGTAGGCATTGCAGTACCGCTCATAGGTGAGGGGTGTCCAGCAGTCCAGGACTTCCATGTGCCCTTTCAATTTCGGGAATTGCTGGCAGAGCCGTTCTTCTATCGCGTGAAGAATCCGCTGCTTTTCCTCTGCGTAGGCTTCTTTTGTAAGACTTTTCCAGTGCAGATATTCTGCATCGAACTGTGCAATGTTTACCTGGAGTACTGTCTTTCCTTTTGGTGCAAAAGCAGGCTCGTAGTCATAGCTTCGAACCGACATCCGGCAAGTCTTGCTTCCGCCTGATTCAATGGGATTGCAGTCAAAGAATACAGTGCTTCTTTCATCATAGGCATCGTGGTCGATTACAAATGCTGCCTGCATTCCGCTGAATAGGGGATACGTTTCACTGTCCGTATAACAGGATTTCCATTTCTTGTCCATATATTTTTCACCGATCAGACGGTCAAACATTTCCATGGTATCAGTGGCGGAAATCACATAATCCGCCATAACGCGTCTTTGGTCTGCCAGTTCAATGCCTGTGGTCTTTCCATTTTCTATTATAATCCGTGAAACAGGAGAATTGCAGTATAACTTTCCGCCCAGCTGACGCAGTTTATCTACCATACGGTTTACCATTGCAAGGGAACCGCCGAGGGGGATTTCACCGTTACCGGATGCCATGGTGGCATAGGAAACGAGAAAAGAACTTGCCACATACTCCTTGGGCATATAATCAGTGAAAAGGGTTCTAAGCACCGGATGTTTAAAACGCGCTGCCAGATCCTGCAGGTCGATGGAGCCATATTCTTTCATTACTTTTGGCATATTTGCCATGGAAGAGCCCATGCGGATATAATCGCGGATTCCCATGGCTTCCATGGGTTTTTCGGCAGGCATTTCACATTCTGATGCATATCGCACATGCTGGATGAATTTCTTTATTTCTTCTGCATCTTCCGGTGAGAGCTGCAGCAGTTCGGCTTCTGTACGTTCAAGATCCTTCCATAAGGTGATACGCTGACCATTCAGAACGGTGGTATAGAATATATCACAATCTGCAAACTGCGTATTTTTGTCAAGTGCACCTACGGTTTCCCATACCTTGCGGAGAGAAGTGCCTTTTCGTGTGCCTGTGAGCCAGTGAATACAGTTATCGATATGGCACCCCTTCCGGTTCCATCCCATACATTGTCCGCCGGCGACAGCATTTTTCTCATAAATTTCCACTTCATAACCAGCCAGCCGCCCATAGATTCCTGCAGACAGTCCGGCAATCCCGCCGCCCACAATCACAATTTTCTTTTGTCTGGTTTGCTTGTTATTTGTTTTCATAGTCTTTTACCTCATTTTAAATTTTTTGTCGAAGCTATTTCTTTATCTGCCTTCCGCAGAGGATACTGGCCTTGCGCGCAGCATGTCTATAATCCATTCCGGATCAGGCAGAGGTATGTCGGGTCTTCTGGAATACTGCTCCATGATTCCGTGTACAGAGCACCAGTACATATTTGATAATGTCATCGGATTCCCTTCCCGGATGCTGCCATCCCTCTGTCCTTCTTCGATTCTACAGAGGCTGTCTTTAATGGGATCTACGGAAACTGCCATTTTACGAATATGCTCCGGAATATCCTCTGCTACTGCCACATGTGCCATAAATATAAACATTTGGGCAATAAAAGGATTCTTTTCCAGCGTTTCAAATAACATTACAATAAACTGATAAAAGAAATCCAAGCCGTTTGCAGCCTCTATCTGTGTAGGCAGGCGCATACCCATTACACCAAGGCGCACCAGTTCCACCAGCAGATTTTCTTTTGTGGGAAAGTAGTGGAACAAAAGTCCCTCGCTGATCCCGGCGCGCCGAGAGATTTGACTTGTCTTTGTGCCATAGTAACCCTGCTGCACGAACAAATCCAGTGCGGTTTGGAAAATCTGCTGTTTTCTGACCTCTCTTTGTTCTTTTCGCGTCATAAGACTTCTCCTTCAAGAATAGTTTGAGTGCTTACTTAACATTATCATAGGAGAGGAAAAAATAATAGAGTGATTTACTCAACGAAAAAACAAACAGATATTTGCCTTTAACGGGAACCATTAGTCCGCACAGGATAGGTAAATATTTAGGCGTCGTCGCGCTCCCGCTCCATAAAAACGTAACAGACGCTAGGCTCGTGAGGAACTTCGCCAAGCGCTGACGTTTTTATAGGGACTCCTTATGGAATATTTACCTATCCTGTGCTACGTTACTGGCTAGCCAGCAAAATAGCATAACGACCGCTACTTTTCACTAGGTAGCCAATGCACAGCTCTGAGAGGATAAATAATCCATAAGGAGCCCCTAAAAAAGCATCAGCACTTAGCGAGGTTTTTTCGAGATTAGTGCCTGCTATGTTTTTTACGGAGCGGGAGCGCGGCGACGCCTAATTATTTATCCTCTCAGAGCGTCCTTTTGCCCAACTCATGAAAAGTAACAAGAATTTCTTAAGAAAATGATAGTAGAGACTAAAATGTTCAGGTGCTATAATATCAAAAAGGTGATTGAGGGGAAGAACGGTATGTTCCGTATATTGATTGTAGAAGATGATCATATGATATCAGAGAAAATGAAAAAGCATCTGGAAAAATGGGGGTATGAGGTGGTGTGCGTAACTGACTTTGCAAATGTGCTGCAACACTTTGAACAGTTTGCGCCTCAGCTTGTGCTTATGGATATTGGTCTGCCTTTTTATAATGGATATTATTGGTGCGGGGAAATTAGGAAAAGTTCTCAGGTTCCGATTATGTTTATCTCTTCGGCATCCGACAATATGAATATTGTGATGGCGGTCAACATGGGAGGGGACGACTTCATTGCGAAGCCCTTTGATTTGGAAGTGCTGGCGGCGAAGGTACAAGCTATTTTGCGGAGAACCTATTCTTTCCAGAATCAGCTTTCTGTGCTGGAATATCAAAATATTTTCCTGAATCTGAGCGACATGTCTCTTTCATGCGGGGAGAGGAGGCTGGAGCTTACCAGAAATGAGTTCAGGATTCTTCAAATCTTGTTTGAGAATGCGGGAGCAGTGGTTACCCGTGAAAGCATCATGAAGCGTCTGTGGGATGATGAATGCTTCGTGGATGACAATACCCTCACAGTGAATATGAACCGTTTGAGAAAAAGACTTGATGAAGCAGGAATAAATATGGTGATTTCGACAAAAAAGGGAGTGGGATATCAACTTGATGAATAAACGAATCAGAAAAGCATATATCAAAGAGCATATTGGATATGCATTAGCCTACGGGCTTGGCATTTCTATTTTATATATCCTTGCAGGATTGTATGGATACGATGAGGCGCTTGCCAATATGTCCTATGCGCTGATGCTGATTCTCTTTTTTGGGAGTATCTATGTGGTGTATGATTATGTCTGTTATAAGAAGAAATGCTTAAGGCTGGCGGACGCCGCCCTTAGGGAAGGGGAAAGGGCGAGCAGCCTTCCGGTTGCGGATAACCTTCCGGAGGCAATTTATCAGGAGATGCTCACGGCTAAAGAACAGGAAGTGAGCCGGATGATTACGGAATATGATGAAAAGAAAAGAGATATGGCGGATTATTATACCATGTGGATTCATCAGATCAAAACACCCATTGCGGCAATGCATCTTTTGTTGGAAGATGCAGATGGGGCAACGGCGGACTTGGCAGGGCAGCAGGCGTCGGAAGAACTGTTTAAGATCGAACAGTATGCGGAGATGGCGCTCCATTATGCCAGACTGGACAGCCTGACGTCAGATCTGGCGTTTAAGAGGTATGAGATTCATGAAATTGTAAAGCAGGCAGTCCGCAAATATGCGGTTTTGTTTATTGGAAGCGGTCTTACCTTTTCAATGGAAGATTTTTCTTTAAGGGCAGTCACCGATGAAAAATGGATGGCTTTTGTCATAGAGCAGGTGCTGTCAAATGCCATAAAGTATACAAAAACAGGAGGTATATCTATTTATGGGGCAAGTGCCGAAGGACAAAGACAGGCAGGAGAAGTGAACAATATGGTCATAGAGGATACCGGAATCGGCATCCGGGAGGAAGATCTTCCTCGTATTTTTGAAAGAGGATTTACCGGATACAATGGCAGGATGGACAAAAAGTCAACCGGCATCGGTCTTTATCTATGTCATCAGATTATGGGCAGACTCGGGGCTGTTATCAGGGTGGAGTCCAAAGAAGGGGAGGGCACAAAGGTTCTTTTGGGATTCTGTCAGGAAAAGTGACAAAAATGTAAGTTTGAGAAGGGAAATGTAAGTCAGATGAATGGCAGCACATTTCCCCTTTTCTTATAATAGAATCAGTCCATGAATCAAATGTTGGACATCATATATAGAAACAAAACATGAGGAGAAGAAGAAATGGCACTTTTAGAAGTAAAAAGCATTAAGAAGGTATATACGACGCGGTTTGGCGCAATCAAAGTAAATGCCTTGAATGATGTGAATTTTTCTGTGGAAGAAGGGGAATATGTGGCGATTATGGGGGAGTCAGGCTCAGGTAAGACAACCCTGCTTAACATTCTGGCATCCTTAGACAAACCCACCAGCGGAAAGGTGATTTTGAAAGGGAAAGATTTTGCACAGGTAAAGCAGAGAGAAATCTGTGTGTTTCGAAGAGATCACTTGGGATTTGTATTCCAGGACTTTAATTTGCTTGATACCATGTCCCTGAAAGATAATATCTTCCTTCCGTTGGTGCTGGCAGGGGTGCGTCATGAGAAAATGGAAAAAAGATTGATTCCGTTGGCGCAGAAGCTGTCTATACTTGATCTGCTGGAAAAATATCCCTACGAGGTCTCCGGCGGACAAAAGCAGAGGGCGGCAGTATGCCGCGCCCTGATTACAGAGCCGGACATCGTTCTGGCAGACGAGCCCACAGGCGCCTTGGATTCTAAGGCATCCGGAAAGCTTTTGAATCTGTTTGGGGAGATTAACAGGGAAGGGCAGACCATATTGATGGTAACTCACAGCATACAGGCAGCCAGCCATGCAGGGCGTATTATGTTCATCAAGGACGGCTGTGTATTTCATCAGATTTATAGAGGGAACCGGGACAAGGACACCATGTACAGGATGATCTCAGACACCCTCACTGTATTGCAGACGGAGAATGAGAGCGGCAGAAAAATAATTGCGGCAGCAGGTAAGGAGGTGTAACGATGAATAAGTGGAAATTACTGCCCCATATGGCGCTGAGAGGTGTGGTGCAAAACGGAAGGGAATATTATCCCTACATTGCAGCGGGCATTTTTTCGGTATTTACCTTTTTTACATTTACTTCCATCATATACAATGAAGGTCTGATCAAGGAGCTGCCCCGGGCTGCTTATGCATGGATGCTGCTTGAGATTGGAAGGGTACTTCTGGGGATTATACTTGTTCCTTTCTTGTTTTATGCCAACAATTTTTTGATAAAAAGGCGCACCAGAGAGTTCGGTCTGTACAGTATATTGGGGTTGGAAAAGAGACACATAGGTATGCTGCTATTTTTTGAAACGCTGGTGATTTACCTGATTGTCGTAATTGGCGGTGTTGTTCTGGGAAGTGTGCTTTCCAAGCTTCTTTTCTTACTGTTGCTTAAAGTCAGCGGACTTCCTCTTAATGTAAAATTTGTCTTTACCTGGCAGGCAGTGAAATATACGGCGACACTTTTTGTTGTTATATTTTTAATCAATCTGGTTTATGCCTTATTTCAAATTGGAAGGTCAAAACCGGTGGAACTTTTGTCCGGGAGCAAAAAGGGGGAGAAGCAGCCGAGATGGATTGCGGTTTATGGGATTTTGGGTTTGGTTACTCTGGGAATAGGGTATAAAATCTCAATTTTTTCAGAAGTGAACAGTATGATATTTACGGACTTTTTTCTTGCGGTGTTTTTGGTCGTAGCGGGCACTTACCTTTTGTTCACTTCCGGCAGTGTCATGCTGCTTAGAATGCTAAAGGGAAGGAAGAGATTTTATTATAAGCCCCAGAATTTTGTGACCATTTCCGGTATGCTTTACAGGATGAAAAAGAATGCGGCAAGCCTATCCAATATCTGTATTTTTTCGACAATGGTGGTCATTACGCTGATTTGTACAATTACCCTTTACCATGGGCTTGATGGCATTGCACTTTATGAGTACCCTTACGATGTATGGGCGGAATATGGAGCCGGGGATATCAAATACGAAGATGCAGCTGCCAAAATAAGGGAACTGGAAGAAAAATATGATATGAAGGCTCTGAGGATGGATGTTTATGATTACATGATATTTTCCTGTTTAAAAAATGGAAGTCAGTTTGAACGTAAACAGCAGACTTCAAAATTTGAGGATACTTATGGGATATATTTCCTGACTTTGGAGGATTATAACAGACTGGAAAAGGAAGACAAGATGTTGGATGATCATCAGATTCTGCTCCTTTCAACAGGGGAAGATGTAGGGTTTGAAAGCATAGGATTCATGGGAGTGAATCTGTCCGTGGCGGAAGAATTAAAGCATATTTATCCATTTCCTAAATCCGGAAAGAACAATTTTGGAACAGACTTTGTAATCGTAGTGAAAGATGAGACGGCAAGGGATGTGTGTGCGGAAGCGTTTGCAAAAGAAAACGGCATTACGGAGGTAGATGCTTTTTTGGACAGCGGATACCAGAGTATGGGAGTCGTTCTGGAAGGAAAGGACGAAGCGAAGCAGGATTTCGTAAAAGAATTGTCCGTCTGGATGCAGGGACA
Organism: Lachnospiraceae bacterium; assembly: GCA_014804785.1. GTDB lineage: Bacteria > Bacillota > Clostridia > Lachnospirales > Lachnospiraceae > Suilimivivens. Next base: position 15,242 of record JAAUZD010000012.1, read on the forward strand.
GGAGGGTTTTACCGGCATTGGGAATGGACTGGAAGAAAGAGCGGACACTAGGGCGATGTACGGGGGACTCTTGTTTATAGGTATTTTGTTCGGGTTGATTTTCTTTATGTGCCTGCTCCTTATTATGTACTATAAGCAGATTTCAGAGGGCTATGAAGATCAAAACAGCTTTGCCATTATGCAGAAAGTGGGTATGAGCGATAAAGAGATTAAAGGAACAATCCGCAGGCAGATTCTGCTGGTATTCTTGCTTCCCCTGGTGGGAGCGCTCCTGCACACATCAGCGGGGATGTTCATGGTGGATAACCTGATGGCGGCGTTGGGATTGTTTGACGGGAAGCTGATTATTCTGTGGACTGTGCTGGTTTCACTGGTGTTTATCTTTGTTTATGGAATCAGTTATGCCATGACGGCTAAAACTTATTATAAGATTGTGAAGTGATATCACTTCACCTCAATGAGTTACATATTCCCAACCAAAAAATCTTTCACTACACCCAGAAATTCCCGCATCATATTATTATATTGCAAAAAAGGCTCTCCCTTAGCGGCAATTCCATATACATTCTCATATCCAGCCTTCTTAGCGATTTTCGTAGCTCTGAATACATGAAAATTATTGCTTACCACGCCCACAAGGTCGTTATCCTTGTCCAGATATTCTGCGGAAAATGTAAGATTTTGAAAAGTGTTTTTCGATTGATCTTCTAATATGATCCGCTCGGATGAAATACCCTTTTCTACCAGATAGTCATACATCCCCTGTGCTTCCGATATGTGTTCATCCGGTCCCTGACCGCCTGATACGATGACCTGTGTATCCGGATTTTCTTCCAGATAGCGGATGGCTTCATCCAGCCTGTATTGGAGCGCTTTGGAAGGACCGCCGACCTTCATCTGCGCACCCAGGATCACAAGATAATCAAGTCCGTCAGGTCCCTTCTGTGAAAATCCGCTGATAATGCACCCCTCAACAATAATGAATAGAATGCCGCCAAGACATGCCAGCGTCATAAAGATTCTTCTGAACCAAAGAGGAAAGTGTTGCGCCCAGACTCCTTTTTTCAAAAGAATTGCAAAAGCAATTGCTACGATTCCGAAAAACAGCCATATAAAATAAAAGTTGGTCCCATGCCCTATGAAAAAAGCAATGCATAAAAAATAGAATATTGAAATGATTCCCAATAAAAGTAAAATAAGATACATATTATGCTCCATTCTAAAATATTTATATCAAGATATGCGGTAGAATGTTATTGCTACGGTAACAGTTCGACCTTATAATCTTGCAGTCATTTTAACATTTAAAAAAGAAGAATGGGGCAATAGGAATCAAAATTAAGAAACTATTAAAGGTTGCTTAATGAAATAAGATAAATGCAGTTGAACAACTTATTGGCATGTAGTAAACTGATTTTAGCCAGATAAGCCGGTTGGAAATGGAGGATTAAGATGAATCAGATTGAAAAACTAAAGGAAATCATAGATGGCAGCGACAATATTGTATTTTTTGGCGGAGCCGGTGTTTCCACGGAAAGCGGTATTCCCGATTTCAGAAGTGTGGATGGACTTTATAATCAAAAATATGATTATCCGCCGGAAACCATTTTAAGCCACACCTTTTACAGGCAAAAGTCTGAGGAGTTCTTCCGTTTTTATAAGGACAAGATGCTCTGTCTTGGGGCAAAGCCGAATGCTGCACATTTGAAACTTGCTAAGTGGGAGCAGGAGGGGAAACTTCGGGCAGTCATTACCCAGAACATCGATGGTCTTCACCAGGCGGCAGGGAGCAAAAAGGTCTTAGAGCTCCATGGCAGCGTCCTACGGAATTACTGTGAAAACTGCGGGAAGTTCTTTGATGCAGAATATATGCTTCATGCAGAAGGGGTGCCGAAGTGCGATACGTGCGGCGCAGGAGTCAAACCGGATGTAGTTCTTTATGAGGAAGGCTTGGATGATAAGACGCTCAGGGATGCTATTTCTTATATCCGAAACGCAGATGTACTGATTATTGGAGGCACTTCACTGGTGGTCTATCCGGCAGCAGGATTGATAGACTATTATAATGGAAACAAACTGATCTTAATCAATAAGACGCCCACAGCAAGGGACAGTGCGGCAGACCTGGTGGTACAGGGAAGCATCGGTGAAATTTTTGCCGCTTTGTAAGGCAGAAATCCTGAAGCTGACAGGCAATCCAGCTGACTGGCAGAGGGATAGGAAAGAAAGGATAGTAGTTTATGGATATACAGGTAGGAGACAAGCTCACATTAAAAAAGCCTCATCCCTGCGGGAGCTATGAGTGGGAGGTACTCCGTATCGGGGCGGACTTCCGGTTAAAGTGCGCGGGGTGCGGACATCAGATTATGAGTCCGAGGAGCCAGATTGAAAAAAAGATAAAGAAGATTTCGCGGACAAACTCTTGAAAAAAGATAAAATACATGGTATTATATTACTCCGTGGTATGTTTTTACCATCCGCGAAAGCGGAAACAACACATTCCTTGCTCCCGTAAATGGGGGCCAGAGACCAAAAGGAGGTAACTTAAGCATGAACAAATATGAATTAGCCGTTGTTGTAAGTGCGAAAATCGAAGACGAGGAAAGAGCAGCAGTAGTTGACAAATGCAAGGCTCTCATTGAAAGATTCGGTGGTACGATTACAAACGTTGACGACTGGGGCAAGAAGAGACTGGCTTATGAAGTTCAGAAGATGAAAGAAGCTTTCTACTACTTCATTCAGTTTGATGCAGAAAGCACAGCGCCGATTGAAATCGAAAATCGTGTTCGCATTATGGACAATGTTATCAGATTTTTATGCGTTAGACAGGATGAGGCATAAAGCGTATACGAGAGATATGCTGGAAAGAAGAGGCAGGTATGAATAAAGTAATACTTATGGGGCGCTTGACAAGAGACCCTGAGGTGAGATATTCACAGGGGGAAAACGCACTGGCGATTGCCAGATATACACTGGCTGTAGACCGCAGATTCAATCGGGGCGGTGATGAAAATACCGCAGATTTTATCAACTGTGTGGCATTTGGAAAGTCCGGGGAATTTGCTGAAAGATATTTCAGAAAAGGAACCAAGATTCTGGTGTCAGGTCGTATTCAGACCGGAAGCTATACCAACAAGGACGGTGTCAAGGTGTACACCACAGAGGTTGTAGCTGAAGATCAGGAATTTGCTGAAAGCAAGAACAGCAGCGCCGGTTCAAACGGGGGTTTTACCGGCGGAAACAGAGCTCCCGAACCATCAGGAGCAGGCGACGGCTTTATGAATATTCCGGATGGAATAGACGAGGAGCTGCCGTTTAACTAAGATTTTCGTTTCAATAAAGATAGGAGGCAATGATTATGGCATATAATAAAGCAGAGAAGTCTGATTCTCCCATGAGAAAAAAAGGCGGAATGCGCAGAAGGAAAAAAGTCTGTGTATTCTGTGGCAAAGACAACGTAATTGATTACAAAGATGTAAACAAATTAAAAAGATATGTGTCTGAGAGAGGAAAGATTCTTCCCAGAAGAATTACAGGAAACTGTGCAAAGCATCAGAGAGCTCTCACAGTCGCAATCAAGAGAGCTCGTCACATTGCATTAATGCCTTATACTTGTGATTAATATGTAATGGGATGCGGCTTGGACATTATCAAGAGCAAACAATAGAGGGTTGCCGGTCATCGGCAGCCCTTTTGTCCAATAAGTGGACTTACAGAGTGGGGGCGTTTGACTCAATGGAGGATAAGAACATGGAGGAAATGAAGGAAAAGAAATCTGGAAATGCGGTCAAAATTATTATTCCGATAGTCGTTGGAATTGTAATGGTACTGATTCTTCTGGCTGTGGCAGTGGCGACAAGAAATCTTGGAAAAAATCCAAGAAAGACACTTGCGAATGCCGTGGATAAGACGTTTTCGATGAGCGGTGATGCTATAGAAGAAGCATGGCAGATGGATGGATATACAGATATGTTTAAGGATGAACAGATGCATATTGATGCAGATATTGATTTTTCCGGTTTAGGAACTATGGAAATCCGGATCGACAAAGACAAAGAACGTTACGGTATGCTCATGGGTGTAGGCTATTATGGAGTATCCATCATTGAGGCTAATCTTTACATAGATGAAGAAGAGATGCGTTTAGGAATTCCAGAAGTGACTGATGATGTCTTTTATGTGAACTTTGCGACGTTCAATGAGGATATTGAAACATTTATTGAAAACTATGACATAGATGATGATCTTGCTGATGAGCTGAGGGCATTGGGTGAAGAACTGCAGAATATGGATGCAAAAGGCAATGCAAGGGGCAATGGGAAAGGCGATAGTCAAAATGATGAAGCCTTGACAGAAGCGTTCGAACAGCTTGTGGATGCCGCTTATGATTTGTATGCTAAGGCGGAAATCACGGAGGCAGACAGTAAAGACCTTATGGTAAATGGCAGGAAGAGAAGCTGCATGGGCTATGTAGTGACGATTGACGATACAAAAATCGCTGAATATTTCCGTACTTACAAGGAAATTTATGAGAACAATGAGGCGTTCCGGAATTACCTTAATCAGGTTATGATAGCGACAACGGGGAATGAAGCAGAGTATGATCTGATATTGGAGGCGTTTGATATACTTTCAGATGCCTGTCTTGAAGCGGGAGACCTCCAGATTTATTGCTATATCTATGACGATGTGCTTGCGCAGATTTATTTTGAGAATGGAGATATGTTCTTTGAGTGGAACATTTGCGGCGGAAATTTCCCGCTTGAAAATATGGATCTTACAGTTGCCTATGGTTCGGAGGAATTTGTAATCAAAAGAAGCGGAAGCCTGGACGGATCGGATTATGAGGCGGAGTATCAGATTTCAGTGGATGACGAAGAATTGATTTTTACCGCAGAATGTGATAAAGAGAGTGGTGATTTCCGTTTTGAACTTGAAGAAGAGTATTATTTTTCTATGCTTTTAGAGGGTAATATAGAGAAAACAGTGCATGGTTCAGAATACACAATCACGATTGATACATTTAAGGTGAATGATAGAGAGATTCTGTACGGTGATATTACTGTTTCAAATGAGTGCGGAGAAATTGAGGTGCCGGAAGGAGATCTCCACAATGTGCTTGAGATGACGGAAGATGACTGGTATGATATTCTCGGGGAAATTTCCTACTATTTGTATTAGAATTGGGCAAGAATACATTTCAGCATAATGATAATAGAGCGGTGAATGATCACTGCTCTATTTTTCTAAGGAAGAGCAGCGTCCATCGTCAGCGGGCAAACTTTTATGCTGTTGGAAAATGAGGATAGAATATATGGAATTAGAAATCAGGGATATTAAAAAAAAATATGGGAAAAAGATGGTGCTGCGGCAGATTAATCTGACAGCACTATCTGGGCAATGTACAGGAATCGTTGGCGCAAATGGATGCGGTAAGTCTACCCTTTTAAGGATTCTGGCAGGAGTGGAAAAAGCAGATGCCGGAGAAATCTTGATAAATGGGAAAGAAATTAAAAACCCGCTTCGTCAGATGGCAGCGTATGTTGGTTATATACCGCAGGAAAGCGCCCTAATGCCGGAGCTGACAGTCAGAGACAATCTGAAATTATGGGCAAGTTTTGGAGACTATAGGGAAAACTGCCGGAATCTTAAAAAACTATGTGAACAATTTCAGATTCAGACGTTTTACAAGGAGAAGGTAAAGAATCTTTCAGGGGGCATGTGCAAGAGGGTGAACATTGTATGCGCTTTGATTCACAGCCCCTCCCTTTTGCTGATGGATGAACCCAGCGCTGCTCTCGATATGGTATTTAAAGAGGAATTAAAAGGATATATCCGGAATTTTGTAAAAGAGGGCGGAAGCATTTTGCTCAGCAGTCATGACGAGGGGGAAATTACGGCATGTCAAAGTCTCTGGGCAATCAAAGACGGGATGGCAGTCAGACTCCCTAAGGAGGTGCCTGTAGAGGAAATGGTTTCAAAATACATGAAATAGCAGTGAGGAAAATGATGTATTGCAGATGGATATTTTTTACATTAAAAGTCAAAAAATTTATCAGGATACTTCCTGTTATTCTGTTGGAGACGGTTTTGTTTGTATTGATTCTGTTCGGAGTGGGAGCTTATGCGACAAAGGCGGTCTACGGAGAAAAAGCGGTGAAAGAAATCCGGGTAGGAATTGTTGCCGAAGGTGAGGATCGGATGGCGGATATGCTGATCAGACTAGTGGGCGGCATGGACAGCATCAAAGACACAGCTTCTCTTGAAATGATGTCCAAAGAGGAGGCGGAAGCAGGACTGAAAGAAGGAAAAATCTATGCAGCTGTGATTTTGCCGGAAGGACTGGTGGACAGTATTATTTCGGGCGAGAATATACCTGCAAAGATTTTGACTGGCAACGCTTACGGCAAAATAGAGACAGAGGTCTTCACCCAGTTGTCACGCGCCGGTGCGTCCCTGCTTACAACGGCACAGGCGGGAATCTATGCGGCGGATACATTTTGTGTAGAAAACGGGCGTCAGGATTTGATTGCGCAGACGGAAAATGACTTGAATGAGGCATATCTTAGGTTTGCCCTTGAAAGAAGCGCTCTTTTTAAGGAAAAAGAGGTAAAGGCAGTAAAAGGTGTCAACCTTACAGATTATTATACCGTTTCCCTGCTCTTTGCTTTTTTATCTTTTGTGGGACTTTCTTTTGGAAAGTATATGCAGGTGGAGATGGGAGAGAAAGAAAAGCTGCTGAAAAGCCGGGGAATCGGAAATATACAGCAGTATCTTATTGAGACAGCAGCCTTTTCCGCTGTGTTTGCCTTCCTTGGAACATTGTTCTCTCTACCGGTGATTCTGACGATTATAAATAACAGCAAAAGCTCTTTTGCGCCGGCGCCCGTCTGGATTGTAATGATGGTCATCTGGTTTTTGATGGGCGTGTTCCTGAGGACATTATTTCAGATTTTGGGAAATCATACAGGAAGTATGGGCGTGTGCTTTATAGTGTTGATGGTGCTCATGTTTTCCTCCGGCATCTTTATTCCGTCAGCATTTCTGCCCGTTTTCCTGGAAAAAGTGGGGACTTATGTTCCTTACAAAACATGGATGGAAGGCATGGTAATGATTCTCCAGGGGAAATTTGCCGTGAAAGCAACGGTAAAACTTGTCATGATTGGTCTGCTTTCGGCAGCCATCGGTGTCCTGGCAGCGGTGTGCAGGGAGAACTTTAATCCGGCTTTGAAAAGGAGAGGGAGATGAAGAACTGGATACAGATATACACAATCCTCTGGAAACAATATTTGCAAAAGCACAGATTATGGATTATTTTTCTGGTTGCTGCTGCATTTACAATCAACGTAATCGGAAAAACAAGCGCGCTGAGGCAGGAAGAATACCGCGGAATTGCGGTGGGTATCTGTTGGGAAGATGAAAAGGGAAAAGAACTTTTGCAAGAACTTGATAAAGAAGAGGGGATTTTCAGATTTCTTGGTTACACAGATGAAGATGAAATGATAAGGCTGGTAGAAAACGGAACGCTGGAGTGCGGCTACCTTTTCCCGGAGAATTTTTACGACCATCTTCTGGAAGAAGGAGCAGGGCGCCAGGTCACGCTTTATTATTCTCCTGCTTCGTCCGCCTATAAGATTTCCTATGAGGTGGTGTTTGCAGAATTGTTTGAGATTCTTTCTGAAGATATCCTGACGGATTATTTCAAAGAGAGCGGTTATAACATGGAAAGGCTCCTTGCCCTGAACAGGCAGTACGCTGGGGACGGAAGTACCTTTCAGTTTGTATATGAAGCGGTAGAGCAAAAAGGCGGTGAGACCGTGGAAAACATGGACACCTTTAAAGGATGCATGGGGGTGATGATGTTTCTTATGAGCCTCCTTGGACTGGGAAATGCCATGGAGCAGGAAAAGACCTGGAAGGCACTGCCGGGGCGCTTGGGAAGACGGCTGAAATCAGGAAGTATTCACGTGGCGGTGCTTGGGAGCATTCTGATGGGAGGATGCTGCCTCCTGATAACAGATATGCAGAGCAATCGAGGAGGATTCGGAAGAGAACTAATGGCGCTTGGCATATACTTTATGGTGCTTGAATTGTATGTCAGGCTTTTGGGACTGCTTATTAAAAAAAGCAGAATCCTGTATGGGCTTCTTCCAGTCTTGATTCTGGCAAGCTGTCTGTTCTGCCCGGTTTTCATTCGCATGGAAAATTATATAAACGGTGCAGCCTGGATTTCAAGACTGTTTCCGGTTTCTTACTATCTCGACATATAATCCGTTATTTCTTCGCTGTTGCGGCGGAAAAGGTAAAACAGTGTCTAAAAGCTTCTGAATAATATGGTAGAAACTTTTTAGGAAAAATGTTATACTAAGTAAGTATATTTTAACCAATTACATCGGACTATAGAGGGGTATTTGTTAGAATGGCTCCATTGAGAAGCAAAATGAGATTAAAGGGAAGGCTGAAAAGATACATGCAGACTTCTTTATATCTGGGTTTTTTATTGATGATTGTAAATCTGGCGGTATATCTTTTCAGCGTACCTGCCGGTCTTATCGTGACCTGCTTCACCCTGCTGTACTTCGCGGTGGTGGTATTCCTTCAGCTTTATAATAAGCCGGTCATCATGAATGAGATGGTAAGTTTTGCGACTCAGTATGGACAGGTACAGAAGGTGCTCCTTAAGGAACTGGAGATTCCTTATGCTATGCTGGATGACAGCGGGCACATCATCTGGATGAACGAGGCTTTTGAGAGAGTCGTACATAAGGCAAAAGGATATAAGAAATCCATTACCTCCCTTTTCCCATCCATCACTAAGGAAAAGCTTCCCTGTGAGACGGAATTTACAGAGGTGGATATTGTATTTGAGGAGAGCAATTACGTTGCCAAGATGCGGAAACTCTCTATACGGGATATGCTTGAAAGCAGCGATATCGTTGAGGCGGATAATACCAATGGTTCCCTGATCGCGTTTTACCTGTTTGATGAGACAGCGCTTAAAATCGCACTCCAGGAAGTGGATGATCAGAGTCTTGCGGTGGGCATGATTTATCTGGATAACTATGATGAAGCCCTTGAAAGCGTGGAAGAGGTAAGGCGCTCCCTCTTGATTGCACTGATAGACAGAAAAGTCAATAAATATATAGCCGCGCTGGATGGAATTTGTAAGAAGATTGAGAAGGACAAGTACATGATCATTCTCCGCAAAAAAGCAACCTTGCTTCTTAGAGAGAACAAGTTTGACATTCTGGAGGATGTCAAGACAGTCAATATTGGCAATGAGATGGCAGTGACAATCAGTATCGGTTTGGGGTTGGATGGTTTAAGCTATGCACAGAATTATGAATTTGCCCGCAATGCCATTGATCTTGCATTAGGACGCGGCGGTGACCAGGCGGTTGTAAAAACGCCTGAAAATGTCACCTATTTTGGCGGAAAGAGCCAGCAGGTAGAGAAAAATACGAGAGTGAAGGCAAGAGTCAAGGCACAGGCTCTCAGGGAAATCATTTCCACCAAAGAAAGAGTGCTCATCATGGGACACAGGCTTGCTGATGTGGACAGCTTTGGAGCTGCGGTAGGAATTTACCGGATTGCAGTCACGCTGGACAGAAAGGCAAATATCGTGCTAAATGATGTGAGCGCTTCCATGAAGCCTATGGTTGATTTGATTAGGAACCATGAGGGATATAACGAGGATATGATCGTCACCAGCCAGCAGGCATTGGAACTTGCAGGAAACAATACCGTGCTGGTGGTTGTGGATGTCAATAAACCCAGCATTACAGAATGTCCGGAGCTTTTAAGGATGTGTAAATCGATTGTGGTTCTGGATCACCATAGACAAGGGGCGGAGATTATTGAAAATGCAACCCTTTCCTATGTGGAAGCGTACGCATCCTCAGCCTGTGAGATGGTTTCTGAGATTTTGCAATACATTGGAGAGAATATTAAGATTACAGCGGAAGAGGCAGACTGCATGTATTCCGGCATTGTAGTCGATACTAACAACTTTATGACCAAAACTGGCGTTCGTACCTTTGAAGCAGCGGCGTTTTTGAGAAGGAACGGTGCAGATGTAACCAGAGTGCGTAAACTGTCCAGGGAAGACGCCATAGAATATAAGGCAAAGGCGGACGCAGTAAGCCAGGCGGAAATATACAGGAAGTCATACGCTATTTCAACCTGCAGCAGTGAAGATATACAGAGCCCTACCGTCGTTGGCGCACAGGCTGCCAATGAACTTTTGAATATTAAAGGAGTAAAGGCAAGTTTTGTCCTTACAGAGTACCAGAATCAGGTATTTATCAGCGCCAGATCCATTGATGAGGTCAATGTGCAGATTATCATGGAAAAAATGGGAGGAGGCGGTCACTTAGGAACAGCAGGATGTCAGCTGAGTGGTGTCTCGATTCCTGAAGGCATTGGTGTTTTGAAGGGAACGTTGGACAAGATGATCGCCGAGGGCGACTTAGAGGCAGAGTGATTTCAGACAGAGGAGGAACATATGAAAGTAATATTATTAGAGGATGTAAAGAGCCTTGGAAAAAAGGGCGATATTGTAAACGTAAATGACGGCTACGCGAGAAATTTTGTTTTACCCCAAAAGCTGGGGATAGAAGCAAATAACAAGAATATGAATGACTTAAAGCTGAAAAAGGCGAACGATGAAAAGCTTGCAAAAGAGCAACTTGAGGCAGCACAGGCGTTTGCAAAAGAAATGGAAGCAGAAGAGGTCGTTTTATCGATTAAAGCTGGTGAAGGCGGCAGGACTTTCGGCTCTATTTCCACGAAGGAAATTGCACAGGGCTACAAGGAACAATGCGGAAAAGAAATTGATAAGAAAAAAATCATTCTTCCCGAAGCAATCAAGAGTTTTGGCGTGTTTGAAGTAGGTGTAAAACTACACCCCAGTGTAACGGGCAGACTGAAAGTGAAAGTAACACAGATGAAAGGTTAGATAGTAAATGGCAGCATCGGAGGAAGCGCTTTTAAAGCGGGTATTACCGCACAGCATAGAAGCGGAACAATCGGTAATTGGATCCATGATTATGGATAGGGAGGCTATCACGGTAGCGTCTGAAATTATTTCAGGCGACGATTTTTACGGCAGACAGTACGGCGTTGTATTTGACACCATGGTTGAACTAAATGATGAAGGCAGACCTGTAGATCTGATAACACTTCAGGACAGGCTTAAGGAGAAAGATGTGCCTCCGGAGGTCAGCAGCCTTGAATTTATTAGAGATTTGATTACCGCAGTGCCCACATCAGCCAACATCAAGTACTATGCGAATATTGTCGCTGAGAAGTCAACGCTTCGGAAACTGATCCGACTGAATGAAGAAATTGCCAATACCTGTTATGTTGGAAAAGAAAACCTCGAAGTGATTCTGGAGGACACGGAAAAACGGGTCTTTGAACTGGTTCAAAAACGAAATACAGGGGAGTTTGTTCCTATCAGGCAGGTAGTTATGAATGCCATGGATAAAATAGAAAAGGCATCCAAAAATAATGGAAATGTCACAGGCATTGCCACAGGATTTATTGATTTGGATTACAGGACAGCAGGCATGCAGCCTTCCGATCTGATTCTGGTGGCAGCAAGACCATCCATGGGTAAAACCGCTTTTGTATTGAACATTGCCCAATATGTGGCGTTTAAGTCTAACCAGACGGTAGCTATATTCAGTCTGGAAATGAGTAAAGAGCAGCTTGTCAATCGTCTTTTTTCCCTTGAATCCAAGGTGGATTCCCAGCACCTGCGTACAGGTAATCTTTCTGACGCGGAGTGGGAGAAGCTGATAGAAAGTGCAGGCGTGATAGGGAAATCGAATTTGATTATAGACGATACGCCTGGTATCAGTATTTCAGAACTGCGCTCCAAATGCAGAAAATACAAGCTGGAGCATGATCTTAAGATTATCATCATTGACTACCTGCAATTGATGTCGGGAAGCGGAAGGGGTTCTGACTCCAGACAGCAGGAAATTTCAGATATATCCCGTTCCTTAAAGGCGCTGGCAAGGGAACTTAATGTGCCGGTGGTTGCGCTCTCCCAGCTTTCCCGTGCGGTAGAGCAGCGCCCGGATCACAGACCCATGCTTTCGGACCTTCGTGAATCCGGCGCCATAGAGCAGGATGCCGACGTAGTCATGTTCATATATAGGGATGATTATTACAACAAAGACACAGAAAAGAAAGGCATTGCAGAGATTATCATTGCCAAGCAGAGAAACGGTCCGATTGGTACGATCGAGCTGGTATGGCTGCCGGATTACACCAAGTTTGCCAATCTGCAGAAATAAAATTACATATCAAGTATACATTACAAAAGAGGACAAGCTATAAGGGCATGTCCTCTTTTTTCACAAAGATTATCTATTAAGAAAGGGGAAAATTATGAAACAGGCAGAAAAAATTTATATGATTTCGGATGCGGCAAAAAAAGTACAGGTGGAAGCGCATGTCCTCAGGTACTGGGAGGAGGAATTAAAAGTACCGGCGAAGCGGAACGAAATGGGACACCGCTATTACACAGAAGAAGATATAAGCAGATTTCAGAGAGTAAAGGAATTAAAGGAACAGGGACTCCAGCTCAAGGCAATACGCCATATACTGAAAAACGGCGACCTTAAGACTCCGATTATGCTGTTTGAGAAACCGGAAGGTGAAAAAGAAGCACAGATGCAGCAGGAGGGAGCAGAAGAGCAATCATCCGTACAGGGGGATGTGGATTTAGGAAAACATCATGTCATTATGGTAAAGAAAGGGGAATTCCTTCCAGTAGACAGCAATGTGCTGCAGGTGCAGGAGGAGAGCAGGGAACAAAAGAGCCTGAGGCTTCAACAGCTATTAAAAGAGATGATTGTGGAAGCGGTACAAAGCAACAATAAGGAAATCTGTGAGGAGATAAAGGAGACACTTTTGAAAGAACTGGATTACCAGTTCAGACTCCAGGAAGAGAAAGAAGATGCCAGGGAGGAAGAGAGACTGTTAAAGCAGGAAGAACATTACCATCAAATAGACGAAATGCTCCGTGCTTACAATCAACGGGGAAGAAAAGGGAAAAAGATACGGGAAAAGATTTTTCCCCTGAAATCTGAGGAAGAAAACGAAAAAGAGGACGAAAAAGAAGAAGAACAGAAAGGAATCAGAAAAGGTTTTCTAAGAAAAAAGCGTTCAATCGTATGATTGAACGCTTTAAGCTGTCCATAGTTTATTCCTCAGAGATAGCGCCTACAGGGCATCCGCCAGCACAGGAACCACAGCTGATACAGGTATTAGGATCGATTTCAAACTTTCCGTCACCTTCGCTGATAGCGCTGACAGGACACTGTCCAGCACAAGCACCACAAGAGATACAAGCGTCACCAATTACATATGCCATAATCAAATCCTCCTTAAATATGTCCGTATGAAATCATACGATTCTTATTGATATTTTATTATCAAATTCTTATTACATTGTAATATAAAACGATAGGGAATACAAGTAAAATATCCCTAAAATTACAGTATCTTTTCCTCTCTGCGTTTGCGGATGCCCTTCAAAATAATTTCTTTCTTTTCGATTACCTTATCTTTATCCATGGCAGGTACTCCGGCAAGTTTATAAGGGATGCCCAGCTTTTCATACTTGGATTCACCCATGGTGTGATAGGGAAGCACATCCAGAGCTTTCAGGTTATCGAACTGTCCGATAAAGTAACCAAGCTCGAACAGGTACGTATCGTCATCTGTGATACCGGGAACCACAACATGGCGGATCCACATATCAACATGCTTTCGATTTAAATATTCTGCAAAAGCAAGGATACCGTCATTGGGCTGTGCGGTAAGCTCTTTGTGCTTTGCGGGATCGATATGTTTGATATCCAGCATTACAAGATCCGTAAGTTCCATTAATCTGTCAAGCTTCCTAATGAATTCAGTGTTATCCGGTTTGAAAGCGATACCGGATGAATCGATACAGGTGTGTACATTGTTTTTCTTTGCGATGGTAAAGAGGTCTATCAGAAAATCCACCTGCATTAAAGGTTCGCCGCCGGTTACGGTAATACCGCCTTTTTTGTAAAATTCTTCATTTCTTTTATACTGTTCAAAAATTTCTTCCGGTTCCATCATGGTGCCGCCAGTCATAGCCCAGGTATCGGGATTGTGACAGTATGCGCAACGCATGGGGCATCCCTGTACAAAGACCACGAACCGGGTGCCGGGACCGTCTACAGTGCCGAAACTTTCTAACGAATGAATTCTTCCTTGCATAACCAAATCTCCCTTCCTATTTCATCTTATAGTATACCAGATTGCACAAAAAAAACCAATTGCTCCCTCATGTAAAGTAACAGAATAGATTGATTAATAATAAATATGAAATATTTAATGATAAACATTAAAAATATATTGACAAACATAAGCACGTGATATATGATAGCACCATAGAGGGTGATAAATGCATGCAGCCTGAAATAGAAATCTGAAATAAAAAGTTATGAGAGTGAGGAAAGTGAAAATGAAAGAAGAAAAAACAATTATTGAAAAAATTCAAAAGACAAGTAATACGGGAGTAATCGTGACGAATATTGCTAAAATTTTCTGCATTGCGATGTCTGTTATTACAATTCTGGCAGGAATCATTATGGTGGGAGCAAGTAATCAGATAAACAGGATATTCGAGGAATTGATTGCCGCCGGTGAGTTGCAGATGAATGACCTGGATTTTCTTGAAGGAACATTGATGCGTAATCTGTTTGAACAAGGAGATTTTGCTACTACCATTGGCGCAGAAATAATTGCAATGGGCGCAATGCTGATCTGCACGGCCGTGCTGATTCATTTTGTGGGTAAGGTGTTTAAGGAAATGCGTGAAAGTTATTCTCCCTTCCAAACTTCTGTCATAAAAAACTTAAAGGTCGTTTTTGTATTGGCAACGCTTCTTATTGTGAGCAGTTCCTTGGGAATAGGGATTATCGTAGCAATTGCGTTTTGGTGCGTGCTCCATATTTTTGAATATGGATGTGAACTTCAAAAGCAGTCAGATGAAACATTATAAAAGGAGGCATGTAGAGATGGCGATTATATTAAGATTAGACCGCGTGATGGCGGATCGGAAGATATCCCTAAATGATTTGGCGGAAAAGGTTGGAATTGCAAATGTGAATCTTTCCAATATCAAGACGGGAAAAGTGAGTGCGATCAGATTTTCTACATTAAACGCAATCTGCGATGTGCTTGACTGCCAGCCGGGAGATATACTAGAATTTCAGAGAGACAAGGAGAAACAGGATTAAACTAACGCCGACGCATAACGGGCTGGAAGTTTATTAAAAACTTCCAGCCCGTTGTATTAAACTTTATTTAAGGCATAAAATTCTATCGTGCCAGATATGCTTCAATTATATCCCATATTTCAGGTTTTTCAAAACCGAGTCTCCAGCTTGCCACTCCGCCGATCTGATATTTTTCCATAATGTTCAGTTTGACCTCCAGGGACTTTTCATCTTCCAGCCACACCTGGAATAAGCTTACACCATCTGAGTATTCCCCATAATTCTGACAGGTTTCGTCATCCCATTCTGTCTGAATGTTGTGGGCACTGATGTATTCTTCCGCCATTTCCATTCCTACAGCCTGGCTGCTGAGCTGACCGTCTTTTGTTTCCCAGATTCTGGTATAGAACGGAACTGCATTGATTACTTTGTTGGCAGGAACTTGTGCAACCGTTTTTTGGATGCCCTCCTCCACAAAGTTGATAGATGCAACGCTGCCCGCCTCAGGGCTTCCGGCATAGTGTTCGTCATATCCCATGATGATTACATAGTCGGCGACCACGCCCTGTTCTTCTCTGTCGTAATGATCGGTATATCCGGTAGGAACATAATTGTCCACCGAAAGAACGATGCCGTTTGCACGGCAGGGAATGGACAATTCCCGGATAAATTCTACATAGTGTTCTCCGCAGTCCATACTGATCTGCTCAAAATCTACGTTGATTCCGTCAATTCCATAAGTGAGTGCGGTGTTTACCAGACCGTCGATCAGTTTTGCCCGGGTAGTTGTGGAGGAAAGAATTTCATACATATCAATGCTGTCTTTATATTCAATATTTTCAACAAGTGCCCACACTTCAAGTCCCATCCCGTGAGCCTTGTCCACATAGCTCTGACTTGCAAAGCTGGTAAAGCTGCCTTGATTATCACTGAGCTTGAACCACGTAGGTGAGATAACGTTGAGCCCTTTTGCCTGTGCAGTCATCGCATCGAGGGTGTCATTCCCTGCCACTCCTGCTACCACATGCCAACCCAGATTAATCTTATAATCCCTTGTAAGGCTGGTGTATTCGGGTTCCTCATAATCAGTGACCGGAATGGGAAGCTCCGATCTGGCTTCCTCAAGCCGTTTGTTTTCTATATAGCCGATTACGGAGTCTGCCGTCTTGACCTTGCTCCAGGTCTCCATCTGTTCAAGGAGGATTACCTTGTCTCCGGCATGGACATCCTCGAGGATTTCACTCTTCACACCGCCTAAGACTCTTACCGCAGTATCCTTCTTGACTTCAGCGGTCTGACGTTCTTCCCAGCTGGTGTAAATCTGGAGACGATTCGGTTCTGTAAACCCTTCATAGGAGAAATTGGAGTACTGTTTCACGTAATCTATTGCAACGTATAAAGTCTCTCCGTCATATCGTGCTGGCTGGTATGTCAGAGATTGGGTTCCGCTCTTGTCTGTCACCTCATTGCTTCCTGTAACCGTGCGGATAATATCATCCGGAAGCGTATAGAGTAAAAGACCCTCGCTTTTATCTTCATAGAAACGGTCGTTAAAATATTTGTGAACCGTATTTAAATCCAAGTAATAAACACCGTCAATCAGACGTGCTCTTTCCTCAATTATTTCGTTCTGCAATACGATTGCCACATCTCCATCATCTGCCATGTGGAAATAGGCATTAAGGTCGGCGCGTTCTTTTGTGTAGGAATATTTTTCCAAAATCTTTGCTCCGAAGCTAACGCCTGCAATTACTATAATAAGGACGATTGCTATCAGAACAGGTATTATCTTTTTCTTCATCCTGTAACCTCCAATCGTCCTATATTATAGCAGACTATTTTCACACCGTCATTACCAATTTTGACTTTTTATAACATTTTCTTCCGGTATTTTAGGTGGTATTACCGGTACAATTCACGCCGATAAGGAACCGGAATATTCCTGTTGCTTCATTATTATATTATAAGGGGCTTTCTGCAGTTTGGAATATTCGTGTAGCCAATCGGTTCCCGGCGTGCTTGGATAGGGGCGTTAATTATGGAATATCCGGTCATACCGGATTTCTTTTATCTTCCCGTTTTCGCTGAACACATAGTCCGGCATATATATTGTGTCTTCATTTACACAATTCTTCATAATATATTCCGTAGTGGACGGAACGCCATTTAAGTACAATATAACACCTTCCTTCTCCAGCTGTTCAAGCCGTGGTCGTAAGGAAACGGGATCTGTGTTGTGCTTTAAAGCCATTTTTTCTCCCATCTGTTTTGAATCAGTTTTTGACAAATTCCAAAAGGATTCCGTGATATGTCATGTCAAAAAGATAAATTAAATTCAAAACTGATTATAGTTTTCTTATTAATGACGATAATAAAAACAGATAAGATGCCGGACACGTATCTAAAATAAACTACCGCTGCGAATTTCTAATTGGGTGAATTATAACAGTTGAAAAACTATAGAAAGACTCGCGACAGGCACGAAGCCTGCTAGACATCAATAGATGGCGCCAGCCTCAGCAGTCATATGCAGGTATGCAGATTACGCTTTGGTCTGGACTTCCTTGATTAAATTTGCTTAGATTCGTATAAATAAAATTTTAAAAATCATGCCTCCTTCCGATACAGGATTTATCCGGAAGCATCTTACGAAACAAAGCATAGCATTTATTACCAAAATATTCAAGATAGTTCCGCGAGAATTTATTTATTTTTAACAAAAACCTTTAAAAAAATAAGAAATCAAGTAGTTTATTAAATTTTTTTAAACTGTTTTTCTGTCCTATTGACTTAAATTCGCACAAAGTATAATATAATTTTAAGTGACTGCAAGTGTCACCAAACGGCAGGATAACAGTATCTTAATAGTGAGGATGTGAAAATAATATGAAAATAGAAAAAGTTAACGATCATCAGATCCGCTGTACCCTTACCAGAGAAGATCTGGCTGATAGGGAGTTAAAGCTCAGCGAACTTGCTTATGGTACCGAAAAAGCCAAAGACTTATTCCGTGATATGATGCAGCAGGCATCTTTTGAATTCGGATTTGAGGCAGAAGACATCCCTTTAATGATAGAAGCGATTCCTTTGAATTCTGAGTGTATCGTCCTGATCATCACCAAGGTGGAAGACCCTGATGAGCTTGATACCCGTTTTTCAAAGTTTGCTCCATCTGTTCACGAAGAAGACAATACTTTGGGCGATGTTCTCGATACCATTGCGGAAGGGGCAGATGATGTCCTGGATTTGTTCAAGAAAATCCAAAACACGAAAGCGGGAAACATATCTTCCGAAGGAACTTCCGCCGCTGCTGAGAACAGCACGGATATAGAAAGCACCAAACGTTCTTTCAAGAACGCCCTGCAGAAAAAGCTGTCTGATACCCCGGTTCCGGCGGAACTTACCAAGCTTTATTCTTTCGGCTCGCTGAGGGAGATTATCGGTTCGGCACATGTGCTGTCTGATTTTTACAACGGTACGAATTCTTTATACAAGCAAAAAGACGGCTCTTATATATTAGTTATTTCTAAAAGTGACCACACGCCTGTGGATTTCAACAAAGTCTGCAATGTCCTTTCGGAATACGGAACGATTCTCAAATCAGTGCCTGCTTCCGAGGCATATCTGCAAGAACATTTTGAGCCGATTATTCAAAATACTGCACTGCAGTCATTATCCTGCATTTAGAATCAGATTCGGAGCTAGGGCAGCCCACCAAGGGCTGCCTGTTTGTTGTTATTATTACTTTTTCGTGATAAAATAAATTGGTTACTAATGAGAAAGGAGTTCAAACCATGAAAAAATTAAAACTTGGACTGCTTGCAGGTGCATCGGTCCTTTCACTTTGCTTCCTGCTGGCACCGATGATTACCCTTGCGGCAGAAGAAGAGGCGGCGCAAATGCCCTCTATGTATGCGACCTTCTGGGCGCTTGTGCCTCCTATCGTTGCAATCGTGCTTGCCCTTATTACCAAAGAGGTTTACAGTTCTCTGTTCGTGGGCATTCTTGTGGGCGGATTGTTTTATTCCGGCTTTTCCTTTGAAGGTACCTTTAACCATATCTTCAACGATGGATTTATAGCGGTACTGTCTGATGGTTATAATGTAGGTATCCTGATATTCCTGGTGGTTTTAGGGGCCATGGTGAGCCTTATGAACCGCGCCGGAGGTTCAGCAGCCTTTGGACACTTTGCCAAAGAAAAAATCAAAACTCGTGCAGGCGCCCAGCTTGCCACGATAGCGCTGGGAGTTTTGATTTTCATAGATGATTATTTCAATTGCCTGACTGTGGGCAGCGTCATGCGTCCAGTGACAGACGAGCACAAGGTTTCGCGTGCAAAACTTGCTTATCTGATAGACGCCACAGCAGCACCTGTGTGTATTATTGCGCCCATCTCTTCATGGGCAGCAGCTGTGTCGGGATTTGTTGAGGGCGAAGATGGGTTTTCCATTTTTATCAGAGCGATTCCCTACAATTATTACGCCCTTCTTACCATTGTAATGATGATAACCATTGTTTTGCTCAATATTGACTTTGGTTCTATGCGTACCCATGAAAAGAATGCGCTGAATGGAGATTTATTCACTTCTGGGAATGCAGCTTCTAATAATGAAACAAATACCAAAAATCCAAAAGGCAAGGTAATCGATCTGGTAATACCCATAATCGCATTGATTATCAGTTGCGTTATCGGTATGATTTATACTGGCGGCTTTTTTCAGGGTGAAAGCTTTGTCTCTGCTTTTTCCAATTCGGACGCATCTGTGGGACTTGCACTTGGAAGTATATTTGCAATGTTGCTTACAATCATCATTTATCTGATCAGACGGGTGCTTTCTTTCGGCGAATGTATGGAGTGCCTGCCTTCAGGCTTTAAAGCGATGGTGCCTGCAATTCTGATCCTGACTTTTGCCTGGACCTTAAAAGCAATGACTGATAGTCTGGGAGCTGCCGTGTTCGTGGCGGATGCAATGGAAAAGAGCGCTGGAGGTCTGATGATCTTGCTGCCTGCCATTATTTTCCTAGTGGGCTGTTTCCTGGCATTTTCCACGGGAACCTCATGGGGCACCTTTGGCATCCTGATTCCTATTGTAGTTGCGGTTTTTGCCAACTCAAATCCTCAGCTGATGATTATTTCCATTTCTGCATGTATGGCGGGAGCGGTCTGCGGGGATCACTGTTCGCCTATTTCAGATACGACCATCATGGCAAGCGCCGGCGCCCAGTGCAATCACGTAAACCATGTCTCCACCCAGCTGCCTTATGCACTGTTGGTTGCAGCGGTTTCCTTTGTCACCTATATCGTTGCCGGGGTGGTGCAAAATCCATGGATACCTCTTCCGATTGGTATTCTTCTGCTTTTGGGCTGCCTGTTTGCCATAAAGGGGATGAACCGCAAGAAAGATTTATCATAAATATTTTTCAGAAAATAAGCCGGACAGTCTCGGAGGCGTGCTTCCTGTCAAGAGGACAGGAAATGCACTGCGCAAGAGATGCCCGGCTTTTCATCCAGAATAATTTCTGTTGGCAGAATCAGAGTGCCTCGATTTTAGCCATCAGATCATTTATATCCATGCCATGAACCATAGCGGCTTCCTCAAGGCTCTCAGCCTGTGCGGAGGGACAGCCAAGACAGTGCATGCCTGCTTCCATGAGGATGGGTGCAACATTCGGATTGGTATTTAAAATCTCGCCTATTGTCATGTCTTTGGTAATCTGTGCCATAATAGATAACCTCCTTCTATTGTATACATTTTATAACAGATTTTACATCTGCGCTTTTATAGTATAATACTTTGCCCATATTCTGACAAGCCTAAACGGACCTTCTGCCTGTGCTGAACATTTTTTACAAAAAAATTGAGAAATTTCCCCAAAATCCATACTTTGTTCATAAAAAAGTACACTCTTTGCCTTGACTGTAAATGACATTCTAACATATAATGATGGTACGGTAATAGCATAATTTTTATGCACAAATAAATAAAATTATATTATAGGAGGCTTACACAAAATGAGACCAGAATGGAAAGATTTTGTAGGCGGCAAGTGGGAGAATGAAGTCAACGTACGCGATTTCATCCAGAGAAACTATCATCCTTATGATGGTGATGAATCCTTCTTAGCTGAGGCTACACAGAACACAAAAGACTTATGGCAGATGGTGCTTGACTTGCAGAAGAAAGAGCGTGAGGCAGGCGGCGTTCTTGATATGGATACGAAGGTTGTATCTACAATCACATCACATGGCCCCGGCTACTTAGACAAGTCTAAGGAAAAAATCGTTGGTTTCCAGACAGATAAGCCTTTCAAGCGTTCTCTCCAGCCTTACGGCGGTATCAGAATGGCTGAAAAAGCTTGCGCTGACAATGGTTATGAGGTTGACCCTGAAATCAGCGAATTTTTCTCAACACACAGAAAGACACACAATGCAGGATGTTTTGATGCTTACAATGCTGAAATGAGAGCATGCCGTTCCGCACATATCATCACAGGTCTTCCGGATGCTTACGGACGTGGACGTATCATCGGCGATTACAGACGTGTTGCCCTTTACGGTATTGACAGACTGATCGAAGACAAGCAGGCACAGAAAGATTCCACAGGACGCGTTATGACTGATGATGTTATCCGCCTTCGCGAAGAACTTTCCGAGCAGATGGTTGCTCTTAAGATGATGAAGGAAATGGCTGCATCCTACGGCTGCGATATTTCCAAACCTGCTACCAACGTACAGGAAGCAATCCAGGCTACTTACTTCGGATATTTATGTTCTGTTAAGGAGCAGAACGGTGCAGCTATGTCCCTTGGACGTACCTCCACTTTCCTTGACTGCTACGCAGAAAGAGACCTTGCTAACGGAACATTCACAGAGCAGGAAATCCAGGAATTTGTTGATCACTTCATCATGAAGCTGAGATGCGTAAAATTTGCACGTACTCCTGAATATAACCAGATTTTTGCCGGCGATCCTGTATGGGTAACCGAATCCCTCGGCGGTGTTGGCGTTGACGGACGTCCTATGGTAACAAAGATGAGCTTCCGTTATCTGCACACACTTACCAACTTAGGTCCCAGCCCGGAGCCGAACTTAACTGTTCTCTGGTCTACAAGGCTTCCTGAAAACTGGAAGAAATACTGTGCAAAGATGTCTATCCAGACTTCTTCCATCCAGTATGAGAATGATGACCTCATGAGAGTAACACACGGTGATGACTACGGTATCGCATGCTGCGTATCTTCCATGGTAATCGGTAAGGAAATGCAGTTCTTCGGAGCAAGAGCAAACCTTGCAAAATGTCTGCTTTACGCGTTAAACGGCGGTGTTGATGAAGTTACCAAGAAACAGGTTGGTCCTAAGTATCGTCCTGTTGAAGGCGATGTCCTTGAGTTTGATGATGTATACAGCAAGTTCATCGATATGATGGAATGGCAGGCGGATGTATATGTAAATACTCTGAATATCATCCATTATATGCATGACAAATACTGCTATGAAAGAGCTGAGATGGCACTTCATGACAGAGATGTTAAGCGTTACTTCGCAACAGGTGTTGCAGGTCTTTCCATCGTTGCTGACTCCTTATCCGCTATCAAGCATGCTAAGGTAGAGGTTATCAGAGATGAAGACGGTATCATCGTTGACTTCAAGACAACTGGTGAGTTCCCTAAATATGGTAATGATGATGACCGCGTAGACAGCATTGCTCAGGACGTTGTTCACAAGTTCATGACAGCAATCAGAAGACACCACACCTACAGAAACGGCGTTCCTACAACATCCATTCTTACCATTACATCTAACGTAACTTATGGTAAGGCAACAGGAAACACACCTGACGGACGTAAGAAAGGTCAGCCTTTCGCTCCCGGTGCTAACCCGATGCACGGACGTGATACTCATGGTGCAGTAGCATCCTTATCTTCCGTATCCAAACTTCCGTTCAATGATGCACAGGATGGTATCTCTAATACCTTCACCATCATCCCCGGAGCACTTGGAAAAGAAGACCAGGTATTCGCCGGTGATATCGAACTTGATTTAAATAAGTAAGAATAAACTATAATCCGCTTTCGGGAGGTACAATGCAATGGATGACAAAAAGATGATTGATGATCTTGTAAAAATGCTGGATTCCGGCATGGCTATGGGAGTAGGTCACGTCAACGTGGACTATGACGAGACAAAAGAGAAATCAAAAGATGTTCAGACCATGGGATGCACAGACTGCTCCAGAACGCCTCTGGCGTGCAGCGTACCTACCCTGGAAGATGGATTGGATGATTTTCGTTAAGAATAATAAGGAGGTAAATTACTATGGCAACAAATACGGCACAGGTAGATAACTTAGTATCATTATTAGATGGCTACGCAACAAAGGGCGGACATCATTTGAATGTTAACGTATTGAACAGAGATATGTTATTAGATGCACAGAAGCATCCTGAGAATTATCCTCAGCTTACAATCCGTGTTTCCGGATATGCTGTTAACTTTATCAAATTAACACCGGAACAGCAGGCTGACGTTATTTCCCGTACATTCCATGAGTCCATCTAAGAAGTACAGCAATAGGATTATATGAACATGAAAAGAGGGGCATATCACTTTGGGAATTAAAGTGATATGCCCTCTTAGGTTAAATGGACGTTACTTTCCACGGGAAATCATTGCTATAATTAGCATTGATATTTATACTTTTCTGTGTTAAAATATGAAAAAGCATATTTTCTTTAAGGCAAATCCGATATAATCTATAAAATAGTCAATTAAACATTTCAGAAAATCCATGCTTTTATCCCTATCAATATATTAATAAGCAGGGGGATCTGAAATGAACCTCCTGCAGCATCAACCGTTTCTTTTTAGAAATCGGTTCATCAAAGGAGGACAGGAAATGAACGAAGTACACGTACAGCGCAATTATAAGGACACCATGTTCCGCATGTTGTTTAAGGAAAAGGAAAATCTTCTCAGCCTTTACAATGCGGTCAATAAAACATCCTACACAAATGTGGAGGATTTGGAGATTACGACACTGGAAAATGCAGTCTATATGAATTATAAAAACGATATCTCTTTCGTGTTTGATTTTGAGTTGATGCTCTATGAACATCAGTCTACTGTGAACCCCAACATGCCGCTGAGAAATCTGATTTATGTCACAAAGGTGCTGCAGAATATCACAAGAAACGAGACTCTGTACAGCACAGTGCTTATCAGACTGCCAGCACCAAGATTTGTGGTCTTTTACAACGGGGCTGAACCCCAGCCCGGAAAGCAGGTTCTGCGGCTGTCGGACGCATTTGAAAAGAGGATGGAAAAGCCGGAATTGGAACTTATGGTGAGCGTGTACAATATAAATCCGGGATACAATGCGGAACTGATGGAGGCGTGTCGTTTATTAAAGGAATATGCACAGTATGTAGAACAGGTCAGGAAATTTGCGAAGAAAGCATTTTTCCCAGAAGCAGTAGAGCAGGCAGTGGATTATTGCATCAGGAATGGGATACTGGCAGATTTCCTGTTAAAGAATCGGGCGGAGGCGATAGCGGTGAGTATATTTGAGTATGATGAAGAGAAACATCTTAAGAGCGAAAAAGAACTGGCATATAAAAATGGAGAGGACGCTGGAATTAAGAAGGGAATTATGAAAGGAATTGTGAGAAGTGTGGAGTCTGCGATGAAAAACTTTAACTTGGATCTGCAGAGGGCGTGTGAAGGACTCGGAACCACAATAGAAGAGTACAATAAGGCGAAGGAGTGTATATCTAATAAGGATACATAGGTGAAAGTTGAAATTGCATACATTTTAAAGGGGGATAATTATTGAAAAAACAATAACTCAGTGTTATAATAGGTTCAAAGCAAAAGATTTCTATTAGCGGCGCAGCCGTATCTGAAAATATCTATTTCTGAAATTCTCGAAATCCTGCTTTTAAATCCCAAAAATCAAAAATATAGCAGGAAGTGTAGAGAATGCCGGTGAAGATACTGATACGTTGTAGGGGCGCAGCGAGAGGTATGAGAAAGGTGATACATTTTCCTGCACATAGGAGGAAAGTGTATGGCGAATGGTGTAACAGCAAAATCAAAGGAACGGATGCCTTCATACTTTATGGAGAGCCTGTCTAAGCTGAATCTGAATGATCGTTTTTTGTTTGATGAAACGATGGAGGACAAGGAATCTTACCAGGCAGCGATGAATATCTTGCTTGAAAATGAGATAGAGTTGCTTGAGAAGCCGGTACTATCAGGCGCAGATGGATGTATCCCTGTTAGAACCTGGGAGTGTAGATTTTAACCTGCTGAATGACAGCTGCTTCATTATGATAGCGCCGTTTGATATATTTGGGAAGAAGCTGTACCGGTATACCTTTGAAGGAACATGCAGGGAGTGTCCGGAATTAAGGCTTGGAGATGGTGCGGTCAGAGTTTTTATCAACACGAAAGGAAGGGACAGGGAAGAGTTTTCTCAGGAGTTTTTGGACTTCATGGATTATATCAATGCATCAACAGATGAAGTGGCGGGCAGGACAGACAGTGCAAAAATAAAAATGATACATGAAAAAGTCAAGAGAATTAAGGTTTCAGAGAAAATGGGGGTGAAGTATATGCAGAAATAGGAAGAGATTGTGTATGCCAGAGAAGAGGGCAGAGAAGAGGGCAGAAGCGAAAAAAATGTGGAAAGCGTGGAGTCTGTGATGGAAAGCTTTCGTGTGGATTTGCAGAGGGCATGCGAAGGACTCGGAACCACAATGGAAGAGTACCATAAGGCGAGGGAGAGTATACGGTTAAGAGATGCAGAAGGCATGTGAAGGGATTGACACAACAACGGAGAAATACTATAAGGAAAAAGAAAGTATATAATTATTAAGATACATAAGTAGAAAATATCTGAAATAAACACAATATCTTGAAACACATCTAATAAAAACGAAATAACAAACACATTATGTTGTGGAGAAAATCTGTTAAGGTATTTACATGAAGGCGCCTTCTGACGGTTGCTTGAAGATGTGGTAATTTCCACAGTAATGCCCGGAACAGAGACAGAGTCAATCATCGGATGTTTACATAAGAACGGCTGTTCTTATGGGGATCCAGCGTTTGGTTCTTTATTTTAGAGGCTCGGAAAATATTCCTACAAAACAATTCAAAAATTGCACAAAAACTAAAAAAAAAATTGTTCAGCATGACAAAAATTTTCGGAAACTTTACGAAAACTTGACAGTGGATTTTAAGAGTAGTATATTAAACATGAACCCTAGAATTAGGAAAAAAGTAACAGAAAATAAATGGTATTAATAATAACTGATAATGTTGCCGGATTGAGAGCATGCTTCCGACGGCAAAGTATGTGGGGTTGATGAGTATGAAGCAGAGAATGGAGAAAATGATATCTACAATAAGAGAAAGCGTGAAGAGAAGAAAACTCATAAGAAAGACAGTCGGTCTGGGACTGGCAATTATGATGTTACTTGAAGCACCTTCTTGGGGCGGACTCATAGGATTAGCGCTTGCACATGAAGATAAGGTGGGAACGGGACGTTGCATTTACGTTGATACCTCCCTTATTGGAGTGGATTCCGATGTAATGGAGAGCGGCATCGGTGCGTATGTATATGACCGCGAGGGTAACTCTTATTCTGATGCGCCCATTATTATGGAAAAAGTAGATGGGAAAAAGAATATTTATCAGCTTGTCCTTGATGATTACTATACATATGTAGAATTTACGAAGGGATCTAGCCTGAGTACCAGCGCAAAGACGGGAGCATTGGCTATCGATTGGAGTTTGGGTGCACCTTGCTATATGTTCAACAGCGAGGCACTTTCAGATGGCGGATATTTTTATGGTCTTTATACGGTTTACTTTGATTTGAATGGCGCTTCGGATGCAAGCGCATTTGCGGATAACGGAGTAGGCGTCTATGCATACAACTCAGATGAAGATAGCTATACCTCGATTCCAGTGTCTATGAAAGCGTCGGGCAAAGGTAATGGCATCTATGAATATAGTTTTGATAGACCTTATGATTGTGTCGCGTTTACGGGCGGCTACGGCAGCTGGAATTACGAAGTTGCCACAGAAGTGTTCCAAATGGAGTGGAATTACAGCGCACCGTGCTTCTGCCTGGAACAGGTAAACGGATATGAATCCACCGGTATATGGCGCAATCTTAGATATACAGTTTATTTTGATGCGTCTGACATTAAGGAAGATGAAGCTTTCATTGAAAATGGTGTCTGGCTGTATGCATTTAATGATTCAGACGATAAGCTTAGCGATAATCCAGTGAAAATGGTTGCTTCAAGTGCAGGCAGCTATGTATATGAATATACAATGGAAAGACCTTATGAAAATCTGCAGTTTATATTGGGCGATTCCTTAGATGCAGAGGTTGCTTCAGAAGTTTTGTATAATGACTGGCTGACATACGCAGAACCATGCTACAAGATGGCATTAGACAGAAAAGAAGTTACAATGGCAAGCCCGTCTGCAAGCCCGAGCATGACACCGAGCGCAAGCCCGTCCGGCAGTCCGAGCGCAACACCTAGCGTGGACCCGAGCGCAAGCCCGTCCGGCAGTCCGAGTGCAACGCCTTCGACAAGCCCGAGCGTAACACCTAGCATGGACCCGAGTGCGAGCCCGTCCAGCAGTCCGAGTGCAACGCCTAGCATAACTCCTTCAGCAAATCCGACGGCAACTCCGACGGCAGAACCGATAGAGATACCGACACCGACGCCTACAGAGATTCCGACGGTAGAACCGACAGAGGCACCGACGACAGAACCGACAGAGGAACCGACTCCGGCACCAATACCGGAGGAGGGTTCTGAAGAGGAACAGCCGGAGACAGAAGACGAATCACAGAATGATAATGGAAATGAACAGAATGATGAAACATCATCAGAAGTAGAAGAACAGCCGCAGCCATTGGATGAGGCGAGAGCCGTAGGCAGAATGACGGTTACATATGGATCTTATAAAGCAACTTGGGTGGGCACAGAGAATGAAGAAGAAATTGAACTTAATACTATAGAAGAGGATGAAAATTCGGAAGACACAGATGAGACGGATGATGTGGATGATACGGATGAATCAGCAACAACGGATGATTCGCAGACCGCAGTAGAACCAATCGTTCCGGAGACTCCGGAAACACCAATGGCAACGAACGTTCCGACAGACGAAAATCCTGCGCCTACGACAGACGATGAGACAGACGGAACACAGGAACCTGCTATTGACCCGGATATGGTGAGTCCATCTCCGACGGCATCACCGGAAGGAATTGAAGATGATGAGTCGGTTAAAACAACAATGTCTTTGCTTTCCAGCACGGGCGCTACAATGCTTTTTTCAACTTTGGGTGCAATGTCAAGGGCAATGAATGGAGGCACCAAAGTAGTGTATTATGATCCTTCGTATACTAAGGATTATGATGGTGCTTGGGGAGGCACGAGAAATGAAGAAGTGTGGGTTCATCTTTTTGGCTCCGGATGGGCGACCGAACTAATAAGGATGCAGCCGTCTTCGAGGATTAATCCGGAGACGGGCTCGAAGCTATTAGAAATAGATCTTTCAAGTTATCTTACAGAAGAGCAAATGCAGGGCTCTATAAGCGCGATTTTTGTGTCGCAAGCAACTTGGCCGGCTGACACGGATCCGAATTATCTTCAAACTGTTAATATAGAACTTACAGGTTCACATCCTTGCTATTGGCTTACTGGAGAAATGGCTAAGAATCTTTCAGATGGTAAGACGAAGAGAGCAGTAGCATATGCTGAATTAGGACCAGAGTCTCAAGGTGGAAATCCAATTTATTTTGTTGACATGACATCACAATTGAATGGTGATATTGTGGCAGTGTTTGGAGGAGACGAGATTTCGGACTCTGAGGATGTGGTTTTTAACTCTACAACAAAAAAATGTGAGATACCTAATGATGATGATAATGTATTAAATCAACCCTATACTACTGTGACGTTTTATGATTCGGAAGGTAATCAATTAGGTGAAACTTACAATTTGTTCAATAAGACAACAGGCGGTGCTACGGGATTCTTTTATGATAAAGACACCATGAATACTTTCTATTATGGTGCTACTGAAAAGACAGATGGAACGAAAATCAGCTACTGGGGAGCACCTCTTCCTGAGGAAGAAGTATCATTGACAGGCAAGATGCTTTACTTTGATAAGCTGTACTTTAAAACAACAAAATCTGTAGATGCAGACGATGAAACCAGTGGTACAGGCAACGCGAGTGGTGCAGAAGAGGCAGGAGCTAAGTTCCGGATTGGTATAGGGGAAGAAGTTCCGCTGACAGTGTCTGAAGAAGATGAAAGAACATACATTTATACCTTTGACAGCAATCCTGCGGCGACTTCTAAAACGGTTTTGACTTATATAGACCAGGATGGGACGGAGTACCACTTCCTCTGGAATGAATTTGACTTGAAAAATGCGGACGGAACCACGATTGCAGACGGTAACAATCTGGTTACACAAAAAGACGAGATTGCCGCGGTTATGGGACAGTATGTATTAGGCAACTGGATTTATTTTGATGCGACCATGTCAAAATTGCCCAATGAAAGTGTTAATAGCCAGATCCCTTATGAAGAGGGGGTTGTCTGGTGCATGATGGCAACAGGAAAATCTGGTGAAAATGCTCGAACCATAGAGATGACGAAGGTTGAAGACAGGGGCACATGGAAGGATATCTGGAAAATAGATCTGCCAGAGGAATATACATATGTTAGGTTTGCAAATTATAAGATTACGAAGGATGATGGTGCATATGCCAACGGAACAGACTACCAAAAAGTTCCCGCCAATCTTTATGATCCCTGCTTTTATGCAGATGCCGGCGATGATGCAATATATGGAAATAACTGGCGCGGCGGTTACTGGGATGAAGTTTATACACTCAGAGATCCTGAATTAATCAAAGAGACTCCGGTGGTTGATATCACGCAGACAGATTATACAAAAAATACGAAGAGATTGTATGTTAAGACTACATTGTATGATTATTATACAGATTATGAATTGAATGGGAATAATCGTGATAGCCTTTCGGGATTCGAGAATATGTCAGCTCGCGATTGGGTGCCATTTAGGGAATTCAATCAGGCTTTGAGCGATTATTACGAAGAAGCTGGAGTAACAATTCCTCTTTATACCGGACATTTCCAGCCTCATGATTTAGGAGGTGAATTCAAGGGCACAGTAGCTGATGCATTGAATTTGTACGGATATGGAAATTATGAAAACTTTTTCTCGACGAACAATTCGATGATGGATATAGGGGGAGGGGTAGACCAAGGTGATTATTCCAGGATAGCCCGAGGATTTGTTGCGAATGAATTAAAAGATGGTCAGATTTATTCAAGTGGAAATAGGGCGGTGCTTCCCTATTTCAACGAAGATTTCCTTGCAGGGAATAACAGTAAAAATGCTGTTTTAGGTAAGGTATACGAAAATGTTTCGTTCCCCTTTGAATTAAAAGAAAACTATCATGAACAAGGCGTCTCTTATTGGGTCTATGATAGCAATAAAAAATCTCTGGAGATGAGGGAAACCTCTGATGGTGAGTATTATCTCTATGAGGATGAGGAACATGCGACACAATGGTGGAGCAAGAACAGGGACTCTAAGAATACAGAAAAAGATACATACGGATTTTTCCCGTTCAACTCAGGGAGTTTAAATGGTGCAAGATCTTATAATTATGGCTATGCTGCAAAGCTAGAAATCAAGTTCCGTCTAACCGAAGACGGTACAGTGGAAAAGGAAGGTGAGGGGACGGCACCAATCAGATTCGACTTTTCTGGTGATGATGACGTATGGGTGTTCATTGATGGGCATTTGGCATTGGATATGGGTGGCGTTCATTCGCCTGCAACTGGAACCTTATATTTTAATGATAGATCATACGAAATTAGTAGCGTAAAGAAAAGCGCAGGTTCAAGTGATCTAGATAAAACGGGTAGCTTTGAAATAGATGGCTGCACATATGAAAATGGCAAGACAGTATATGATACCCGAGAACACACCTTGACCATGTTTTATATGGAGCGTGGTATGTGGGAATCCAACATGAAGATCAGTTTCAATTTCCCGGACGAGAATCAGCTGGAAGTCGAGAAAAAGGTGGATACAACCGATGTCAATGACTTATTCAAGAATTGTTTTGATGGTCAGAAGATATTTGGATTTTCTATCAGAAATCTGGCAACACATTTTGCTCCTAGGGATGCTGCTGGAGAAGAGAATGCTACACCGCCATATGAGTTCAATTTCGACTTTGATGGCATACGTCCGACATCGACTGCGAATACGTTTGAATCCGTATCTTCGTGGAAGGGGCATGATAATGTTGCTTACTGGTTAGCGTTGTTGAGTGATGGGAACGGTGCTTATAGAAAAGATAGATATGGTGTCATTCCTTCAATGGACGGCGCCGTAGATACAAGTAGAATGAAGTACCTGCAGTTCAGTTATTATTATGCAGGCTCTGGTTATCCCAGCCTTAGCGACATGTATCTGTGGATTAATACAACTGGGGGATCAACGGTACACACCCTAGGCGGAAAGATATATGGTCCTGCTACTATGAAGCCAGGAGAATGGGTTACATTGACGGTAGATCTGGATCTGTTCTTCAGTGGTGACAGCGTAAACCGGGCTGGAATAACAGATATCGGTTTTGGCTATAATTATCCACAACCCTTTTATCTGGATGACTTCGAGTTTAAACCGGAGACAACATCCCAGAAGCTGACCGGATTCATTACAAAACAGCCGGATATTCCGGATTACGGCTCGGCGACAAGTGCTCAGTTGGAAATACCGCGGGGCGCAATGTATACACGGAAATTAGAGGGTGTCGACGATACCTATGGAAAGATTGATAAAGCTGGAACATTTGCACTGGAGAATGGTGAAACAGTACTGTTTAGAGACCAGTTCCGGCGCGGTAGCTATATCGAATTGAAGGAACTTCTTGATTCGCCGGTCTTTTCCACGACATGGACCATGTATGAAAATGATCAGCTGGTAAAGCGTATGGGTACAGGCACGATGGTAGAGCTTAGTACTACAGATGGGCTAATCAATGTGCCGGGCGTAGCAGTAGATGATGGCAGACGAGAAATCCAGAGTAGTATGCCCTCGAGTGACGGTCCTGTATTCAATGACAGGAATAATTATCAAGGTATCAGGCCTGACGCTGATGTGTTCGTATTCCGCTCCTACTCGGATCCTGATTCTGATGCAGGTGTAACCAAACTGAAAGTTGTTTACACGAATAAAGTCAACGTAGGATCACTTACGATTAAGAAATCCCAAGCGGATGGATCACAAGATCTGAATGAGGAATATCGGTTCAGAGTCACATTCACCAACATAGCGGGTATGGGACTTGAAGGTGAGACAGCAATTACTAAAGAGTTTAAGCTCCGGGCAGGTGGCGTGGAAACAATCAATGGTATTCCGCTCAATACAGAGTTCGTGATAGAGGAACTAAAACCGGCAGATAAGTCTTTCCTTGAAGAGGTGACTAAAGAAAACGACGGCGGCGATTTTGACTTTGATGCCGAGACAGGACAGGTTAAAGGAAAGATCAACAAAGAATGTCCCGCTTACACCTTCAACTTCTCTAACATGTTGAAATCCACTATAAGTATTGAGGTGGAAAAGATATGGATGAATGCAGATGGCAGTGCAATGACAGAAGATCCGGATAATTTGGCGGACAGCGATCTTCCTGAAAATATCTCAATCCGTCCCCAGAGAAGAATTATAGGCAGTAACGCTGCATGGGAATCGGTTGAAAAGTATAAAGATGTTGTACAACTGGGTACCGTGGGATACGAAAGGATATGGAAGTATAAATTCTCAAATCTGGAGAAATACGTTGACAATACGGATGAGTCAAAAGGAATGTATGAGTATCGTGTTGTTGAAGTTGATGTCACGGAGGGCACGGAAAAGGTTATAGAAAGCGGCGGATTCTGGGATAACTTCCAGGTAAGCTATAAGGATAAGAGCATCAGTGGCAAAGAGGAAGATGACCCTTATAATGAAGAACTTTATACCACTGAAATAACAAATGTACATACGGTGTCCCTAAAAGTTAAAAAAGTGGATGCCAGCGGCAACCCTTTGGGAGGAGTTTCTTTCCAGCTGCAGAAGAAAGACAGTGCTGGTAACTGGGTACCTGTAGAAATATCTGTAAATGGCAGTACAGGAACTACGATTACAACACCGACTGAGGAAGAAAACCCGGTAGGAGGAGCAGGTGTTATCATCTTCTCAAACCTTCCCAGCGGTGAGTATCAGTTAGTCGAAACAGCAACGGCGCCGGGGCATACGCTTCTGGCAGCCCCTATTCCGGTTACCATCAATGCAGCCGGAGACTTCAAATACACAATCAACGGAGAAGAACAGACACCGGTAAATAATACGATTGAACTCACCATCAAGAATGGTCAGAATCTGGTGATGCCGGCAACCGGCGGAGCAGGACCAATCCCGTTTACTGTAGGCGGCTTAAGCATTTGCATGATTGCCAGCCTTATGTATATAGACAGTATGCGTAAGCGCAGAAAGGAGGGTAAAGCCTCCTGAGGGAGAGAGAAAAAGTAAATATAAAAAAGTCAACACAGTAAAAAAATTAAAAAGAAAGGAATGAGACAAAATGAAGAAATTGAAGAAACTTTTGGCTGGAGTCTTAACTCTGGCAATGGCAATGTCCATGATGACAATGACGGTATCTGCCGCAAACGATTACACAGGTCAAGAGAAGTCATTATCGACCATCGACACAAGTAAGTCAGGATCTTTGACGATTTACAAATACGAAGTCGATGAAATTGACGAAAATGGTACTCCTGGTACTGGTGCAGCAAGTGATAAGCCTACCGATAAGGAATTATTGGATGGGGTAGAATTTACCATTTATCGCGTAATGACTACGCAGCAAATGCTGGATTACTATTCTGGTGCAGAGGGGCAGGCTTCTCTTCCCAAGGTAGATGATTATGTGAATGCACCGGTGGCACCTTCTAAGGCGTGGACGGTTAAGAATGCCAGCACGACTCCAGAGGTGGCAAAGAAAGTCACAGGTGCAGATGGTACTAAGGGAGCTGCTGTATTTTCTGATTTAGAGCTTGGTATTTACCTGGTAATTGAAACTGGCGTACCGGATGCAGTAACAACATCAGTAAAACCTTTCCTGGTATCAATTCCTATGACCACTGTAGAAGGTGATAACTGGCTGTATGATGTAGAAGTATTCCCTAAGAATGAGACTGCTTATGGTGGTCTTGAATTGGAAAAGTTAGCTATCACCGGAGGTGATAAAGACGACGCTGAACCGTTGGCAGGCGTTACTTTCAAGTTGTTTAAGAAAGATGCTAATGCCGAAGGAGGCTGGAAAGAGATTACTGCAGCACCGGCAAATGGTGAAGATAATGCGGGAACTGATTATACATTAGTAACTGGTACAAATGGAAAGATCAGCATTGAAGGTCTTACTTCAGGTGATTACTATTTTGTAGAGTATTCACTGGGCGAAACTGGTGAAAAGAATGGCTATATTTTAGACCAGAAAACTCATTATGAATTCACAGTAAACGGTAGTACCATTACATTCCCTAACGGTGCTGACTACGTTGCTACAGATTCTTCTGACAGCTCAATCCAATGGATTAAAGCGTACAATGACAAACCGGACGTTGATAAGGAAGTAAAGGACAGAGAATCAGAAGAATGGGTAAATGAAACCGATTACAATTACGGAGATACAATTCCTTACCAGGTAACGATTAAAGTTCCTGCTAACATAGCTGATCTTAAAGAATTTAAGTTAACTGATACACCGGTAGGTCTTCAGGATGATATAAACTCTATTAAAATTAAGTGTGATACTACTGACCTGGTTATAAATAATGACTATACTGTAGCTGCAAGCGGTGCAGGATTTGTAATCACTTTTGATACTAACCAAAATAGAGTTAAGGCGACAGCTGGTAAAGAAATCGTAATTACTTACAATGCAACACTGACAGCAGATGCAGCAGTAACAACACCTGAGAATCCTAACACTGTTAAGCTTGAGTACTCCAATGAGATTTTACCTGACAGTGATCCAAAGACTCCTGGCAAGAAAGAGATTCATGATGGCGCAGTTGTATATAGCTTTGCAATTAAAATTGACAAAGTAAATGATGAAGGCGACAAACTTGAAGGTGTACAATTTGATTTATATCGCGAAGCAAGCGAAAGCGAGACAGGTGCAGCGTTAGGTAGTGCATTTGCAGGCGCTGGTTTGGACAGTAACAAGTATTATGTGAAAGTTAATGGAAATACCCCATTGGAGACAGATGCAAATGGTAATATAACTCAAACAGGACTTGCCGACGGAATTTATTGGTTGGTTGAGACAAAGACTGTTGATGGATATAACCTGTTAAAAGCTCCTGTAAGAATCGAATTGGATTATGAGTACGAAACACGTTGGACAGAAGAGACAGAGTATGATTCAGAAGGTAAACTGATTAAGCAGGTGTGGAGTTCAGTTACAATCACAAAGGATGGCAGCGAGGTAACTGATGCACAGGATCTTAGGGCAGGTACCTTGTTAGAGACAGTTGTCAACAAACATGGTTTTGAACTTCCTACCACTGGTGGTATGGGTACATTCCTCTTCACCTTCGTAGGTGTTGCAATGATGGCAGCTGCAGTAATCCTTTTCTTTACATCAAAGAAAAAAGAAGCAAAGTAATTAAAGCAAGTAAGGAGCAATCGTGGATAAAAAGAGAGCATGGTTTATAGCAATCCTGTTTTTGTCGGGATTATGCATAACTTTATATCCGTTTGTCAGCAACTTGGTTGCACAGTCAAATGCCAGCCGGGCGATCGCTGATTATGGTGAGCAGATCGCCCAGATGGATCAGGAAGATATTGATGCTGCTAAGGAGGCTGCTGCTAAGTATAATGAACAGCTCAGCAATGCAGTCACCTTAAGCAGCCAGGCTGATGAAAGCATCAGCTATCTGGATNTGGTCAATGTNGGTGAGACCATAGGTTTCATNGATATCCCTAAAATCGATGTGTANCTGCCNATTTATAACGGCACGAGTGATGCGGTCTTACAAAAAGGCGTAGGNCATNTGGAACAATCCTCTTATCCAATAGGAGGAGAAAGNACACANTCGGTTCTGACGGGACACAGAGGACTGCCCAGTGCGGTTCTGTTCACCGATNTGGATAAGATGGAAGTGGGAGATTTGTTTTATCTGCATGTGCTGGATGAAATTCTGGCATANCGTGTGGANCAGGTTAAGATTGTTCTCCCNGAGGAAGTTGATGAACTTAAGATTGTACCNGGGGAGGATTACTGTACANTGGTGACCTGTCACCCCTATGCAATCAACACCCACAGGATGCTGGTGCGTGGAACNAGGACGGATTACATTCCNGAAGAGGAAGNAGAACAGCACGTTACTTACAGCGAGCTGCAGTCCGGTACACTCACNAAGAGAATNGTGGANGTATGGCCNTGGCTGCTTGTATCTTTGGNNGTCATGGCANTTGTNGANACGGNNATCTTCCTTCTGATNGTAAAGAGAAAGAANCAGAAGAAAGATCCGGAAGAAAAGNAAGCANAAAGTNAAGANAAAAANAGANAANAAAGAAAAAAAAGAGCGTCCCGAACGGAAAAGCAGAAGAAAGGATAAAGACAGCTGATGGGATACGTTGAAAAAGCAAAGAGGCGTNATGGAAGAAGTAAAGAAGGTAATTGTCGGCAAGGATGAATGCATCGAGAAGATCATGACAGGAATCCTNGCACAGGGACATATCCTGATTGAAGATATTCCGGGAGTGGGAAAGACCACTTTTGCCCTTGCTTTTGCCAAAGCGATGAACTTAAAGCAGAACCGNGTGCAGTTCACACCGGATGTGCTTCCTACAGATATCACAGGGTTCACCGTTTACAACAAAGGNTCAGAAACCTTTTCCTATCAGCCGGGNGCAGCGATGTGCAACCTTCTTCTGGCGGATGAGATCAACCGNACCTCTCCAAAGACACAGTCAGCTCTGCTGGAGGTGATGGAGGAAGGNAANGTGACGGTNGANGGTGTGACCAGNGAAGTGCCTNCGCCCTTTATCGTCATAGCAACAGANAATCCNATNGGNTCTACGGGTACGCAGATGNTGCCGGAATCCCAGCTGGACAGATTCATCATCTGTCTCAGCATGGGATATCCGGATATGAAAGATGANATNAANATCATTAAAGACAGACGNGAAAACAATCCTTTAGATCATGTCACNCCTGCAATCCAGNNGGAAGACCTTCTGGCAATGCAGAAGGAAGTTTCCNGTATCTATGTGCATGATGAGGTTTATAAATATATCGTAAGACTGGTGACAGCNACCAGAAAAAATGAAATGCTTGACTTAGGGATAAGCCCCCGNGGNACCNTTGCNTTATCCAAGATGGCACAGGCAAGGGCATATTTACAGAAAAGGGATTATGTGATTCCNGAGGATGTNGTGANNGTGTTNCCNGATGTNGCNGTNCACAGNGTCAGACGCAGCGCCAAAGCGAAGCTGAACCANAGAAGCGAGTTCGATGTGNTGAGCCAGATNNTNAATGAAACNNCGAAGCCTTCGCCGGAAAAAGGCTGATCNGGAGAGATNACTGCATGAAGAATAAAATCATTTATTTGTNAGNGGTTCTGCTTACTCTCNTNGTTGCAATCGTAAGCCCNTATGATTTTCCGGTGTTCCTATTGGCGTTTGAGTNAGTTTTTTTAGTTGGANTATTACTATTTTCACTTTTCATGTCAAAAAAGGTAAAGGTCAGCTTACAGCTGCCTGCNNTGACGGTGNCAAAGCAGGAGCCTGCCGAGGTAGAAGTAAAGATTGAGAACCGNTCCAGACTGCCCATTGCCAACGTGGCAGTGGGACTTTCTTATATAGATGATTTTGACGGAACAACGATTAGTGAGAGAACATCAGGNATGGTGAACTCTAAGAGCACTGTAGTTTTAAGAATGAAAATAACAGCCAGATATGCCGGNAAGATNAGNTTCCGGTTAGATCAGGCGAGAATATATGATTATCTGAAATTATTTAAATGGTNTGTGCCGGTCNGGAAGGANACGGTGCAGATGCTGGTGGTACCGGATTTGTATCAGGTACATNTGGATGTAGGAAATATGNCAATGCGCTTCCGGGAAGANGGNGATTCNCATTCTCATGAGCGCAACGGCGATGACTCTTCTGAAGTGTTTGACACCAGAGCATTCAGAGCAGGGGANACTNTGCAGANNATACATTGGAAGTTAAGCGCNAAGACAGAAGAACTTCTGGTAAGAGAGTTCAGTATGCCGGTTGAAAATACAGTTATCCTGCTNGCNGATCTNTATCTGCCNAAGNANAGGGAATGGACGCATATGCAGATGGANGGNATGCTTACAGTGATNGCATCTATNTCNTATAGTCTNCTGGTGCAGGAATGTCCNCACGAGATTGTNTGGTATGCAGCAGACCGGGAGGAATTNAACCGTTTATCAGTTACNTCTGAGGAAGATATNTATGAATTGGCAGGNCAGCTGATAGATGCAGGNGTNTATGAAAAACAGNTAGACTTNGAACAGATTTATACAGAGAGCTATTCGTTAGGCACAGGNAGCAGAGTNCTTNNGGTGGANACCGGNTGGAANCTGNNCATGGAAGGNGANANCGTCGCTTCTCTTTCNAATAANGAAATNGATAAGGTGCTGCCGGAGCTTCTTATTGGTATATAAGGCTGGTAGGGAAATGAAGGCTTTAAAAAGAAAGAAAAAGACAGAGCAGGTTTATAGTGAAGACATTTGTATTATATCCCGGGAGCTGATTCAGACAGATGGAAAAAGACCCAATAAGGTATTTGCCTTTGTAATTGCCACAGCCTTATTATTTTTAGCAGCAGCGGGATTTGCAGGTACATTTATTTCTGCATTTTCGATTTCCTATATAGCGCCTTTGTTTTATCCGGTCCTTTTGGCATTCTGCTTTTTTTGGGCAGGATTTGCCAGGTTGAAGGTGGAGGGCGTTTACAGATTCCTGGCGCTGCTTGCGGCACTGATTGTATTCAGCGTGCTTCTTCTGATACTGCAGGGTTTCGTTATACCCGGTTTTTTGGAAACAATCAACAGTGTCATGAATAAATTGAATGAAGAATATGATGGAAATCTCGCACTGTATCAGGTAGCAGAAAATTCGGTGCAGATGACCGTTTTCCTTATTTTTGCGTGTTTTCTGGTGGCTGGCATTATTTCAGCCGGTCTGATGTACAGACCAAATATATGGTGCCTTATGGCAGTGGCTTTTCCGCTGATCATGGGTGTACTGCTTGCCGGGGGAGCTCCCGGCGTAGGGTTCCTGCTTATGATACTGCTCGCCCTGATTGGCACCATTACAGCATCCACCTTAAAAGATCCGCCTACCTTCTGGAAAGAAGGGGATAAAGAGCAGTTTGAACAAAACATGAACTGTTATGAAAGCATCCGGAGCAAAATAGTGGTGTTTATCATCGTTCTTGTGATGGCTTTGGCTGTACCTTCATTTTTCCTGTTAAGACCGGGACTTAATGTTCCGATAGAATTAGCAAGGCAGTCAGGGATGAAAGCAGAAAATGGTATTCTGCAGGCGGTCTGGGGAATCCTGCCCAGGGTATCTGGCGGGCGCTTAAAGCTGTCGCTGGAAGGAGTCGGCGGCGGTGTGGATGATGGCACATTAGGCGAAGTAGAAGGCTACTATTTTGGAAAGGTGCAGGCTCTTAAGCTGACAGCGCCGGAAAGACCGGAGGAAACCGTTTATCTTAAAGGTTTCATTGGATCGGTTTATAGTGGAAGCAGATTTGATGCCGCTGATGAAAACCGTTTCCTGAATGCAGCGTCAAACTGGAAAACACAGGATAATCCTGCTTTATATGTGCACAATCTCCCATTCCTCCGGATGATGTATTCAGAAAATGTAAGCTTCTCTGAGGATCAGGATGATGTGACGCCGGAACTTTCAGGTGAGGTGGCATCATCTGCAAAAGAGCTTACTGTTGAAAATCTGGACGCTAATGATGCTTATGCATATCTGCCTTACAATGCTTTCCTAAATGAGTATTATGTGATGCTTGCCGGGGACGGTGCAGTAGAAGGGCAGACACGGCAGGATGATATTTTTTCTTATTATCCCAGGGAAATTTATCAGGAAACCATGGAAGACTGGATGCTCCATGAAGATTATCATAGTGTTTTAGACACTGCAATGACTTCTTATGAAAATTATGTGAATGCAGTGGACCTTCAGATTCCCGAGAGCGGTCTTGAGAGACTGAAAGCAGATTGTGAGGCAGCGGAACTTACTGATATAGATGAGATTAAGGATTATGTGGTAAACACCTTATCACAGAATTATGTTTTCAACAGAGATGTGGAGCCCTTACCGGATGGAAAGGATTTTGTAGAATGGTTCTTATATGAGACAGGGGAAGGATATTCCACACATTTTGCAGCAGCAGCAACGATGATGTTCCGCATGTTCGGCGTACCTGCCAGATATGTAGTCGGGTATGTGGCGCCAAAGAGCATCTTTTCCAGACAGTCAGATGGTACTTACACGGCAATTCTGGAGGATGATAACGCACACGCATGGACAGAGATTTTTGTCTCCGGCGTGGGCTGGGTTCCGGTGGAGACCACACCTGGATTTGTGGCAATGCTGGAAGAGGCGAATTATGATGCACAAAATGCCGGCGGAGAATCTGCAGGCAGTCAGACAGAGAAGCAGGAAGAGGAGCAGTCTGCTGCGGAATCAAAGGATGAGCAGGCAGGAGTGGAGAAAGAGAAATCATCTTCTTCATTCGGAGTATGGATGATCCTGCCGGTGATTGTCGGTGTTCTTCTCGTAAATGCCCTGATAATCCTGATCATTCACAGGAGGCATCTGCTGAAAAGAAGACTGGGGAAACTTTCAAAAAATAGCACAAAAGAAAATTTGAA
Organism: Lachnospiraceae bacterium; assembly: GCA_014804785.1. Taxonomy (GTDB): domain Bacteria; phylum Bacillota; class Clostridia; order Lachnospirales; family Lachnospiraceae; genus Suilimivivens. The sequence continues at coordinate 56,579 of JAAUZD010000012.1, forward strand.
ATATGTTTACAAGAGTTTTTATGAGATGCTTTTATTTGATGGATGGCAGAGCGGACTAGGATGTTCTGATGATGCTTTTCCGGAAGAGGTTGCAGAGAAATATAAGGATTTGTCTGCAGAACAGGTGGGAGCCCTTGCAAGGATGGTGCTGCAGGCACATTATGGATATCAGGAGCAGGGGAAAAAGGAACTTTCATTTGTACGGAGTTCCTATATGAAGTTAGGAAAAGCAGTTTACAAAAAACAGCGCTTCAGGAAAAAGATCCAGTTCAAGCTGATCAAGTGCTATCTGTAAGAGGAGTATAAAAGAAGGATGAGAAGACGTTTGCCTATGGTCCTGGCAGTTATCGTATGTCTTGCCGGATTGGGAGTTTTACTGTATCCTACCGTCAGTAATTGGTGGAATCTGTGGATGCAGTCCCGGTTGATTTCAGAATATGAAAGAAAAGTGGAAGAACTGGATGAGGAAGAATTTACAGAGATATATGATGCAGCAAGAATTTATAACGAAAAGCTATATCAGCTGGGGCTTTCCTTTGCAAGTATAGATGCAAATGATGAAAGACTCAGCGTAAATGGTCAGAATTACGACCAGCTCCTCAACATAAACGGAAATGGAGTGATGGGATATGTGGTCATCGACAAGATTGGTGTACGGCTCGCCATCAATCATGGAACAGATGATGAGGTACTGCATGACGCTGTGGGACATCTGGAAGGCAGTTCGCTTCCAGTGGGAGGCGAGAATACACATGCTGCATTGTTCGGACACAGGGGACTGCCCTCTGCACTGCTGTTTACAGATCTGGATCAGATAGAAATTGGGGATTATTTTCAGGTCAATATTCTGGGAAGGAGCCTGAATTATCAGGTGGATCAGATTCTTGTGGTTGAACCTCATGAAACGGATCCGCTTGAAATTGAAGATGGGAAAGACTATGTCACCCTGGTAACTTGTACGCCTTATGCGGTCAACACGCACAGGCTTTTAATCCGGGGAGTCCGGGTGGATAGTGAAATAGAGTAAGATGGAATTTCGGAAGTATCACTGGCTGTTTCATCATTTAGAGAAAAGAGGGAGATGAGATGAAAATGAAAAGGTGGATAAGAAAAATTGTCCCAATCGTGAGCGCAGTGCTCCTTACGTTGTCCTGTGGTATCATCGCCTATGCTGATGGGAATATCAGCGGGCCAGGGAGCCTTAGAATCGACGTTGATGACGGAGAAGATGGCATTGCGGGTGCTGAATTTACGATCTATCAGGTACAGCAATGGACCGCAACGGGACCGGATCAGGATCTTGAGTGGATTGGAGACTTTGCAGAATATGGAAAGCAGGATATCGGAAGCCTCCGTGGTAAGTCGGCAAGGTTTTTAAAGTCAGCCGCAGAGTTATTACTCGCTTATATTGATGAAAATGATATTTCCGGTTATGACTATAAATCTACCAAAACGGATGGAACTGTAACATTTAATAATCTTAATCCTGGTGTATATCTGGTAGTAGTGACCGAGCAGCCTGATGGTTATACTGTGACCTCTCCTTTTCTGGCATTTGTGCCGAGAGTAGAGACCAACGGTGATGTATATTATAACGTGAGTGTGGAAGCTAAGATAGAGGCAGCGCCGACACCGACGCCGACACCGACCCCTACACCGACAGCGACACCTAAGCCGACGGCAACGCCTACTCCGACGGCAACGCCTACTCCGACGGCAACGCCTACTCCGACGGCAACTCCTAAGCCGACAGCGACTCCTACACCAAAGCCGTCAAGTACACCGGGACCGACGAACCCGCCAACCCCGGCACCGCCGACACCGGGACCGACAGCACCTGCCACCCCGGGACCGACAGCGCCACCGACACCAGCGCCTACCCCGGGACCGACGGAGGTGCCTCCGCAGATAACACCCAGTACGCCTGCACCGGTGCCCACGCCTGACAAGGGAGTCCTTGGCATGCGCAGGAAAAGAGGCTGGGACCAGGGCGTATTAGGAAAGAGAAGGCTTCCCCAGACAGGAACGCTGCAGTGGCCCATACCTGTACTCGCAGGAGCAGGAATCCTGCTGTTCTTCCTTGGCTGGATGAGAATGTACGGGAAGAAGAATAAAACAGAAGACGAAAGCGGAAATAAAAAGAAAAGAAAAGGCATGCTGCTCATGAGCGTCGGACCGCTTATGATCGTTGGCGGCATGGGAATCCTGCTTTATAACAACTGGGATAACGACAGGGCAGCGAAGGCTGCACAGGAAGTGCTCGTCCAGATAGAGCAGAACGCTGAGAAGGCGGAAAAAGCGAAAAGCGGAATCGTCCTGGAAGAAAAGGAAGAGATAGACCTGACCATGTCAACGATTGAGGTGGACGGTTTCACCTACATTGGGGAAGTTGCGATTCCGGCAATCGATATCTCCCTGCCTGTGATGAATTCCGTTACCGGCGAGGGCCTTAAGATCGCACCGGGCAGATATGAAGGCAACTATAAGGAAAATTCCCTGATCATAGCCGCCCATAATTATCAGAGGCATTTTGGAAACATCAAGTATCTCACTCCGGGAGACCAGGTAGTCTTTCTGGATGTGGACGGAACAGAGTACTTCTATGAAGTAGCAGAGATTGAGACTGTTGGAGGTACAAAAGTATCAGCAATGTCTGAGGGGGACTGGGATTTGACTTTGTTCACCTGTACCTATGGAGGAAGAAACAGGGTAACGGTAAGATGTAATCTGCAGGAAGAAGTATAATATCATAAGATTTAAAAAAGGGACTGTTCAATATGCAACAGTCCCTTCGCTATTGTTTCAAGCATTAAGGATAAGCTGTGGGGGTATACCTGCAGCTTATTTTTCATACATATAAAGGAAGGTAAATGCTGAGAGGCGCAGAACGTGACAAGCAATCAAAATAGAATTTTAAAATTAGTAATGGTAGGAATTTTAATGTTTTCCATGTTTGTTGTGGCAAGGGAGAGCGCTGTCTATGTAAATTCCACGAAGGTGGAAGAAAAAAAGAATATTTGTGTAGTGATTGATGCAGGACATGGAGGTGCTGATCCCGGCAAGGTCGGTATTAATGATCAGTTGGAAAAGGATATCAATTTACAAATTGCCCAGATGCTGAAGCAGTTTTTACAGGATGAGGGAATCACAGTGGTCATGACCCGGGAAGGGGATGGCGGACTTTATGATGAAAATGCGTCCAATAAAAAAGTGCAGGATATGAAAAAAAGGCTTGAAATCATTGAAGAAGCTGATCCAGTACTTGTGGTCAGCATTCATCAGAATAGTTATCACGAAGAATATGTAAAAGGCGCCCAGGTTTTTTATTATGAGACCAGTCAGAATAGTATGCAGCTTGCCAAAATCATACAGGAGCAGCTTCGAATTCTTGATCCTGAAAATAAAAGGGAAGCAAGAGGAAATGACAGTTATTTCCTGTTGAAAAAGACTTCCAAACCGATTGTGATTGTGGAATGTGGATTTTTATCGAACAACGAGGAAGCTGCAGAATTATCCACACCTTTATATCAGGAAAAAATGGCATGGAATATTCACATGGGAGTTATGAAATACTTGAATGGGGTTACCGTTGATGAGTAAAAGTAGAAAGCCACTGCTCTTCCCTTAAATCGTCGCGGTGATAATGCATAAACGATTGTTTAGGGAAAGAGCATGGTGAATCTGCACAAATACTATATAATGTATTTTGTTTGTGTAATAAAGGGAAAACAGCGGCATATCTTGTGGCAATGGCAATCGCAAAGGGAGTTCATGAATCGACTTTTCTACAGGTCGTTTTGCAAACAGGGATTGCGTTTGCCATAAAAACGTAGTATAAAAAAGATATTCGATTCTTTTCATATCTAAATTTTATTGTTACTCTATTTTTTAAATATAGTTCCATTTAAAAACGTATCAACAATTCTAAGGAGAAATTTACATGTCTGTAAATAACACATCTGATTATATTTCTGGCGACGCTGACAATCATATATTTTATAAAACATCTGCGAATGCAACCAATTATGTAACTAATAAAACATTTGCTGATGCAGTCGATTGTATATCTGAAAAAATCACAGAAAAAGTAAATATTTCGTTTTTGCCCTCTTTTTCTTCTTATGATGAAGTAAGGCGGCACTTTGTGGAATACCCAGAGATATGGGAATCATTTTTGAAACTGCCAGCTAGGCTACAGCGAGAACTGCTAGACTTCTGCATGGGGAAGCACGGGCTTAAGGTGACTTATGATCCGGTCTTCCAGAGGGTATTCCATCCTGTGAAACACCCGGAGCGTTTAGAATCCTTCCTTTCATCTTTTCTTGGAAAGAAAATCCGCATCATAGACATTCTTCCAAGGCAGGGAACGCAGATGGTGGAGAAAGGAAGTTTTGTTATTTTGGATGCCCTTGTGCAGCTTGATGATTGTTCCTATGCCAACGTGGAGATGCAGAAGATCGGCTACAAATTTCCCCTTGCCAGGACAGACTGCTACGTTTCAGATATCATCATGCGCCAGTACGAATGGAAACGTGCACAACTGGGGAAGGAATTTGACTTTCAAAAACTCCAAAAGGTATACTGCATCATCCTGATGGAACAGAGTTCTTCAGAATTTCATACTGCCAAAGGTAGCTACATACATAAACGTTCATCTTCCTTTAATACGGGAATCTTCCGGGACAATCCGGGGCTCCATGAAGAATTCTTTATCTGTCTTGACATTTTCCGTTCCAATACACATAATATAACTAAATACAGTACTGTTTTGGATGCGTGGCTGACATTTTTCAGTACTACAGAACTTGGAGCAATCAGGGAATTGATTGAACGCTTCCCCATGTTCCTGCCCATTTATCAAGAAATCACAGAATTTGTCAGAGAACCGGAGGAGTTGATGCATATGTTTACAGAAGCGCTTTACATTATGGATCGTAATACGGAACGGCTTATGGTGAGCGAACTGCAGGATGAAGTGGATGGACTGAAGTCCAGAGTCAAGGTGGTAGCTGCAGAACGGGACGTATTCAAATTGCGATTTAAAGGTAAAATAGCTGAAGAAATTGCCGAAGAACTTTCCATCAGCGTTGGAAGGGTGAAGGAGATTCTGGGGGAGAGTAATCAAGGTAGTCAAAATTAGGAAAATGTGATAAAGTATGTGTGGGAAGAGTGATGATTTCAAAAAGAAATCCTTTTCCGTGGAGTTTACGCGAGATGGAGACAAGGATAATAAGGATAGAAGAAAATATTGATTTACAGCTTATTGCGGAAGCAGGCGCGTTAATCAAGGCTGGAGGGCTTGTGGCGTTTCCAACAGAAACGGTATATGGTCTTGGCGGAGATGCCTTAAACGCTGCGTCCTCAGGCAAGATTTATGCGGCGAAGGGAAGACCATCTGATAATCCTTTGATTGTGCATATCGCAGATATGAAGATGCTTCATAGAATCGTAACGGAGGTGCCGGAGGCTGCGTATAAACTGGCTGAAAGGTATTGGCCGGGACCTCTCACCATGATTTTCAATAAGGCAGAGTGTGTGCCGAAAGAAACCACAGGCGGTCTGGAAACAGTTGCCGTTCGAATGCCGTCTAATAAAATAGCGAAGGCATTGATTGAGGCGGCAGGGGGATATATTGCGGCGCCCAGTGCGAATCTTTCCGGACGTCCAAGCCCCACTGCGGTGAAATATGTGATTGAAGATCTGGATGGTCGGGTGGATATGATTATTGATGGCGGAGAGGCAGATATTGGTCTGGAATCCACCATCATTGATCTGACAGGAAAGGAACCCATGATTTTAAGACCGGGATATGTTACGGAGGAAATGCTTAAGGAGGCAATTGGCAGAGTTGACACAGACAGAACGATTCTGGATGGCGATTACAAGCAGGCACCGAAGGCTCCGGGGATGAAGTACAGGCATTATGCGCCGAAAGGAAATTTGGTTCTTGTGGAGGGAACGGCGGCACAGGTTGTTTCTTATATTAACGAACAATTGACGGGGCACAAGTCCCGGGGTGCTAAGACTGGGGTAATTGCCACAGATGAAACGGTGAATGATTATCATGCAGACAGTATTAAAAGTGTGGGGAAACGTGAGGATGAAGAGCAGATTGCAAAGCATCTTTTCAGGGTCCTCAGGGAGTTTGATGATGAGGAAATACAGGTAATTTACGCTGAAAGCTTTGAAAGCCGCGGAGTTGGAGAGGCGATTATGAACAGGCTTTTAAAGGCTGCGGGGCATCAAGTAGTACATCTGTCTGAATTTTGCCCTTGAGATAGTGTATACATTCATTGACATAGAATTTTCAGAAGTAGAAAATCACATGCGCAGAGTAGGAATCCTGAAAAAACAGAATTAGAACGATGGAGGATAAAGGCAGGTAAAGGAAATGAGAAGGGTAAAGAAAAAAAGTATTGCTGTGTTCATGGCGACAGTTCTTTTGATATGCGCTTTTCCCATAACTGTATATGCCGATAAAATATCGGAACTAGAAGAAGAAATTAATAAGAAGAACGCTGAAAAAGAACAGACCGAAAACGAAATCAATGAGAAGAAAGATGAACTGGAAGACCTGAACGAAACTGCAGAGGGTCTTAAGGGACAACTTAACAAACTGAACGCAGATTTGACGACTGTCAGCAATAATCTCGCGGAACTTGAAGAAAAGATAGAAATTAAGAATGCAGAAATCGAAACTATCGAATCAGAGCTGGAAGAAGCAAAAAAGGTAGAGGAAGAACAATATGCCGCAATGAAGAAGCGAGTGCAGTTCATGTATGAAAAAAGAGATTACGTCATGCTGGAGATGCTTTTTGGCTCGGCAAGTTTTTCGGATTTTTTGAATCGTAATGATTATATCGAACAGCTTTCTGCATATGACAGGAAGCAGCTTGAGCAATATAAAGAAACCCGCCAGGAAATTGAGGACAAGGAGGCACAGCTTGTAAAAGAAAAAGAAGAACTGGATGAGCTGCGCGCTTCAGTGGAACAAGAACAGAATCATGTGGCAGGGCTGGTAAACCAGACGTCCGGAAAGATTTCCAGCAATCAGAATGAAATTTCACAGACAGAAGCGGAAATGCTGGCGTATGAGAAGCAGCTGGAGGCACAGAAAAACGATATTGCAAATCTCCAGGCAGAGTTGGCAGAAGAAAGAAGACTTTCCGCATTGGCGGCGCAATCTGCCTGGCGAGATATTTCGGAGATTTCTTTTGCCGAAGGAGATAGATATCTTCTGGCAAATCTGATTTATTGCGAAGCGGGCAATCAGCCTTATGAAGGACAGGTTGCAGTGGGGGCAGTCGTTATGAATCGTGTCATGAGTTCCGTATTCCCGGATACGGTGGTAGGGGTCATCTATCAGAATAAACAGTTCTCTCCGGTTGCAAGCGGGCGTCTTGCGCTTGCCCTTGCAGAGGACCATGCGACAGCTGCCTGCTACAAAGCAGCGGATGCAGCTATGGCGGGGCAGACTACGGTAGGAAACTGCCTGTTCTTCAGGACACCGATTGAAGGTCTTACAGGCACCCAGATCGGCGGACATATTTTCTATTAGAATATGCAAGCCCCCAAACGAATATCGTTTGGGGGTGTTAAGATTACATGATATATTTTTGGAGGGAATCAAAGTTGCCGGAGTAAATAATCGCTAATAACCGGTCAAGCCGTATGAGACTTGCTTTTAAAGTATCTAAGTCTATAGAACGGGCTTCCAAGGCAGTGACCAGTTCATCCAAATCTACGACTTTTACAAAGCCGTCAGGATAAACGATTACATCGGCAAGAAGGTCTGTCACAATCAAAGTATTATCGGAGGCGTGAAAATCATAATCCACAATATCGCAGTACCAGTACAGCAGTTCTCCGTTTTCTCTACAGAACTTGCTTACCTTGAAGCCCTCTTTCAGAAAATAGCAGGAACTGCCGTGGTGAAGGTCCTTCTTGGGATGCAGAGTATGCCAAGAGGTGACGATATGGTCTTCGTCACAGGAGAGAATAATGTCATCCTTAAGAAGGACGCATTCTTCCGGAATAATTCGCCTGCGGTACAAAATTGGATTCGCCATAAAACCTCCAGAATAGTAATAATCTATTTAAAAAAATACTACTATTAATTGGGGGGAAAGTCAACGAATTTGCTAAATCTTGCAGAAAACGTTTTAATGGCAAATTTTATGATAATTTTATCATTATTCCTAGACAGAACTAGAAAAAATAGGTATAATCAATAAGTGAGTGCAGGCAGTAAATAAGGCACTTTGAAAGGGCGAGGCATGTGAAGTTTAATCGAAAGGTTTATCAGGCATTGGCGATGATTGGACAATTCGGAATCAACATGTTGGTCCCTGTTTTTATTTGTTCTTTTCTGGGTATGTTCCTTGATAGGAAACTGGGGACGAACTTTCTTGTAATAATATTGTTTTTTGTAGGTGCAGTGGCAGGCGGATATAACGTATATCGATTTGCCAGAGGAATTTATGCAGGCGGCAGTGAGCAGTCGGCCTACCTTCATAAGAGCAGAAGGAACAGGGGAGAAACAAATGAAAGAAAAAATCGCCAGGATAAACAGGACTCTGTTTGAACTTGAGACGGGGATTATTATATTTGGTGCAGTGTGCCAGATTTTTGTCTTTCTGGTGGAAGATAAGGCAGGGTACAGCCGCGGACTCTGGCTGGGGATACTTATAGCGGCACTTAGTGCATTTCATATGTGGTGGTCTTTGGAAAAAGCGCTTGATCTTCCTGAAAGGTCAGCTGTTAAATCTATGAGTGCCCATACGATACTCCGTTATGTATTGATTGCAGCGGCGCTTGCGGTGACGGCAATAAGCGGGATTGGCAATCCGCTTTCCGCATTTTTAGGTATCATGGGGCTTAAGGTGTCTGCCTATATGCATTTTATTACCAAAAAGATCAGTACTATTATTTATGGGGAAGAAGTTCTCCCCCCGCTGATAGAAGAACCTGCCGGAGAGCAGGATAGGTAAGGAGGTGAAGATATGGGACAAGGAATTCTGTTATCTGGAAGTACTGAAGTAGACTTTATGATTCATGGGGTCTTTTCCTATGAATTGTTTGGTCAGCAGGTATGGATCACGACAACGCATGTATGCGTCTTGATTGTCATGTTGATCATCATCGGATTCTGCATTGCAGCAAATCGGGCAATCAAACATGCCACCGAGGTGCCTTCTGGGGTTCAAAATGTGGTGGAAATGATAGTAGAAATGTTAGATGGGATGATTAGCGGTGTAATGGGCGGTCAGGCAGTCAGATTCCGGAATTATATCGGAACGATTTTTATTTTCATTCTGATTAGCAATATTTCCGGACTTTTAGGGCTTCGCCCTCCGACAGCAGACTATGGAGTGACCTTTGCGCTTGGTATTATCACATTTACATTGATTCACTTTAATAAGTTCAAATACCAAAAGGTCTCCGGCGTGCTGAAAGGACTGTGCAATCCATGGCCGATCTGGGCGCCGATTAATATTATAAGCGATCTGGCAGTTCCGGTTTCGCTCTCGCTCCGTCTGTTTGCAAATATCCTGTCAGGAACAGCAATCATGGCGTTGATCTACGCACTACTGAGTAAGTTTGCCATTATATGGCCGGCAGCGCTTCATGTATATTTTGACCTGTTTTCAGGTGCAATCCAGACCTATGTATTCTGTATGCTCACGATGACTTATATTACAGATGCATGTAATACAGAAGGATAGGAAATGAAAATCACAGAGTAAGTAAAAATTTTTAATGCAAAAAGCATAAGGAGGAAACAAAAATGGATTTTAATGGAAACTTTATTTTAGGTTGTTCAGCAATCGGTGCAGGTCTGGCAGTTATTGCCGGTATCGGACCTGGTGTAGGACAGGGTATTGCAGCAGGACATGCGGCAGCAGCGGTAGGAAGAAACCCCGGCGCTAAGTCAGATATTACGTCTACCATGTTACTTGGTCAGGCCGTTGCAGAGACAACTGGTCTGTATGGTCTGTTGGTAGCAATCTTGCTGTTATTCGTAAGACCTCTTATGGGCGCTGCTCAATAAAACGAGAAAGCCCAATGATATAAGGAAAGGAGGTTTATGGATGGAACCGAGATTGTTTGATCTTGACTTGCAGCTGCTTTCGGATGCGGTGCTTATGATCATTGCGATTTTTGTGTTGTTTTTGGTGGCGTCTTATTTTCTGTTTAATCCTGCAAGGGAGATGCTGGCGAAGAGACGGGCAAAGATTAAGGATGAACTGGATAGTGCAGCTAAGGATAAGGAAGACGCATCTTTATTAAAGCTTCAGTATGAGGAAAAGCTTAAGAACATTAACAAGGAAGCTGAAGAGATTCTGAGTGATGCCAGAAAGCGGGCGCTGGATAATGAAAATAAGATTGTTGCTGAGGCGAAAGAAGAAGCGGCAAGAATCATTGACAGAGCCAAGGTGGAAGCCGAGCTTGAAAAGCAAAAGGCAGCAGATGATGTGAAGCGCGAAATGGTAGTGCTTGCGTCCATGATTGCCGGTAAGGTAGTGAAGGCATCTATCGATACAACCATACAGGAAAGCCTGGTAAATGAAACGTTAAAGGAAATAGGTGAGAGCACATGGCAAAGCTAGTTGGCGCGACATATGGAGAAGCTTTGTTTGAACTGGCTGTGGAAGAAAAGAAGGAAGACGAATTTCTGGAGGAAATCACGCAGTTAAAGACGCTGCTTATAGAAAATCCGGATTTCGGAAGACTTATGAATCATCCCAAGGTGCTGAAGGAAGAAAAGCTTAAGGTTCTTGAGGAGGTTTTTGAGAACCGTATTTCAAAGGAGTTGCTTGGATTTTTATACCTAGTCGTAAGTAAGGACAGATATGGTGAAATTGATGCCATTCTGGATTACTTTATAGATGAGGTCAAGGCTCTTAAGGGAATAGGCATTGCCTATGTGACCACAGCATTTCATTTAAGTGAAGCGAAAAAGAAAGAAATAGAAGGAAAGCTGCTGACTACCACATCTTTTAAAAAGATGGAGATGCATTATCAGGTGGATGAAGACCTGATAGGCGGTATGGTCATCCGTATTGGTGACCGTGTAGTGGACAGCAGTGTGAAAAGTAAGTTGTTTGAGTTACAGCGGGAGCTGCTTAAAACACAAATTTAGTAACTTTAAAAGAAAGGTGCGTAAGAACCATGAATTTAAGACCGGAAGAAATCAGTTCTGTCATCAAAGAGCAGATTAAAAGATATGCTTCAGAGCTTGAAGTTTCAGAAGTCGGTACAGTTATTCAGGTTGCCGACGGTATTGCCCGTGTACATGGTCTGGAAAACGCAATGCAGGGAGAACTTCTGGAATTCCCCGGAGAAGTATATGGAATGGTACTGAACCTGGAAGAGGATAATGTAGGTGCCGTGCTTCTTGGAAGCCAGAAGAACATCAACGAAGGCGATACGGTGAAAACGACCGGCCGTGTTGTTGAGGTTCCTGTAGGCGATGCCATGTCAGGGCGTGTAGTCAATGCTCTTGGGCAGCCCATTGATGGAAAGGGCCCCATTCAGACAGATAAATATCGTAAGATCGAAAGAGTTGCATCTGGTGTTATCACCAGAAAATCAGTGGATACACCACTGCAGACAGGTATCAAGGCAATTGACTCCATGGTGCCTATCGGAAGAGGACAGCGTGAGCTTATTATCGGTGACAGGCAGACAGGTAAAACTGCAATTGCTATCGATACCATTATCAACCAAAAAGGACAGGGTGTAAAATGTATTTATGTTGCCATCGGACAGAAGGCATCCACAGTAGCATCCATTGTCAACACATTAGAAGAGTCGGGTGCTATGGCTTACACCACAGTTGTAGCAGCAACTGCCAGCGAATTGGCACCGTTGCAGTATATCGCCCCTTACTCAGGCTGTGCGATTGGTGAAGAATGGATGGAAAATGGGCAGGATGTACTGGTAGTCTATGATGACTTAAGTAAGCACGCAGCTGCATACCGTACACTCTCCCTGCTCTTAAAGCGTCCCCCCGGACGTGAGGCATACCCGGGCGACGTATTCTATCTGCACTCAAGACTTCTTGAGCGTGCAGCAAGAATGAGCGAGGAATACGGCGGCGGTTCCCTTACTGCTCTTCCTATTATTGAGACGCAGGCAGGTGATGTATCTGCTTATATTCCTACCAATGTCATTTCCATCACAGATGGTCAGATTTATCTGGAAACAGAAATGTTCAACTCAGGATTCCGTCCTGCGGTTAACGCAGGTTTGTCTGTATCCCGTGTAGGCGGCGCTGCACAGATCAAGGCAATGAAAAAGATTGCTGCGCCTATCCGTGTAGAACTGGCACAGTATAGAGAATTGGCAGCCTTTTCCCAGTTCGGCTCAGAGCTGGATGCTGATACGAAGGAAAAGCTGGCACAAGGTGAGAGAATCAAAGAAGTTTTGAAGCAGCCGCAGTATAAACCAATGCCGGTACAGTATCAGGTTATCATTATTTATGCTGTTACCAATAAGTATCTGCTGGATGTTCCCACGGCGGACATTACCAGATTTGAGGAAGAGTTCTTTGAATTCCTTGATACTAGATATCCTCAGGTTCCCACTGCTATTGCAGATGAACAGGTAATTTCCGAGACAACGGAAGAAACCTTAAAGAAAGCAATCGAAGAGTTCAAAGCAGCATTTTTAAAATAATAGGAAAAGATAAGGATAAGGTGATAGTATGGCTTCAATGCGTGACATAAAAAGGCGTAAGGGCAGTATCCAAAGCACCCAGCAGATTACCAAGGCCATGAAGCTTGTTTCCACTGTTAAGCTGCAGAGAGCAAAACAAAATGCAGAGAAATCAGGAAATTATTTTCACTGTATGTATGAGACGGTGAACTCCATTTTGCAGAGGACAAAGAATCTGGATCATAAGTATTTAAAATCCGGTGTGTCAGGCAAAAAGGCAGTCATCGTGATTACATCCAACAGAGGTCTGGCAGGCGGCTATAACTCCAATGTAATCAAACTGATTACAAGAGGCGACCTGGCAGAAGAAGACCTGGCAATCTATGCAGTTGGGAAAAAGGGCAAGGATGCACTGCAAAGGCACTATGAGATTAAGGCTGATTATTCAGACGTGATTGAAGAGCCTGTTTATGCGGATGCAATGGCAATCGGAAAAGAAGTGCTTGAAGCTTTTGCCAAAGGTGAAATCAGTGAGATTTATCTTGCCTATACCGCATTTAAGAATACGGTTGTACATGTTCCTACTCTCCTTAAGCTCCTTCCGGTGGAAGTAAATGAGGAAGGAAAACTGCAAGGGGATGTCGAGGAAACAGCAGACGGCGAGGATAAAGCGCTGATGAATTTCGAGCCGGAGGATGAGGAAGCTTTGAATCTGCTCATACCCAAATATATAACCAGTTTGATTTACGGCGGCATGGTCGAAGCGGTAGCCAGTGAAAACGGAGCCAGAATGCAGGCGATGGATTCGGCTACCAGCAATGCAGAAGAAATGATAGATCATTTGACACTGCTGTACAACAGAGCGCGTCAGGGCTCCATTACTCAGGAACTGACAGAGATCATTGCAGGTGCAAATGCAATCTCTTAGTGAGTTTAATACAGCAGAATTATAAGGAAAGAAACATGGTCCGGCATGCTTTAACTGCCGGGCAGGAATGGAGGAGAAATGGCAGATATAAATACGAGCAAGAAAAACTGCTCGGGAAAAATTACACAGATTATCAGTGCCGTTCTGGATATCAAATTCACAGACGGCAGGCTGCCTGAAATCAACGAAGCGATCAAAATTCCTTTAAAGGATAATGGTGAGCTTGTTGTTGAGGTGGCGCAGCATCTGGGTGATGATACGGTCAGATGTATTGCCATGGGTTCTACCGACGGACTGGTAAGAGGCATGGAAGCAATTGCAACCGGCGCGCCTATCAGTGTTCCGGTGGGTGAGAATACACTTGGACGTATGTTCAACGTTTTGGGAAATCCCATTGATAATAAGCCCGCGCCGGAAGGGGTAGGCTATGAACCGATACACAGACCTGCCCCCGAATTCGTGGAGCAGTCAACCCAGCAGGAACTTTTGGAGACAGGTATCAAGGTCGTGGATCTTCTCTGCCCCTATCAGAAAGGTGGTAAGATTGGTCTGTTTGGAGGCGCCGGTGTTGGAAAGACAGTCTTGATTCAGGAGCTGATCAGAAACATCGCAACAGAACATGGCGGCTATTCCGTATTTACGGGTGTAGGCGAGAGAACCAGAGAGGGAAATGACCTTTATCATGAAATGATTGAATCAGGCGTTATCGATAAGACCACCATGGTATTTGGTCAGATGAATGAGCCCCCCGGAGCAAGAATGAGAGTCGGACTTACAGGTCTTACCATGGCGGAATATTTCCGTGACAAGGGCGGAAAGGACGTACTTCTTTTCATTGACAATATTTTCCGTTTCACACAGGCAGGTTCAGAGGTTTCCGCTCTGCTTGGACGTATGCCCTCTGCAGTAGGTTATCAGCCCACACTGCAGACAGAGATGGGCGCTTTGCAGGAACGTATTACATCCACAAAGAACGGTTCCATCACTTCCGTACAGGCTGTATATGTGCCTGCGGATGACCTTACAGACCCGGCACCGGCAACAACCTTTGCCCATCTGGATGCAACAACCGTTCTTTCCAGATCTATCGTAGAACTTGGAATTTACCCTGCGGTTGATCCTTTAGAGTCCACATCCAGAATCCTGGATCCCAGAATTCTTGGTGAGGATCACTACAATACAGCCAGAGGTGTTCAGGAAATCCTTCAGAAATATAAGGAATTGCAGGATATTATTGCAATCCTTGGTATGGATGAATTGTCAGAAAGCGATAAGCTGGTAGTTTCCCGTGCAAGAAAGGTACAAAGATTCTTATCCCAGCCTTTCTTCGTGGCAGGACAGTTCACCGGATTAGAAGGAAAATATGTTCCAATCGCTGAAACCATTCGCGGATTCAAGGAAATTCTGGAAGGTAAGCATGACGATATACCTGAAAGCTATTTCTTAAATGCCGGAGGTATTGATGACGTGCTTGCCCGCGTGAAATAATGACGGGAGGAAGCAGATGGCAGACAACAATTTATTTACATTAAAAATCATTACTCCCGACCGTGTGTTTTATGAGGGATCGGCTTCTATGGTTGAATTTAATACCACTGAGGGAGAAATCGGTATTTATAAGAAGCATGTGCCGATGACAGTGATTGTAAGCCCGGGGATTCTCACAATCACGGAAGCGGAAGGGACGAAGGAAGCTGCCCTTCACGCTGGCTTTGCAGAGATTCTTCAGGACGAAGTGGTCATCTTGGCGGAAATCGTTGAATGGCCCGATGAAATCGATGTAAACCGGGCACAGGCGGCGAAGGAACGTGCAGAAGAAAGACTGCGCAGCAAAACGCCGGAGACGGATATCCTGCGTGCGGAAACCGCATTGCAGAGAGCGCTGGCACGTATTCATGTTATTAAATAAAAACAAATCGGGTAGGAGGTAGATAATTATTTTATCTACCGACCTCCCACACCACCGTACGTACGGTTCCGTATACGGCGGTTCCTTAGTTTTCACATACTTTCAGATAAAACTCTGTGAATGTTGGGTATCCAAGTTCACGGAGTTTCTTGTTGTTAAATGCAGTCTGCAATACGAAATAGCCACCGCAGTACCAGTTTCCATTCCGCATGTTGGCACAGATCCATGCCTTTTCCTCTTCCACACCTAACTTCTTTAACTCTTTAAATTTCGTCTTGACTTTCTTCCATTGTTTCCAGTAGACAGTTCTTATCTTATGCCTTAACCATTCGTCAGTTTCACTTAATAGTCTCTTCATATCGGCAAGTGAGAAATAATTTACCCATCCTCTGACATACTGCGTCAGTTTCATGGCTCTGTATTCATTTCCCCATCCGTTGCTTCTTTTTGTCAGTTCTCTGATTCTGTCTTTCATCTTTGCCACTGACTTTGGATGTACCCGTAACCTGCATTTCCCTTTATAACGGTAAAATGCGTATCCAAGATATTTTGCTTTGCTGACATGTGCCACGCCTGTTTTCTTCCGGTTTACTTTCAGAAAAGGTTTCCCCTCGATAAACGGAATGATATTTCCAAGGGCTCTCTCTGCACTCTTTCTGCTTTTACAGAAAATCATACAGTCATCCGCATACCTCACAAATCTGTGCCCTCTGCGTGTCAGTTCCCTGTCCAGTTCATTCAGCATGACATTGCTAAGCAGTGGACTTAGCGGTCCACCTTGTGGCATTCCGGTTTCTGTCTTTTCAAACATCCCCCTGTTGATAACTCCCGCGTTGAGATATTTGTGTATCAGCGATATTACCCGCCCGTCTCCTATGGTTCTTGATAACACTTCTATCAGTTTGCTCTGACATACCGTATCAAAGAATTTCTCTAAATCCATGTCCACGACATACACATATCCATCATTGACGTTCTGCTGACATTGTTTCAGTGCGTCATGCGCACTTCTTTTGGGTCGAAAGCCGAAACTGTTTTCTGAAAACTGCTCCTCATAAATCGGAGAAAGCACCTGTGTGATTGCCTGCTGGAATACCCTGTCAACCACTGTCGGTACTCCCAGTTTTCGGTATTCGCCTTTTGTTTCTTTGGGTATCTCTACCCTGCGGACTGGGTTGGGTTTGTATTTCCCTTCCTTTAACTGCTGGATTAGTTGCATTTGGTTGTCTCTGAGGAACGGCAGAAGTTCATCCACGCTCATCCCATCAACACCGCCTGCCCCTTTGTTAGATTTTACTTTCCTGTATGCATTGTTTAAATTTGTCGGTTGTAAAATCCTCTCCAACAGTCTGTCCGTCTGAAAGTCTGTGATGATGCGGTTGTTTTCAGCAATCCTCTGGCAGGCGGTCACTTCTGCATACTCTTTCGATTCCGTCGATACCATTTGCAGATAGTCCTCATTATGAAGTTGTCTGTCCTTAAATCTGTCGTTGGTTACATTCATTTACCCACATCTCCTAAAGTTCAGTCCTTCCCATCATGTTTGCAACCACAATGGTACTCCGTCCCATCTTTGAAAATAGTAAAAAATGAGAAAACCTTGAAAATGACAATAAGATTCCTCGTGTTTATTATTAAGTGGTTTGATTACATTTGGTTACAGCTGGTTACACGCTACAAAACATAATAAGAGAAAAATGTTATTGAAAAAACGAGAATTTATTGTTATAATATGTTCAAAGCAAAAGATTTCTATAGGCGGCGCAGCCGTATCTGAAAATATCTATTTCTGACATTCTCGAAATCCTGCTTTTAAATCCAACAACTAAAACATAGCAGGAAGTGTAGAGAACGCCCGGAATTAAGCCTTGGGGACGGGGCAATCAGAATCTTTATCAACACGAATGGTAGGAACAGGGGGGAATTTTCTCAGGAGTTCTTAGATTTTATGGATTATATCAACGCATCAACGGATGAAGTGGCGGACAGGACAGACAGTGCAAAAATAAAAATGATACATGAAAAAGTTAAGAGAATTAAGGTTTCGGAGAAAATGGGGGTGAAGTATATGCAGAAATGGGAAGAGATTGTGTATGCCAGAGAAGAGTGCAGCTTCAAATGCAGCAGCTCTTTTTATCATAGAATCAGTAGGAAATTCATAAAATTTTTCCGTAGTAGCGAAATCTTCATGCCCTGCAAACATTCTGATTTCCTCGTTGGTTAATTTCTTAGATGAGATCATTTTGGAAATACATGTTTTCCTGATTTTATGATTGGACTTCTGATTGGTACCGATTTTACTGTTCAGGTTTCTTAAAGCATTGTTGACAGAAAATTCATGGATTCTTTGATCGTTTTTATCCAAAAATAGATATTCGCTGTCAAATCCGTTCTGCCTGTTATGTTCTAAAATCATGGCAAGATATTTTTTTGCCCTCATGGATAAAAACACATCGCGTTTTCCTGCTTCTGTTTTAGGGTAGGGAACTATGCTATATCCTTTTGTGTAAAATTTACCATTTTTATCAATATAGTGCGTTTTCCTATATTGTATTTCCGCTTGTTTTAGAATTAGTTGTTCTTCATTATCAATATATACTTGCTCGGTTATCTCCTTTCTGGGTGGCTCGGTATATTTCTTGCTGGAAATTCCATGTACATTCCGTGATACATTGATGGTCACGAAGCGCTTTTCCACAGCAAAATCAAAAAGCATGTTTGCCAAAGATTTCATTTCTTTATATCGCTTACTCGAAAGTTTGTGCTTACCAATTACTTTTAAATACCATGACTTGATAGTAATTACGTCGATCTTTTCTATGTTCATATCTATGATATCGGAATCAGCATAGTATTTATTCCACACCCACTGCAGCTTAGCTGCATTAGCTTTTGATGAATCTATCATTTTATATTTAAGCCATTCAGGGAATAGGGATTTCATGGTTTGAGTATTTTCTTTCCGTCCCTGTTTGAGCTTGTACCATTCAATTATAAATTTTTCAAGATCGGCCCGGCTTGTTTTTGCAATCAGTCTTTTGCCGCCAGGTTTGCTTTCGTCAGGGAGTTTGGTCTTGAAACGTCCATCGGTTGCCTGCCATATACTGCAGAATTGTTCATGTTGTGTTAAAATTTTTTTATGATTCATATGTGCCTCCTTGCGTAAAGATATATGCTGTATTTTATCCGTTTTTTGAGTTTGGGAAAAGCATAGCGCAATAAAAGTTTTTAAACATTGATAACACAAACTTATTTTTTTGAAAGTTTGTAACATCAAAGTGAAAGATTTTTTACTGGACGAAAATGAGCAGGCACAGTAGAGGCACGGCAGTGGGCAGGGATGCATATGATAGGAATAAAGAGATAAGGAAGTTGTTTCTATGTATGAGCGTAAAATTTTGCCCTTTTATATGACATATCCACTGCCTATGTATTATGAGGAGGAGGACTCTATTATAAGGGATCTGGAATATCTGCAGCAGATGTATCCATCAGAAGCAAAGCGATACCAGAAGGTCATAAGCGGTATCTTAGATAAGCTGGATTATGAGGGCAGCATGATTTATGATGAGTATCCAGACAAATGGCAGATTTACAGGTTGTCCAGGGACATATTAGACAGGATCAAGCGGGAAGAGGAAAAAGAAAACCCTGACGGTGAATTTCCGCCGGAAAGGTGGGAATGGCTTGGAGATCTGGTGCAGATTCTTCTTTGCTATGAGATATACAGAAGGAGACACAACACGAAAAGAGGGATTCTCAGGTTCTGATAAAGTTTTAGTTGTGATTTTCCAGCTAAATAAGTAAAATATAGTCATGACGCAAAGTTATGGCTATATTTGTGTACTGGAAACCAGGAGAATGAATTTGTGGAAGAATTAAAGGAAAAGCTGTCCGCGGCGCTGTCGGACAGGCTCTATCAGATTATTATCAGCAATCCAAAGAAAAAAGAGGGTGCTTTCAAAATAAAGATACGTCCGGTCATGGTGAAGGGAAGGATCTGCTTTCAGGAAACGATATCAAAGGGAACTCAGGTTTTTCATGAAAATCATGAGAAGGATGAGATGCTTTTAAGGATTCTTTCTTATATGGAAACGGATTTTAAGCAGTTAGAGGCGGAAAGCATGGACGGAAAGATGACTGTGCTTGTCAGCAAAAAGGGAAAGATTACAGTGAAGCAGCAGAAGAGTAAAGGAGAGAAAGCCGGGGACAAGCCGGAGCTGTCACATAACAGAGTGAAGAAATATATTCTTGAGGAGGGGGAGGCAGTCCCTTTTCTGGTGGATCTGGGTGTGCAGACGAAGGATGGCAGGATTGTACATGCCAGATATGACAAATTTAAGCAGATTAACCGATATTTGGAATTTGTTGAGGATATACTACCTTCATTGGAAAAGAAGGAACCGGTGCATATCATTGATTTTGGCTGCGGAAAATCTTATCTGACCTTTGCTCTTTATTATTATTTTCATGAACTTAAGGGAATGGAGGTCTGTATCACAGGGCTGGACCTGAAGAAAGATGTGATTGAAAAATGTAATCTGCTGGCACTTCGGTATGGGTACCGGAATCTGCATTTTTACCAGGGTGATATCAGCACTTTTCAGGGAGTGGAGAAGGTGGATATGGTAGTTACCCTCCATGCCTGCGATACGGCGACGGACTATGCCATTAAAAAGGCGGTGGACTGGAATGCAAAGGTGATTTTTACCGTTCCTTGCTGTCAGCATGAGGTCAATGGTCAGATTGCCAATGAAGTGATGGAACCGGTTTTGAGATATGGTCTTTTGAAGGAGAGGATGGCGGCGCTTATAACGGATGGGATACGCGCGAACCTTCTGGAAGAAGCGGGTTATAATACCCAGGTGCTGGAATTTATTGACATGGAGCATACGCCCAAGAATATACTGATAAGGGCGGTAAAACGGCAGGCGCAAGAAAGCGGGCATAAAAAAGAAACTGGAATCAGCCGTATGAGTGAAGCATTCAAGGTAAATACGACCCTGCAGAGATTAATGCAGGAATAGATGGGAGTTATATGAAAAGAACGATTATCAAAGGGGTTATTGTGGCAGCTGTATTTTTTGCAACCCTTTTTATTGTCAGCAGTGTTATGAATAAAGGGAATACCGATATGACTATGGAGATGAGTCAGGCCTCTTATCCTGTAGTAGGAATACGGTATGGCGGGTTTCTGATCAATAGAATGCATGGCTATGGGCAGGTAATGGAGCTGGGACAGATGCGCGAGAGCATTACACCGCTTGCTGCCGGCAGAAAGGTCAGTCTGGAGATCGATACTTATGGGCGGGAGATTGCCCAGATTGTATATGAAGTGAGGAATCTGGATGGAAGCCGTCTGATTGAAAGTACGCAGGTGGCAGAATTCGAGCAAAACGGGGAAAGTATTTCATTGTCTTTTGGATTAAAGGACTTGATTGAGACTAATCAGGAGTATATGCTGGTCATTCTGCTGACGTTGGATGATGGAAATGAAATCAGATATTATACAAGGATTGTCAGTACAGAAGAGTATCATGCGAGTGATAAGCTTGATTATATCTATGATTTTTCAAGAAGAACTTTTGACAAGGAAGCTGCAAAGGAGATTACAAAGTATCTGGAGTCCAATGCAGAGGGAGATAATACGACTTTTGGCAGAGTCACGATTCACAGCAGCTTTAGGCAGGTGACATGGGGGGATTTAGAGATTACAAGGGAAAGCCAGCCGGAGATTACGATTAAAGAACTGGGAGCCCAGACGGGGAGTTTTATACAGGAATATTATGTATCTACGCCGGACGGCGAGAATAAAAATTATTACAGGGTAAAAGAATTTTATCGTGTGCGCTATACACCTGAGAGAATGTATCTTCTAGAGTTTGAGAGGACAATGGATCAGATGTTTGAGGCGGATGGGGATGTGTATGCCAATAACAAGATCATGCTTGGAATTATCAGCGATCAGGTACCACTTACGGAAAGCGATGGGGGGAATGTTCTTGCATTTGTTGTTGGAAACCGTTTATACAGTTATAACGTAGTGGACAATAAAATGGCGCTTTTGTTCGGTTTTTATGATAAGGACAATCTGGATCAACGGACCTTGTATGACGGACATGAAATCAAAATACTGAATGTGGATGAGGGCGGCAATGTTACTTTTCTGGTTTATGGATATATGAACAGAGGACACCATGAGGGACAGGTAGGAATTTCGGTTTATTATTACGACAATGCGGTGAATACGGTGGAAGAGATGGTATATATTCCTTTTACCAGTTCTCAGGAACTGCTCATGGAAGAAGTAGATCAGCTGGCATATATCAACAGGAACAGTATGCTCTATATGAAGTGGGGGAATCAGATTTACGGTGTAAATATTATGGATCGTACCTGTGAGGTGATGGTGGAGAATCTTTCTGAAGGGAGCTACAAAGTGTCTGACAGTAATAGAATGGCTGTCTGGCAGAAAGGGGATGACCCTTATCATGTAAAAGAGCTGATTCTGATGAATCTGACCACCGGAAAGCAGAAGAGTATCCAGGCTGGAAGCGGAGAAGTCATCGCGCCTATTGGGTTTATGGGAGAGGATCTGATTTATGGCGTCGCAAGAGAAAGGGATATAGTGGTGGATTTTGCCGGAAACACCGTATTTCCGATGTATTGTGTGAAGATTGAAGACGAAACGGAAGGGGTGCTTAAGACTTACCAGCAGGAGAATGTTTATATTACGGATGGAAAAGTAAGCGAAAACCAGATCATCCTTTCCCGCGTGGAAAAGGGTGAGGATGGATTTTATCAGGAAATCAAAGACGATCAAATCATGAATGGAGAAACGGAGCTGAACAGCAAGAACTCTATTGAAATTGCTGTTACGGAAAAATATGAGAAGCTGACGCAGATTGCCGTTATGAAAACGATTAATGCAGCGGCAATGAAACAACTCACTCCGCGTGAGGTTATATTTGAAGGTGAAAGAAATGTGGCGCTGGCTGTTCCCGAAGAGCAGCCGGACAGATACTATGTATATGGGAAAGACGGCATAGAAAATATCTTTACCAATGAAAATAACGCGGTAAGCTGCGCGGAAGCCATTTCGGGAGTCGTCGTTAATGAAGATGGGTACTATGTATGGTCGAAAGGGAACCGCAGCCTGAAGAACCAGATTATGGCGATTCATGGAGAAATGATGACAGAGGAAAAAGATTCTCTTGCAGTCTGCCTTGATACGATGTTGGAATACGAGGGAGTCATAAGAAATTCAAAATATATGCTGGCAAGCGGAGATTCTGTCTTAAGTATTCTGGAAGAAGGTCTGCCGGATATGCAGATACTCGATTTGACAGGATGCTCACTGGATGCAGTGTTATATTATGTAAACAAGGATATCCCTGTGCTGGTCATGATGCGGGACGGTTCTGCAGTGCTGCTGATTGGATTTAATGAGCTTAATACCGTTGTGATGAATCCGGAGACGGGGACGGTTTATAAAGTGGGGATGAATGATTCTAAGGAGTGGTTTGAAGAAAACGGGAATTGCTTTATTACCTATATCAGAAATGAAGGATGAGAGAGCGGTAGGGTAGTGGAGGAGGACGCCCTCCTGCGCCTGACCGGATTAAATGTCTGCATGGACAGGATAAACCTGCATGCCGAACCTATGTACAGTGGTAAGAAGGACTAAGTATCTCTTTGTCAGATGTATCAATGAGGACGCAAACGGCGTATTGGTCCATCCGTGGACCAAGTTACGCCTTCGGCGGACGTCCTGTCCGCCGATTGCTGGTATGTCGGGAGAGATACTAAGTCCTTCTAACCGCTTCCCATAAGGTCCGGTATGGAGGTTTATCCAGTCCATGCAGACATTTAATCCGGTCAGGCGCAGGAGGGCTGGTTTCTCGTCAAATGCTGGTTTAAGGCGGTTTGCAACCAATAGTTTCCTCTTTTCAAACTAGAATTGGTGGCGCAACCGGAGGGGGAATGGGTATAATCGGCTCGTGATGTGAGGAAAGGTAGGTATAAAGATGAATATTGAAATTGCAAATCGACTGGTGAATTTGAGGAAGAGTAATAATCTTTCTCAGGAGGCTTTGGCACAGAAGTTGGGGATTAGTAGGCAGGCGGTCAGTAAGTGGGAGAGGGCGGAGGCATCTCCTGATACGGATAATCTGATTTTGTTGGCGCGGCTTTATGGGATCTCTTTGGATGAATTGTTGAAAACGGATGATGAAATTCCCAGACCTGATGAAGAAAGAATGGATGCCCAGCAGGAAGTCTGGAGGGATGAAGAATCTGGGGAAGGTGAAAATCCGGAGTATGTGCATGTTGGTTTCGGGGGAGTTCATGTAAAGGATAAGAATGGAGAGGTTCATGTGGGTTGGGACGGTATTCATGTTGACGACAAGGCAAAAGGAGACAGTGTGCATATTGATAAGCAGGGAGTGTTTGTAAATGGGGAAAAGTATGACAAGGAATGGTGGTCTCACCATATGCACTTTCCTATGTTTTTGACGATTACGATTGTGTACATTATTATTGGATGTGCTTTTGGGGCATGGCACCCGGGGTGGCTGTTATTTTTACTTGTACCAATCTGGTATTCGCTGGTGGAAGCAATAGAAAAGAGAAACGCCTATTGCTTTGCGTATCCTGTGCTGGCAACGTTGGTGTTCCTTTGTCTGGGATTCTTCTGGTTTGCATGGCATCCCGGTTGGGTGGTGTTTTTGACGATACCGCTTTATTATGCGATGGTGTCCTATTTCCAGTCGCTGATGCAAAGAAGGAAAGAGATGAGAAACGATTCTGAAAATGACGTTTATGAAGAGGTAGGGGAGACGAATGAAGAAAGGTAAAATTGCTTTGCTGGCAGCGCTAATTGTTATGGCGGTGTTTGTCCTGTTCATCAGCGTGATGAGTGTCAGGAATGCACCAGGAAGGAGAGATATGGTCAGTTTTTCATTTGGCGGAAAAGCCGAGCTCAGAAATACGATTGAGATTCCCGCATCAGAATTGGATAGTCTTGTGATGGAATATGGAAGTAAAAATATAAATGTTTACTTGTCAGAAGATGAAAATGTGATGATCAAAGAGTATTTATATAGTGGCAGCCCTAAAGCAGTCGCTTCGGTATCTTATAATGAGGATAAAGAGGTGGTTGTGACGGGCGGAGAGATGCATTCTATCGTTATCTTCGGCTTTTGGACGGAAGGGGAGCGGATTGAAGTTTATGTACCGGAGAAAAGTCTTGTAAAACTTTCGTTGGAGACGGGCAGCGGCAATATCACGTCGGATGTATCCGGTGTCAGGGAAGAGGGAAGCCTTTTGATTAAAGCGGGAAGCGGTAATATCAAATTGAGCCATGCAGAGGCGGAAAATCTTTCCGTCCGGACGGGCAGCGGTAATGTGAAATTAGAGGATATAAAGGGAAATCTGAAGGTTGAAACAGGGAGCGGTAATATTACGGGAAATCTGATAGAGGGAGAGCTGGATGCACAAGCAGGAAGCGGAAATATCACTCTGACGGAAATTTCCGGTGAGGGAAGCATGGAAGCAGGCAGTGGAAATGTGAGAGTAGAAACTGATGCGGTAACGGGGGATATGAGCCTTACGACGAGAAGCGGAAATATTCATCTGGAACTGCCGGAGGGTCTTGCATTCCATTTTCAGGCAGAAACAGGAAGCGGGAACATCAGCACGGATTTTGATGGTGCCTTATCTTATAATAAAAAGGGAAATCAGGCGGAAGGAGAAGTGGGTGCAGAGGCACCGCAGATTGAGATTCATGTAAAAGCCGGCAGCGGCAATGTACGTGTCTCAAATTAGCGGGTGCCCCTTGGAGGGCACCGTCAGTTCCGGTCTGTAGGAAACAGCTTGCTGCGGTATTTGTTTAAGGCAAAAAGAAGCAGCATACCTAATACACCGCATGAAATAATTTCCCCGATTGTTACCGTAATAAATGAGAACCAGAGGGGCTTTATCCCATAGGCGTACAGAAGGACAAGGGGAACTACAATGGCATTAGCGGCAATTGGCGGAACGGGTGCAAGCCATTTGTATTTGCGCAGCTTATAAGTAAAGAATGCGCCTACAACGGTGGCTAGGCTGCCGAAAATGATGTCGGGAAGTGCGCAGCCTGTCAACAGATTAGACAGCAGGCATCCGACGAAAAGTCCCGGTATGGCAGCAGGGGTGAAGTAAGGCAGGATGGTGAGAGCCTCTGAGAAACGCACCTGGATTGCCTGATTGGCAAGTCCCAATGCATTGGCGATAAAAGTGAGCACTATGTAAAGTGCAGCGATCATGGCTGCCTGAACGAGAGACAGCAAGGGCGCGGTTCCTGTGGGAGCCGCATTTGTGTTTTGAGTTTTCATGTTTTGTTCTCCTTTAGTATTTTTTTAACGAGTGGAAGGTCTCGAACACTCGAAGCTGGTTTCGCCTGTATGTGATATACAGATGATAAATCAGCTTTTTATATAATGATGTCTCGCAGAGCGGGACATTCGTTGTATAGTATAGCACGTGGCTGGGAAATGTCAATAGGGGGTACGCCTTTATTGGGATTAGGTTATTTTTCATACTGTGAGTAGGGAGGACGCTCTGAGAGGATAAATAATCCAACGTCGCCGCGCTCTCGCTCCGCAAAAAGCGTAGCAGACGCTAGACTCGAAAAAACCTCGTCAAGCGCTGACGCTTTTTGAGGGGCTCCTTATGGATTATTTATCCTCTCAGAGCTGTGCACTGGCTACCCGTTGAAAAAAGAGAACCCATATTACACTTTGCAGGCTAGCCGATAACGTAGCACAGGACAGGTAAATATACCATAAGGAGTCCCTATAAAAACGTCAGCGCTTGGCGAGGTTTCTCACGAGCCTAGCGTCTGTTACGTTTTTATGGAGCGGGAGCGCGACGACGTTGGTATATTTACCTGTCCTGTGCGGACTGTTGCTGGAAAATTATATTGACTTATAAAAACGGATTGAAATACCGGCTCCCATCCCAGAAAGTCACTACCAGATCGACAACCAGAATCAGCAATACAAATCCAACCGTCAGCCAGTCATTTCTTTTCATTGGGCGCTTCGCATACCAGGTACGTTTCTTTTTCTTTCCGAATCCGCGAAGTTCCATGGCATTACTGACCGTTTCGATGCGGTTCAGACTTGATAAAATAAGGGGCAGAAGAATTGCTACGGAATTTTTCATTCTGGTGAGCAGCTTATCTTTACCGGACAGATCAATTCCTCTCGCCTGCTGCGCCTGGCTGATATTATGATATTCCCGCTGTACATCCGGTATATAGCGCAATGCAAGACTAACCGAATAGCCGATCCGGTAACTGACACCTATACTGGCTAAAGATGCCGCAAACTCGCTTGGATCCGTACATGCAATGAACAAAAGCGCCACCGGTACCACACAGATCACTTTCATGGTCATGTTCAGATGATAAAACAACTGCTGCAGTGTAATCGTATAAGGTCCGGCAATCGTAAAAAGAACTGTCCTGCTATTGTATAGCCCTACCCCGTATTCGGGAGAAAACAAGTACACAAACAGATTGTTCATGAGAAGAAAAACTGCCGCCAGGCCAAGTACTACGCTGATATCACGGATTTTGACCTTGCTGGCTTTAAAGACAGCAACACTAATCAGCAGCATACAGATCAGCACTCTTGTATCGTATGTAACCATACTCGCCACACTCCAGGCGATGAAGAAGATCAGCTTCGTGGTTCCCGTCAGCTCATGGACGAGACTGTTTCGCTTAATATAGCTCAATATTGCAATTCTTGCCATCTTAACGCACCTCCTTCTTCTCATATCCAATAAAGCACTCTGTAAAGACCTGCGGATCCTCAATGCCACAGGCAAGGCTTAACGTATACAGGCTGGTCTCTTTTAGG
This sequence comes from Lachnospiraceae bacterium, assembly GCA_014804785.1. Lineage (GTDB taxonomy): Bacteria > Bacillota > Clostridia > Lachnospirales > Lachnospiraceae > Suilimivivens. Next base: position 83,982 of record JAAUZD010000012.1, read on the forward strand.
TTTGCCGCCTGTACCAGTTCCGGATTATTTAATACATGTGCTGCCGTTGTATCAGCCAACATTCTTCCCTCACTGAAAACAATTGCACGCTCCGTATATTCCAGCATCAGATGCATGTCATGCGTGATCATCAATATTGTATAACCTTTTTCGTTCAATTCCTTCAAGAACTCCATGATTTCCGTATAATGATGATAATCCTGCCCTGCCGTAGGCTCATCCAAGATGATTATCTGAGGACGCTGAACAAGGATACTTGCAATCGTCACCCGCTTCTTCTGCCCAAAAGACAACGCCGAAACCGGCCAGTTCCGGAAAGAATACAAACCGCACACTTTCAAGGTTTCTTCTACTCGTTTGGTTCGCTCTTCCTTGGGCATGCCGCTCTGGACAAGCGCCATCTCCACCTCATCCCAGATCATCGGTTTCGAGATCATCTGGTTCGGATTCTGCATCACATAACCGATCCTTTCCGCTCTCTCCTTGATGGTATCTTTTTCTATATCTCTGCCGTCCATGTAAATGGCGCCCGAAACCGGTTTTTCAAAGCCACAGATTAATTTTGCAAGGGTGCTCTTTCCGGCTCCGTTCCTGCCCACAACACTTACCATTTCTCCCTTATGAATTGTAAAATTAACATCCTGCAAGTTATACTTGTCCGGCGTATAACCAAAATTCAGATTTTCCACCCGCAGCAGTTCCTCACCATGCTGTGTGGCATGTATTCCGGCTTTCTGCACCTGATACCAGCTTTGCACCTTCTCCTTATCTTCCGCTTTGAGGACAAGACTGTCCACATGTTCAGGATGCAGCGCTTCACTGACTTCAACACCGGCATAACGAAGGGCAGTCAGATAAAGCGGTTCTCTGATTCCATGCTGCAAAAGCAGATTACCGGCAAGCAATTCTTCCACTGACATGTCCGCAGCAATTTCCCCTTCATTCATCAGAATGATACGATCCATACTGCGCCACAGCACATCCTCCAGTCTGTGTTCTATGATCAGAACTGCCGCTCCTGTACGCTCATGCACCATATCAATCAGCTCTATTGCAGACCGTCCGGCTGCCGGATCCAGATTCGCCAGCGGTTCGTCAAACAACAGCACCTTCACATCTTCCACCATCACCCCGGCCAGACTGACACGCTGCTTCTGCCCGCCAGAAAGTTCCTGCGGTGCATATTCAAGATGATGGTCGATATCCACCAGCTCGGCAACCCTGTTTACCATCTCTTTCATCTCATCCTGCGGAACGCAATCATTCTCAGGTGCAAAGGCAATATCTTCGCCCACCGTCAATCCGATAAATTGCCCGTCCGTATCCTGCAATACCGTACCAACGGTATGGCTTAATTCAAAGATGCTGCTCTTATCGACTGGTGCACCGTCCACCAGAAGACTGCCCGAACTTTTTCCGGGATAAGCAAACGGTATCAATCCGTTGATACAGTTTCCTATTGTACTTTTACCGCTGCCTGAAGTGCCGGCAATCAGTACCTTTTCCCCGGGATAAATATCCAGGTTGATGTGCCGCAGTGTCGGCTCAGCCTGTGCTATATATTGAAAGCTGTAGTCCTTAAACGAAATCACTGGAGATGCCATATAATTACTCCTTCGTAACTGTTCAGTACCTTCACAGTTACAATGCAAAATCCATCCTAAATTGCCTACGGCAATGGGATTTTGCATGCCTGAATCATATTCTTAGGTCTTGGCAGTAAATGCTTCGACCTGTACTGAATAGTTACACTCCTTCTATATTTTATAAAAAGAGCAGCCGCATAAAACGACCGCTCTTAATAGTTACCGCTATAAATTAGTCCTCCTTATTCAGAGAGCCTTTCTTTACAACTGTCTTAGAATATGCAACTAACAGAAGTGTACCAACGATTCCAGTTGTAAGCATATTGGAAATACCTGCTACAAGCCCTTGTGCAAATAACTTCTCAATCGGTTCCGAATAAATCAGAATATCCAGACAGGGTGCAACAAATCCCCATGCCAACAGGTGGGCAATAACCTGCGAAACATTGAAATGAATAATCTTCTTAACATCAAGTCCCTCATTGATATCCAGCTTCAACGTAGCAATACCGATTACAAGACCTGCAAATGCAGAAGCAATAATCCAACTCCACCAAGGACCATAACTGGTTGCATCAATCAATGTATGTCCAATGAACCCGATCAGCAGACCTGCTATCGGTCCAAATAGTGTAGCAAACACAGCCTGGATCGCATACTGTAAGCTGATATAAGTATTAGGAACTGGAGTTGGAATCGAAATTTTTCCCAAAACAAAAAATAAAGCTGCACCGATACCGATTGCAACAACAGTTTTAACAGATAGTTTCTTCATTGGAATTTCCTCCCTCTTTCGCCATAAAAGCGTATTATTATGTAAGAATTATACATATTTATTATAGGCTTACTGCCATATTGTGTCAACTGAAACTCTGCTTGAGATTTACATCCGGCAATGGGGGTGTTTTTTTACACTTTGGCTAGAGGGACGCTCTGAGAGGATAAATAATCCAACGTCGTCGCGCTCCCGCTCCGCAAAAAGCGTAGCAGACGCTAGACTCGAAAAAACCTCGTCAAGCGCTGACGCTTTTTGAGGGGCTCCTTATGGATTATTTATCCTCTCAGAGCTGTGCACTGGCTACTTGAAGAAAAAAGAGCTGAACATTATATTAACCTTTGCAGGCTAGCCGATAACGTAGCACAGGGCAGGTAAATATACCATAAGGAGTCCCTATAAAAACGTCAGCGCTTGGCGAGGTTCCTCACGAGCCTAGCATCTGTTACGTTTTTATGGAGCGGGAGCGCGACGACGTTGGTATATTTACCTGCCCTGTGCGAACTACTGTCTACTCTGTGAACATTAATCCAAATGCTGCGCCGTATCTGTATTGCGAAAAAATTTTCGGCATGGTACATTATTAATAGTTTAATCGCAAAATTTCAGGTTTAAAGAAAGAACTGGAAATAAAACGGAGGGAGTATTGTTATGTATCAGGACGGTAAGATTTGGGTTGGAAAGTCAGGGGAGGAGAAGGTATATATTTATCCTAAGATGGCGAATCGGCATGGAATGATTGCGGGGGCGACGGGAAGCGGAAAGACGGTCACTTTGAAGGTGCTTGCCGAATCGTTCAGCGATCTGGGTGTACCGGTGTTCCTGGCGGACGTGAAGGGGGATCTGGCGGCAATGTGCAGGCAGGGAGCGGAGAGCGAGAGTGTCAGGAAGAGAATCGATGCAATGGCACTTGGAGAAGAAGGATTCCAGTTCCGTAATTATCCGGTTGCTTATTGGGATGTTTATGGTGAGAAGGGATTACCGCTGAGGACGACGATCTCTGAGATGGGACCGCTTCTGCTTAGCAGGATCATGGAACTTAATGAGACGCAGTCGGATATACTGACGATTATCTTTAAAATAGCGGATGATGAGGGACTGTTGCTTTTAGACACCAAGGATCTTCGTTCCATGATACAGTATGTGACGGAAAATGCCAAGGAATATGGGGCAAAGTATGGCAATTTATCCAAGCAGAGTCTGGGCGCGATCATGCGCGCAGTGGTGGCGCTGGAAGCCAAAGGCGGAGAAATTTTCTTTGGAGAACCGGCGCTTGATATTGGGGACTGGATGTGCACGGACTGCAATGGCAAGGGTGTTATTCAGGTATTGGATTGTCAGAAATTGATTAATAATCCCACGATGTATTCCACTTTCATGCTCTGGATGATGTCGGAACTTTTTGAGACCCTGCCGGAGGCGGGAGATGGGGAAAAGCCCAAGATGGTATTTTTCTTTGATGAGGCACACCTTTTGTTTGATTCTGCGTCCAAGGCGCTGCTGGTTAAAATTGAGCAGGTGGTGAAGCTGATTCGTTCTAAGGGCGTGGGCATTTATTTTGTCACACAGAATCCCAAGGACATTCCGGACGGAGTGCTGGGGCAGCTGGGAAATAAAGTGCAGCATGCGCTCCATGCCTATACGCCGGCGGAGCAGAAGGGATGTAAGGCAGCAGCCCAGTCCTTTAGGGCGAATCCCGAGTTCGATACTTATGATGTGCTGACTCAGCTTGGAATCGGTGAAGCACTGATTTCTGTTCTGGACGAAGGCGGAGTGCCTACTATTGTAAAGAAGTGTCAGATTCTGCCGCCCCAGAGTCAGATGGGAGCGCTGGATGAGGCGGTAAGGCAGGAGCGGATTAAAGGAAGCCTTCTTTACAGTAAGTATTCCCAGATGCTGGATCGTGAGTCAGCTTATGAAATTCTGGAGAAGAAGGTGCTGGATCAGGAGGAAAGTAATCGCAAGGCAGCCGAGGATGCAGCGCAGGAGAAACAAAGATTGCGGGAAGAGGCAGCTGCAAAGAAGGAAGAAGAAAAGAAGACGGCTGCCAAAAATAATCAGGTCAAGAAAACGGTCAAATCGGCGGGGAACAGTGCAGCCGGAACCATAGGCAGAGAGGTTGGAAACAGCATCGGAAAGACACTTGGGGGCAGCTTTGGAAAGAAGGTCGGCGGCAATGTGGGCGCTTCTCTGGGAAGAGGTATTTTCAGTACTTTGTTCAAGCTGTAATTGCTGACCCGCATATAAACTGAGAGGAAAGGATTACACATGCTGCAGATTGCGATATGCGATGATGAGCAATTTTATAGAGAAAAGATACGGCGGCTCCTTGAGAATTACCTCAAGGAGCACGATTTAAGTTATGAGATCTCGCTGTTCTTATCGGGAGAGGAGTTCCTTGAAAATGGCGAGAATGCAGTGAGGTACGACATTGTGTTTATGGATATCAACATGAATGAGATGGACGGGATTCAGACGGCAATGCGGATGCGCGCGTTTCATTCAGATACTTATATTGTGCTGATCACGGCTTTTATCAATTATGTGCTGGAAGGATATAAGGTAAATGCAGTGCGGTATATTATGAAGGATACGCTGGATAACGCAATGACAGAATGCATGGATGCGATTTTGCAGAAAATGCAGATTGCCCAGGTGTCTTTTCCTTTTATGGAAGGTGAAAGAAGATTATATACAGACAATATTCTTTATGTGGAAAGTCAAAAGCACAAACTTACTTTTTACTATATGGAAGAACAGATGGTGGGCTACCATATTTATGATAAGCTGGACGTGATTGAGCAGAGGCTGCAGGGGTATGGGTTCTTGCGTATCCACAAAAGTTATCTGGTAAATATGAGGCATATCCGTAAGGTCAGCAATTATATTGTTTATCTGGATACGGGTGAGGAATTGCCGGTTCCGCGCCTTAAATTTCAGACCGTAAAGGAAGAGTTTGTGGCATATAAAGGAGCAATATGATGGAAGATATTGTAAAATGTATCCTTTTCTCGATTATGATGGGCATCAGCTGCAAGGCATATTATGAAATTTTTGAACCATACCGGAAATGGAGGAATGGAGGGTTAGGATATTTGGTTGTCCTTACCACTGCGATAGGTTTTTTGATGATTGCTTTTACGGAAGTTCCGCCCTATATCTTCCAGCCGATTCGTTTTATCGCAGTCGTTGCAGTATCGGCACAGATCTGTTTTCAGATAAAAGTGGTGAAAAATCTGATTTTAGCGGTCATGTTCTGCGGGATTTACTGGATTTTATCCATGATTTGCGTATCCTTTGCCTATGCATTTCCGGTGATGCAGACAGGACCCATATACGATATGACAGAATCAATTGTAGGAAGTCTCTTCTTATGCCTGATGCTCCTTTTGCGTTACAAATTTAAAAAGCGCACCTATAAACCGGCGGGCGGAAGATGGGGAACAGGACTGGCGGTCTTTCCCTTATTTGGCATGATGGTCATTATGGCAATCAGTATGATGCCGGGGGATGGGAGCTCTGTGGATAAATACGCGAAGCTGATGGCGGTTCTGGGATTTTCGGCAATCTGCTTCTGCCTCTTTTTCTACGTGGAAAATATGCTGGAAAAAGAAGAGGAAGTGCATAATCTGCGGCTGATGCAGGCGCGCACCCAAAATCAGATGAATTTGTACCGCGGTATGCAGAAAAATTATGAGCAGCACAGAAGGCTGATGCACGATTACAAGAACCAGTTAAACTGCATTCAGGGAATGGTGTCCGGCGGGCAGAGCAAGGAAGCTTTGGAATATATTTCCAAACTGACGGGAAGTATCCGGAGCAATGCAGATTATGTAAATACAAACCATACCGTGGTGAATGTAGTGCTGAATCAGAAGTATCAGGAGGCATATGAAAAAGGAATTACCATGACAATGGCGGTCAATGATATGTCTGGACTTACCATAAGCGAGGAGGAAATCGTAATATTGCTGGTCAATCTGATTGATAATGCCATAGAAGCATGTGAAAGATTGACCCATGATAAAATCATACAGTTCAAGATGATGCTGGAGGATGACCAGCTAGTGCTTTCCATCCGAAATCCGGCAAAAGAGGCGGTGAAAATAAAGGGGAAACTGGTTCCCACCAGTAAACGCGACGGGACCAAGCATGGGATTGGGCTGATGAACGTGGATTCTGTCATTCGAAAAAATGGCGGCACAAGTGTCATAAAATGCGAAGACGGATGGTTTTATTTTTCGGCAATGATATGAATAGTGAGATTTGAAAGAAGACGCGAAGGCGTCTTTTTTTGTCTGCGGAGTGCCGATTTATGCCGGGCATATTGCTGTGAGGAAGGAGTGTAAATACAATAAAAGCAAAAATAAAGTGTATGCTTTGGCGTGCGGCATATGAATTGGAAAGGAGCAAAAGAAAGATGAGAGCAAGAGAGATGAAAACGAGAAAGATAAGGATACTAGTGGTGATGTTGGTTCTTGGAGCAGTAATGATGACGAGCCTTGGATGTGCCCAAAAAGGACAGAAAGCATGGGGAGACACACCGGAGGAAACCGCGGAGTATATGATGGAAAGGCTGAAGGAATTGGATCTTGCGGCATTTAATGAATGCACTGATAACTATGTGAGGACGTATCGCAACTGGATTGGGATTGCTACGCAGAGGGAGTACAGGGTGTTCAATGAACTGCTGCAGCCGGGGATGGTAAAGGGAAATAGGTATGAGTCGAACCACAAATTTGCAGAAAAAACTGTAGAGCATATGGAATGGGAGATAACAGATATAAGGCAGGATGGGGAAAGGGCAGAAATCGATATGAAAATTACCAATATAAATATGCAGGATGTCATAGGAGAATATGAAATCAGTATATTGGAAAACATGCTTGAAAGTACAGGCATCGGCATGGGGGGACTTGTAAGGAATGTGTCCGATCTGGCGAATGGAAAGGAAGAGCTGCTTTCTATTATGGAGGCATTGGATGAGACAAATCTTTGCACAATGGACGTTACTGTTTTGGCGTATTGGGAAAAGGATCAATGGAAGATTCATGTCAGCGAGGAGTTTATCAATGCTTTTATGGGGAACATGATGGCGGCGAAGTATTCTGAGGAAATGGAGCAGAAAATTGAGAAGCTGATGGAAGAGTATGAAGGGAAGGTGGATGAATGGGCTGATGAGGTGGGAGAGAGCGTAGAGGACTGGGTGGAGAAGGTTTTTGGTTAGTAGAGCGGAATTTGCATTAAAATTACGATGGAGCAGAGGAAGTTTGTGGTGTGGAGGTGAAAAATAAGATATAATGGAAAAATAGGAAAATATTTGAAAAGCAGGGAAAAGAAGATGATGGATTACTGGAAAGAGTTATTTCGTCCCCATATTTTGGAACGGGGATTCAATTATTATGAAACGGGCGCCGTCATAGAGGTAAGAGCCACTGAACAGGGATTTCAGGCGGTAGTGGAAGGCAGCGAGGATTATGAGGTGGAGATTGAAATCCGGGATGGTGCAATTCACGATATGTGGTGTACTTGTCCGTATGCTGAGGATGGCAGCTACTGCAAGCATATTGCAGCAGTTTTGTATGAAATTGAAGAAAAGGGAAGAAAAGGGGATTCTGCCGGTAATCCAGCATCCCTGCCGGGGGAAAAAGGTTGTGAAGCAGATCAGGAATTGAAGGATGTTATTTGGACAATTCAGGAAAACAAAGTCAGGGAGATTCTGCTGGAACTGGCAGAGGAAGATGTGCATCTGAAAAACAGGATTCTGACGCAATACACGGAAAGTATCAGTGAGAAGCAGATGATACGGCTGAAAAAGGAAATTGATAGTATCGCGTATCAACATTCGGATCGTTATGGCTTTGTGGACTGGAATAATGCAAGTGATTATATTTCGGCTATGGTATGTTTCCTTAACGATAATGTTCAGAGTATGATTGAAAAAGGCTTTTTGATGCAAGCCTTTGAATTAGTCAATGCAGCCTTTATCAAAGTCGGAAATCAGGACATGGATGATTCCTACGGAGAAAGCGGGTGGCTTGCGAATGTCTGTTATGAATACTGGCAGGAGATTCTGGAACACTGCGGGGAGGAAGACAGAGGGAAGATGTTTGTATGGTTTAATGAGCAGCAGTCCGCCGGCACTGTAGTTGATTATATGGAAGACTATCTTTCTGATTTTCTTATGAATGAGTTTCATGATGAGGAACTATTAAGAAAAAAGCTTGCCATGCTGGATGAAATGATTGAGCAGGCAGAAGGACAGCCGGACTGCGGCGAATATTGGAGTGCCCATTATGGATATGAAAATAATATCTTAAAAAGACTTGAAATCATGAAAGAACTTCAATATACAGAAGAGGAGATGCGGGCATACAAGGAAAAGAACTGGAGGTTTGCGGCGGTAAGGATGCTCCAGCTTTCTGAATATCTGGAGGAAGGAAAGCAGCAGGAAGCCATTGAACTGCTTCTGGAGAGTAAAAAGCTGGATGAAGGCTCTCCGGGACGGGTTGCAGAGTACAGCGCCAAGCTGATTGAGTTGTATCGTAATCTTGGCAGGACACAGGAATACAAAGAGGAACTGGTTTTTCAAGTATTTCATTGCAACCAGCAATGTCTGAAGTATGTGGATGAGTTGAAGGCAATTTGCACGAAGGATGAATGGGAGGATTACCGGGAACAGATTTTGGTCAGCAGGAGCGGATGGCTCATCCGGTATCCGCTGATGGAAAAGGAAGGATTGTATGAGCGGCTCCTTGAGGAGATTGTAAAAGAGAAGGATATTCTTTATTTAAATAAGTATGAAAAAACATTGAAAAAGGAATTTCCTGAGCGGGTGCGGGATATTTATGTGCAATATGTTAGGAAGCAGGCAGAACTTGTATCTGACAGAAAGCAATATAAGGAGTTGGTTCAATATTTGAAAAAAATCAGAAAGTACCCGGAAGGAGATGCGATGGCAAGCGAAATTGCCGGGGAGTGGAAGGAAAAATATCGCAGACGCCCGGCAATGATGGATGAGCTTAGGAAAGCAAAATTTTGATTTTGAATATTGGATGGTAAAATGTCAGTGAAGGGAGTTGTCATAACCATTCAGAGTGAAAATAGAATGGTTTGCGCGGAGAGAGGAGTAGTTAGTCAGACTCGATATATCGAATGATATCTCCCGGAGTACATTCCAATACAAAGCAGATGCGGGCGAGTATGTCCGCATCAATTTTTTCTACATGTCCATTGTACCATTTGTCGATTACTTCAAAACGGGCATTAATGGCTCTTGCCAACATATTTCGATTAATACACTTCTCATCCATATGTGTCTTAATATCTATCGTAATTTTCCCATATTGATTCATTGTAAACAGAGTATTTTTCATGATAGGACACCTCTACATATATACTATCTAAAAAGTAACATCTTGACGAATTACATAAATATAGTTACTATATACATAGTAACTATATGATAAATCAGAGCATAACATTCATATGAAAAAAGGAGAAGCCAAGTGTTATCAGTCATATTAAGTTGGATATATATTTTCCTAATATGTACGCTGATTGGAATTGGTGTCTTGAATCTGTTTGAAAAGAGGAATTTCTCACTGAGTGGATATCTTGTAGCAGGCATCGTAGTCATTACCGTTTATGTAGAGTTTTTCAGTATTTTCATGAAAATAGGAGCCTGCGCTCATTTATTTCTTCTGTTGGCGGCGCTTTTAAGCGGATATGTAAAGCGGGATATAATTCAGCAGCTTTGGAGGAGATACTGTCCTGCCATATGCTCATGGGAGGGATTCTTTTATGGCTGTTTTGTGTTGGGGATAGCATTTTTCACATCCAGAGGAGAGTTTCATACAGATACCAATATTTATCATGCGGCGGCAATTCGCATCTATGAAGAGTACGGTCTTGTTAAAGGCATTGGTAATTTACAGCTTCATTATGCTTATAATAGTTCTTATCTGGCATTTGCTTCCATATTCAGCCTAAAGTGGCTGCTCGGATATTCCGTACATACGACGACAGGTTTTCTGGAGACATTCATGTGCCTGTATGCTTTTGGCGGACTAAAAGACTTTAAACGACATAAAAGCCATATCGCAGACATGATGAGAGTAGGGATTCTTTTGTATACGCTGATAAATGTAACACGCAGTATGTCTCCGGCAACGGACTATGCAACTATGTATTTTGTGCTATTTGTTATTACTGCATGGTGTGAAAACTTGTTTGAGAGTCATTCGGATGTCACAGTATATGCTTTGCTGTCTGTTGTGGCAGTGTTTGCAGTTACTTTGAAATTTTCCTCGTGCTTGCTCGTTATGCTGGCAGTCTATCCGGCATATTGTTTCATCAGGGACAAAAAATGGAGGGAGATAATTGCTTATATTTTTTGCGGATGTATTATCATATGTCCGTTTCTGGTCAGAAATTATTTTATTTCGGGATGGCTTCTCTATCCTTTTGACGGAATAGATATTTTCCAGACAGTATGGAAAATCCCGAAGGAATATCTTCTGCATGATGCCAACCAGATTAAAGTATGGGGACGATGTCTTTATGATGTGAATAAAATTGATATGCCGGTTAAGCAGTGGCTGCCAATATGGTGGGAGCATCAGTTTCGTTATGAACAGATGTTTCTTGGAGCAGTTGTAATTGCTTCCATATTGCAGCTCGTGATACTATTTAGCAGAATACTGAAAAAAAAGAAACTGCGGCTGCAGCTTATTGTACTTCACATCGCTATATGGGGAAATATTGCCGTATGGTTTTTTATGGCGCCTTTTATCAGATATGGTCTTGCGTTTTTGATTGCGGTAATCATGATTGCCGTGGGAGAATATCTCAGCGAAAAGAAAAGGGGATTTTATAGTATTGTAACGGGAGGTTTAGTGTTTTGTATTATTGTATCGGTTTCTCCTTATTGGGACCAATACATTACGGATGCCGGTGTTTTTGTGAAACAGGGGCTGAGTGACCCCTATTACATTAGGCAGAAGGATTATGATGAAGGCAGTATGGATAGCTGTGAGATTAACGGAAATGTAATTTGGTTCGCAGCGGAGGGAGAAATCAATAGTTATCATGTGTTTCCGGGAACATGCTATAAGGATATGTTGGATAGGAGCACATTGATTGGCGACAGGATTGAGGATGGGTTTTGCGCGAAATAAATTAGATAGGATATAGTGCTTTTAAACAGTCATAACCCCTCAGAATGCTTCATAGAATGTAAAAAAGTATTCTGAGGGGATTTCAAAATCTACGGTACATATGGTTGTGACAAGATGGAACCTTACTATATATCCAATTACTCGCTAACAACTTCATCTGCGGTATCAAAAGGTTTAAATTCTCTGTTATCACAAATATCATCATAGTGTTCATTAAGCAAATAATTCATTGAACTAAATTGTTGTAAATCTGGTGATATGCTTTTATCAAATCCGACAATGTAAAGTTTTTTATCATTATCTTCAACGATATATCTTATGAAATCCTCAAAGTCACCATCCCCGGCAGAAAGAATTATTGCATCATATCGCCCAAACAGTCGCAAAGCCGTGGTAGCAATTCCAACGTCCACTCCTTTCTGAACCTTTATCGAAAAAGTTTTTCCACAGTCCCTGCATGTAATTTCTTTTTCTTTTAAATCATAAAGTTTTACTCTTATACCAGGACCTTTAGGTTCAGTGGTTTTTAGCCAACTGTGATACGCATTCTGACCATCTGTTGCTGGGTCAGGTGTTGAATTGAAATACCAGCCATCCAAAACATCAATTTGAAATTCTTTGCATAGGCAATCTTTTAATTTCTTATAGTCAATCCCCTTTTTGACATAACTTGGATTTTCTTTTTGAAAAGCTCTGCCTGCTTTATAAATATATGAACCATCAATTAACCATAACGCTCGCATATATATTGCCTCCTTGTATTTTTGTATTTATATTATACCCTATCAAGGCTTTTTTAAAAAAACTTATTACTCCTATGTCAGTTTATTTTGTAACTTGTTCACCAAGGCTGTTTGTTATAATGTGGTACAACTCCGTATCATGCATTTGGAAGAATTATAATAAAGTCTCCGAATGGTCTTCTTGTTATTACTGTTGTAATTAAAGGTCGGATAGGATAAAATGAGAAAAAAGGGTAGGGACAGAGAGAAACTAAATATATGAATGAAGTACAAAAAGCGATTGAAGAAATTACATACATGAGTGAAAAATTTCCGGAAGAAGCATTTCGGATAATCATATCAAATAAGGAGGAGGCAATTCCATATTTGCGGGAAGCTGTTGACTGTGCCATTAGTAAAGGAGTGGAGTTGGATGTAGATAAGCAGCTTCACTTTTATGCATTATATTTATTGGGTGAGTTTCAGGACAGAGCTTATTTTTCAAAAATTATGGAGCTCGTTTCTTTGCCTGGAGATACTGTAGATTATCTGATTGGGGATTGTGTAACGATGGAGTTGAAGGATATTCTTTATAATACATATGACGGCGATATTGCGTTGCTAAAAGAGTCGATTCAAAACAGAGATATTAACGAATTTGTCAGATCGGCGATGCTTGACGTAATGGGGCAGTTATTTTTGGATGGAACTTTGGAAGAAAGTGAATGGAAAGAGTTTTTAAAAGAAAATGTGCATGATGGAAGAGAATATGATTATATTTATAATGAAATAGGGTATATATTGTGTCAATGCCATTTTATTGATATGCTTCCGGAAATCCGTTATATGTTTAATAATGATCTTTTAGATGAGACTTCGATGGGAAAATATGATTCCTATGTAGATGCTATGTTTAATTATCAGGAGAATGAGAGAAGTTTTTGTATGACTTCCTTTAATGCTGCTGATACTTTGCGGTCTTGTGCTATGTTTTCGGAATCAGAATATAAGGTACCTGGTGAAAAAGATTTTAGTAAAATGATGTGTACGCTTGAAAAAGAGTGGAATCAACCTGTCCAAAAGAAAAAAATTGGCAGGAATGACCTATGTCCCTGTGGAAGTGGAAAAAAATATAAATATTGTTGTCTGAAAAAGCCCCAAGACTCCATTGATCTGATAGAAAGTCCAGCGGAGCGCAGGAAATGGTTAAACAGATATCCATATACAGGGTCAGAAAGGATTGACGGTAGAATCTATCTTGCAGATTATTTTGATGAGGAGAGCATAGAAACGGATAAGATTCTTTATCTTGCCTTGATGCACCGACCGGGGCTGATTTGGAGAAGAAATATTGAAGCTGAGGAGAAAAGAACAAAAGAATATCTGTACATTGCTTTTCAAAAGTGTATGGAAAGAATGGAAAAAGAACAGATTCCGTCCTTTGCCGAATATGATGAGAAATATAGTATTCATTATCGGTGTGAGGAGTGGGTAGGCGAGTTGTGCAGACTTTTGCAAGAAAACAATGATATTGAAAGATATAAAAAGGTTAAGAAATTTGTTTCTGGCAACGGAATCTCAATACGGCAGTAACAAAACAGAGCGGTTTGTATAGACAATATGATTGAAAACTGTAGTTGTGAACAGAAAGGGAAACCGGTTATGGCAAGGAAGATTGGTATTGGGAATCAGGATTTTGAAACGGTTCAAAAGCAGGGATACTTCTATATAGATAAAACAAAATTTATACAGGAGTGGTGGGAGTGCGGAGACGAAGTTACACTGATTACCCGCCCGCGTCGTTTTGGAAAAACCTTGAATATGAGCATGTTGGAGAAATTTTTTTCACTCAACTATGCAAACCGTGGGGAGCTGTTTGAAGGACTTTCCATATGGCAGGAGGAAAAGTACCGACAGCTACAGGGTACCTATCCGGTTATCTTTTTAAGTTTTGCAAACATTAAGGAGACATCCTATTCTGATGCAAGAAAAATGATTTGCCAGAATATTACGAAACTGTATAATCAGTTTGATTTTTTAATGGACAGCGATAAATTGAATGATAAGGAAAAAGCGTTTTACCAGAGTGTTTCAGCAGATATGGAGAATTATGTTGCGGCGGATTCCCTGAACGCTTTATCAAATTATTTAATGAAACATTATGGGAAAAAGGTCATCATACTTATGGACGAGTATGATACACCTATGCAGGAAGCGTATGTAAACGGGTACTGGCAGGAGTTGGCTGGATTTACCAGAAGTTTGTTTAATTCCGCTTTTAAAACGAATCCATATCTGGAACGTGCCATTATGACAGGAATTACCAGGGTAAGTAAAGAGTCAATTTTTTCTGATTTGAATAATTTGGAAGTGGTAACAACAACTTCTAAAAAGTATGCAGACAGTTTTGGATTTACAGAAGCAGAAGTGTATGAGGCACTGGACGAATATGGTATGATAGATCAGAAACAGCAGATAAAAGACTGGTATGATGGCTTTTGTTTTGGAGAACGAAAGGATATTTATAATCCATGGTCTGTGATTAATTTTCTTGACAAGAAGAAAGCAGGGCTCTATTGGGCTAATACAAGCTCAAACGGTCTTGCGGGGAAATTGATACGGGAAGGCAGTTCGGAGGTTAAGAAAACTTTTGAACAGTTGATGCAGGGTGACAGCATTTGGGTGGAGACTGATGAGCAGATTATTTACGACCAGCTTTCCGTGAAGAAGAATGCAGTCTGGAGTCTTCTGCTTGCCAGCGGCTATTTGAAGGTGAAGGATTATAAGTCATATATGTCGGAGTATGGTATATGGAAAGAAGAATATGAACTGACATTGACAAATTTGGAAACCAAAATTATGTTCGTTAATATGGTGAGGGGATGGTTTGATAATGCGTCACCTGATTATAATGATTTTATCAAGGCGCTGATGGTCGGCGATATCAAGGCAATGAATATTTATATGAACAAAGTTACTTCGGAAATGTTTAGTAGTTTTGACACAGGAAATAAGACATCTGAGAGGCAGCCGGAACGATTTTATCACGGTTTTGTTTTGGGGTTGGTTGTGGAGCTTGCTGACAGGTATGCGGTCACTTCTAACAGGGAGAGCGGTTTTGGAAGGTATGACGTAATGCTAGAGCCGAGAAATACGGAAGATGATGCAATTATTCTGGAATTTAAAGTGCAGGATGAAGAAGAAAAAGAATTGTCTGATACAGTACAAGAGGCACTTCGGCAGATAGAAAAAAAGAAGTATCAGGCGAATCTTGTTGCAAAGGGAATTTCGGAAGAACACATACGGAAATATGGATTTGCTTTCTGCGGAAAGAAAGTGCTGATTGGAAGTAACGAGAATTAGTGATACTATAAAGCAGTACAAACGAGGAAATAGGAAAGATGAGATTCATTTTTACGGAAAAAGGCTTTTATCTGGAAGAAGGTGATATGCTTTCAGAGGAGTTGCAGGTATGGCAGGAAGAATTTAAAAAAGATAAGGAATATGCTTGGTATTTATTGGGGTTGAAGGGCTGCCCGCCGGATGCAGATATTTCCATGCGTTTTCTGGGCAGGATTGCGGAAGGCTATTTCCGGTGTCTGACTTCGCTTCCGGAATTGGAGATTTCCAGGGAAAAGACTGAAGTGCTTCCAGATGCGGATATTGTCGCAGGGCTGGAAACTGCAGTTCCCTTTGTGATTGGTGCCGAATATCTGGACGGAAAGTGGATTGGCAGTGCGTTTGCCGGACTGCATACGATTTTTCAGAGAGAAATTGCAGCATATACGGGTACAGTTGCAATGTATTTAGCAGAACAGAGTCAGCAACTGCGTGTGCCGGAGCGCATTTTCTTTCATCTTGTGGAGAACATCAAAGAAGAAGAATTCCCTTTTGCCTTTCTTGCGACTTACGCAACAAAAGATAAGGGGGGAAAGATCAACCATATGCCCTTGCAGTATGCGCTGGTGGAGTATCAGGGGGAACGGGAAAAACTGCTAAAGCTTTTGTCCTGCCTGAACAGAGCATCGGAAAAGTCAGGCTTTGTCCGAGAGGCGGTGGAGAGCGGGGAAATGTTCCACCCTCTGAAGCTTACGGCTCAAGAAGCTTATCAGTTTCTAAAGGAGATTCCTGTGATTGAAGAGGCGGGTATCCTGTGCCGCATCCCGAACTGGTGGAAGAGAAGGGCGGCGATGGTCAGTATGAACGTGTCTCTCGGAGATGAGAAGCCCTCCTTCTTGGGATTTGACTCCGTTTTGTCTATGACGCCCCATCTGGAAGTGGACGGAACACCGCTGACGAGAGAAGACATCGAACTCCTGCTAAAGCAGACGGAAGGCTTGGCATTTTTAAAGGGAAAATGGGTCGAAGTAGACCATGGAAGGCTGGAACAGCTGTTAAAGGCGATGGATGAGCCGGGAGAAGGTGTGACTTTCCTTCAGGCATTAAGGAGAAATCCGGGAGATATGCTGCCAGAGGACGAGGGGGTCATCGTTTCCAACGGGAAGTGGCTTACGGAGCTGTTGCAGAAACTCCGCAAGCCGGAGACGATGCGAAAGGCAAGAGTTCCGGTAACCGTACACGCAGACCTGAGACCTTACCAGAAAAACGGTTTTACCTGGCTGAATTATATGAATGAGTTAGGATTCGGCGCTTGTCTGGCGGATGATATGGGTCTGGGTAAAACCCTTCAGGTACTGACCTTTTTGGAAAAGCTTCGGAAGGAAAAAGGGCAGAAACGAGTACTCCTAATTGTTCCAGCCTCCCTGTTGGGTAACTGGAAACGAGAGGCGGAGAAGTTTGTTCCGGACATGCCGGTTCATATTCTTCATGGTGGCGGCGCAGCTGTGCTGGCGGAAGAATTAAAACAAAAGGAACCGTTCCTGTTCATTACTACCTATGGAATGACAGTGAGAGTAAAAGAATTTGCGGAGCAGACTTGGGACTGTCTGATTCTGGATGAGGCGCAGGCAATCAAGAATCCGTCTGCAAAACAGACCCATGCGATCAAAAAGATTCCCTCTCGGATGCGGCTTGCCATGACGGGAACGCCTATTGAGAATGACTTGACGAATCTATGGTCTATTTATGACTTTATTGATAAGGGACTTCTGGGAGGTTTCGGCGAATTTAAGGAGTATACTAAAAAGCTGGCAAGGGAACCGGAGGAATATGCGCGTCTGAAATCTGCAATCTCTCCTTTCATGCTACGGCGTCTGAAAACAGACAGGAGAGTGATTACCGACTTGCCTGAGAAGGTGGAGACAGTGGATTATGTCAGCTTGAGCAAGAAGCAGATTGTGCTTTACCGCAAGTTGGTGGCTGAACTTGCAGAAAAACTGGAAACGCTGGAGGGCATTGAAAGGTGCGGACTGATTCTGGGAGCGCTTACCCGTCTGAAGCAGATTTGCAATCATCCGGATCAATATCTGGGACAGGAAAAGTTTGCACCGGAGGAAAGCGGAAAATGGGAGATGCTTAAGACAATCTGCACAACGATTTATGAGAAGAGGGAGCGTGTTCTGGTATTTACACAGTTTAAGGAGATGACGGAGCCGTTGTCGGCATTTTTGGAGACAATCTTTCAAAAGAGGGGATTTGTGCTTCATGGCGGCACTCCGGTGAAAAGGAGAAGCCAGATGGTGGAAGAGTTTAACGGAGAGGAATATGTTCCCTATATGGTTTTGTCAGTCAAGGCAGGCGGAACCGGGTTAAATCTTACAAGCGCCAATCATGTGATTCATTTTGACCGCTGGTGGAATCCGGCCGTGGAGAATCAGGCGACGGACCGCGCTTTCCGTATCGGACAGAAGCGGAATGTATTTGTACACAAGCTGGTATGTGAAAAAACAATCGAAGAAAAGATAGATCAGATGCTGAAATTTAAAACGGAGCTGGCTGAGAATGTGATCGGAGGAAGTGGAGAGAACTGGATTACGGATCTCAGTAATGAAGAATTGCTTTCAATATTACGGCTTGATTTGTAGGAACAGGCATATCTCTTTGACATACGGATAGTTTTTTAGGATAAAAGACGCAGGGAGGAATAATATGAGCCAGTATTGGGAAGGCACTGTTTATGAACAGCCGTCAGAAGATAAAATCAGGAAAAATGCTGCGGATACAGTACAGAAGGAAAAGAAAAAGGGCAAGACTCTGTCTCCGGTTATCATAACAGGAAGAACCATAGCAAAAGAATGGTGGGGAAAGGCATGGTGCGAAAACCTGGAACGTTATGCGGATTATGAGAGTAGACTGGATCGGGGAAAAAGGTATGTCAGAACCGGGGCAGTAATCAACCTGCAGATACAGAAGGGAAAGGTCAGTGCAAGAGTACAGGGACGCAGGAAGACGCCTTATAAAGTAGAAATCAAAATTAGCCCGCTTTCAGAAGAACGCTGCCAGAAGATTATTACTCTGTGTGGAAATAAGATACAGAATCTGGAGGCGTTGATGGAGGGAAATTTCCCCGAGGAGCTAAGAGAAGCTTTCTTGCAACAGGGAGGACTGTTCCCAGAGCCAAAGGAGATTAGTTTCGGATGCAGCTGTCCTGACTGGGCGCTTATGTGTAAGCATGTGGCGGCGGTTTTATATGGGGTCGGTGCCCGGTTTGACGAGAATCCGCTGCTGTTTTTTGAACTCCGTGGGCTTGATGTGGGAAGGCTGATTGACGTGACTTTGGCAGATCGGGTAGAGAAGATGCTGGAAAATGCGGATCGACCCAGTGAGAGAATTATTCAACGGGAGGATTATCTGAAAATTTTCGGCTTTTGAAGTAACAATTTTATTTCCGTTTTTCAAATGCTTAAACAGTCATAACCCCTCAGAATGCTTCATAGAATGTAAAAAAGTATTCTGAGGGGATTTCCTTTGAAAGATTATATCGAGGAGAGAGCAATCGATATTGCCAATTATATCATTGACAACAATGCTACAGTAAGGCAGACGGCTAAGGCGTTTGGGATTTCAAAATCTACGGTACATAAGGATGTAACTGAAAGGCTTATGCAGATTAACCCCTCTCTTGCTAAAGAGGCAAGAAAGGTTCTAGATGTAAACAAACAGGAACGTCACATTCGGGGAGGCATGGCGACAAAAGAAAAGTATGCCCATCAGCATAGCGCATAAATTTATGCAATGGTGCAGATTGATAGATTAAAAATTGTTTGGGATGGCCGGAGGTTTCCGGCTATTTCGCGTTATAGGTAACAGTTTGGATTTGACTATGGGGATAGGATGAACTGTTACATTATAGAAAATAAGAGGCGGGGGAGTTGTTGACTTTCCTATTATAATAGATATAATAAAAAGTAATTTACACGAAAAGAATTAGAACAGAAGATAGGAGCGCATTTATGGATAAGGAAATGGTTATCGTACTTGACTTTGGAGGTCAATACAATCAGTTGATTGCCAGAAGGGTCAGAGAATGTCATGTATATTGTGAGGTTCATTCCTGCACCATAAGTCTGGAGCAGATCAAAGAGATGAATCCCAAAGGGATTATTTTTACGGGCGGACCCAACAGCGTTTATGCAGAAGAGTCTCCACGGTATTCGGCAGAGATTTTTGAACTTGGAATTCCGATTCTTGGTATTTGCTATGGTTCCCAGCTCATGGCATATCTTTTGGGCGGCAATGTAAAAACAGCGCCTGTCAGCGAATATGGCAAGACGGAAGTGGAAGTGGACAAGTCCTCAGTGCTCTTTTCAAACGTTTCAGATCAGACAATCTGCTGGATGAGCCATACGGATTATATTGAAAAAGCGCCAGCGGATTTCAGAGTGACGGCGCATACGCCGGTATGCCCGGTGGCAGCGATGGAGAATGCTGACAAAAAGCTCTATGCGGTGCAATTCCATCCAGAGGTCATGCATACCCAGGAAGGTATGAAAATGCTCTCCAATTTTGTATATAATGTGTGCCAGTGCAAAGGCGATTGGCGTATGGATTCTTTTGTGGAGACGACGATTGAGCAGATCCGTGAAAAAGTCGGAGACGGCAAGGTGCTCTGTGCGCTTTCAGGAGGGGTGGACTCCTCAGTGGCAGCAGTCCTTCTGGCGAAAGCCGTGGGAAAACAGCTCACCTGTGTATTTGTAGATCATGGACTTCTGCGCAAAAATGAAGGCGATGAAGTAGAGGCGGTTTTCGGACCGGACGGTACGTATGACTTAAACTTTATCCGCGTCAATGCCCAGGAGCGTTTTTATAAAAAACTCGCCGGTGTCACCGAGCCGGAGGCAAAGCGGAAAATCATAGGCGAGGAGTTTATCCGTGTCTTTGAAGAGGAAGCAAAGAAAATCGGTGCAGTGGATTTCTTGGTGCAGGGAACCATTTACCCGGATGTGATTGAGAGCGGTCTCGGCAAAAGTGCCGTAATCAAATCGCATCATAACGTAGGCGGACTTCCGGACTATATTGATTTTAAGGAGATCATCGAACCGTTAAGGCTTCTGTTCAAGGACGAGGTGCGCGCGGCAGGTCTGGAGCTTGGCATTCCGGAACATCTGGTGTACAGACAGCCATTCCCGGGACCAGGACTTGGCATTAGAATTATCGGGGAAGTTACCGCCGAGAAGGTTCGGATTGTGCAGGATGCAGATGCAATATATCGGGAAGAGATTGCAAAAGCAGGCGTGGACAAAGGTCTTGGACAATACTTTGCCGCCCTTACGAACATGCGCAGCGTCGGCGTCATGGGAGACGAGAGGACCTATGACTATGCGGTGGCGCTTAGGGCTGTGAATACTTCGGACTTCATGACGGCTGAGGCAGCACAGATTCCTTGGGAAGTGCTGGGCGTGGTGACCAGTAGGATTGTGAATGAAGTGAAGGGGGTTAACCGGGTGTTGTATGACTGCACGGGGAAACCGCCGGCGACGATTGAGTTTGAATAGTAAACAGAGAGCCGGGAAGCCGCATAGACAGCGAACTTTCCGGCTTTTAGTATGTGCTGTGATACCTTTTTGATACCTATATGCTTACTATGGTGCTGAATTAAACTTCATGTCTCCTATAGTTTTTCTATCAGTGAAATAATGTCCCGTTAATTTGCGAGGATTATCTACACAGAGCATAGCCGTACCATAATGTATTTCACTTCTATGTCTTACGTTTGCATTGGGGGTATTCAAATAACAGTAAGTTAATACTGTTTCTCCTAAAATATCATCTATAGTTGCTGATAAAGATTTACTTTTGCTTTCTCCTGTTATTAAAATTATTTGAATTGTTAAAAGGGTTTGCTTTATTTCAAGTTCAGCGTTTCGTTCAATATTATCGTAACTGGAGATTAGGGAACCAGTATATTTTTTTGAAAGAACGGGAGTTGATTCTAAAGGATTAAACTTCCATAGCCAGCGTTCGTAGGTTATAGATAATAATGTGGCAAGACTTATTGCTTCTCCTGCATAACCGAATAAACCATAAACTGAAAAAGCATTCTTTATATCATTCCATGATATAAAGCAGCGCAGGCAAAACAATATAATAGCAATCCAAATAGTTTTGCTCATTAATTTATTGAATTGTTCTTTCATTTAATCCTCCGTTATATCATATTCATAAAAATTTTTTAAATCGTTGATAAAGTTACTCATTTTGCTAATATCACTGGAGTAAGGACATAGTGGTTTAATTCCGTTAGCTTCCTTATACGTAGATAATAGATACTTATTATTGTAAATATAGTCAACTATATCATCAAATATATATCGATATATAGAATATTTCGTAAAGATTTCATTTGGCAGATTCCATAAGAGAGATTCCAACCCAAAAGATGAAACTTCTTTTGCTGAAGAATAATAATTGTCATCCATTAAATATCGCATTTTTTTGATTATACGTACCATTTTTTTATAATAGTGATTTGTTTCAATGTTTTTAGTTCTTCCATTAGCAATATGTTGTTCTGGATAATTAATGATTCTTTCACCATCATCTGCTAAAATTACAATGCCTCCGATATAATTATTTTCATCGTTATAAAAATCTTGACGATAGTCACGATATCTTCTGCAAGGTACAGTATCGGCATCTTTACGATATGTATTTCCATGAACTTTAATAGATTTATTTTTTCGTTCAACATCTCTACCAAATTTTTCTTTCAAACATTCTTCAACTTCATCTTTGAAAGATTTTTCACTAGGTTTTGCAGTTGAAAAATTATAATTGCTATCAGATACGCCCTCACGGTAAACGGTTTGAAATATTTCTTCTTGAACAACAGCAATATCTACATCGCTTTGAGTACGTACATTAGTATTATTAGCATATGAACCTTGAATAAATAATTTGATTTTTCTTGAACCATAGATGCTCCTCAGTTCTATAGCATATGCTAAAGTATCTTCATAGAGTAATGATATAGGGCGTCCATTATCAGTAAAGCCTAAAGGCTTAAGTGCGTCACGCACCATTCCAATAGCATTTTTACATTTTTGATTTTCAGATTCACTTAATGGCGCAGCATAGAGTTTTAATTGTTTTTCTGTAAATTTCATAACATATCCCCTTTCATTTGTTTGTCAACTTCCATTGATAACTATTATTCTTCTTATCCTTCCCTCTTTCATCAACAGTACTGCTTGTAGCAGGCCAGTTGATTTTCCATTCAAAATATTCGTCCTCTGAAATCTCCCCGTTTTTCAACTGTTCTTTTCGCAAACACCATTCACGCATGAAATCATTGACTAAACCGTACTCTAACCACATACCTACTGGTGGATGAGCAGGCCAGTCATCGTTGTCATAGTAACGAACTGACTTATCGTCGGAATGATTGGTTTTGCCGGGATTGCGGACAAGCTGAAATAAATGAATCGTGCTGCGGTCGTCTTCATCAAGCCAAAGGAATGTAAGCATAATATCCTCGGCGCAACCAGGAGTAACACCAATAAAATGGATATAGTTGACATTTAGTATTTTTGCCATTTCCATTAAAGTGTTGTTTTTGGGAACACGATAGCCGGATTCATATTGTGCTATACGAACATCAGCATTGCGTTCCTCATATCCCAATTTCAAGCCTAATTCACGCTGTGTCAAGCCACGGAACGTGCGTATTCTCTTTATCCGTTCTCCTAATACCATATTAGTCATATCCTTTCTTTGATTTTTATAGATAGCAAATCATAATGTATTCTTCTTCATTCTCCCTTACAATTTCAAAACCAACCTTTAAATACATCTTTGCCGCATAATTGGCTTTTTGAACAGAAAGAGAAATTCGGCGGTATCCATGTGTTTTTAGCAGGACAAGAATTTCTCTCATCATGGCTGTTCCAATGCCAAAGCCCCGATATTCTTTATAAAGTGAGATTGCCAAAGAGGGAGTTTCATCGTCTATATGTCCGTAATCGTTCATGATGCGAGCCCAAACGGCACCAACAATTTTACCGTCAATCTCTGCCACTAATCCCTTATCATCTTTTAATTCACCGAAGTGTTCTACATAAACCTGCAATTCGGGAGATGTGGTAATAGTTTTATGTGGAGGTTCAGTACCCTCTGGAATAAATATCGCTTCATATAAAAAATTATCCAGTAACGGATATTCCTGCTTCTGTATTTCCCGTATCGTCCATAGCTGACCGCTTGATTCTGTATTCTTAATATATTCTAGCATAATTCAAATAATACAGCAACAAAAACTTATCAGAAATGTTAAATTTAATAAAAAAGATAAGTTTAACAAATATGCTATTGACAATAGCGTGAATGTTAAGTATAATACGAATACAATATTTAACAAAAACGCTAAATAAAAGGAGGGTGTTGAATGAAGAATGAACTATTTGTAACTGCCGGGGAGGTAGCGCAGGAGTTGGGTGTTTCCAAACCATTTGCTTACAAATTAGTACGACAGATGAATGAAGAACTGGAAGAAAAAGGTTTTATCACAATCGCCGGACGTGTCAGCAGAAAATATTATGAAGAAAAATTCTACGGCATGGCACAGGCGGCGAACTAAGGAGGGCAGATTATGGCGGCATATAAAGATGAACAGCGTGGAACGTGGTATGTATCGTTCCATTATTATGACTGGACGGGGAAGAATTGCCGGAAAGTCAAGAGAGGTTTCAAGACCAAAAGAGAAGCTACAGAATGGGAACATCATTTCCGAATGAAAGAAGCGGCTGACTTGGATATGACTTTCGGGGAATTTGTGCAGGCATACACAAGAGATATGAAGCCGAAGCTGAAGCATAATACTTGGCTGACAAAGGAGCATATCTTACGCACAAAATTGTTGCCGTATTTTGAGAATAAGAAAATGTGTGATATTCGTGCAAAAGATATTATCCAGTGGCAGAATGAGCAGATTTCTTATCGTGATGAAAAGGGAAAGCCTTATGCACCGACTTATTTGAAAACGCTGCAATCAGAATTGAGCGCATTATTTAATCATGCAGTACGATTCTACGAATTAAAAAGCAATCCCGTTGTCAAAGCTGGACCACTTGGAAAAGGGAAAGCAGAGGAGATGCTTTTTTGGACAAAAGAAGAATATCTAAAATTCATTGAAGCAGTAAAGGATAAACCATATTCCTATCAGGCATTTCAAATTTTATACTGGTGCGGCTTGCGTGTGGGCGAACTTTTAGCGCTCACGCCGCAGGATATTGATTCTGATAACAAGGTCATTCGGATAACAAAATCATATCAGCGGTTGGAGAGGAAAGATGTAATAACAGACCCAAAGACATCGAAAAGCAAGCGCAATGTCAGTATGCCGGACTTTTTGTGCGAGGAATTAAAAGAGTATATCGGCAGACTGTATGGACTTCTCCCAACTGACCGTATCTTTCATCTGACAAAAAGTTTCCTGCACCATGAAATGACAAGAGGGGCAGGGAAAGCAGGAGTTAAACGCATTAGAATCCACGATTTGCGACATTCACACGTTTCGTTGTTAATCAGTATGGGATTTTCGGCGGTATCAATCGGGAACCGGGTAGGACATGAAAGTGTTGATATTACGTTTCG
>JAAUZD010000013.1 GCA_014804785.1 Lachnospiraceae bacterium
ATGAAAAAAGAATTACTGTGGGCGCTCCGGGATTATTCCTATTCCGCCCTGCAGCTGCGGTATCAGGATTATCCGGACGGCATCATCAGCGGATGCAGGATAAAGGTCAGGGATGATCAGCTGATTGTGGGGACAGGTATCATAAAGTGTCAGGACTTCATCTTTCTGCTTACAGAAGAAGAACAGGTGGCATATGCGCCTACGGAAGTATTTGTAAGCCTGAAATTCAGGGTGAAATCAGCAGAAGAGATGCCTGATTATACCAGATATGTGACGGAGTTCGTGCTGGATAAAAATCTGGAACGGGCACAGAATGAACTGGAGATCTGCCGGTTTAAGCTAAAAGAGGGGGCGAGACTAAGGACAGAGTATAAGGATTTTTATGATATCCAGACAGAATTTGATACGGTGAATCTGGCAGATGCTACGTGGGTGGCGAGGGGAGAAAATACGCTGTCAAAGGAAGTGACTGATTATTTTGCCGGGAAGATTCTGGAATGTGAGAATCCGGAGGGGCAGGATGTCCAATTTGCATATTTTTTGCTCCAAAGTAAAGAGGCAGTATCCAGTCGGGTTCTGGATGATTATATTGCCAGAAAAACAGGTGATATAAGAAATGAAAAAATCTTCAGTGGAGAAGAGATATTTTGGAAATTGGAGGAAATTTTAGGTGGAATAAGAAGGGGGATGAGTGCTCGCGGAACAAAGAGAGTACCTCATGATAGCAGAATGATTATTATGGATTGAGCAATAAATATAAAAGGATACAACGGAGGTCAGAATATGTCAGATAAAATTACATTAGGAAACCTAAAGATTAGATGCAGATTTCCAATTATAACACTATTAAAATGCTGCATTCATACAAACTATGGAGAGCATACAAGTGTTAGCATTACCTGTATTGCAAAAGGGAAGGAAGCAAAAAATGTGCTTACCAATGTAATGGAGGAAGAACTGGAGATTGTAAGCAGGGAGGAGAGTGGCAGGGAAGAGATACTTTTTCTTGGTATCATCGTAAAAGCGGACATTAGGGAGGAAGGGCAGTATGCCCGTCTTCAGATGCAGGCTGTTTCATATACTTGGAAAATGGATATAGAGCGGAAATCAAGATCTTTTCAAAATTTGTCAAAAACTTATAAAGATGTAGCAAAAGTTATTGTACGGGAATACGATGCGGATATGAGATGGAACCTGCCTGACAAACAATTGGAACATCCGCTGATTCAGTATCAGGAGACAGATTATCGGTTTCTCAAAAGAATACTAAGTCACCTAAAAGGAGATATCACGCCTGAGGACATAAAGACGGGGATATGCTTTTATGCAGGTATGAGAACCGGGAATAACAAGGGAAGTATAGAACTAAACAAATATCCCCATTCCCTTGTCCTGTTTGGAGATAAGCAAAGGACAGATAACCTGAAGGAAAGAAAGCGGACAGGATATGAAATCGCGGATATGGATTCAGTAAGGACAGGAGATGTGATGCAGATACAGGGGAAGACCTGCTACGTAAGGGGAACTCGGATGTCTTTTGAACAAAATGTATCAAGTTGCTGGTGTTGGGCGTTCGAGAAAGAGTGCTTTGAAACTATAAAGATACCGGCAGATAGTTTAAAGGGCGCTGTACTGACGGGGAAGGTCTTAAGGACTCAGCAGGAAGTGGTGAGGATGCATCTGGATATTGATAGAGAGCAGCCGGTGGAGGAGGCTTATGATTTTCCATGGAAACCGATAACAGGAAATCTGTTTTATTGCATGCCGGAGACAGGCACCAAAGCAGCGCTATATTTTGGAAGGGCAGAGGAAGGTAGCGGCGCTGTCACTTACAATGTCAGGGAAAATGGGGAAGAATGCGGTGAACTTTCAGATTACCATAACCGTTATTTTACAGTGGAGAGTAGCAAGAGAATGTACTTAAAGCCTTCTGAGATGGGACTTCTCAATATGACAGAACAGAATGCAGAGATAGCCCTGAAAGATGCATCCCTTTTGCAGATGAAGACAATCAATAAGTTGTCGATTCTGGCAGAGGGACAGGTAGAACTTAAGGGAAAAAATGTGACCCTTGCAACCCCAAAGGAAGCAACACTGGTCAGAAAGGATATCATGATGCCTACTGTCATCAACCTTTGCAATGCATTTGATGCGATTGGACAGTCCGGCAACTTTGCAGCTATCCCGCAGGTGGCAGAGAAAAAGAGGCGAAAACCGAATCTGTCACGGGAGAAGGAAGAGTATTCCTTAGAGGGAACAATATCTGCCATTATGTCCAATATCCCGGCAGATGGCGAGGAAAATAATCTAATGGAAATGATAGCAGGGAGTATGCCGGTTCTTACTCGGATTCCAGGGAATGAAAGCAGATAGGAGGATGGCAGAAAATGAGTGAGAGCGTAAAGATTGGCGGTATCGGGAAGAACCCAGCAATTGATAAGATAAACCGTCTTAATGACATCGATATTAAGAACTATGCGGTAAATAAAATGGAGGAAATTCTCCTTGTACAGGAGCAAGAAGAGGAGAGATACTGCAGAAATGTCCCTATAGATTTTGATAAAGCAGACTGGAAAGGACAAGGGCATGGAAGAAAATAAAGAGGAAATGAAATGGCAGGAAAGAAGCTGCCTGAAAGGACTGATCTGTCTCAAACTTCCGGAATATCTTGAAAAACAGACAGAGGAGAAAGAGTCGAAAATATTCCCTTACCTCCAAAAGCCCCAGGAAATCTTCATGGATGAAGAGGGAGAGAGGATCATCACATTCAATCTGCTTGATAAGCAGCTGGAAGAAAATCAGATACATGCTGCGGCAGGGGAGATGCAAAGGATAATCAACCATATTTATCCGGAAAGCATCCGTATTCATACAAGGTATGCTATAAATACGACAGGAGTGCTAGAATGGTTCGCATTCGTTACAGGAGGGCTTACAGAGGATCACTACCATATAATGTTCCTTATGTCGCTTTCCAGGCAGATGATGTTGGGAAGCTATCATTTCCCGGCGGGACAGGAGAAAGAAGAGAGAGTGAACTTTCAGAGAATTATACAAAGCATACAGATAATGGAAGCACAGCAGGAGGATATGGGAAAAAAGTATGTGGGATATAAAATATAAGGATAAGATTGTCCTTGCACTGAGGGCAAAATATGAAGAGAAGCAACTGGAGGACCAGCCCATAGGAAAAGATATCCGAATCGGTTCAAAATCGATACCGTTGCACAGGGAGTCCTTTTTCCAGGGAAAGTTCTCCATGCAGTTGCCAGAGATTGTGAAAGATATGGGGGCTCTAGAGAGGACTGTCAAGTATAGAAGCGAGAACAGACCGCAGATTATAAAGACAGACAGAAGCGCAGATGCGACTTTTACATTCAGCATACTTCCGCCGGGGGACATAGCGGAAGAAGAGGATGTGCTGGAAAAATTGCTAAAAATACGCGGCGATATGAAAAGAATATGGAAGCAGAATGTATTTTACGATATGGGAAAAGTGGAGGCAGATACGGCTCTGACCGCGTGGATGGATTTCAGGGCATTCTGTCTGGATGGAAGCCTTTACGGCATGATATTCTTATTTGAATTGAAAGAAGAAACCGTGCTCGGAAATTTTCACTGCAGTTTTTCTAAGTATGATATCTGGAAACCAGCAGTGCTTAAATTGTTCACAACCATACAAATAGACTAATGTGCCGCATCAGGCGCAGAAAAGAGGTAATTATGAGAGACTATCAGATTAAAATTGAACCTTTTGAATTCGTAGCTTTAAAGGAACTGAAAATCGAGCGTAAAATTAACGGACATGCATTGGCAGAAGCCGTCATTAGGATAAAAGATGAATGGAAGGAACAGTATATGGGGGTTCTTGCAGGCGAGACATGGGTAAGGATTACCGGCATTGACAAGCAGGAAGAAAGAGCCGTGTATGGGATACTATTCCATGGACTTGTTACCGGTTTTTCTTTTGCTCAGGATGGCTATGAGACTCTTTTAAAGCTGGAAGTGACCAGTGGCACGATACTGATGGATTTAGTGCCCCATTTTAGGGTGTTCCAGAATAAGGATGCTGTTTGTGCGGGTATCCATCAGAAGATTGTCTCTGGTTATCCAGAAGGTCAGAGCATTGATGTGGTGGGTAGCCAGGATAAAACAGAAGGTGTCCTGATCCAATATCATGAGACGGACTGGGAATTCCTAAAGAGATTGACTGGAAGGTATCATCTTTATCTGGTGCCAGATGCGCTCAAGAAGGGCGTGAAGTATTCAATTGGGCTGCCGACAGGAATTATAAGGACAATAGATACAGATGGACTGCAGGTAAGGATCGATGTAAGCGAATATATGAAGAAGTCACACAATGGCATGGATGATCTAAAGCCTTCTGACATGACAGAACTAAGCTTCACAAGCAGGGAAATCTTTCAGATTGGGGATTTTGTATCCTATCAGGGGAAGGAGTATTTCATCTACCAGATTGTGACAAGCTATCAGGACGCAGAGTGCAGCCACGAGTATTTCTTGAGAACAAAAGAAGCGTTAAAGCTTCTGCCAGTATCGAACAAAGAAATACAGGGATGCTCTTTTGATGCAGTGGTCACAGCGGTACAAAGGGATAAGGTGCAGGTGGAAATCAAAAATGATGAGTGGAAGGCAGCTGACGGCAGGAAGTGGTTTCTGTATTCTACGGTCTATTCTTCTCCTGACGGAACGGGCTGGTACTGCATGCCGGAAGTCGGGGACAGCGTACGTCTGTATGTGCCGGAAAAAGACGAGGACAGCTTTATCATCAGCTCAGTACATAAGGAAACGGACAGCGCCAGACAGAACCCTGATCACAAATCCTTAAAGACCAAGTATGGAAAGGAGATTCTTTTCACACCGGATTCCATACTGATGACTAATAATAAGGGAATGATGGTGGAGATAAATGACAGCGAAGGAATCACCATCACCAGTGATAAGGATATTGTGATACAGGCTCAGGAGAACTTGACAGTAGCCAGCGGTTCAGCGTCATTGCTGATTGCGGCAGACGATAAGGTGCAGGTAAAGCAGGGGGGAACGACTATGACGTTGAGCGAGGATATCTCGTTTACCGGTGGGGAGTTCAGGATACAGTAGGAAAAGAAATTATGGAAAGGTGATGAGAATGAGTATCTATATTGATGATAGAGGTAATAGAATTGATGCATCAGATATACAAAAAAAGTTATATAATGAAGCAATTGAACGTTGCTATACAGAGAAAGAAACAGTAGCGGAAGATTTGTATATGAAGACCGTTTATCCCAAAGAGCATAGTGAATACTTGGTGGATGGTGCAATCTTGAAATGTAATATGGCAACACCGGAAGTAAAAATACTTGGAGGAAAAGGATATCAAGTAAGTTTTCCAAGTAATAAAACCATATTAAAAGTAACTGAAAATCCGAAAGCAAAATGCTGTGGTGATTTATGTCATGCAACTATAGTAGACTGTAAAATGAATAAAAATATTCTTCCCTTTCGTTGTAACTGTAAGAATGAGCCGCATAATGGAGAAGAATGGAGAAAACTAATTTCAGATAGTTCTTGTATGATAGAAGGGACATGCAAAGCACTAATTAATTTAAATAGTGCATGGGACAATTTACCAACAGAAGAGTCATATTTAAAATTTATGGATGATAAATTGGGAATAATATCGGGGATTAACATGACATCAATATTATTTTGCAGGCATGGAGGGATTATTACTCCAGTCACATCAGGGCAGGTCATACAGATGAACTATTCTTATGAAGATATTATAGATAAAGTGACGGCAGATAGAATCAAGAAATTGCATCCGAAAATACGTCAACGGGTTATTAATTTTATAGTAGCAGTGCAAGATGTACATCCCGATATTAGAATATCGCAAGGATTAAGGACAATAGAGGAGCAAAATGCATTGTACTATCAAGGTAGAGATGGAAATGGGGGGGCTATTGTAACAAATGCAAAGGGAGGATTCAGTTATCATAATTATGGCTTAGCTATTGATTTGGTAAGAATTACAAATAATGATTTAAATTATGATATTGAATGGGAAAAGGTCGAGGCAATAGGAGACGAGTTGGGATTTGAATGGGGAGGCAATTGGGAGAGCATGCCGGATTATCCCCACTTTCAAATAACGTATGGATATAGCGTAAGTGAACTTTTGAAATTGTATCAAGAAGGAAAGGTAGAAGATGGTTATTATGTTGTATTGGAATAAAATATTAAAATTTACATGTTTATTTTTTTTATGTGGAATCTTTGTATTTATGACTGCTTGTGGAAAGACAGAAAATGCAGAACTAAATATTGAAACTATGGAGATTTCCAACGAAATAGATGAATACATGCAGTCTTTTATCGAATTATATACAAGTAATGTATTTGAAGATACAAAATCCATGATGAAAATAGAGGAAAAGCTAATAGATTATGAGGGTGGTATTGCGACACTAATAAAATATACAGATTTATCTGATAAATGTTTAAGGTATACCATCAAATTATATGGAGAAACAATGAGTGTAACTATTAATTACTATTTATGTGAAAATTTTATTTTGGTTAGCCAGCAAGATAACTATTATAGTAGCTGGATACTAGCCGAAGGAGGTTTTGATATTTTGTACAGTAAAATAAAAAATTGGATTATTATCAGCGAAAAGATGTATATATTACATGATGATGGAGAACTGGAAGAAATCGAAAAAGAGAAAATGGAAGTTCCATTGCTGGATGAAATTGAATTATATGCAAAGTAATGTTTTTTATGAAAGCAAAAACTTTGCTGATGAAGAATCTGGGTAAGAGAGGGAATAATCTGGCTTTACAACGGCAAAGAAGATTTGGAAATAAGTACGCAGCAGGTGGAAATATATGGTGATTATTTGTTTATGTTTTACGGTACCCAAATATGAATTAGAATGGTTCTACCGATAGAACAGCATTAATTATATGCCCAGACAGTCTGCCAGATAAATATTTTTACGGGAGGATAGAGAATTATGGAAGAAAATAATCGCAGGATAGCAATCATACAATATTTTCAAGATTACATGGAAGAATGCTTTCAACATTCCTGCCGGCTTTTCCAGACGAATCTGGAAAAGCATGGGAACAGAATATGGGATGATTTAAAAGACGCGATAAATAAAATTCTTCAGGTAGCCAGCCAAGCACAAAAGCAGGGACAAAAGGGTGATATTCAGTATCTTGCATTCAGTTTCTTGAGAAGCAGTCTTTACGTGGACAGGATGGAACTTCGCATAGAAGTTCTTGACGATGGATTTTATCTGGACAGACAGGAAACAGCAGGGGATTACTGCATTACCTTTCTACGGGAAAGATTTCTTGGGGATCTATCCCTGCTGTATCGTAAAGTCAAAGAGAAGTTTATAAGGTTTCAAAATTATGAGCTGTCTGTAATTAAGATGCAATACAGCAGTTATTATGATGCCCTTGCGTACAGAATGATAGAAAATTTAAGGGAGCTGATTGTGCAGGAAGTGCTAAAAAGTGGTATTAGCATAACGGATAACTTTAAGATAATCTACGGAGAATTTATGGACAAAGCTGTGGTGGTTTACGAAAAAGGAGAAGGACAGTGATGAAGTATTTTCTTATAGAAACAGGGGAGGGCAACAGGATACCTTGCCGCATTAATAAAAACCAAGGAATTGAAAGCAGAATACTGGTAAACGAGGACATCCAAAAGCTTCCCATGTGGAATATCGTGGAAATGGAGTTCCCGGTGGAGGGCTTTTTCCCGGATATGTTATGCAGCCCATGTATTATGATATCCCGACGCTTTATGGAAACGGTTCGGATGTACCATGAGGGTATTTATTATAGGGGAATAAAGCTGTGGGATAGGGAAAGTGGTGTCAACGAAACTTATTTTTGGGCTGGTTTTGAGAAAGTACAATGCCTTTCGGATAAGTGCCGGTTCAATTCTGTAGGGAACAGGATAGTTGATCTGGTATTGGATGCCGATAAAATAAGTTCCTATGCTGTTTTCAGGATAAAAGATTATAAAGAGAATTGTATTGTTGGAAGACTGGATTTTGTAGAAAGCCTGCTACGGAGGGGAGTAGAAGGGATTAAACTGACGGAAGTGCAGAAAAGCTGATGCTGTCAGTCATAAATGTGAGTATTGTTAAAGAGGAAAAGAAAAAGTTTGCGATTGTTAAATTTGTCTTTTGACAAAAGTCAATTCATAACAGGTAATGGCTGTCAGACGGCACATTGTGGGAGGCGCAAACCGCACGTTGATTTCGGCACTTCTGCCTTCCCGACTGTGCAGTCGCGTGGGTGACCGCAAACTTTCAGCGGAGCAGCCGCACGCTGTCTTAGCCTTGTTTGAAAAGCAGGAATCCTGCTTTTGAAATAAGGCCATGACAGGAGTCACAGCCTTTGTAAATGCACTTTGAAAACTTCATCAGTAAAGTCCCTGGTTGTCAACCGCAGCCCGGATGGTTTCAGCATCAATCATTTTCCTGTCCTGCTGGAAGCCGATGGTCAGGGCATCCGTCATCAGATTATCAATCAGACGGGGATTACCCTGGGTAAAACTATGTACGGCAGCAAGGGCAGCAGTGTCAATGATGGATGTGGAAGCACCTGCCAGCTTTAGTTTATGCAGGATGTACCTGGAAACTTCATCATCAGATAATCCGGCNTAGTTGTAATGAACTGTGATGCGCTGNCGNAGCGCTTCATGAACCGGCTTGCGGAGGGTGTCATTGAGGTGGGATTCCCCGCACAGGATCAGGGTAAAACANTTGACGGAATCATAGCCGTAATTCATGAGCATCTTGATGTCATTGAGAATACCGGTGCCCAGNTACTGTGCTTCATCAACGGCAAGGAGCAGGG
This sequence comes from Lachnospiraceae bacterium, assembly GCA_014804785.1. Taxonomy (GTDB): domain Bacteria; phylum Bacillota; class Clostridia; order Lachnospirales; family Lachnospiraceae; genus Suilimivivens. The sequence goes on from JAAUZD010000013.1 coordinate 8,899, forward strand.
GNTNNCGTTTTTCCTTATACAGGTAATAAATCTGCTCCTGNATGGCGCGGAACATACCNGTTTTCCCGCCTTTGTCGGACACCCCGAGGATGGCACAGAGCTGCTTGTAGAAATCAGCAACACTGATCGTGGACAGGCAGATGTATTCCATGTGGAAGAGGCTGGGATTCAGACCGGAAGCAAAACAACGCAGGCAGAAGGACTTCCCCATGCCGGGTCTTGCAGTAAAAACACCAATGCCCCGTATGTCCTTGAGATAGACCAGGCGGTTTGTCATCTCGGTAAAGTCATGGGAGACAAAGTGGTCTTTTTCCTTCATCTGCTGTTTGTCAAAGGGATTGAAGGATAATCCATAGTAGGAGTTATACATCAGCTTTCACCTCCTGCCCGGGAGTAATCAATTGCCGGAAAGTTATTACGCTTTGTATGGCAGTTATCATGACGGTCTGTCCTGCGGATTGGGAACTTTGTATCCTCATAGAGGATATAGGCAGAATCCATGTCATCCGGAAGATAGCGGACATCCACTTTCGCAGAAATGAACTGCATGGGGACATCATAGCAGATGCTGTCAATGGTGATGGTGGAGTCCTTACGGACTTTGCGGGTAATACGGTTATAAAAACAGTCATCCAGCCATTCACGGGAAAGAGGNTTTCTGGGATGCTCTTTGGAAGCTTCATAACGTTCCAGGGGGACACCATCNATGCCGCGGTGGAAGGTGGTGTTGTAGGAGCGCATGTANTCNTTCAGGAGTCCGTTGAACTGTGCAAGGGATGTAANGGAAGCCATGTCCAGTGTATAAAGCCAGCGTTCCTTTAAGGTACGGAAATGGCGTTCTACCTTGCCNTTNCTGGCCCCGTCACGGANTTTNGTATGAAGGAGCAGAATGCCGAGGGATACNCAGATCATGGAAAGCTGNTCATTNCTGTAGGAACAGCCGTTATCTACGTAGAGTTTATCAGGNATTCCGTAGGTGGNAATGGCATCTTTCAAAACNTTCTGGAANTTACATGCATTGTCANTGTAAAACAGCTCNCCNCCAACAAGAAGCCTGGANTGGTCATCAATNATCATGATGACATACACCCGGCGGGATNTCCCGNCTTCCGTGATGTAGGGNAGATAGCAGGTATCCGCCTGCCANATTTTTCCGAATTNGTCCTCTTCATAGGCTTTNCTGTCNCTGAGGTTTGGGTCTCTGGCTGATTTGAGGTCGTTGTGACGGATGAANCGCTGCACGGAATCCACGCTGACCGTTGCAGGTATAAAGGAATTNCTGATCAGGGAGTCATGGATCTGGGTNGCATTCATGCGGGGAAAATCNTTTTTCAGGCGGTANATCTCTTCAACTGCCTCATCGTTNAATGAACGGGATANGCCCTTATCTGACCGGACATTTGGCATGAGGGCATCCAGACCGCCAAGGGTGTACTGGGATTTCCATTTTTCCAGNGTTTTATAGCTGTAGGTGACGGTNGANCCGTCCGGAAGNGTAAGAGGTTTTTCGGTAACACGCTTGTAATAAGCGGTAGCCGAGGCATCAGGATAAAGCCCCTGGACNACNGGGGCAATAAGTGCGAAGCGGAACTGTGCCACTTCAGCGTCATGTTTGNTCTGTTCGGTATCTTTGCTCATGNAAAAGCCCTCCTTTTTTGTTTTGNCTTATCATAAAAGAANGNGAAAAGGAGNACCATACGCCGGNCGTGTGGTCAGAAAAGAAAGATATCGNGGNAAAAAACNGTCTGCCGGTANCGTGCGTTTTTNGGAGNGGTNAAGNCAGGATTCCGGTGGGACTGCAGGAATGNGTGTGCAGTGAGCCGGATGAAATCCATGGAAAAGGCNGAATAAGAGTCCNGCAGGATAAGCNGCCTGTAGAAAGCAGCNTTGTCAGTTTCAGAAGCCTCCAGCATGCCAAGCCACTGCTCTTTATGGGCNNTCCATAGAGCCAGCCATTTATNNAACTGNTTTTGAGAGANATCAAAGCGTTCGCAGAGCTGTTCGATGGTATGGAGTCCGGCAAAGTATTCGCCCAGGATAAAGAGGATAAAGANCAGNCTGTAGCTGGAATANGGGACAATGATATCNGGAAGGACGGCATGGGCATGCTCACAGCTGTCACAGAATACACGCATGATGCAGAGATNCTCCNTTTGCTTTCTTCCGGCTTTAAAGTCAATGATGGATCTGCCGTAATAATCGTGGATATGGCAGTTTCCGGTGCTTCCNCAGATGGGACAGGTCTCCAACTCTGGCTGAAACTGCCCCATNTAGGAGTCAAAAAGAGATTTAGATGAAGTTTTTATACGAATCAGCTTGCATAACAGTAAGTTTTTTCTTATCATAGTAATTGCTTAGTGGCTGTTTATGTGTCAGGTCATAATAATTAGGACTTAGATCCTGCGGGGAACCTGCTTACAGCGCTTGGTGTGAGAGAGAAAGAACGAACTTTGGTAGGGGCTGTTCTTTCTCTTTTTATTTTTGGTTGCAAAACTGACTATAAGGGAATCAGAGAGAATGGTCAATAGGACAGAAAAAAATGTGCCGTAATATACAGCACGTTAGGAGAGACAATATATGGGAGATGTCGAATTTAATCTGCGGTAAAGCTGCCGTAGGTGGGAACTATAATTCGACGCATGACAACTCCGATGGTTCTTAGAGGCGGGACGGAGCAATGTGCTAACACTTCTGGCGGATTTAAATGTGAGTGAAGTATTTTAACAAGGGAATTGACTTCTATGTAATGGATAAGACCTCCGAACCGCTGCAAATCGAAGTTTCCTATGAGAAAAAGTAATGCTATGCGCTATCAAGTTATATGAGATGGCGCATAGCATTGTTTTTTTGTAAAGAGGAAAGTGTCTGATATGCATAATTTTGGAACCTGCGTTTCCTTCTTAGAATTTTAAAATCGCAACAATTAAACCAGCAATTGCTATAATCAGCATTAATGCTTCATATCTACTCATAGTTTTTCACCACCTTTCTTAAAAATCATGGTTTGCGACTTTAATGAAATAGTATATCACGTTTTGTGATTTGTCAACAGAAAAATCACGAAATGTGATTTTTGTATTTACATTCATATAATTTTGTGATATTCTATCGTTGGAGAGGTGTTTATGAATAAATTGCTAATAAATAAATTAAAAGAAGCAAGAGTCAATAAAGGGTTAAAACAACATGATGTGGCTGAGGTACTAGGTATTAAGCCCAATACCATTAGTAATTGGGAAAAAGGAAGAACTGAGCCAGATATAGATACTTTTGTGAAACTGTGCAATATCTATGAAATTGATTGTGCGAGGTTGCTTTCTTCTGTTTATAACTATGAGACGATTCCGTCAGATGTTTCTATGGCGGAGTATGAACATTTAAAAAAATATCGGGCCTTAGACCTGCATAGTAAAAGAATTGTGGATAACATCATTGATGATGAAACCAAGCAAGATTATTTTAGTAATCCCCATGAAGCCATGAATTTCCTTAAAAGTATTGAGTATCTGGCTGCTTTTAATGGAAAAGAGAAGTATACAGATGAAGAAATTCTTCAGTTGGCAAACACTATAAAAGCCGGGAGAAAGAAAGTGGGTATGTAGATGGAAATAATTAAGCCCAAACCTAAATTGCTAAATGATATTTCAGAGATAGTTGATTCGCTTATAGAAAAATACGGATGCAAAAATCCCTTTTACATTGCTAAAAGGCTTGGTATAGATTATTATTTTATGGATTTTAATCCAGATTTACTGGCTTTTTCCGAAAGGGATGGTGATAAGGATCCCGGGCGAATTTATGTTGCAAAGGATATTGGAGCAGCAGCTCAAAAATTTTTGGCTTCACATGAACTGGCACATATACTAATGCATGACCATGGAAATAACTTATTTGATCAGGGAATCGATCCCTGCAGAGAATTCCAGGCAAATTATTTTACGAGTCTCCTTATGATGCAATTTGAGATTTCTAATAAAGTTGATGTTCAATGTATAGAAAAGTTTAATCAGTTTATGACATCCAAAATAAAGTATATGATAAAACTTGAGAAGGAAAATCCACAAGAACATAAGCCGGAAAGATTTTTCGCTTTGTACCCTGATGGGAAAAAATATATCAGCTTTGACTACTTAACAGGCGAAGTTGAAGTAATAATGCCGATTGATACAAAAAATATATTGCGGACAGTATAGAGGGTATGTGGCAGTAGAGACATAATTGTACATAGTAAACACAGAATAAAGGCATTAATGGGTACGAATAACAGCTTGCATTTTTGCATATAGTGGCTCATTTTTGGCAAGTATTAGTATATGAAAATAGTAAAAGCTGTTGCATTTCAGTGCAGCGGCTTTTCTGGTAACTTAGGGGAAATAAATTTAGGATTTGTTTTTGTTTATTGAATTTTGTGCTTTTTTGTGTTAAAATATGAAAAAGCATATTTTCTTTAAGGCAAATCCGATATAGTCTACAAAATAGTCAATTAAACATTTCAGAAAATCCATGCTTTTATCCCTATCAACATATTAATAAGCAGGAGGATCTGAAATAAACCTCCTGCAGCATCAACCGTTTCTTTTAAGGGACCGGTTCATCAAAAGGAGGACAGGAAATGAATGAAGCACATGTACAGCGCAACTACAAGGACACCATGTTCCGCATGCTATTTAAGGAAAAGGAAAATCTACTCAGTCTTTACAATGCGGTCAATAAAACATCCTATACAAATGTGGAGGATTTGGAGATTACGACACTGGAAAATGCAGTCTATATGAATTATAAAAATGACATTTCATTCGTGTTTGATTTTGAACTGATGCTCTATGAGCACCAGTCTACCGTAAACCCCAATATGCCGCTGAGAAATCTGATTTATGTCACGAAGGTGCTGCAGAATATCACAAGAAACGAGACCCTGTACAGCACAGTGCTTATCAGACTGCCTGCGCCAAGATTTGTGGTTTTTTATAACGGGGCTGATCCCCAGCCCGGAAGGCAGGTCCTGCGACTGTCGGATGCATTCGAAAAGCGGATGGAAAAGCCGGAACTGGAACTGACTGTGAGCGTATACAACATAAATCCGGGATAC
>JAAUZD010000014.1 GCA_014804785.1 Lachnospiraceae bacterium
ATGAAAAAAGAATTACTGTGGGCGCTCCGGGATTATTCCTATTCCGCCCTGCAGCTGCGGTATCAGGATTATCCGGACGGCATCATCAGCGGATGCAGGATAAAGGTCAGGGATGATCAACTGATTGTGGGGACAGGTATCATCAAGTGCCAAGACTTCATCTTTCTGCTTACAGAAGAAGAACAGGTGGCGTATGCGCCTACGGAAGTATTTGTAAGCCTGAAATTCAGAGTGAAATCTGTGGAAGAGATGCCTGATTATACCAGATATGTGACGGAGTTCGTGCTGGATAAAAATCTGGAGAGGGCACAGAATGAACTGGAGATTTGCCGGTTTAAGCTAAAAGAAGGGGCGAGACTAAGGACAGAGTATAAGGATTTTTATGATATTCAGACAGAATTTGATACGGTTAATCTGGCAGATGCCACATGGGCGGCGAGGGGAGACAATACGCTGTCAAAGGAAGTGACTGATTATTTTGCCGGGAAGATTCTGGAATGTGAGAATCCAGAGGGGCAGGATATCCAATTTGCATATTTTTTGCTCCAAGGCAAAGAGGCAGTATCCAGCCGGGTTCTGAATGATTACATTGCCAGAAAAACAGGTGATATAAGAAATGGAAAAATCTTCAGTGGAGAAGAGAAATTTTGGAAATTGGAGGAAATTTTAGGTGGAATAAGAAGGGGGATGAGTGCTCGCGGAGCAAAGAGAGTACCTCATGATAGCAGAATGATTATTATGGATTGAGTGATTTTACAGGAGGGACAAATATGGCAGCAATCACATCAGGAGAAATCAAAATAGAAACAGCGGTACCAATAGAAGACCTTCAGGATCTTCATATGGATATCCAAAAAGATTCCCATGCGGTCATTGAACTTAAGGGGGTTATATCGGAGAAAGAGGGAGAAACTGCATTACTGAAACCTATGGAAGCAGCTAACCTGAACGTATGGACCAGTGAAAAGCTTCTTTTTTCAGGAATGATAAGAGATATCCAGGTGATTCAGGAAGGGCAAGGCTATCAGGTGTCTATACAGGGGATTTCAAAAACGGCGCAGATAGATTACAAAAAGAAAAACCGTACTTTTCAGAATGTGAATAAATCTTATCAGGAGATTATGAGAGAGGCTTTGAAAGATACTGTCGGAGCCGGCATACGTTTTTATGCAAGTGATCGGAAAATAGAGATGCCTCTTTACCAGATTGAAGAGACAGACTGGGAGTTTATAAGACGTCTGGCGAGTCATTTGAACACCTCCATCGTGCCGGATGTTTTATCGGGCGGTGCAGAGATTAGTATTGGTCTTCCGGCAGGAAGAATACATAGTAAGGAAACGCTGGATGCATTTAGAGAAAAGGTGTGGTTTGACAGGGAAAGCAGGAAAACTTGCTTAAGCATTAGATCCTATGAAGACATTGGCCTTGGGGACAGAGTGGAATGGGAAGGAATCCGTTATACCGTCATAGGTAAAGAATGTCAGCTTGAGAAGGGGCTGTTATGTTTTCGATACAGGATTGCACCTAAAGAAGCATTTGCTGCAAAACCTTATGAAAATCCAGAGACCATAGGCAGGCTGCTTTCAGCAAGAGTATTGGAGACAAAGGACGAGCAGGTTAAAGTGAAGTTTGATATAGATGAGAATCAGCCGGCGGAGGAGGCTTACTGGTATCCATGGGAGCCGGACGCAGGAAATCTCATGTACTGTATGCCGGAAAAAGGAGAGCAGATTTATATTTATCTGGGAGATTACTTTAGCAGGCAGGCAAGGGCTGTATGCGGTGTGCATGCAAATGGGTGCGGAAATCCGGAGATGAAAACGACAGACAGGTATTTTACTACCATAAATAATAAGCGGATGTATCTTTTGCCGGGCAAAATGGGATTTCAGGATTTAAAACAGAAAAGCCCGCTGGAAATGTCACTTATGGATGAGACCGGAACTGATTTCATCAGCAACAGACAGATTGTAATTTCTGCCAGAGATACCATAGGAATTAAGGGAAATAACCTGTTTTTTCAAGCGCCTAAGGAGATTTCAATCGTGAGAAGAGACAATGTATCTCCTACTGTTATCAATATGTGCAACGGTTTTGATTCCATAGGCGCCACTAATGAGGTGTCCATGAAAGGCAGTGATAATGCAGGATTTCCGGTATTTCACGAGTATCAGCAGGAAAGCGGAAAAGAATATATCCTAGATGGAATGGAAAAGGATATCATCGCATCAACCCCGTGCAAAACCTTAACGAGCGGGTTAGAAAAGCAGATACGCGGCATACGGGTGGATCAGATTGGACTGGAAGAGGCAGACAGCAAACTGATTTATGAGGGAGGAGTGAAAGGATGAGTGAATGCATCAAGACAGGAGGTGTAGGGAAAAGCCCCGCCATAGAGAAGATTAACCGCCTAAATGAAGTGAGCAGCCGAATGCAGGCGTCAGCCATGCTGGAAAAAAAGGCTTTTGATATGCAGAATGAAAAAGCGCAGACAGTGCTTTCAAGGAGGAGACAGATCATAAAAGAATTTGGGATCAGTTTTAAAAGGTAGGAAAAGACAATGAAGACTATTTTTAGCGGGGAAACAGAAGGAAGTGTGCAGGATACACTCAATTTAGTTACATGGGATTTTCATGAAAAGCAGTTCAGCTTAGCATTGCCGGAAGGTTTCCTGGAAATGAGCGGAGAAAAGCCGGAAGGAAGCTATCCGCTGTCAAACCGGCCGCAAATCATACTGGAAGAAGAATCAGAGAAGGCGCAGATTACGATTCAGTTTTTTCATAAGGCAATGAAGAAAGAGGATATCAGAAGAGCAACAGAACAGATTCTCGAACTGACCCGGAAGTCTTTTGTGCAATATAAGTATTCTCCCATCCATTTATATGCAGAGGGCGAGGTTCCTGTTGGCTGGTTTCTTATACNTATGGAAGATATAGAAAAGGAGCATATCAAAGCAGTGTTTCNCATAAAAGAATATATGGTTCTTCTGACGCTTACCTATCCGGAGGAAAAAAGNATGAAGTGGCGCAGTTTTAAAGACTATATGTTTGCATCCATTAAGGAGGAGAGCAATGGAACAGGTAAAATATGATGATNTCGATTTTTTCCTGAACCAGATGAAAAANAAATTNAATGAATGGNCAGGNAACGAACANAAATTGATTGAAGATGCATATATAGAGCAGGATTGGGGTATGGGATTTTCTGTCCGGATTCCTGAGGAATTTGAGCAGGCGGATGAAGAAAGCGCTGCTGGGATATTCTGGTCAGAGAAGCGNCCCCCGGTTATCCTTATCACTCCTAAAAGGGAGAAAGGACTTACTTTTCAGTTTTTGGATAATGNAATTGCAGAGAAAACNCTTTCTGATTGTAGAAAGNTAATAAAACAGCTAGTAGAACAGTTAGATGAAAGATGTGTATTTTACAGNATGGGAGAAGAATCGGGATCAGTNTGGTTCGATTACAAAAGCTTTGCAAAAAATNAGNCAGTTTATAACNTGATTTTTCTGTTTCAGGCAGGCGGAAGGAAAATACTTGGAACTTTTTACTGCATATTTGAGATATATGANAAATGGAAACCGANAGTNCTNAAAATNCTGGAAACCGTAAAGACAAAGGAGGAAACCGATGAAAGATTATAATATTTTTTCCNCNCCATTAACCTTTCTTTCTATTCAGGAGATTCAGATGAAGGAAGAAGTAAATGAGCATGGAACANTGACCATTACAGGATTCATAGAGGATGAAATGGAGGAAAACTATTTGCATCTTCTTACCGGAGATGTATGGGAAAGAGTAGAAAAGGTTGGAAAGGATGGAGAGAGGCAGACCTTATTCTGGGGAATCGTCACAGATTTCTCTATCAATTCAGAATATCATCAAAAGCAGATGACCCTGAAAATCTCAAGCGGAAGCTGGCTGTTNGATCAGGAGAAACATTTTAGAACCTATCAGGACAGTACTGTTACCTATGAGGATATCTTCAGAAAAATCAGCGGGGGATACCCGGACGCAGATGTAAGGTTCAACAGTTCCCTTGCAGATGCGGAAGGGAAACTTATATTGCAGTATTATGAAACCGACTGGCAGTTTTTGAAAAGACTTGCCAGCAGNAANCATAAATTCCTTACAGCAGAATCCTGCATGAAAGGAGCAANATTTAGTTTTGATCTTCCTAAAGGGCAAAAAGCGGAGATTCNGGAACACAAGAAATATATGGTTAAAAAGGAACTGGAGGAGTACAGACGAAAGAAAANTNGGGGACTGACGTCTCTTCATGAGGAAGACTCTCTGGTATATATGGTAACCTGCAGGGAGAATCATAGGCTTGGGGACTGTATGACGATTCAGGGAAGAACGCTTTNTATTTATAAAATTGAGAGCAGACTTGCCGGCGGAGAAATGCTTCATGAATGTTATTTGAAGTCNANAGCTGGAATGGAAGTCTTGGAANTCCGGCAGAATGAAATGGCGGGTGCATCCCTTGACGGAATAGTGAGAAAAGTAAAGGAAGATCAGGTACAGGTTGTAATCATTAAGGATGAAAACAAGCAGCAGGATATAAACATCTGGTATCCTTATGCCACNGTTTATTCCACATCTGATGGAACCGGCTGGTACTGCATGCCGGAGCCGGGAGATATGGTGCGCCTTACGATTCCGGGTAAGGAGGAAAAAGAAGCATTNGTCACAAGCTCTGTCCATATGGAAACAGACAGTGCAGACCGAAAAGACCCAAATGTAAAGTCCTTTAAGAGCAAATANCAGAAGGAAGTGCGCTTTACGCCGGATTCCATTGTGATTACAAACAATCAGGGAACAAAAATTGAATTGACAGATGCGGAAGGAATCAATATNGTCAGCGCCCACTCCGTCATGCTTGAGGCGGCAGAGGACATGACNATCTCCAGCGATACGGGNTCGCTGATTGTGGCAGGCACATCTTCTGTCAANTTAAAACAGGGGGGAACCGCAATCAACATGNANNAGGGTATCACCTTTACAGGCGGAGAGTTNAAGGTGCAGTAAGNAAAGAGGATAAGGAATGGCTAAAATTANAGAACGAAGAGAAGAACTGCTTAATGCAGCCGATGAACTGCAGCGAGAGCGGTTTGGAAAAAGCGTGCACAAACTTATGGAGNNTTATCAGATAGAGGAAAATCGCCAGGCGGTGATACAGGCGTTTAAAGAACTGGCATCCAGANGGGGAGNATTCCATAAGGATTCTGACGATGGAAAGAAGGCAGCCAGCCTTGGAATCACTTATCTTCTNAGCAGTATTNTGACAAAGACNTATGACCTTAAACTGTCCTTGCTTGGGGAAGGATTCTGGCTGGAAGGGGAACCAGTGGAAATAATGTGGAAGCCTCCTTATTTCTTTGAATACTTTGAGGAAGATATNGCATATATCATAAAAGAGTTAAGGCACAGTTTTCCCNGACTGTGCAGTGCGGAGGAGGATGCCGTCAGGCTGAAATGTGTGGAGTATTATCTGGCAGCGGTCCGCAAGCTGTGTACAGATATGGCGGAGGAAATCATGGAAATCAGGGAGTTCAGGGAGTTGAATAAAACGGAAAANTTTTTCCTCTTTTTTGGGAGATTTCAGGGGGAAGGTGAGAGATTATGGAATATTTCCAATTAAAAACGCAAAGGGGAAATCCCATTCCAGAGATATGTTCCTGGTTTGGAAGGCTGGATGAACGGAAGCTGACCAGAGAGCGGTATAAGGAACTGCCTGAATATTTCCTGTTAGATATGAAAACGGGAATGGATATCCTGTATCCGGATGTAATCACAGAACCATTACTTCTGGTATCAAGGGGTGTGATGGATGTATTAAAGATGTATGACAAGGACATGCCTTTCTTATTTGCAGTTTTGTATGATACCAGCCGGGGAGAGAGCATCTCCCGCTATCTGCCAATTCTGGCAGAAGGAGATGGAAAATGTCAGGAGCCGGTCTATCGCATAAAAAATAAGAACCAGTGGGAAATAAGGATACGCATGGATGCTGCAGAAAGCCTGCTTGCAAGAGGGGCAGAAGGAATGGAACTTAAGAAGACTGTATAAAGGAAAGGGGAACGGAAGATGGGAAAAGGTTATCTGGTGGATGGAGCGGGGCTGATCTGTGTAAATGGGATCGGCATTAAAAAATTATGTGTCCAGGAGGAACGCGGATGTAAGGAAAATGGAAAGGAAATAGCCAACTGCAAGGACTGCGAAGCAGAAACGAATATCCCTTATTTTGACAGATGCAAGAAGAATGAAGAGACCCATATGTGCGATGGCAACATGGAGCTGGAAGACAGGTGGGAGAATACGGAAGGCATGTCCTCTGAGATAGAGAAGATCAATGGTGAGGAAGCCCTCACAATGAGCAGCGTGCTGGTGTGCAAGAAAGGCGGACTCATCATGCCGGTTACTTCCGGGCAGGGAGATGTAATCCCGCTGATTCCGGTATCATTTGCCCTCAGATACGCAAAGGCGTTCTCCTGGGCAAGGGGAAAGGGACTGGGATGCCAGATCTTTGGCTGTGATCCCATCAACATGAACACCGGAAATTTTATCTACGAAAAGGAAGACCTCATCATACCGGGCATCACCAGGATGTCTTTTAAGATCTTTTACAATTCCATGGATAAAGGCGGCGGAAGCATCGGAAAGGGCTGGTACCATAACCATGAGATGCACATCCGGAAAGAAGGGAGCGGAAGGCTGTCCGTCTGCCAGGGCGACGGGAAGGAGATTCCATACCGTGCCCTTACCAGCGGTCTGTATGTTCCGGTAATGGGGGACAGGGGAATGCTCGCAGAGACAAAGGAAGGCTTCCGGTATGTCAACGGAGCCGGGGAGGAGTATGCATTTTCCCCGGAAGGATGGCTCCTTACGCGGAAGGACAGGAACGGGAACATGGATACCTATACCCGCGATGACAAAGGCAGGGTGGCAAGGGTCAAAGGAGCAAACGGAGGAGAACTGTCCTTTACTTACAATAAAGAAGACTACCTGATCAGGGTGGGGGACCACACAGGCAGGGAGGTGAGGCTGTGGTACCGCTACGGGAAGCTGTGGAAATTCGTGAACCCGCTGGGCCATGCCTACACCTACGGATACAATGAGAACGGAAAGCTGGAAAGCGTGCTGACCCCAAGAGGCATCATAGGCGTAAAGAATGAATATGATGCAGAGGGGCGCGTGCTGAAGCAGACCATGCCGGACGGGAGCATCGTGGAGCTGCGGTATGATGATGCAAATATGCGCACCTATATGCTGGAGCCCAACGGNAACCTGGTCTCCTATGACAGCGATGACAGATGCCGCAACCTTAAGACCATTCATAAGGATGGGGAGGAAAGCTACCAGTATAACGACCAGAACCTGCGCACCCTGTATGTGGATAAGAACGGGAACAGGACCAGATACCGGTATGATGAAAAGGGAAACCTGACGGGCATCACCAATGCATTAGGGGAGCAGGCAGAGTTCTCCCATGACAAAGAGGGCAGGCTGCTCACCGCCGCTGTCAGTGGAAAGAAACTGGTCAGCAATACCTATGATGAAAAGGGGAGGCTGGTTGAAACAGCTGATGCCCTTGGAAGGAGACGGAAAACCGACTATGATGAAAAAGGACTTCCTGTGCGCCTGACCCAGCCTGACGGGAGCAGCTTCCAGGTGGTGCGGGATGAAAGGGGGAATGTGGTAAAGATCACGGATCCCTATGGAGGAGAGACATCTTATATCTATGATGAACTGAACAGGGTAACNTCATCCACAGATGCAGAGGGAAATACCACCAGCTACCAGTATGATGAAAGGAGCCATCTCCTTAAGGTGACGAATCCCGAAGGGAATACCCGGTCCTATTCCTATAACGAAAGCGGGAAACCGGTGCAGATGGAAGACTATGACGGAGGCATCCTGTCCATCGAATACAATGCCATGGGAAANCCGGAAAAGCTGACNGACAAGGAAGGCAGGGAGACCAGGCGCACCTATAATAAGATGGGGAAGCTGGCAGAAGAGNTCTCACCCGGAGGNGCTGCTACCGGTTTTACCTATGATAAGAATAACCGCCTTNCNAGGGTGGAAATAAGAAAAGGAGCGAAAGATGCGGANGCTGCATCTGTGGTANATTATGCTTATGACCCGGTAGGGAATCTGCTTAAGACCCAGGCAGGTGANGGGAAGGAGGTGCTTTCAGAAACCTCCTATGCTTATGATGCCTTAAACCGTGTATCAGAGATCACCAATCCGGCAGGNGGGAAGACCGTCTATACATACGACANGGCGGGGCATNTCAGCAGCATCACGGATCCGGCAGGGAACCNGCGCACCTTTGTTTACAATGATGCAGGGGAATTGACGGAGGAAACGGACATACGGGGAAATATTACCCGGTATGAATACAATGCACTTGGACAGCTGGCGTCTGTCACGGATGCCATTGGCAGGAGGACGAGACACGTCTATCTGCCCGGAGGGCGGCTTGAAAGGACCGTCTATCCTGACGGGAAGCAGATGGACTATACCTATGATAAGCTGGGGAGGATCACAGGTAAGACGGACGGACAGGGATACTGCCTGAATTACACTTATGACAGCATGGGAAGGGTGACTGCCATCACCAGCAGCGCAGGACAGAAGAAGAGCTATACCTATGACGTGNTGGGGAATGTGACCTCCATGACTGATGCCAATGGGAACANCACCTTTTATGAATATACCATGGGCGGCAAGCTGAAGGCNGTGACGGATGCCCTGGGGAACAGGGCGGAGTATGCCTATGATAATAAGGACCGNCTGATNCATATNNNCCAGAAGGGAAACGCCGGNGAAGCGGACAGGGAGACCTTCTATGAGAGGAATCCTTTAGGGCAGGTGGAATGNATCAGGGATGNCTNTGGGAACGAGGAGNACTATGAATATGANGCNCTNGGCAGGACAATCCTCAAGGCAGACAGGGANGGNTACCGGACTGNNTATGATTATACTGCTGATGGAAAGATAAGCCATATCTTATANGNTGATGGGACCAGCGTGGAGATGGAATACACCGCCCTGCGCCAGCTCGCCCTTGTGAAGGACTGGCTGGGGGAGACAAGGATTGAAAGGGATGNGNNNGGAGACCCTGTGAGCATCACGGACCATAATGGAAAGACTGTCTNCTATGAGTGGGGNANCATGGGAGAGAGGAAGGGNATCACCTATCCNGATGGAAGGAGNGCNCTCTACCATTATGATGACCAGATGCGNCTTGACAGGATGCNGNTGGANAGGAGCGGGAACNTGCCGGGCATGGGAGGNTNTGAAGAGATANGCTACAGATATGANGANNNGGGNNGGATNTCGGANAANCGNNTNCCNGANGGGATGCGNACNNTGTGGNATTATGANGNCANGGGGCAGCTNNCAGAGCTNNTNCATGAGGATGNGNGGGGNATCCTTGACAGATACCGGTATGANTATGACCTNATGGGNAACAAGACTGCTNTCACGAAAGAAAGGAGAGGGCTCAGGGAAGAGAGCGGNCGGTATGNNTATGGNTATGATGCCTTAAGCAGGCTTGTGAGNGTTTCAAGAGATGGGAATGCTTTAAGGGAATATGCCTATGATGCATTTGGGAACCGGAGCAGTATGGAGGATCGTGTAAGGGGAAGGAATATCTCCTATACTTATGATGCATTGAACCGCCTGACTTCTGCTGAGGAAGGCAGCCTGGATGCCGTGATGCAGGGAAATACAGTGCATACGGATTATTATTATGACAACAGGGGAAATATGGTAAGAGAGGAAACAGAAGGGAAACTGATTCACGGCTATGAATATGGCGCTATGAACCGACTGGCAAAGGCATGGGATGATAAAGGGCAGGAGGCGCTGTACAGGTACAATGGGCTGGGGCAGAGGACCGGGAAAACGGCGAATGGAGGGAATGAGGATTACCTTCTGGATTTTACCAAACCTTATCATAACCTGCTGGGGCTCAGTGGGGAAGGGAATGAGCAGAGCTTCTATTTTGACTGGAACGTAGCAGCGATGGAAGAGAAGAGGAAGGGAACAACCGGTTCTGGAAGGAGAGCATTTGCAGGTTTGCACTATTATATGCAGGATGATCTTGGAAGCCCTCTCTGGGTCAGTGGTTTTGGGGAAGAAGCAGGGACACTGTCGGGAAGGAGCAGTTATCTGGGTTATGGATATGATGAATTTGGAAATGACTTGGGGAAGGAACTGGAAGGAGTAGGGATACCGAATCCATATGATGGGCAGGGAGTAGAACAACCTTTTGGATATACGGGATATAGGTATGATGAAATTAGTGGGACTTATTTTGCGCAGGCGAGGGAATACCAGGTAGGGAATGGGCGGTTTACAGCAGAAGATCTGGTTAAGGGAAATGGTGCAGTACCGGGGACATTGAATAGATATGGATATTGCTTGGAAAATCCTAGTATGTTCATAGATCCAGATGGTAAAGAAGAAATAAGTATATGGGATTTATTTTTTAGTGATGGAATGGATGATGCAGGAGTAGCTATTGGCGTGCACTATTTATATGGGGATGGAAAAAGTATAAATGATGAAGATGGTAGTTGGGGAAAGTATTTAATGAAAAATGAAGTTCTAACAGGGAAGGTTGGAGATATTGTTATGCCAATAGGTTATAGCCTACAGAATGATTCATCAATAAACATAGATATGCAGTTTCCTATGGTAATTGAAAATGGCGAAGGTATAGTTGGATATAAATATTTGCATGGCACAAACGAAGACGTTGGTGGATTTCAAATAACAGGAACTATAAGTAAAGATACAAGAGGAGATATGATCTTTGATCTGACATATTCTTGGAATGACATTATGGATCCTAATCCAACCTATAGTACAGATATGATAAAAGCAGGCTTTGCTAAAACAATTCCGTTTGCTAACCCAACGGATTTTGAAATGCACATTACATGGTCAGACAAAACAATTATAAGGCAGGATGAAGGATGGTTCAGAAAAAACAAGGGATGGCTCAAAAACTGGAATGAAAATTGGATGCCTGAAAACTATACTAGTATAGACTGGCTTTATAATTGGGGGAATGATTTAGAAGATATTAAATTAAAATATTCAAATTATTATAGTAATTGTGCCCAGTAAATAAACGAAGAGGATGTCCGTGTAGCCGGCTACGATATAGAGGTTTGTTGCAAGAGAAATGCCACCAAGCATGCTTCAGTCCTCCAATATTTTTTAGGGTATTCTGAATCAGTTGTTCATCAGCACCATTAAAAAAAGCGCAGTGTGACATCTCCAATCAGAAGCTTCGCTCCAACAGAAAGATTGTTGACCGGAAGGCTAACATTCTGCCCTGTCATTTGACCAGATTTCGATGCTGGATATGGAACCAGTTCCACTTTTACAATTTCCTGGATATTTGGTAATGCTTTTGATTCAGGAAAGGTATATCCGTTTTTGCGGAGCTTGCTTACCCAGTTATAAAAGTTTCTGGGATAGATGTCATTTGGTTCGCACCACTGATAATTGGAAAGCTCGCTTTTACGGCACCCCGTAATCAGTCTGATCTGATCCGTTTTACATACTTTTTGACTCATAATGATTGTACTCCTTCAAAATAAAGTAAAACACTCGCATCTAGCACTGTAAGATGCAGTAAAATGTTAGCGTTTTCTAGCAATCATTATAAAGATAAATTCAGGGTATGAAAATCCACCCTAAAATTATGCGCTTACATATTAATTTTAAATAGTCATTTGGAAAAGAGGATAGATATGAAATATGTAAAAATGTGTTGTTTAATAGGAATAGCAATATTAGTGTTTGTACTATTAGGCGGTCTATATGTTTTATGGGCTGTAATAAATATGCATACACAGATATTGTATACTCAAAAAAATAGACCGCCGGAACATATTGAATCTTTTGATGGAAGTTATTGTATGAATGTGCTTGTTGAAGAAAATAGTCAGGATAAGGTTTCTTATGTTAATGTGGCTATTTGTAGTGAAGCTATGCAAGAGATCTATTGTATTAAAAATGAGTACAGAGCGTTTGATTTTCATTGGATAACGTGGGAAAGGGAAAGTAATAGTTTTTGGTTGAGGTCAGGTGATTTGGGGATTTTCTATTATGATTTTCTAGGAGATGGCAAATGGGAAAAATATTCTTTGATCAAAGAAAATGATGTGTACTTTTTGTCGAAGGAATATGGGAAAGGTGGGACAAAAGAAAAGATAAATGAGAAAGAGATACTTGAAAGAATTCCAGAAGAATTTAGGATTGATTGATTCTGTTTGTCCAATTTGTAGAAGAATTAATAGCATATATTGTCAGGCAGCTCATTGTAGTAGGTTGAAATCAAACTCGGGTTTCAGGAGACTTGATTCCTGACGGCACAGCTTTATGGAGGATTGCAGGCTATCAGCGGAGAGATTGTATGTTGCATTAGTTTTATTTGGAGGATACGAATAGATGCTGCGAGAACAGAAGGGTAGTTTGTCCATGGATATGTGTATGGAGCCGTAAACTGGCTGACGAAAGCATGGGGATAAAGGGCAGGAGGCGCCTACAGGTACAACGGTTTGGGGCAGAGGACAGGGAAAACGGTAAATGGAAGGGATGAGGAATATCTCCTGGATATTACAAAGCAATATCATAACCTGCTGGAAATCAGTAGGGAAGGGAACTGGAAGGAGTAGGGATACCGGACCCATACGATGGGCAGGGAAGAGAACAGCCTTTTGGATATACAGGATACCGGTATGATGAAATCAACGGGACTTATTTTGTGCAGGCGCGGGAATACCGGGTAGGAAATGGGCGGTTTACGGCGGAGGATGTGATTAAGGGAAATATTGTTGTAGCGGAGACACTAAATCAATCCAATTCCATTAAACTCTCGAGATGATTTTATTAATGGATGGAATGCGATGGAGGATGGAAATATTGATGCAGTTATAATATATACCCACGCTAATCCAGACCTTCTTCAGGTAGATACAATAAAAAATACTATTACGATACTAATAACAATTTAGTAAGTAAGCGCAAAGTAATGGGGGGGATTTAATCCCTCTTTAAAAACTTATATAATGATTGCTAGGAAACGCGAGCATTTTGCTCTACCTTCAATGCTAGAGGCAAGCGTTTTACTCTGTCTTCAAGGAGCGATCATTATGAATCCTAATGGTGTAAGAAAATCTGATTAAATCAAACTTATCATGGAATGCCGCCGCAGTGGACTTTCCGATTACCAGTGGTGTCAAAATCAGGGAATCAATCCCGGAACCTTTTATAACTGGGTAAGCAAACTACGCAAAGCGGGATATACTATTCCTGATTCCGAAAGCAAAATTTCGGCCATTCCTGTAAAGCAGGAGGTCGTAAAACTCGATATGACAGAGTCTCATGTATCTACTCCTGCGATGGTGGAGCAAAATGTTAGCCATCCATCTAAACCTGCCCTTCCATGTATTGCTGCTGAAATAGGGTGCGGAAATATCAAGGTTCGCTTCTTTCATGGAGCAGATGACGCCGTGATCCAGAATTGCCCTGAACCGGCTGAACTACGCAGAAGAAGAGCAGATAGGAGGTGTAGCAGAAAAACTTATCAGAACAGACTACTCTTACGATAACAGGGGGAATCTGACCCAGGAAGAGATAGAAGGAACGTTGATTCATGGCTATAAGTATGGAGCCATGAACCGTCTTAGTAAATCGTGGAATGATAAAGGGCAGGAAGCCATCTATCTATACAATGGACTTGGACAGAGAACAGGGAAAAATGTAAATGGAGATGCAGAGGATTATCTCCTTGATCTGACAAGAGGTTATCATAACCTGATAGGCATTCAGAAGGGCGAGAACAATCAACACTTCTATTTTGATGGTAAGGCGACCGCTATGGAAGAAAGCGGAAGCGGAAAAAATCCTGCTGGCAGGACAGCTTTTTCCGGTCTGCATTATTATCTACAGGATGAGCTTGGAAGTCCCATACGTGTTAGTGGATTCTGCGGGCAAGACGTCTTACTTACGGGCAGAAGTAATTACCTGACCTATGGGTATGATGAAAATGGAAATGATTTAGGGAGAGAATTAGAAAAATCTGGTATACCGAATGTATATGACAGCCAGAGCATCGAACAGCCTTTTGGGTATACTGGGTATCGGTATGATGATGTCAGTGAAGCATATTTTGCACAGGCTAGGGAGTATCAAACAAAGGTAGGACGGTTTACAGCAGAGGATGTAATCAAGGGGAATGATGTGATGCCAGAAACTATGAATCAGTACAATTATTGTAGGAATAATCCAGTACTATATGTCGATTTTGATGGAAATGATGTTTGGTATTTCTATGATCCCGAGGCTTTTGAAGGTGATAAGGTGGAAAAAGAAGTTGAGGCAGACATTAAATTATTGGAAGAAAAATATCATACGGAAGTACATCCGGTTACATTAAATTCACGAGATGATTTTATTGAAGGGTGGAATAGAATGGACGAGGGTAAAATTGATGCAGTTATTATATATACTCACGCCAATCCGGATTGTTTTCGTGTAGATACAACTAAGAATAAAAATGATAAGGGTAAAGTAGAGCTTAAAAGTAATGCGCAATTTCAAAAAGAGGAAGTAAATAGCTTAGATAGTAAAAATATTGATACACTGGTTCTTCTTGGATGCAATACAGGATTGACAAGTCGAAACGACAATATGGCAACCCGATTCATTGATGATGAAAATATACATAATATCGGGAAGGTTATAGCAGCAGATGGTAGTGTTTCTCATATTGATAACTATATAACAGAAAAATTTTTGTTTATAACAAGAGAAAAATTGCAGCATGAAATAAGAGTTGTTCCTGGAACTTTCTATGAAGACGATGAGCCTTATGATGGTTATAAGTTGTACTATTATGATGAAAACAATAATTTGATAATAAAAAAAATAGGATATAGTTTTGAGAATGTAGTAGAATTGATTAATAAGGCGGAGGACCATGCATGCACAAATTAAATAAAATAAAAAAAGGATTGTTATTTATAGTAGCGATAATAATTATTATGTTAGTAATAGGAGAGATATATTGTAAATTCATTTATAAGCCTAAGATTATTTTGGGTGATGCGTCCATAGAGGAACATCCCGAAGGTAAAGTGACAGAAATGAGTTTAAAATATTTAAAAAAAATTAAAGCAGCCAAAGAAGAAGATTTTGGATATTCTAAAGACTTTTTTATACAAGTAAAGCCTTTTTGGTGGCAAGCTGTTTCGTTAGAGTATTATCAGGCTTTGGAAGAAAGATTTGATTTAGAACAGATAGACTATAATTTTGATTTTGAGAATCATTCTTATCTTCTTGTTTATGGGAGACCAATTAATAAATTGTATAGCGATACAAGAACAATGTATAGCGATCCAGTATATGGAAAGGTTCCAAATGCGAAAGTAGAGTGGGATATGGATACACCCTATGAGTCGGAAATAATGTACATATATGAAACGGATAAGATTCCGCTAGTAGATGTCGAGTGGAATTAGTAATATACAGGGTATAGGTATGATGAAATCGGTGGGATTTAATATCGGAGAGGCAGTTCCCGGAGGGAATGCGGACTTTGTGGCATTATGATGACAGGGGGCAGTTTGAGGAGCTTACACATGAGGATGAGGGGGGAATCCTTGACAGATACCGGTATGAATATGACCTCATGGGCAACAAGACTGCTGTCACGAAAGAAAGGAGAGGGCTCAGGGAAGAGAGCGGGCGGTATGTGTATGGGTATGATGCCTTAAGCAGGCTTGTGAGCGTTTCAAGAGATGGGGATGCTTTAAGGGAATATGCCTATGATGCATTTGGGAACCGGAGCAGTATGGAGGATTATGGAAGGGGAAGGAATATCTCCTATACTTATGATGCATTGAACCGCCTGACTTCTACTGAGGAAGACAGCCTGGATGCCGTGCTGCAGGGAAATACAGTGCATACGGATTATTATTATGACAACAGGGGAAATATGATAAGGGAGGAAACAGAAGGGAAACTGATTCACGGCTATGAATATGGCGCTATGAACCGTCTGGCAAAGGCATGGGATGATAAAGGGCATGAGGCGCTTTACAAGTACAATGGGCTGGGGCAGAGGACAGGGAAAACGGTGAGTGGAAGGGATGAGGATTACCTTCTGGATCTGACAAGAGGCTTTCATAATCTTTTGGGTATTTGGAAAGGTGAGAGCGAGCAGAAATTCTATTTTGACGGGAATATGGCAGTAATGGAAGAAAATAGGAGAGGAGCAAAGGCATCTTGCAAGGCAGCGTTCTCCAGTCTGCATTATTATATGCAGGATGAGCTGGGAAGTCCGTTACGCGTCAGCGGTTTTAGGACAGAAATAGAATCATCTACAGGCAGGAATAGCTATCTTACTTATGGATATGATGAATTTGGCAATGACCTAGGAAAGGAATTGGATGAGTCAGGGATGCTGAACCCATATGATAGGCAGGGGGAGGAACAGCCCTTCGGGTATACGGGGTATCGCCATGACAAGGTTGGAGGAACTTATTTTGCGCAGATGAGGGAATACCAGTCTGGGAATGGAAGGTTCGTGGAAGAAGATATAATTAAAGGGAATAAAGTTCTGCCTGTGACATTAAATCATTATAGCTATTGTTGGAATAATCCAACAGTATTGATAGATTATGATGGAAAATTTCCATGGTGGGTACTGTTAATACCGCTTTGTTTAACAGCTTGTAGCTCACGAGAGGTAGAATCAGATTCTTCGCCAGAAATTATTGAGCCAACGCCAGGTAATTATGAATATAAATATTCACCTGAAATATATAATAGCGATCAATATGTATTGAGGACTAATTGTTATGCATATGCATTTGATATTATCAATAATCCAGTAACGGGTGAATACTTATATACACGTGATGAGGCAAAAATGTCTGGTTATACAAAAGCATTTGCAAATCAACCGGGGTTGTTTAGTGGACAATATGATATTGAGGATAGAAAGTATTTGTCAGGAGTTAAAGACGGAAATGAAAGATTAATAAATTTAGTTGAAGCAGACGCTAAGGCAATAGGAAAAAATTTTCAACCATATGAAGAAGGTATGGAAGGTGGATATGCTGTTTTGTTGGTGGTGAGCCCTGCAAAGGATTATCATTGGTATAGACAAGATTCAGATGGAACATGGTCACATAAGCGTGGAGATTATCCAGTAGAAACAGGTATTGCTGATCCGATATCAAATGCACAGGAATTAAAATATTTTGCTATTGTAGGTTATTTTTATATAACGGAGGAGGATACTTGTAGTGAATAAAAAAATATATATCATATTTCTTTTAATTATTAGTTTGATTACCATGATAATATATATATATAAGGAGAACAATGCTATGGATAAAGCAAATAATACTATGGAAATTAATGTTGAAGGGTTTAAAATGAAATATATACCTCAAAATAGAAGTTTAACAGTTGAAGATTTTCAAAATATTGAATTAGGAGAATCTATAGATGAAATAGAGAAAAAAATCGGAGAACCAGATGGATGGATCGGATGTGGTATACTACATCCGGTATATGTTCTAGAAGATGGAAGAGCTGTAGCATGCTACTTCTCACAACCTAATGCTTGTAAAGATTTAAAAGAATTAACTGTTTATAAGGGGAATAATGTAGATTGTGTTTTAAAAGAAAAGTAATATTTATAATATAAACCTGAATCCGTGAAGTTCGGAAAATCACTTGCTTAAAAATTATTGTATTTACTGGCTTCTCCCATATTTCGATTAAAAGTTTCCCAATCTGCCGGACTATAGATTTCCGGCAGATTGGTTAGCATCCTTTCTCGGACGACCGCGCTGCCGTTTGGGTTTGGGATCAGTTTCGTTCTTCGGCTTAGGTTTGTGACCACGCTTCTTGGGCTCAGATTTAGGAACGGGCTTTGATAATCCCAGAGCCTCAAGTTCCTCGAAAACTGTTTTTAAGGTATGCACCCAACATCCGTCGTCTGTTGACGGTTCGACCGGAGCATCCACCCTGCGCCATGCGGATGAAAGATCATCCATTAGATCCCCATAGGACATCTGATCAAGCAATCCTGCCCGTTCTGATTTTTTTATAATACTGCATCCTTGAAAGCATAGAGGAATCTGCCGCCCTTGATCTGCTTCTTTTTGTAAACTACGTGCGGGTCGATGCCCTTAAGCACACCGTCAAAGGCGAGCATGTCATTATCAGCGATGCGCACATCATTCCTTTTAATCGGTGTCAGAAAATGAAGGTCAGGTCTTTCCGAGAATTCCGTTTTTATCTTGCTCGGAGGGAAGCCCTTGTCTGCGACAATGATACCCCTTCGGATGTCAATGTGCGGTAAAATACGAGCTATATGTAGTTGTTTACTAGGGATTTTTGCCGCTGATGCCTTCATATGTGCCCTGTGTTAGTATCAATCGGCGGTTTTACGGGGATTTTCTATAGTCCGACGATTGGGGAAAGTTTTAATTCAATGGAAGAATCAATAAAAGAACACTCAGATTTACTTGTTAACAACTATCAAAAGTATGTTACGACAGGAACAATTGAGGATTGGTGTGATGCATTAATAAAAGGTAAATATGCAACTGCATCTAATTATAAAGAAACAATCTTACAAGTCTGTCGTTATTGAAATATTATGTAAATGATATTTTTTAACATGGAGGTTTTAAAGTGAAAAGAATAATAAGTCTAAGTATTGTTATGTGCCTGTTAAGTGGAATATATATGTATACAAAAGAAAATACAAATAATTTTATAAAGTTTGATGAAAGTGAAGAAGAATTAATAAGTCATATAAAGGATGATGCAGAGAATGAAGTATTTGCAACATTTGAAATGACTGATAATAAAGAGTTAATTACTTTAGATGATGAAGATATGGAATTATTTTCTAAAAACATGGCGGCTATAATTGAAAATAATCAATTTGATAATTTTGTATTTCAGCCAGAAGAAAAAGCTATTTGTATATATGAAGGTAAACAAACTTCTCCTTTGACTGCTTATGCATTTGCAATATATAGGGAGACGATAGAAAAGAACATCATTATTGAAAACATGCTTTATGTTGAGTATGTTACAGGGGACATTTATACATGGGAAGGAAAGAATTTGGAAAGCTTAACCCAAATTGGTGTGCTGGATAAAACAGAGTTGTCATCAGTAAATATTCCAGATAAAGAGACAATAGATGAGCTAATGGATAAGACCATGGACCTATTGATAGAGAAAGGAAATACCAACCTCAAATTAATATATGATGGGATGAGTAATTTTGCTGCCAAGGAGTATTTTCTATTTAGTTCATTTGAAAATTATGATAATCACATCATTAGGAAACAAACATATTATGTTGATAAGGAAAATGGAAATTTATACAGGGAAGAAGAGAATAATTTTTTTTTGAGGACAGAACTATATTACATAAGAAATATTGAAATATCTAACTCCCTATTGTAAAAGTCCTAAATATTATGGTGTTTTTTGAACTGAGTTTTCCGAGTGAATATACTTCAATAGTAGTTTTAGACAAAATGATACAGAAATAAGTAATATAAGTAAAGAGGAATTTGAAAGCATATGGAATAAAAAAGCAGATCTTGTAGATCATAGAGGGAATACGCCTTTGGCATATGCAATAGGAAGGAAACATGCTAATGCCCCTGATATAGTTAAATTACTCAAACTTCCCATAAGGATTTCCAGCGATAATACAAATCACACCGAAAGGGGTGCCTGATTTTATTGTGTATTAATTGTGTATAAACACGTTGACGATTGTGTAATTAGTGTGTATAATTATACTGTGGGGAGGAACACTAATGAAACAAAGAGATTTGATTAAGAAACTTGAAGATGCAGGTTTTACCTTTGAGAGACATGGAGGTAATCATGACATATACAGAAAAGGTAGTGATATAGAGAAGATTCCAAGACATAAGGAAGTGAACGAAAGTTTAGCAAGAATGATACTGAGAAAATGGAAATTATTATAAGGAGTGAATTAAATGAAACAGGTTTATCCAACTTTTATATTTAATGTAAATGATGGTTCTGAACATCCCTTTTTAGTATGTGTTCCTGATATGGATATATTTACAGAAGGTGATACTTTTGCAGATGCTATAGAAATGGCAAGGGATGCTATAGGATTAGCTGGAATTTCAATGGAAGACAATAAAGAAAAACTTCCTGTGCCATCAGATCAAGCAGCAGCAATTGAAAAAGTAAGGCAGGACACGGAAGATATTGATTTTTCAAAAGGTGTTTTGACTTATGTAGATGTTGACTTTACAGAATATAGAAAAAAAGTTGATACAAAAACTGTCAGGAGAAATGTGGCGCTTCCAAGTTGGCTGAACTATGAAGCAGAACATGCTGGAATAAATGTTTCAAGGGTATTGCAGGAAGCGCTGATGAATGTTTTAAATGTAAAAAGAAATATATAGTGTGTATTTGGTGGATTGGTTATGCCAGTCCATCAGTCGTATATGGATAAAAAATTGGCGGTTGCTTTTTAAATAGAATATAAATGGCAACAAATTGATTATGGATTTTATATAATTCCCAGATTGAATTGGGAGATGTGGCATTTCCAGAAAACCTTGATGATATAAATCAGTACGATAATTTAAAGGTGTGAAATTTTTTAATACTGTCAGACGGCACATTGCGGAAGTATATGCAGTTAATATTAGTTCAAATCCTTAAAAGAGAATTGCAAATGGAATATTTATCATTAAATGAAGATGAAAAAAGCATTTATTAAAAGAGCGTATCGTATTACGAAAGGAAAAAATGAAGTAATGGTTCTGGAGAAGAAGGAAAATACTATTTCTAGAAAAGGACCCGGAATAAAGATAGAACCAGAGGATCATATGCAGACCGCAAGTTGGAGGAATAATAAGGGGAAGATAAAATGTCAAAGGGAATATACTTTTTTATGACAAAAGAAGATCTATTGAATCTATCTGATGAATTAGAAAATAAAATGAATATCGTGTTCTACGATAACTCTAATATCACATCTGCTGATGGTAGATGCCTTGATACATTGAGAAAATTGCCAAGTTTAGGAATTAATAAAAGCGGTTCCCATCACACAGAGTCTTTTTTAGTGCTTCCTATAGAAAAAGATGTTGTGATAGAAGAGGTTCCACAAAAAAATGGAAAAACTCATTATTTTATTGATCAGAGTAGAAATGTGGATTCAATAGTTTTCTGGCCAGGTGGATTTTATGATAATTCAAAATTAATATGTGGTGAGGTTGGGACAATTTCAGATACTGCTATATCAAAATCGTTATATAATTGTTTTTGCAAAATAATTAAGAAAATTTGCAAAGAAAGAGCAGGATGCTTTTGGTACAGCGAAAATGTAAAGAAATTGGAGAATGTCAGACTGATAACGATTAATATTAATGAAATGCCAATATATGATGTTAAGTTACATAAAGAAGAATAGCGAAAGAAAATATTTGACTGTTGGTTGCACATTGTGGGGATAGACTAATATTAGAACACTTATTTTTTTAGATTTAAAGAATTTAACTGACATATCAGAGTTGGCATTTGTCCCTAATATTGAAAAACAAACCATTCTAACAAAGGAGACAAGGCAAAAATGAGTTATCAAAATTTTTTAAAAGCAATGGAATTAGCGCCAAAATGTAAGTTTTATACTACGGCAGGTGGAAAAACTGAAGAGGAAATTAAAAGGGCAGAACAAATGCTTAATGTGACTTTTTCAACTCAAGGCAGGGAATTTTACGAAAAGTATGGTTACTTATCGTTCTATGGTAATGAAATATTTGGAATTGAACCAGATGATAATTCTGGGATATTGGAAGGGAATTCTGTTGCCTGCGCGTTACATGATAGGGAAAAATATAATTTGCCTAGCGAATGGATACCTATATATAATTTTGAAGATGGAAATATGGCATATTTAGATTATTCTACTTTAAATTCGGAAAAAGAGCCTAGAGTTATGATGGCATTTTATAATGGGGCAGAATATGAAGTCGTTGAGAATTTGGCGGAAGATTTGGGAGATTTTATTCTGCAACTAGTACAGGAGCAGTTGGAGGTATGAAATAGGAGTTGAGCTTATTGTGGAAATAATCCAGCAATGTATTATAATCCCGGTGGGCATACGCATGTGACACAGCTGGCAACGGAGCCGGAGACTCCCATAACGCAGGAAATCCTAATTACGGAGATAATGATTAGTGACAGAACAGTATGATGTGATTTGTTTAGTAAATGGGGATAAGATTGAGTCAAGTCTTTTTTTGAATGAAGAAGGAGAAATGTACCAAATTGAATTGGAAATGCAAGGCGGTAGCTTTTCTGCTGAAGGTGAGAATTATTTTGATGCATTGGTTAAGTTAAGAAAAAACTTGAATTGCATGATATCAAACTGATGTGTAAAGGATGTAGTAGATTTGTATATCCGTCTCCAATGATGTTGAGCATGGGTGATGCAGTACAAGCTTATTCATTAACATTGGGAGATCAAGCACGTTTGAAAGATATCGTCAATATTTTTGAACCGTGTAGAAATGACGAATATGGATGTTTCTCCAATTTTGCCCATTATGGTTTTGAATTAGATGGAAAATGGTGGATGACAAGTGAGCATTATTTCCAAGCACAGAAATTTTATGGAACTCAATGTGAAGAAGAAATAAGATTACTTGATAGTCCCATGAAAGCGGCAGAAATGGGAAGAAACCGTAATTTGCCATTAAGAAAAGATTGGGAACAAGTAAAAGATTCTGTAATGAGAGAAGCTGTGTTTGCTAAATTCAATCAGAACGAAGAAATACGAAAGGTATTATTGGCTACCGGAAAGAACGTAATTGTTGAAAAGACAACTGATGATTATTATTGGGGATGCGGAAAAGATGGAACGGGAAAAAACATGCTAGGAAAGATTTTAATGGAGATTAGAGATCAGCTATGAAAAGTCAAACCTAAAATAACAAAAATTTTTTTAATACTGGACAAGAATAACATCAATGATTGAACGCATTATGAGCCCAATTATTACTGAGGATTGCTGAAAAATTATTATTGAATGTGTAAGTGACCAAGAAAATGAAGGATATAAAAATGAGTGTTTGTGGGGAAAATGAGGTTAGTAAAACGAGTTATAGTAGTGTTGGTAGCGTCAAATACGCTCGAGGTGACTTCTGAGCACTGAATTTATCATTTTTTAATAAATATTTTATTGACTGGACGAATACGCTTTGATACAATAAATAAAAGCATAGAAATTCTAACGGAAATTCGTTCTATTATCTTATTTTCTAATAGGCATTCCCACAAGGGGATGCATTATCTGTAGTAGAATCCTTGCTTTATTACCAATTCAAATCAAATAGGGCAGGGAACAGAGAAAAGCGTCTTTTGCAGAAGAAGATACTGTCCTGCCTGTCTGACAAAAGGAGGACGAATGGAAGAAACCAACGAAAAGAAAGACACGGTAGAGAAGGAGTTTGTTTCTTTCCCGGATATTGCGGCAGATGTGATTAATGTACTATTGTACCAGGGGGAAAAGGTAGCAAAAGCAGAAAATTTGCTGGCAGGTCCCACAGAGACAATTTACCAAGGGATGGAGAGGCAGCGCAGCCAGTATGAGGACTTGTGCAAATATGAGATGGCAGACGGAAAGGTGAACATCATGTACCTGATTGCCAACCAGAGCAGGACGGATGGCAAGATGTTGCTGCGCAAGGCTGGTTATGTAGGTGGTGTCTACCGGGAACAGTATGAAGGAAAAACACAGAATATTTTTCCTGTTATTGAGTTCGTATTATATTGGGGACATCCCAGATGGAAAAGTAGCCGTGGCATCCGCAGGCTGTTCAGAAAGAGGAATCTAAACGGGAAGGCATGGGAATATATCGATGAATTGAATCTTCATGTTTTCGAGATGCGTTATTTGCCGGAAGAGACGCGGGAACTTTTTCAGAGTGATATGCGGATAGTGGTGGACTTCCTTGCTGAGGGAAACGGATATTGCTCCCAAAGAAAGATTATGCATAAAGCGGCATTGATCAGGATGATCAAGGTGCTTTCGGGAGAAACAGATACAGAGGGGATTGAAGCATGGATGGAAGAACAGGGAATCAGAGAGGAGGATGAGATTACGATGTGTGAATTATTTGACCAGTATGTTAGACAAGGAAAAGTAGAAGGGCGAACTGAGGGATTTGCAGATGGATTAAGTGAGGGAAGAATTGAAGGTGAAAATAGATTTGCAAAGCTGGTTCAGATGCTTATTGATGAAGGAAGAAGCGAAGAACTGAGAAGAGCAGTTTCTGACCAGAATTATAGGGAAAATTTATATGAGGAGGTAGGAATTGGCTTAGCGCTATGATTAATGAAATATACTGTGCTTTCACAACATATAGTAGTGCTCGCCACGAACGATATTGGAGATATGGAAAAAGGTCTCTTTAATCTAAATAGGAACACAGTATCAGAGGTATTTTTACACATGCACTTTGAATTTTTGCATGCTGATGCCGATGGAATAAGACCGGGACATTTCTGTATATGATATGGTGTACCGGTTTTTTTATGTTTTTAGAGTATTGTGTGAGCCTTTCCCCATACAGGACAATCAGCTGGTCAAACTTAGATATTTATTCAGCCTATAAGTAATTTAAACATGGATTATAAGGAATGAATTTAATGAAATAGGTTTATCCAACTTTTATATTTTAAGCAAATCAATAAAGAAAAACTTCCTGTGCCATCAGATCAAGCGTGGCGCTTCCAAGTTGGCTGAACTATGAAGCAGAACATGCTGGAATAAATGTTTCAAGGGTATTGCAGGAAGCGCTGATGAATGTTTTAAATGTAAAAAGAAATATATAGTGTGTATT
>JAAUZD010000015.1 GCA_014804785.1 Lachnospiraceae bacterium
CCTTCACAGTTACAATGCAAAATCCATCCTAAATTGCCTACGGCAATGGGATTTTGCATGCCTGAATCATATTCTTACGGTCTCAGCAGTAAATGCTTCGACCTGTACTGAATAGTTACTAACTTCTTATATCTTTAAACTTCCTGCTTATCCCAGTGCTCCAATTCTTCTCTGAGCACGCTAAGCAGCTGATCCTCCGGTACCTTCTTAATGATTTCACCCTTCTTGATAAGCAAACCTTCCCCGATTCCTCCTGCGATACCGATATTAGCCTCTTTTGCCTCACCGGGTCCGTTGACTGCACATCCCATAACCGCCACTTTGATATCCAGCGGAAACTCTGCTGTCATATTCTCTACCTGATTGGCAAGTCCTATCAGATCGATCTTGGTTCTCCCGCAAGTAGGGCAGGAAACCACTTCAATCCCGCCTTTTCTAAGTCCCAAGGTCCTTAAGATCAGTTTCGCGGATTTGATTTCTTCCACCGGATCTCCTGTAAGAGATACCCTGATCGTATCACCAATTCCCTGATGGAGAATCAAGGAAAGACCGATTGAGGATTTGATATTTCCGCTGATAATTGTACCGGACTCAGTAATCCCCACATGAAGGGGATAATCTGTCTTTTGGGAAAGGATTTCATGGGCCTTTACACACATCAGTACGTCGGAGGACTTGATGCTGATCACCATATTTTCATAACCCATATCTTCAATTATGTGTACCTTATCAAGGGCACTCTCCACAATCCCCTCCGCCGTGACGCCATGATATTTTTCTACAAGTTCCTTTTCAAGGGAACCACTGTTCACACCTACGCGGATAGGAATATTTCTCTCCTTGGCAACTTTCACTACTGCTGCCAGCTTATCCGCTCCTCCAATATTCCCCGGATTGATCCTGATTTTATCCGCTCCGTTTTCCATGGCTGCAATCGCCATTTTGTAGTCAAAATGAATGTCTGCAACAAGAGGAATGGAAATCTGTTTCTTGATTTCCCTAATTGCCTGTGCCGCTTCCAGAGTGGGGACCGTGCATCTGATAATTTCACAGCCTGCCTTTTCCAGATTATGAATCTGTGCAACCGTTGCCGCCACATCCTCCGTCCTTGTATTTGTCATGGATTGTATTAAAATAGGGTTTCCTCCCCCAATTACCTTATCACCAATGGAAATCACCCTTGTATGCTCTCTGGTCATGCTTCTTCCTCCGTTTTCATATCCTTTCATTCTCTTTCTGAATTTTCCCGATATGATACATTATATTCCACCCCAATCAGAATATCAATTCAAACTTCCATCCTCCGCACCTTCCTTATCCACCGCCATAATACAAAAAATACGGCTGCTGTACCTTGCCCCGTCCTCATCCACAGCAACAATCTGCATAGATAACTCCTTTGTTGGAAGTCTGTCTGCCGGAAGTTCAAAGCGGACGGCTTCATCTGTTATGTAAACTGCATCATTTCTTAAAAGCATTTTGCGTCCAAACTCATCACGCATTTCCACCCATAAAGACTTGTCTTCTTCCTCCGCATAAACGACCGGAAGGGAAACTCCTTCATTCCGGATTCCCATCGCAAATATGGATACTGCAAGGAAAAGGAAGAAAAGTCCAGAGAACTTTTTTTCTGTCAGCCATATATTCTTTTCCTGCCTGCGCAGAAATTGTTTTTTCCTTTTGATTTTGAAAAAGAGAAGAAATAATAAGAAGGTCAAAACAAGAAGTGTCAAAGGTCGAAGCAGATATGGAAAGGGAATCTGATTTTCCGGAATTCCCTCAAGAAGCGGACAGGTAAAGCAGGCAATCGTACATCCTCCCATAAGTGCAAGAAGCGTCTTCTTGATCCTCTGCCCAATCAAACAGCGCCGCCTCTTTACCGGATAGCGGAGCAGCGCGCTTTCAACCTGCTCCATTGACTGATATCGCTCCCCGGTCTCTTCTGCGGTACATCGCTGGATAATTTCATCTAAAGCCCCTTGAAGTGCTTTATCGTATTCCTCGATTGTTCTCCTTTTATACGGCTGTCCTGTGGGATTTACTCCTGTCAGCATTTCATGGAGCACGATCCCCAGACCATAAATATCCCAGCGCTTATCTCCACGTGCTTCCTTCCACTGCTCTGACGGAGCGTAGCCCGGCGTCCCCACACATAGTTCTTCCTTTTTGCTGCCGCAGGTATATCTGATGGTTCCGCCAAGATCAATCAACTTTAATTTTCCATCCTGCCTGATTATAATATTCTCAGGCTTTAAATCTCTGTAAATCACTGCCGGATGCCTGCTGTGCAGGTATCCAAGTATCCTGCTTAATTCAACTGCCCACCTCACTGCCTGTCTCTCGGGTACTCGCCCATGCTTATCAAGATACTGGCGAAGAGTCATCCCTTCAATATATTCCATAACCAGAAATGTATGCTCCTGCTGACTGAAACAATCATATATTCTCGGCAGTCCTGGATGATCAAGTTCTTTTAGAAGTTCTATTTCCGCGGTCAGAAGCTCTTCTGTACTCTCCTTGACCGCCACCAGCCGGTTTAAGTGCAGATCTTTTGCAAGATATACCGTTCCTGTCCTGCCGATACCGACCCGGCGAAGCACCTCATACTTGTGAAATAATATCCTGTTCATGCAACTCCCCTTTCAGAGGCAATCAGATAAACCGCTGACATGTTGTCCTTTTCTCCTCTTTTCAACGCTTCCATCCCCAGTTCCCGAAGCCTTCTTGCAATCTGCTCGTCACCAGCTATGTCATCCGGTGCCAGCACCTTAAACATTTCATGCTCTATGCGTCTGTAAAAACCGTCTGTACACAGGAGAAATCCTCCTTCTTTATGCATCCTGCCCAAAGAAATATCCGGCGTTTGAAATGGGAAACTTCCCGCGCATTTGGTGAGTCCTCTTCCCCCGTCAGAGTGATCCCTGGTAAGGAGTTTCATCCCTTTCCTGCCCCACTGATATATTCTGCTGTCTCCCAAATGAAATATCATGTAATTCCTTTTCCACATAAATAAAAGCGATATGGTTGCCCCCAGCTTGATATCTTTTCCCCTTCCATAGTTCCTAAGACCGTCATTGATTTCATAAAAACAGCGCATAAGACTTCTTTCTATCGCTCTTTTTCCCTTTCCTCTGCCCACCAGGGCAATCATCTGGTCATAAAAATTTTCAATCAGCTTCTCCGTAATATATCCGCTGGCATTTTCACCTTCTTTTAATCCGCCGATGCCGTCGCTCACTGCTGCAAGTACCACGCGTCCCCTGTTCGTCATTACCTGCTGCAAAATAAGAGAATCCTGATTCTGCTTTCTTTCCCCCTGATCCCAATATACGCCTGAGATGATTTTCAATCCTGCCCTTCCTCCTGTTCACCACGCCCCATATCCAAAGTTGTTGATTGTTTCGATTATACGCCCGCACAAAAAAAGAATCCATTACACAAAATTACCAAAAACACAATTTCGGTAACTTTGCACAAGGATTCTTTCCGTTATTCTAAAAATTATCAAAAGAACTTTGTTATATCATTAAACAAAACCAACACCATAAGCACCATAAGAACCATCATCCCAGCCAGATGAACTATTCCTTCCTTTTCAGGCGGAACAGGTTTGCCACGGATTGCTTCTATCAGCAAAAATACCAAACGTCCCCCGTCAAGTGCGGGCAGCGGCAGTAAATTCATGATCCCCAGATTCACTGAGAGCAACAATGCAATGCTGATCATATTCAATACTACCAGCGACATCCCATACGGTTTCACAGAATCATAAACATCGTCCACCATCTTTACAATCCCTACTGGACCCGATACATCATCCTTAGATAGTTGACCGGTAAAAAGCATCTGCAGTGCTTTAAACGTAGATTGAACATAATATTCCATGGTATAAAACGCATACTGGAAAGTCTGCAGCACATTGCATTTTAAATATCCCCCTACTGAGATTCCCATGTAATAACGCTGGGTTTCCTCATCATAGACAGGAACGATTTCAGCCGTATGCTGCTGCCCATCACGCTTATAAACCACCGTAAGGGTCTCGCCTTTGGTATTGAGCTGTGAAATGACAGAGACCTCGTCACTAAGATGGATTCGCCTTCCATTAATTTTTGTGATTATATCTCCTTCCTCAATCCCAGCCGCCTGCGCCGGACTCCCCTCATTGACCGCCCGGACCTCCGGTGTCGTTATCCCGCAGATAGATACAATGATAACCGCCATCACAAAAGCTGTAAGAAAATTGAAGAATGGACCTGCAAAAATAGTCGCAAACCGCACCCACACAGGTGCATTGGGAAATGCCCTTTCCGACATCTCTCCCTTTTCTTTTTCCAGCCCATCTTCGCCCTCGAACATACAGGCACCGCCTATGGGGAGAAGCTTTAAAGAATATTTCGTATCTCCCTTTTGAAAGGAAAAAAGAGTCGGTCCCATACCAATGAAAAACTCTACCACATGGATTCCGTTTTTCTTTGCCACAATAAAATGTCCAAATTCATGTGAAAGTACAATCACGCAAAAAATAATGATAAATAAAATAATAGATACTACCACACTAATACCTCCTGTGCGCATCACTATATTATATTAAAGATGATGATACTGGCTTTCAATATATTCATACGTTGCGGCTTCTGCATCCAGAATTTCCTCCACCGAAGGATTATCCACAACTTTATGATGCTCCATGGCGCCTTGAATAATGTCATATATTTCTAAAAATTGAATCTTCCTGTCCAGAAACAGTGAGACAGCCTTTTCATTTGCCGCATTGTAAACAGTAGGCATGCTTCCTCCCGCCTTTATTGCATCATAAGCCATTGAAAGCCCTTTAAAAGTGTCTGTATCCGGCTCTTCAAAAGTGAGGGAGGATATTTCAAAGAAATCCACCCTTTTTCCCTCCATTGGTCTTCTGTCCGGATAAAACAAAGCATATTGAATTGGAAGCTTCATATCCGGCATCCCCATCTGTGCCATAATACCGCCATCCGCATATTCTACCATAGAGTGGATGATACTCTGAGGATGCACAATTACCTGAATCTTTTCGGGTTCCACCTGGAACAGCCATTTCGCCTCAATCACTTCAAGCCCCTTATTAACTAAAGTGGCGGAATCCACTGTAATCTTCCTTCCCATGGACCAATTGGGATGCTTCAATGCATCCTCAACCGTTATCTCAGATAGTTCCTCCCGTTTTCTTCCTCTGAAAGGTCCGCCGGAGGCAGTAAGAAGAATCTTGCTGATGCGTTCTTTATTTTCCCCATGCATAGACTGGAAAATAGCGCTGTGCTCACTGTCCACCGGCAAGATTGCTACTTTTTTCCTGTCCGCCAGCGGCATGATGATATGACCTGCCGTTACCAATGTCTCCTTGTTGGCAAGGGCAATCGTTTTTCCGGCTTCTATCGTAGCTATGGTAGGTCTTATTCCTATCATTCCCACAATTGCGGTTACTAACACTTCCATTTCCTCCATAACCGCAATTTCCAAAAGCCCTTCCATTCCACAAAGAACTTTTGTATTCGTGTCCGCCACTTTTATGCGCAGTTCATCTGCCGCTTCCTTCGTCCACATTACTGCAAGTGATGGTGAAAATTCCCGTATCTGCTCTTCCATCCTGCCCACGCTTTTGCCGGCAGCAAGTGCAACTACCTGTAAATCCTTATTATTTCTGACTATTTCAAGAGTCTGCGTGCCAATAGAGCCGGTTGACCCCAGAATTCCAATCTTTTTCATTATGTTCTCCATTCTGCCGTTTCAAAGACTATCCATAAATTGTTGTATTTTATACGTTGAATTTTCAGCCGTGTATCAGTATCAGGGTGAGGAAATAAATCATAGGTGCTGTAAAGATGACACTGTCAAACCGGTCCATAACGCCTCCATGCCCCGGTATCAGTTTTCCATAATCTTTTATATCGTGATTCCTTTTGATGGCAGATGCAGCAAGATCCCCTACCTGCGAAATAACCGCTCCCACTGCACTGATCAACACAAATATCCAGGTAATCCGCTGCTCACTGACAACTGATTCAACGATAAAGTATGCATAAACAGCTCCCACTATCGCTGAACCTGCGATTCCCCCAATCGCTCCTTCTATTGATTTTTTAGGACTTAACACCGGCGCCAGTTTGTGTCTGCCCAAGAGCATTCCCACTAAATAAGCACAGGTATCACAAATCCATGAGCTGATAAAGATCATCCAAACGGTATATATTCCATAGGGAAGGCTCCTTACCAGATAAATAAAAGAAAGCATGACAGGTGCATATGCCACACAGAAAAAAGCACACATAATCTGCTCCGCCCTATATACCGGAAACCGGAACACATAAAGGAACATAAATGCAACCAGAATTGTTATAAGCACCAGTAGAAGAAAGATTTTATTTTCCACGAACACCATAAAGAAATAATAAGCTGCAATTCCTACATACCCTATTATTTCCATTCCGTTCATTTTACCTTTTGTATCTGCCAGAGCACAGGCTTTCGTCAATTCCCTGTAAGCGACAAGCGACAGAAATAAAAGAACTGCCGCCAGCACATAACCGCCTGACAATATGGTTGCAAGCGCCAAAACCACCAGAACAATACTGCTTAAAAGCCTTGTCACGAACATGACTTATTCCTCCTTATATCCGGCCATATCTTCTGTCTCTATGATTATATGCTTCTACAGCTTTTACCAATTCTTCTTTTGAAAAATCAGGCCATGCAACCGGCGTGAAATAAAACTCCGTATAGGCAAGCTGCCAGAGGAGGAAATTAGAGATTCTCTGTTCATTACAAGTGCGGATTAAAAGGTCCGGTTCCGGTAGTCCACGGGTATCCAGCATATCCGATAAATATGCTTCCGTCACACCTTCTGCTGTAATTTCTCCCTCTTCCGCTTTCTTTACAATCTTCTGCACTGCACGGACGATTTCATCCCTTCCGCCATAATTCAGCGCAATCTGAAAATGCAGACCGTCATTGTCTTTTGTGGCATTTTCGAGCTCTGCAATACGTTTTCTTATATCCTCATCCAGACCTGTCTTATCCCCTAAGACCCTCACACACATACGGTTTTTCTTTGCTGTGGTAAGACAGGTTTTCATGTAATTGCGCAAAAGCTTCATAAGCGCATCCACTTCCTCTTTAGGTCTATTCCAGTTCTCTGTACTGAAAGCATATACTGTCAGATACTGTATTCCCATCCTGTAGGCTTCCTCACAGATGACTTCCACCGTTTTTGCTCCCTGTACATGCCCGTAATTCCGGGGCATTCCTTTACTCTTAGCCCATCTTCCATTTCCATCCAGAATAATCGCCACATGCTGCGGCATGACCAGTTCTTTTTCCTCTGCCATAAGATAAACCTTTCTTTCCTGTTATCCCGCAAGCATCTTATCCTGCTCGCGTAAGTCAAATACCCCGCTGCAAGCAACGGGGTATTTGCGTCTGCACCATCTGGTGCCGCCATTTTATACCGTAAGGATTTCCTTTGATTTCTCTTCCATCAACTTGTCGACATCCTTAATGTATTTATCCGTCATTTTTTGTAAACCTTCCGTAAGTTCCTTGATTTCATCCTCTGAGACCTCTGCTTTTGCCAGTTTCTTGAACGCATCATTGCCATCTCTTCTGATATTGCGGACAGCAACTTTACATTCCTCTGCCTTTTTCTTTACATCCTTAACAAGGTCTTTTCTCCGTTCCTCCGTGAGTTCAGGGAATACTAATCTGATAACCGCCCCATCATTTGAAGGCGTGATACCGACATCTGATGCTAAAATAGCTTTTTCAATATTCTTGATAAGTGACTTTTCCCAAGGTGCAATCTGAATCATCCTCGCCTCTGGAATCGTAATATTCCCTACCTGCTGAATAGGAGTGGGCGTTCCGTAATAATCTACCCGGACTTTATCCAGCACATGGGGATTAGCACGTCCTGCTCTTATTGCCTGATAATCCCCCTCCAGATGCTCATACGTCTTTTTCATTTTATCATCATAAACTTTTAATCTCTCATCCATTTTATTGCCCCTTTCGCTTATACCGTCACTTTTGTCCCGTTAAAATTGCCTTTTACCGTATTCACTATGCTATCCTTCTCGTTTAACTCAAATACCCACATAGGCATTTTATTTTCTCTTGCCAGTATGGACGCTGTCATATCCACCACCTGAAGATTATTTGCGATAACATCATCAATACTTATCTCATCATACTTCCTTGCAGATGGATTTATCTTTGGATCACTGTCGTAAACGCCGTCAATGGATTTGGCGAGCAGAATCACTTCTGCCTCCACTTCAATTGCCCTGAGCACGACTCCTGTATCCGTTGAAAAATAGGGATGTCCCGTACCGCCCGCAAAAAATACCACCATTCCTTTTTCAAAATACTTAGAAGCCCTATCCTTAGAAAAAAGTTTGGTAAAGGAACCACACTCAAAAGGCGTAAGAATAGCTGTTCTCATACCTACGCTTCGGAAAATCTCAGATACATAAATACAGTTCATAACGGTTGCCAGCATACCAATCTGATCAGCCTTCGTTCTGTCGATATTCTCGCTGGTCCGTCCACGCCAGAAGTTTCCGCCCCCGGTGACGATCCCAACCTGAATGCCGTCGTCTATAAGCTGCTTGACCTGCAATGCAACTGCCCTGACCGTATCTTCATCAAAGCCCGTCTTTTTATCTCCCGCCAGCGCTTCTCCGCTTAATTTCAATAAAATTCTCTGCATATCCATGCCTCACCTTATTTCATCTTTTTAAGTTCTTCAAAGAAAGAGGTAGGATTGACCTCTGCATAACACTGAGAGCACATACCTTCAATTACCGCACCATTATTGATCTGTACAGATTTAGATTTGATATCTCCCATGACAATCGCTGATGTGTCAAGAATAACAGGTCCCCTTATGTCCAAATCTCCCCTTATCGCACCAGCAATCACTGCACTGTTTGCGTAAACATTTCCAAGAACCACTGCGTTCTGTCCTATCTTAATGCTTCCCTGGCTTCTAAGTTCACCGGTAATCCTTGCTCCTTCCGCATAAATTTCTGCAGCCTGAGAATTTCCCTGGATTTCACCGGTAATATTCAACTTACCAAGTGCTTCTACATTTCCTACGATACGCCCTCTTACCTCAAGGGCACCCTCAGTTGCAATATTACCATTGATGATCATGGACTCTGTAAGTACAGATACTTCACCGCTAACCGACTTTGAAGACGGCCTTGACGACAGATCCGGCATTCTCTTTTCAGCTACAGGCGGTGTATAAACCGGCTCTTCCTTCGGAGTTTCTACTTCTTCAACCTTATTGAACATCTGATTCAAATCCGACTCGAAATCTGTATTGAAACTGCCGTGGAAATCACTCTTGAAATCAGTATCGCTAAAGTCACTCTTGAAGTCACTGACTATATCTTCTGCATCAAGATCTTCTACTACAAGATCATCTGCAGCTGCGAATGCCGCCTTGCTTTCCTGAACCGGCTTTTCATCCTGCGCTGCAATGGCATCTGTCTGTGCAAAAATTGACGTATCTGCAATTGTATCTGCAGCAGGCTGCACTTGCTCCACCGTTTCTTTTTTTACTTCTTCTTCACCCTCTGAAGGTAAAAGTTCGTTGACTGCCTGTGACAAGTCATCCTTTAAATCTGAGAAAAAACCCATCTTTAAAATCCTCCATTCGTATCTTGTTTATCCATAATTTATTGCTTTGCTGTTACATGCTGAACCGGTTTGGTTTCATCAGTAATTGGCAAAAACACGGCATCACCTCTGTCTTGAATCGTCTGAATGATTTCAGGCAGTGCTTCTACCGTTGTCTTCTTTTCAGTTGCATCATGCATCAATATCATACACTCATTGGTGCTGTCCAGCTTGGTTACGCAATTTTCTACAATTGTTTCCACACTGAGCGGATCGCTGACCGCATCTCCTGAGGCAATATTCCAATCAAAATAGGTTATCCCATTTTCATTCAGATACGCAATAAACTCCTGTATGTCCACTTTGCTCACTGTATTGGAACTTCCACCAGGAAAACGATAAAACCTGGGCAAGATACCAGTAACCTGATAGAGATATTCCTGAAGCTTTGTCAGGTCTTCAACAAAACTTTCTTTGGATTCATAAATCTCATCATATTTATGACTATAAGAGTGCATAGCCAGAGTGTGTCCCTCTGCAACAATCCTCTGATAAGCCTTAACTGACCGCTCATCTGTCTTTCCAACAACAAAAAAAGTAGCCTTCACATCATATTCTTTCAAAATATCCAGAATTTCATCCGTATTTTGGCTTGGTCCATCATCAAAAGTTAAATAAATCTGTTTTTGCTGACTATCCAGATTCTGCTGTTTCTGCTCATTTTCTGCAAGCTGCTCTACTTCCTGCGCTTCCTCTATGAAAGCTTCCACAATATTGGACGTTGTATAGACTCCTGTAGTTCCATCGATACCATTTCCGTAAATCAGCAGCGTCTCTTCCAGTTCTCTTACTTTACTTTGTAATGAAATGACACGAACCCCCAATATAATACTTGTGATAATGGGAATTATGATAGCTGCAGCAATTGTTCCTAATATTATTTTTTTTAACAGCCGGATTCTTTTACGGCGATCATAACTCCGTTCTCCCATGTTCAATGACTCCTTACACATGATTTGCCTATATTGTATCACAATATGCCTTTATGGGAAAGAGTCAAATTTTATATCTTGCAATAAAAGGGACTGCCAGAGGCAATCCCTTTTTCATCAGCATCTTATACTTTTTTACATGCATGGAGATTACATTCCTGCCTGTGCTGCAACCTCTGCTGCAAAGTCATCTACTTTCTTCTCAAGACCTTCACCTGTTTCAAAACGGACAAATTTTTTGATAGAAAGATTTGCATTATTTTCCTTAGCAACCTGTGCAACATACTGTGCTACAGTCTGTTTTCCATCTTCTGCCTTGACATATACCTGCTCTAACAGACATACTTCCTTTAATTCTTTGTTCAAGCGTCCGGTTACTGCACCTTCAATAACCTTTTCAGGCTTACCAGCCATCTTAGGATCATTAGCAATCTGTGCCATCAGAATCTCTTTTTCATGCGCCTTATATTCCTCAGAAACATCATCAGTAGAGACATACTTAGGCGAAAGCGCTGCAACCTGCATTGCAAGATTTGTCAATGCTTCCTTAACTGCGTCATTGACAACATCTGTATCAGCTTCAACAATAACACCGATTCTGCCGCCGCCATGCACATAAGATACCACGCATCCGTTCTGAGCAACTACCTTTTCAAATCTTCTGATGTTTAAATTTTCACCAATCTTTGCAACTTTTGCTACCAGCGCATCCTTCACCGTCATAGAGGTATCTGCATTCCATGTTTCAGCCATAAACGCATCCATATCTTCTGCCTGCGTATTTAATGCCTGTTTTGCAACTGCTGCAACAAATTCCTGGAATTCTTCATTCTTGGCAACAAAGTCTGTCTCAGAATTCACCTCTACAACTGCTGCCGTATCACCATCAACAACTACATTGCAAAGCCCCTCTGCTGCAATTCTGCCTGCCTTCTTTTCAGCCTTTGCCTGACCATTCTTTCTAAGGAATTCAACAGCTGCATCCATATCGCCGTCAGTTTCGCTAAGGGCCTTCTTGCAGTCCATCATTCCTGCGCCGGTCATTTCTCTCAATTCTTTTACCATAGCTGCCGTAATATTAGCCATTTTTTGATCCTCCATCTGTCAAACTATTCAGCATCTGCTGCTGCAACTTCTTCAATATCCTCAGGTGCTGCTTCACCTGCTGCCTGCGCCATTTCTTCGGTTACCAATTCTTCACCCTGATTTGCCTCAATAACAGCATCTGCCATCTTTGCAACAATCAGCTTAACGGCTCTAATGGCATCATCGTTACCAGGAATAATGTAATCCAGTTCTTCCGGATCACAGTTTGTATCACCGATACCAATCAATGTAATGCCAAGTGCATGTGCTTCCTGTACGCAGATTCTTTCCTTCTTAGGATCTACTACAAAAATAGCATCAGGAATTCTTGTCATATTCTTGATACCACCAAGGTTTTTCTCAAGCTTTTCCCATTCCTTCTTAATTGCAATAACTTCTTTCTTAGGAAGTACATCAAAAGTGCCGTCCTCAGCCATCGCTTCAATTGCTCTTAATCTTTCAATTCTGCTCTGGATGGTCTTAAAGTTAGTAAGCATACCGCCTAACCATCTCTCATTTACATAGTACATACCGCAGCGTTCAGCTTCTGTCTTGACAGCATCCTGTGCCTGCTTTTTGGTTCCAACAAAAAGAATCGTTCCGCCCTGGGAAGCAATTTCAAATACTGCTCTGTATGCCTCATCCACTTTACCTACAGATTTCTGTAAATCGATAATGTGGATCCCATTTCTCTCTGTGAAGATATAAGGAGCCATCTTAGGGTTCCATCTTCTCGTCTGATGTCCAAAATGAACACCTGCTTCTAATAACTGTTTCATTGAAATAACGCTCATGTTTCTACCTCCATTTGGTTTTACTTCCGCATATCATTCTCTCTCCTGCATACTTTTCATTTTAAAAGCACCGACATTCAATAGATATACGTGTTTTATAGTCACAACGCGCATATTATAACATAAAAAAATCCCTCTTGCAAGGGATTTTTATCCAAATCTCTGCTCGTTTTCCAGACAGCCATTTGCTCTTATTCCATACCGGCAAGTATTTTGGCAATCTGCTCCTGATCGGCATTTGCCGGTATTTCAAATATTCCTACATTAATCCGTTTATCGTATCCATTCTGACACAGATACAAATCGAAATCAGCCGCCGAAGCTATCAGTCCTGCCTGCTCCAGCTTCCTGCTTACCGTCAAGGAACCATCACCGCTGTTGATCTGAATGGTAACTGTTCCTGAATTTTCTCCTCCTTCATCCGCCTGTACCGGTTTTTCTGTCGGGACAGCCGCGGGCTCGCTCACTGCACTAGGCACTGGATCTGCCGTCGGTTCACTGGTCTTTTCCGGCGTCGGTGCTGCCGAAGGTTCACTGGTCTTTATGGGTGACGGTGTCGCTGAAGGTTCAATTGATGCCGAAGGCGTAGGTGTAGCTTCAGGAGTGGGTTCTGCTGTCGGCTCCGGCGACATCGTCGGCACCGCTTCTGGCTCTTCTTCATCCTCTTTCCCTTTATTGAGCTCTGTCTGCAGATTAGCAGCAGCATCCGCCAAGACGGTACTTTCTTCTATCATTCCAAGTTCCCGGGCCCGTTCCTTTATTTCTTGGTTGCTCAGTTCCTCTTTTTTTCCTCCAACAGCAATTCCCATAATAACTGCTGTCACAATAATACCTATCCCTAAACCTCTTAAATAGTATTTCAGACTCATTATATTTTACCTGTATTCCTTAAGTATTACTTACATTCCTTCAAATAAATCAATTACAAGTTTCACTTCACCAAGCCCTAATCCCAGTTCCTTGGCAATTGCCATATTAGATTTACCGGCTTTATGAAGTTCCAAAATTCTCTCATTATTATTTCTTCCGCCATTATCTCCAGCCTCGTTTAAAGAAACCGCAACTTCAGGTACTCCCGTAGCCATCGCATCCTCTGGAAGAACTTTCACATTCTCTGCCTCCGGTATAGCATTTGCTGCTTTTGCGCCTTTTCCTGTCGTCTTTGAAGCCCGAGGTTTTCTTGTAGTTTTTCT
This sequence comes from Lachnospiraceae bacterium, assembly GCA_014804785.1. GTDB lineage: Bacteria > Bacillota > Clostridia > Lachnospirales > Lachnospiraceae > Suilimivivens. The sequence goes on from JAAUZD010000015.1 coordinate 13,723, forward strand.
TGCAGTTTTCGGCTGTTCTTCTTTGCTTTCCTCATCCACTGGCGGCTGAATCACTTCAATAACTTCCGCTTTAATAGGTTTAAAATCATCCTTCCGGGATTTCTCTACCTCAGCCTCCTGAACTTTTGCCGCCATCTCCGCCACTGCCTTACTGATGGCTTCCGCCTCTTCTTTGACCGCTGCCGTAGTCACAGCAGCCCCATCTATTGTCTGTAGCAGTTCTTTTGTCTTGATTTCTGCTTCATTGACAGCCTGTTGCGCCTCTTGTGCTCTGCTTTCCGCCTCACTTGCAGCATGCTGTGCCTCTTGTGCCTTAATCTCTATTTCCTTTGCAGTCAAATCAGCATCCTGCATCGTCTGTTTTACTTCACTTGCTGTTTTTGTTGCTTCACCTGCAACTGTCTTAAGATTCTCATGCTTATCATTCAGCATATCATACAAAAACACTACTTCCTGATGATTTTTATTGATTTCACCAAGCACCGTATCTGAATACTCACTGACAGCCATCATCTTTTCATTTGTCAACCGTTCCATGGATCGTTCTGCCCTCTCCACAGAATACGCAACTGTTTCATCTACGATTTCATTTATTTTTTCTTTTCTTTCATCAATTTCCCTGTCAATCATTTCCCTGATTGCTTCTTCGCTGATTTTCGCAGCGTTTTCCGAGTCTTCTTTTTTACCTGCCGGCAGAAGAAAACTTACTATAAACACAATAATACCTAAAATCAAAAAAATAATTTCAATCACTTCCATATTTTCACCCGTATACCATCAGATTTTTATGTCAAAGTTATTTTGCCCTTTTAGGACGACCTTGCCATCTTTTTCTTCTTTCTTTCTCTTCCGTCCGCCGTCCCCGGCGTAACTTCCGTTTCCTTTATCCTTTGCATCAAAGCGTTTTCCCCTGTTTTCTGCCTCATCCCCCTGATGTACCTGACGCGCTTTGTTTTCTACCGTCTGGTCAAACTGACGCTGAAAATTATTCTGATCAACCATTACCTTATTATCCTCATTGTGTTTGATCGTAGTAAAATCCTGCGCCCTTGTTACCTGTCCCTGAAGCTCTACACGACTAATTGTCATATGAACCATTCCTTTCCGCGGTTTTCAGTTTCTATAAAACCGTCATTTCTACTTCTCCTCTTGATTTTATGAACTTACAATGAGACATACTATTCTTTACAACCATAGAAGCATCCCCTATGCTGATCCTTGTACCGCTGAACACCTCACCGCTCACTTCCACCTTGGCTGAATCACTCTCTGCTAAGAGTTTCTGCAATGATTCTATCTCATCCATATACTCATCCTGCTTTTGTTTCATCTGTTTATCTTTCTGCATCATCCTCTGAGCTGACCGGAGCTGTTCCGGCTTCAGATTCACTCCCTGTGCCATCTTCTGCGCCATGCTCTTCAAAACCGGCTGGATGGCATCCATCTCCTTTTTGTTCTCGGTCATTGCTTTCTGAAGCTCCTGTATCCGCTGTTTTATGTTCGGATCCACTCCCACCTCCACAAAGGTATCTGCTCCCATATAAGACCCCAAGGTCTTCACCTGAATGAGATTAGCTGCACATACTTTTCCGCCGGTAATGAATCCTCTTTTCCCGCTTACGACAATCTCCATTCCCGCCGTCACCTCACTGTGCAGAATAGACTCTGTTGACACGTAACCTTCCGCATTCACTTTGGAATTTTCTATGAATTTTGCAATGACATTCCCCCCTGCTTTCAGGGTTCCTTTTGCCATGCCATTCATTCCTCTGGCTATAATAATGCTTCCCTCTGCCTCCAGATATGCGCCCTCAACCACACCTCTGACTTCTATATCTCCTCTTGCCTTTACGCTGAAATTAGTACAGACGTTTCCATTGACCATTACATTGCCATCATACTCAATGTTTCCAGTAGAATTATCTACATTCTCCACTTCAAGTACATTCGAAACAAACACTTTGCCGTCTACCAGCGACACATGTCCGTCCACCTCAGTGGTAAGTACCTGACGGTCAGGCGAAATCGTTATATTCCGTCCATACTTAAGTACAGCCGGTTTTACATTTCGGGGTTTTATTTTTTCATTATAAATATTAATTCCATATTCTCCCGGATCCTCTTTGAATAGCCGAGCCAGAACATCGCCCTTTTTACAGTGGTTCAACGTATTTAAATGAAAAAAGTCTACGCTTCCGTCTTCTTTGAGTGTAGGCTTTGCATGAAGATCCGTTTCAAAGTAATATTCAATTTTTGCATCTGTACCATGTCTGGGCTGCTGTCCTTTCGCCACCACGATATCCGTACAATAAATCGGATTTAAAAAGAAATTCTCCAGTCCTGCCATTCTGACACCAAATTTTATATCTTTTTTCGTCAAAAAGTCCACAAATTCCTGTGTTTTCAGCCGTTCTCCCTTTTCAGAGGGCGGATAAAATCTTGCCATTGCCATCATTTTATCCGGACTGACCTGGAAAATGTAACTCTCACGTATTTCCGGGGAAGTTTCCTTATTCAAAACAAACTGATATTCATCCCTATCCGAGGCAAATGCCTCCTTAAACCCCTTATTAAGTGTATATACATCAAAGGTAATATCATTACGGTTCAAATAATTTACCACTTCTTTAACATTGATCTCTTTTCCCCCATTACAAGGGAAAAAAAGCTTTAATACTGTTTCATTATTACCGCATATTACTTGGAAATATCCGTTTTTCTTCAACCTCCCACCCCCCTGCTTAGTATTTCATTCTATATAGAAAATATCCCCATATAATTTCCCATCTTTGCTTTCATTTTCTGGAGGGCTCTGGTATGAAGCTGGGATATTCTTGATTCAGATACCTCCAGCACATTACTGATTTCCTTCAGTGTTAAATCTTCATAATAATATAATAAGATAACTTTCTTTTCCTTTTCAGTCAGGAGTTCCAAAGCCTGCTGTAATATTTTCTTTAACTCTGCTTTTTCAATTACCTCTTCCGGACCTTCAAAACGGCGTTGTTCTGTCTGCTCCGCGGGCACTTCGCTTCCTGATTCCATAAATTCATTTAAAGAAACCACATTCGTAATTTTCATCTGGGACTGCCATGCAAGGTAATCATCACCAGAAATCCCAAGGTTTGCAGCAATCTCCTCATCCGTTGCTGCTCGCCCGGTAGCTGTCTCTATTTCTTTTATCGCTCCGTCAATTTTTTTCTGTTTCTGTCTGATTGTCCTGGGAATCCAATCCATCTTCCTGATCTGGTCCAGAATCGCGCCGCGGATGCGTAGGCTGGCATAGGTTTCAAATTTCACGGCTTTCATGCTGTCAAACTTATCTATGGCATCGATCAATCCGAAAATACCGTAGCTTACCAGATCATCATATTCTACATTATATCCCAAATACATGCTCAGGCGCCCTGCTACCAGCTTTACAAGCGGTGCGTACTCCAATATCAATTTTTCTCTGATTTCAAGCGATTTCGTTTTTGCATAACTTTCCCAAAGCTTATTTCTTCCTGCCTCGTCCATCGCTGCCGTTACCTCCATCACTCCGATTTAAGCGTTTTATTACGCTTCATTCCCTGTATTTTCTTCGGCCCTGTCAGCGAACTCCCCCTCATCTTCCATTGCTTCTTCCAGTTCCATTTTTTTCCTCTCCTCTTCCTCCTGTGCTTTGATCTGACTTACAAAATCAGTCACTCTCTTTTGAATAAAGCAACCTGCAAAATAAAAAATGAGAAGCACTAAAAGAAGTACAGGCAGCATCTCCTTCGCACTATAATGGAAATAATACATCATAATACTTGTCACCGCACCTGCGAGGAGCATTAAAAACGGTGCAAATAATCTGCTCTTTTTCATATAATCTTCTCCGACTTTCCAACAGCCTTTATGAGGAAATCTCCGGTTTTAGGATAAAAAACCACTGTTCTTCCATAAGTATCACCTGTATCCTGTGCAAGAATCGGTATCCGAAGCTCAGCGAGTTTTTTCTTGCTTGCCATCACATTGCGCTCACCCACACGTATCATATCGCTCTTGCTGCCAAAAGCAAACATCTGCGCACCGCCAGCAATCTTTGCCACGAGCCTGTTGCGGTTTGCACCCATTCGCACAATCTCATTTACCATGTCCTCTATACCTGTATCAGCAAACTTAGGTCTGTTTGTATTATTCTTAATTTCAGTACTATCCGGAAGCATAATATGTGCCAACCCTCCGATTCCCGTTACCGGATCTCTTACTGCTATCCCCACACAGGAACCTAATCCCAAGGTCGTCACTGCATCGTCGCCTCTGCAAGTCTTGAAATCAGCCATCCCCACTTTAATAACTTCACTCATCTTTCCATGCGTCTCCCGTTTTTTTCTTCCAATACCTACAACACACCAAGTGACGTCAATATTTTCTCGTAGGAATTCATGTCTGGGATAAGAATAAAGTAACCGTCTAATTCCACATCGTCTGAAAAAGTTGTCTGTATCAATAATATTTTATCCCCTAAGACACCGAATTCAACCGCAGGAACACTTAGGAGCGCCCCTGCCATATCAATGCCAAGCTGTGGTACGGATGGAAAAATTTTCAAATTAGTCAATCCCGACAAGGCATTTAAATAGGCCCCCGTAATAATATTTCCAAGTTCTTTCACTGCAGAGCATTCCATTTCACCAAACTCATACTCCTCAAGGTTTTCTTCCTCAATTCCCAACATTCCGCACATCAGCTTATTTATCAGATGCGCCGCTGTTGCTTTGGTGAAAATGAACATCATACTGCCTTCTACGTCTCCTTCGACTTGAAGGTAAATGCCAACCATAATCTGGTCATCACCGCCCACAATATCTCCTAATTCATGAAATTCGAGCAATCTGACCTGTGGCACTGACATATCCACCTTGCAGCCTACCATCTGTGCAAGCGCTGTAGTTGCATTTCCTGCCCCGATGTTTCCCAATTCCTGTAACACATCATAATATTGATTTGTTAACTGCTCCATACTAAGGTCCTTCATGGTCCCTCCTATATCTATCCTTCTCTCTCTTTGTCAATTTTTCTACTTATTTTCCATAGCTACAGCATTGAGATCAAGAAGTGAAATCAACTCACCAGCGTGCTTGCCAACGCCCAGGATAAAGTTGACTTTCTCATCCGTTCCATCGTAGGAAACTTTTTCGATTTCTCCCGGGCTTAAAGTAACAACCTCTTTCACCTCATCCACAATAACGCCGATAGTACCATGCTGCTCAAGCTTGAGAATAATAATCCTGGTGGCTTTTGTCATCTCATCTGCCGGAAGATCCATCTTGATCCTAAGGCTCATAACCGGAATGACTTCTCCCCGCAGATTGATAACTCCCTTTAGATAATCTGCCACTTTGGGTACTCTGGTAATATGCTGCATCCGCACAATATTATCTACATATTTAATATCAATACCATATTGTTCATTTCCCAGCTTGATCACTATGTACTGTATTGCTTCCTGTTCTGCTTTCACATCAGATAGATTCATATCTGGTACTTTAAGTTCATCCATTATTTTTCCCCCCATCTTATATCAATGCATTGGCATCTAAGATCAACGCCACTTCGCCGTCACCTAATATTGTTGCTCCGCTGATGATCTTGCATTTGCTGATATATTTGCCAAGTGATTTGATGACGATTTCCTGCTGTCCCATCAGTTCATCTATAACCAATCCTGCGAGTTTCTCACCCTTTTTAACGATTACTACAATCAGATTTTCATCCGGCGATTTGCTACTTTCAATATCCAGTTCTTTGCTTAATCTAATAAGAGGAATAACACTGCCCCTTAAATTGATCACTTCCCTGTTCTGAACCAGCTTGACTTCACTTGGGCTGATATCTTCAAGGGTCTGGATTCCCCCAAGGGAAATTGCATATTTTTCTCCTCCCACTGTAACCATGAGCGCCTGGATAATTGCCAACGTAAGCGGCAGTCGTACAATCCATGTACTGCCCTCTCCCAGCTTGGATTTCACTTCCACTTCGCCGCTCAGAGACTCGATTTTTGATTTAACTACATCAAGTCCCACACCTCGTCCGGAAACGTCTGAAATCTTCTTTGCCGTAGAAAATCCTGCATGGAAAAGCAGGTTGATGATGTCTTTCTCACTCATGTTATCTCCCTGTTCAGGAGTGATAACACCTCGTTCGATAGCCTTGTTCTTAACCGCTTCCACGTCAATACCATTACCATCATCTCTTACTTCTATCACTACGTTGTTTCCATCCTGATAGGCGTCTAGGAAAATTGAGCCTACTTCTGGCTTTCCTCTCTTAATACGCAGTTCAGTAGATTCAAGACCATGGTCAGCTGCATTACGCAAAAGGTGCATCAACGGATCGCCGATTTCATCCACAACGGTTCTGTCAAGTTCTGTCTCTTCACCAGACATATATAATTCCATCTTTTTATTCAGCTTCTTAGTAAGATCGCGGATCATTCTAGGGAATTTGTTCACAACACTTTCAATGGGAACCATCCTCACCTTCATAACAGATTCATGCAGGTTTGTTGTTACACTCTCTAAGTATTCAATCTGTTCATTGAATCCTGTGCCGGAAACACCCTCTGTGCTGGATGCTGATACCAATGAATTTTTTGCAATGATAAGCTCGCTTACCAGGTTCATAAGAACGTCCAGCTTTTCTATATCTACACGGACTGTTCTATTCACAACAGGTTTTCCTGGCGACTTTTTCTCATTTGCCTTAGCAGGTGTACTCTGCGTCTGAGCAGGAGCTGCCGGTTTTGCCTCCTCCTCCTGTTCTTCGGGTGCTTTTTCTTCCGTTACTTCTTCAACCTCGTAAACCGCACCTACCACTTTCTCTATCTCTGAAACATTTCTTGTTGCCTGAAGGATTTCATCCATTGGACATTCAGAAACAATAATCAGACTGAAATCCAAATCGAATTTTTCATCCTCAATATCCTGCGCTGGTGGATTGCTTACTATAATCTCGCCCTTTTCTTCAATTGCCTTGTATACCAGAAAAGCTCTTGCGGCCTTGAGCAGGCAGCTTTCCTGAACATATACAGTCAGACCATACACATTCTTACCCTGTGATTTTGCTGTAGCAAGAACCAATCGCTCTGATTCACCGATTTTTATATCAGCCCATTTTTCTTCCGGTCCGTTCTCATCCTCTGTTTTCGCTTTCTCTGCTGACTCCTGTGCCGGTGTATCTGCTTTTCCATCAGCTTTAAGGAATGCATTCAGCATATTGATCAGCTGCTGATTATCATTTGTTCCCTCATCAGCAGTCTCCTGAATATTTCCAGTATATTCCTCTAACGCATCCAGACACTGGAACAATGTATCAATCAGATTAGAATTCACTTTCATAGTGCCGTTCCTGATCTCTGAAAATACATTTTCCATATCATGTGTAAGCGTCTGCATACGCTTATACCCCATGGTTCCTGCCATACCCTTCAGGGAATGGGCAGCACGGAAAATCTCATTAATCGTATCTACATTTTCTGGTTCCTGCTCCAACGAAAGTATCTGGGTATTCAGGCTTTCAAGGTGCTCTTTTGTTTCGTCAAGAAAAATCTCAAGATATTGGTTTACATCCATCTTAAATTACCCCCACGTTTTTTATAATTTCCTGTGCAATCTGTTCTAACGTTATTCCTTCCTCTGAAAGCCCTGCAGCCACAACGCTTCTCGGCATACCATAAACAGTACAGGTCGCTTCACTTTGAACAAATATCGTTACTTTTTTCTTATCCATTAAATTTCGGATTCCCGCCGTTCCATCTGCCCCCATTCCGGTTAAGACTACACATACCACCTCGTCATATCCGCAATCTGCAAGCGACTCATACATGTAATTTGCGCAGGGGCGCACCCCCTCTCTTGGCGCTTCGTCTGAATAACGTATGACGTGCCTGGCTCCGCTTTTTGCTGCCTTCATATGTCTGCCGCCCCGGGCAAGAAATACCTGTCCCGGACCAAGCACATCGCCTTCAGCTGCTTCCTTAACAGCCAGCGGACTTAACATATTAAGCCTCCCCGCTAGCGCCTCCGTAAAGCCCGCCGGCATGTGCTGTACAATCAAAACAGGTGCATTGAGATTAGATGGCAGTAAAGGAATCAATGTCTGCAATGCCTTAGGTCCGCCGGTAGAACTGGCAATTGCAACAATCTTTTTTCCGGCTCTGCTTTCATCTGCCTTCATTATGATAAATCCTTCTCAAGTTTTAATTTTTACACATTATAGTATAACACAAACCCCACTTCTCATAAGTGCATAGTAATCTATTTATAAATCTTTTTCACGCTTCCTGTTCTTTCTTTCCTGTTCAAAAATAAAACGGATAATTTCTTCCCGCTCTGCAGTATCAATATTAATATAGCGTGCACGATGTTCGTAAAAACCAGGCTTATCCTCCAGTTCCTTTGTCACAAGAACTTTTGCGATCAGCGAATATTCCTTAATTTTTCCATCTCTCTCCAGCTTGTATCTGCAGTAAATCAGGCTTCCCGGTTTATATGCGAGGTCACCTACAAACCGTATGCCTCCGCCACTAATATCCACAATAATATGTGGCTCTAAAGGAGGTCTTTCTTCCAGAAAATCGTTCTGGCATCCAAGCATTTTAATTTCTTCCCTTTCAAGCAATCTTGCCTTCATATCCAGCACACAGCTTAAACGATAATATTCCCTTCTCTGGAATTTACTCAAACTGCTCGACAGCTCCATTAGAAGTACAAACTGGTTCTCAGTTTTGTATCTGTCTACTACATTTGCAAGGCATTGATAAACCCCCATAGATGTGTAAAAATATATCTCATACTCTGTATTTACAGGTAGCAAGACAAGCTTTGTCTGCTCCATCGGCATACGGAGTTCGAATCTGTCCTCCGACAAGACATCAAGCACCTGCGTCTGATATAGCTTTCTCTTTTCATCGTCATCAATGTAATTTACCCGTTCCAATGTCTGTATCTCCGCTCTGTCTCCCGGCATAACATATTTTGATAACATGACTGTTCCCTCCTGTTAAAGTATTTTACCTGTTACTATATGCGAAAAGAACGCTGCCATCCCCCTCTTAGGAACGCTTTTGCTCAATTCTTTATTCATTAGTTTCGCAACAATATTTTCATATGCCACCGCTGATTTTGCTGCCGGTGCCTGAAGCGAAACCGGCATCTGCTGCATGACAGCTTTAGAAAGCTGGTTGTCCTGAGGAATTGCTCCTAAATAAGAAATTGGGATTTTTAAATACTTGCCTACTACCGCATCTAGTTTTTCAAAAAGTTTTTCCCCATCCTTCTGATCATCTACTTTATTTGCAATCACCTTTACCTGGGACATTTCCACTGAAAACCTGGAGTGCCTGCCCAGCGCTTTTAAAAGGGAATAGGAATCCGTGATAGAAGTCGGCTCCGGTGTGGTTACCAACAGAATTTCTCCGCTGGCTACCAGGAACTCCAATACTGCATCAGAAATACCTGCCCCTGTATCTACAATAATAACATCTGCAATGGTATCCAATTCTACAAGATTATTGATGATATAAGTAAGATAATCTCTGCTCAGGTTAGAAAGTCCTGCTATCCCCGATCCCCCTGAAATGAATCCCACATCCATAGGACCCCAGGTAATGATTTCTTTGATGTTTTTTCCCTGATAGATTAAATCACATAAGTTATGTTTTGGCACGGCGCCAAACATGATTTCTATATTTGCGAGTCCAAAATCCGCATCAAGGATAATGACCCTCTGCCCCATCTTCCGAAACTGTATTGCAAGATTAATTGCTGTATTTGACTTACCCACACCGCCTTTTCCGCTGGTGACCGTAATCACCCTTGCCAAAGGCTTGTTATGCGTATTGTTGCCTGCCTTTATAATATTTCTTAGTTGTTCGGCCTGATCCATAATCTTCCTCACTTTATCTGTGGTATTTCTCCTGTCAGTTTCCTCTGCCGCCTAAAAGCTGTTTCACAATCTTCTGCGGATTAAATACTTCAATATCATCAGGCACGTTCTGACCATATGTCACATAGGACAGTGAAGCCCCTGTGTGTAGCTTCAGATTAAGTAGATTTCCCAGAGTAGTCGTTTCATCCAGTTTTGTAAAAATAAGTTTATAGTCAGTCATTGCAGAATAGGTGTCTGCAATACTAATTAAATCCCGGTATTTAGTCGTAGCACTTAAGACAAGAAATACTTCCTTCTCCGCCATTCCATCTACAGAATGGACGAAACTTGCCATTGACTCTTTCTGTGCCTCATTCTGATGTGAATGCCCTGCAGTGTCCACCATAATGAAATCATAATTTTTAAAATCTCTCAAAGCCTGCTCTATTTCCTCTGTAGAATAAATGACTCTGAAAGGAACCTCTAAAATATTTGCATATGTCCGAAGCTGTTCAGCTGCTGCAATCCTGTAAGTATCTGCAGTGAGAAGCGCCACTTTTCTGCCGCCTTCCACACTGAATTTGGAGGCAATTTTGGCGATGGTGGTTGTTTTTCCGACTCCTGTCGGTCCTACAAAAAAGACTACCTTAGGTCCTTTTTCCGCAGGCGCGATTTCTACCGGTTTACCAAATTTTAAGATCATTTTCTGGTAAGTATTCGCCAGTGCATAGTCAAAAGGCATATTCGGCTTATTGATTTTTTCAATTTCATCTATAATCTGATTGGCATTCTGCTCACTCACCTCATTTGTCAGCATGGTATTATAGAGCAGCTTCATGAAACGTTCTACTTCGCTCTCTTCCTCTTCCTCCAGACCTTCTCCTTTTATTTCTTCTGGTTTTTGAAGCTGCTGCTCAAGCAACGTGTGGAGAGTGTCCAGTTTTTCTTCAATCGCACTGCTGTCCTGCCTGCTGTTCTCAGCAGCTGCCTCCTTCGCCATATTACTATCGATGGAAGCCGCCGCCTCCATTGCCGCTTTATGCACGATTGCATCTATTAGCGGCTGCTGACCTGATTCTTCCTTCTTGGAAATTGAAGACTGCTCCGGTTCCTCCTCCAGTGCCACTGTCACCTCAATCAGCTGCGGTTTTAAAAAGCTGAACATCCCTTTCCGCTTCATGTTCCGAACATTCATGATCACCACATTGCTGCCCAGTTCTTTTTTAGCGCTTTCCACCGCTTCTGCTTCTGTTTTTCCTTGAAATTTCTTTATTATCATGCTGTCACCATTCCTACCGATTGTAATTCTATGCTGCTCTCAATCTCATTGTATGAAACGACAATCAGATCCTTAAAATAATCTTCCGTCAGACGTTTAAAGTACATGCGGACAATTGGAGACGTAATAACAATGGGATTCTTCCCCAGATTCTCCAGCTTGGTGATCTCGTCCTCAACCGATTTCATAATCGCCTTGGTCTTTTCTGGATCCAGAGAAAGATATGCTCCTGTTTCCGTCTGCTTGATACTTGCCATAACTTCCTGCTCTAACTTCGGATCCAGTGTTACAACACTGGTAGTTTCATTTGCAGGGAAAAATTTACTGGAAATAGCGCGCTTAAGACTCTGCCTTACATATTCTGTAAGGATATCCGTGTCCCTTGTAGTTGCCGCATAATCCGCCAATGTCTCAAAAATTGTAAGAAGGTCTCTGATTGAGATTCCCTCTTTCAAGAGATTCTGAAGAACTTTCTGTACTTCACCAAGCCCCAGCAGCTTAGGCACAAGCTCCTCTACCAGAGAAGGATTGGTCTCCTTCAAATTGTTGACCAGATTCTGTACATCCTGTCTTGTAAGCAATTCCGAAATATATTGTCTGATAATCTCTGTTAAATGGGTTGCAATAATAGACGGCGGATCTACAACCGTATAACCCATGCTTTCAGCACGTTCTCTCTGCCCTTCTGTAATCCAGATAGCCGGCAGATGGAAAGAAGGCTCAAAAGTAGGAATTCCTGTGATTTCTTCTTCCACATATCCCGGATTCATCGCCATATAGTGGTCGAAAAGGATTTCTCCTTCGCTGACCTGTATTCCCTTAATTTTAATGATATATTGATTTGGATTCAGCTGAATATTATCACGAAGTCTGATAATCGGAACGACTGTACCAAGTTCCAGAGCAATCTGTCTTCTGATCATGACTACACGGTCTAAAAGATCGCCGCCCTGATTCACATCAGCAAGAGGGATAATTCCATATCCAAACTCTAACTCAATAGGATCCACCTGCAACAGACTGTTGACATTCTCCGGCTGCCTGATTTCTTCCGCGGCAACCTCCTCCGCATCAACTTCTCCCTCAATCTGTGCTGTTTCAATGGTACCTGCAATAATCCTGCCCGTAACGATAAAGATCAGTCCGAGCGCCAGAAAGATAATATCCGGAAGCGGTGTGATTACCCCTAATACTGCAATAATCGAACCTACAAGATAAAGGACTTTAGGAATGCCAAAGAGCTGACTGATCAGCACTGTACCAAAATCTGCATCTTTGGATCCCTTCGTTACAAGAATACCTGTAGATAAAGATATCAACAGGGAAGGAATCTGGCTGACCAGACCGTCACCGATTGTAAGAATAACATATTTATCCAATGCTGCTGACATTTCCATTCCCTGGCTGAGAACACCCATGGCAATACCGCCGATAATGTTTACGGCTGTTATGATAAGACCTGCCGTGGCATCTCCTTTTACGTATTTAACCGCACCATCCATGGATCCAAAAAAGCTTGATTCCTCCTGGATCTTATCTCTGCGCCTTTTTGCCTCTGCATCAGTGATAGCGCCGGTGTTTAAGTCCGCATCAATGGCCATCTGTTTACCCGGCATAGCGTCCAATGTAAATCTGGCTGTTACTTCCGCTACTCTCTCAGAACCCTTATTGATGACCATGAACTGTACCAATATTAAAATCACAAATATAATAACGCCGACCACAAGATTTCCGCCGCCCACATAGCTTCCGAAGGTAGCGACCACTTGTCCCGGATCACCGGTTGTCAAAATCAGCCTGGTGGACGATACATTCAGGGAAATACGGAAGATCGTAGTAAACAGCAACATGGTAGGATAAAAAGACATATCCAGTACTTCCTTGGAAAACATAGTCCCAAAGAGAATCGTAAATGCTATCGCTATATTACAGGCAAGCAGCACATCCAAAAGCCCATTTGGAATAGGCACAATCATCATAATAAATGCTGCAAGCACATATAGTGCAACTCCAATATCCGCTTTTTTCATAGCCACTCTCCTTTCTTTATACTTTTCCTTTCAGATGATATACAAAGGCAAGCACCTCTGCTACCGCCTGATATAATTCTGGTGGAATAAGCTCTCCAATATCCACATTTGCATAGAGCATTCTTGCCAGAGGCTTATTCTCCACAATTTCAATGTTATTTTCTTTCGCAACATCCTTAATCCTCTGCGCCAGATGATTCTCGCCTTTAGCAAGGACATAAGGTGCATCATACTTATCAGGATCATATTTAATTGCCACAGCATAATGGGTAGGATTCGTGATTACCACATCTGCTTCCGGAAGCTGCTGCATCATACGCCGCATGGAAGCTTCTCTCATACGCTGTCTTTGCTTACTTTTTATCTGAGGATCCCCTTCCTGGTTTTTATATTCATCCTTCACTTCCTGCTTGGTCATCTTCATATCTTCTTTGAACTTCCATTTCTGATAAGCATAGTCAAGAAATGCAATGATCATATATACTGCAGAGATTCTGATCCCCAGATCAATCACAATTTCTCCAATCAGTGAAATTGCCTGATTCAAAGAGATATCATACAGGATAAAAACCTGACTCAGCCGCCCTTGTAGGTAAGAGTATACCACATATCCAATAACCGCGAGTTTAGCAAGTGATTTAAGTAGCTCTACGATTGAATTGGCTGAAAAAAAACGTTTGAATCCTTTAATAGGGTTTAGTTTACTGAACTTAGGCTGTAGCGTCTTAGAGGTCGGTTTCCATTTAACCTGTACAAGATCGCATATAATTGCCACTGCAAGCGCCACCAAAAGTATAGGGGCAATAATAATTAGCAGCTGTAACATCATGGTACGAATCAATGCATGAATCGATGCAATCGGCAGTTCACCGTTATACATCTTTAGGATATCTGGAATCTGATTATAAACAGTATGAAATCCCCGAAGAAAATTGTTTCCCATCATTCCCAGATACAATTTCATTACCAGGAACAATGCTATCAGACTGAACGCATTGCCTATTTCCTTACTTTTCGCTACCTGTCCTTCTTTTCTTGCATCCTCCAGCTTCTTTGCGGTAGGCTCCTCTGTCTTTTCACCGCCTGGTCCATCCTTGGCAAAAAACTGCAGATTGTATTGTAACATCAATTTATTATTTTGCACCAATCTGCCTCCTTTTATCTAAAATCCTCCTTCTCACATCTATCACTGCATCATTGTTTGTACAAAGGTAACAATCGTTTTTTTCATTTGACTATAAATAAAATCTGCTGCACCCGACAGCATGGCAGTAGACAAAAATAATATGCTGATACCTACCAGCACCTTCATCTGAATACCTACTGCAAACATATTAAGCTGCGGTGAAACCTTAGCCAACACACCTAATACCGCATTTAGAATGATCATAACTGCAAAAATTGGCAGGCATATTCTAAAACCAATAATAATATAGTCCGACATGAATCCCACCATAGAAGTAAGCAATTTGTCTTCCGGGAAAACAGCCCCATTTACCGGAATCAGAAGATAGGTTTCTCCCAGCGCCTTAAGCAAATATCTGTGCATACCCGAAATCATCAGCATCAGTAAGACCATATAATTATAATAGACACCTGTAATCGTAGAATTTTCTTTTGTAGTGGGATCCAGCATACTTGCCATGGAAAGTCCCATTTCTATATCTGCAATCTGTCCTGCAAAAGTAACGACAGTACTGCAGAGATTCGCTGCGAATCCTATCAAAAATCCTGTCACAGCTTCTTTCATGACAATAATAAAATATCCTAGAAGCGTATCATAAGAAATCTCCCTGTTCGGCACTACCTGATAAAGCAGGAGAGCCACACAGAAACTAAGTCCTATCCTTACACTTTTGGGCGTATTGCTCATACTGAAAAAAGGTGCTATATATACGAAACAACTGACCCTGACCAACACTAGTAAAAAAAATTCCAGATTTGCATAGGAAAATGTATATTCCAGCATAATCCACTACCTGACATAAAGACTGAAATCGGACCACAGACTTACCATGAATCCCGACATTTCCGTCAACATCCAGTTACCAATTACAATCAGTGCTAAAAACACTGCAAGAATCTTCGGTATAAAGGTAAGCGTCTGCTCCTGAATAGAAGTAACCGTCTGAAAAATGCTGATAATCAGACCTACAATCAGTGACACAAGGAGAACCGGCGCTGCTACTTTTATGACCAAGAACAAAGCCGAACTGGCAATAGCTGTAACCTCATCAACTGTCATATCTTTTCATCCTTCCAATTCATTTTACCCGTAGATTCCAAATACAAGAATATCGTGCTTCGCAGGACATTCTAATATTAATAAAAAGTTTCCACCAGGTTGATAATAATCAGATTCCATCCGTCAGCAAGTACAAACAGAAGAATCTTAAAGGGCATGGAAATCGTAGTCGGCGGCAGCATCATCATACCCATACTCATCAGAGTTGATGCAACAACCATATCAATCACAATAAACGGAATATATATAATAAATCCAATGATAAACGCCTGCCTAAGTTCCCCAAGAATAAAACTGGGAACTAGTACAGCAAGGGGAATATCATTCAGCTCTCCGTCCCATTCATCCCCGGAAATTTCCAGA
Organism: Lachnospiraceae bacterium; assembly: GCA_014804785.1. GTDB lineage: Bacteria > Bacillota > Clostridia > Lachnospirales > Lachnospiraceae > Suilimivivens. Next base: position 29,537 of record JAAUZD010000015.1, read on the forward strand.
AACATCCTCACATCGCTTGTCTGTGTCTGCGTATACATGAAATCCCGAAGAGGCTGGATTCCCGCCTCAAAAAATTCTTCCTGGGTAATGGTTCCCGCCTCAAAGGGGACAACTGCCTCCTCATAAATCTTTGAAAGCGTTGGCTGCATAATGAAATAAGTTAGAAACAAAGCTAACCCAACCAGTACCTGATTAGGCGGTGCCGTTTGGGTATTTAAAGCTGCTCTTGTAAAGTGAAGAACAATAATGGTCCTAGTGTAAGAGGTTAACATGATCAGCAATGTTGGTGCAAGCGCAATCAATGTTAACGTGAGCAGTATCCGTAATGTTCCGTTTACTTGACCATTACCTCCGTTCTGGGTAATCGTCAGATTATTTGCAATATTAAGTTCAGATAAATCTTCCCTGGAATCAGCGCTCCCAGGTTCATTAATATAAGTTCTCTGTTCTGTTTCCCCTGTAAGAGCAGAATCCACTCCGCTAGCCTGTACATCCGCCTGGGGAATAATACACAATATGCCCACCGTCATCAGCAGGCATATAATCCTTATTATTTTTTTTACGGCAAAATTCTTTTTCATATGATTGCCTTTTCCCTTAGTCCTTATCTTTTTCCTTCATTTTTTTCACCCTGTCGAAGACACCCGCAAAATCAAGTATCTGTTCCTGCCTGTTTTCCTGAAGGTCAATCTCTTCCTCGGAAAGTTCTGAAAGCATATGAATCTCATCCTTTCCAATGGCAACCACAAGGTATCTCTTTCCTGCTCTTACTATCTGAATATATTTATTAGTGCTGACCCGGCAGGTTTCCATAATTTCCAGATTGCCAGTGCCTGCCTTTCCCTTCTGGTACCGGGCAATCCACCTGGTAACCAGATAAGTAGCGGCAAGCACAAAAACAAAAAGAATAAGCACCGTCATAAACTGAAGATAACTGTCCATCCTTGTTGTAACTGAAAGGAGCATATTAACCGACTACCTTCTTTACCGCTTCCAATACACGTTCAGGCTGGAAAGGCTTTACGATAAAATCCTTTGCACCACTCTGAATGGCTTCGATAACCATAGCCTGCTGTCCCATTGCCGAACACATTATGATCATTGCATTCGGGTCTGCTCCCTTAATCTTCTTAAGTGCAGCAATACCGTCAACCTCAGGCATAGTGATATCCATGAGTACAAGATCCGGCTTTAATTCATTATACTTTTCAAAAGCCTTCGCGCCATTTTCAGCTTCGCCTACTACATTATAGCCATTCTTTGTCAGAATGTCCTTAATCATCATACGCATGAAAGCTGCATCATCAACTACTAATACATTTTTAGCCATATTTTTCTCTCCTACCTTTCAACTACTAATACATTTTTAGCCNTATTTTTCNNTCCTACCTTTTACTTTATTATTNCGGTTACACGGATGCCAAAACTTTCTTCAATTACTACAACCTCGCCTTTGGCTACAAATTTGCCATTTACCAATACATCTATAGGTTCACCAGCAATTTTATCAAGTTCAATAATCGTACCTGGTGCGAAGTCCAATATTTCAGATATGGATTTTTTAGTTCTGCCAAGTTCAACCGTAACTTCCAGCGGCACATCCCGGATAAGACCTATATTCTCTTGCCCCGGTGCAACTCCTGCATTATTGCTAAAGCTCTGGAACTGGGCCGGCTGTATATTCATCTGGGGCATACCCATCATTGCCGGCATTCCCATCATCGGCATCCCTTGCATTGGCATACCCTGCATGGGCATTCCATTCATAGGCATTCCCTGCGCAGGCATTCCTTGCATTGGCATTCCCTGCATGCCCATATTCATCTGATTCATGTCAGGCTGAACTGGGGGCGTTTCCATTACCGGCGGCGCGCTTGGCTCTGGAGCAGGTGCAGGTGCCGGAGCCGGAGCAGCAGCAGGCTGATTTAAGATGAAGCTTTCATAAAGACCTTTTGCAAATTCAATCGGATATAACTGCATAATAGTGCTGTCTACCAGATCATCTATCTGCATACGGAAAGCAATTTTTACAAAATTACCCTCAAGGAAGGAAGCAATTTCCCCACCCTTCTTAAAATCATTTAAATCTACCAGACTTGCCTCTGGGGGACTGATATCTATCATTTTGCCAAGCATGGTGGACATTGAGGTTGCCGCTGAACCCATCATCTGATTCATCGCCTCTGAGATTGCGCTTAGATGGAGTTCTCCAAGTTCCCCATCTGTATTGCTGCCATCTCCTCCCATCATTAAATCCGTTATGACTTTAACGTCATGTTCTTTCAGGATCATAGTGTTTGAGCCGTCAAGTCCTGCCGTATAATTAATCTGAATAAAAACACATGGACGCTCATAAGCGTCTACTACCATATTCCAGTTGGAAATCTGTACAACAGGGGTCGTGATATTAACCTTCCTGTTTACCAACGAATACAAAGTAGTCGCTGAAGATCCCATACTGATATTTGCAATTTCTCCTATCGCATCTCTTTCATCCGGTGTAAGTAGACTTTCATCTATCGGCACTGAACCTGCTTGTTCTTCCGGTTCCTCTGTCTCATTGGACAAATCCATACCGGTAAGCAGTGCATTTATTTCATCTTGTGACAGCATTCCGTCCATTTCTTACTCCCCCTCTCTGATTATTGATGTCACCCGGACAGCATAATTATCTTTGCTGGAGCCCGGAAGTGCAGTGAACTTTTTAATATTGCCCACATAAACATTCATCTCTGAATCTACTCTGGTGTCCAGCCTGATGATATCCCCTACCTGAAGATTGAGGAAATCATTTACTGCCACCTGGCTTTTCCCAAGGACTGCCTTCACCGGTACATCTATTCTCTTAATGAGTGATTCTATATATTCTTTATAATCTACTGTATCATCTTTTTGCATTGTTGAGAACCAGTATTTGGTGTTCAACTTATCCATCACATCTTCCAGCGTAAAGTACGGAAGGCAGATATTCATAAGTCCCTCTACATCACCAATCTTGACGCTCATAGATACAATTGCAATCATATCACTAGGCGCAATCACCTGTGCAAACTGGGCATTGGTTTCAATCCTTTCCATCATTGGATTGATATCAATCACATTTCTCCAGGGTTCCCGCATCAACTGCATACAGATTACCAATAACCTTTGTAAAATGGTCATTTCAATTTCTGAAAAATCTCTATTCTTTTCAAGCGGCATTCCTTGCCCGCCCAGCATCCTGTCAATCATTGCAAACCCAAGATTCGGTGACAATTCCATAATAACATTACCGTTCAAAGGTTTAAAGTCTACAATACCTAGTATAACCGGATTGGAGAGCGCATTCGTAAATTCCGAAAAAGTAACCGTCTCGGAACTTGCCACCGTCACCTGAATATTTTTCCTCAAATAAACCGGCAAGTTGGTTGAAATCAACCTTCCGTAATGTTCATAAATAATTTCAAGGGTCCTTAGATGCTCCTTGGAAAACTTCGCAGGTCTCTTAAAATCATAATCCTTTACCTGCTTTTCTCCCGGCTCCTGCATCTGATCAACATCCAATTCGCCGCTGCTTAATGCTGCCAGTAAATTGTCTATCTCACTTTGAGATAACACCTCACCCACGAGTTTTCACCTCCTTCATTTCAGCCGTAATATTCCGTCAACACATCTGCCTCATACGGCATCTACTGATAGAGAGGGCTGATCAGTGTTACGTCATAAATAAAATCTGAATCAAAACGTTCCTGAATCTTTTTCAAAATCTCCTGCTCCATCTGCTGGGCATTGTCTTTTGCCTGTCCTATCGTATATTGGCTCACCACCTCATTAATCAATCCCTTAATCAGATCTTCCCTTGTAGATAAATCTGAATAAGTCTTATAACCTTTATTCTTTGTGTTCATGGATAATGCCACGGAAATCAACGCATAATGATCTTTGTCATCTATTACATTACCTTCCTCATCTACAGCATTATCTTTTTTTAGAAGGATTCTCATCTCGGAAATCGTATAAGTCTCTGTATCTGCCATAGAAACCATTTCAACTTTTTCGCTTTCCTGCCCTTCTCCCAGATCTAGGCTGATTGCAGATGCAATATCCGTCACCAGATCCGCCGTCTTTTTGTTTGTTCCAAGCACGCTGACCATCATAATAGCAGTCAGGACAATATTCACAATGAGTAATGCTAATATGATGATCGAAATCAAGTTTTTCTTCATGATAAATACAACCTTTCTTTATTTCTTAATACGAACTTAACGAATTGTAAATTTTTATCTCTACTCTCCTGTTTTTAGCCCTTCCTTCTTCTGTGGAATTATCCGCAATTGGGACATATTCCCCTCTTCCGGAATGTTTGATTTTGCTCATATCCAAGGAAGTATTGTTCTCCAGATAATAAAAAACCGACAAAGCCCTTCCACTGCTTAATTCATCATTGTTTGCGTACTTACTTCCCGACATAGGCACATTATCTGTATGTCCCTCTATCTCTATGGTTCCATCACCAAACCTCTGGAGAATAATCCCCAACTGATTCATAAGCGGAAGCGCTTCCTCCTTAATCTCCACGCTTCCAGAATCAAATAAAAGTGCGCCATTTAAAGTAAGCTGTACATATTGTGCAGTGAATTCTATATCCACTTCCTTATCCAGATTTTTCTCTTCTAAGGCTTCCTCTATCTCGCTTGCCAGTTCTTCGGATTCCTGCAGTTTCGCCTCTTCCATCATCTCTGCTGCTGACTCCAGATTCTCCGGAATCGTATCGCCCTCCGCATCTCTTCCTGTACTGTTGATGTAATCATCCAGTTCATTTAACTGGCTTGCTCCCATACTAACTAATATTCCCTCGCCAATCGCCGTCGCTCCTGCCTCAAAAATACTAAACGTCTGACTAAAGGAAGCTGCTATCAATTCAAACTTCTGGGCGTCTATTGTTGACATAGAAAATAACATAACAAAGAAACAAAGTAGCAGATTCATAAGATCCGCAAAGGTAGATTGCCACGCCGGGGCGCCTTTGGGAGGCTCATCCGGTTTCCTTTTAGCCATTCTCTTCACCTCCGTCATTCTGATTCAGACGGTCGCCCGGCGACAAGAACGACTTCAGCTTTTCTTCTATGACTCTGGGGTTTTCTCCTGCCTGTATGGAGAGAAGACCCTCTATCATAATCTCTTTAATCATGATTTCACTTGCATTGTTTGCTTTCAGCTTTCCTGAAACCGGTATGCAAATCCAGTTTGCAAGCAATGAACCATACAAAGTTGTAATAAGTGCCACCGCCATGGAAGGACCGATACTGGAAGGGTCATCCATTTCATAAAGCATGTTAACAAGACCTATCAAGGTACCAATCATACCCCACGCAGGTCCCATGGCTCCCAAATCTTCCCAGAACCCTATCTTGGTCTTGTGTCTGTCTTCTGTGCTAATCAGCTCTGTTTCCATAATCCCACGAACTAACTCCGGATCTGTACCATCAACGATAAGAAGGATTCCCTTCTTCATAAACTCGTCATCCAGATCACTTGCCGCTTCTTCCAAGGAAAGGAGTCCTTCTTTTCTGGCAATATTGGACAAATCTATAATCTTCTGTATCATTGCTTTCACGTCTGCAGTTGGTGTCTTAAAAATCAAGAGGAAGCTTTTAAGACCGCCAATATAGTCAGAAAGGCTTTTTGATAACATAACTGCAAAGAATGCTCCGCCAAATGTAATGACAGCGGATGGGAAATCCAAGTAACGACCGAAATTCCCAATACCTGCATTATCAATAATACCATATATACACATACCCATGCAAAGCACTAATCCAATAATCGACGCTAAATCCACAACCACTCACCTTTTTTGCGTTAATTTGCAAAAATATCCTTTCTATACGATTTTACAAGATTTTTCACTTCTTGTCTACTTTCTTTTACAATTATTTTTCTTCCTGTTGTAAATGCAATNACTGTGTCCGGTGTTTCCTCCACCAGNTCTATCAGATCGGGATTNACTAAAACCTTGGTCCCGTTAATTTTCGTTACCTCTATCATACCACGTTACTCCTCTCACCGCCACTGCAATTTTTTCCAGTTACGCGGCACGCTAAAGGGAACCAGTGAATGCCTGGTCCCCTCTGCCTTATGCATCGCCTCTGCTTACATTTCTTATACTGTGTATACCCTGCACAGCCTTCATTCATTATCTCTTCAGATTGGTCAATTCTTCAAGCAGCGTATCAGAAACAGTAATAATACGGCTGTTTGCCTGGAAACCTCTCTGCGTCGTAATCATTTCCGTAAATTCTGCCGCCAGATCTACGTTACTCATTTCCAGAACACCTGATTCCATACGTCCGCCGCCTACTGTGATGTCTTCCCCCATTCCGTCAAAATCACCTGAGTTCGTAGTAGCAGAGTAAAGATTATCACCTTCCTTTGCAAGACCTGAAGGATTTGCAAAAGAAGCTGTAGCTATCTGCCCAAGCAGTCTTCTCTGCCCATTATCATAGGAAGCATAAATCATACCATCCTTCTGAACTGTAATACCGCTCATTTCACCTGGTGCACGTCCTGAGCCTTCACCTATACCTACTCCGGCAATAGCACTGATGGTTGATGTACCATTTTTATCATAATTATATGTAGCAGAAAAATCCAATTCGATTTCATCCGGGAAATTAGGAAGACCACCTAACGCCAATGTAGCTGTCTTCTTTCCTATCTCAGTGTCTGTTCCATTGAAAGCTTCTCCGACATTTTGGAACGTTCCCGCTCCTTCCCTGTAATTCAGTGTAATGCTGTTAGCTACATCATTGCCCTCCGCATCTTTCCCTTGTGTCGGGTCGCCGGTAAATTCAAATCCAGGCAGAAGATCTCCATTCTCATCTTTTGCAATAGATTTACCGTTGGCATCAATAACATCATCAAGTTTCACATAAAACTGCCCTTTGTCACCATCTGTCGCGTGTACGCTCAGCCTTATAGTATATTTATATCCCTGATTGTCATAGATTTCCAAATTCATCATTCTGCCGCTGTCACTGTTAATATCAGTATCGTTTTTATCAACAATTCCGCTGACGGTTGCCTTTGTAGTTGCTTCTGGCGGATATGACATATTTGCCTCTGTCATAATGCGTAACGGGGTTACCTGTGCTTTTTTGATAATGCCTGGATTATCAGGATCTACCTGCCACCCCATTACATTGTAACCAGTACTGGTCATGGCAAGATTTCCCTTACCGTCAATGTAGAAAGACCCGTCTCTTGTAAAGTAATTCTCCGAACCGTTGCTGACAATAAAAAATGCATCCCCGCTGATCATAATATCAAAGGGATCGTTGGTACTTTGGGCAGAGCCCTGGCTGGAAATTGCTGTTTTGATTGCAGCAGTCTTAGAACCAAGACCAATCTGTCTCGCATTAATACCGCCCACGCCTGTAGTTGCATTAGCTCCGGATGCTGCCTGTGTTGTCTGATACATCAGATCGCTGAATGTCATAGACTGTGATTTATACGCTGTTGTGTTTACGTTGGCGATGTTATTACCGATAACATCCATCCTTGTCTGGTGTGTTTTAAGACCTGCCACACCAGAGAATAATGATCTCATCATAATGAAATGACCTCCTTAAGCTTGTATGCCGTCTCATTCCTTCTGTCATTCAGGAATTTTCAGCCTCCATAAGGTCCGGCTAAATAATCACGGCTCCATCAATGTTTGTAAAAATGTTTTCCGCTGCGTCTTTCTGATTCATTGCTGTCACTACCGTATTGTTTGGAATATTTACAATAAATGCCAGCTGATCGACTAAAACCAGCGATTCTTTGATTCCTTTCATCTGCGCCTTCTGCGCACCTTCCTGCAAGCGTTCCATCTGACTGCTCGTAAGTTCTATATTCCGATCTGCCAGCCTTCCTGCGGCATGTTTGGAAAATTTCACTTCCTCTGCGGTCTTTTCCCGGCTGTTTTCCAGAATATCCAGAAACGATTTTCCTTCCGGCGTCTTATTTGATGCTGCGCTTTTATTCTGGTTTAAATATTGATCTTGTAACTGTTCAATTGAAAGGAATCCATTATTTTGAATCTTCATATTCCTCTCCTCCCTGAGCAGTAACCATGCATCCTGCTATTTTACGTCTTACTCCGTGGGTTCCGCCGATTCTGTCGATTCTACAGTATCTCCATCGCCCTCGCCGCTTCCTTCTGTATCTGTTTCCCCATCATCCTTATTCTGGGATTCGTAAAACTCTACCAGTTCTGCCATTTTTGCAACATAATCCTGCAGCTTTTTGATGTACTCGTCACTGATAAAGGACTGCTGATAAGACGTCATGTTGTTGAATGCACTCTGCAGCGCTTCAACGCTTTCCCTGTCTTGAATTGTCAGTCCATCCACTCTGGGAAGCTTATCCATAGCTGTCACAAATGCCACTGCCAAATCGAATGCTGCTTGATAAGTATCATCTATGATTGCCGTCACATCATCAGCGGAATAAAGATTTCCTTCGATAGACACATAAGCCTTTCCATTTTCGTAGGTTACATACTGCACCATGCCCTGAAGCTGCTTGACATCTCCCGCCTTATCTGTGGTCTCAACTGCCACCAGTTTGCCGACCATTGCTGATGCTCTGGTAAGTTCCATGGTTGCTGCCATGTTCTGCATCTGTTCTACTTGGGAGAACGTTGCATACTGTGAAATAAACTCGGTATTTGAAGTAGGCTCAAGGGGATCCTGATATTTCATCTGTGCTACTAAAAGCTGTAAGAACGCATCTTTATCCATCCCTGTCGTGGAAGCCGCTTTCTTGACGGAGCTCTCTGACTGTGTCTCTTCAATCATACCATTTTTAACTACTGCTGATACTGACATATAAACTCCTTTCTGCACTCAAAGTGCCTCTTTATGCGGTATAATCTACCGTATTTCCATTTGCTTCCATCATTTTTGCTGCCAGAAGCTCTTCTTCGCCTGCCTCTTCCACAAATGTTCCATCCAAATCATTTAGATTGATTCTTCTGGGAGACTTCCTGCTATTATTGTGAGAGGAAGCATTTTCTTCTCTTCCCTGTCCCTGCCAAAGATTGCTTTCAAATCCATGGTTTTCAACAGTAACTTGAACCGCTTCTACCTTTATGCCCTGTTCCTTCAGGCTCTCCTGAAGTGATGCTATCTGGCTTTCAATGGCTGCTTTTACAGTCTCGTTCTGTACCTGGAACTGTGCTGTAACCTCGCCGCCCTTAGATGAAAGCTGGATATGTACTGTTCCAAGACTTTCCGGGTGTAGCTGCATCTCCAGCTGATCCATACCGGGCTTTAACTGAATCTTCATATAATCCATAATCTGATCCATGATTTCTCTGGTCTGTTCGCTGAAAACTGTTGCTGTCTGCTCAAAAGACACCTCTGCTGTCTGCACTCTGTTCTGGATAAGCGCATCCATTTGCAGATTTCCAGTCTGCAGTCTGCCTTCTGATTCTTTCCGACTGTTTCCATTGCCCTTTTGTTCATGCTCTCCGGCATGTTCTTTTGTAACATCTGCTTCTAATTCTGACGGTACTGCATCCACCACTCCAGTAATATTGCCCTTTTCATCAGCTGATAATCTGACAGTTTCATCTCCCGCCTTTACTTCTACCGTAATCTTAGGAGCTTCCTCTGCCTTCTCTGCCATCTGTGCGCTGTCGGCAATATCCGCAAAAGACTCTCCGTCCATAATATCAGACTCTTTGAGACTGTTTTGCTGCTCTTCAAGCAATGCCTGAAGTTCCTTTGGTTCAATTCCAAGTTCCCCGGCAAGATCTGCTTTTACATCTGCTGCCATGTTAATAATATTCTGCAGCTTTGCAAAAAGATTTTCATCCGTAAGAAGCGCCGTAGCATCCGCTCCGCCCTCCAGTTCCAAGACAAGTTGTCTTAAATTGGAAGGTTCAAAGAGTTCATATACAGAAAGACCAAGTACTTCCATCGCCTCTTCTACTTCTTCCGGCGAAACTTCAAGTTCTTCCGCAATTTCTTTGATAACTTCATTACCTGCTTCTTCCAGCACCTTGCTCTGCTCTTCGGTCATGCCTTCAACTTTCAATTCATCTGCAGACTTTTCAGCTGTCTCTTTCGGCTTTACCGTCGCTTTAGGACTCCTTACCGTATCCGCCACTGGCGTCTTTCTGGTGTCCTTCCCTGCCACAGTCTGATTCTGACTGTTTGAACTTCCGCTCTGGGTTTTACTCATTAAATCTCCAAAGCCACCCGGCTGGGTTGTACCGCCTGTTTTCGTGAGATTTCTTCCTCCAACGAAGTTCATCAGAGAACTCACATCCTTTACAGGTGCACTCGTCATTCACATCCCTCCTGTCTTTATAAATCCTTTCAGACTCTTTTTCAAGGTACAAAATTTATATCGGTTTAAGGCGCAGATTTCTTAAGATTCCGGATCCATGATCTTCGTAATCCTTGCAGCAATTTCCGGATCCATAACCCCCAGAATATTGCCTCTGTCATCTGCATCCATTACACCCAGTATCCTGGCTACCAAATTCAGATTATCTGTCATCTCCTCAAAAATGGCAGCTGCCTCCTTAGGCTTCATTTCTGAATATGCTTTGGCATAATCTATAATTTCCTGACTTTCCTCCAGCTGTGTAACAACCTGTTTATATAAATATTCTGCGGTTGCAGGATCCATCTCTTCGTAATATTTCCTATATTCCTCTATTCCCGGTCCCTTATCCGCATAAACTACTTCCTCATAAAACTCTGTTTTGACCTTCTGGAACTCCACCTGGCTGTCCTCGAAAGTCTTAAGGCGCTCCACCTCCGCCTTTAACTGTGTCACCTCATCCGAACTATCTGAATGTGCAGACTGGGCGCGTTCCAACTCTAACTCCAGCTCCTTGATGTAATCCACCGCCTCGCGGAGATTACTGTATCCTCCATAGGCTTCGCTCTCTCCTTCATCCACTACAACCTCTTTATTGCTTGGCAGAATCAGATTCAGAACCGGCACATCTTTCAGAATTGGTGTAAGTACATTGCTTCCAAAGCCGCCAAAATCGAGCTTGACAATCAAACATAAAATTGCAATCCAAATTAACACGATGATAAATGTGACCAAAAAAACGGAACCGCTTCCTGATTCTTCATCCTCCATCAGATCCGCTTCCTGACTGGCAATCTCTTTCGCCCTTTCCTTTGCCGCTTTTCGCTGCGCTTTCTGTTCATTTTTTAGTTTTTTCTTTTCTTCCTTCAGACGCTGTTTTTCCAATTTCGCGTCCTTTGGCTCTAATTCATTATCGATAGGCATACTTTACTTCCACACCTTCCTATTTCCGTCCGTGGGTGTAACTTGTCAGTTCATCCACTTCCTTTGCCTCTTTGGCATTTTCCTCACGCATAAACTCATCAAATGCTTTTTCTCTGAGTTTTTCCTGCGTCTTACTTTCCTGTCGTGCAACCTGTAATTTATATCTGGCATCCTCAAGACGTTCTTCAGCAAGTCTTACCTGCCCGTTCTGGAAAGCAATAAACTCTTCCATTCTCGTGATAGCTTCCCGATTTTCCATGATTTCCATGACCTTTAAGCTATCCTTTCTAAGTTCTCTGCCCTTATCCTCATAAGCTGCTTTCCTATCCATTAAAATCTGCAGCTTTTCCTCTTCTTCATCCAGATGCATTCTGGCAGATGCAAATTCCATCTTTGCCTGATCTTCCATTTTTGTTTTAATATCCAGAATACTCTGCATTCTGTATATAAATCTTGCCATCTATCACTCAGCTCCATCAGCAAAAATTTCTTCCATAAGCGATACTGATTCTTCAAACGTAAATTTTTCATCAACATCCTGCATAAGGAACTTGTTCACCGCATCAATCTTCTGGATCGCATAATCGATTCCCGGATTACTCCCGGCTTTATATGCTCCGATATTGATCAAATCCTCCGCTTCATTGTAGGTGGCAAGTATATTTTTCAGCCTGCCGGCACAATTTTTGTGTTCCCTCTCCGCAATCTGGCTCATACATCTGGAAATGCTCTGTAACACATCAATTGCAGGATAATGATTCTTATGTGCCAGTTTTCTGTCAAGCATAATATGTCCGTCCAGAATACTTCTTGCAGTATCCGTAATGGGTTCATTAAAGTCATCTCCGTCTACCAGAACGGTATACAGACCTGTAATAGATCCCTTGTCTGACCTTCCTGCCCGCTCTAAAAGCTTCGGCATCTCCGAATAAACACTCGGCGGATAACCTCTGGACACCGGGGGCTCCCCGCTGGCAAGACCAATTTCTCTTTGCGCCATGGAAAAACGGGTAAGGGAATCCATCATCAAAAGAACATCCTTCCCCTTATCACGGAAATATTCTGCTATAGCTGTAGCTGTCTGGGCTGCTTTCTTACGCTCTAAGGCAGGTTTATCAGAGGTGGCAACTACCACCACGGACCTTTTCATTCCCTCGGGGCCTAAATCTCGCTCAACAAATTCCCGAACCTCTCTGCCACGCTCTCCAATCAAGGCAATTACATTGATATCCGCCTTTGTGTTTCTCGCAAACATACCCATAAGTGTGGATTTTCCTACACCGGATCCGGCAAAAATACCAATTCTCTGCCCCTTTCCCACAGTGATAAGCCCATCTACTGCTTTTACTCCCAACGGAAGGACTTCATCGATGATTTTTCTGCTCATTGGATCAGGGGGCTTTGCCTCCACTGAATACTCTTCCCCTGTGAGGATCATGCCATTATCAGGTCTTCCAAGTCCATCCAGAGTATGTCCCAGAAGGCTTTCATCCACTCGGACCATTAAAGGTTCTCCGGTATTTTCCACACTGCTTCCGGGACCAATTCCCTCCACATTCTGGTAAGGCATAAGAAGATTTTTCCCCTCTTTAAAACCAACCACTTCAGCCAGAGCAGACTGACCGCTTCCGTCTTTGGAAGATGGATAAACCCTGCAGATGTCTCCCAGCTTTGCAGCCGGTCCCACAGACTCAATCGTAAGTCCTACTACATTAACCACCTTGCCTTTAAATTTGAAAAGGGGTTCATCCAGCACATTTATGTATTTTGCGAAATTGATTTCTGGTATTGTCAACTTATATTCCGCCCTTTATCTTTACATTGATCTGTAAGAGAACAGCTTCAGCTTTCTCTTAAGTTCTTCAAGCTCTACTCCAAGGGAGCAGTCATAAATTCCGCTCTCCGTCTCAATCATACACTGGGAAGGAGAAAGCGTCATATCTGATACAATTTCCAAATTATCTGCTAAGGTGCCTGTTTCCTCCTGGATCCTTTCTCTCTCTTCACAAACCTTTGCATAATCCTTCTTCGAAACATGCACGATATAGTTTTTCGCGCTATCCGTTTTCTGCATGGCATCTATCAGTAAATTAGAAACTATCTGACTATATACACTTAAATCCACTTTAAAAACATGTTCATATATTTCTGTCAGATTTCTAACAAATTCCGGTTCCAGTTCTTCTATCTTATGATGATACTCTCTCTCAAGTTCTTCCTTTTGGGAAAGATAATCATCCTTCATTGCCTGAACCTGTGCCATTCCCTGCTCATATCCGTCCTTATAGCCCTGATCTTTTGCTTCTTCCAGGGTATTCCTACGCATTTCTTCTATCTGGGCGCTTGCATTTTGAAGCATCTGGTCTGCCTCAGCACGGACTCTCTCAAGCTCATTTCTGGCTTTCTCAAGTTCCCTGTCAAGCGCCGCCTGTTCTTCCAGCGCAGCATTTTTAATAATCTCACCACTTCCATCCGGTGAAAGGAGCACATCCACCGTATCTGCATCCAGACCGGATTGAAATCCCTCTTCCTTTTCTTCCTGCTGCTTTTCCTCACAGGCATGGCTTTCTGCCGCTTTCTTAAGCCTCTGTTCCATCAGTTTATTACTGTCGATTACGCGGGCACTGTCATCTACAACAAACCACCCCGCCTTATAAAGATTACTAGACAACGATCTCGTCACCTCCGCCTCTGGAAATGACTATTTCTCCTGAATCTTCCAGTTTTCTAATAATATTTACAATCTTCTGCTGTGCCTCTTCCACATCCTTCATACGTACAGGACCCATGAATTCCATATCTTCCTTAATCATAACAGCAAGACGCTTGGACAGGTTGTTAAAGATGACACCCTGTACCTGCTCATTTGCTCCCTTAAGAGCAAGACCAAGATCATTGTTATCCACATCACGCAGCACTCTCTGAATCGCACGGTCGTCCAGAAGAAGAATATCCTCGAATACGAACATTTTCTTTCTGATTTCGTCCGCAAGTTCCGGCTCTTCGATTTCCAGAGTCTCCATAATATGCTTTTCTGTACCGCGGTCTACCGTATTTAAGATATCTACAACAGCATCCACACCGCCGATAATCGTGTAATCCTGATTTACCAGTGATGCAAGTTTTGATTCCAGCACTTTTTCAACTTCCTTTACTACATCAGGACTGGTTCTGTCCATAACGGCAATACGCTTTGCCACATCTGCCTGCCTATCCGGCGGCAGTGCCGAAATGATAAGCGCTGACTGTGATGCCGACAAGTAAGATAAAATGAGCGCTATCGTCTGTGGGTGTTCATCCTGTATAAAGTTAAGGAGCTGTGCAGCATCTGTCTTACGTACAAACTCAAAAGGCTTAACCTGCAAAGATGCGGTCAGCTTGCCAATCACATCCAATGCTTTCTCGTTGCCCAATGCCTTTTCCAAAAGCTCTTTAGCGTAATTAATACCGCCCTCCGCAATGTACTGCTGTGCAAGACATACCTGATAAAACTCGTCTATGACTTCATCCTTAACCTGCGGAGTGACACTCCTTGTATTTGCAATTTCAAGCGTCAGCTCCTCAATTTCTTCTTCTTTTAAATGTTTAAAAATTGTAGCTGACTTTTCGGGTCCTAACGCAATCAGTAATATTGCGGCTTTCTGGACTCCCGATATTTTTTCATCGGTAGTTTTAGACATACCTGACTAACCTCCCTTGAAGATCTGTTGTCCGATCAACCCCATCCCTCATTTAACCAGTTACGCAAAAGACTTGCCACAGCCTCAGGGTTTTCATCCACAAACTTTTCTATTAGTCTTCTGGTCTCAGACATAGGCTCTGCGCCAATGTCCTCCAATTCAACATCCGGCTGTGACTGAAGCAGGCTTTCCACTGATAATTCTTCCTGCTGCTCTGTCTCCTTTTCTGAACGCATGCTGCGGATTACTACAAAAGCAAGTAACGCTAATATCACAACAATCAGAACAATCTGTACGATATCGGAGCCGGATACATTTAAGCCTTCTTTGTCAAAGAAAACATTTTCAGAATAAGCTACGATAGCAATGTTCTCTGTCGGGAATCCTGTGGCCTTGGAGACCACATCATATAATTCCTCCGGAACCTCCACCTGGCTCTGTCCTGCATTTGCAAGCTTATACTCCTCCCACGAAATGCCATCCAGAAGTCCCTGGGCACGCACATCCTCTTCTCTTATCACATTCATATTCGTGGTGGCAAGAGAAATCGTCGAAAGCTCATAATTAATCGTTCCGGGAGGTGTATTCCGATTTGTGACTGTTTCCGAAGGAAGATACTCCCTTTCTTCCTCCGTAGTTTCCGAATTGCTCTCCGCGTTATCCTGATATACATATTCCGTCTGCTGTCCATTGGAATCCGTTCCGGGTATATCTGAACTTCCATTGGTCGCAGAAGAACTGAAAGTCCTTTCAGATGCCAGATATCCCTGCGTGTTTCCGTCTTCCACCCAATATCTGTGCTCTGTCTCATCAGCAGATGAGAAATCCATATTTAAATTTACTGCCACTTCCACTTTGCTAAAAGTGTTCGTACCAAGCAGAACCTGTCTGACGTCATTTTTGATCTTTGTCTCCCATTGGGACTTCACACCCATATTGGAGTTTACCGCACCTGCCACACTGTAACTGTCGTCTCCGGAAAAAAGCATATTTCCGTTCACATCCGTGATTACTATATTTTCGGCCGTTTTATTACCAATTGCCACAGAAACAGCTTTTGCAAGATTCGACGCCATTTCTGTAGTAAATTCGCCGTCAAGTTCAAGCACGATCCATAAGCCAGATTCTTCTTCTGAATCAATCAATGTTCCGGTTCTCTCCGGTATGTATAAATCTACCACTGCACTTTTGACTGATGTAAATTTCCCAAGAATGTCATTGGCCAGCCGCGTTTCAATGTACAGTTCGTATCTTTTTTGTTTATCCGCTTCTGTTGTGGTAAAGCCTCCATCCGTCACATTGTCAATCGTATAAGCATAAGACTGGATGTCGTTGGCTCCCAGAAGCAGGTTCGCCTCAGATTGCTGCTTTTTGTTGATTTTAATCTGATAACCATCATTCGAAACCCGATATTCAAGACCAGCACCATCCAGCAGTTCCGTTACCTGCGCTGCCTCCTTGGTGCTCTCACAATTAAGCAGTAAAATGTATTGAGGCCGAAACAATATGGAAATCAAAATTGCAAAGGCTAAAACAATTCCTGCCCCTGCCGAAATGATAAATGTTTTTTGCCTGGTAGAGAACTTATTCCACCACTCAAGGATCTTATTTAAAAGTTCCTTAACTCGTTCTGCCATCATCTAAACCTTCTTCCGTTCAAACATCTATATTGCCAAATACGGCACATTCTGCGAGCCGTATTATTGACCCAAACGCTGGCATGCCCAGCAAGCTAACTCATTGAATTAAATCTGCATTTGCATAATTTCCTTATATGCTTCAAGGAATTTATCGCGGACTGCTACTGTATATTGAAGTGCAGTTGACGCTTTCTGAAGCGCATTGGTAAGTTCATGGGTGTTCTCCGTTTCTCCCAGAGCCCATCTTATCTTTTCATTTTCAGCATCAGAAAGATATGCATTGGTGGTATTTAGATTTTCTACCGCCTTTTCAAAAAGATTACCAAATTCTCCAGTGGATTTTATTCCCTTTGCCGCATTAGAACGTTCCACTGCCTCCTTTATGACACCGGACGATATGTTATAAAAAGATGAAATATCCATTTATGTAAACCTCCTATTTATATCTGTTTTATGATTGTCCCATCTCCAGTCCCTTCATGGCAATGCTCTTACTTGCATCAAAAGCAGTTGCATTAGCCTCGTAGGAACGGCTTGCATCAATTAAATTGGTCATTTCTGTAACAATGTTTACGTTAGGTCCCATCACATAACCGTTTTCATCTGCGTCAGGATGGGAAGGATCATAAACCATGTTCATCTGGGTCCATGTATCTTCCACCACCTTGCCCACTCTGACTCCCTGCCCTTTAAATCTGCTGGAAGCGCTGCTAAGGAAACTGCTGAACGTCCCCACTCTCTCTCCCCGCTCCTCGAAGGTGACTACCTTACGTCTGTACGGCGTCCCGTCCTCGGTTCTCGTCGTATTAGCGTTTGCTATATTCTGAGAAATCGTATCCATTCTAAAACGCTCTGCTGTCATACCGGATGCATTGATATTAAATGAATTAAAAATACTCATATTCTGCCTCCTACGTCTACTTCAAAACTAATTTTAAGTTTGCAAATTCCTGATTGATACTGTCTATCAGACCATTATACTTAATCTGATTAGAAGCAAGTTCAACGCCTTCTGTATCCACATCCACATTATTGCCGTCCAGACGATAGGAAAAATTGGCAGAATCCGTATACACTCTCGCCTCTAGTTCCGTACTGGTTACATGTGCCACTTTGGCATCCACGGTCTCATATCTGGAATTCCCCAGTGCTCTGCGGAGCTGGGTTTCAAAGTCAATATCCTGCCTCTTATATCCCGGTGTATTCACATTCGACATATTATTTGACAGGATCTCATTTCTCTGCCATGCCGCATCTGCTGCTTTACTGAGTACATTTACATAATCAAATACGTTGCTATTAATCATTCTCTGCTCCCTTCCCGGAGAATAAGCAGTGCTGAAAAACCATCGTTCCCAATCCATACGATTGCTCCTACGCACTCCACCCACCTTATTACATTATAGATTATTTGCATAAAAAGACAAGGCTTTTTTTATAAAAAAACTCCTATGGAATTTATTACTATGAAATTTATTTCCATTGAAATATATCCCAACTGCAATTTTCCTTATAAACACGCAAAAGGATTCATGCATGCCAAATGCCCCATAAATCCTTTTATCCAAAAACCATAATCCATTATGCTTTCATATTAAATTTTAGCATGAAATTTATTTCTCATGAAATTTATTTCTCATGAAATCTATTTCATGTTTTCTTTTTTCAGCTTTTCCACTTCGCCAAAAACCATATCATTTAAAACTTTGATATAGGTTCCCTTCATTCCTGAAGATCTTGATTCAATCACTCCTGCACTTTCAAATTTTCTAAGCGCATTCACTATGACAGAGCGGGTGATTCCCACACGGTCTGCAATCTTGCTTGCCACCAGGATTCCTTCCATGCCGTTCAATTCTTCAAATATATGAACAGCCGCTTCCATCTCTGAATACGACAATGTGTTGATTGCCGATTTAATGACAGCCAACTTACGACTCTCCTCCGCATTTTCTTCATTAACTGCGCGGAGCATCTCGAGTCCCACTACAGTCGTTCCGTATTCACACAGGATGATATCATCAATATCATACTGCTGTGCACACTTGTAGATAAACAGGGTTCCCAGTCTTTCACCAGCAATCTCAATCGGAGTGATAATCGCTTGGAATTTTCTGATGTCCACTTCCTCAAATCCAAGCGTTTCAAGATTCACATTTTCCTTCGTGGATAAAACTGCCAACAGCCTTTCATTCAGCATAGCGTCAATAAAACCACCTACTTGACCCACAATCAACTCTGTAATGGAGTCCACGCCGGGAGCGTCTCCCACGCCAAGCACTTTCCCCTTCCTGCTGATCACCAAGACATTGGACGACAGTATTTCACACAAGACAGAGCAAATGTCATTAAAAACAACCTTGCTAGAATTATTGTTGTGAAGAAGCTTCCCAATCTTTCTGGTCTTATCTAATAACTGTACGCTGCTCATGCCATACCTCCTGCCAAACGCCGGTGTGTTTTATGAACTCTTTTACTAAATCAAAAACGCTTCTAGGGTATTGTATCACAGCCTTAAAGCAATTTCAATAATTACTCAAAAAAACAATAATATTTACCATAATTCAAATGAATTATCTGACTCATTTTCCAATTTCCGGGTTTTTCTCCACATAACCGCAGGTTTCATTCATGCAGACCAGCTTTCCGCCTTTAATCAGCAACATGGATTCGCACTTGGGACACTTTTTCCCCGAAGGCTTCTGCCAGACCATGAAATCACATTCAGGATTATCAATACACCCGTAATACTTTCTTCCCTTTTTGGTCTTTTTAAATACAATATCTTTACCGCATTTAGGACAGGAAACACCTATTTTCTCATAGTACGGTTTGGTATTACGACATTCCGGAAAGCCCGGGCAGGCAAGAAATCTGCCATGAGGTCCATATTTGATGACCATCTGCTTTCCGCACAGCTCACACACCTCGTCAGACACCTCATCCGCAATATCCACTTCTTTTAGTTCCCTTTCCGCCGTCTGCACTGCTTCGTCCAGATCAGGATAAAAGTTAGACACTACCGTTTTCCAGTTTACCGTTCCTTCCTCGATACCATCTAAAAGCGTTTCCATATTAGCTGTAAAATTAACATCGACAATGCTGGGAAAAGCCTCTTTCATCATACTGTTGACAACCTCTCCTAATTCCGTCGTATAGAGGTTCTTATTTTCTTTTACCACATACCGTCTTGCAAGAATCGTCGTAATGGTGGGTGCATAAGTACTAGGACGTCCTATACCGAGTTCCTCCAATTCCCTAACCAGAGAAGCTTCTGTATAATGGGGGGCCGGCTGTGTAAAGTGCTGCTTTTCCTCGAACCCGGTAAGTGTTAAAGGGGTAGACGTATCCACTCCTTTCACCAGCATATTAGATTCTTCTTTATCTTCTTCCTGTGTATATACACTCATAAATCCATCAAACAAGACCTTGGAGGCTGCTACCGTAAACCGGTGCTCGCCGGCATCAATCTTAACGGAAGTAGTTTCATATCTGGCAGGCTGCATCCTGCTGGCTGTAAAACGTTTCCATATAAGCTGATAGAGCCGGAACTGATCCCTGCTTAAAGACTCCTTCATTTCGATCGGAGTCCTGCCGATATCCGTAGGACGGATTGCTTCATGAGCATCCTGAATCTTTTTGTCCTTCCTAGATTCGGTTCCTCCCTTCTGTGCATATTCCTCCCCATAATTTCCCTTGATGTACTCTTCAGCCATATCTTCCGCTTCTTTAGAAACTCTGGTGGAATCTGTACGAAGATAAGTGATGATACCTACCGTACCATTTCCCTTTATTTCAATTCCTTCATAAAGCTGCTGTGCCAGACGCATTGTCTTCTGTGTAGAAAAATTAAGGACCTTACTTGCCTCCTGCTGCAGCGTCGAAGTGGTAAACGGAAGAGGCGCTTTCTTGCTTCTCTCTCCCTTCTTCACCTCGCTCACTTTAAAATCCGCTTCCTTGATTTCCTTTAAAATCCGATCCAGTTCCTCTCTGGATGATATCGTGACTCTGCCGCTCTTTTTTCCATAATATTTCGCCGTCAGCGGTTTCTTTTCTCCCGGCAGAGAAAAAGAAGCATCCAATGTCCAGTATTCTTCCGGTATAAAATTGTTGATTTCCTCTTCTCTGTCGCAAATAATGCGAAGTGCCACAGACTGTACACGCCCGGCGCTTAATCCTCGCTTTATCTTTGCCCAAAGCAACGGGGAAATACGATACCCCACCATCCGGTCAAGAATACGCCGTGCCTGCTGGGCGTTTACCAGATCCATATCAATTTCTCTGGCATTCTTCAAGGATTCCTTTACCGCGTTCTTTGTAATCTCATTGAATGTAATACGATAGACTTTTTTATCTTCCAGCTTAAGCGCCTTCTGAAGGTGCCATGAAATTGCTTCTCCCTCGCGGTCAGGGTCAGTAGCCAGATAAATCTTTTCTGCTTTTTTTACTTCTTTTCGCAGATTGGCTAATATATCGCCCTTGCCTCTGATTGTAATATATTTAGGTTCATATTCATGTTCAACGTCAATTCCCAACTGGCTCTTTGGCAGATCGCGGACATGCCCGTTGCTGGCAGCCACTTCGTAATTGGCACCTAAAAATTTCTTGATTGTCTTAACTTTTGCCGGTGATTCCACAATTACCAGATATTTTGCCATAATACATCCCCTTATCTTTTTACTCATAACGTGCTCAACTATACACCACTTTTTGCGCGGTTGCAAGTAAAAATTTTATTAACTTCATCTGATATCATGACGGATTTCTTCTTATTATATGCATACTTCGTCCACAGATTAACCCAAAATCAAAAAATGCAGTCTTAAAATCCCTCTCCACACAGCATGGCAGTAAAAATTCCAAAAGCAAGATAAGGACCAAATGCCAATACCCTGTCTTTCCTTTGGAATCGCATACGCAATATATGAATGACCGCTCCAGATACAGATCCTATAAAAAGAGCTAGCATTATGTTTTCCCATCCAAGCAAAAGACCTGCTGCCGCCATCAGCTTAATATCCCCTCCGCCGATTCCCTTCCCTTTGGAAAGGAAATAAGCTGCTCCAAGCAGACCGCTTGCAGCAAACAATCCTGCCAAATATTCCTGCCAGTGCGGTAAATCAAGAAGAAGGTGTATACCGCCCAGAATCCCGATTAACATGTTACAGCCTATGGGGATTTCAAAGGTCTTCTGGTCGGCAATCCCCACTGCCAGCAATACGGAAGTACAGATACAGAAAAATCCTCCTTTCACCGTCCATCCTGCTGCCAGAAGCACCAGCACATAGAGCAGCCCGTTTGCACATTCCACAAAAGGATAACGTTCTTCTATCTTTATTTGCCAAACGATACAAAGACACCGTTTCAAAAAGCTGCCAAAGAAAATGCCTGCAGTAAAGATAAGCAGTATATCTTTTGCATCTACCATACCTTCTTGTTACTCCTTTATGATCTCGTACTGCATCCACTCATATTTCAGCCTGGTTCCTTCCGCTGTCTCTGGCGGCAGAAGTGCCCTTGCCACTAACTTCAGGTCATCACTTTCTATATCTGTCCGCTTCAGATTTGCATAATCACCGTCCAGACTTACCACTTCATAAAAAAATGTATTCACTTTGATTGCACCTCCCTGCAAAAGATTTTTGATATTGTATCATATTCCATCACTGCAAGTCATCTTTAAATGGCTATTATCTCATCAAACTTTTACAAAATGACTCCCCGCCACCTGTTTTGCCCTTCCCTCCATACAAAGTCCAATCAGTTCTGCCAATAGAGCGGGCATTTCGACTGATATACCCGCATTTCTCATTTCTTTTAGTATTTCATCCGCCGGCTTGGGATAAAAATCCAGGAATCCCAAGCATTCCGCAATGTTCTCGGTATCCTTCTTTTTCCTGTCACTGCTTTTCCTGCTCGTATTTCCCTGCCGATTCGTAAGAACCACCAATTCTGCCAGAATGTCCTCCGGTGCCAGTGCAATACCAGCTCCCTGTCTTATTAAAAGGTTGCATCCATCACTGAGACGGTCTGTAAGCCGCCCCGGCACAGCATAAACATTCTTTCCCTGTTCAAGCGCCATATCCACGGTAATCCATGTACCGCTCTTCGCCCTTGCCTCCACTACCAGAATCACATCTGACAGCCCCGCCACGATACGATTCCTCTCCGGAAACTGTGTTTTCTGTGGGGAGGTCCCCGGCGGAAAGACGGACAGAATTCCCCCTCCTGTACTCTGGATATCCTGATACAACTTCTTATTTGAAGCAGGATAACAAACATCCACACCGCTGCCAAGCACAGCGTAGGTTCTGCCTTTTTTATCAACTGCTGCCCGCTGGCTGATTCCATCAATTCCCCGCGCCATCCCGCTTACCACAGCTACCCCCGCATCCGCCATTTTTCCGGCAAAAGCCTCTGCCATGTATCTCCCATATTCGGAGCATTCCCTTGCCCCTATAATCGCTATGGAAGGGCACTCTTCCTCCGGCATGTTTCCCATACAGTACAGCGCATAGGGCGGATGTGTCAGCTTCTTAAGCCTCATGGGATATTCCTCATCTTCCAGCGAATAAAACCGGATTCCTCTTTGCCGTAATTTTGCATATTGCTTCTCAATCTCCCATGACTTTGAAAATTCCTCTATGCTTTCTGACGCATTTTTTCTCAGCATCTGCTTTGGCAGGTGATTCCTTGCACGGTAAACATCCTTTGCACTTCCAAATTCCTTCAGCAGTTTCTCTATCGTTCTATCCCCTATCCCCGGCAGGTTGTGCATCCAGTACCGATATGCTTTTTCATCCTCCACCAGTTCACCTCCCTATCCTATTTCCCGTCTGATAACACACTGCCTCCATAAGATGTTCTTTCAAAATCTGCTCGCTTTGTTCAAGATCCGCTATGGTTCTGGCAACCTTTAAAAGCTTATGATAGGCTCTTGCACTCAGTTCAAGCGTCCCAAACAGCTTCTCGATTGTACCCATCTCCTCTTTCTCCAGATGACAGTATTTTTCTAGATCTCCGACGGCAAGCTCCGAATTAAACCGATAGCGGCTTTCCCGATAGCGCATTTCCTGCCTTTTTCTCGCCATCATCACCTTTTTCCGCATGCTTTCACTGCTTTCTCCTCTTTGTGCTGACTGCAGCTGACTGATTTCCACCTTGTGCGCTTCAACGCAAAGATCGATTCTATCCAGTATCGGTCCCGATATATGACTTAAATAATGATGTACCTCAAAGGGCGTGCAGCGGCATTTATTCATATCCGGATAATACCCGCAGGGACAGGGATTCATAGCGCCCACCAGCATTACATCTGCGGGATAGGTAAAGGAACCTCCTGTACGAGCGATCTGTATTTCCCGGTCTTCCAGAGGCTGACGCAGTAAATCCAAGGTCTGCCTTTTAAACTCTGGCAGTTCATCCAAAAAAAGGACACCTCTATGCGCCAGGCTGACAATGCCCGGCTTTGGAATTTTACCGCCGCCGGAAAGCGCCTGGGGCGAAATTGTATGATGAGGACTTAAAAAGGGTCTTCTGGTGAGCAGACCGCTGCCGGCAGGAAGGTTCCCTGAAATGCTGTAAATAGAGGAAATTTCAAGGCTCTCCTCCAAAGACAATGGCGGCAGAATGGTTGGTATACGCTTGGCTATCATGGTTTTCCCTGATCCCGGAGGACCCATAATCAACATATGATGAAACCCGGCTGCTGCTATCAGCGCCGCCCGCTTCACACCCTCCTGACCGACAATTTCCGAAAAATCTCCTCTGTGTTTTTTTTCGATATCATCCCCATCATCACAAAACATCGCCTCCTGAAAGATTTCTTCTGTCGGCAGCATGGCTTCTCGTTCCTTTTCCGGGCATTTTAAATAATCTATTACCTGACGGAGATCCGAAATTCCTACCGCCTTCATGCCTGCAGCCGCTGCTGCTTCCTTCACGTTTTCCTTCGGGACAAGGCATCTTTTTATCCCCTCACGCACTGCGCCTAATGCCACTGGGAGAACGCCTCTTACAGGCTTCACCTCCCCGTCTAACCCCAACTCACCTAGTATAAGCAGATTGTCCGCACAGTCACTGGGAAGCTTTTCCATTGCAATAAGAACTCCCACCGCAATAGACAAATCAAACCCGGCTCCTTCCTTCCTTAAATCCGCTGGAGACAGATTGACGGAGATATGCATAGGCGGTATGGTGATACCGGTATTCTTTAAGGCAATCCTTACCCTTTCCCCTGACTCCTTTACTTCTCCTCCGAGACTCCCCACCATGACAAAGCAAGGCAGTCCTGATGACAGATCCACCTCCACGTGTACCAGATGACTCTCGATACCATAAATCGTCCCTGATAAAATCGTACTGAACAAAAAATGCCCCCTTTCCTCTTTCAGACCTAATATTCCCTCAGGTCAAGGTAACAAATATAAAATTGAACTTGGAAAAATTAAAATAATGAACTCAAATAAGAATGATAAAATCAGACAAAAAAAGTAGATCTATCTTTAAGATACATCTACTTTACTAGATTTTTAACTGAAAAGCAATTAAATTTTTATAAAAAAACAGGATATGTTCTTGCTTAAAACAATTTGTTCTGCATTACATCCGAATCCTGGGCGAACTGAACTGCCATTTCCTTGCTGATCCGTCCTTCCGCATAGAGCTGCGCTATGGTTTCATCCATTGTAATCATCCCCAGCTTACGATTAGTCTGCATCACTGTCTTTAATTGATGAGATTTGCCTTCCCTAATCAGATTGCGCGCCGCCTGATTTGCATGGAGCACCTCAAATGCTGCTATCCGCCCATTCTCGTCTTTCCGCGGTATCAATTGCTGGGAAACCACCGCTTCAAGAACATTGGCAAACTGTACTCTTATCTGCTGCTGCTGGTGGGATGGGAAAACATCAATGACACGATCCACCGTACTTGCTGCCCCTAATGTATGCAGCGTGGATAAGACCAGATGACCTGTTTCCGCCGCCGTGATTGCCACACTGATGGTTTCAAAATCACGCATTTCACCTACCATGATTACATCCGGATCTTCCCGCAGCGCCACCCGCAGCGCATTGGCATAAGTCTGTGTATCGAGACCGATTTCCCTTTGATTGACCATGGAAAGCTTATGCTGGTGAAGATACTCGATTGGATCCTCAAGGGTAATAACATGGCACTCCCGATTATTATTTATCTTATCAATAATCGCCGCAAGCGTCGTTGATTTACCGCTGCCGGTAGGTCCTGTCACCAATACAAGTCCTCTTTTTTTCTCGTATAAGTTAATAACGGAATCAGGAACACCAAGTTCCTCCGGCGACGGCACATGGGTACCCACAAGCCGGAGGGCTATCGCCACTGATCCCCTTTGCTTATAGGCATTCACACGGTACCTGCCCATATTCGGTATGGAAAAGGACATATCATATTCGCCACGTTCATCAAAGCGCCGCCTTTGTTCCTCATTCATAATCTCCAGCAGCATCTGCTGGGTATCGTTTGGCATAAGTCTGTCAAAATCCATAGTGATCAAATTGCCATTGACCCGCATCTTAGGCGGTATTCCCACTGTGACGTGTACGTCAGAAGCACCTGCCGTTTTCGCGATTCGCAGCATTTCTTCTATTGTAGGCATCTTAAAAACCTCATCTTTCTTCTTTGGCATCTGTTGTATTTGCCTGCCAAAAGCATATTACCTAAGCATTTCCCTGCTTCCTTAAGCCGTAAAGCCTTCCCGCAGTTTCAGCAATGCTTTCTTTTCTATTCGTGAAACATAACTTCTGGAAATATGAAGAAGTTCTCCGATTTCCCGCTGCGTCACTTCTTTTCCAGTCAAGAGCCCATATCGCAGATAAATAATTTCCCGCTCTCTGTCGTTCAGCACTTCATCCAGCAGTTTAACCAGTTTTCTGGTATTTTCGTATAATTCCATCTGTTCTGTAATATCTTCCTGTTCATGCTCTATGATATCCAGCAGATTAATTTCATTCCCTTCCTTGTCTGTGCCAATCGGCTCAAATAAAGATACTTCTCCTCTGCTCTTTTTCTTAGACCGAAGCAGCATCAACAGTTCATTGTCAATGCATCTGGAAGCATAAGTACTAAGTTTTCCTTTACCTGCATCGAAAGAAGAAATTGCCTTGATAAGTCCAATCGTTCCAATGGATATCAAATCTTCCATATCTTCATCAACATTTTGATATTTTTTGGCAATGTGGGCTACCAGGCGAAGATTCCGTTCAATCAGGATTTCTCTTGCCGCAGCAGCTTCGTCGCTGTTTCCCTTCTGTAGCGCCTGTATATAATGGGCTTCCTCCGCTGCTGTTAAAGGTTTCTGAAAGGTTTTCAAAAGGCGCCCCCAAAGTCTTTTTTATTATTCTATGACCTCAAAAGCGCTGTAGTGCCTTTCCAACAAACTTATTATACAAATTTGCACATCAAAAAGCAATCCCGTATTACTTCATGAGATGAGGAACTGCGCCATCACCACGTTGCTCACATCAATACCACGCCGTGTAAGCGCAATCCTAATATCCCCTGTTTCCGGCTCCCTTCTTCTTTCGAGCAGACCCTTTTGGCAAAAGTCTTCGACAATTCCCGGATACACATGATCAATCGTGGCTCCGAAAGTATGGAAAAACTCCGAATAGCTTATTCCTTTTATCATACGAAGCCCCAGGAACATGAACTCTTCCATCTGCTCCTGCCTCGAAAGCGTCTGCCTCGCTTCTTTTATTCTTTCATCCTTTGTAAGAGCTTCTTCTTTCTTTTGTACGCTTTCTTTTTCTTGTAAATAGTAATTACAATAACGAGTGATATTATTTGTATTCTGGAATCTTTCATTATCTATCATTGAAGCAGCTCCGATCCCAAAACCCACATAATTTCCCCTTTCCCAGTAACGCCTATTATGAACACATTCATATCCAGGAAAGGCATAATTTGAAATTTCATACTGTCGATACCCCAGATTCGTTAAGAAATCACCTGTAATTTTATACATTTCCCTTTCACAATCCTCATCCGGAAGTACAGGCGTATCTTCATAAAAAGGTGTCCCCTCCTCAATCATAAGGCTGTACGAGGAAATATGGACAGGCATGGGCTGCAGGTTGGTCACCACTCTTAATGTATCTGTATAGCTCTCCAGGGTCTGTCCCGGAATTGCAGACATCAAGTCGATATTTATATTATTAAATCCTGTTTTAATCGCGAGCGCATAGGTGTCAAAAAAATCTTTGCTGGTATGAATTCTCCCAAGCACTTTCAACTCACTGTCATCTGCTGATTGAAGACCAATGCTGAGCCTGTTCACCCCGCTCTTTTTCCAGGATGAAAGCTTTTCCAACGTGACCGTTCCGGGATTGACTTCCATGGAAATCTCACATGCTTCATCCACATCAAAGCAATCATATACTGTATCCAGTATCTCTTCAATGCTTTCAGCCGGAAGAAGAGAAGGAGTGCCTCCCCCCAGAAATACCGACTTTACAATATCACCTGCATAATTGCTGCTTTCTCCTCTGATTTCTCTTATGAGAGCGGCTACATAGCGCTCCATTTCCTCTAGGTCTGCCGGTGCTGAGAGGAAATCACAATACAGGCATTTCCGGACGCAAAAGGGAATATGAATATAAATACCAAGGGTCTTTTGGGTGCTTTTTTCCATCATAATGCCGCTCTACTTATCATCCAGCTTCAGTACGCTCATAAATGCTTTCTGCGGAATTTCCACGCTGCCAATCTGGCGCATGCGCTTCTTTCCCTCTTTCTGCTTTTCCAACAACTTCTTTTTACGGGTGATATCACCGCCGTAACATTTGGCAAGTACGTCCTTTCGCATGGCCTTGACAGTCTCTCTGGCAATGACTTTTCCACCGATTGCCGCCTGTATAGGAATTTCGAACAAATGTCTTGGTATTTCGTCCTTCAGCTTTTCACACATTTTCCTGCCTCTTTCATAGGCACTGTTTTTATGAACGATAAAAGAGAGAGCGTCCACCTCTTCTTTGTTGATCAATATATCCAGTTTGACAAGCTCTGACTGCTCATATCCCTTTAATTCATAATCAAAAGATGCATATCCTCTGGAACGGGACTTTAGTGCATCAAAGAAATCATAGATAATTTCATTCAAAGGAAGTTCGTATTTCAGCAATGCTCTGGTTTCTTCCATATATTCCATGCCAAGATATCTGCCCCGCCGCTCCTGGCAAAGTTCCATAATGGAACCAATGAACTCTGTTGTGACCATGATTTCTGCTGACACCACCGGTTCCTCCATAAACTCTATTTCTGAAGGATCCGGCAGATTGGAGGGATTTGTAAGTTCTATCACATCGCCGTCTGTTTTATGCACTTTATAAATAACACCTGGTGCGGTTGTCACCAGATCCAGATTATACTCCCTCT
The DNA here is from genome assembly GCA_014804785.1 of Lachnospiraceae bacterium. Lineage (GTDB taxonomy): Bacteria > Bacillota > Clostridia > Lachnospirales > Lachnospiraceae > Suilimivivens. Next base: position 58,554 of record JAAUZD010000015.1, read on the forward strand.
CCAGACGCTCCTGAATGATTTCCAGATGTAATAATCCCAAAAAGCCGCATCGGAATCCAAATCCAAGGGCTATGGAGGTTTCCGGCTCATAGCGCAGGGATGCATCATTTAACTGCAGCTTTTCAAGTGCATCTCTTAGATCGGGATATTTTGCCCCATCCGCCGGATATACCCCGCAATATACCATGGAATTTACTTTTTTATAGCCGGGCAGCGGCTCCGCACAGGGATTTTTGCCATCTGTGATGGTATCTCCCACAGCTGTATCCTTTACATTTTTTATGGAAGCAGTAATATAGCCCACCATACCTGCCGAAAGTTCCTCACAGGGAATGAACTGACCTGCTCCAAAATATCCAACCTCCACTACATCCGCCGTGGCGCCGGTAGCCATCATCCGGATGCTTGTCCCTTTCGCTACCCTTCCTTCCATCACACGGCAGAAAACAATGACCCCTTTGTAAGAATCATACAAAGAATCAAAAATCAGCGCTTTTAGCGGATTGTCCGGACTGCCTCCGGGCGCCGGAATCTTCTGCACGACCGCTTCCAGCACCTCGTCGATTCCAATGCCATTTTTAGCGGAAATCAAAGGCGCATCCTGGGCTTCTATTCCAATCACATCCTCAATTTCATTCTTTACCCTGTCGGGTTCTGCACTGGGAAGATCAATCTTGTTAATCACAGGAAATACTTCAAGATCGTGGTCAAGGGCAAGGTACACATTGGCAAGCGTCTGGGCTTCTATTCCCTGGGCAGCATCCACCACCAGAATCGCACCGTCACAGGCTGCCAGACTTCTACTGACTTCGTAATTAAAATCCACATGTCCCGGCGTATCGATCAGATTCAGAATATACTCTTCTCCATCCTTTGCCTTATAAATAGTGCGGACAGTCTGGGCCTTAATCGTAATGCCCCGCTCCCTTTCCAGCTCCATATTATCAAGAACCTGGGCCTGCATCTCCCTGCTGGTCAAAAGCCCTGTTTTCTCTATAATCCTATCCGCCAATGTGGACTTGCCATGATCAATATGTGCCACAATGCAGAAGTTTCTTATTTTACTTTGATCTATGTTTGCCATAGGTACCTCCATAAGTATCTGATATGCATTTTCATGCGCTTTTGTATTACATCATATCACATCCCATCCCCTAAAACAATGGCAATGATGTGTGCTAATGGGTCGCAGGCATTCATAATTTCCTCTACTGTATTGTTCTGGGCACCTAGTTCAATCAGCATGCACTTGGGCTTTAAATGCATATTGAACCGATACGCCTTAAGATATATTTTTCTTGCAATTCCCGGATAATACTCATTGGCTGCCACCTGCGCTTGAAATGAGAATGCCAGGTTTTCCTGTATGTAAGGATTCTCAAGATATGTGATGTCGCCGCTTTTACGGCTATAGCTTAAACCGTTAAAGAACATGAATCTTGCCGTAGGACGTCCCTGCAGGTCCATGACCAGTTTCCTGTCTCCAGACACTGCATCCCGATGAAGATCGATCACCACCTCAATGGTAGGATTTTCTTCCAGAATCTGGGTAATGGCAGGCAATGATTCATTGTAAGCATCATCTCTCACGCTGTCATATTCCCCTGTGTGATGAAGCACCTTGAACCCGTATTTATTCTGCAGAAGATCTGCCAGTTTTTCTCCAGCCCCCACAATGGTAGTGGAAGGATCCCCCGGCACTGAATCAATAAAGCTTTCTCTGGAATGCGTGTGATAAATTAAAATCTGAGGTCCGTCTGTCTCTTTGTCAACAGTTAAATCTTGATATAATAATTGATTCAGATTTGCATATTCTTCTTTCAGCATAGTGGAACTGTCCACCGCATAGAAGTTGGATACCAGTGCCTCATAATCCCATTTTTCTGACCAGTCATATGTATAGGCAGGATAAGACGCCACTTCGAACTCTCCCTTAATAGCATTTTCTTCTTGGATTTCACTTTCTGCCTCCCAATCCAAATTTTCCTCTGCCTCGCCGCTGTGCAAGCTGTTTTCCCGTTCCATCTCTTCCAACATGGATTTTTCAATGTGCAGTGCATCATCCCCGTAATCTAAATGTTCTTCATCAATGTTTTTATAATCCTCATCCGTTCCCTCCTGCCGCCCTATCAGTTCTGCCATCAGAGAATCTTCCTGCTCTATTTCCGGTTCCTTTGTAAAAACTGCATAATCATAAAACAGGAACTGCCGTGCAATAAGCTGTTCCATAACCGGGAGCATTTCATCCTCTTTGCCCGTTTCCAGATATCTGGGTATCTGAAAATATTCCCGTTCCATCTGATGATTTACGAATACTGTCATATGTTTCTGCCATCCGGGGGTGGTATCGCTGCCTGTCTCCGCATTTTTCAGAAAGCTGATCATACCGCATATACCGCATGCTGACAGCATCACCAATATCCCCCACTTTTTTACCACTGATTTCCATTTTTTAATTGTCACGGCAAGCACCCCACTATGGAAGTATATGCTTATCCATTCTCATTCATTCCCGCGGAAGAAAATCAGATGGACATGCCTGCTGCAAGATATCCATCTCAGGCTTCAAGCGCACTGTTTAAGGCATTACAGATAATGTGACTAATCTGCTTGATTTCATAATCCACATCTTTTCCTGTCACATACATATTATACAGTTCACCTAGTCCTGCAAGCAGTTCATCCTGTATCTCCAGAGGCTCCTCACCGCTCTGGCGCATCATTTTTTCAAATGCATCGCTCACAATCGTGGCCGCATCCACTACTGTAGGGACACCAATTGCAATTACCGGAACCCCAAGCGCTTCCACAGTGATGGCATTCCTGTGATTCCCCACCCCGGAACCTGGATGAATGCCGGTATTTGTAATCTGAATGGTTCTGTTAAGACGTTTTGTAGAACGCGCTGCCAAGGCATCTATCACCACTACCACATCCGGCTTTGTCTTTTCCACCACACCTTTGATAATTTCCTGGGATTCCATGCCAGTCTTTGCCATAACCCCCGGTATTAATCCACTGATCATGTGCATGCGCTTCTTATTAAACGCTGCCTTTCCATATTCCTTCACCATATGTCTGGTAATCGTAAGGTTGTCAACCACATTTGGTCCTAATGCATCTGCCGTCACATCCCTGTTCCCAAGTCCTACCACCATAACCGAAAGTTCCTTATCGATATCAGGGATAATACTTCTAAGCTGCCTCGCCAGCTCCACTGATATTTCTTCGTGATAATCCTCATCCGGCTGCGCCATGGCGGGCGCTTCCAGTGTAATATATGTGCCGATTGGCTTTCCCATTGCCTTTGCGCCGTTCATGGTCTCAATCACCACCTTGGTGATACGCAGTTCACTCTCTTCCCGATACTCCTCTTCCACCGATACTCCTCTGCACTCCCTAGCATTTTCTTCCATGCTCTCCCGTACTTCAAGCGCTAAGTCTGTCCTTACTTTTAAATTGCTCATTTCTCCTCCATACTGTAACGTTTTTTCTACGAAACCTTAAAAACAGTATTTTCCAAATATTCTCCAATTATGTATTGACAGATGCTCTTTTTGCGGATAAAATAATATGCGTGTGTTTACATTAAAACGTCCGTGTCTCCGGCTTTAATGAAACATCTGGACAATGATGATTATAATAGGAGGTGTACATCGTGGCTAACATTAAATCTGCAAAGAAGAGAATTTTAGTAAACAGAACCAAGGCTGAAAGAAATAAAGCAATCAGGTCCGGCGTGAAGACTGCTGTTAAGAAGGTAAACGCTGCTATCGAAGCAAACGATAAAGATGCTGCTGCTAAGGCTTTAGTTGCTGCTACAGCTACCATCGATAAGGCTGCTACTAAAGGTGTTTATCATAAGAACACAGCTTCCAGAAAAGTATCTCGTTTGGCTCAGGCTGTAAATAAGATGGCTTAGTTTTTGGTATTTATATAGAAGATAGGGGAGAACCAACTCATACCGTCATGTGAGTTGGTTTTTTTGTTATTGAATGGTGGGGGTGTCAAAAGGGGATGGGGGAAAAGGATGGACCGCCCTGTATAAAAAAAACTTCCGGCTCCTATGTACAGGGATAAGAAGTTCTAAAAATCCCGTGTTAAGGTATTTGGTATAGGACGCAAACGGCACCTTTGGTCATCCATGACCAAGTGGTGCCTTAATCGGACATCCTGTCCGATTATTGCTGGTGGTTGAACGGGGTTTTAAGAACTTCTAATCCCTTCCCATAAGGAGCCGGAAGTTTTTTTTATACAGGGCGGTCCATCCTTTTCCCCCATCTCCTTTTGACACTTTCATCATAGTGGTGCAGCTTTCTACTCTTTGTTTGAAATGATATTTTCATATTCTTTGGTGATGGTTTCGGCGGGGACGGCGGCAAGTTCGTTTTGGAGGGTGGCTCCGGTGAGCATTCCAAGGTAATTTCCATAAGCATCGAAGATGCCTCCGCCGGACATTCCGGGAATGGCTTCGCCTTTGGCATAGAGCATTTCTGTTTGGAAATCTTCTAAATATATGAGCGGGGAAATGAGTTGTCCTTCCATCATGACGGGGGTATTCCACTTAGAAGCTATATCCACCAGAAAAAGTTTACTGCCCTCGGCAGGGACTTTTTCTGATACAGTTTCATTTTCTGGAATCTGGGGTATTCGGATATTTCGGAAAGCGAGGAGTTCTTCATAGGTAAAGCCCTTGGTGGGTATACGGATGAAGCCTAAATCTGCCTCCTCGGAAACTCCGAGGAGGGCTCCTCCTGCTGCTCTTCCATTAAAAAAAGTCACGTAACTGTCCTCATTCCAGTACTGCAGTACGTGTCTGTTCGTTACAATAATTATATCATCTTCCAGCATCTTATAAATACTCCCGCTGCCATAATGCCCTTCCACCTTTATCCGGACACAGCTGCAAAGCACATTTTCAAACGCCTCCTGCACCTCTCCTCCCACAGTCTTCCGGGTGACCAATAATCCCAACTTAGCAGCCCCTCTATAATCCTCCTCCAGGCTAGTCACCTGAATCAAATGCCGCATCTCCCCCTCTCCCGCTGCCATAACATTACTGCCTTCCATCCCTCCCAACACACTTCCCCATACAACAACCACCCCCAAAAAACAACAAACCCTTTTTCTCCAATCCATACCACACACCCCCAACTTAGAAAACCCTCAAAAATAGCCACATCCCCCAAATAATCACACATAAAAAATAGGAATAACGTAGAACGGCATCATACGCAATTGGATGTCCTTTTGCGAGGCTTATGGAAAGGGATTAGAAATTCTCAGAATCCCGTTCAACCACCAGCAAGAATCGGACAGGACGTCCGATTCAGGCATCACTTGGTCATGGATGACCAATGATGCCGCTTGCGTCCACCGCCAATCCCCCTTATACGGGATTCTCAGAATTTCTTATCCCTGCACATAGCCGCGCAAAAGGACATCCAATTGCGTATGATGCCCCACCATCCCCATTTATCCTTCATTATTTATAGAAAAATCAAGCAGGACGATAAGCCGGGTTATGTCGTAGAATGATCATCTATCTAGGACTGCCGTTGCCGACAGTCTCAAGCGACCTACCTGAAAGCTCGCCGGGCAAGCTAAAACGCTCTCTGTTTGGTCTTGCTTCGGATGGGGTTTACATGTGCCCTGTCCGTTACCGTACAGGCGGTAGTCTCTTACACTGCCTTTCCACCCTTACCACAAGACTCAGAGTTGCGGCAAAGCCTCCGCTCTGAGCCCTGGGCGGTTTATTTCTGTTGCACTAGCCTTGGAGTCGCCTCCACCGGACGTTATCCGGCATCCTGCCCTGTGAAGCCCGGACTTTCCTCACCTGTTATAAAACAGCCGCGATCATTTATCCTACTTGATTTTTATTTAAACATTAAAATAACTTCCGCCAATAAATTCTCTACATATAGAATTAGCGGGAACGTTCTGACTGTCAATTCCCTGGAAATATTCAAGGAATTTCAGCAGTCGCTTTGCCTCATAATATTCGGGCTCTCCTTTTGGAATACCAAAGAGTAAAGGCTCTGCATATTGCTTAAGCACCGCCAATTCATAAATAAGCGCTGAATTGAACATTTCATCTGCGCTCTCCTGAAAAGGAAAAATATATTGTTCCTCTCCTCTTCTGACAGAGGGCCACATCTCAACGGTCCTTTTTGCACAGGTGCCTCTGGTTCGTGCATCCCGCACCATTCTGCGCAGAAGCCTTCCGTCTGTGGTGGGGATTCGATTATGTTCATCAACATTCAGACTGGTAAGCGCGCTGATATATATTTTAAACTTACTTTCATCTGGCAAAAACTGAGTGGTAGCCGGATTGAGTCCATGAATTCCCTCAATGACAAGCACATCATCCGGTCCCAGTTGTTTATAATTGCCATGATACTCCCGCTTTCCGATTTTGAAATTAAACTGCGGAAGTTCGACCCTCTCGCCTTTTAGAAGTCTGTTCATATCTTCATTAAACTTCTTAATGTCGATTGCCTCTAAACATTCAAAATTGTAATCCCCATTCTCATCCTTTGGGGTATCCTCCCTGTTTACGAAATAGTCATCAAGGGCAATCGGGTGCGGAATCATGCCGTAGCTTCTCAGCTGAATGGACAATCTGTGGGAAAAGGTGGTTTTGCCCGATGATGAAGGTCCTGCAATCAACACGAACTTCACATTTCCCCTGTCCACAATTTCTTTTGCAATCTCTCCGATCCTTCGCTCCTGCAGTGCCTCCTGTACCAGAATCATGTCACTGATCTGACCGTCACGTATGGCATTGTTCAAATCCCCAACAGAGTCAATTCCCATTCTCTCTCCCCACTCGGAGGCCGTTGAAAGGGTTTTAAAGAGCTTTTCCCTTGGCTCAAAATAATCTATTTTCGTGGGATTCTCACTGCTTGGAATAAGAAGAAGGATTCCATTTTCATAAAGCATCAGGTCATAATATTTGAAATAACCGGTACTGGGAAGCATATAACCATAATAATAATCATAATATCCATCCAGACAGTACACATTCACAAGAGAACTTCTGCGATAATGGAAAAGCTTTTCTTTATCATGCATTTTATGCTGACGGAAAATTTCTATAGCTTCATCAATCGGATAGGACTTCTTAGTGATTGGCAGATTGCTTTCTATGAGTTCATGCATCCTGCGGTTAATCTGCTCCACAGACGCGCTGGTAAGCTTCTCCTCCATCTTAAGGCTGCAGTAGTATCCCTGTCCAATGGCAAATTCTACCTTCACCTTTTTTACCTCTTCGGCTCCAAGGACATCATAAATCGCTTTTATGAGTATCATAATCCCTGTCCGAACATAAGTTTTGTGCCCGCTACTGTCCCTGCGGGTTAAAAAAGATAATTCGCAATTCTTTTCCGCTGTCTTAAATAATTCTCTGATTTTGCCATTTTCAAGCACCAACACTATCATATCTTTATATTGTGGCTGATATTCTCTGGCTATTTCCTCAAAAGTAATCCCCTTAGGGTATTCCTTTGGGACACCGTCAATTGTAATCGTTACCATTATAATCCCTCCATGCCATTATCCACGCCTATTATCTGTGCTGCTTTTTTTATGTACAGCATCTCCCCATTAAGTTCCTTCATGCGGGCATTGGCACGGGAACTTCCGCTGCCCTGCATGAGTCTTTCTTTGATCTTAAGACTATTTTCCAACTCTCTCTTCAAAAACTTACCGAGCACCGGATGTCTTCGCTGTAAAAGCACCGGTCCAAAACGGTCGCAAATCTCCCGGTCATATGGCAGACTTCCTTCCTTGGAAAAAACCGCCTTTATCACCGGATAAAACTTATCTTCCTCCAATATCATATCTTCCCAAACGATAGAATATCCCTCATTTCTTAAAAATCTTCGGAAAAAGGGAACATCAGACTGAGGCTGGAGAATCAATTCTTTAAAATCCTTTGTCTTTGAGGGATACTGTGCAAGAATCCTCTGCATCAGTCGCCCCCCCATTCCTGCACAGATGAGGGTATCCGCCTCCCCCTCCTCATATGCCGTCAGCCCGTCAGAAAGACGCAATGTTATGTATTCCTTAAGCCCGGCATCTGCCACATGCTCCCTTGCACGCAGAAGCGGTCCCTTATTAACATCCATAGCAAGCACGCTGGGGGACGTTTTACCCTGCACCAGATAAATAGATACATATCCATGATCACATCCCACATCACAAACCCGGCTGCCTTTTGTCACCATATCCGCCACCGCCTGCATCCTTGCCGACAAAATCACGTTTCCCGCCATCAATCCAGATAATCCTTCAGTTTCCTGCTTCTGCTTGGATGGCGCAGCTTGCGCAGGGCTTTAGCCTCAATCTGCCTGATACGCTCTCTGGTCACATTGAATTCTTTTCCTACTTCTTCAAGCGTCCTGGCTCGTCCATCATCCAGTCCAAAACGCAGGCGGAGCACCTTTTGTTCTCTCTCTGTAAGCGTTCCTAAAACCTCCACAAGCTGTTCCTTTAACAGTGTAAATGCAGCTGCATCTGCCGGGACAGGCACATTGTCATCCTGAATAAAGTCACCTAAATGCGAATCTTCCTCCTCACCGATTGGTGTTTCCAGCGAAACAGGTTCCTGAGATATTTTCAGAATTTCGCGCACACGCTCAACAGGCAGGCTCATCTCCTCCGCAATCTCTTCCGGTGTAGGTTCACGCCCAAGTTCCTGCAAAAGCTGTCTGCTGACACGAATCAATTTGTTGATTGTTTCTACCATATGCACAGGGATACGTATGGTCCTTGCCTGGTCGGCAATTGCCCTAGTGATGGCCTGACGGATCCACCATGTTGCATAGGTTGAGAACTTATACCCTTTGCGGTAATCAAACTTTTCAACAGCCTTAATCAGACCAAGATTACCTTCCTGAATCAGATCCAGAAAGAGCATCCCCCTGCCCACATATCTTTTGGCAATGCTGACTACAAGACGTAAGTTCGCCTCCGCCAGACGCTTTTTCGCCTCATCACCAGCATCCACGTCTTTTTGCAGTTCGATGATTTCCTGACGCAGTTCCTCTGCTTCGTTTTCATCTGCACCATCTATCTTTTTCTGTAAAATGACAACTTTTTCCCTGCCCACAACGCCTGCTTCCATTTTCCTTGCAAGCTCGATTTCTTCCTCGGCGCTTAAAAGGGGCACCTTACCAATTTCCTTCAGATACATTCTGACAGGGTCTTCGATGCTGATTCCATCAGGAACAGACAGGTCAATGTTCTCAACATCCACCTCATCTTCCTCTGAAAGAATGATTTCCTCATCATCTACATCATCCACCTCTGTGATCCGAAGAACATCCACACCGTTCTGCTCAAGCGTTTCCAGTGTTTTCTCAAATTGTTCTTCACCCATTGCAATATCAGCAAAATAGTCTACAATTTCCTGATATTCCAAAACGTTTTTCTTCTTTTTGGCAATTGCTAAAAGCCCTGTCAGCTTCTCGTCAAACTTTGCCTGTGTGTTTTCATCCATTCCGGTTTTCCGTCCTTCCTAACTTTATAAACATTACCATTATTAGCCTTAATCTAAGGAAATATGCGTTTTGCTAAGTTCTTCCAGTGCTTTTTTCCCCTCAATCACCTGACCAAGTGCCTGAACATCTGTCCCCAGCTGAGATGAGAAGTACTCAAGACTATTTCTCTTAACTGCAACTACAATATCGTGGAATGCCTTTTCCTGTTCCGCCCTGGTGCCCAGATGCGCCAATTTTGTATTGAATACACCTGCCGCCTCCCTCTGCTGCTCTTCATCTGTAAAAAGACTGATGATTGCTGCCGGGTTAAAGGAACCGCTCTCCAAATCCTCAAAAAGCTTTTCGGCTATTTTTCTATATAAATCCTCCGTAAAATCCCTGGGGGAAATATACTTTTTAATCTTCTGATATAATGCTGGTTCATCCACCAACCAGGTAATCAGAAGCTTCTGGGGCTTCTTTTTGTTTTCTTCCGGATCATTTTTCTTTTGAATCCCTGATTTCGGTCTGACTGCCGGCGCTGCCAGTCCCGTCTGGGCTGCATAGGAAGTAACCAGCTTACGCAGGTTGTCAAAACCAATATGATATTTTTGTGCCACCGCCTCTATATAATTCGCCCGTTCAACTTCCTCTGAAAATCCGCAAAGTTTTTTAGCGATTTCCCTGTGAAATCTGGTTTTCGATTCGGGGTCGTTTAAATCATAATCTCTCTGCAGCATACGCAGTTCAAAGAAGAAGCTGTTTTCCGCTTTCCGAATTCGTTCCTCAAAGGCTTCCTTTCCCAGATTCTTCATAAATTCATCGGGATCCTTATAGGGTTCCAGATTCAGCACTTTTCCGGTCAGACCGACTTCCTTCAGTATTCCGATTGCCCGCAGAGCTGCCGTAACTCCTGCCCCGTCGCTGTCATAAGCAAGTATCACTTCCTGTGCATACCTGCGCAGGAGATTCGCCTGCCCCGCCGTAAATGCCGTTCCAAGGGACGCCACCGCCTGGGTAAAGCCTGCCTGATGCATGGCGATTACATCCATATAGCCTTCGCACAAGATGATATTGTTTGTGCGGGCTGTCCTTGCAAAATTCAGACCATACAGATTACGACTTTTATCAAAAATCATGGTTTCCGGAGAATTCAGGTACTTCGGCTTTGCATCTCCCATCACACGCCCCCCGAAACCAATCACCTTATGATTGATATCCTGAATGGGAAACATCACACGATTCCAGAATTTATCGTGCATACCGTATTTCTCATCAAAAGTGGCAAGTCCGGCTTCCTGTATCAGCTTGTCCTCATAACCCTTGCTTTTCAGGTATCTGGTGAGATCATCACTGGTCACATTAGAAAAGCCCAGACCAAACCTGCGTATGGTTTCATCCGATAGCTGCCTCTTTCTAAGATACTGATAACCTGCCTGTCCATGCTCACTGCGCAGTTGGTAATAAAAGTACTTTGCGGCTTCCTTATTCACTTCAAGAAGCTTTGAACGCCTGCTCTCCTTCTTTCTTGCTTCCTCGTTATATTCCGCTTCAGGCAGATTGATGCCAGTCCTCTCAGCCAGGGATTTTACTGCCTCCGGAAAGGAATAGTTTTCATACTCCATAAGAAAGGTGAATACATTTCCTCCTGCCCCGCAGCCAAAGCAATAGTACATCTGCTTGCCCGGTGAAACGGAAAAGGACGGCGACTTTTCATTATGAAAGGGGCAAAGTCCGAAATAACTGCTTCCCTTTTTTTGTATCTTTACATATCCTGAAATGACATCCACGATGTCATTTTTCATGCGCACTTCTTCAACCAACTCTTCAGGATAATACATGTTCCTCCTCCACGTGTTTCCCGGATACTCCATACTCTGGTCTTAACCGCGTCTATATCAGACATGCCATGATTTGGGAATATAAATTTCCTCATACTTTGCTATGGCAAAACGGTCCGTCATGGCTCCTATGTAATCGCACACTACTTTCTCTTCCGGCTCTCCTCTTTTCACCAGATTAATATAATCCTCTGGCAAAAGTTCTAAGTGATGCCTGTAATAGCTATATAGCGTCTGGACCAGCATTTCAGCCTTCCCCTCTTCACTTTTGGCTTCTTTATTCTGATATACCCGCTCAAACATAAACCGCCGCAGTTTCTTCATTGCCTCCGCCACCGGCTCTGACATCTGTATATCATCCTTGCCGTAACTGGTGGTGACAAGGTCATGGATAAAATGATCTAGTCTCTCTCCTGTCGTATACCCAATCACATCCCCAATCTCTTTCGGCACGTCAGCTTCTTTTAAAATCCCTGCTCTTAAAGCATCATCCATATCATGATGAATATAAGCAATCTTATCTGAAAAACGGACAATCTTTCCCTCCAGCGTGAAAGGCATCCCCTTCGTCTGGTGATTCCGGATTCCGTCCCTTACCTCCATGGTGAGATTCAGCCCCAGTCCCCCTTTTTCAAGCAGGTCAACGGTGCGGACACTCTGATCACTGTGGCAAAATCCATAAGGACTCACTGCATTTAACGCTCTTTCTCCTGCATGTCCAAACGGAGTATGACCCAGATCATGCCCTAGTGCAATCGCTTCCACCAGATCCTCATTCATCCGAAGTGCCTTCGCAATCGTCCTTGCATTCTGGGAAACCTCCAACGTATGCGTCAGTCTGGTTCTGTAATGATCTCCCTCCGGCGATAAAAACACCTGGGTTTTATCTTTCAGCCTTCTAAAAGACTTGGAATGCAGGATTCTGTCCCTGTCCCTTTGATAGACAGGACGGATATCGCACTGCTCCTCCATACGCATCCTGCCCTTTGAGTCCTTGCTATGGGCCGCATAAGGGCTCAGATATTCCATTTCAAGCTGTTCAAGATTCTCTCGTATGTTCATTTACGCTCCTATACTTAAGCTCATAAAATGTTACCGTTTGGTCTTCGACTTCACAGTAACACAAAAACTCCCTACTATCATTATTCGGCACAAATTGGTAAAATCCTTTTTTTTCTTCAAAAAACACCACAAAGAGATCAGCGGCAGATATCGTAAATAAATTCTGCATTCTTCTCCATAGCATCGTATGCCGTCTTTAGAGGGGACATCTGGAAGACATGCCACATTCCTTTGAATACGTCCAGTTTTACGGATACATTTTCCTGTATCATCTTTTTGTGAAGCATGGTAGAATCCGAAAGCAGTATCTCATTGTCCCCTACCTGAATGTAAGTAGGCGGAAAACCTGTAAAATCGCCGAAAAGAGGAGAAATCATAGGATTCTTCAAATCCAATGATATCTCCATATCCTGTGCCGGAACGTATCCCTGAATCATCCGCTCCAGATATGCGGCATCAAGAACCGGGTCTACTTCCGCCCTCGACTGGTGGGTCTTCCCGGAAGAAGTCAAATCTGTCCATGGTGACATGAGAACCAGTCCTCTCGGAAGAAGACGCTCTTCCTCTTTCAACTTAAGAACCATGGATAGTGCCATATTACCGCCTGCTGAATCTCCGGCAACAATCACATCTCTTGCCCCATACCCTAAGAGCATCAAGTAATTCCATGCTTTCATGGCATCCTGAACTGCCGCCGGATAAGGATTTTCCGGTGCCAGACGATAGTCAAAGCAAAACACATCCATGGAAGTACTTGCTGCCAGTTTCGTGGTAAGGGTTCTTGCGTAGAGGCTGCTTCCCGTAGAGTAACCGCCCCCGTGACAGTAGAGAATGACATATTTTTTCATGTGGGCACGATTTACAGATACCCACTCCCCTTCCATCCCCTGAATATCCACGCTTCGAATCAGGATATCTTTGGAATTTCCAAAAAGAGCTCCTACGTGGTCCTGGGATTGGCGGTGTTTTTCAATGTCTGAATTATCAATCATTCCGTGTACTTTTCGGATCATTGCCATCATATTCTGATTTTTTATTTCAGGGTCTTTTTTCTTGGTGCGTATTTTTTTCGTTGTGATTGCCATAATTCCTCCAAATAGTATGTCTGGGTGGGTGTGTGAAAGATGATTGCGTATATTTTAACACAATTCTCTATTTTTGTGGTATACTAGTTACTGATTTAGGGTAATAGTAAATCAATGCTGGCAATGGAGGATGTATTTGGGGTAATTCGAGCAGGCTCTCTCCTTTGCTATATGGAATGGGATTATATTTTGAAAAAGAAGAATGATGCATATATTAATGTAGAAAAAGAATTAGATAACGGTTGCAATTTGACGAAGCGGCGGTCTCGCAGAGAGGGGAAGGTGTGGTATAAGCTGGATTTGTCTGCTATTGTTTATCCGACTTTGCAGCGCAGGGATTTTTCTTCTGTCTATCGGTTGTCAGTGGTATTAAAGGAACCTGTGAAACCGGATGTTCTGCAAAAGGCGGTGGATATCGCGCTGATCCGTTTTCCTACTTATAAAACCGCTATGCGCAAGGGGTTGTTCTGGCGGTATTTAGAGCCGAATCATCGTCCCGGTCCCTTTGTTCAAAAAGACATCCGCAACTTCTGTATGCCTATGCCATTTAAGGCTGGGAGCCGTTATCTTCTGCGGGTTTATTATTATGACTGCAGGATTTCACTGGAAGCGCACCACTGTCTGGGGGATGGAACAGGGGGAATGTGTGTATTGCAGACTATTACAGCCGTCTACTTAAGGCTGCTTGGACATTCTATCTCTAATGGCTATTTTGTGCTGGACGTAAATGAAGCGCCTGATCCTGAAGAGCTTGAAGATGCTTACATGCGCTATGCCAATGCCAAGGTATGTCCTCCCCGCCCCGGTGAAAAGACTTACCGTGTCAGAGGCACCAGAGAACCTTTCTATACATTTAATATTGTTGACGGAATCATGTCTGTAAAAGAAGTAATGGAAGTTGCCGGGAAGTATCATGCAACCATCACGGAATACTTAAATTCTGTGCTACTCTATGCACTTCTTAAGAAGCAGAACAGCGAATGGCATTTGAAGCTTCGCCCTGTAAAGATCGCTATGCCTGTGAATCTGCGACGCTTTTTCCCTTCAAAAACCCTGCGTAATTTTATAACGATGGTATACCCTGCCATTGATCCCAGACTGGGCGAATATTCTTTTGATGAAATTGTAAACCAAGTGCATAATTACATGCGTTATTATATTAATGAGAAGTTCCTGCGGGGAGATATCACTACCAACGCCAGTACCCAGCGCAATCCATTAATCCGGGTGGTACCTCTTTTTGTAAAAGATTTCGTGGTTAGGCAGTTCTACACCCGGGTTCAGGACAAAAACTCTTCAGCCGGTCTTACCAATATGGGCGCTTTAAAGGTTCCTGAGGATATGAAGCCTTATATCGAACGTTTTGATATTTATATGGGGCAGCCTTTTTCTTCCCGTACCAATTGCGCTGTCATTAGTTTTGAAGATACACTGACGATCAACTTTGCCAGCAACATCATGGAAACGGATGTAGAAAGATATTTTTTCAGAAAGCTTGTGGAAGACGGCATCCATGTAACCATAGAAAGTAACCGGGAAAGTTTGCAGGAATCTTTATCTCATTAGCCAAAACTCTTGCCAGAAGAAAGGAATCTATTATGTCTTATTGTGTCAATTGTGGTGTGAATCTGGAACCTTCTCTCACGGAATGTCCTCTTTGCAATACACCTGTTATTAATCCAAAAGAGTTATATGATGAGAAGAAAACTTCTCCCTATCCTAAGGAAAGAGGACAGGTGGATGTGGTAAAAAGAAAGGATCTGGCAATTCTCAGCAGTATCGTGCTGATTGCCACATCCATAAGCTGTCTTCTCTTAAATCTCTTTGCATTTCCGGGAAATCCATGGTCGCTTTTTATTATCGGAGCCTGTCTGCTTTTATTTGTGCTGCTCTTCCCTGCAATGATTTACACCAAGCTGCCAATTTATATTTCCCTTCTGTTTGACGGGATTGCCGTAGGGCTTTACCTGTATATGATTACTTTTAATACTCAATCAGATAGATGGTTCCTTGAGCTTGCCTTGCCGATTCTACTGCTCGTCACTATACTGGTAGAAATTTTGGCTCTGCTGCTCCGCTCCTTTTCAGTTTCATTTATCACTACTTCCCTGTATTTCTTCGCTGAAACAGCGTTTTTATGTGTTGGAATCGAGCTTTTGATTCATCATTATATCAACAATCCTTTGAAGCTGACCTGGTCTGCAGTGGTACTCACAGTCTGCGGTGTGATTGTGGTACTTCTGATTACTGTACTATCCAGAAGGAGACTGCGGGACGCAGTGCGCAGAAGGCTTCACTTTTAAAGCCTGCATCCGCTCTTCCTTAACCACAGGCAGGATGCCATAGGCAGAATCCACGCTTTTCAGTATTTGCCCGGATAATCCGTTCCCGTTTCCTCCGACATTTTCCGAATATACTGCTCCGGTTCCCTTCTCATATTGAGCAGGGTATCAAATGCCAGCAGCAGCATTCTGTCTCCGTTCTTTCTGGTACCGCTGTTATCCCGATCCAGTCTTGTCTTAAAATGATCCATCTGCCATACCATAACATCTATCACGGTATAGCCTTTCACTTTTGCCTTACATGCAAAATTTCCATGCTCTATGTAGTAGGAAAACTCTTCACGGATTTCATCATCTTCCTGTAGTTTCTTCCAAAAGTCATCCGCGAAAGTATCCTCTTCTCCGGCATATCTGCATAATTGCTTGACAAATTTAAATATTAAATCTTCTTTCAACTTTTTATTTCCTTATCTGTATAATATTTTTTTTGAAAAAATTCCTACTACTCTTTTTCGAAAGACCAAATCCCCCTTCATATAATTCTTAATTTGGAGGCAATTTGAATTACTATTCGATAAACTGAAATATTTCAATATAATTATAATCTATTTTCAGTAGGTACACAATTCTGAATAGAGAGATAATTTTTTACACTCATTATCTGTTACTATTCGTTACTCCTTCACAAATCCCTTTTTAATGAACAATAATGCTACAATTCCAATTACCGTATACACAATCATCGTCATAGTCACATACGAAATCACACAGTCCCCCACCGTGTAACTCACGAATGAGCCAAGCATCTCCTTCAGATTTGCTGCTCTGACCGGGAACAGGACATTGATATGGTTCCATAAACCACTCTTTTTACTCATTGGAAAGAAAGCCGGCGCAATGATGATTGCCGCCCCAACAGCCATCGTTGCCAATGAGGAACGCAGCTTAGATGAGAAAAAAAGCTGGATAAGGGTAATTGTGATGCCAATCAACAAAATAAGGGCAAAAAATCCCATGCACATCTGTCCTATTGTCAGATTGTAAGGTATCACAGAATTCCATAGCTGGATGGGCAGATTCACACCCGAAAATCCAAAGAGTAAACTAATCACACCTACAGCCGACAAAATTCCAAATGATAAATATCCTGCCGTGAAGAGTACGGAAACCACAATTTTAAACCAAATTAGGCGATCCTTTCCGTATCTGGTCGTAAGTAATAAGGAGGATGCTCCCGACTCATACTCGGAGGAAAAAACTGTGCTGGTGCATATCACTATGACAAACAATAAATAAAACCCAATTGCAATACTACTCAAAACCATATCCATAATGCACTTATTTCCCCAGATAAAAGGAGTCACTGTATTTTCCGCTTTTTGAATCCAGAAATCTTTTTCTGCCTCTTTATAATTGCCATATGAAAAGTCCATATTCAGGTAATCTGTAATTTTGCCCATACGCCGCTCATAAAAATGGGCGCCGTCCGTCAGGTCAATTTCCATAAGCACATTTCTGTTTATATATTTTTCACTCATATCTGTGTAACTTCCTGCCAAAAAATAGAAAAAATCTCCTAGTGGACGGATGATTTCCACATATGCATCATCACTCTCCAAATCCATTCCATGACTTTGTATCTCCCGAATGACCTGGGAAACATATTCCTCCGAGATTATATCTGCCTGTCCTTTTGCCCATTCCTGATCAGCATGAATCGCCTCGATTCCCTCCAGATAACTGTCTGTCTCTGCGCTATAAAATCTTGCCTGAGAAATCCAGACAAATACACATACGGCAATCAGAAGATACCCTAATATCATAGCCACTACATTCAGTCTACGCTCGAAAATCTTCTTCCACTCAAACAGCATCATGTTTCTCTTCTCCTTCCTCGAAATAAAATAAATAGAGTTTTTCAAGATTAAATGGCTCAGCCTCTTTGACATGGGTCACCTCCAGATAGTGCTCCCTTAAATTCTCTAAAGTTCCCTGCGCAATAAATTGTCCTTGCTTCATCAAAAAAATCCAATCAGCAATTTCTTCTACATCTGACACAATATGCGTTGAAAGAATGATAATCCGATCTTTGCCTAAATCTGCAATCATCCTGCGGAAACGCACCCTCTCCTTCGGGTCAAGTCCTGAGGTAGGCTCATCCAAAACGAGGATTTTGGGATCATTCAGCAGGGCCTGCGCAATCCCAAGCCGCTGCCTCATACCGCCGGAAAAAGTTTTAATTTTATGCCGCATCTCGCATTCCAGCCCCACCTCCTGTAAAAGAAGTTTACTCTTCTTTCTTGCAAATCTTCGGTCCAGACCTTTTAAAGAGGCAATATACAACATAAACTCCATGGCGGTAAAATTGGGATAATAGCCAAAATCCTGCGGCAGATATCCCAAAAGATCCCGATATCTTCCTCCCATCACCCCAATTTCTTCACCGTCATAGCAAATCTCTCCACTGCTGATTTCTGCAATCCCACAAATCATGCGCATCAGTGTGGTTTTCCCTGCACCATTTGCGCCAAGCAGCCCGTACACGCCCTCCCTAAGCGCGGCGCTCAGACGATCTACCGCAATCTTATTCTTATATTGTTTGGTTACCCGGTCTAATATCAGTTCCATCCTGCATCTCCTTTTCCATTGTTATTGTACGATTTTCTCATAACTGGCTAATTTACTGTTCAGAAGGACAAACTGCCAAATTCCAAACAGGATGCCGGCAGCACATGCCATACACCATGTTCTGAAATACACTGGCCGATACCATCCCAAACGTTCCATATTCCCAAGAACCACCATGATTACCATCAGTATATACAGCCCTATAGCTGCATTCCGCAATCGTACCCCCTGACAATGCTGCATTATTTTCAGCAAAATGCCTGTCATGATGATCATAGGTGTAAATCCATACACAAACAGTATTCCGATGTCGGAACCTAAATGTTTGTGCTGAAAAATGATATCGGCTGCCAGAATCAGAGCATGAAATACGCATAGAGTTGACATACGAATCATGACCACACTTTGCAGCGAATATTTAGCAGCATATTCTATTTCCAACATAGTTTTCTGGTATATCTTTGTGATTTCCTCCACGGTAAGCACTACAAGAACCGGCGGCAACAGGGAAACAAACGCCAAGATTTCATTCCCGCTTCCTTCCCAAGCAAGGTGCGATATTCCATACCGCATGATATACCCAAAAAGAATCATCCAAAGTGCCTGCCAAATCAGACAATATCTTTCCAGATATCCCACCTGTTCCAGTATAAAGCTCCATAGGCTTCCCCTTGTACGGGGCTTCGGCTCTATCTGCAAAAGTTCTTTCACCCTACGCTCCTTTTCCTCTGGTAAAATCCTTATGCAGGATGCTCCATACTGCCTTAACCTCTTTTCAATCTCCTTTTGCTCCATGGCCGCCTCCTTCCATTTCATACAACAGTTCCAATCCTTTTTTTACTCTGTATTTTGCCAATGAGGGACTGATTTCCAGAATGGCTGCGATATCTGCATATTTCAGATTCTGGAAATACCGCAGCATGATTGCCTCCTTGAACTCTTCCGACAGCTTCATGACCATATGTTTGATAACCATCGCCTCCTCTATACTCTCCCCCGTTTCCTGCTCCGGAACCGTCTCCATTAACAGCGGACTCTGCTTCCTATAGTGATCCCTGCACTTATTCCTGGCAATCGTATAGAGATAATTTTTTGCCTTCCCAATATGCCGGTACTGTTGATAGTGCTCAATAAAACTTAGAAAAGTATCCTGACATAAATCTTCCGCCAAGGCACGGCTTCCCACGTGGTGATAGCAGTACCGGAAGATTTCGTCATAATGCTTTCTTATCATTTTCTCAAGCACAAAATCACCTCCCTCTATCCTGTATAACGTATGAATGCAGGAAAAAGTCAAAACACCAAAAAAAGAAATCAGTTTTTTCCAGTCAAAATAATAGCATACTCCCCCTTATATCTGTTATAATGATTTTCAGGAGGATTTTTTATGAGCGAAAAAATTTTAGTCGTTGACGACGAGCAGGAAATCACTGATCTGATTTCCCTCTACCTTGAAAATGAAAATTACACAGTTTATCCTTTTTATGATTCTATAGAAGCATGTAAGATGGCTGAAACAGAGGAACTGGATCTTGCTATTTTAGACGTTATGATGCCGAAGATGGACGGCTTCAAACTATGTCAGAAAATCCGGGAGCACCACAATTACCCAATTATCATGTTGACCGCCAAAGATGAAGAGACCGACAAGATTACAGGACTTACTTTGGGAGCCGACGATTACATGACCAAGCCTTTTCGCCCCTTAGAGTTGATTGCTCGGGTAAAAGCACAGCTTCGCCGGTACAAAAAATACAATCAGATGAGTCCTGCCGAGGAATCCCAGATGATTATCCACGGAGGGCTGATGCTCAACAGTCTTACTCACGAATGCACTCTGGATGAAAAGCCTCTTTCCCTTACTCCCACAGAGTTTACCATCCTTTACGTTCTCTGCCAGAAAAAAGGACAAGTCATCAGCGCAGAAGAGTTATTCCACGCCGTATGGGGCGAAGAATATTTCAGTAAAAGTAACAATACCATTACTGTACACATCAGACATTTACGTGAAAAGATGAATGATTCCTTTGAGGATCCAAAATACATCAAAACCGTCTGGGGGTGTGGATACAAAATTGAAAACTAAAGATAAGACGAAATTTGTCCTGTTTCTGGTGATTTTTCTTGTAATTGCACTGGGTATCGGCTATGGAATCTATTACCTGGCGGATGTTGTTTTCAATGGGTCAATTCTCGAATGGTTTGCGGAAAATTATTTCTACATAGAAACCAAACATATTGATGGCAAGAACGGACCTTTTTATTATCACCGGCCCGACTGGCCAAAATTAAAATTACTTGCACTGACCATATTTTTTATTTTGATGGTTCTTTTTGTAGTTTCCATTTATCTGACGGCACATTTCCACGCCAAGAAACAGGTTCGGAAGTCTATTTCAAAGACCAGCCGCATGCTGTTGACCTATATGCACAATGATATTGACTCAAACGAAGTCTTTCCTGCTTCCTATGCGGAGGTGGCTTCACAGATTGTACAGATCAAATCTACCATGCAGCGTCACGAGCAGGCCATGAGGGATGAGACAGACCGCCGGAACGATTTAATCACCTACCTTGCCCATGACCTCAAGACGCCTCTTACCTCCGTGGTCGGTTACCTTGACCTGCTTGAGGAGGCGCCGGACATGCCGGATGCACAGCGCAAAAAGTATATTCATATTACTCTGGAAAAAGCGCTTCGCTTAGAAAAACTGANCAATGAATTTTTTGAGATAACCAGATACAATCTTCAACAGATTATTCTGGAAAAAGAGACTATTGACCTTTCCTTCATGCTGATGCAGCTTACGGATGAATTTTACCCTCTTTTGACAAGCCACGGAAACACGGTGGAACTACAGGCAGAGGATGATTTGACTGTTTATGGTGACTCCATGAAACTTGCCAGAGTATTCAACAATATTCTCAAAAATGCAATATCCTACAGCTATCCCAATTCCCCTATCAAAGTGTATGCCGGAAAGCGTGAAAAGGATATTTTCATTTGCTTTATCAATCAGGGAAAAACGATTCCCGGAGAAAAATTAAATGCAATCTTTGAGAAATTCTTCCGCATGGACGAAGCAAGAAGCACTAACACCGGAGGCGCCGGATTAGGACTTGCGATTGCAAAAGAGATTGTTACCCTCCACGGCGGCACCATCAATGCATCGAGCGAAAATGAGATGACGACTTTCAGCGTTACATTGCCTCTATACTAAACGCTATTAAGATATGGAAGGAGTACTTTGTTATGAACCGTATATTGGATAAGAAACCCATAAATACATCAAGGCAAAGTGAATTTGATTATTTAAAGGGATTATTTATGGTGTTTATTTTTTTGGTACATGCCTATCAGGCAACGTCGAGCAACGAAGATATCGTGATAAGAATAATATACGGCTTTGCTACCTTATCAGGTGCTGCCATATTTATCTTTGTAATGGGCATGGGCACAGTATACAGCAGGCGGTCAGAACCAAAGGCGCTTGCAAAAAACGGTATTGTTATGATTGCATACCAGTACTTGAGCAATATAACTTACATTGCCGCCTTTACTTTGCCTTATCTGTTCGTAAGGAACAAACTTGACAACAAGCAGGTATATTATGATCTTTTGGGGAATTATTTGCAATTTATAAATATATTTTTTATAACGGGTATAATATATCTGGCACTTGCACTGGCTAAAAAATTAAAACTTTCCCCTGTCGGATATGCGGTTGTCGGTTTGCTGTTCGCCATAGTTGCTCCGTTCATATATGGAAGACCTGTGAATGTTCCTGTGCTTGGCTACATCATAAAACTCATTATAGGTGAGGCTGATTTTGTCAGCTTTGCCGCAGTTTACTTTTTGTCCTACGCATTTTTGGGTGTATCATTCGGACATTTGCTGCAAAGAGTAAAGGATAAAAAAGCGTTTTACGGTATGGTAATGCCGGCATGCGCAGTTATCGCTTTGGTATGGTGGATATTTACCGTAAAGAAGTACGGGGTCGGCGATGAACTATACAATTATCTGTGTATAGGTTATCCCCAACCCGATATATTTCATGTTGCCGCAAGCATTGCGCATGTCCTTTTCTTTTCGGGTATGCTGTACTTAGGTGACGGGGCAATGAAAAAAAGCGGAGTTATCGGAAGACAGCTGCTTTATTACAACAAACATATATCAAAATATTACGCAATACATATAGCTGTTTATTTTGTTATATACGGCTTTCATAAATATGAAGGATTTTCATCACTACAATGCTGGCTTATCACTGTCCTGTGCATGATAGTTACGGACGCTATCGTAAGATTCTATGTATATCTGACGGAAAAAAATAAAAAAGTTTAAATTTAGAAAAAGAAAATTCTTTAGAATGGGGCTATCCAAAAAGGATAGCCCCTTTATACGATTTGTCATTTACTGAAAATACGCCACTCCAGACTCAAAGATCTTAAGATCCTGTTCACCATAAATGTTCACAGCCACACCGTCACCCCGGCGCTCCGCATGCGCCATCTTGCCAAATGCCCTTCCGTCAGGCGAGGTGATTCCCTCGATTGCTGCATAGGAACCATTGATATTCCACTCCTCATCCATGGACACATTTCCGCTTGGATCTGCATACTGGGTTGCCACCTGTCCGTTTGCAAAAAGTTTGTCAACCCACTCTTTCGGCGCTACGAATCTGCCTTCTCCGTGAGAAGCCGGTGTTACATAGGTCGCACCCAGCTCTGCTTCCTGCAGCCAGGGAGATTTGTTGGAGACCACTTTGGTATAAACCATTTTGGAAATATGGCGGTTAATGGTATTGAAGGTCAGTGTAGGAGAATCCTCCTTCTGCCCTACGATTTCTCCGTACGGCACCAGTCCCAGTTTGATAAGGGCCTGGAAACCATTGCAGATACCAAGTGCAAGTCCGTCTCTTTCATTGAGAAGTCTCATAACTGCTTCCTTGATATGCGCATTCTGGAATGCGGTTGCAAAGAACTTGGCACTTCCGTCCGGCTCATCNCCTGCCGAGAATCCGCCCGGGAACATGATGATCTGTGCNCTGCTTAAGTCCTTTTCAAAGATTTCAACTGAATCCCTGATGTCCTCTGCGGACTGATTCTTAAATACTCTGGTCACCACATCTGCACCGGCTCTTGAAAATGCCTTTGCACTGTCGTACTCGCAGTTGGTTCCNGGAAATANCGGTATAAATACGGTGGGTTTTGCCACTTTNTGCTTGCANANNTAAATCTGATCTGCCTTNTAAACATCAGACGNCACNTTTTCCGTGCCNTTTTCCGCNTTGGTGGGGAATACCTTCTCCAGCTTGGATTTCCANGCTTCAAGNGCTTCCTCCATGGTTACCGTCACATCCTGATAAGTAAAGCAGTCGTCNTCCTTAACCACAGCAACCTTNCTGAAATTAAGGTCGTCTGCCTCNTCGATTGNTTCTCCCAGAAGTTCCGCCGCATCTGCGCTGCTCATCTCGAGAACCAGATCACCCAGNCAGTTCTCAAACAGATCGACNGCCTTAAGTNNCTCCTCAAAGCAGACNCCNAGCTTATTNCCAAAAGCCATTTTACTGATTCCNGCAAGAAGTCCCTTGGAATCNAGTGCATANGCNGCCTTNACCTTTCCNTCTCTCATAAGCCCTGTGATAAANCGGTANGTCTGCATNACNTGCTCATATACCGGTATGTCATATTCGTCTTTNTCAAACCAGAACTGAATCANAATATCNCCTGCTTCCTTAAGTTCCGGNGTNATGATATTCTTCTTTTCTGCCACATCCACCGCAAAGGATACNAGNGTGGGNGGTACGTCAATTTCATTNAAGGANCCTGACATACTGTCTTTTCCTCCGATGGAAGGAAGACCAAATCCAATCTGTGCATCATATGCGCCGAGAAGAGCNGCAAAAGGCTGGCTCCATCTTTCCGGNTCAGANGTCATACGTCTGAAATATTCCTGGAAGGTAAAGCGGATTTTGCTAAAGTCGCCGCCGCCTGCCACGATTTTCGCCATGGATTCTGTCACGGCATAAACAGCGCCGTGATAAGGACTCCAGGAAGAAAGGTAAGGATCAAATCCGTAACTCATCATNGTAACGGTGTCNGTCTTTCCCTTNAATACCGGAAGTTTTGCAATCATGGTCTGGGTTTCTGTNAGCTGGTATTTACCGCCATAAGGCATCAGNACACTGGCTGCGCCGATGGAGGANTCGAACATCTCCACAAGCCCTTTCTGNGAACACACATTCANATCGTTCAGTTCTCTNAGCCATGCACCNTTTATATCATTTGCATCCAGCAGTTCCTTTACTTCCGGAATCGCAATCTGCTTTAAGTAGTTATTCTCTCCATCAGGAATNTCNACCNTTACATTGGTCTCCTGATGNGCGCCGTTGGTNTCGAGNAANGCTCTGGANATATTGACGATTTCTTTTCCTCTCCATTTAAGGANCAGNCTCGGTTCCTTNGTAACTACNGCAACGGGAACTGCTTCTAAGTTTTCTTCNGCNGCATAGCCCAGGAACTCTTCTACATTNGCAGGATCTANCACCACNGCCATTCTCTCCTGAGACTCTGANATTGCAAGTTCNGTTCCNTCAAGACCGGCATACTTTTTGGGTACCTTGTCAAGATCNACCACAAGACCGGGNGCAAGNTCTCCGATTGCCACNGATACGCCGCCTGCGCCAAAGTCATTACATTTCTTGATNATTCTGCTGACCTCTCCNCTCCGGAAAAGTCTCTGTATCTTACGTTCTGTGGGNGCATTACCCTTTTGTACTTCTGCACCGCAGGTTTCAATGGAACTCTCCGTATGTACTTTAGANGANCCTGTAGCNCCGCCGCAGCCGTCGCGNCCTGTTCTTCCGCCCAGAAGGATGATNATATCATCNGGGTCGGAATTTTCCCTNATTACATTNTTTCTGGGAGCAGCGCCCATAACAGCGCCGATTTCCATACGTTTTGCNACATAATCAGGATGATAGATTTCTTTTACATATCCGGTTGCAAGCCCAATCTGGTTTCCNTAAGAAGAATAGCCGCTGGCTGCCCCTCTGACCAGNTTTTTCTGGGAAAGTTTTCCTTTTAGTGTATCTGCCACAGGAATGGTGGGATCCGCNGCTCCTGTCACACGCATTGCCTGATAAACATATCCTCTTCCTGACAAAGGATCTCTGATNGCGCCNCCAAGACAGGTTGCNGCTCCNCCNAAAGGCTCNATTTCGGTGGGATGGTTGTGGGTTTCGTTNTTGAAAAATACAAGCCACTCTTCCGTCACNGGNCCATCGCCGTANTCCATTTCAACAGGAACCACTATGGAGCAGGCATTGATTTCGTCAGACTCCTCCATATCCTGNAATTTNCCGTCNTTTTTCAGCTTGCGCATCGCCATCAGCGCCAGATCCATNAGACATACAAATTTATCGCTTCTTCCTTCAAAGATCTCGCTTCTGGTGTCTAAATAACTCTGATAAGTNGTTTCAAGCGGTACTTTATANTAACCNTCCTTAAATTCAATGTTTTTAAGTTCTGTNGAAAAGGTNGTATGACGGCANTGGTCNGACCAGTAAGTGTCNAGCACACGTATTTCCGTCATGGTNGGATTTCTNTGCTCTTCTTCCTGATAATATTTCTGAATATGCTGGAAATCCTTAAAGGTCATTGCCAGTTCCAGACNTTCATACAANTCCCGAAGCTGCTCCTCCGGCATATCCTTAAAACCNTCAAAGATGGTGACATCCGCCGGTTCCTCATANTCTGTCATCAAGGTNTCCGGCTTATCCATTCCAGTTTCCCTGGANTCTACCGGATTGATNCAGTATGCTTTTATCTTTTCAAATTCTTCCGGAGAGACATCACCGATAATCAGATAAGTGATCGCAGTCTTAATGACCGGTTCTTCATCTTCCTTAAGGAACTTCACGCACTGCATAGCNGAATCCGCACGCTGGTCAAACTGCCCCGGCAGAAATTCTACGCCAAACACNTGCCCGTNNGCAGGAATCTCGATTGTTTCTCTGTAAAGGATATCTACAGGCGGCTCCGAAAACACGCTGTATACNGCGCGTTCAAAGGTTTCCTCTGAAATATTTTCCACNTCATAGCGGATCAGNACGCGCACATCCTTAANNCCTGAAATCCCCAGATAACTGCCGATTTCTTCTTTCAGTTCCTTTGCTTTCACTGCAAAGGGAGCTTTNTTTTCTACATAGATACGTTTTACGTTTCCCATGGTGAAATTAATCATCCTCCGTTTTTGNTTGTTATTTGTNTTTACTGCAATACTTTTATTATACCGAATCTACGGTATTTTGCAAGTGCTATGTCCCTGCCTTAAGNCAGGCAGNNAAATCTGTTTGANTCANTTATGAACTATAATTCCANAAATCACTGNCNCNATTATTTTGNCNTAAAGAAAAGGCTCTATGCATGGATAACAGCANCGTNCCATCTGCTTTTATTCATGNATAGAGCCNTAATTNATTTNTCTGTCATTGATGAAGTCTGTGTATCAGCCGATATGCCATATCTCCCTGTGAAATCAGCGCTTCNGTATGNGCAAAAAANACAATCCCTGAGGTGGGNGCAATAATTGCTTCCTTAATGAANCCTTCNTANGGGTCNCNGATTTCCGCTATCGGATANCCATATCTNACATACTCTCCCGGCTTTACNAGNCCCCGGAAAATNCCGCCCTTTTCCACNTACACATCCGTCAGATCGTCTTCCATAATAANATGGCTGATAAAGCCGCTGTGACTNTCATANCGTATAATNCCCATTCTGGTAAGGAAACGCAGCACNGCCGAAAGNGNCTGTCTGGCACTTTCNTCATCAATCGTGTCNTTTCTTCTGGAATATAAAGAAAAAGCAGCCGTCATNTCATTCTGCCAGTTATAATTTAAAGTTTTTGTATCCAGAGGACTCGGCTTTCTNACNACCACATAAGGCAGCCCGAACAAATTTGCAAGAGATGTATTCTGNTATCCNGTNTCCATCATCCTTACATGAGGCACAAATTCTCCCACCATATAGAAGCTNGTCAGCTGAATGCCATAGGTGTATTCTTTTATCTTTTCAAAAATCTCACATGCNATCCGGTCTGTCGTATCTCCACCCTCTCTTCCCGGAAAATCCCTGTTGATGTCCACATCTTCCACACCAAAAAANCGTTTGCTTATGTTAAGCCCTGTCCCNTTTANCACAGGAATCACCAANATACTCTTTCCGGCNTTGATNCATCCGTTCATCTCCAGTTCCTTTAATTCGCGGATCAATTGGGAGCAGATATACATCTGTTGTATTTCATTTCCTCTGATNGCACCCAGGATGCAGGCTGTAGGATCCCCTTTTCCAAATCGAAATCCCTGTATCACCATNTCTTCCCGATAAGGGAAACGCACCCTGTAAAGTTCTTCTTTATGCATGCCTAATCCCCCTGCAGACCGCANCTGCGGTACTGCGCTGATAAGTAATTTAAATAATTTATTCCNCTCCGATACCNGTCAGTATTCTCGCTAAAAGGGAGCCTTCCCTCACAAAAGGATATTCCCGCAGCGTGAAAACCAGNCCGCTCTTCTTTACNANAATTTCCTCCANGACCTTTCCCTCNAAAGGNCTTACGATTTCNCCCAGNNTATCTCCTTTGCTCACATAATGATTGTGGGCAATTNCNGGAAGAAAGACGCCTGTGGTATTTGAACGGATGAAATCTACCTCNCCGTCCGTTGAGATTGCCGGATACCTNCTCTCNCCAACACTGCCNTCCCACATTTCAAGCTCTTTCATCAGATGAAAAATGCCCTCNACGATCTGACTGCCGTAGTTCCTGTCAATTCTTGTNCCANCCCCCATTTCTACCACCATGGANGGNACTCCNAGCATATTCATGGAATACGTCAATGTGGATTCATGGACGGTAGCCGTAGCATTCATCCAGACCATATCTGCATTTAACAACNTTGCATANGGAAGNAGCNTATCNGCAAACTGCTCNCTTACCCGGACCTGGGGAATCTCTTTTACAAATATATCACCGGCATGCACNTCCAGACACATGTNGGCGCCGGATANATCCTCCACGATTGCCGCNGCNACCCGTTCCATGGCAGTNCCATTCNTTTTNCCGGGAAACATTCTATTTAAATCCAATCCAAGCTTNGGAATNTTATGNTCNGCNTTATCCAGTCCAAGNGGATTTAATGCAGGATAAATNTCCACCGTTCCGCTGAGCTTATCCNGNTCNTCCATNATTCTGCGGGTCATCTCATAGCANATATATTGTCCCTCGAACTCATCNCCATGAATNCCCGTCACAATCGCAANNCTTTTANTTNGCGGATCNTNTCCCTNNATTNTGTTCTTATTGATAACNAGTCTTTCCCCTACCGGAAGTTCTATGGAAAANACCTCTTCAATCATTAACCGATACCTCCTCCNCNGAAGAACNTGCATTAGNCCAAGTCTTCTATTCGTCCGCAATGAGTCCCTGCATAACATATAAGATTTCNCGATCCACTGCGNTCTCCGGAATCCCTCTTGTCTGGGAAGCNANNTTCAANCCCTCCAGCACATACATGATGTTCCTGGCAGCGCCCCGGGGATCTTCACAATAAAATTCTCCGCTCTGTATNCCTGCCTGAATCAGCTTTTCAATGACATATACAGCACCATCAAACTGNTTCTTTAAAAGATTATCCTTGGNGGAAANCTTATGCTTGAAAAAATANTCATAGATNGCAACNTTTAATGACGNTTTTTTTGAAAGAAGTTCTTTCTTCTGCTCCTTTAAAAACAGTGCNAGAATATCCGANGGNNTCGCNTCCTCGGAAATANTCTGNCCAAACACATCATCNGTGTCCTCCTGCTCTAATNTAAGNACATCNTCAAACAGTTCCTNTGTATTTTGAAAATAGAGATAAAGTCCTCCNCGGCTGATATCGCANGCCTCTACAATATCTTTCATGGTNACTTCTTTAAATCCNTTTTCTACAAATACTTCNCTTGCTTTCTCTATGATATACTGCTTCTTTTGTACTGATTTATCACTCATATGCNGTGCTCCTATGCCAGAGGCGTATCTCTTACGTTCAGCAGTTCCTTNACCTTCATAAGTCCATAATAAAAAACTCCGTTTTCAACAGCTTCCGACCAGAGAACTCCTTTTGTCATACCTCCAAGCACATATTTTGCCATAATCGCAAATATNACTTCTATTTCTTTAAANTCGGTCTGANCTATGATCTTAAGCTCGTCCTGTGAATTTCTGATTTTACAACGGGAATANGTATATACATAATTACGGTCAAAAAGNCCTGTTCTCTGCATTTCCTTCACNAAAGCCAGCAGAGTNCTGTCATATACCGGAATGGGNACGGAACTTCCNGGGCTGTCTGCGCCGCTGTAATTCTGNACCGCCNTCTCNCCTACCCTATCCTCAAACCACGGGATATAACGGAATAAATTTCCCATCGCTGCGCGATACTTCTCTATCATTTCCTGTCTATAAACGTTTTCTTTTTCCATAAAACATATTCCTTCCCAAAACTTGTACTTTTGTTACCGCAAAATACGCACTAATTTTATCTTACCATAAAATTTCAAAATGTACACAGAAAATGTCAAATCCGGGCAACGTCTGTATTCAGTCGTCTTCGTTCATTTCTGTGTCCATTTCTGCGTCCATTTCTGTGTCCATTTCTGTGTTCATTGCCTGGTTCATTTCTTCTGTCTTCTCAGCTGCATTGTCATGAGTGACTTCGCCGGCAACAATTTCTATACCCATGTTTTCCGCCGGTGACCAGTAGTTGTTCATAGCAGGAACAACAGGCTGGGTGATAGATGTATCTGTCATAACCCTTATTACAACAGTTGCGATTTTATCATCTACAAGTGTAATGCTTGTGTTTGTAGGAAGCACATTTCTCAGTTCATAGTGAGCCATCTGAGCATCTTTACCAGCAAGGTATGCCGCTAATGCCATAGCAACTTCCATATTTTCACAGTTTGGATTAACGCCAATTGCCTTAGATCCTATGAAGGATTTTAACTGACCTGCCGCTCCGCCGATATTTGCTGTAGGAAGTGCGGCAACCCCCATGTTGTCGCCAAGAATTTCCTTAACAGTTGCTGCATCCCATGTACCGGAGAAGATTGCGTTGACGGAACCATCACGCAAGCCTGCAATGCCAGCGCCCTCAGCATCGTTGACGAAGTTAGCGTTAGCTGCTAAATCTATAAGATAATCCGTAACTGCTATGCCTCTTTCTCCGCCGAAGTCGATGCCTGCTTCTTCGTCTGTACCCTCGCCAAAGACTGTACCTCCATTGGCAATGTAGAATGCTGCAATGTACCAGCTGTCTGAAAGAGGAAAAGAAACCTTTCCTTTTTCTAACATGGTGTCAAGGCTCTTAATATCCTCTTCTGTGAAGACGCTCTTGTCATAGTACATGAACCATGTGTTGGATGTGAAAGGAAATGCCCAAACTGAGTCATTATATGTAACAGATGTTACGATTGAGTCAGAATTGGCAGATGTTACAGCTTCTAAGTAGCTTCCGCCAAGTTCTGCAAGACCATCTGCATCAACAAGAGCAGGAATGTTGTCGTTTGCCAACATAAATACATCAGCCGCGCCTTCAACGTCCTGTGTTACATTGTCCTTGGCATCACCTTCAGCACATATACCGAACTCAAAAGTGAGATCCCAGTTAGGGTGTTGTGCCGAGAACTGCTCACACATTGTGGGAAGCCAGACCGGCTGATCTTCCTCAGGCCCCCAAACAGTGATTGTTGCCGTGATTGGCTCTTCCGCCTCATAAATTTCTGGTTCCGGCTCATCAGGAGCCTCCTGCTCTGCCGAAGCCTCTGCTTCTGCAGCGTCTGTTGTTTCCTGTGTCTGCGCGGGTGCTTCGTTATTTCCGCTGCAGCCAGCTAAAGAAGCTGCCACAGCAAATGCAAAAAGTACTGCTAATACTTGCTTTTTCATAATTCTTTTCCTCTCTTTTTGAGATTCAATCCTGAGACTATTTTGAAAAAATCACAATCCCGTATCCGGGAATAGTAAGTTCATTCCCCTCCATCATTGCCTTGTTTTCATCTACATACAGTCCGGCGGCAATTTCTTCTGTTTCAAAGATATCTTCTGAAATCTGAACCGTTCTGGGTTCCGTCGATATATTACAGAAAATGCAGATTACTTCATCCTCATATGTCTTTGTAAAGACAGTCAGTGTATCATCAGAGTAGTTTTCCAGATTCGTTACGCTTCCCTTCATAATAGCGGGAAAAGCATTTCTGATTCTGATTGCTTTCTTGTAGTAGTTATAAATGGAATAGGGATTCGGTTGCTGCTCTTCAAGGCTTCCATATTTCATCTTGACACTGTCCATGTCAGCAGGACCATTGCACATGCCTGCCATATCCTTATCATCTGAAAAGTACATAGGCGCACGCTTATTTTCGTCCTTACCTGCCCCTTTCATTCCCAGTTCTTCGCCATAATATACAAAAGCATTTCCCGTCATCAGAAGATTCAATGCTCCCGCAATTTTGGTCTGCGCCTCGGAATAATCCCCCGAATAATAACCTGCACTTCTTCCCAAGTCGTGATTGGTGTAAAAAGGCGCATCAATGTAATCAGGATTGTGCTCCGCAAATATCGTCTGGACATTTTCAAGGGACTTGCCGTATGCTGAGGCAGGCGTACTCGCTTTCACTACATTTGCAATGATTCCGTCGCTGTCCGCAAATGAGAAATCAAAAACACTGTCAATTCCGCTATCATAATACTGTGCATAGGTCGATATGTCTGTCCACACTTCAGCCACCAGATAGGCATCCTCTTTCTTTTCTTTCACCATATCTGTAAACCATGTAAGAATCTCCACATTGGCACTGTCTGCGCCTGTCTCGTATTCCTTGGCAGCGTCCAGTCTGAATCCCCCTACCCCTTTGGAAAGCCAGAAATCAACGATTCCTTCTATCTCACTGCGCAGCTGCTCATTATAAAGGTTCAAATCCGGCATTCCATAGAAAAACTGTGCCTCATAATACCATACATCACTTCCCGGTACCTGACTATAACCGTTCTTTGCCTCCTTGCTGAAATGATAATAGTCCACGTACGGACATTCATCCAGCGAGGGCTCCCCGTCTCCAAGTTCAGCCAGATAGGTACACGCCTCCTGAAACCAAGGATGCTCAGAAGAACTATGATTGATGACAAGGTCAATAATGACTTTTATGCCTCTTTTATCGCATTCTTCAATCAGATTTTCAAAATCATCCATCGTGCCATATTCAGGATCAATCTCATAATAATCCGTTATATCATACTTGTGATAGGAAGGCGAAGGCATAATCGGCATGAGCCAGATTCCATTGCAGCCAAGATCCGTCGTAGTCATAGGATTTCCATCATTTATATAATCAAGTTTATCCGTAAGCCCTTGAAGGTCACCAATCCCATCCCCGTTCCCATCAAAAAAGGAATAAACAAAGACTTCATAATAGGTCCGGTAATTATCCTCCATGGGAACTTCTACCGGAACAAGGGCTTTCTCTTCCTCTTCCAGTTCTGTAAGCTTTACATGTGTTGTTTCATTCTGTTCCTCCTCATCAGCTGAAATGCCTGTCCCGCTCTCAGCTTCTGCTGAAACATCTGAATCAGTCCCATTTTCCACTGTACCATTGCCCGTGCAACCTGCAACTAATATTACAACCAGCAACAGGCACAGCAGTCTATACATCTTTTTTTCCTTATTCAGCATATCCGCACTCCTATTCTACTAAAACAAATGTCTTCTTTTCCAATCTTAATTCTATATAATCAAAAACCTGAGAAGAATTCTTCATATATGAAGCAGACTCCTCAGGTTTTCATCTTATATTAAATCTTATCTTATACTTTTTTAATTACAATTAACCTTTAACTGCTCCACTCATACCTTCAACATAGAATTTCTGCGTCATAAGGAATAAAATCGCAATTGGTATTGACACAAGAACTGCTCCGGCTGCAAAGGAAGTATACCAGACATCGATATATTCCTTTTCAAGCATCTTCCAAAGTCCAACGGATACTGTATAGTATCTTGCATCTGCACGACAGATAACCTTCGCAAACAGGAAATCAATCCACGGAGCCATAAAGGAAGTCAAAATGGTATATACGATAATCGGTTTACTCAAAGGTATGGTAATCTGTGTAAATATCGTCCACCTGTTGGCACCGTCAATAATAGCAGCCTCGTCAAGCGACTTGGAAATGGTGTCGAAAAATCCTTTTGCCACATAAAAGCCCAATCCTGTTCCGGCGGAAAATACCACAATCAATGCAATTGGAATCATAGAGCCATCAACAAGATTCAATGCCTTTAAAATATAGTATACTGCAACCATGGACATGAATCCAGGGAACAATCCCAGAATCATAGCAATATTCATAAACGGCTTTCTCATTTTAAAGCGCATTCTGGACATACAGTAGGACACTGAAAGTACAAAAATTGTAGAAATAATACAGGTAAATATCGCAATGACAAATGTATTTTTGAACATGCGGGGGAAATCCAGTATCGTAGTATCCGTAAATAACTTCACGTAGTTATTAATCGTGTAAGTCTTTGGGAAAAAGGAAGTCACATAGGAACCTTTTTCAGCCCTAAAGCTGGTAAGAATTACCCAGAAAATCGGTAAAACCCATATAAATGCCAGAATCGCCAAAATCACATGCACGAAAATATTTCCAATTGTTTTCCGTAATTTTGCTCCTGTCATAGGCGCGCCATTTTTCTTACTCATTACATGAATCCCTCCTCGTCTTTATAGGATGCGGTATTCCGATAGGTCACTAATGCTACAATTGCCAGAACCACGAAGGTCATAATACCAATAACAGCTCCCAAGTTGTAGTAATTCTTATCAATGGTCAGTTTATACAACCATGTAACCAATAGGTCTGTTTTTCCTGCCGTATCCGCCACGCCGGTCGGATTTCCTCCTGACAAAAGGAAGATTACGTTAAAGTTATTTACATTGCCGGTAAACTGGGTAATCATATATGGTGTCATTACAAAGAGCATATAGGGCAGTGTAATCTTGAAGAATACCTGAACAGAATTTGCACCGTCAATCTTTGCAGCTTCATATAATTCACCTGGGATATTCTGCAAAATACCTGTTACCTGAAGCAATGTATAAGGAATACCTACCCAGAGGTTGATGATGACAACTGTTGCTCTTGCCCACATTGCATTAGAGAAGAACGGAAGCGCCATATCAATGATTCCATATTTCAACAACAGGGTATTTACAATACCTGTCGTCTGCAGCATACTCCTCATAATAAGCAGGGATACGAACTGAGGAACTGCAATTGATAAAACAAAGCAGAACCGCCAAAATGCTTTTCCCTTTGTATTCTTTCTATTGATAACAATAGCCAGAATCATACCAAAAATAAAGTTGAGTCCTGTTGCCAGTACTGCCCAGATTAAGGTCCATCCAAGTACGGAATAGAACTGGCGGCCAATACTATCACCAAAATTCAGTATCTTAATAAAATTATCAAATCCTACCCAGTCAAACAGAACAAGATGATCATCCAGCTTACTGTAATTGGTGAACGCCATGGAAATCATGAAGACCAATGGCAGGACGGTAAATACCAGAACACCTGTAATTGGCAGTGCCAATAATAATTTATATAAATTTTGATTAAACAAACTCTTGATATCTTCGTAAAATGTATTTAAGTGCTTACCTTCTTTGGCAAGTACTTCTGCTTTGTAGCCACTCTTTAATGCACCTCTCCATACAAGGATGAATGCCAACGTAACAGCAATGGTAGCAATACCATACAAGAGCAAGAGCAGCGATTGATCTCCTGCCGTGTATTCATAAATGCTTTTTGCCTCATTCCATACCTTTTCCTGCTCTCTCCAACCAAGCGAAGGCAACATGGACAAATTATAAATACCTGATTTTATCATAAACCAAATATAAGCAGCTTCTATTAATAAAAACAAAATCCCCTTACCAATCTGCTTATGTGCAATGTTTCCTAACCCCATGACCAGCATGGATAATTTCGTAATAATATTCCCCTTCAATACTGCATTCGTTACAGTATAAGGAGTCGTAAACTCCGTTTTCTTTCCAGAACCAGTCTTCTTCACATTAAACCTCCTACCTTCATGCCAAATACTTACCTATCAGTG
This sequence comes from Lachnospiraceae bacterium, assembly GCA_014804785.1. Classification (GTDB taxonomy): domain Bacteria; phylum Bacillota; class Clostridia; order Lachnospirales; family Lachnospiraceae; genus Suilimivivens. The sequence continues at coordinate 94,156 of JAAUZD010000015.1, forward strand.
AACTGTCTTATTATTTTAAAGACACTCCGAGATGCCCCAAACGGGGCATCTCACAGTGCTTATCGTTCATTGGCTGAAATTTATTGAGCAACGTCTGTGTTCATTGCTGTGTTCATTTCTTCTGTCTTTTCTGCTGCATTGTCATGTGTAATTTCGCCAGCTACAAGCGCTTTACCCATGTTTTCTGCAGGTGACCAGTAATTGCCCATAGCAGAAACAACAGGCTGCATGATAGATGAAGTTGTCATTGTATTTGTAACTGCTGTAGCAACTGCATCATCGCTAAGTGAAATATTAATGTTTGTAGGAAGCACGTTTCTCAAATCATAGTGAGCCTGCTGTGCTTCTTCGCTTGCAAGGTATGCAGCTAATGCCATGGAAACTTCCATGTACTCTGTATTAGGGTTAACAGCAATTGCCTTGGATCCCATGAAGGACTTTAACTGACCTTCTGTTCCACCGATGTTTGCTGTAGGAAGAGCAGCAACACCCATGTTATCGCCAAGTGCTTCCTTTACGCTTTCTGCATCCCATGTACCAGAGAAGAGTACATTAACGGAACCATCACGTAAACCAGCCATACCTGCTCCATCCTGATCGTTGATGAAGTTAGGATTAGCAACTAAATCTACAAGATAATCTGTAGCTGCTGCACCGTTTTCTCCGCCAAGGTTGATGCCTGCTGCTTCGTCTGTACCATCACCAAAGATTGTACCACCGTTAGCTACATAGAATGCCTGAATATACCAGCTGTTTGAAAGAGGGAAGGAAACCTTTCCTTTTTCTAACATAGTGTCAAGGCTCTTGATGTCATCCTCTGTGAATACGCTCTTATCATAGAACATAAACCATGTGTTGGATGTGAAAGGGAATGCCCAAACTGAATCATTGTATGTAACAGATGCTACAATTGAATCAGCATTGACAGATGTAACTGCATCCAGATAGCTTCCGCCCAGCTCTGCAATTGCATTTGCAGCAACCAGATCAGGAATATTATCATTTGCAAGCATGTATACATCAGCTGCGCCTTCAACGTCCTGTGTTACGGTAGCTTTTGCATCACCTTCAGCACATACGCCATACTGGAAAGTAAGATCCCAATTGGGATGCTGTGCTGCGAACTGTTCGCACATTGTAGGAAGCCAGTTTCCAGCATCTGCTGACTGGTCTTCTGAAGGTCCCCATACAGTGATGGTAGCTGTGATTGCTTCTTCTTCTGTTGCAGGAGCTTCTTCTGCACCCTCATCTGCTGCAGGAGCTTCTTCTGCACCCTCTGTTGTTTCTTCTGTTCCTGCTGTCTCTGCAGGTGCTTCTGAACTGCTGTTACCACAGCCGGCTAAAGAAGCTACCATAGCAGATGCAAGAAGTACTGCTAATACTTTCTTTTTCATAACTCTTTCCTCTCCTTTTTGGATTTGATTAATAAACTTTATATAAAATGTGTCACAAACATGACGTTTGTGTTTCCACATTTCATATCACTGAAACCTTACAAATTATATAATAACACGTTTTCATCTTCTATACAAGAGTGTCATTGTTCTAAGCCATGTGCGTCTTTCTTCATCAAGACTATCTTTAGGAACCCTCCACCTCCAGTTACATCCAACTGTAGATGGGAAATTCATCCTCGCCTCGTTTCCAAGCTTTAAAAGATCCTGCATCTGCATGATGACGATATCCGCTGCGCTTGCATATGCCGCCCGGATGATTGCATCCGGTATATCATCCTTCTTTTTGATGTTCAGATACTCATACAGATAAGCCAGCTCGTATTCTGTCTTATCCCTGAAATAGCCTACTACCGTTTCATTATCATGGGTTCCGGCATAAACAACCAGATTACCGTCAGCATAATTATGCGGCAGATGTTCATTCGCAGTATTCCCATCAAAGGCAAACAATAAAATCTTCATCCCCGGCCAGCCGGTCTTTGCCAGCAGCTTTTTGACCGCCGGAACTGCAACGCCTAAATCTTCCGCTATGATACGGTTCTTTCCAAGTGTCTTTTCAATCATATCCGTAAGTTTTTTGCCAGGTCCTTTATTCCATCTTCCGTTCCTTGCCGTTTCATCCTCGGCAGGAATGCTGTAATATCTCGCCACTCCGATAAAATGATCGATTCTTATAATATCAAAGAGTCTGCCATTGGCTTCCATTCTTCTCTTCCACCATCCAAACCCCTGCTCTTCCATCTTTTCCCAGTCATATAAAGGATTGCCCCATTTCTGACCATCATCCGAAAAAGCATCCGGCGGACATCCGGCAACCTCTACCGGTCTTCCATCTTCATCCAGCTTAAACTGTTCCCTTTCCGCCCATACATCTGCACTGTCCAGTGCAACATAAAGCGGAATATCTCCAATGATTTTGATTCCCTGTTCATTGGCATAAGATTTAAGTGCATCCCACTGCTCAAAAAACTTATATTGCAGGAACATCCAGAAAAGAATCTGCTCTTTTAAATGTTCTTTGTATTTTTCTAAAGCTTCAGCCCTCCTGTTCCTGATCCCCTCTTCCCAGGAAAGCCATTCTCTGCCATTCATTTCATTCTTGACTGCCATATAGAGGCTGTAATCCTCAAGCCAGTCCTTATTTTCTTTACAGAATTTCTTAAAAACTTCGTCCTCTGTGTCAAATCTTTCAAAAGCACATTTAAGAACTTTAAATCTGCTTTCATAAATCAATGCATAATCAACATCATCCTTTTTGTTGCCCCAGTTGTATCCATCCACTTCTTTCTGCTTCAGGAGCCCCTCTGCAATCAAAATGTCCAAATCAATCAGATACGGATTACCTGCAAAAGCAGAAAAAGACTGATAGGGACTGTCACCAAAGCTTGTGGGACCGATTGGAAGCACCTGCCAGTACTTCTGCCGCAGATTGCTCAGCATATCCACGAACTTGAATGCCTCCTTCCCCATGGTTCCAATACCATATGGCGACGGAAGACTAGTCACCGCCAATAAAATGCCGGCGCCTCTGGTCATTCTGCAGTCTTTCACTTATCTAACCCTCCTCACAAAACTTTCGTAAACTTTCGCTTTGTTGGTTATAATGTAGCACTTTGCTCAATTCTTGTCAACCTTTTCAGAAAAAGTGCCCAATTTTCTACATTTTTGTAAATTAACTCTTATATTTTTTGTATATAATCACAAATTGAATTGGAATATCTATACAAAAGGATTTATTTGTTGCAAACGCACTTTGATTTGCGCTATACTAGTCTTATTGTTCAAAGAGTATAAAACTAATACGGAAGAGACTATTATGGCAAAAATAAAAGATATTGCCAACAAACTTGGCATTTCCATCAGCACCGTTTCTAAAGGACTCAACGGTGCAAACGACATCAGTGAAGAACTTCGTCAGGCAGTGCTTGACACCGCAGTAGAAATGGGCTATACCACAAAAAAAATGAAAAAGGAAGCTCATAAAAAACTTTGTATTTTCATAGAAAATATGGAATATGAATCCCCCGAGCATTTCGGATACGATATCATTCTCGGCTTCAGGCAGGCTGCCTATCGTGATAATTGGGATATCGACATTTTCCCCGTCACTCCTGCATTCCAACAAAAAGAAAAATATGATACCTATATGCTGAAAAAAGGATATTCAGGTGCATTTCTGGTGGGATTTGCCCTACAGGATGAATGGATGGCACAATTAGAGACCACGACCATTGCTACGGTTCTTTTTGATAATTATATCAAAAAAAACCCAAATGTAGCCTACATTGGGACAGACAGTTTAGAAGGTATCGATGCTGCTATTGACCATCTGGTCAGCCTGAATCACAAAAAGATTGCTTTTTTGAACGGCTCTCTGCACTCCATGATTACCGAACAACGGCAGCAGGCATTTTATGACAGCATGGCAGCCCACAAGATTCCGGTAAATAAGGCCTTGGTTGCAAACGGATACTATGTTGCTGAATCCGCCAGTTATTTTGTTTCTTCATTTCTTTCAGAGGGGGCAACCGCTATTGTATGCGGCAACGATCTGATTGCTTATGGTGTTATGAAGGAGTGTCAGGCGCGTGGATTCCGGGTTCCTGAAGACATCAGTGTCATTGGATTTGATGATCTTCCCCAATCCGCCCATTCCGTTCCGCCGCTCACTACGATTCGGCAGGAAAGGATTGAGCTTGGCAAATGCGGATATGCCGCACTGCACAGCTTAATGAATCACGTTTCCATAAACAAAATGCTCCTGCGTCCTCAATTCATTCTCCGCGATTCCACCTCAAAAAAAAAGTACCGGTTCTGAAATAGAATCCGGTACTTTTTATTACAATAAACTGGCTTACGAAGCGTGTCAGCGTTTGTTAGCAGGGGCAGTAGGAATCGAACCCACATCGACGGTTTTGGAGACCGCTGTTCTACCTTTGAACTATGCCCCTATGCAGCAGCCCTAAAGCTGCCGAATGATATTATAACTTATCGCGCCACTATCTGTCAATCTTTTTTATTCATGAAAATCATTTTTCTTTCTTTTAATATTGCAGGTAATCTCTGGTATCTTCCTCTATGATTTTACTGAATTCCTTTACTTCTTTGGATGGCTCATAGTCTTTTTCATCATAGAGAAGTTCATGAAGTCTGATTACATTTTCCTCCAGAGATGTGGAAACAACACATGAGCCCTCTGTTCCAATGGTTCCGCCATTCCGCATGCCTTCAAACGGGAAGCCATCACTTTCCGTAACCTTAAAATCACCTATCATACCAAGAAGGGGAAGAAGCTGCTCCACATCCAGGGATGTCCTTACACTTGGCAGAACCCCATATATTGCATCCGTCAGTTCTCCTAAAGAAGCTTTTTTCCCTTTTTCCATCATGGCAATCAATACGTCCCTCTGTCTCTGGGCACGCCTGAAATCATCTCCACCGCCATAGCGGATACGACAATATGCAGTAGCCTGCAGCCCATTGAGCGTCTGCCTGCCCGGATTTGTCACCGGCGTATAGTCAATGCCCATCTCCGCCGCCATTGTGCTTTGGTAATTGTTCAGGTGAATGATCTCTGTTTCCGTGAGATCCATCTCAATGCCGCCCAGAGCATCCACAGCTTTCATAAGTCCTTCAAATCCCACTGTAATGTAATCGGTTATGTACAAATCCGTATTCATGTTGATCATTCCGATTGCCTGCTCTGGTCCACCAAGAGCATACGCTTTATTACATTTTCCATAAGTATCATTTCCCAGATTAAGATAAGTGTCTCTGTATATGGATATAAGCCGTATCTCATGGGTGTCCATATTTATGGAGCAGACCATGATGGTATCGCTTCTGTTTCCTCTCCCGAGACTGCCATCCCTGGCATCCACGCCAAAGAAGGCTACATTGAAAACACCGGTATATTTGCTTTCCCCGCTTCCCTGTTCTGTCTGCGCCGCCTTTTCTTTGACCTCTTCATTGACAGCAATGTCTTCTTCATTCAAGTTATCCTTTACTGCTCCGCCCTCTCTGTCTGTAGCACGCAGAGTAACGTACAGAATGCCCGCCGCTGCCAACAACAAAATACCTTCCAAAATAAATAATGGAATATGCTTTATCCATTTCTTCTTATCCATCTTTTTACCTCAATCTTTGCTCCCAATGGAAGCTTTTTTGACAAATTCTTGTTATATTTTACCATGAACCTTCCGATTTGAACATAACATTTTAATATTTTGTAAAATTTGTCATATTTTTGTCACAAAAGATTGATTGCTTCCTTCACGCTTTTTACGCCAATCACTTTAATACCTTCAATTTCTTTCACGCTTTCCATACACACGGACGGAATGACACAGGTCGTAAATCCCAATTTCCTAGCTTCCTGAATCCTTGCCTGTATCATGCTCACACCGCGCACTTCACCGCTCAAACCAACTTCACCTACTGCAATCATCTTATTATCAATCATTCTATTTTTAAAACTGGATACCACTGCCATAGCAATCCCCAGATCCACAGCAGGCTCCTGTATCTTGATTCCGCCTGCAATATTGACATAAGCATCACAATTTCCCAGAGATAACCCCAGCCGCTTTTCCAACACGGCAATCAGGAGATTTACTCTGTTAAAATCTGTTCCGATGGTCTGGCGCCTTGGAATTCCAAAGCTTGAATGGCATACAAGCGCCTGTATCTCAATCAGCATGGGGCGGGTTCCTTCCATGGAACAGACCACAATAGAACCGCTTGCATCCTCTGGTTTTCCACTCAGCATAAATTCAGAAGGGTTAAGTACTTCCTTCAATCCCGATGTTTCCATTTCAAAAACCCCGATTTCATTGGTGGAACCAAAACGGTTTTTGACTCCCCTAAGGATCCGGTAAGACGCATGTCGGTCTCCTTCAAAGTACAATACCGTGTCTACCATGTGTTCCAACACTCTCGGTCCCGCCACAGTCCCCTCTTTGGTTACGTGCCCTACGATAAAAATAGAAATATTAAGTCCCTTTGCAAGCTGAAGAAGCACACTCGTTGCCTCCCTGACCTGTGAAACGCTGCCTGGTGCCGAAGAAATGCTCTCCCGATACATGGTCTGAATAGAATCGATTACCACAACATCCGGACTTGTGCGGCGGATTGTCTCCTCAATTGCCTCTAAACTGGTTTCACACAGCAGTTTCAGATGTTCACTAAAATCTCCGATACGATTGGCACGTATTTTAATCTGCTTTAAGGATTCCTCACCGGACACATAAAGCACTTTTCTATCATCCGCGGCAAGATTTCTGCATACCTGCAATAGCAGCGTTGATTTTCCAATCCCCGGATCTCCACCCACCAGCGTAAGCGAACCTTTGACAAGACCGCCTCCCAGAACCCTGTCGAGCTCCTGCATATGGGTCTTTAGCCTGTCCTCTTCTTCCAGCGAAATTTCCATAAGCGAAGCTGGCTTATTCTTTGTACCGCCTGATGTCACTGCGCTTTTCCCCTGCGTCCTTGTGACCACGCTTTCTTCTACAAACGTATTCCATTGCCTGCAGCCCGGACACTGCCCCATCCATTTGCTGGATTCATATCCGCACTCCTGACAGAAAAATACAGAAGTATTTTTCCCTTTTGCCATAAATCTGCTCCTTATTCCATCAATTAATAATGTACCGTGCAAAAGCTGCTGCAAAACGATTGTAGTAACATTTTGCAGCAGCCTTTCTTATTCTTATCTTTTTGAAACTTTTATTTGGTAATCGTAATACTTACCTCCCCAGCCTGTGCAAGCAAAGCACTGATATTAAGCTTGCCGCTGAGATTCGTCTTCATTTTGCCAATACTTTGGGCATTGACAAAGACCTCATACTCCGTATCTTCTTTCAGACCTACGGTAATCTGCGCGTCCTCGTCACCTTCCACTTTGAAACTGATTTTATCCGCAGTCTCTTCAAATTGTGAAACGCTTGTTCCTGGTACCGATTCATAAACAAACATTCCGTTTCTCTCTAATCTGGTCATTGTTTTGTAGGTTTTAACCTTGTACAGATCTCCACAGTGCTCGAAATCCTCCAATTTTGCCTTATCCTTAAGCATGTGATTGCCAAAACTGATGGTTCCATCTGCTTCCTTGCGAATTAATTCCTCTACAACAGCCATTGTCTTATGTCCTCCTGCAATATGTCATTTATCTTCCCCGCTAGGTTAATGACAGTATAATATATTTTCTTATTTATATCTACCAGAAAAATTGTAAAAATCTCTTAAAATTTATTGTTTCATTTTTACATCAAAGACTATCTGCTCTCTGCGGTAGCCTGCCGTCACAGTATCTCCTGCCTTTACCCTGCCTTTCAAGATTTCTTCGGCAAGCCTGTCCTCAACCACGCTTTGAATGGCCCTCTTTAAAGGCCTTGCCCCCATCTTATCATCCGCATATTTTGTGATAATGTGCTCCTTTAACGCATTGCTTACAACAAGTTTCAGCTGCATCTGCTTTTTACATCTCTTTGCAAGATTATCACATAATAAATTGGTAATCTCATGCATTTCCTTTTTATCAAGCGGCTGAAATACCATGATTTCGTCTATACGATTGATGAATTCCGGCTTGAACAATTTCTTTACCTCTTCCATCACTCCGGCTTTCATTTTTTCGTAATCCTGCTCCTTTGTGCTTTCTGTGGAAAAGCCCAGATTCTTTGGTGCTATGATCCTCTGCGCACCGGCATTGGACGTCATAATGAGGATAGTATTTTTAAAGCTGACTTTCCGCCCTTTGGAATCCGTGATATGTCCATCATCCAGCACTTGAAGCAGTACATTGAACACATCCGGATGTGCCTTTTCGATTTCATCAAATAGAACCACTGAGTAAGGATTCTTTCTGATTTTTTCGCTGAGCTGTCCGCCCTCCTCAAAGCCTACATATCCCGGAGGTGAACCAATCATCTTTGACACGGAATGCCCTTCCATATATTCCGACATATCCACGCGGATCAAGGCATTTTCTGAACCAAACATAGCCTCCGCCAATGCCTTGCTAAGTTCCGTCTTTCCTACACCGGTAGGTCCAAGGAACAGGAAAGAGCCTATTGGTCTTCCCGGATCCTGAAGTCCGACCCTTCCTCTTCTGATTGCCCTTGACACAGCTAAAACCGCTTCCTTCTGCCCAATCACACGCTTATGCAGAACATTCTCTAATTTAAGTAGCCTTTCGCTTTCTTTTTCTGTCAGTTTCTTTACAGGAACCTTCGTCCATGAAGAAACCACTTCCGCAATCTCATTTGCTCCTATGGAAAAATTATTTTCCGTCTGTTTCTGCCGGTTTCTTTCTTTTGCACGTTCGAACTTTCTAATCAGCTTTTCCTGCTCCTTACGAATCACGGATGCCCCTTGTAGATCCTGATTTTTAAGGCATTTCTCGATTTCTTCGTCAAGTTCATGGATACGCGAGAGCATTTCCTTCAGATTCTCCGGTGTATGCATGGCTTTCAGCCTGATTGCCGCTGCCGCCTCATCAATCAGATCAATAGCTTTATCCGGCAGGTTCCTGTCATTGATATAACGCTCGGACAATTGCACGGCAGCCTGAATTGCTTCCTGAGTAATCGTGACCCTGTGATGCTCCTCATATTTAGGCGCGACTCCTTTTAAGATTTCCACTGCCTCTTCTATGGACGGCTCCTCCACATAAACGGACTGGAAACGCCTCTCCAAAGCGGCATCTTTTTCCACATATTTGTGATACTCCGCCACTGTGGTAGCTCCAATCAACTGTAGTTCGCCCCTTGCCAGAGAGGGCTTTAAAATGTTGGAAGCGTCAATCGCCCCTTCTGCCCCGCCTGCGCCGATGATCGTGTGCATTTCATCCAGAAAAAGGATGACATTTCCATCCTCCTGAACCTCACGGATAACCTTTTTGATTCTCTCTTCAAATTCACCACGATATTTGGATCCTGCCACCATACCTGACAAATCCAACGTCAGAAGTCTCTTGTTCTGTACAGTAAAGGGTACCTCACCAGACACAATGCGAAGCGCCAATCCCTCCACTACAGCCGTTTTACCTACCCCCGGTTCTCCAATCAGACAGGGATTGTTTTTGGTTCTACGGCTTAAGATTTCTATCACACGCTTAATCTCATTCTCTCTTCCAACCACCGGATCCAATTTCCCCGCAGCGGCAAGCGCCGTCAAGTCTCTGCTGTACTGCTCCAGAGTGGATGTCTGTTTATTTTTCCGGTTCTGCTTCTTTCCCAGATCCTCCTTGTAAAGGTTCCCATCCTCCCCCATGGCAATCAGCGTATCCACATAAAGCTTCTGTATAGATATGCCAAGTGTATTGAGCAGGCGTACCGCCACATTTTCTCCTTCTTTCAAAAGGGCAAGAAGAATATGCTCTGTTCCGGTTTTTTCCGCTCCGAACCGGTCTGCCTGCCTATGGGCCTCTTCCAGCACTGCACCGGCTCTGGGAGATATACCTTCCCGATCCTTTGTTGAAACCGCTGCCTCAGGCATGATCAGTTCCTGTATCATCTCTATGATTTTATCTTCGTCAGCTCCATTTTCTTTTAGAACCTTGAATGCCGCTCCTGTACCTTCTTTCAATAAACCTACCAGAATATGCTCTGTGCCTACATAACCTGCGCGCATTCTGGATGCTGTCTTCTCTGCAAGTGACAATGCTGTTTTCGCTTTATCCGTAAAACCACCTGACTGCATGTTAGACTCCTCCAAATTCTTCATATATTTCATCAACCATCCGGTGTACTTCTTCTTTGGAAATTCCTTTGCAGATTCCCTTGGCAAGACTGCCCCTCAGTTCTTCCTCCATCTTCCCGAGAGCCTGCAGTCTGTTGATATCCAGCGCTATCACCGCCCCTTTTCTTCTGTCTACCTTCACAAAGCCTTCCTGCTTAAGCACTGTATAGGCTTTATTTACAGTATGCATATTAATACCAATATCATCTGCCAGCTGCCTTACGGAAGGAAGGGCATCTCCCTCCTGGAATTTTGAAGTTGCAATTCCAAGTATGATCTGGTTTCTAAGCTGCAGATAAAGCGCTTCTTCACTGTTAAAATCAATCTCTATCATCATGATATGCACGCCCTTTCCTGCACACAAGAGGAATAGCGTCCGCTATCCCTCTCATGTATCTTACAGATCTTTATCGTCCATGTTTAAAAATTCAAATTCAAATTCATCATCGTCTATCAGAAAATTCTGGGGTTTTCTGGATGCAGTTTTCTTTTGCGGTTCTTTTCTCTCCGCTGCATGGAGTTCCTTTTCTTCCCTTGCCTTAGGCTGTCCAGATTTTTCCCTAGGCTTTGCCGGTCTCTCATATTCGTCAGATGGCGCCACTCTCTTCTTTCTGGCAGGTACCGGTGCCGACTCTTCTTCTTCCGCTACCCGTCTTCTGACCTTCTTCCGAACGGGTTCAGGTTCTTCCTCCTCTTCCTCCTCTTCCTCCTCATCCTCATAATCTTCATAATAAAGACTTCTGATTTTAAATAAGAGAACTGTGATTACAATGAATAGAAGTACAATCACAACCGCCAGGATGATGATGACGATTTTTTCCTTATCCAGCTGATCCTGAAGTTTCTGATTATTTTCTCTTCCCGTCTCCGAAGCATTTAACAGTTCCGACACTTTTATCATGCTTTCACCATCAGGAAGATAAAGATAATAATCCTGCTCACCCGCACTATTTGCCGTATAAACAACCTTATAATCATTATGTTCCTCATCAGGCGTCGGTGCTTCGCTACCCTCCTCGGGCGCTGCCCCTGCATCCTCCGGATTTTCACCTTGGGAAGGATCCTGATCTTCACCTTCGCCGGAGCCTTCTGTACCAGTATCTGCCGATGTGTCTCCGGCACCCATTGTGATCAGATCCGACCTTACATATCCTTCTACCGTTTTATTGTTGTAGCTGCAGGTCACCTGATACCACTTATTTCCTGCACTGTCAGTAGCTTCACCAATTAAGGTAATCGGCGTGCCGCCCGGCAGAGATGCAACTACACTGTGCTGGGTAGACGCACCGGAACGTACATTGGCATTATTACCCGATTTAACGACCGCCTGCTGTTCTCCAATGGAGGTCGGTACCGTTTCAGCAGGCTGGCTCCCGGTCTGGGTGCTCCCTGAAGAAGTCTGGGTACTTACTTCAATTTTCTCGCTGGTTTGTACAAGATCACTTCGGATATATCCGTATCCGCCGTCTGCTACCGACACTTTATACCAGACCGTTCCCGAGCTGTCCTTTACAGCCTCGAGAATATCAATCGTCTTTCCTTTTACCGTACTGCCCACAACCTCACTGTCTGTGCTGGCACTGGCACGAATTTTGGCAGTCTCGGCAGTCACCTTGCCTTCGGCTGCCAGACTTGAAAATGCATTTCCGCAAAAAACCGCCGCCATCACTGCAAGACCGGCTATCCCTTTTACTATACTTAACTTCTTCACTTTAACTCTCCTTTATTTGTCTCTCGTATATCGTTTGCTTCCACGCTCTGAATGACTGCTTTCTCCATAACCAGACATTCCCTTGTTGCGTTCCGCACGGACGCGCTCTTCCACCTGTCTATGATACTTTTCCTCGCATTTAGGACACATCCGTCCGCTGTTGATTTTTTCTCCGCACATTTCGCATCTGAGATAACCGCCCTTATTGTCAATGATCTCAAAGCGCTTTTCTTTAATCATATCTCTGATAGTTTTGTGGGAAACGCCTGTAAAATCCGAAATTTCCGCTACATTGGCGCCTCTGTGCTTTTCCAGATAATTACGCACCTTTCCATAATCATCATATTCCGCCTCACCGCATTCTTCACATATGTATTCTCCAATCCCCTGATATACCAAAACGCCTCCACATTTCTGGCACAGGGTCGGTCTATGCAGATCATTTGATGTTAGTAATTTCTCCATCCTTCTATCCATCACTCATTACTCCCCTGCTCTATGCTTCATCAATGGCTTTTCCAATGTCATGACGCATATATTTGTTTTCAAAATCAATCCACTGTGTTGCCGCATAAGCATTCGCTCTTGCTTCCTTCAGATCCTTGCCCTTCGCTGTGATTCCAAGGACTCTTCCTCCATTTGTCACAATGCCCTGCTCTGTCTTTTTCGTACCTGCGTGAAAACAGAAATAAGCATCCTGGTCGTCAAATTTCTCAAGTCCTTTTATCACGAAGCCTTTTTCATATTTGACCGGATATCCTTCTGATGCAAGCACCACGCAGACTGCCGCATTATCTTCGAACTGAAGATCGATCTCGTCAAGCCGTCCGTCAATACAGGCTTCCATCACCTCAATGACATCATTTTTCATTCTTGGAAGAACCACCTGTGCTTCTGGATCTCCAAATCTTGCATTGTACTCAAGCACGCGGGGACCTTTTTCTGTCAGCATCAGCCCAAAAAAGATAATGCCTTTAAACTCCCTGCCCTCAGCTGCCATAGCGTCTACCGTAGGCTGATAGATATATTTCTTACAGAACTCATCCACTTCCTCCGTATAGAAAGGACTGGGCGAAAAAGTTCCCATACCGCCTGTATTAAGCCCTGTATCCCCATCTTTTGCCCTCTTGTGATCCTGGGCGGATGTCATTGTTTTAATCGTCTTTCCATCCACATAGGAGAGAACGGATACTTCCCTTCCTGTCATAAATTCTTCTATCACAAGGCGGTTGCCGGCACTGCCAAACTGCTTATCCAGCATGATTGACTGAACGCCATCCTTTGCCTCATCAAGATTCTGACAAATCAGCACACCTTTGCCAAGTGCAAGCCCATCTGCCTTAAGGACGATAGGGAACTGCGCTGTTTCCAGATATTCAAGCGCCTCCTGTGCCGTGTCAAAGGTTTCGTATGCAGCTGTTGGTATCTGATATTTTTTCATAAGGTCCTTGGAAAATGCCTTGCTTCCTTCTAGGATAGCTGCATTCTTCCTGGGTCCGAATGCGCGCAGACCTGCCTTTTCCAACTCATCCACAAGACCACCCACTAGCGGATCGTCCATTCCTACAATCGTGAGATCGATTTCTTTTTCTTTTGCGAAGTCTACAATCTTGTCAAATTCCATGGCTCCGATTGGTACGCACTGTGCAATCATACCGATTCCCGCATTTCCGGGTGCACAATAAATCTGATCCACTTTTTTACTCTTTGCAACGCTGGCAGCAATTGCATGCTCCCTGCCGCCGCTTCCCACAATTAATACTTTCATTTTTATACCTCCTGCACTCCGCAATACATCTGCGGTGCTGCCTTAGTCACTTTACTCGCTGGCCGAAAGCAATCTGATCAATCGCTTTCGGCAGGATGATCCATTCTGCCTGCTCCATGACTCTGCGCTGAAGGACCTCCGGTGTATCACCTTCTAAAACATCCACCGCTTTCTGCATGATGATCCGTCCGGTGTCCGTTCCTTCATCTACATAATGTACAGTAGCCCCGGTCACCTTTACGCCCCGGGTAAGTGCCGCCTCGTGTACCTTAAGCCCATAATACCCTGTCCCGCAGAAGGACGGAATCAGGGACGGGTGGATATTAATGATACGATCCCGGTATACCTCTATCATCTTTTCCGGAAGAATCACAAGAAATCCCGCTAAGACGATCAAATCTGGATTTAATTCTTTAAGCTGTTTCAAAAATGCTTCGTTAAACTCCTCACGGCTTTCAAAGTTCTTAGGAGAAATGCAAAAAGCCGGAATCCCTGCATCCTCTGCTCTCTGCAACGCATACGCACCTGTATTGTTACTGATGACGCCCACGATTTTCGTATTTCTGATTTTTCCCTCTTTTACTCCGTCAATAATCGCCTGAAGATTGGTTCCTCCGCCGGAAACGCACACCACAATGTTTAACATAGGGTCACTCCTTTTTCACCGGTTTTTACCTCACCTACCACATAAGCAGTTTCTCCTGATGCTTCAATAGCCGCAATCGCCTGCTTGGCATCTGCAGGATCAAACGCAAGTACCATGCCAAGTCCCATATTATAAGTATTGTACATCATCTGCTCTTCTATATTTCCCTTTTCCTGTATCAGACGGAAAATTGGAGGTACCGGATAGCTGTCCTTTTTCACCATGGCATTAACGCCCTCAGGCAGCATTCTGGGAATGTTCTCATAGAAACCGCCGCCAGTGATGTGACTGCATCCCTTGATGGTAATTCCTGCTTCCTTTATACTTTTCAGTGCCTTTACATAAATCTTCGTGGGCTCGATCAATGCCTCTCCCAGCGTCTTTCCCAGTTCATCATAATATGTATCAAGACTTTCCTTTGTCATTTCAAATACTTTTCTGATTAGTGAAAATCCGTTACTATGCACTCCTGAGGAGGCAATTCCCACAAGTACATCTCCCGGTTTTATATTTTCTCCTGTAATCAGATCTTTTTCGTCTATCACCCCTACTGTAAATCCTGCCAGATCATATTCCTCCTCCGGCATCAGCCCCGGATGCTCCGCCGTCTCACCGCCGATCAGCGCGGCACCAGCCTGTTTACATCCTTCCGCCACACCTTTCACGATAGCAGCAATCTTTTCCGGATAATTCTTTCCGCAGGCAATATAATCAAGGAAAAACAAGGGTTCGCCGCCTGCACATACAATATCGTTCACACACATTGCAACACAGTCGATTCCCACTGTGTCATGCTGATCCATAAGAAATGCCAGCTTTATTTTTGTTCCCACACCGTCTGTTCCGGAGACCAGAGCCGGTTTTTCCATATTTTTGATAGCTGAAAGCGAAAAAGCGCCCGAAAAACCGCCAAGCCCTCCCAACACTTCCGGTCTTGCGGTTTCCTTTACATATTCTTTCATCAATTCCACGCTGCGGTAACCCGCCTCGATATCTACTCCGGCTTTCTTATAATCCATTTTCATCCGTTCCTTTCTATCTATTTATCAATAATTTTGATAACCTACCTGGCTCAGTCTTTCGTCCTTTTTCTGAACGCTTTCCTTAAGGCTCTGGCTGTAGGCTTTCAGTTTCTTTAACAGTTCCTCGTCAGAAGTTGCCAGAATCTTTGCGGCAAGAAGCCCCGCATTTGCCCCTCCGTTGATTGCAACCGTTGCTACCGGTATGCCGGAAGGCATCTGGACAATAGAGTAAAGAGAATCCCGTCCTCCAAGGGAAGTGGTATGCATGGGGATACCGATTACCGGCATGGGAAAGATTGCTGCGCACATGCCCGGCAGATGGGCTGCCATGCCAGCTCCTGCAATAATCACTTTAAAACCCTTTTCCTCCGCTGTCTTTGCATACTCAAAAAATACGTCCGGTTCTCTGTGGGCAGAAATAATCTTCACTTCAAAAGAAATCCCAAGTTCCGTAAGGATGTCCGCCGCCTTTGCCATAACCGGCATATCAGAATCACTGCCCATTACGATTCCTACCTGTGCCATATTTGTTACCTCCATTCTTCTGTCCCTTATTCTATATCATCATTACTACATAGCCATGCTTCACATAAAAAAGCCAGACTCCCACCTATCATCATACTATAAAACACCGCTTTTCCACAACCATATTTTACACTTCTTCCAAAGGAATATTTAATTTCTCACAGCCGGGCAGTACAAATCTCCCGTCTTCTATGATTGGAATGACCTTTTCTTCATAAGTGACCACGCTGACTTCTCCCAGTTCATCATATGGAATGGTAATATCAGTATGACAATTGAAATATGCCGCTTTGTCTCCTTCCTTTCTTTTGATGGAGCACTCATTATCCCTGGCTACAACTTCTTTGCCGTCCGGATTATAAACTGCCACCTCTTCCGCATGGGAATAGCAGGTATCTCCTACCGCAAAGTGAGGACCTGTCTTTTCTGCAATCAAAATAGGGAGTTTATCTTCTATCCCATATTTTCTTACCGCCGCAAAAGCGGTGGTATTGGTTCCGATTGCAAACTCTCCAAGAGGAAGGGCGTCATGGTGATGAAGCACATTGTCCTTAATATATTTGCGGTTCTGCTCCCTATGTTCAAAATTCTCACAATCGTAATCTACCACCATCCCGTCTTTAAAGGTCAGCGTCATGTTCCTGTATTCCAGTTCGTTTAAATAGACCCTGCTTACATGAAGCACACCTTCTGTTCCCTTAAGCACCGGAGAAGTAAAAACTTCACCCACAGGGATATTCACGTCCGCCACGCAGTTTTCAAAATTTGTCTGTTTATCAGGTTCTGCAAGGGAATGAAGTACCACCTTCATATTGGTCTTATTGCCCTTTTTCCCCTTAATCAGCACATATTTTCCCTTATCCAATGTGTCGATGATGTTCTGCTGCATCCTCTGGTAAAGGTCATAATCAAGGGTATTGATCCGTATCACCTCATCAAAGATTGCTGCAAAGTCCTCTCCGATTTCCGGCACCGGAAAAGCAATGATGGTGAAGCTTCTTTCTTCTCCTTTAATGTAGCGGTTCTGTAATTCTCCTGCCGCTGCCATATATTCCACCGTAAGTTTCTGCTGTGCATCCGACAAATGCAGCGCCTCATGTTTTTCCTTAAGGTCTGAGGGTCTTTCTCCAAACACCTCCACCACCGCAGGACCGCCAAAAACGCCAGCGAGTTCTTTATATTCCTCGTAAGTCTCTTTAAGCGCCTCCATGCGTACCTGCACAAGACGCTTATCAAGGACAAGCGCCTGATCATCTTTATGATCGAAATCATACTGTTTATTGGGAATTGCGCCATAGTAGCCTACCCGGCTCATGCCTTTTCCCTGAAGGATACTGGAAGCTGCACGATATATGGTAGGTTCAAGCCCCATCTTCCTGAAATTTTCAACTGCCTTTTGAATCATAGGTTCAAATCCCAGACAATATCGGATATTCACTGTTTTCTTTCTGGTGATATCCTTATTTCCCACAAGGAAGCCTATCCTATATCCTTCCGTATAAGTGTCTGCCATTTTCTGCACCGTCTCTTCGGGCAGCTCACACAGATGACGGGAAGTCTCTATCTCATTGTCCGTAACATACTCGCCAAAATAATAAAGATACCTTGAATCTGATAAATCCCCTTCTAGGATGCGCAGCGCAAAATCGGAATTGGGATCCAACATATCCTCCAGCTTTTTTCTTGTTGCTTCTCTGGTATAATCGCTGACATACCAGTAAACAATCTCCTTAAGTGCCTCATAGTCTGGTTCATTTCCGCTCTCTTCCTGTTCGCAGCAAAAGGAACCATATACCTCAAGAAACAGTTCCATACGGATGACCACATCCGAAAGCCTTTGCTCATAAACAAGCGGAATCAGACTGCGCAGCTCTGCATATAGGAAGGAAAAAAATTTCCCATAGGTCTCTCCCAGCTTCAAGACACTGTACGCAGGATTGGCATAACTGTGGGCATACTGGTCTTCAAGGATATCTGCATAGAGCCTTTGATTCCTTTCCTTCAGTTCCCGGATAGGCGCCGTCTTCAATCCTCCGGCTTTAATAAAGTCCCATGTCTCGAAAATCATTTCCAGAAATTCTGCCATATTTATAAAATACTGCTGAACTTCCTTTTGTAATATGCTTTCGCTCTTTATCTCTTGTATTCGTTCTTTTGCCAGTATAAATCTCTCTTCAACCATCAATCCACATACGCTCCTGCAAATAGTATAAGGCTGAGCATACAAAATGCCAGGATATTCACAAAAATCCCAAGCACCGTAAACAGCCTGAATTTTTCTTTTTCTGTGGTGGACCAGATTCCAAGCACCAGACCAGCCAACATAAAAATAAGGGCTAAAAGCGCCGCCGCTCCATACTTATCAGAAGGCATTCCGCTATTTAGATAAGACTGATACACTGCCACTCCCAGCGTTACACTGGCAAGGATGCCCAGAATCGTTGACATTATTCCTTTCTGGGTGTGTTCTTTATTTGTAAAAATGAAACCCTTTGATCTTAACATTTCGCCGCCTCTTTTTGCTTATCATAAAGAAGGCATTCCTACTGATAGAAATGCCCTTCGTTTTAAAACAAGATTTTCGACTTTCCTGCAAGCAGCTTTCCGCCGCCTATAATCATCAATATTCCGCAGACAATACCTGTCACCAGCGTCACTACACCTACTGCAATGCTCATTGCACCTGCTCCGTTCATGGTCTTATAAATCTTCTCTTCCATGCCTTTACTCCTTTCCTTCGGAATTACTTTGCACCGTATTGCTCATAATATGCGTCAATAGCCGCTTTTAATGTATCATCAATATAAATCTGTCCATTGAAGGGCTTATTATAAAGATATTCCACTACTTCCTGCATATTCACGATTGCACTTGCATCAAAACCATATTTCTCTTTGATTTCACAAAGAGCGCTCTTATCTGTCTGTCCTTTTTCCATACGGTTTAAAGAAACCATAAGGCCCTTGATCTCTACATCCGCCTGAGCCTTGATGATGGGATAAGTTTCTTCAATCGACTTTCCTGAAGTCGTCACATCCTCAATAATGACCACTCTGTCGCCACTTTTAAGCTTGCTTCCCAGCAAAATACCGGTATCCCCGTGATCCTTTACTTCCTTACGGTTTGAGCAATACCGGATGTCCTTTCCATATAATTTGCTGATAGCCATCGTAGTTGCTACAGAAAGGGGAATTCCCTTATAGGCGGGTCCAAACAGCACATCAAAATCAAGACCGTAATTGTCGTGGATTGCCTTTGCGTAATATTCCCCAAGCTTTAAAAGCTGGGTACCGGTCACATAGCCGCCGGCATTCATGAAAAAAGGGGATTTTCTGCCGCTCTTTAATGTGAATTCGCCAAATTTGAGCACCTGGCACTCTACCATAAATTCGATAAATTCCTGCTTATACTGTTCCATCTTCTTTGACCCTCCATTGTATGGACTTCGCTGCTGTCTTGACCTTTTTACAGTCATTTATTCGCACCAATTTTACCACATTTACTATTTGTGTTCAACCATTTTTGTTTTATCGTTTTAAGGTCATTATTAAGTAGTTACTTTTCATGAGGGAGCCATTAGTCCGCACAGTGTAAAAAATATCAGCCATTTATTATTTTGATGACTGGTAAAAGGGCATATTACCATTAATAGGGTTCTCCTTGTGATATTACTATAGCAGCTGCTTTTGTTGGAAACTTTTCTCTTGATGGGATGTAATCTTTCTCGCCATTATATTTGTACTTTTCATTGCAATATGATAATGTATATTTATTTAATCAAACTGGCATCCTATTATAATGTCAGCTTAGATTACTTATGCGGTTTATCTGATGACAAGAAATTTAAAGGTAGAAATTGTATATAAAAATCTCCAATTTATAGTTTATAAATTATTTATAATTATTTTAGCGTTTAAATCGTTCAATTAAATAGACTTTATGTTTTGACTGTGGTACACTGATTACAATCATTCAAAAACTAGGAGGTGTTCCCATGACAAACAGAAAAAAACTAGATTTAATTCTTGAAAAAATGGTAGAGCTAGACCAAAAGATTACTGGATCGGATCAAAAATTTACAGGTTTAGACCAAAAGGTTACAGGTTTAGACCAGAAGGTTACAGGTTTAGACCAGAAGGTTACAGGTTTAGACCAGAAGGTTACAGGTTTAGACCAGAAGGTTACAGGTTTAGACCAAAAAGTCTCATCACTTGAAAGAGATATGATGGAGGTCAAATCAGATTTAAAGCGCCTGCATCATGATGATGCTCTGATTCTAGATGAAGTAGAAAGAGTTCATGAAATCTTAAACTCACACAGAGCTGATAAATCAGTACATACCGCATAATCATAATGCATAAACAATTCACACATATAATCAGCCTATTTTGCACTTCTAATCGTGCACATCCTTATTATCTTCTGTTCATGCTATCCACAAACAACGAATGCCACGCTTTGCGAGACATTCTTATGTTAATAAAACAGGGAGAGCAGATGCTCCCCCAATTCCATCAACTAACCTGTAAAATTTTATCTGCTGTTCAAAGCCCCTGCAATGTCCTCCCTCATATCTATAACTGCTGCCCGTGATGCTTCTCCAAAATGCTCCGGACCAAAGGATGCATATTTTTCCTGCTGATAAGCGGCAATGATGCCTCTGGAGGAATTTACGATTGCGCCAAGTCCGTCTTCATTAAAGAAGTGAACCAGATCAGAGCCTTTTCCGCCCTGTGCTCCGTACCCAGGCACGAGAATATAGCTTTTGGGCATCACTTTACGAAGGATCTTACCCATCTCGGGATAAGTCGCTCCTACCACCGCGCCAATATAACTGTAGGAATCGCCCATGTGCTCCTCGCCCCATTTTGCAACCTGTTCGCCCACCACCTCATAAAGAGGTCTGTTGCCGGCATCTGCAATCTGCCTGTCCTGAAATTCGCCGCTGCTGGGATTAGATGTTTTTACGAGAACAAATAAGCCTTTCTTCTCTTCCTGACATACCTTGATAAACGGCTTTATTCCATCCGAACCCAGATAAGGATTGACCGTTGCAAAATCCTCATCGAAACCGTAGTAAGATTTACTGCCAACCGTTACTTTCCCGAGATGACCAACCGCATATGCTTCTGAGGTAGAACCGATATCTCCTCTCTTGATATCAGCAATGACCACCAGATCCTTTCCCTTACAATAGTCCACTGTTTTCTTAAACGCAATCAAACCCGGAATACCAAATTGCTCATACATGGCAATCTGGGGCTTTACTGCCGGGATGATATCATAAATGTGATCGACGATTTCCTTATTATACTGCCAGATTGCCTCTGCTGCTCCTTCAAGGGTTTCTCCATACTCCTCAAAAGCCTTTTTCTGAATATGTTCAGGTACGAACTTCATCGTAGGATCCAGCCCTACTACGATGGGTGCGCCAGTCGCTTTAATTTTTGAAATCAACTTATTAATCATGACAATCTTCCTTTCTTCTTCTTGAATCTACCGTTCTATCATAATCACTTAAGAAATGCAGCCTTCTTTCAGCATTTCCCTCTGGTTTTCCGCAAACTGCTTAATATAGGGTATCTCCCCCTCCTGCCGCTGATGTAATCTTACCTGCAATACCTCCAAGCCCCTGGGTAATCAGCTGTTTTAAGCCCCCGCACAGTATCCGGTGAGCACGGACAAATCATGAATATGTGGAATAAGTGACGGTGGAGTTTTCTTTTACCCACCAGTCCTCCACCTTGACATAACTATTTACCACATCCTTATAGTCCAATATGGTAGATTTCATTGTGCGCATCTTTTCACGCTACTTGCGGTACAGGATATATGCCTTTGCAGCTTCCGCATAGCCGGTCTGTTCCAGCACCTTTTCCACGCTGTCTTGTATATCTTCCACATGAATGCAGTCCTCTTTCACTTTTCCCTGAAAATCAGCAGTCACACGAAGCGCCAGCAGGTCCACCATGTCATTATTGTACTGCATATCTGTAGCGTTAAATGCCTTCATAATCGCATCACTGATTTTGGTCAAAGTAAAATCAGCTACATCACCTTCTCTTTTGATTACCTGAAACATCTACAGCCCCTCCAATTTACATATTCAGATGCTCTCTGTCGCTCCATACAGTCTGCATCAGCAGCGGTGTGGTTTACATAATTCCTCCCAGACACCGCTTATCAAAAGTGTATCATTCCCTAAAATAAAAGTCAACAAAAAGCACAACATATTGTGTTGACGCAATACCGTCAGTATCATATGTTGTGCTATGATTCCGTTCCTTTTCACTTTGTTTTCTCGGGCAGTACCTCACATATATCAACCAAAGGATCATGCTGCCGGGAAATTTTATCTTGTCTGTAAGAAAATATACTCCCTTTTTGCCTCTTCGTCATCCGGATAAGTTTTCAGATAGCTGTCCATCAGAACTGATGCATTCTTGTACTCCTCAAGTCTTTCATAAGCAATGATTTCATTCATTTTAAGACTCTGCATCATGCCATTGTTTTCGATGTTCATAGCTGCCTGAAAATTACCAAGTGCACCTGCATAATCACCTGTCTGCATCTTGCATAGTCCAAGCTGGTTTAAAACCTGCGGATTCGGTCCTTCACTCTCCAGATAGGTATTGTACACACTGATTGCATAGTTATTGTCTCCTAAAGTCTCATAGGTTTTTCCCAGGAAAAGAACTGCTTCATATCCGCTTTCATCCCGGGCTTTTTCCAGATAAGTCCTTGCATTCTCGTAATCCTCAAGATAATAGCATATACGTCCTTTTTCATAGTTGGTCATGTCTTTTGTGCCGGCATCCATTGCAGCCTGCAGATATTCCTGCCCTGCCTCTTTGTAACCTTCTGCCGCCAGCACACAATATATATCAATCAGTCTGTCATAATCCTTTTTATTCAGCGCAATTGCCTTGTTAAAATCCTCCTTTGCAAGGTCGAGGCTTCCCTGCTCCGTATAAATAGCACCCCTTAAATAATAAGCATCCCTTTCACTGTCCTTCAGTCCTATGATTGCACTGTATACATCAATTGCCCTGCCTAACTCACCCTGCTTGTAATAAGCTGTGGCAAGATAATAGTTGATATCATAGTCCATACCATTAATTCTGCCGTCACTGAGCGAAAGTGCCGTCTCAAATGCCTGTGCTGCTTCAGCGTACATCGTTTTACCCATGTATGCCATCCCTTCTCCTCTGTATAAAAGACGCTCATCCTCACCGGCTTCCTTCGCCGCTTCAAAGCTGCCAAGAGCACCGTCATAATCCAGCGCCTCCACCGCTGTCATACCTGCGGTGATATTTTCATTCTTATTCCCTCTGCCGCAACCTGTGCATACTGCCATGAAGATCAGACCAAGAATTACTGTATATCCTCTTTTTTTCATGTTTATATCCATGCCTTTCCCTTATTTTACTTTTATTTTCTAAGTCCTTTCGGGTAATGATTCTTCATGATGCCGCCGGCAAGCTTTCCCCATCCGAGACTGTAACCCTCTACCGTAATCAAATACCATCCCTTTTCTCCCTGTGCAGGAAACGTTTCACCTTTAAGATAGCGTACTGCCTCCTCAACGGATAAATCCAGTTTATATGACGCTTCCTCCGGTCTTAAAGAAAGCGCCAATGCATGAGAAGGTTCAAACCGCTTCTTCTTAAGTGTCCCCAGATGAAGACCAGGTCTTAACACCTTCAGCCCTTTCAGAGCCGGTGTATTTTCCGGTATCAGATACAGCTGATCGCCAAATCTCAAATACGTTCCATTTAGCGGAATGTTTAAATACTGACTGCTAAACGTCTCCCATTCCCCACATTCCTTTAAGAGAATTCCTTTTTCTTCCCCATACAGGCTTGGCGCGCCTTTCGGCGCATCCCCCTCTTTTTGGAAGCATGCCACAAAATGACCTTCTCCCTTAAGCTTATGAGGCCAGAGCCGTATGGTTTTTTCTATTTCCCTTTGGTCTGTTTCTCCGTATAGAGCCATTCCCGGCGCCATCCCAGAAACTTTTTTTGCCTCCACCAGATGAAACTCCTGATGATTTTGCATGAAAGAACTGACTGTCCCTTCATCTTCCTCCAGCGAAAAAGTACAGGTAGAATAAACCATCCTGCCCCCGGGGCGAAGCATAATGGCAGCGCTTTCAAGGATATCGCTTTGTCTGTCCGCACACATTTTCACATTTTCCAGACTCCACTCCTTTACTGCGTCTTCCTTTTTTCGGAACATCCCCTCCCCTGAACAAGGTGCGTCCACTAAAATCCTGTCAAAATATGCCGGAAAATGCTCCGCCAGAAAATCCGGCTTGTGACTCACCACAAGTGCATTCCTGATTCCCATCCGCTCTATATTCTCTGAGAGTATCTTTGCTCTTTGGGGATGTATCTCATTGCAGACTAAAAGCCCCTTACCACACATATCCGCCGCAATCTGTGTGCTTTTCCCTCCGGGTGCTGCACATAAATCCAAAATTCTTTCTCCCGGCTCTGCTCCCAGATATGCCGCCGGCGCCATGGCACTTGCCTCCTGAATGTAATAAACACCAGCCTCGTGAAAGGGATGTTTCCCCGGTCTTTCTTCTTCCCCGCAATAACAGCCGCCGGCTGCCCAGGTCACCGGTTCTTCCAAAAATCCTGCTTTTGTGCGCAATTCCTCTTCTGTTCCTTTTAGCAGGTTGACACGCAGGGAATGATATTGCGGCATTTGATAGCTCTCGAGGAATTCCTGGTATTCCTCCCCCAACATCCTTTCCATTCTGCTCAAAAATAACTCCGGTAACATTCTATTTCCTCTTAGTCTTCATCAGACAATATTTCATACAAAGTTTCAAACAACTTTTCAACGTCTATAGGTTTGGCTATGTGACCATTCATCCCACATTTTAATGCTTCCTGCTTATCCTCTTCAAAAGCATTTGCAGACATGGCCAAAATCGGTATGGAAGCCAAAGCTTTATTATCCAGTTTTCGGATTGCTCTCGTCGCCTCATATCCATTCATCACGGGCATCTGCACGTCCATAAGCACCAGCTGGTAATACCCTGGCTCAGATTTTTCTACCATGTCTACGGCAATCTGACCATTCTTGGCAACTTCCGTGGAAAATCCGGCATCCCCCAGAATCGTTACCGCAATTTCCTGATTCAGTTCCACATCCTCTGCCAGCAAAATGCGCCCGGTACGAAGCTTTCCTGTATTTTTATCAAAATGCTTTCCTATTGCCTTAGCCCCGTTTACGGCATTATGGAAAATTCCTGACTTCTTCTGTTCCTTTTTCCCGGACTGCAGACGGAATGTAAAAGAAACAGTAAACTCCGTTCCCACTCCCTGCCTGCTCTTCACAGCAATGGTTCCGTTCATCATATCCACGATATTCTTGGTAATTGCCATTCCCAGACCAGTTCCCTGTATTCCACTGATTGTAGAATTTTCTTCTCTCTCAAAGGGATCAAAAACATGTGCCACAAATTCCTCGCTCATACCGATGCCTGTATCCCGGACGATGAATTCATAATTTGCATACCCTAAAGGAGCGCCCGGCTTCTGTATGATTTTGATTTCAACGCTGCCTCCATCTTCTGTATATTTTACGGCATTGCTCGCCAGATTCAAAAGAACCTGATTAAGCCGCAGCACATCACAATAAATCTCATCATCCTTAAGTTCTGTTGTATCAACATGAAGTTTAAGATTCTTGGTATTTATATCCGGTTGTAAAATATTGCAAAGTCCCTGAAGAATATCCGGCAGACTGCAGGGTTTTTCCTCCAGATGTACCTTACCGCTTTCAATACGGCTCATGTCCAGAACATCATTGATCAGGTTCAGCAAATGATTGCCCGATGCCATAATCTTCTCCAGATACTCCGCCACCTGTTCCTGACGGTCAATATGCGAAATTGCCAGAGTTGTAAAGCCAATAATTGCATTCATCGGGGTACGGATATCGTGTGACATATTCGAAAGAAATTCACTTTTTGCCTTGTTTGCCTTATTTGCCTGTAAAAGTGCATCCTCCAGCAGCCTTTTCTTTTCCATTTCATCGCGGATTTCTTCATCCACGCTGTGAAATCCCAGTACCATGCCGTAATGGTCACTCCATTCTCCCGTACGCACAGCTTTCATTTGATAATACTTATATTCACCATTCTTTAGCACGCGATAATTCACATAATACAGTTTCTTTTCCGTCAGTTCTTCTTTAAATCTTTCTATGGAGGAAGCCTGCCTTAGCATTTCTCTGTCCTCCTCATGTACGCACTCCCGTATGTAAGTCTCCATGCTTTCTTCTAAAGAAAATTCTCCGCTTTCTTTAGAAGAAAACATATATCCATCGCCGCCATCATGTCTGAGCGTAATTCCCATCCCCGAATTAAGGTCAATGAAGCAGACCACCTTATAGTCAATACTAAGCGCCTGAACTAATTCCGTATGATGCTGTTCATTCTCCCTTTCCCGCATCTTCTGGGCGGTACAATCCAAAAGAAAACGCCGGTAATAGAACTGCCCATTCTCATTAATGAGCTTAATATTGCCCATAATGTGCAGAATCTTCCCGTTTTTATGCTGTACGCGGTACTCTACATTAGTGCTGTCCCCTTCCTCTTTCAGTCCTTCAATACTTTTTTGAAGCTTTTCTTTATCTTCTTCCACAACAGATGCGGCAACCGTAGCAAATCCATTTTTTTTCAACTCGCTCTTGGAATCGTATCCCAAAATCTTAAGGGCCGCATCGTTTATACTAAGGACACGCTTCCCATCCATCGTATGACAGATTACGCCGCAATCAAGAGAGGTGAAAAGAGTCTCCAACATATGGTTCTTGCTCATGATTTCCTGCTCATAAGCGCGCTCCTGGGTCACATCAATGGCCAGCCCCGCCGTTCCCATTACGCTTCCGTCCAGATCGAACAACGGAGATTTATATGTGGTAAGTATTCTCTTTCCCTCTCCTGTTTCAATGATTTCTCCGAACATACAGGTTTGTTTCTTCGTCATAACCTCAAGCTCAGACTTAATGCAGGCAGGATCATCATCTTCGACATCCCAGATATATGCATGACCGCGCCCTTCCACCTGTTCCTTTGTTTTGTTCACCGTTGCACAGAAGCTGTCATTCACCTTCTCATGTATACCTGTTTTATCTTTATACCAGATCAAATTCGGAGTATGATTAATCGTCACCTCAAGGAATTGACTGGTCTGCCATAAATCCTTGCGCATCTTACAGGTCTGCTGCCACCGCAGAAAACGGAATCGTATTTCTTCATCAGACATAGGCAGCGTCCAGATATCTTCCACTTCCGATAAATGATCCGTCAAAAGCATCATCTGCTCTTTGTCCGCAAGCAAAATGAGTTCATTCTCCCTGCTCTTACATGATGTAAGCATCCGCAAGGTTTCCTCAATATCCATGTCCCGTAAACAGACAAGAATCACATCCGCCTTTTCTGTCAGTGCTTCTTCCGGGATATCGCTTTGCATAAATTCATGCGTAAACTGCTCAAGCGGAAGTACCTCTTTTATAATTTCAAACGTCCTGCACTGACGACCTATTAGATAAAATTGAATCCGGCAATGATACATATTATTTCTCCTCCCAAAACTTACTTAAGGAACTGACTAAGCACCCCAATAAAAATATCCATATCAATCGGTTTTGACATATGGGCATTCATTCCGTTCTTTAATGCCGCCTCCTTATCCTCCTCCAGCGCATTAGCTGTCATGGCGATAATCGGCAGCGTCTTTACATCCTGTCTCGGCAATGCCCTGATTGTCCTTGTGGCTTCATAGCCATCCATAATCGGCATCTGCACATCCATCAAAACAGCATCGTAATAATATTCATCAGATGCTTTCACCATTGCCACCGCATCTGTTCCGTCCGGTGCTGTTTCCACAACAAAGCCTGTTTCTGTCAATATGACTTCTGCAATTTCACGGTTCAGTTCAATATCTTCTACCAGCAGGATGCGCTTGCCGCCAAAATCGGCAAGCGTCCATTCTGCAGCTTCCTCTTCTTTATCAATCAGGTTATTTGCTGCAAGCAGTGCAGATTTTAAATCCGACATAAAAAGCGGCTTTGCACAAAAAGCAGTAATGCCTGCTGCTTTTGCCTCTTCCTCTATATCCGTCCAGTCATATGCGGTTAAAATAATGATAGGCGCATCATCTCCGACCACACTGCGGATTCTCTTTGCTGTTTCCACTCCGCTTAGTTCAGGCATCTGCCAGTCGATAATATAAGTATGGTAGGAATCTCCTTCCTCGTAGGCAATCTGTGCGCGGTATGCTGCTTCCCTGCCAGAGGTCGTCCATTCGGCGCGCAGGCCAATCTGCTTTAGCATTTTGCTTACACTGTCGCAGACATGGAAATCATCATCCACTACCAGCGCCCTTAAACCTTCCAGTTCCTTGATCTGTTCCGCATTTTTTTCTACATCCTGCAGTTTCAGGCTGAGTTCTACCGTAAATACACTTCCTTTGCCAACTTCGCTCTCAACACTGATCGTACCGTTCATCATATCAACAATATTTTTCGTAATTGCCATCCCCAGCCCTGTTCCCTGAATACCGCTCTGGGTCGTGGTAATCTCCCGCTCAAAAGGCTCGAATATATGCTCTGTGAACTCCGATGACATGCCGATACCGTTATCCTTAACGATGAAAATGTAATCACCATAGCCATGGCGGAAGGTGGTCTTCTGCATAATGCGGAAGGTAATCGTTCCTCCTGCCGGAGTATATTTAACAGCATTGCCCAGAAGGTTAATGAATACCTGATTCATTTTAAGGGCATCTGCTATCACATCCTCATTGGCAATATCAAACGTGTCAATAAACAATTCAAGCTGCTTTGCCTTCACCTGGGGCTGAATGATATTGACCAGATTGTGCATCATCTCGGAAATATTGCACTCCTGCTCCTTAATCTGCACTTTTCCGCTCTCGATCCTGCTCATGTCCAGAATATCATTAATCAGACTTAATAGATGATTACTGGAAGAAAGGACCTTCTGCAGGCAGTCGTTTACCTGATCTTTATTGTCGATATGACTGACTGCAATCGTCGCAAATCCTATGATTGCATTCATAGGCGTGCGGATATCATGCGACATATTGGAAAGGAATGTGGTTTTTGCCTTGTTGGCATGCTGCGCCTGCATCAGCGCATCCTGTAATGCCTGTGTCTGTTCTCTCTGCCTCCTGACCTGCTCCGTAATCTCCTTCGTCACTACCATGACTATAATATCATTTGTATCATAGTCCCTGGTCATAATAAACGACTGACGTACACACATATGTTCTTCAGGAGAAACCCGCGCCCAATAATCCACATCTACTTGCGCTTCACCCTGTTCAAAACATTCCTTCAAATACTCTATATTCAGCGTCTTACAATACTCTTCCATGGATTCTTCTAAAACAAAGGATTTCCACTTTTCAAAACATTCCGAAGCCTTGCATGGAGCTTTCAGCCCCGATTTTTCAAGCAGGGAAATCTCTTTTCCGTTTATTACACGTATAATATCATGTTCAATCAAATCCTGTGTCAGATTGAACTCAAACGTACAAAATGCATTAGCAGTGATTGCGATCCGATACTGCCTTTCCTTGCGGTCTGCCAGCGCTATTTCCGCCTGAACACACAATTCCTTTTCCTTGATTTCTGTAATATTCTGGCGCGTAAATAATACCTTGCTTGCTCTTCCATCCTTTCTTTCAAGGCAGATTACATTGATATGTTCCCACTCTGCCTGATGTTTACACAACGCATGACATTCAAAACGCACATCATTATGCTCTTTCAGCGCCTCGATAATTGCATCCTTACTGATTAAACCGGCAAGTTCCTGACGGTCACTTTCTTCTAATACAAGAGAGCATAAATATAGGGACAATTCCTCGTATCTGCCCTGGGGGGCAAGGGCGTCATCCTCTGATCTCGTCCCTGCCAGATACTGATAGGTATCTGCTTCAAAATCAACCAAAACAAAACGCGGAAACAGTGTCTCCACACCGGCAATGATATAGCCCATCTCCCGGTTTTCCTGTTCCAGCCGCTTCTTCTCTCTTCCAGCCCGGATAATCAGCGCGATAATATAAATAACGAACAATCCGATCATCATGGATTCCAGACGGATTCCCACGAGATTTTCAGCTTTGATCATGCTCTGCGTTACATTCTTCGGGAAGGTCTGTACAAGGACATAATCATTCTCCGGAAGATACATGACACAGATATTATCCGTTGTACTGTTGGAATCGCAGACAAACGCGCCTTCTTCGCCGCTTGTAAAAACTTCCCTTGCATCCTGCGCAGTACCTGCGTCAATCACACCAGATTCTGTCAGTATATCAAGTAAATCTCCCTTATAGCATTGTTCTCCAGAGCTTGCGATCACCTCTCCATCCGGCATACACAGATACACTTCCGCTGGCTCTCCAAAGTAGGTTGTGGAAAGCATATCCTTAAGATATTCCTCTGCAAGGTACGTACCTCTAAGCACCCCTATGATTTCACCTTCAAATCGCACAGGCGCATAAAAACTGATCATTGTTTCGTCAAAAAAAACAGAGTCGTATACAACCGTTATCCCATCTTCTCCCTTTATTCCGTTAACATAATATTCTTGCGTATCCGCTGAGGAAGACCGTCCATCAGAGGTATAATATGTGCCATCCATATCCGTGAACAGACACGCATCAAACTGAGAGCGTTCTTCAACTTCCCTCAGCATCTGCACGGTAACAGTCGGTTCCGTAAGGCTTTCTCCCAGGAAAAAGGTATATGTATTAATCATATTAAGTGCATTGATCAGTTCCTCGTCTATGTGTACCGCCATCAGCCGCGCTGAATCTGATGCATAATTTTTGTTCCGTTCCTCAATACGTTGTCTATTTTGTGTCGTATACCACTGAAATAAGATGATAATGGCTATTAACATGCAAAAAACATACAAAACTTCCTGCATTGATTTCTTCGCTGCCTTCATCAAATACTTCCTCCCAATCTTTGATTTCCCATTTTCGCATTAGAGCAGTCTTTTCACTTATGCACTATTTTAACATGGATGGATAGCACAGTCAACGCAGTCTCCGCCCCTTATAAGATTCAAAAAAGGCACGACAGACCATTTCTGCCGCACCTTTTTCCATAATAAACTCTTATTTTATCATCCCTAATTTCAAGTGTATCTATGTGAAATATCGTACCACACCTCTTTACATAAGCGGGGCAATCGCCTTCATCAGACGTCCCGTCAGCTTCACCAGCCATTTTTCTTTGCGGACCGTTTCCATAGAAACCTGCCTGCACTTTGCAAGGGTAGCCTGAAAATCCGCCTCGATTTCCGGAATGCAGTCCGTATCATACATATACGTGGCACATTCAAAATGGTGATACAGGCTGCGGTAATCCAGATTGATCGTTCCAACTACCGCTTCCCTTGTATCACTGACAAATACTTTCGCATGGACAAACCCCGGTGTGTATTCATAAATCTTCACCCCTGATTCCAGTAAAGAAGCATAGTGGGTCTTTGCCAGCGCATAGGGAATCGCCTTATCAGGAATGCCCGGCAAAATCAGTATTACTTCCACACCTCTCTCCGCAGCAAACTTTAAGGCAGTTTCCATCTCTCCATCCAAAATCAGATACGGCGTCATGATATGCACATACTCTAAGGACCGGTTCAGAATATCCATATATACCTTTTCACCAAGCTTATCATTATCCAGCGGACAGTCTCCATAAGGAATGACAAAACCCTTCGCTTCTTTTACCGGAAATGCAGGATAGGAAAGAAAATGTGCTGAATCGTCCTCTCTTTCATCAATCTGCCACATCTGCAGAAACATCAATGTAAAGCTCCTAACTGCCTCTCCTTTCAGCATAACGGCAGTGTCTTTCCAATGTCCGAATCTTACGGTCTGATTGATGTATTCATCTGCCAGATTCACCCCTCCGTTAAAAGCGGTATGTCCGTCAATCACCATGATCTTTCTGTGATCCCTGTAGTTGTAATGCGTGGACACAAAGGGAGATACAGGTGCGAACACTTTGCACTTGATCCCCAATGCCTTTAACCGTTTCGGATAATCGTGGGGAAGCAGCGCGAACTCACAAGCGCCATCGTACATAAAGCGGACTTCCACTCCCTGGGCAGCCTTCCTTGCGAGTATCTCCAGTATCCTGCCCCACATAAGTCCTTCGTCCACGATAAAATATTCCATAAAAATAAAGTGCTCCGCTGCCTCAAGTTGTATCAGCATTTCTTCAAACTTATTCTCCCCCAGCGGAAAAAAAGTAACGGAGGTCTTATCATACACCGGATGCGCTCCGCTCCTTTGCATATAGTGTGCCAGCGTCGCCACGCCTCTGTTTTCTTCGGACAGCCGCTTCATCACCTCTTCTTCCTGAGAGATGCGCTCTTTCGTATTGGCAATAATTTCATTCACACGTTTTTTCAACGTCCTGTGCCCGATGTCACTTTGCGTATATACATATAATAATACGCCAAACACAGGGAGAAGCATAATTGCAATCAGCCATGTGATTTTGGCAGTGGGATCCATCGTACTGTTAAGGAGATAAACAACCATAACAAATGTGAGCAGCACTGTCCCGCCGAAAATATGGGGCAGAAATCCCTCAAACCATTGAAAAACACCAAACAGGATGAGCACCTGTATGACAAGCAGCAGCAAGATCAGTCCGAATCTGCTGAATACAGCGTGAACAATCCCCTTCTGCCCCTTTTTTAGGAGAAGCATCCCCTTGTTTTTATTATCTGTCTGCATCTCTTTTACCTCTCTGCTTTTGTTTCTCTAAAAAGTATTTTTTCTCTCTCTATATATACGATATAGCCGCGAAGCGGTCAAGCCAAACGGTAAAAAACAGAAACAATGCACCCAAACTTATGCCCGGATGCATTGCTTCTTTGGTACGCAAGACAGTTGTGAAAAACCTACGAAACAGATATAGAAGCCGTTTTTACATAAGTTAAAATCAAATCTGCCGTTGCTTCCACACCTATAGAACTGTCAACGCACAGTTCATAACCATGGGAATCACCCCATTTTTTATTGGTAATGCTCTTATAGTACGAACTCCGTGCCATATCGGAGCGCTCAATGCTCTTTTTAGCCTGCTCTTTGCTGTCCCCGTACATTTCCATTACTTTATTCATACGATATTCTTTTGGAGCAGTGATGAAGACACGCACAATGTTCTTGTAATTTCTAAGGACATGATCCGCAGAACGTCCTACGATGACACAGGAACCGGCATCAGCAAGCTTACGGATTGCCCTGTCCTGAGCTGTAATAGCATCCTGCACCACATTTGTGCTCAAATACAATTCACGCATTACTGCATTTTCATCAGAATTCAGATTGGAAATAAATTCCTCCGTCAGTCCGCTTTCCTTTGCAGCAACTGCAATCATCTCTTTATAATAACAAGGAATACCAAGCTTTTTAGCAACTAACTGTCCGATGTACTTTCCCGCCGAACCGTGCTCGCGGGATATTGTAACTACCACACCAGGTTTTGTCGGGTATTCCGGCAAATGACTTTCAGCAGTTTTGCTCTCATTTACCGCACCTAACTGCTTCCAAAGCCTTACCATCACAACTGAGGTAATTGCAATTGCAAGAATGTCAGCTATGGGTGCTGCCCAGAAAATACCGGTAACGCCAAGGAACACCGGCACAATCAATGAAAAGATGATCAAGAACACATCACGAAGCACAGAAAGCGGTGCTGCTGCCTTGGCATGACCAATCGACTGCAGGAAGATTGCACAAACCTTCTGTACACAGGTAAATATAATCAGTGAAAGATAAATCCGCAGACATGCAACTGCAAACTGTGTATATAGTTCTCCGTCTGCGCCAAACATACGGATAAACACCTGCGGAATTGCCTCAAACAGTACTGTGCAGACCAGGCAGACGATAGCCGTCCACGTAATGATCAGTTTCAGCAGTTCCTTCACACGTTCATATTTTCCTGCCCCATAGTTGTAACCCACAATAGGCTGTGCACCGGCAGCAATACCAATCGCAATATTAAGTACGATTTGGAACAGCTTCATAATGACCACAAAGGCTGCAAGCGGAATGTCTGCCCCATAGGCTGATACAGCTCCATAACGCACCAGAAGGACATTATTGATTACTGTAATGATTACAATGGATAACTGCGTCAAAAGACTGGAGGTCCCTAACGCCATGATTCCTTTTAAAAGAGAAAAATCCAGATGAAAGCTTCCTGCGGAAATATGGAAAGTTTTGCTTTTAAGCAGATAAGCCGCACAAATCAGGAAACTTACGAACTGTCCCAGAATGGTTGCATATGCAGCGCCTTTGATTCCCATGTGCAGGACAAAAATAGCAACCGGATCACCGATAATGTTGATCACCGCACCTACCAGCATTGCCCCCATTGCATAACGCGGACTTCCGTCTGCACGGATAATGGATGCCAGTGTATTCTGCACCATTGCCAGAGGCATCATAGCATAAATAATGAATCCATAGTCATGAGCCATTGTAAGATTTGCATCCGTTGCGCCAATCAGCCGCAGTAAGCTGTCACCAAAAAGATAGCTGATTGCAATAATAACTATACCGGAAAGAAAAGAACACAAAGCAGCATTCCCCACTCCCCTGTGGATTGATTCCGTCTCATTACGTCCCAGAGATACGCTTAAATGTGCTGCTGCGCCGTCTCCAAAAAATAATGACATTCCCCATCCTACAACAGTAATGGGAAAAATAACACCTGTAGCTGCATTGCCAAGATAGCCAATACCATTGCCTACAAAAATCTGATCCACAATGTTATAAAGACATGAAATAATAAGTGAAAAGATACACGGGATTGCAAACTGACCAAGCAGTTTACCGACCTTTTCTGTACCAAGATAATGATTGTTTTCCATAACTCCTCCTTAATTTTGCGCAAAAAAAACACATGCAGCATCTGTACCGTAATCAGATTTACGCGCGATGCGCCACATGTGTCGTTAATTGCTCTTTATTCATTTTCGGATAATATTATATCTCCCCGCTTTTCATAATTCAAAGGACATTTTCAACAATTTTTCCACGGACAGCTATTGTAAATATTGCCAACAAACGCTGCCCTGCTTCGCAAGTCAGCTTATTGTAACAAATGTAAGTGCAGCAGAATTTTTTCTTCCCTACTGCACTTACATTGTGCTTTACAATCTTTTTATGTCGGCTTCTGTCTTTCCTTAAACAAATTACATGACATCAGTATATAGAGAACTTCCCTGTACATTATATGCTCCAGTAGATGTATAACCGTCGGCAGCACTCGCCTGCGTAGTCATATAATAATCTACAAGTGATGCGTTGGTGGCTATAGAAGAACCATAGTCTTTGAAAAATGCCTGTACTTTGGACATATCCGATTTCTTAAATGTGTCCTCATCAATCTTCATTCTGCCTTTCTCATCCACACTGATTCCAAACTGTTTAAGTTCATCCACACTGTGTGCCGTTCTTTCCCTGATGTATGACAAATTTGCTAATACGCCGGAATTCGTACTGGATTCAGCGGCATTAAACATACTGTTGTAATTGCTTACAAAGCTCTTTGCCCTGGCAAATATTTTATCAACATCATATTGATTTGTCTCATTGCCATCCTTATCCTTCATCATTGCATATAATTCATCCGACGCAAGCGCTTTGCCATCTGCCTTGAGGGATGCAGCGCTTGAAGCTGCCGTAGTGTTTGTCTCTGTGCTGGCAGCATCTGTACCGGACGCAGCACCTGCAAACTGGAGACGAGAGGCAACCGTAGAACCATAACTCATGATATTATCAGCTGAAAATAGTTCCTGCACTTTAGAGAGATCTGCTGCTTTCAGCTTACTTTCATTCAGCTCAATCGTCCCATCCGAATTGATTGATACACCAATTTCCGAAAGCTTATCAGCGTTTGCAGCCGTACTGCGCATCATATTTGCCACATATGACGTTTTGCCCGTCAGCGTGGAACCTTTTGCCGCGCTCACAACACTATTGTAATCCTTCACATAAGCTTTCATCGCAGAAACTACTTTGTCTGCTGCACTCTGACCATCTGCCGTGTCCGTATACGTTTTGTCACTCTGCAATGCCGAAACAGAACCGCTTAGGCTTGCAAGTCCCGTTGACAATTTAGCATTTGACTCTTGCGTATCTTTGGAAACCTTCGGATTCTTTTTCTCTTCCAGAATTTTCTCGAGAACACTATTTGAACTATATTTCTGGCTGGTTGATGCCGTGCTTGAATTTTGCACTGTGCCGTAATAAGACTTCATAAGCTTGGCGTAACTGCCATTCTTAATGCTGGCATAATCTGAAAGGAAATTCAGATTTCCCATTCCGCCGCCGCTGGATGAAAGACTCTGGAACAAATAAGAAGAATCCTGATTCGTACCTACGTTAATACCGATACCCATTGTCATCACTCCTTTGAATAAAAATTTGGACTTCCATGTCCTTACATCTGCATATACAATATATTATTGCAGAATTCCTTATAGTTACTATTAGTTTAACACTCATATTTCAAGATTGCAAGATACCTTGACGAAAAAATCAAAGGCTTTGTAATCAAATGTGGCGTCTTTGTAATAAGACATTTCCTTCACTCTGATCCTTCGAGCCAGATCTCAACGATAAAGGTATGGTCTTCCTCCTTAAATTCAACATTTCCCGCATATTTCTCCGCAACCTTTCGTATGGACATGACACCAAACCCGTGAGCCGACTTATCCTCTTTGTCCGTCTCAAGATTTGGGTTCTTTGCCAGAACGGATTCTTTGATACTATTCTTGACAATGATGTAAGTAAAAGCCTTTCTTGTACCGATAATCAACTCGATCTTCGGTTTCTCTGCCCCCGCACATCCGCATATGGCATTGTCCAACACGTTAGAAAGCAGTACACTCATATCTATGCCATTAACACCTTTCGGACGTGAATCGATCATACATTTTATCTCAATATGATTTTTCAGGCAGATCGCAATCCTGCTGTTGATCACGGCATCTATCACCACATCTCCCGTATCTATTGCGAAAGTCGTCTGGTCTACTTTATCATCAATGATCTTCTCAATATATTCTTTGGCTTCCTCCGTTCTATCAGCGCCGATTAATTCCGCTGCCGCCATAAGATAATGCCGCATATCGTGGCGCAGAGTCTTCATCTCGGTGTACTGTTTTCTGGCTTCATCGACCAGCCTTTCCTGTGCAGCAAGACTTATCTTCGAAATCCTGTACTCCTCTTTGATCATACTGTCATGCTTCATTCTGTCCAATAAAACATACAGCAGAATATTCAGGACCATAATCAGTATACTCGCCGGAAGGAACACCGGAATATTGTCATTATTCATTGAAATAATAAACAACATATAAGCAATAAGAAATGTGATTAAAAAACAGGATAGCTGAATGCTCCACTGAAAGATACTGAGTGAATACCGGCTGTGTCTTCTCATATGTATGATAAACTCGCAAACCAAAAAGAAAGCAAGCTTACTGAAGATCAGCGCCAAAATACGTGCTTTTCCGCCGGGTTCAATGATATCCACGGCAAATCCCCCGGACAATGTGCGTATCACATTGAAAACAAACAGATTGATCGGCAGGATCACAATGGCTGGCATAATTGAGACCAGTATTTTATCAAAAAGCTTTCCATCCAGAAAGAGAAATACATATGCGCCGATCAACAGCATGGAATTAAAACAGGACAGGCTCTCCAATAGAATGGTTATGTCGCCATTCCATTCTTTCTGCGTGGAGAGTATGTTCTCTAATACAAGAATAAGAAAAAAAAACACAGATTTAAGCATAGTCCTGTTCTGATTCTTAAAACCGAGGAATCTATTACACACTCTCACCTCAATATAAGACTCCACAATGGAAGCAGTGATTTCAACAATATCGATCATATCTCACTCCGTATATAACTTCTGAATTTATCCCTGACTTCTCCAGCCCTATAGCGGCTGAGCAGAATTTCAGTCTTGTCGTCAAGAATGACCCGCCTGTTTTCTATGGCATAGATATACTTGCAGTTCACAAGATAACTCTTGTGAGTCCGTATGAAATCAAAAGGAGCAAGCTGCTTCTCTAACTCCGAAAGACTTCCATAGCACTCCAAATCTTCTCCGCCTTCTACACAGACATGAAGCCAGTGTCCATATATTTCGATATATTCAATCCTGCCCACATCGAGGAAAACGGATCCTGTTTTTGTCTGAAACTCAAATTTCTGCCCCGCGCTGCGTTTACATATCGCCCTGTTCAAAGCATCCAACACTTCGGAAAGTTCATCCTCAAGGTGAGATTTCCTGATGAACCGGAAAGGCTGGAATTTAATGGATGAATACACAAGTTCATCATGCATTGTCACAAAAACTATAAGCGCTTCTCCCATACGATTGATCTGCTCGGCGATGTCAAAGCCGTTTACGGCAGGCATGTCAATATCCAAAAAAACAACGTCACATTCAGATCTGTCCGCAAGAAAAACCGCACCGTCATTGTAAACCGAAATAACCGGTCTGACATGCAGCGCGGTAAGCCCTTTTTCCACCAAAAATCTTAAATTGTCCGCAAAATCTGCATCATCGTCACAAATAGCTATGC
Organism: Lachnospiraceae bacterium; assembly: GCA_014804785.1. Taxonomy (GTDB): domain Bacteria; phylum Bacillota; class Clostridia; order Lachnospirales; family Lachnospiraceae; genus Suilimivivens. Next base: position 132,723 of record JAAUZD010000015.1, read on the forward strand.
GCATGGTATCATCCTCTTATCACTCATTATGAAATAAGATTTATTTTACCAAGAAAGCGCAGTTTTATCAATTAAAAATATTGAGGAACTTATCTTATTATTTCCAACTAAACTCCATAATTACTTCATTCTTTCTAATAAAAAACGACCATAAGTCCCCTGAAATAGAACGACCGGAAGAGTTAAATTTTCCGGTCATCCTTTTTCTTTAACAGTTGGGAAGTATCCAATGTCTGTTCCAATCTCTCTGCTTTTTTTGATTTCCCCGTTTCTCTTTTCTTTTTCTCCAAATTCTTGGAAGAAGCTTTTTCTGACATACCTTCATTTGACGTATCCTGAAGCGCATTTTCTACCGTCTTTTCCCGCTTTTTGCTCCTTCCGCGGAATCTTTTTGGTGCAAGCTGGAACCGCCGCATTGCCACATCCGCTACAAACAGGCAGATGGCAAGGAAAAGCAGCCAATTTGTCAGAGAATAGCTTTCTCTTGCCCCTGTAGAGAGCTGGATAAAAACAGGTTCCTGCTCTGTGATTATCTTGCCATATTGTTCCACGAACTTCAAATAAGAATCCGTACTTGCATCAAATTTATACTCGTCCGAAAACTGCACTGCAGCTGCCGTTGTCAGATAGCTTTGAATCTCCCCATCCTCACTGCGGCGTATATTGAAATAATATAATCCTGTCTGGGGCGTGGAGAGCTCCGCTGTATATTTCCCCGGCGCTACGGCATGAAGCTTCTCTTCCGTGTGTTCTCCCTTCGGATCAACAATGGTCACCAGAATCTCTGTACTGCCTTCATAGTCATCCGTCTGATAAGTGATTTCCGTCTGCTCTCCCACCGTCATCACATCCACTCTGTCCTCACCCATGTCAGCATTTCCAGTGGTATAATCCACAATCCGCTTCCACATCTGAACATAGTCATCTTCTCCTGCAAAGGCACCGCTCCACTCCCCGGTAACATCGCTGTTCCAGGCTGCTGTCCTGCCCAGCCCGTACTGCCATACCGTAAGGATTGGATTTTCTTTTCCCTCCGATACAATAACAGGGATGGAGGCTGTCTTGGGGGTTGCAGCAATATACCCATAGAGCACAGGCCAGCCGCTGGCAAAAAGATGGTTTGTCAATTCATGGCTCTTCTGCACTTTCAATGAAAATACACCGTTTTGAATGTAACTGTCACTTCCCAGAAAGACCTCTCTGGCAAAGATTCTGGGTATGTCGCTGGATAGATCCGAATAATAATATCTGCCTCCGCATCTATCGGCTAATTTCTCAAGGAGGTGCATATCTGAATCACTTCCCACTGCTACAGTAGAGAGTGTGATTCCCTCTGCTGTGTAGGCGTTTATCACATCTTGAAAATTGTCTGTTTCTCCCATACCATCTGTTAGAAGTACCACATGCTTAATAGATGCATCACTTTCCGAAATCACCTCACATGCCTCCAAAAGGGCAGGCTTAATGGTAGTCCCACCGCCTTCGCTGATCTGTTTGATTTCATCCTTGATGGCAGTTTTGTCATCTGCCGCTCTAAGCTCCACCTGCCAGTCATACTGATCGTCAAATGTCAGAACGCCCACATAATCTGAATCTCTCAGGTTATCCACTGCCACTGTAGCAGCCTTGATGGCAATATCCAGTTCGCTGATACCGGAATCCGTAGATATATCAATCATACTGCCTGAATGATCAATGACCATAACCATAGCCATGGAAGGAATCTCATTCATATTCCTTGGCTGCATATCTACCGGAAGCACCCGCTCAAGCACTGTATCCTTATATCCTCCCAGTGCAAAGCTGTCCTCGCCGCCGCAGCAGATAAAGCCGCATCCATAATCCTTCACATAAGTATCCAGATTCTCCAGAAAACCGTCAGCCAGATCATCTATATAAACATCTGCCAAAATGATGGACTTATAAGCCAACATGTCATTGAGATCGTCCGGTGCATTCAGGGCAGAGACCACATGATAGTCACAGCCTGTCGCCTGCAGCACAGAATCAAATTCCGAAACATCAGCGCCCCGCCCGGAAATCAGCAGAACCTTAGGCGAAGCCTCCACCACAGAATAGGCGCTGAATGAATCATTTTCCGGACAGGTATCCCCGGTTGCCTGTACCTGTACCATGAGATTCTCCATAGCGCCGCTGTCTGCATCAGCATCAACCTGTGCGCTGAACACATAACGATTGCTCCCCCTGTTTAAATGGACACTGTTTGATGCTGTCATAGCGCTTCCATTGTAAAGGGTTATGACTGCATCCGTATCATAATTGCTTTCCACCTGCACAGTGATGGTATACTTATCTCCAGGATGCAGATAAGAGGGAAGGCTCACATTTTCAATGTAGGCATCAGGTGTCTCCTCATCCTCATATAGCAAGGTCAGGAACTCTACTCTGCTTGCCAAAAGTGCCTGTCCCATGTGAGCAATGTCTCCTCTGGTCTCCTTCCCATCTGTGAGCACCACCAGCCTTCCGCTGTAATCCCCCGGAATCAATGTAAGCGCCTTGGAGATAGCCTCCTCAAAATTTGTTGCCGTCTTCTCCGGAAGCGTCATTAGTCCTCCATAATAGCTTTCCTCTGTCAAAAATTGCTCCACCAGTGCATTCTTTCCAAAGGTTACAATGCCATAGACATTGCCCGCAGGCATTTTCGTAATAACAGACTGCAGGTACTTTTCGCACTCCTCAAGATGCTCCTCATTACTGTCAGAGAGATCCACTACAAAAACTGTGGCAATCCGGCTGCTGCCCAGATGTACCTGTATCCCCAAAAGCGCCAAAGCCACGCACAATGCCACTGCCCCTCTCACGAACAGATAAAACTTTCCCCTGTAACGCATCTGACGCACATAAACAATCCATTCTACAATCAAAAACATCAGTGCAAGAAGCAAAAAAAGATTTCTTACTGTCTGCTTCACTTTTTGCAGCTTTATATTTTCCGTATTGCCAACAGAGTCAGCGATTGCTCTTCCATCCGACTCCGTAGCAGTCTGAAAACGCACCACATAAGTTTCCTGATGCTCTCCGTTTCCCACCTGATACAGACCAGCCTTTCCCGGACGACTGTCAAACAGAAGTTCATCCGGCTCCGCCCATGGCTGCAGGGTAATCTCCTCCCCGGCATAATAAACATTTGATGCAAGAAAGGATGTGTCTGTAAGATAAACCATGGCATTGGCAAGAAAAACTGGAAATTCCGCTCTTAACGGGAAATCTGACTCCCTTAAATCAAATCCCACAACAACCTCTTTTATGCCATCTTGTTCTCTATAATAGCCCGCACATTTCCCATTGTATTCCAAAAAGCTCTCCGCTCCTTCCGGAAGCGCAAAGAGATAGGCAGTATTCACCCCTATGGTAAATCCGGACAGACCGGCAGTCAGATCGCAGTCCTTCATATCCAATACGACATTTCTCAGCGTCTGGATACTCTCTTTCCCGGCATCACCAAAAAGCAGCCGGTTCTTTCCCCTCGCTCCGGGAGTCTGACCCGCATCATAAATCACCACATTATAGTCATCAATGGCGTCTGTATCAGATTTGGCAATGCTCTCACCTGTAACGGCAAGATATGCCTTTTCAATAAAAGTGTTTCCCTCCCCTACAAGCAGTCCATTCACTTGGTTTTTCTGACTCTTTACCGCTTCCGAAACATTATCCTCTTTCAGGCTGTCTCTTGCGCCTCCGTCAAAAGTAATCCCGTCAATACAGGACTTTAAAGTCTGCCCTTGCCAGTCTATCTGTTCAAACAAACAAAATGTGCTCTCCGAAGGTGCAAGATGCATCTGCTCCAGTGAAATGAGCTTCTCCTCTTCGTTATACAGACTGACGTCAAAGGTAACTTTGCTGTCACTGTAATTGACCATGCTCACCATCACATCATAAGATCCATCCTCCCGTTCGGTGAATACAGTATATTCATTTGCCACATTAGAAGAAACCTCACCAACCACACGAAGTTCCTTCTCTGCGCTGCTGTGCAGTTCTTCAAACTCCGATGCGCCTCCGCCATCCGTATAGACGATCAGATCTGCCGCATTTTCCGCATCGTCACCCATAAGCGTATCTAAAATCCCCTGCGCGCTTATAAGATCTCCACCGCTGTCACTGCATTTGATATCCTGCATCGTCCGAATCAAAGAATCTGCGTCTGCCATGTCCACTGCCAGAATCTTCGTCCCCAGAGCATCCTCCGTTACGATGGAAAAACGAGTGTTCTCTGCTGTCCTTACATAATCGCATGCCTGCGCCACAGCCTCCTCCAGACGGGTCTTTCCTGAACCTGTCACATGCTGCATGCTTCCGCTGGTATCAAAAAGCAGTATCTTTCTTCCGCCGCTTTGCCCCTCTATCCTGATAAAAGGCGACATCAGCGCAACCACCAGCAATGCGATAATCAAAATCTGCAGATACATAAGAATATTGTGCACGAACTTCTCAAAAAAAGTTTTTGACTGCTCATTCCTCAGCAGTTTCTGCCAGAGAAGATTGGAAGATATCAGCTGGTCCTCTCCCCTAGGCTTTAGCAGATATAAAATTATAATAACAGGAACCGCTGCCAGAAAAAACAGCGGCCATAAGCTCTCAAATATCATATAACATCCTTAAATCCTGAAAAATCAGTTGATAAATGTCCGTATTAGTACTACATACCGCATAAAATGCCCCCGCCTTCACGCATTCCCGACGCATCCGGTCTAAAAATTCCTGCAATGTCCTCTCATATGTCCGTATACTTCCGGCATCCAATGTAAGACGCAGGGCGCTTTGATCCTCCATATCAATCAAATTCCGTGTGCCCGTCAGTTCTACGGAAAGTTCCTCCCCTGCCAGTACATGAAGAAATACCGGTCTTTGCTTTCTGTAATTCAGAAAGCGCAACAGCTTTTCCGCGGTCTCCTGTTCCTCATCCAGAAAAGTCTCCTGTAAAAAATCACTGATAAGAATGGTCACGCCTGGTCCTTTCGCAGGAAGTTCCTTAACAGCTTTTTCAATATCCACCGTTCCATCGAAGGGACACTGACCTAACCAGTCTGCAAGCCGGGGTAGAGCTCTCTTCCCTCCCGCTGCCACAAAAGGCAGATCCATCCTGCCCATGTCATAGAGCATGACACGGTCCATGTCATTTAATCCCATATAAGAAAAAGCCGCTGCCAACATACAAGCAAGTTCACTCTTTTTCTTTACCCCATAATCCATGGATGCGCTGGTATCGAGCAGAATAGAGACGACTGCCTCCTTTTCCTCCATATATTCCTTCACATAAAGTCTGTCCAGGCGCCCATAGGCATTCCAGTCAATGCGGCGTATATCGTCTCCCGGCATATACTCCCGGAAATCCGAAAATTCCATAGAAGAGCCTTTCTGTATAGATTTGCGGTTTCCAATCAGATTCATGGAGGTTCTATGTCCCATGGTCAGCCTAAGCCTTGATAACCTGTCAAAAAAAGCAGCGTCCAACATCATAATTACCCATTAACTCCTATCTGCCTGCCAAAGCCGTTTTTGCATCCAGAATTTTTTTGATGATATCATCCTCGGTAATTCCCTCACTGATAGCATCAAAAGCTGGAATGATTCGATGCCTTAAAACAGGATACGCAGCCTCCTTCACATCCTGAAAAGAAACATTAAAGCGACCTTCCAGAAATGCTTTCGCCCTGGCGGCGCGGATCAATGCCTGTGCCGCTCTGGGACTTGCTCCTTCTCTGATATAAGGATTGGGAACGTGAGTCTCCATGACGATCTCCAGCAGATAATCCATCACCGCATCAGCAATCGGGATTTGATTTACCAAGGTTCTTGCCGCCAGAAGCCCCTCACCATCCATCTGTTTTTCAATGACGGGCTCCTTGCTTCCTTCCGTGAGCGCTACGATTCCCTTCAGTTCCTCTCTGGTTGGAAACGGAACCAACAACTTGAACATAAAACGGTCCAACTGAGCTTCCGGTAAAGGATAGGTTCCCTCGTTTTCAATGGGATTCTGCGTCGCCAACACAAAAAAAGGCGCTTCCAGCACATGGCTGACATTCCCAACTGTCACAGTATGCTCCTGCATTGCCTCCAACAGCGCCGACTGCGTTTTGGGTGTGGCACGGTTGATTTCATCTGCCAAAATCAGATTTGCAAAAACCGGTCCCCTCTCAAAGGAGAAGTAACTGCCCTGTTCGTTCTTAATAATGATGTTCGTACCAGTCACATCACTGGGCATCAGGTCTGGGGTGAACTGGATTCTTTTAAAAGACAAATCAAAAACTTTGCCAATAGTACTGACCAGCCTGGTCTTTCCAAGTCCCGGCATACCCTCTAAAAGCACATTGCCTCCTGTAAGCATCGCCAGCATAACCTGCCTGATGATTTCACCCTGTCCGATGATTCCCTTTTGTATCTCTCTTTCACATGCAGCCATCCGCTGTGCCATATATACCGGGTCCTGAAATCTGCTCCTGTCTAACTCATCCATATCCTGTGCCTCCCTATCTATCGATTTCTCTAATCATTAAAACTTGCAAAATATTCCTTTATGACTTCCTCCATGCCGCTGGGATACCGTCCTGCGGCAATCCCCTCATAAGCATTCTGCTCATAACTCCCGATAACTGCTTCATAGGATGTATGCGTCCCTTCCCAGTTCAACCCGGTCTGGGCACGAAAATACTGGGAAGTATCATGATTTTCCACATTTCCCGTGAGATTTCCGCTATCTGCAATGGCATTTGGAACGCTGACATAATCATGAGGCGTACTGCTGCTGCCGGTTCCTCTGCCATTCCCATCCTGCCCATTTTGATCGTTCCCGGCTTGTCCTCTTTGACCATTCTGACCGTTCCCATCACCGGCGCCGCCCCTTTGTCCCTGCTGACTATCACCGCCTGACTCTCCCTGTCCCGAGTCAGAACCATCTCCCTTGGCAAGTTCCGTATCACTCATCTCCTTAAGCTTATCTGCCATTTCCTCCAAGGAATCCATTGCAGCAACAGAAACTCCCGCACCATTTTGCAAATCCTGAATAATTTCGGATAATTGACTGCTCATATTTTCATATTTATAATCCAGCTTCTGGGATGCCGCTGCCAATGCTTCCTCGGAAAACGCCTGCTGATACTCTGAAAGGGAAGCCTCCAGACTCTCCCTCATCTCATGAAGCTCCTCCTGCTGCTCCTTCGTCAATTTCTCCTTCTCAAGCTTCTCCAATGCTTCCATGATCTCTTCTATTTCATCCTCTTTCTCCCTCGCCTCTTCCTTAAGACTATGAAGCTCCCCTGCACGATCTTTTGCTGCGGAAGGGAGCAGGGAAAGTCCCGCTAAGAACACAAGCATCAAAAAAAGCAGGGCAGTCCTTTTAAAAGAGGGCAAAAGGGGAATTCGAATCCTGTCCTTATGCTCCCTAAGCTGTTCCATGGCATCCTTCCGCTGAATCCCAATCAACGTTCCCTCTTTCCCAAGGTGCTCATAAGCCGTAACGACTCGTTCCTCAAATCCAAAGCTGTCGATCATAAGAGCCGCCTGCTCCATGGTCGTTTGTTTTATAAACATCACCACGAACACCGACAGTTCCGCCAGAAGCAGTGCCATCATCATATATAGATCAGCATAGTAAAAAGGCATAAAAAACGCCGCTGCCTGAAAAAGGATTGCAGCCCCTGCGCCAATACTCAGCGCTGACACTGATTTCTTTAAGAAATCTGCAATATGCATCCTGCGCCGGCAGGCTCGTATTATTTTTAGAAATTCTCTCTGCTCCATTCTATCTCCCATACGCAAACCAGCATTTTACTTTTTACGTCTCCTGCCTGATGAGGAATGCATGGGATTGACTTTCCATGCAGCTGCAAGCATGAACAGGAACGCTAATATGAAAATACATGCTGCCGACGAAAACAGCCATACCTTGCCCTGTGATAAATAGTAGGTCAAAAACCCCACTCCATTCCTTGCCATATTGGAACCTTCCACTCCGAAAAGCGATTCGCCTGTCATAAGCTGCATAAAAAACTCCTCATAGAATATGATAGGATTGAACAGCAAAAACAACATAGATTCGCCCATCCATCCCCCAGTCGTAAAAAGATATTCTAACAACATAGGAAAGAAGGTCAGTACATAAATAACAAAATAGAACACATAAGATAATATAACAGCTGTTATAGACCGGCGGCAGATGGAAGAACAAAGGATTCCAATACTGCCTGAAAGTACCGACAGAAGGATAATAGTAAGCACAAAATAAAACAAATAACTCCAGCTAAGACCTCCCACCACAAAAGCCAACGCCATAATCGGCATTCCGGCTACCACAAAAAACAAAATCCGCAGTACCGCAGACCCCACCTTTCCTAGTATAATGGAAAAAGGCGACATACAGGTGGTCAACATAATGTCAAAGGTCTGCCTCTCCCTCTCACCTGAGATTGCGGAGGCTGTAATGACAGGTACAATCAGCGCGACAATACACACCTGTGCGATTGAAAGCACCGGAAACAGATAAATCAGGCGTCCATACACATTACCGTTGCTGTAAAAGCTGCCGCTCACCTGCTGTATGATCGCCAGCGCCAGAAGAAAGACCATTGTCAGCACCGCCTCATAAGCAAACAATCCCCAGCTTAAACGCATACTGCGGGCTGCTACCTGCAAATCCTTTTTCACAATAGGGTTCCATCTCAATTTCACTGTGCGTCACCTCCTGTCAACTGCATGAACAATGCTTCCAGACTGCCTTCCTCTCTGTAAAATCCGGTAAGGACAACCTGATTTTGAATCATAAGTCCAATAAAAGCACTGATTTCCTCATCTGTGCCACTATGCAAAATAATAATCTCATTTTCCCTGACGGACTCTATCTCAACACCTACCTGCTCCTTTAAGATTCTCACGGCAATCTCCCTGCCCGAAGCAATCTGGATATGAATCCTTTTTCCGCCTGATATCTGCTGCATGATATCCTCAATCCTGCCGGCTGTAATCAATTGTCCGCGATTCATGATTCCGATACTGTTACACATCTCCGAAAGTTCCGAAAGAATATGAGAACTGATAACGATTGTCTTCCCCATGGAGTGAAGGTTTTTCAGTAATTCTTTCATTTCCACCCTGGCTCTCGGATCAAGACCGGAACTTGGCTCGTCTAAAATCAACAGCCTGGGATTATGCAGCAACGCCCTTGCCACACAGAGACGTTGTTTCATCCCACGGGAAAGCGTGTCCACATAAACCTCCTTTTTATCGGAAAGATTGACCAGTTCCAGCAGATCATCTGTCAGCTTGGCAATATCCCGGGAATACATTCCATACATGGATCCATACATATCCATATATTCCCGCACCTTCAGATTGTCATATACTCCAAAAAAATCGGGTACATAACCAATCATCCTTTTCATCTCTTTACTTCCCACTGCCGCCGCAGTACTGCCGATCCTTACCGAACCGCCGCTTGCCCGAAGCAGCCCGCAGACGATCCGTATTGTGGTCGTCTTCCCCGCGCCGTTAGGTCCTACAAATCCAAACAGATCTCCCTCAGGAATGTGCAGCGTCAAGTGATTAACTGCCGTAAAAGAGCCATAATTTTTTGTCAGATTATTAATATACAGCATACTACCCCCTATTGAATCGCATAGAGACATCCGTAAGACACCTCACTGCAATTATCGTCTACCACCTTATCCCAGTCCTCCGTCACCCCGACAATCACTGTCCTGGTTGTATCTGCCCTTGGATACACAAAAGAGATTCCTATGCCCAAAGCAGTCAGGATATCCACATCTTCCGCCATTTCTCCACTCTGAACCTCCGGCAAAAAGCTGAAGCAGTAGCCCCATATGCCATCATAGTAACCGCCGTCATTATTATATACCATTTCCGCCGCTTCCAGCTTAATATCCGCTCCTGCTGGAAGATATTTGTAGACAAACACCTCTCCCCCCATGACCACTGCAAAATACTTAAAATCCCGTCCGGTTTCATTGGTAACTGTCCCACTGACACCCAACCGTCCATTATCCTGCAGTTCACTGTAAATGCTGCCATTTTCCGGTTCCTTGGCAATGCCTGCCTGAAAACAGCTATCTTCAAAACCAGTAGATGGACGAATGCCAAAGAAAAGCCTGTCTCCTTCCTTCCGAATATGGTAGAAATAGTTTTCATCACTGCTTCTATAATAACTGTCCTCCAAAGGTCCCACATATTCATATCCTTCTGCCAGACGCAGCTCCCACTCTTTGTGACCGGCATCATAGCAGTGAAGATAAGACTGGGCCTTTTCCCCGCCTGAAAGGTTTTCTATCGTCACAGAATATACATTGGTGTTCACCACCTCAACCCCTCTTCCTGCCCAATACACCAGAAAGATTCCCACAAGCGTCGTTACAGGCACCGCAATCCAGTAGAAATCCCGTTTCTTTGCAAAACGCAGAATCAGATACAGAATAGGACCTACAAAGATCACATACAGAATCACGATCACTTTCAATCCTCCGAACCGCAGGCGGTTGCTGCCATTTCCTAAAAAATTGCAGATACTTGTGAAAACAAACGTACCATTGTAATCATATTGACTCGATCTGTGATGGCTACTTACCTGCTGCAACAGACTTTCCACGAAGCTTTTCTGTTGCCCATAACCACCAATAGCGTTCAGCTGTGCTGCTTCCGCCAGTGAGTAGGGCAGGATTCCCACAGCGCCATCCCCCCAGGAACACATCAGTATAAGGATACCATATCCTTCTTCATATCTGCCGCTCATATCCGTCAATTCTGCCATAGAAAGCTGGGATACATCCACATAATCACTGGAATCGTATGTACCTTCTCCCGGTTCATAGACTTTGGTGCATCGTATTTCCAGATCATCCAAGCCGCTCAGCACTTCTTCGGCGCAGCTTCCTGTACCAACAATGAGTACTCCTCCATTATCCCTCCACTGCTTGATATTTTCTAATGCTTTATCCGACAGGACACTGGTGTTATAGCTGTCGATTACCAGAAAATTTAAAGTGTCCAGAGAACCCTCCAGCTTGTCCTGATTCAGTTCCATCAGCCTTATGGGGTAAGTCTTACCATCATAGTAAAATTCGCTTCCTCCCATATCCAGGTAGGTCAACGACAAATATTCATCACTCAGGATACCCAGGGTCAAAGCGTCCGCTTCTTCCTGCAAAAGTCTTCCAAACTCCTTCCGTGCCACCTCACCTGCATTTTTATCCAAGAGAGTTACCCGCACCACCGCATCGGTCCGATCTATACTGTCTTTCGGCACCCTGACCACAAATTGTTTCGTACTGCCCTGTGGGAGGGACAACGCTGTATCATAAGCGCAGTCATTTGATCCCCCATAGTCCGAAATCATCCTCAGCCGAACTGTTCCTTCCCAGTCCTGCCCCTGATTTTCAACTTTCAGCTGGATCCCATAAGCAGACTGATCTGAGGGCAGCATCTCCGCATCAATCAAAAATGTCTGCTCTTTTGCTTTGACCGTCATGTCTGCCCTTCCTATGCATACACCGCAAAGTAAAATTCCAAAAGCCAAAAGCAGGAAAAAACTTTTGCTTATTCTGATTTTATTTCCCATGTCTATTTCCTTTCCACATTTCTTCCAATATTCTGCCATATGCGATGTCCTAAGACTTCCCCCATCTTTATAAGAGAAATCCCTGTGTATAGTTTAAACGACACCTCTTCAGAAAGCAATCCCAGATTTTTCTGCAGATTCCCTTGCACCTGCATTGTCCGCGAAATCTGCATCATCGTCACATATGGCTATGCGCATGGTATCATCCTCTTTCTTCGCCTATTCCCTTCATATGTTCTACCCTATTCATTCTCTTTTATTTCTCCCGTAGCATCATCTAACCGAAATTCTCTTTCTCCCTGTTCCTGCTCCAAACAGATTACATGATAAAGCTTTCCGTCCTGCCCTATCATGCCATCATAATAAAGGTAATCTCCTGCCCATTCTTCCGACTCAGTCTCCGCCTTCTTTTGGGTTTCGGGAAAAACATAATAATAATCCGGAAGCGTCACGCCCAGTAAGAGTTCATGCCCCTCCTTCTGCCATTTGGCATAGGGCAGCTTTTCCTGCACTGCCAAAGACACATCTTCCACTGCTGCTTCGAGGACACGGTCAAGCGCTTCCCCTGAGGTAATTTGTGACTCTATTTTCTGTTCGTGAATATAATAAGACATATGGAACAGGTCGATTTCCGGAAACGCCTTGTGCGTTACATGCTCTGAATCCGCTAAGTCCACACGAACCATGCGGTATCCGTCCATGGCAATTGCATAGCGCTTCCATGTACCGGTACGCTCGTCTTGAATCCGCACATCATAACCGTCTGCGTAATTGCAGTCATCTACGCTTATCTGCTTTACCAGACTTAAACTTCCGTTACGATATTCGTATATTTCTTTCTGTACTGTGCCGGAACTGCTTCCCCATCCCTCTTTGATTATTAGATAACCATCCTGCATAAAAACACCATAGTAAGGGTCTCCGCGCATTCCGCCGCTCCAACTGCTGCTAATCTGCGGCGTGTCCGCCTGCTCTACCCATGAACCGTCCTTTTGCTGTAATAAAATGAACAAACGGCGATCCTGCTCATATATTTCAAAAGCAGCGCTGTCCACCACAAAAGCAATATCCTGACGCCCGTCATTATTCAAATCGCCCTGAATGAAATCAATACATTCAAACTCTATCGCCTCGGGATAATGCTCCGCAAGCCAGTCTGCTATAAATGCCTTCTCCTCGTCCGATACCCCCCTGCCTGTATATAAAAGCATCGGAACATCAAAAAGCGGCTCTATGCTTTTTACCGGATTGCCGAACACTGCCACATACATCAGTTCATTATTTCCAGCAAGCGGCGACAAATCTTCGATTTGGTTGTCCGAAATTCCCACCTGATTGAGATGCGGAAGCTTCGCAAGCACAGAAATATCTTGAATCTCATTTCCATCCAGTGCCAAATCAAACAAATTACTCATGTTTTCAATCACGGAGATATCGCTGATTCTGTTTTCGGACAAGCCCAGACGCTCCAGCTTGTCAAGGTCCGCAAGCGGAGTGATATCCGTAACAGCATTGCCGTTTAAGTTCACGCCACGAAGCTCCGTTAATCCGCTCAAAAAGCCGATATCTTCAATACCGCAATACTGCATCCCTAAATCCTGCATTTTAGTGAGTGTTCCCACTGCCTCAATATTCTTTGCATTCTCATTGCCGGAAATCGACAGTTCCACCAACTCCGGAAGCTTCTCCAATACCGCCAGATCCTCTATAGGAGTTTCATACAGGGACAAACACTGTAGCTGCGGCATTTTTCCTAAAAACGAAAAGTCCTCTATCGTGCATTGTATCAGGAACAGTTCTGTTATTGTGCTCATCTCACCCAGAAAGGAAAGGTCAACCTGTTCGTCCTTTCCATAGCTGATATAAAGATTTTCCAGCTGTGATAACTGTGCAATAGGCGTAAAATCCGCAATAACGGAATCATCCCATTGATCGATATCGATCACAAGCATCTTCAAATTCGGAAGGAGCGACAAGGATTCCAACGAATAAATCGCATTGCCATACGCTGCTTCTTTAAGCACAATGCCCTCACAGTTCTCCAGCTTTTGCAATACTGCTTCCGGTAAATCTTCTTCCTCAATATCAGTCCCGTAACGCACACGTTCCCGAAATCCTTCATCTTCTATAAGCAGTGCCAGCGCTTCATCGGCGTTTCCAGCTTCGGATAGATCCGGCATGATTGCAGTTTCCTCTGTCCCGGCAGTTATCTCCTCTGCTTCTTTCGTTTCTGCCGTTTCGTCCACAGTTTCAGACAGCGTTACAACTTTATCCTGCGGCGGCTCCATTTGCTGTCCGCATGCGCAAAAAAACGTGCTGCACAACACGGCACAGAAAAATAATATGAATTTGTAATTGTACTTAAATTGATTGCTTTTCATTTTCTCCCATCCTGTTTTCCCGCAAGGCAACTGCCATCTTTCTTGCGTGCATTTTCTTGAATTATTTGGAGGACTCATGCCCTCTTGCAGTCCGAAGAACCAAATCCACTGCCGCTTCGCATGTATGGGCATATTTTCGGAAGTCTGTGCTGTCCGTATAGCCTGCCATGCGAAGCCTATTGGCCAAAAGTTCTTGAAACGCCGTCGCAAATGCCTCATAGGCAGCCTGATTGCAGACATCATAGCCTTCAGGCAGGATAGCGCATTGGAGCAAATTGTCAACGACACAGACGAGTCAAACAATAAACACCTACATTTAACTCATTGCTTAAAAATATCCGCAAACCATTCATAAGGAATCTCAAATGTAGGACTGCCGCTGGCACCTGGCTGAATCTCATATCTTTCATAACATAATACAATTCCGTCTGGTGTCAGGTAACATCTCAAATCTCCAAAATTTTTCACCAACACATTGTTATCAAATGCATCGTTCCACCAATCCATGCCTTTCATCTCACAATACTTATAGATTGCACCTGTCAGACGCTTCATGTAAATACTCTCTTCCACCGTAAAAAGATCATCCATATGCAGCATAAGTCCCGTTTCACGATCAAAAATTAAGGGCAGTGAATTTCTCCACTCTCTCATTCCGCCCTCATAGCCTCCTCTGGAATAATACATAGAAATGTAGGTTTCACCTATATACAAGCGGCTGTACCCATGCTGTCTGCACCATGAGATACATTTATCCTTATCCCGCTCACTGATCTCCTGAAAAAAGGAATCTTTATCTTCTAATGCAAGTTCCAACAGCTTTTCCATCTGTTGGTTTAACTGTTCATAGGAAGTAAGTTCAGAATTAAATTTAGGAAGCGTAATACTGAAGTCTCCATAAGTAGATCCATCTTCCCTTGTCCCAAAAGATTCTTCATAGTGGAACTCTCCATCTGCATCCAGATACTGCCCTGCATTCTCATCCGTTCTTCCCGGATAATAAAAATTAGTTTCATACAAAAGAGATGTATCCAATACCAACTCCTCCGCCGTCAAAGGTTCCATGTCCTCAAATACAATAAATGTTTCTCCATCCAAAATATGCCAAAGGACACCCTTACTTTCAGATTCATAGTATTTTGCAAACACCTGCCCGTTTACCAGAAAGATACCTCTGTTATAGCTCCCAACATGCCAAGAATAAGTATCTTTCCTGTCCTGACCGCCGTACTCTAAAGCTTTCTCCCTTTCTACCAAAAGGCTCTCTTCTCCCGTCGTTAGCTCTATCTTGCGTATTTCCTCTTCATTCATTACATATGCTTGTCCACGTGCTATCGTAAAACGCCACACATCCGATGCCAGAATCTCTTCTTCTCCCTGCTCATCCAGACGTACCAACTGCTCCCGCTCCACGTCCACCCAATATAAATCTCCCTGATAGGGAAGTATATCCCATATCCTGTCTTCTTTATGTAAGATTTTCTCCTCCTCTTTCCCATCCAAACTGCTTTTATAAAGTACATATCCCACGCCTTCTTCATAGACCATATAATAAATCCATTCCCCATCCGTCATAAACTCCATACATAACTTGGGAATCAACAACTCGCAGCCACTTCCATCCAAATTCATGGAGTAAAGATACCTGTCATCCTCTGCTGCATCCTCCGTCAGTTGATAAAACGGATCATATTCCCTGTCGTAAACAGAACGAAAATAAATCTTATCCTCCAAAACCACCAGTTCCTGCATGGGAAAATCAGAAAGTTTCTTAAGTCCGCTTCCATCCGTCCCCACACAGTAAAGTGTCCTGCTATCACTGACATTGATAAAATAGACCTGATCCTCTCTGACATAGATAGAGCCCGGAATCTGATCAGCCACAATCTCTACAGGCATTCCGGTCCCTTTCGTGCGGCATAAGGAATAATTTTCTGTCTGACTTCTGAAATAATAATATCCGTCCGCATAAGTTATATTATTTCCCTGATTCAGATTTTGAATGCACTGCACATAAAACTCATCATCACTGCACACTATTTGTGATTCTTCTTCTATCTGCAATTTCTCCTTCAACTGCTTTTCCTCTTGCAAGTTTGACTCCGGTTCTGTGCTTACTCCCGCACTGCATCCTGCCATTAACAACAGAATACCTAGTCCCATGCATATTTTCACTCTGTCTACTCCCATGCGCATCACCTCAAATATCATATTTACTTTTTGAAAATCCGTTTCACACATATATTTAGGATAACGCATGAATGCATCATTTTCCCATCAACAATGCATCATTTTTGCATCATTTCACAGAATTGCTTCTATTCTGCGGAAAAGAAGTCACTACACTTTCCAAAACTGCCTGATTGTCCGCATATATTAAACGGCTAAGTTTACAACAAAGCCCGTTATCAGAGAAAACACCATTACAAAAGCAAGGTACAAAATAAACCGTTTAATGCCGAGGGCACTTGCTGCAAAAATCCCCACAATTCCAAGCCTCTTTTCCCCCATAGAGCGAAAAGCATTGTGAATGTGATCTTTAAAAACACAGACACAACGCTTCCCAACACCATGCCAAATATCCAATACCGGAATATCTGCTCAAACTGAATACTGAAATAATACCAGAAATAAATCATCTCACGTTTTGCTATCTCAATCATCTATAATCACCAACTTGTATTCCCGGCTGCCAAGTCCGATCTTTTCTGCCTGTTCCAGCGTATGCAGTCCATTGCGGGACTCAATACGGTTTAGCAGGGATTGTCCGTCCTCTGCCAGGGATTCGAGAAAAGCATCCTGATCACCGCCCCACATAATTTTCCGTAAGATTATCCCCACCTTCCACATCGAGAGTCATAGAACTATTTTCGTCCATTATATCTACATCCGCAATGGCGGTATACCATGATCCTCCGCCACCTGATAGTGCATTGCCGTATTGGACCGGGAACCACCATCTTTCTTATTTCAAACGACCATAGGTAGCATCATCCACTGCTTCCAGCCACTCATTAGAAGCGTCCGCGCCGGGAACCTCAACCGCCAGATGGGAAAACCAGCTATCCGGCGCGGCACCATGCCAATGCTTCACACCTACCGGAATATTAACCACATCCCCCGGATGCAGTTCCTGCGCTTCCTTTCCCCATTCCTGATAAAACCCACGTCCGCCTACACATACCAGAATCTGTCCTCCGCCGGATGCCGCATGATGGATATGCCAGTTATTGCGGCATCCCGGTTCAAATGTGACATTAAAAATTCCAACCTGCTCTGTGGACAACGGCGCCAGATAGCTCTGCCCGGTAAAATATCTCGCGAATCCGTCATTCGGGTTTCCAACCGGAAACAGCATACTTTTTTCATGCGCTTCCTTCGTGCCGTCCACGGGAGTATCCTCCGTCCAGACCTCCTTCGCCATGCGGAAAGCCGCCCACGCTTTCGGCCAGCCTGCATAAAAAGCTGCATGGGTCAAAATTTCTGCAATTTCTTCTTTTGTGATCCCGTTATTCTTGGCACTTATCAAATGAAACTGAAATGAGGAATCCACCAGCCCCTGAGCCATTAAAGATACCACCGTCACAAGTGATCTGTCCCTTAATGAAAGCTTTTCCTCCCTGTTCCATACCTCACCGAACAGTACATCATCATTTAACTGTGCGAATTTCGGAGCAAACGCTCCAAGTTGATCCCTTCCTGCTGTCTGCTTTACCATCTTTTTTTCCTCCTATATTTTTTGATTTCCGGTAGACCATACATGCTTCTCTTTAGCCGCCGCTGCGGTATTCTGTGCCATAACACCCACAAGCGCATGGGGAACATACGGTTCCTCCAGATATGCGGTTTCTTCTTCTGAAAGAACAAAGTCCACAGCCTTTGCCGCACCCTCAATATGATGCAGTTTTGTTGCTCCTACAACGGGGGCAGTCACCTTTGCCAGAAGCCATGCAAGGGAAATCTCCGTCATGGATACCTCATGTTTTGCTGCCAGTTCTGCCACACGTCCTATAACAACACCATCCTGCTTTGCAGTCGCATCATATTTGAATTTCGCATAACTGTCTTCTTTAAGACGCTTTGATGTTTCACCGGGAGACTTCGATAAACGCCCGCCGGCAAGGGCGCTGTAAGGTGTCATGGCAATGTTATCTTCCATGCACAATTTCGCCATCTCCCTTTCCTCCTCACGGAAGATCAGGTTGTAATGCCCCTGAATGGAAACAAACTTTGCAAAGCCCTCTCTTTCTGCCAGTGCGTTCGCCTTCGCAAGCTGCCATGCAAAACAGTTGGAAATGCCGATATACCTTGCTTTCCCCGCCTTGACAATATTGTTCAGTCCCTCCATGATGTCATAAAGCGGTGTCTGGTAATCCCACATATGGTAAATGTATAGATCCACATAATCCATGCCGAGATTGGCAAGGCTTTTATTTATCATACGCTCAATATGCTGCTGTCCTGTGATTCCAGCCACAATGTCATCCTGTGTGCGGGGCAGGAATTTTGTCGCCACGATTACCTTGTCCCGCTTTGCAAAATCCCTTAATGCCCTGCCCACATACTGCTCACTGGTGCCGCTCTGGTATCCGATTGCCGTGTCAAAGAAATTAACTCCAAGTTCAAGTCCCCGCTTTATGATCTCACGGGAATGTTCCTCATCAATTGTCCACGAATGTTGCCCGTTTGCAGCATCGCCAAATCCCATGCATCCCATACAGATACGGGATACGTTCAGATCTGAATTCCCCAGTTTTGTATACTGCATATTTTCCTCCTCGAAATCATTTATTTGTTTCAAGCCACCCTGCTTTCTGCATCGTCTGCCACCGCGCAATGCACAAATTTAACATCCAAAATCTAATTGAACCAATTTCTTTCCGTTTGGTAATGGATGTTCCATCTGTGCTATTAGCTTATATTTAATATCTTCCAAAGTTTGAATCAATGAATTTTCTTCCATTTGGTGATGAACTTTATCAAGGTCATCAAATGCATGGATATATGGCGAATCGGATACCCAACTGTCATCCGCATTTATCTGAATAATACATGAAACATACTTGGGCTGTACTTGTTCAACTGCTTTTTGAAAACAATCATATCCGATGTATTCAATTAACAGATTGGCAACCAATAATTCTGCATTTGGCAGCTTATTTGTTTCCTCAATCAGATTTAACTGTATACATTCCAATATATCTGAAATATCTGTATATCTTTCTTTAACTGCCTTTAAATACTCTTCGTTAATATCAATACCATATAGTTTTTGAAATTTGTTCCTGTCAATGTGTTCCAGACCATTACCGCCGGCAATCCCTAAAATCATAACAGAATTTGCTGGATAAGCATTAAACTGACCTTTCATCATTTGGTTCAAGGTCTGTAATTGCATAACAGAATCCAATTTCATGTGATTTTCATAATCAGATAATGATATTTCTTCCCATGGATTAACCATTGCATCCCCCTCTTCAATCTCAAGTTTGTTTTTCAACATTTTTGTACATTATGCTTTTCCGTTCCTAATCATCAAGAATATTTCCGTCAATGGATATGGTTATGGTTTGCCACGGAATGAATTTCCCGCTCTCCTGCAGGGCTTTCTTTGCCGCCATCTCAAGCCCGCCGCAATCAGCATTATCGCCATCTTATAATCCGTCTATAATATTTTTGCATGATACAAGTTCAACTCCGTCTTTAGCAAATTTCATTGATATCTCATATGCCTCAAGCCCTTTTTTCTTTGCTTCCTGCACTGCAGCAGACACTTCCGCATAATGTGTGCTTTTCTGCCTTTCCTTCGGCTCTGTTATTTCATACTGATAAACCGTAAGCAAAACAGCCCTTTCATGTTCTTTCAATGAGCCAGCAAGTTCATTGATATGTTTCACAAACCTGTCCGTGGAAGAAAAAGGCGTTACCGGCTTTGTCTTTATATTGCTTCCATATTTCACCTGCAACGTCGTCAGCGGTGTCTTTACTTCTAGGTAAGTATCCCCAACCAGAAAATCTAATTTTGAAATCCCCAGGTTAACCTCTCTTCGGATCTCTGTATAATCAGACACTATTTCATCAAGCTGATGCGTTTCAAAGAAATATTCAACCAGCTTATTTGAAAATATCTGGTTTATGCCAATCCAGTTCTTATCCGGTTTATCCAGATTGTCAGCCGACACCGCTTCAACAGTATATGGCGTTTTGCGTTTTGGGTCTTTACTCTTTGATAATAAACAGGCTATATTCTTTGTTTCTATATCACCAATCCTGCCTGTCGTAGGGCAATGGCATGAAACTTCTTCCCCATCAATATCCACTATCATTGTAAACTGGCTTTTTCGTTTTACGATGATGCCTTCTATCAACTCATTTTCAAATGTATATTTCACCTTTATACACCTCATCTCTTTTTAACAGTTCCTGGCTGCCAGACGCTCTCAACATTGAAATTATACCTCAATTCTTTACAAATTTCCATCCATAGTAATACGTACAGAATGATCTGGTGGTAGAAAAAATGCCCGATTCCAAGTTTCTCGTCCAGACAGAACGTTACACTTTTTTAGAGTTGCTCCAGAATTCCGCTATGCCTGTTTTCACTACTGACTACTCCCGCAATGCGCCTCCTGACACTATCCCGTCCCATGCAGCAGTACCCATCACAGACCCTGAGTTTAATGTCAGCTGCTATTTTCCTAAAGATGACCGCCTGCAACTGCAGACGGTCATTACTGTCATAACTGCGGTCAGGTTACCACTGCCACAATATTCACGTCATAGCCTATCGAAAACATTCCCGGATTTTTCTGCAGATTCCCTTGCATTTACATCCGAATGTCTGTTTTACGACCCGGAAGATTCCCCACATGCCTGACTCCACATCCCAGGCAAAACTGCCTGAGCGGTAGAGGTAATCTCCGGGACATCCGGCGCCATCTAAAAGCTCTATGTCGAACTTATTGCCGATACTGATTCCGCCCTGCAGGGGGATGATTCTGGAAAACGGGTCCCGCTGTTGTTCCCTCCATAAATGATCATGAACCGCAATGGACGTATTCCTGGGTTTATCCGCAGGCATCATAGCTCGAAAGATCACACGGTCTCCGGAATATGCTTTCCATATCGGGGTTGCCGGATCTCCATGCACTTTGCTGCTGAAGACCTTCCATGTTCTTGGATCTCTCGCAAGTCTGTTGGCAAACCGCTCTGAACGGTAATTGTAGCCTTTTTCTCCTGTATCCTCCGCATCTACCGGTTCCCCGTTATCTTCCAGCGCATTCTGAATCAGCTTGCCTTCTGCGTCAAGCAGACGAATTCCATTTTGAATAAACACAACATATTCCCTAAAGTTCTCTACTCCCGGTGCCGTTATCACTGCCTGTTCTGCAAAGCTGTCTTTTTTTCTGGTAAAATTGCGGTACCATTCCGCTCCCGGCGGTTCTACAATGACCGCTCCGAATAATCCGTGATAACGATGGTTTCTCATGTCTCCAAAGGACTGTATGATGCAGGCTCCATACTCCTGGTCTGCGTGCCAGAGGTACCGCTTGCTCTCGCCCACCCCTACTGTCTGCTCCATTTCATTATACCCTACATTGATACCGGAATCGCGGACCGGGTCATACCTCAAAAACTGCGGATTTAAGGAAGCCCTCATTGACGGTGTATATTCCTTATCTAAAGGAACCGTCGGATAGGAAAAGTAAGGAATCGGGTGTTCCGGGCTCCATGCATTATGCAAAGTGACCTCAATCCAATCCCCTACGTTTGCCCGCAGGATCAATGGCTTAGGCATACATTTTCCCGAAAGTACATTATCTACATCCTCCATCGGAACAAATACCAGACCATCCGGATCATGATCCCCGTATCGGTTATAGATTAATTTCTTCTGTACAGCCACAACCTCATAGCGCCTGACCACATCATCCTTTGACGGGCAGGGCGGAAGGGGCAGAGGTCTGACTTTTCCCCGACATAATGGCTGCAGATGTTTTTTATATCTTCTATGCACGCGGATAATTCCCCACAGCCCAAGCCATGCATCGTCGATTCCGCCAAAATAATAGAGATAATCTCCCGCACCATACTTCTCCGTCACATTCAGGTTAAAGGCTTCCGATATTCCCAGTGTCTGGGAAGCGGCAAGAGGCGACCTTGCATCTGCCGGCTCTTTTCTCCATGACATTCCCGTGACATTAAAAGAATGCTGTTCCTCATGGGCTCCGTCAATCAGGCGGAACATCAATTCATCTCCCGGATAGGTTTCAAAAATCGGCGTCGCCGGGTCACCGTGTACAAAAGAACTGAAAAGATATGCCGGGTCCTCCTTTTTGCGAAGCCTCTCCCTCATCGGCTCGGCGCGGTAGTTAATCCCCATGACGCCCGGATCATCGTGTGAACCGGGAACTTTGGGCGGGTTCAGCGGATTGCCTTTTCTGTCAAAAAGAAAGGCAAAATCATGGACGAACAGTGCGAATTCCCTGAAAGAGGTGCCGTCTTTTCTGCGGATGACAGCACGCGTCCCAGAATGCAGTTCTTTTCCATTCTGTGGGTTATGGAACGTAGCGCCTGCTTCTTCAATAATAAGCGCTCCGAACAGACCGTGCTGCTGGTGGACATTGGCGAACAGATGGTCATGGAAGAATACCGTCCGCAGTTCTTCGTTTGCAAAAAAACGCTCCACTAATGTCTCATACCGTCTCGCGCCGGCAATGTTATTCCAGCCGTTTGCCGACCCGTCTGAGACAATGGTATCAAATTTTACCAGATGCAGGTGATGTCCTACAATATCCGTCCTGGTTCTTGGCTGGAACGGACTTTCCTCAATAAACTCGGGTAAAAGGTTTGTGGTACGGAGCTCAATACAATCTCCGGCATTTGCACGGATAACTAACGGCTCCACTTTAATTTCCTGTTTTTCCACTTTACGGATATAATTTTCCAGACCTCCATGCCGCTCCAGCTCTTCCTTGAGGACGAAAAAACGTCCCTGCGGATCATGCCAGCCATAACGGTTGTAGATAATCTTTGCCTGTACCATGGCAATCTCAAATACTTTTATCCTGCAATTCGTATGGCACGGACAGGTATCCGTATACAATGCGCCGGGAACTGCGTTTTCTACAAAGTTGGCTCTCTCAAGGGACGTCGGCTTATTCGTCACCCCTCCACCCGGCAGTAATACGCCCAGCGGCGGCTGCAATGGGCTTTCGCCAAACTTGCCCTCTATAAAATTCGGATAACCCGGATGCATTTTATCCTTCTTCGGCGGAAGTTCCCTGTCTTTCAACGGCATAAGAGCCGCAATGGGCGTTCCGTCAGGCAATTCTCCCGTTCCATCCTGGAGCCGGTCATAAATCCTCCATAAAGTCCACATTCCCTCCATAAAATGAGGATAGAGATGACAGTGGAATATCACATCCCCTATCACTCCGTTCAGGCTTCCTGCTCCGTATAAAATATCCAACGTATAGCATTCCTGCGGGCTGATGGTGATGGAATCTATGATTGTTGAAACCGGATTATCCGCTTCCAGCCTCCACTGATGGTTATGAAGATGAAAAACATGGGTTTCCTTCACTCCGCCGTGAAGCAGGCGTATCTTGACCGGATCACCCACATAGGCGAAAAGAATCGGCGGCGCAGGATCACCATATACCCAGGAACTCATAGATACATCCTCTGCGGAATCCGCCGGATCATGCGAGTGCGGCATTCGGTTGCGCATAGGCTCAGAGCGGTAACTGATTGCTGTTGTCATCGAAGGAAGCCCTGTATGTGGATCGATTGGCGGCTTTCCCTCTTTGTTCAGAATTTCCAGTTCATCATGAAAAAAGACGCTGTACTCCCTGAATGCCGGCTTTCCGGGCTGATAAATATCCGCCATTAAACCGCTTTGCATCTCTTCCCCTGTTTCCGGGTCGAACCACTTCGCCTCCGGCGCCTCTACAATAATCGCCCCGAACAGACCGTGAATGTTGGTTGCGTCTTCTGTACTTCGAGGGTCCGCCATGTCGTTAAACAGATAAACTCCCTCTGTGTCGGCATACCATGTATACCAGATCTCGCCGCTTGTGGTGCTGTCATCATTATACCCTACGCTGCTTCCGTCTGAAGTATTGACATCGTAAGATAATCCCTGTACATGAATCGACAATCTCCTGTTCACAGAATTACGGAACCGTATTTTTACCGTATCTCCCAGATTGACACGGATTACCAACGGCTGTACTTCCTTATATGGCTGCGGTATCTCCATCTCGAATCTTTGAAGAGCTTCTCTTTTGATCCTTTCCGCGTCCTCCTCAAGCACATAGAGCAGACCGTCCGGATCGTAGTCTCCATATTTGTTATACACGATAGGAATCTGTATCGCCTCAATATGGAACGTCCTGATCTTGCCCGTTTTTGGATATTTACATAACTCCATACAAATCCCTGCCTTTCTGTGCATGATCCAGAATACGCAGATAGTGATTTGCTTCGCGGAGCACATGGTCTGCCAAAAGAGGCAGAATGATGGAGCGGATCTCACAGCCTATAATTCCTTCCGCTCCCGCTGTTTTAAACTGCTGATATTGTTTTGTCGTCTGTAAAGCCCTTGCGGTCAGGGCATTCATCGCCTTCCAGTCCTGCTGCCTTGCCTCTTCCAAAAGGCGGCAATAGTCCCCGGCAAATCCACCAGCTGTTTCCATCAGTTCACACTCTGTCGGATCTAACAGCCCCCGAATAAACTGGGCATGTTCCATCATAATCTGATTCCAGAATATTTCCAGATTTCTTAAATCCGGCGTAGTAATTCTTCCCATCTGCTCAAGTTCCAAAAGCATCTGACGATACAATTTCGCTTCCCGCAGGATATGCTCGATCAGCAGCGGATAGTTGGCTGTATAAAGTCTGCACCTTGTCACTTCTCTCAGAATCTCTTCCTTAAAGGAAATCAAGCCGTCCAGACTTCTTAGCATTTGCTGATTCAACATTCTTACCTGATGAACGATTTCCCTGTTCACCATACCACAGTTTCCGGCACGGAGCCGTTCTTCCGCCTCCGTAATCTTCACATCAATCGGAATCCCTGTCAGATTTTTCGTCTGGCGCTCCGCTTTCTCTGTAAATTCCGTTACAACCTCCCCGGAATCTAAAACCGATTTACTTACGATGCCGTCCGCAAGCCTTACGGTTCTTCTGAGTCCTTCTTCAAATTCTTCCCGGAACTGATCTGCACGCCGTATAAACGCTGTTTCCTTCGCAGGGAATCCGGCGAGCAGGAATAAGGAGTGTTCCTTCATGATCCTCCCGAAAAAAAGGTGTATTTCTAATGATAAAGTTACATATTCTTTCATATTTCTGCATACCTATATCGTTTATGTTTCTTTATATTATATGCAAAATACACCAAAAAGAGACAAAAAAACCTAATCCCTTGCTGTTCATTGTAGTAGGGGCTCCTATCCTCCATCCTTAGAATCATTTCAGTTACTCGCGCTTTCTTGCAGTTCGAATAATCCAATCCACTGCCGCCTCGGCATGTATGGGTAAATTTTCAGAAGTCTGGGCGGATGACCCGGATTCCGGCTTTTCTATGCCCGCATAAAAAGCATTCAGGGCATATCTTGCCAACAACCCTGAAACACGTCCCCTCTCTATGGAATCCTCGGTGCCCAGAACGATAACTACTAAATCATGCTCCATGGTTCCGTCGTCCGCAGTCAGGGATGTAACCAGACAGGCGCCAGCTTTATTGGTTGTTCCAGTTTTCAAGCCGGTGACTTCGGGCAGGTTGTTCAGAAGCGGATTGGTGTTACGCACTTCAAAGTTCAGGGATGTCAAGGTAGCTTCTTCCAGAGAAGTGATATCCGTAATCTGGGGATAGACTTTCAAAAAATAAGATACCAGTCGGAACATATCCTCTGCACTCATGCTGTTCTGGCGCTTTGCAGGAATGAAATCTTCCGTGTAGGCGGGAAGACCATTGCTATTGAAAAAAATTGTTTGGGAAAGTCCCAGATCCTGCGCTTTCTGATTCATCATTTGGACGAAGGCTTCCTCCGAACCGGCGATAGATTCAGCCAAGCACAATGCACATTCGTTACTGGAGGGCAAAAGGGCACCCAGCAAAAGTTCCTGCACGGTAATCTGTTCTCCAGCTTCCAAGGGAATCACCCCATCGCCTGAAGCGGATAGCGACTGAACTGCATCAGAGATCGTGACCGGCTCCTCAAGAGTCATCTGCCCTGCCGAAATGGCATCCATGGTCAAAAGACAGGTCATGAGCTTGGAAGTGCTGGCTATAGGATAAGATATATCGGACTGATACTGGTAGTAGATTTCCCCAGTAGTGGCATCTCCTACCAACACGCTGTTAACCCCGTAAAAATAACCGGCTTGCTCCAAAGAAACAGGGGAGATATCAAAAGGCTCTTGTGTATGAATCTGTAGAAAGCCCGCAACGGGAACGGTGATATCCACATCCAGAATCATAGCCAAATCTGCCGCCATTATGAAGCAATCATAATAGCCGGAAGGCAATTTCATAATCAATGTATAATAAGACACCGTTTGGTCGTTTACTTTGAATTCGTTTCGTCGCAGGGCAATATCTGGGTTTTCCTCTTCTTCCCAAGGGGTATTCTCCACTCCCACAGACATGTAGGCATTTCCCGTATTCAAAGATACGGAATTACCCGTAATATCCAGAGAGAAAGATTTATCCGTATCATTAAGAAGCATGGCAATGTCCCGCAGAGAGAAATAAGTGTTGTAATCGTAACCATAATCAAGAGTTTTTACAGTGCATGCGGCGCCGGTATCCGTCTGTACCTGACAGATTCCGGGGATTTCAAAACTTGCGTCTGCCCTGATTGGCAGGACGGAACATACCAGAATTGCGGACAATATAAGGAAACTTATTTTCTGTAGGATTTTTTTCATAGAATCTCCCTTCCCACTCATTTTACAAGAAAGATGAGGGATCATGCTTTCTTCTCCAGAGCCTATTGATTTGGAGATTGTTTTAAAGTGTATACCATAGGATAATAATCCGAAAAAAGACCAGCGGGAACAGAACCAATTTCTTCGTACAAAATCAGCTTAGAATCCTTCCAGATATAATATTCCGTCTTTGTGGTGACAGCCCCACCGGCATCAAACTGTCTGGTCAGAATGTCTTCTGATTCTTTATAGGTGCCGCTGCCATCATATCCAACCTGTAAGTCTTCCAAGGAAGGCAGCAGGGCAGGGCCATAGGACATCAAATAGGAAACAGTGGGCATCCCAAAAGTTTCAGTTACAAGAGCCTCCATAGCTTCCTTGTCTGTGCTGCCCGTATAGCCTGCCATACGAAGCCTCCCCGCCAAAAGATCCTGAAATGCCAATGCAAATGCCTCATAGGCAGCCTGCCTGCAGGCATCATAGCTTTCCGGCGAAACATTGCAGTAAAAAGTTCCCTCCGAGCGGGCGGTTTGCTCCAAGGTCAAATTAACCTGAATAGTCAACTCCTGCATATAGGACTCCATATCCTCCATGGAAACGGAAACGCCTTCTATATCTTGCAGCCATGCAAGCGCTGTGACAGAAGCCTGCTGCGTCATGTCCAGATTTGCCGTCCACTCCCCCGAAAGCTCCTTATCATATGATGCAAAAAAGTGCAAATACGTCAAAAGAGCGGTGGAAGCAATTAAGGTCAAAAACAATAGAGTAAATACTGCATTTTTTATGGTTTTTCTCATAGAGGTCCCCCTGCCCGCAGCAGCGGGCGTCCCTTCCATGGAAGCGCATCCTCATGAAACGATTTTTCATGTAGCTTCCACTAGATATTTTTCTTAATACGCAAAATATTCTGTCCATCCTTATACTCATAAAAGACAGCATCCATTATCTTCTTCACCATATAGATTCCCAGACCGCCAATCTCACGTTCCTCGGCGGAGAGAGTGATGTCGGGATCTGCTTTTGCGAGAGGGTCATAGGGAACACCGTTGTCAATAAAGGTTATCACCACTGCCAGCGGATTATCCATAACCTCCACGCAAACAGTAACCGCGCCGACCTCAGGATTGTAGGCATAGTTCGCGATATTGCCAAACAACTCATCAATTGCGATATCAACCTGCATCTGCGTTTTCATCGGACAACCCAATTGCTCAAGCTGTTCGTCCACAAAGGCGGTCACTGCGGCAACATTTTTTATGGTTGCGTCAATCGTAAGCTCTTTCATCTCATCCCTCCATTCTCGCCTTGTAATCCAGACAAAGCATTGTGATGTCGTCGAATTGTGGTGCGGCACCTACAAAACGGTCAATATCAGCTTTGATAACGGGAAGCAGTTCAGTCGGCTCAAGTTCTGAGTTTTCCGCGAGGATTTTCGTCAGCCTGCCCATTCCGTAAAGCTCGTTATTCTTATTTGTCGCCTCAGTAACACCATCCGTGTACTGAAAAATCCGGTCTCCCACCTCCATCTGCATGGAACCGCACTGATAGCGGATTCCCTCCATCCCCGCAAGGACAAAACCTGCCTTGATTTTGTGAGGCTCAAACGTTTTGCCCTTTTTGCACAAAAACGGTATCTCATGTCCCGCATTGACGAAGCAGAACTCCCCTGTCACAAGGTCGAGTACACCCTCGAAGGCAGTGATAAACAACCCTTCGCTGTTGGACTCGCACAGCAGATTATTTACCTCCGTAAACACCTCGCCCAGATTTCTTCCCGGCTGCGTGTGGTCCTTGATGAGCGTCTTGCCGATTACCATAAAAAGCGCCGCTGGAACACCTTTGCCGGAAACATCCGCAACCACGATGGCAAGATGACTGTCATCCACCATAAAAAAGTCATAGAAATCGCCGCCGACCTCCTTTGCCGGATCCATTGTCGCAAAGACATCGAACTCCTTGCGCTCCGGAAACGCCGGAAAGATACAGGGCAGCATGGATTTCTGGATGTTGGTGGCGATATTCAGCTCCGCTGTCGTCTTCATCGTCTTTGCACTCTGGTCTATCGAATAGAAAATCATCCAGAACTCAACGACAAAAATTACACAGACGGTGAGATACAATGGAAAAAACCATAAGCTGTCCGGATAAATTCCGACACTGTTTGACACAAGATTGATGATGTAAAAACCCACCACCGATATCACAAGCGCCGGTATAAAGACCAGCATTTTCCCACCCACAGCCTCGATAGTGCGATGAAATGTCTTCCTTAAACAGCGCACATACAGGACAGAGAGTGCCACGTATACCACAAGCTTGATAGCTATGAAAAAAATCAGATTCGCTGTCTCATACGGGCTCTCCTTAATCAGTCCAAAACGCGCCCCCAACACGGTGTCGGTCGTCCCACACAACATAAACGTGCTGACGTTCGCAATCAGGCATGCCATCAGGGCAATCGCCAGCTTTGTTGACCAGCTGTCTTTGTATAAAAACTGTGCAATAATGCACATAAGTGCGGAAAGACCAAGAATTCCCACCACATCATTGTACAAATTGATGCTGTAGCTGACAAACGCCAGACCGTAGCCAAGTGCCGCCCCGACTGCCCATACGGCTGCCCGGATTGTCCCCTTATATTTTGGCGTGAGTGTGATTCCCGTGAGCAGTCCTGCAAATACGGACGCCAAAAAAACCGCAAAACTCCAAAGTTCAATTGATACCATCGTAATACCTCCACATCAAAAATAGCCCATTCCGTCCAGAGCGGATAGATATTTGTTTATATAATCTTCCGTGACCGTACTCCACCCTTCCGATAATTCCTTCAGATACTGATTTGTATACTGCTGCTGTACCGGAATCTCGCGATATGCACCCATTGACTCCTTTGTAAACAACCCTTCCATCTGCCCTCTGCCCTCATCGGTCTGCTTCAGTTCCTGCAAAAGCGCATCAAACTTTTCGTCCGGCAATATGGCGGTCTTATATCCTAGCCGCTCCATCCCCCGGAACAAATCTGCATACCGCACCTCATTAGGCGGATAAACATGGAATGCCGCCGCTTCCGGAGCGGATGTCAGCGAAACAATGTTGTGCGCCGTCTCATCAACCGGAGAGAAATTGACACGCGCCTCATAGACAGACTGCGGTACCGCACCGATTTTGATATAGGAAGCAAACTGGCGCGTAAACGCGTTGGAGTTCATGTTCATCTGAAACTCCCCGTCGCTGATACGCCCCTGCAGATTGCCGACACGCATCAGTTTTATACGCAGTCCCTCGTCCACAGCCGCCCGCAGAAGCGCATACTCTGCCATATATTTTGAGTAGATATACTTGTTGTGTATCTCCTGTCCAATATAAAAATCCGACTCGTCAAAATACTCCTGCACCGCGCCTTTTTCTGTCATGCCCGCGATACTGATTGTAGAAATCTGACACAGCAGGGCATTCTCACGCAGCGCATAACGGATTAGATTATTTACTCCCTCCGTATTGATTGCCTCCAGTGTATTTCCATAGGAAAAATGAGCGACATTCGCCGCAGAATTGATGATCGTGTCAATTCCGCCAATTTGATTTTGCAGAAACAAGCCAGGCTGTGTGATATCTCCCTCGACAACCTCCCACTTTTCCCCGTAACTGTGCGAAAAATCCTCCTCCGCATAGTAAAACAGCGCTGAGCTGACGCGCTTCCTGGCACTCAGTGATTTCTTCGAACGCGCCAGACAGATTATTTTTCCGCACAGCTTAGGACGCCTTAACAAATCTATCAGAATATGCACCCCGAGATATCCCGTAGCGCCTGTCAGGAGCACATTTCCAAGATACCCACTATCGACTTTGTTTCCGGTGTGCGCACTTAAGTATTCTGAAAAACCCCGGTAATCTAATATACTGATATCATATTCTTTATCGCTCTTAGTCTTTTTATACAACCTCTCTAACAATAACGCCGGTGTCGGATACTGATAAACATCTCCAAATTCCATCTGATTTTTGGGGGACTTTAAAGCCTCCTCCACACGCAGCACCAATGTGACCGCGCTGAGCGAGTCGCCGCCAAGTTCAAAAAAGTTGTCGTCAAGCCCTACCTGCGGCAGTTCCAGCGTCTTTTCAAAAGCGCTGCACATAAGCTTCTCCTGTTCTGTCGTCGGCTCGCGGTATGCACGCTGGTACTCCACCGGCTCTTCCATCAATGCCTTCTGGTCTGTCTTTCCGTTGGGTGTCTGCGGCATAGCGGCAAGTTCTTTTAAGATATCCGGCACCATATAAGAAGTCAGATGAGATTTCATGTGTGCCTTCAGCTTTTCGGCATCAACCGGTTCCTGCTCCGAAACGGTATAAAATCCCACTAAATGATCTGTCTTGTCTATTTTGCGCACAATGCAGCTGCACGCCATCACGCCCGGAAACGCACCCATAACATTTTCAATCTCTGTGAGCTCAATACGCAGACCGCGCAGCTTGACCTGCCTGTCATTTCTTCCCCGGTAAATCAGCCTGCCATCCTCCAGAAAATATCCAAAATCACCGGTGCGGTACAGCCGAATACCGTTCCATACAATGTACTTTGCCGCCGTCTCCTCCGGCCTTAAATGATAGCCAATCCCCACACCGTTTCCATAGACGCAGATTTCACCGACTGCCCCGTACGGAACAGACCGACCCTCTCCATTCAACAAAACAACCCCGGTATTGGCAATCGGTCTGCCGATGCTCAGGTCATCACCCGCCTCCGTAATGGTCGCGCCAATCGTTGTCTCGGTCGGACCGTAACCGTTGTAAATACGAATTCCATATGTATGATGCAACCGCTTTACCAAGCTGCCAGGAAGGACTTCACCCGCTGCCAGCACAGCCTTGACATGCCCCAATGCCTCCGCAAAAGAAGCGTTGGCAAGGTATGCCGTGATGCGCGACGGCGTGCAGTGCAGCACATCTGCGCCATGACGCAGAATCGCGGCCGCCAGCTCCCCGGCATCGACCATCGCCTTCTCACTGCCAAGTTCCACAAACAGTCCGTTCATCAGCGGAACAAACAACTCAAACAGGGAGATGTCAAAACAGATGGAACCAATCGCCACAATCCCATGACAATTCTGTGTAATGTCCCTGTTAAACGGATTGTTGTCAGGATGTACAATATTTGCAATCCCCTTGTGCGAGAGCATCACACCTTTGGGTCTGCCAGTCGTCCCCGATGTATAAATCATATATGCAGGCTGCTCCTGTCTGATTTCAGGCAGCAGTCTGCGTACCACCGACTGCTGCATCAACACATTCACATCCACATAATCGCAGCCCTGTGAAATCGGAACATCGGGCGATGAAATCAGACATGACGCACAGCTGTTCTCCATAATATATGAAATCCGCTCTGACGGATATGCCGGGTCAATCGGTATGAAAGCTGCTCCTGACTTCGCTATACCAAGAATTGTCGGAATCAGATGAATATTCCGCTTTAACATAAAAGCGACATAATCACCCGGCTTCACATCCCTTAAGACCAGCGCACAGGCAATTTGGTCGCTGAGCATGTCAAGCTCTGCAAAGGTCAGCATATCGTCTCCTGCATACACCGCCGGTCTGTCTGTATAGCGGTCTGACGCCAGCCGGAACAATGAGGGAATCGTCAAATTGTCTTCAATCGCAATCTGTTTTCCTCTAATTGAAGTAACTTTCTGATACTCCTCCGCTCCAATCGTCTGCGACAGTGCATTTTCCTGCACACCCTGACATAGAATCGCGCAGATGGCATCCGAAAAGTGTATCGCACGCTCCCTTGTATAAACACTTTTATGATAGTCAAACCGCATATTCAGTCCGCCGCCTTTGTCATGGAACAAGCTGAACGTCATATGATTACTCATATCCCCCGCAACGCTGAATCGGACACTGTAATCCAAATCCGTATGGTACTGAAAGCGGTAAAAATTGAACACGTACTCAGAAGGTACGTCCGATATGCTTCCGTCCTCACGCAATACGGAGAGGATTCTGTCAAATCCCACATTCTTGTGTGCTGACGCTTCCTGCGAAGCCAGCTCCATCGCCCGGCACAGCGCCGCAAAAGAATCCGCTTCTGCACCCGCAGTTCTGACTCGCACCGGGACAAGTAAGGTATAGCAGCCCAGCGTATTCATCTGCTCCGGCATCCGATTTAAGCGCGGCATCAGAAATACGGCATCCGGTTTCCCTGATGCCTGCGCAAGATAAACGGCATACGCAGACGCCATAATATATGGCACCGAAACATTTTCCCTACGACTGAACGCCTCTATTTCACGCATCAGTGCATCTGGCACAGGGCGCGTAATACTGTCAAAGTCTGTTTCCGCATTTATTTCCGGAAAGATTGACGGTTCAAAATCAGCATCTGCAAAATAATGCTGCCAGAAATCATCCATGACCGCTTCGCTATCCTGCGCTGAATTTGAAAAGATGGACTCCTCAATTTCCTTCCCGCTCAGTGCATCCAAAACTTTCTGCACAAAGAGGCTCATGCCATAACCATCTATTATTACATGATGAAAACGCACATATAAATAGACGCCTCCCTCTAAGAGCGGTATCACAACCGCTTGGTACAGCTGCTTCTCTATATTCCCAGAGATACCGTCTTCGGGAATGATATCCATGGGAGACCTGTTAAGCGATGTCATCTGATTTTCAGCCTGTTCCATCGTGCACGTTTCCCACACACTGCACGCGTACAGCTTCTGCTCTCCATATACCATCTGCCATTCCTGACCGTCTCGCTGCAGGGAGGCAGCAAAAATATCGGCACTGTCAAGAACCCTGTCTACCGCCTCTTTCACCGTCTGCGGTGTGCAGTTTGGCAAATGCAGTTCCAAAGATATCGTATTTTGGGCACTCTGGGGGCGAGCCTGCTGTGCCAACGCAATCTCTCTCTGTGAAAGATTCAAAGCCCTGATTTTTTGTCCTTTTACTGTCATACCTATATCACCGTCAAAATATCCACAAAGCCTGTAACCTCAAAAATCTCCATAACCGTATCGTTTACATTGGCCACCTTCATGCTTCCTTGTTTGTTCATCGTCTTCTGCGCCACCAGGAGAATGCGCAATCCCGCCGATGAAAGATAGTCGAGCGCCGCCATGTCAATCGTCAGTTCCTCCACTCCGTCAAGGGAATTTTTGAACACTGCCTCAAGCTCTGGCGCCGTTGTCGTATCGAGTCTTCCGCCCAGACGTACCGTTAACGTTGTTCCTTCCTGTTTCTTTTCAATTGTCATACTACTCCTCCTATATTTTTACTATGAAAGCCCCGGACAGCGCCTTCAAGCAGTTCTCATATTGATTGTGGGATACATACTCTTCCTCTCTGTACTTTTTACAGTATAACATGTTTTTGCCAAGAGGGGTATCGTTTAAAAGCGCCTTCCACAGAAAATCTTCACTTATTATAGTGAATTTCAGGCGGAAAACAAGGCATCAGGCAGAAACGTCAATTTTCTAGCAAGAACGTCAATCGTATTTTGAAAAGTGGGTATTGACAGGTTTGAAAAATATCTTTTTTTGTGATATGGTTATATTCGATTTTTATGCAAGATTGAGGTGGAACCATTTGAAGATAGCTTTAGTAGATGATGAACAGAAGTATCTGGACGAGATAGCCGGGCTTGTCCGCGACTTTGGCACACAACGCTGCTGCCAGGTGGAAACCGTCCCATTCTTAAACGGTGAAGCATTCCTTGAGGCATTTGAGGGCGGCGGCTTTTCTGCCGTATTCATGGACATTTACATGGACGGCATAGACGGTATTGCCGCCGCACTGAAGATGCGGGGCATAGACCGCAGGTGTATCCTCGTGTTCCTGACCTCCAGCATGGACTTTATGCCGGATGCCTTCTCCTGCCACGCATTTGAATATATTACCAAACCATTCTCCCCGCAGCGTATCTTTCAAGTCCTCACGGACATTCTGGAAGTGCTTCCCCCGCCGCAGAAATACATAGAGGTGATAAGCGACAGAAAAACTGTCCGGATATTCCTTGACGAGATTGTCTCCGTCATCACGGACGCACATTATCTTGACATCGCCCTTTCAGACGGGGAAAAGCTGCGCTGCCGCATGACCATGTCTGAATTTGTGGAGCTTACAGACGGGGATTCCCGCTTCCTTCCCGTCAATAAGGGGATCGCTGTAAATGTCGAATACATCCTTGAATTCAAGGACAGCTGCTGTGTAATGGAAAACGGTACAAGGTTTCCGATCCGTGTACGGAACCGCTTGAAAATCGAGCAGACAGCGAGGGATTACAATTTCAGAAAGATACGGGAGCGTCACGCGCACTTTGCCAGACGCTCTGCATCAGCCGACATCAGGAAGGAGGACTGAACATGGATATGAATAAATGGCTGTCTGTGCTGCCACAGTTTCTGGTAGTGCTGCCTTCGGCGGCATCCAGCTATTATACGATGAAGAACCAGATGAGGTACACACCGCTTAAGACAGCCGCACTGTGCATGGCTGTCCTGCTCCCATACTCTTTTCTTTGCTCATGCCTCTGCACCATGCTGCCGATTAATGTGAATGCCATACTCCTGCCGTCGCTCATCCTATTCTTTTTCCTGTACCGCCGCACTTTGACGGCAAGTCTGCCAAAATGCCTTGCCGTCTATGTGGGCGTCTGTGCCGTCCAGACCTTCCCGGCGCAGTTCGCCTATTCCTTTGATGCCTTCCTGCATCCAGCGTCGGGTGCGGCAGACTTCTCCGTAGAAGCGGCTTTTTTCCAGCTTGGACTTTCCTGCCTGGTGGCAGCCGCCTTCGCATGGCCCGCCTGCCGGCTTTTTTTCCGGATAGTTGACCGCTTGGACATTCCAAAGATATGGTACTCGACAGTCGCTTTGTCCTCGATATTCCTTATTATGAATGTGCTGGTTGTCCCTAAATCCTACAGTACCCTCCATGCGGGACGCCTCTCCTATCTTTTCCCGCTGCTGGAAGTCGGTGCGCTGGCAGTCCTGACAGCAATCTACCTGCTTTTCTACAGAGGGACAGCGGTCATACTGGAACACACTGAGTTGAAAGAACGCACCCAGCTCCTTGAGATGCAGTCCCACCAGTACCGGGCATTGCAGGATCATATGCGCCAGACCGCACAGCTGCGCCATGACTTCCGCCACTCTGTGCGCCTGCTCTCGTCCCTTGCGGAGCAAGGCAACATCGGCAGCATCCGGGCGCACCTTGCAGAGTTCGAGTCCATACTTGCTGAAAATGTACCAGCAAACTACTGCGCCAATGCTGCGCTGAACGCGCTGTTTGGCTATTACTACGAGATGGCTGTTTCTGAGGGCATAGACACGGACTGGCACATCGAGCTGCCAGAGCCGCTCCCTGCCACCGAGCTTGACATGGTTTCCCTGTTCGGGAACCTGATAGAAAACGCCATCGACGGATGCCGCACTGTGCCGGAGGACAGGCGGTATTTCTGCCTGACCACAGAGGTTCGTCACGGCAACAGGCTGTACATTGTTTCCACCAACAGCTTTGACGGCAGGGTGCAGAAAGGGAAAGACGGTTACCGCTCTACGAAGCACAGCGGGAATGGAATCGGGCTTGCTGCCATTGCCGCGGTAGCAACCAATTACGGCGGCTCGGCACGGGCTTCCAGCAGCGGTATGGAGTTTTTTGTAGATGTGGTGCTGAAAATATGAGGGGTATAATGATTTCTCCCAGATATAAAATTTTCCGCGTATATCCAATCAGAATGTTGTTGTAATTCCAACATAATCTGTAAAAATTTCACATTGATCCGGCCAGGCGCGGCAGATCAGCGTCAATCCATAGGCATCCGCTAACGCTATCGATTCCGCTGTCGGCACCGCCTTGGACATCAATACAGGAATGCCGGAGACCGCCACTTTTTCCACCATATCCGTGGGAACCCTGCCCGAACAAAACAGCATGCATTCGCCAAGGGGAATTTCATTTACCAGTGCATATCCCACCGCTTTATCTACTGCATTGTGACGTCCGATATCTTCACAAGAGAACAACACCGCTCCTTTTCTTCCAAGAAAACAACTGTGTGTTCCCTGGGTGGCATGATGCAGCTTTGTTTCCTTGGAAAATTCCTTAGCCAGTGCAAAGATCCACTCTCTCCTTACCTCTGTCACCGGCAACAGTTTTGACAGTTGTTTCCTTCTGCTTCCTATAAACAGATTTGCCTCACCCTTCAAAAATACACTTGCCTCATTTTCATATTCATTAAAACGAATCTCCTCAATGTTATCCGCCGACAGTATGATCCCTTCCGTGAACAGCCGTCCGATTACAAGTTCCCGGAGGCCCGTCCTCGTGCACACACATTGAAATGCCAATGTTCCATCTACCAAAACAGATAACGAATGTTCCCTGACCACGAAACTCTCCCTGTCATGGCACGTTCCGTCTGCATCAAGCAGTGTCCCGGTCACAAGCTTTGTATTCAATTGTCATCCTCCCCTCTCAGTATTCCGATTCCATGCGCCAGAACTGGAATAACAAATTCGAGACATTCCTTCACAGCCTTGGGACTTCCGGGCAGATTGATGATCAAAGTCCTGCCCCGTATGACACTGACGGCGCGGCTGAGCATTGCATGCGGCGTTTTAGTCATGCTGTACGTCCGGATTGCCTCAGCGATTCCCGGCACATTTTTCTCCCCTGCACGCAAAGTTGCTTCCGGCATCACATCTCTTGGCGAGAGTCCTGTGCCTCCCGTGGTGAATATCACATCTGCTTTCCTCTCGTCTGCAAGTCTTATAAGCTCCTGATAGAGCATCTCCTCCTCATCCGGAAGTAATATGACATCCTCCACCAGATATCCTTCTTTTGCAAGAATCCCGGCAAGAAGGGGGCCGCTTGCATCCTCCCGTTCTTTTTTGTACGCACGGTCGCTTGCGGTGATCACGGCCGCCTTGAAGCTGCGTGTCTGCGCGATACCATCGTCCGCCAGCTGAAAAGCATCCCCGGTTTTTACAACACCGCCCTTAAGCACCTTTGCAAACACGCCTTCCCTGGGCATGATACAGTCTCCCGTCAGCCGCGCAATCTCACATCCTGTATGGCACTTTTTTCCAATCTGCGTGATTTCTAATAAAACATCACCGCAGACAAACCGTGTCCCGATGGGATATGTCTTCAGATCATACCCCGAAACCAGCAGGTTTTCACCGAAAACCCCAGGGAGCACCGCCACCCTGCCTTCACATTGCTGCTTGAATTCCTCCACCTTCTCATAGGAAAGCAGACTGACCTGCCTTAAGCTTCCCGCGTGTGCATCCTGCTCCAATCCATAATCCTCTATGATCCGGCACTGTCCCACATCCAGCTTGACAGTTCCCTTTCTCTTGCTGATACACACCGCCATCACTTTTCCCATACCTGCACCTCCATATCATCCTCCGATCTGCACCATTTTTCTTTGCTCCTCATCCGCATGTTCCTCCCCCATATCATGTTCTTCAGGTTTTTCTTTCACAGCCCCGCGAATGATGTGCATCAACTCTTCATCGGTACATCCTCTCCTCATAGGCTTTCTCAGATCCACGCCATAGGAATATTGCAGGCAAAGCTTCAGATAACCTTCCACCGTAAGCCGTATGCGTCTGCAATCCTTACAGAACTTGTGGGACATAGGACTGATTAGTCCTATCCTGCCACGAAATCCATCAAACCTGTAATACTGCGCCGGTCCCTCAAAAGCAGGCGTTTTCTCCTCCGCAATGCCCTTTCCATACCGTTCTTCCAGACGCCATAACAGCTCATTGGAAGAAATTCCTGTATAATCCTTCCCACAGCCAATCGGCATCAGTTCAATAAACCGGACATCCATTGGATACTCTTTTGCGAATGCCGCGATTTTTTCAATCTCACAGCTGTTCCACTCCTTTACCGGGACACAGTTGATCTTAACGGTCATGCCCTTCTCCAATGCACTGTGTATTCCCGAAAGCACATCCTCAAGCGCATCCTGCCCGGTAATCCTGATAAAATTCTCACGATTCAATGTATCCAG
The DNA here is from genome assembly GCA_014804785.1 of Lachnospiraceae bacterium. GTDB lineage: Bacteria > Bacillota > Clostridia > Lachnospirales > Lachnospiraceae > Suilimivivens. The sequence continues at coordinate 171,658 of JAAUZD010000015.1, forward strand.
ACTGATGTTGACACTATCCAGACCAGCTTCCTTAAGCGCTCCCACATAACTGCCAAGCAGACTGCCATTGCTGGTCATCGCAATCTCATCAATCCCGGCAATGCCGCGAATTCCCTCCACGAGCTTAATCACGTTTTTGCGCACAAGCGGTTCTCCACCGGTGAGACGCACCTTGCGGATTCCCATCTGCGCCATCACGCGCACAATGCGCTCCAGTTCCTCCAATGTAAGGATTTCCCCATGTTCCACTCGTTTTACACCCTCCCTGGGCATACAGTATCTGCACCTGAAATTACACTTATCCGTCAGGGATACCCGCAGATAGTCTATCGTTCTGCCAAAGCTGTCTTTCAAACTTATCATCCGCCCTTCTCCGCGTCCAAAGCGCCGTATTTTTTACCGTGCAAGCGGCATTAGTTTATCCTCATCAAGCTTCAGGTAAATCGGTTCCTGTCCGGTTTCCTTGAAAATCTGCTTCCACTCTTCCTTAGGTAGTTCCCAGGTCAGCTCTGTATCCGGCGTACTTTTCTCCTGATCCATCTGTCGAAAACACACTACACTGGAAAACGTGTCCTCGATTACCCTCTCAATCCTGCACGCAAACACATTTTCCGGCTCCATCCTGTCCGTCCGCCGGAAATAATGCGCGCGATATCCGGCGTATTTCATGCCCTCAAAGCGTTTTCCATCCGCAGTCCGCAACTTGATTCCCCAGTCAACCGCACGGATACAGCCATCCTCCGCCAGCTCCAGTCTCGTAATATTTTTGCAGCCGGTGAGTCTTGCGGCTGTCACAGTCTGTGGACTGTCGAAAAAATCCTCCTTATCCTGAATTTCAATCAGGCTTCCGTTTTCCATTACTCCGATACTGTCAGCAATGCGGTACACCTCGTTTCTGTCATGGGAGACAAACATTGACGGTCCAGCGAATTCCTTTAACACATCCATAATCTCCCTCTCAAGCCGCATCTGCAGGTAATTGTCCAGGGCGGAAAACGGCTCGTCAAATAAAAGTGCCTCCGGCTCTGCCGCAAGCATTCTCGCAATCGCCACCCTCTGTTTCTGTCCGCCGGAAAGCTGTGAGGGATAGAGTCCTTCCTTTCCTTCCATACAGAACTGCCTGATCAATGCCTCCGCCCTGTCCGGATTCACACATGCAATATTCTGATATGCCGTCATGTTGGGAAAAAGTGCATAGTCCTGAAACAGATACCCTACGCGCCGTTTTCTGGCAGGCACATTGATATGCTTTTCCGAGTCAAACAGCACCCTGTCCCCCAGAACAATCCTGCCTTTATCCGGTGTCATAATTCCTGCAATACATTTTAATGTCATGCTCTTCCCGCAGCCGGAGGCTCCCAGAAGGGAAAACACCTTCCCCTCTGTATCAAAGCACACCGAAAGCGAAAAACTTCCCAGTTTTTTCGTAATATCGACCTGTAATCTCATCCTTGTTTCCTCTTTCTGATTCCCGCGTCCGTCCAGTAATTCATCATCAACAGTATCAACAGGGAAATTGATAAAATAATCATCACCCAGTAAAATGCCAGTTTTCGATTCCCGCTCTGCATCGCTGTGTACACGGCAATAGACATCGTGCGCGTTTTGCCGGGCAGATTGCCCGCAATCATGATTGTCGCCCCAAATTCTCCCAGTGCTCTAGCAAATGCAAGAATCACTGCAGCCGCGACTCCCTGCCATGCGGCGGGGAGCATGATCCGAAAAAATATTTTTACCTCGCCCATTCCCAGCGTTCGCGCTGCATAAATCAGGTTCTCATCTACCTGCTCCAGCGCGCCGCGGGCCGTGCGGTACATGACCGGAAAGGAAACAACAACCGCCGCGATCACTGCGCCCTGCCAGGTAAAAATCACCTCCACGCCTATTGCAGATAACATATTGCCAATCACCGAGTTTTTACCCAACAGAACCAACAGGAAAAATCCCACCACGGTGGGCGGCAGCACCAGCGGCAGGGAAAGCAGCCCGTCCACGAAATACTTCCCCCTGCCAAGAGCACTGCTCTTGGCAGTGCCCATGGCAATCACAAGTCTTGCCGCAAGGATACCCAGAAAAAATACAATTACCGAAGAGGCAACCGCTATCTTAAGCGATATCAATAATGGTGAAATATCCATAAATCCCCCTCTACTTCAAAACTGAAAAACCATATTGTTCAAAACACTCTGCTGCTTCCTGCGACTGCAGAAATGATACAAATGCCTCCGCCTCGCTCCTATTTGCGCTATCCTTTGTGATTCCTACCGGATAGATGACTCTGGTACAGGAACCCTCTGGAGCCTGTGCAACAATCTTCACCAGCTCCGTGGAATATGCGTCCGTTGCATATACTACTCCGCAGTCCACCTCACCGGCTTCCACCCAGGACAACACGGTTCTGACATCCGTTCCGTAATTTGCTTTCTGCTTCACCACATCCAGAATCCCCAGTGATGTAAAAGCCTCTTCCGCATACTGTCCCGCCGGAACGCTCTCAGGCTCTCCCAGACCTATCATTTCCACTTTGTCCTGTGCAACCTCTTCAAAAGAAGTAAGGTCTAAAGTACTGTCACTGTTCACAATAAGCACAACCTTATTCTCAAGAAGTTCATGCACACTGTCACTGTCAATCAGATCTTCCTCAACAAGCGTGTTCATCGGCTTTTCAGCCGCAGAGATAAAGACGTCCGCAGGGGCACCCTCCTCAATCTGGGTCTGCAATGTCCCGGAGGCCCCGTAGGAGAAAGTAAGTGTTACACCTGGATGCTCCGCCTCATATTGCTCCTTTAACTGATCGCACGCATCCGTGAGGGACGCCGCCGCCAAGATTGTAATTTCTGTTGAAGAGGTCTCCTTATTACTGCCACATCCGACCAGTCCCAAAACCGCTGTAACTACAAGACTCATTGCTAAAATTTTACCTGTTGTATTTTTTTTACATTTCATTTTCTTTTCCTTCTTTCATTCTTATAAACTTTCCCGTCTTTCCGCCATCCTTCTCATCCAGGCGGATATCCGTGATTTCCATTGTTTTATCCATCGCCTTGCACATATCATATATCGTAAGCAGGGATACGCTTACACCCGTCAGTGCCTCCATCTCCGCACCGGTCCTGCCGTTAAGCCGCACAGTGCACACGCTACGTAACAGCGATTGCTCGCGGCACAGTTCAAAATCCACCGATACCATGGTAAGCAGCAGCGAATGGCACAGCGGTATAAGGCTCGCTGTGTTCTTTGCAGCCATAATTCCTGCTATTCTCGCCGCTGCAAGAACATCTCCCTTAGGCACTGTCCCATCTGTAATGGCGTCCATCACCGCGCTGCTGACACGGATACATCCGCTTGCCACAGCAATCCGGTCTGTCACCGCTTTCTTTGTAACATCCACCATCACTGCATTCCCCTCTGCATCTAAATGTGTCATTTCGCCCATAATCTTTCCTTTCCCTTATTTCCCAAATCCGCAGTTCGGAAAATGGCAAATCTCGCAGGAGAGACACAAACCGCCTTCCCCATAGCTTTCCAAATCTCCGGCTTCCAGAACTTCTCCGGCAAGCAGCCGCGGAAGCACCAGATCAAATATCGTTCTTTTTGCATACATCACGCAGCCAGGAAGCCCCAGCAGAGGCACTGTTCTGTCCTCACAGTCAAGATACGCAAGTAAGAACATTGCGCCTGGCAGTACCGGCGCTCCATAAGAGACAATTCTTGCTCCCGTATCGCTGATCGCACCCGGCGTATGGTCATCCGGATCGACGCTCATTCCGCCGCTCACAAGCACCATCTGGGCGCCATTTTGCACAAAATCCATAATAGCCCTTTGGATCTCATCCCTTTGATCTGAAACAATCGTTCGTCCCACAATCTCTGTGTCATATTCCGACAGCTTCTTCTGCAGTACGGGGCCAAAAGCGTCCTGAATCAATCCCTTTGCCACTTCACTTCCGGTAACGACGATCCCAACCTTGGTATGATGAAAGGGAAGTATGGATAGTATGGGGCTTTCACCTGCCACTGCCTTTGCCTTAAAAAGTTTCTCCTCTTCGATTACAAGGGGAATAATGCGGGTTCCCGCCAGCTTATCGCCGCATTTCACCGGAAAATCTGCATGAACCGTGGCAATCATCATTTCCCCAAGGGAATTAACTGCGCGTAACGCATCCCTGCGTATTTTAAAAAGCCCATTTTCCGCCGCTGTAATCTCAATCTTTCCCTCACAGGGATCCGAAGCACGCATGTTTGACGCCTCGCCCATACAAATTCCACGCAGTATGGCAGCTGCCTCATCCTCGTGCAGCATGCCCTCTTTCTTTTCCCACACATACAAGTGTTCCTTGCCGACGGAGTAAAGCACAGGGATATCCTCCTTTGTCACAATATGCCCCTTCCGAAACACAGGTCCTTTCCGTCTGCCGGGAATAATTTGTGTAATGTCGTGGCACAGTACATGTCCCACAGCATCCTTTGTATTCACAAGCTTCATCTTACTAAACGCTCCAATCCAAAATACTTTTTCAGGCACAAAAAAATCCCCTGAATATCAGAAAGCCCATATACCGGGCAATCCATCTGCTCAAAGGACATCTCATCGGCTGCTATACAGATCAGACTGCAAGGATCACAAACACTCGTTCCGCAGATTTCCTGTCTGATGACTTCAATCTTTGGATAATCAGAGTGCTTCATCCCCTCTATTATGATTATGTCAGGCGAAAAATTCATGCGGCACATCTGATCAATCAGCATAGCGGCATCCATGCTTTCCCTGACATGAATCGAATATCTGCTCTTTGTCATGATAGACGCACAGACTGCCCCGGCGTCTGTAAACCGGGCAGTATCACTCCCCCGGACGTCCGTATAGCAGTCGTGTCCATCATGCTTTAATACACCAACCGAATATCCGTCACCTATAAATTCATTGATGAGCTTCACAATCAGACCGGTCTTTCCGCTGTCGTGCAAACCGCTGACGCAGAATATAAAGGGCTTCGCAAGCTCTACATAATCCGCATAGGTATTTATATTTTTTACTACGCTTTTATCAAAGCGCGAATATTCCAGAGAAATGTACTTTGTCCGTACACGGGACAGGATATTCCGCAGACGGTATTTCCTCTTGCGGATCAGCTCCTCGATCACAGGCAGCACCTTTTTGGAATAAATGGCACAAAGAGGCTGAATGTGATCCTCATCCGCAATCACATAGCAGTCATAATCCGAACAGATGAAGTCCGCAAGATACGATACAAGTTGTGTGCTGACATTGGGCATATCCACGGCACAGATAAATACATACTCATTCTTCGCTTCCGAGAGAATCTGATAGATCCCTTCCATCGGACCGATATTTCTGTGAATGTCATAGACAACGGGCAATCCCATATTTTCATAGATGCCCCTGTCCGCAGCTGAGATGATCACCTCCGAAAAAGCTCCCATCCTGTCTGCGAGCCTGTCGATCATCCTTTCCTGATTCCATTCCATCAAAGCCTTGTTCTGCCCCATTCTAGTGCTGTTTCCGCCTGCAAGGATACCGACGGAAATCGCTGGCACACGATTTTGAAATTTCATATTTATCCTTTCATCATTCTGACATGAACCTTGGTTCCGGGAGCCACGCATTCTCCGGCCCCTAAATCAATATAACAATTACAATCCATCAAATTGCTGATAACAGAAGATGCATGCACAGAAGATGGCAAGTACACCTTACCGCCCTCCATCCTGGCACGCAAAAGCCGTCGCTTATGATTCACCTTCTCATAGGTGTCGGCAAGCTCTGCATCCGCCTCTTTTACCAGAAAAGACGCGCTTCCCATCCATTTCGCCGCGGCATACCAGAAATAATAGTCAAAATTGGCAAGAGCCGCATAAGGATTTCCCGACAGACTTAAGATGATCGTACCATCCAGTACACTTCCCACCGTCGGCGTCCCGGGCTGTATATTTGCACGGTAAAAAAGCTTCCGCGCCCCAATCCTCTCAAGCACCCCATGGAGCAGATCGCGTTTCCCCACAGACACACCGCCCGTGGTTATTACGATGTCCGCCATCCCTGCCGCATCGCGCAGGGATGCGCACAAAGTCTCCTCGTCATCCCCACAGATTTTTTCAGACACCACGCAAAGTCCCGCACTCTGTATCGACGCGCTCAGCATATAGGAAATACTTCCATAGATTTTGCCCGGCTGCAGTGCCTCACCGGGTCTTACCAGCTCTGTTCCAGTTGAGAGAATCGCTGCTTTCACCGGTCTTACCACAAGAACCTTGTCCACCCCGATTGCTGCCAGCACTCCCACCTCGATCCTGCCAAGCCTTCTGCCTGCCGGCACTACTAATTGCCCTTTACACAGTTCCTCTCCAATTTTGCAGTAATTCGTACCGGGGGAAGCCTCCCTTTGAATCAAAACATTGGTCTCGCCGTAGTCGGTATCTTCCTGTCTTATAACCGCATCATATCCATCCGGAATCATCGCTCCCGTCATAACTCTGACAGCGCTCCCCGGAACATACGAAAGCGCCTTATACTCTCCGGCAAGAATTTCGCCAATGACAGCCAGCCGCACCGGCGCTGCGTCAGAAGCGCCCCGAATGTCTCCTGCGCGAACGGCATAGCCGTCCATCGCCGATCTTGGAAATGCCGGTACCGGCGCCGGTGCATAAATATCCTGTGCGGCTATGGCGCCGCAAGCCTTATCAAGAGGCAGTATCACGTTCTCCTGAATTGGCGTGATTTCAAGCAGGAGCCGTCTCACTGCCTCCTCCAATTCCAATCCTGTCAAATGATCATATTGTTTCATCCTGTAATTTCTCCAACTGCACAGCGCAGACCTTATATTCCGGTATTCTTGCAAATTCGTCCAGCGCCGCATTGGTAATCTGATTCACCGGCGAATCCGGAAAGTGAAATGGCATCCATGTCTCACCCTCAGAGACCTTCCTTCCCACCCTGGCAGTCGCTGTGATTGCACCGCGGCGGCTCCTTATGCGAATCCGTTCTCCATTGGCAATACCAAGTTTGTCTGCGTCGCGATAATGTATCTCTATAAATCCTTCGCCTGCCATATCCATAAGTCCCTTTGACCTTGCAGTCATGGCAGCCGCATTGTAGTGGTAGAGAATCCGTCCCGTCGTCAATATGTACGGATATGTCTCATCCGGCATTTCCGCTGACGGCACATACCGCGCAGGATAGAACAGCGCTTTTCTCCTTGCAGGTCTTCCCACATGCATAATCGGTGTTCCCGGGTGATTCCTGTCAGGACACGGCCACTGCAGGCTTTCACCGGCATCGAGTCGTTTATATGAAATCCCCTGGAAGCTTGGTGTAACCTGCGCAATTTCATCCATGATCTGCTCAGGCGTTAAATACTCCTGCGGATATCCCATGGCATTCATCAGATCAATCAATATATCCGTATCCGGACGCATCCCGCCCTTTAACTTCACAGCCTTGCGGATTCTCTGCACTCTCCGCTCTGTGTTACTGAAGGTTCCCTCCTTCTCCGCGTAGCTGATACCCGGCAGAATCACATCCGCATATGCTGCGGTCTTTGTCATGAACAGTTCCTGGACCACCAGAAAATCCAGGCTCTCCAGCGCATGGATGATATGCATGGTATCCGGGTCAGTCACCACAGGATCCTCGCCGCAGATATACAATCCTTTGATTTTCCCCTCGATTGCTGCCGGAAATACCTCTGTTGCTTTAAGTCCCGGATTCGGGTTTAATTTCACATCCCATGCCTTTTCAAATTTTTCACGTATCCGTGGATTATCCACCTTCTGATAGCCCGGATAATCCGTTGGCTGCGCGCCCATATCGCATGCCCCCTGCACATTGTTCTGTCCGCGCAGCGGATTCACTCCACAGCCGCTTCTGCCAAGCTTGCCGACCATGATTGCCATATTGGACATACTCATAACTCCCTCGGTTCCCGTGGAATGTTCTGTCACACCGAGACAATAGATAATAGGGGCCTTCTTCGCGGTGGCATACATTCTGGCAGCTTCAACCAGTTTGTCCGGATCAATATGGCAGATTTCGCCGACCTTCTCAGGTGTATATTCTGCGACAATCTGCTTGATCTCCTCAAAGCCTTCCGTGAATTTTTCAATATATTCCTTATCAATTAAGTCTTCCCTGATCATGACATGCATCATGCCATTAGCAAACGCCACATTGGTTCCGGGGCGGAGCTTTAGATGAATATCCGCCTCCCTGGAAAGCCCGATATCTCTCGGGTCTACCACAATCAGCCTTGTGCCGTTTTTTACCGCCTGCCGGATCTGCATACCTACGACCGGATGCGCTTCCTCCGGATTCGAACCCACTAACAGGATACAGTCCACATCATGGGTAATATCATTGATCGGGTTCGTCATGGCGCCGGAGCCAAGCGTCTTTGCCAGACCAGATACCGACGCGGAATGGCATACTCTTGCACAATTATCCACATTATTGGTCCCAAAGCAGGTCCTCACCATCTTCTGCACCATATAGATATCCTCATTGGAGGAACGGGAACAGGCAAAACCAGCCAGCGAATCCGGACCATACTGTTCTTTGAGCTCCATAAAACGCCTGGCAGTATATTCCAGGGCTTCCTCCCATGACACCGCGTTAAATTTTCCAGTTTCGCGGTCTTTAATGAGCGGCTGCGTCAGCCTGTCACCGGAATGTACAAAGTCAAAGCTTCCGGATCTTCCCTTGACACAGAGCAGTCCCTGATTGGAAGGACCATCCGCCGCCTCCACATTGACAATCTGATTGTCCTTCACCACCAGATAGAACTGACATCCGGTCGCACAGTGCGGACAGGTCGTCAATACCTTTCTGACCTCCCACTCCCTATACCCATTCCTTCTGTTTAGCGTCAGTGCGCCTGTGGGACACACCGCTGCGCAATTGCCGCAGGACTCGCAGGATGTATCCTTCCAATCCTCGCCAAAGGGCGCCTCAACGATATGGAATGTGCCGCTTCTGCCACTCTTTAAAACGCCATTCACTGCAGCGCGATTGCAGGCACTGATACATCTCTGGCAGTGAATGCATTTACTGGAATCGTATGTAATATATGGGTTTCCACTAAGCAGCGGAAGCTTCTTCTCTATCTCTGCGCGCGAACCCTCATACTCCGCACTGCGGATTCCAAACTGATTACATAAGCTCTGCAGCTTACACACGCCGTTCTCCGGACAACTCATGCAGTCCACATTATGATTCGACAGAATGAGTTTCAGCATTTCTCTTCGGTAATCAATCAGCTTCGGCGTATCGGTGTGGACCACCATATTCTTCTGCACCTTTGTCTTACAGGATGCAAAGAGATGATCATACCCCTCAATCTCTACCATACATATCCTGCAGGAGCCAATGTCATTGACCTCTTTCAGATAGCAAAGTGTCGGAATATTGATTCCATTCTCACGTGCTGCCTCAAGAATCGTCATTCCTTCAGATACTTTTATTTTCTTTCCATCTATTGTCACCGTAATCATATGTATCTGCCTCCTTCCATGGAACCACAGCCATAATGGTCACAGCGCAGACACCGATCTGCCTCACGAAACGCTTCTTCCGCTGTCATCGGCACTTCCACATGCAAAAAGTCACATTTTCTCTCAAAGGGGTCTCTCTCCTCAATCTCCGCCCTGCCGGTCGGAACACATTTATTCGGCATTGCTGGCGGTGCCGATACCTTGCAGTGCACCTTATGATGGTATCCGAGGTATTCATCGATGTTGTACGCCGCCACCTGTCCTGCCGCAATGGCATTGATTGCAGTAGAGGGACCTGTCACACAGTCGCCGCCTGAGAATACGCCTTCCATACCTTCCACCATACAAGTTTCATCCGCATGGATCCGCCCTCTTACGGTCGGAACTCCCGCCTCCTCAAAGGCAGCAGTGTCGCTTCTCTGTCCGACGCCCAGAATCAGCACATCACATTTAAAACGATACGGATAGTTGCTGGAGTGTTCTGTCGTGACCATGCCAAAGTTATCATACTCCCCAACAATCTGCGGCTGCAGCCATACGGCGCATACATCCTTCGTCTCCTTATCCGCCTCTATATTGAGGAAACTCAGTAATGTCTGGAAACGCACGCCCTCCTGCATGGCTCCCTCAATCTCGCTTGGCAGCGCCGTCAAATCATCCCTTTTTCTCGTAAACACATGGATGGTTTTCGCATTTAAACGAACTGCGGTTCTCGCCGCATCCATTGCCACATTACCGCCGCCGATAAGGACGACTTTCTTTCCTGTCAAATCCATCGGCCGCCCGTTTGCAACCTCCTGGAGAAAATCTGCTGCGGGAATCACATTCTTACAGTCCGCGTTTTCCATGGGCATCCGATTGCCAATCTGGGCTCCGAGCCCTAAAAACACTGCGTCATACTCCGAATGAAGCGTCTCAAATGGAATATCCTTTCCGATTCTGGTATTACAATGCACTTCAATGTCTCCGCTCTTTAATATTGCTGCAATGTCCTCATCCAATCTTGCTTTCGGCAGACGGTACTCCGGTATTCCGTATCTTAACATTCCGCCCAGCTTCTCATGTTCCTCAAATACAACCGCCTTATGCCCCATCAACGCAAGAAAATAGGCGGCAGTCAGCCCCGCCGGTCCTCCGCCTACAATGGCAATTTTTTTGCCAGTGCTCACATTTCTCTTGGGCGTATCCACTTGTTCCGCGCTCACCTGATCCACCGCGTACTTTTTTAGTCCTCTGATATTGATAGGCTCGTCTATGATGGACCTGCGGCATTTTCTCTCGCAGGGATGCTCGCACACCATGGCGCAGGCTGTTGGGAATGGATTCTTATCCCGTATCATTTGAATGGCTCCCGCATAATCTCCCTCCTTAATCAAGGCAATATATCCGGGAACATCCACATGTGCCGGACAAAGCGTAATGCAGGGAACGGTCTGTGTCACATTCTCGACACAACGCCGGCTCTTGATATGGCTCTCATACTCATCTGCAAATTCCTCCATGCTGTCCAACACCATATTCGCTGCCACCACGCCCACAGCACAGTCCGCAGTCTCAACAATCATATGGCACATAGAACGCATCTTATCAAGCGTTTCCATGTCTGCATCGCCATTCAATATACTCTCAAGCAGCCTCTCCACTTCCACAAGACCATCCCTGCACGGAATACATTTTCCGCAAGACTGGTTCATGGACATCTGCAGAAATGACCGATACATAGCCAGCGGACACATTCCCGGCGGATAAGAACTCATTCTTGAGCGGAACTTATACAGGGCAACATCAATCCGCTCATTCATGTTTCCCTTCTTTGCCAGTTTACGCATTACAATCTTCCTCCTGTATTTTTACTATGAAAGTCCCGGACAACGCCTTCCCCGCTACCTCAGCGTATCAAAACATTGCCCCCTGATACTGTACTGTATAATCTTATTCCTGAGCGCTTCTGTCCTTTTATTTTTTATATTTTCTTTTTCATAAATATCATCCAGTAAAAGTTCAATATTTTTCTGCATAACATTAAAACTCTGCGCCATACTCCTCATCATATCAACAGCATTTCTCGGATAATTCACAACAAATTCTTCCACGGAATCCTTTGTAATCCTCATAAGAAGAGTGTCGTCATATGCGACAGCCGTATAAATACTGGGCTGTTCGGAAAATATGTTCAGTTCACCAAAACACCTTGACTTTGAGTAGATTCCGATAATGTGCTCGTCCTTTTCGCCATACCGCATATAGATGACTACAGATCCGGATATAATCTTATACATTGCATCACAGGCTTCCCCTTCCCGCATAATAATTTCACCTGCACAAAATGTTTGCATCGCATTCTTTTTCTTTAATATATCCTGTTCCAATTCTGCCATATTTTAATTCCTCATTCCTTCCTCACAGCTTTTTCTCACGCTTTCACACGATGCTTTCCGCCATTTTGATACCGGTTTTTGAAAAGAATTCGTCATCGTATTCAAAGCAACATGACCGCCTTTGCAACGCCAAACTCCGCTATGTGGTTGAGCGTGAAAAAACATCACCTAACGTGATGTCTACTATAAACTGAAACGGATGCGGCAAAACAGCTTACCGACAGAGTGTTAATTGCCACAGCCGCCAGCATCATTCCCATGGTGTGCCGTACCATGACCCTCTCCTCCCTTTTCAAAATATAAAACTTATTCTTAATAGTAGTGGATTTCTGCCAAAAAACAAGGTCTCTGTCACAAACGTCAATTTTTTGGCATGAACGTCAGTCGGCTTTTGAAAGTGACCTTCATTCTTAGTATTCTGATATATATCCACACTACCTTAATGCAACTTTTTAATAAAAGAATCGAGACCTCGTAAGAAGCCTCGATTTGTTTCGTAATATATACCATGGTGATTCTTTTTTATCCCAACTTCATATATTCTTCATCTTTCACAGCCTCGCACCATTCTGTTGAACCATCCTCACCCGGGATTTCCAACGCAAGATGCTGAAACCATGAATCCTTTGAGGCACCATGCCAATGTTTTACGCCGGCAGGAATATTTACCACATCGCCGGGATGTAGTTCCCGCGCCGATTCTCCCCATGCCTGATACCAGCCACGCCCACTGATACAAATCAACATCATCATTAAGCTCCGCAAATTTCGGAGCCATCTCCCCCCAGACGGTCTCTTCCAGCTGTTTGTTTCTTTACCATAACCTTCTCCTTTCTTAATCTCATCCAATCTCTGTGCCGTCCGCGAAGGCATTTCCAACACGTTCGCCCAACACAAGATATCCGTTATTTACGGGGTCAAAAGAAATGGGACGCAGCTTCGCAGGATCGACCATGCCATTCTCTCCAAGAACTGATTCATCGGCACTGACATTGACAATCTCTCCGACAATGTTTCCATCCTCATTAAACTTCACAAGCCTGCACTCCAAAGCCATCGGCAGTTCATTGACAACAGGAGCATCCACATGAACGCTTTTTGTTACGGTGAATCCTGCCTTTTTCAACTTATCAGGTTCCTTGTTTCCTGAAACAAGACCAACATAATCGCAGGCGGCAACATGCTTCTCGTCGGCAAAGCTAATAGTAAACGCCCCCTTTGCTTTGATATTCTTCGTAGTCTTATGATCTGCACTCAGGCAGAGAACTACTTGATTAGAATCATAAATTCCGCCCCATGCGGCATTCATAGCATCAGCATTCCCTTCCTCGTCATAGGTACCGATAATCAACACCGGCAGCGGATACATCCACGTCTTTGCTCCAAAATCTTTTCTCATTGCTTCAACTCCTTTACCTTTCAAATATTGATGTTAAAATGCAATTATTTTCTTCTATATTTCCATTTTAACAGAAAACGATACAAAGAGAAATCTCAATATTTTATCCTCAAATCTTTCCTGTTACCTTTTTCTGCTGCATCCGCCTTAATACTGCAGCAAAATAATGACTGATAAACACAAACAATCCCATAATGGAAACATAGTCCAGAAGAAACAGAATCAGAGGTTCTTCAAAATCAAAAAATACAAACTGATTTTTCAGGAACATATAGCTTCCGATATCTCTTTTCGCAAATGCAAAGATGCCATAGACAGCAATAATAACTGCAACGATCCGCCAGATCCACTTGTGGATTGCTGATAGTTTCTTAATATGTTTTTTTATGATTCCCATCATCACCACCCAATGAAATCCCAAGTGGAGACTCATAAGTACAAAACCACCATATGCACAAACCATATGCAGGCTTCTGGCAAAGGACCGTCCCCCACGAATGGACAGAGATGAAAATACATAGCGGGACAGAATCACACCGCTTATCATAGAGCCCATCATAGCTAACAGAACGCCGGTCACAAGCACGGTCTGTAAAATACGAATAGCAGAATATCTGCCTTTTAACACATTCTGCTCCCAGGCTTTGTTCAGCACATGATGCAGAAGCAACAGTACAAACATTCCAACACCCAACCACTCATGCACCGCCTGACCGATCAATTCATAAGTCATCAAAAGCAGCAGCAAAACTGTCATTCCAAGATCTACCATTATTTTCAACATCATCTTAGGTTTCATACAAAACTCTCCCTGTCTATTTTTTAGAGCTTCCCACCATTGACACCCCTGCTCCCCGATTCCCCTATCTGCCGGAAACCGGGGAAGCCTGCTAGAAACACTATACTGCCCGGATTATCTTCCCATCAACAGTATATCTTGCGCTGAATCCTCCCAGCAGACCAGTTCCCTGCATCCTTTCATAATTCTTGATTGCAAGTATGTCTGCCCTATAATCAAGATATGTCTGGTTCTGCCCTAGATCATTGAGCAATTTATCAAGGGGCGCATCCAGCCCTTTTATCCTGCCATTCTCCACTGTGATATCTGACAGTGCCACATTGCCACCCGTTGCTTTCTGCAAAAATGCCTCAATTCCCATTGCCGCTTTCAATATGTACTGCTCCTGCTTGGTCATTCCCTGCATACTGGCGTTTATGGAGACATAGGTATCTATCAGCTTCTCGGAAAAACCATTCAGGATATCTTCCACTTTTTTCTTCACAGCCGCATCTTCAATACCGTCCACCTTTACCTTTCCGTCTATACCAATGCTGACTTCAAAAGAAGGTATGGGAGAAATGCCGGACTGCTCCATCTGCCGGAAAATTTGTTTGCTTATATCCGCCTGCAGTTTTGCGGAAGCGGTGGCGCTGTCAATCTCCTGTGCAGATGCAAAGATACCGACCAGCCCTTTCTCCTGCTCCGTCAGTTCCTCTCCCGCCGCCATTTTGGAAAGAAGTTCATCCTTACGGCTTTCATTAAAAACTTCCCCTTCTGCCAGATATTCTGCTGCCTGTTTGTTATGCAGTTCATCCATCTGCTGTGTATAATATGCCTCGTACTTCTCCCTGATCTGCTGGAGCGCCTGCTTTTCTTCTGTTGCATCCTGTCCGTCATGCAATTTCTGGCGAAGCGCACCGGCATATTCCTGCATTTCCTTTGCCTGCTGCCTGAGTACATTGTCCTCTGTCGCCTGCTGCGTCTGAAAGGAAAGGTGGTAATATTCCTCTGCATTTACCGGGGAACCGTCCTTTGCCAGCACCTTCACCGTATACTCCTTGTTTTCCAAGTTCCAGTTCGGTATGGTCACTCTCTTGCCGCCACTGCCATTGTCCTGCCCGATTCCGACCTGATTCCCGTCACCGTCATACAAAACAAGGTCATAATCACAGCCTTCCGGGATGTGGTCGAGCGTCACGGTTATGTCAAGATTGTGTTTATCAGATATTGTGCCTAAAATCCTGTATTCCGATATATTGAATTTATAATAATCGGCATCGCCCTTATCCGACAGCCTCCCCTGCAGGTAGCCGTCCGGTTTGTTGATAAGGGAAGTCAGGTCAAGCGCCCTCCCGAAACAATCCACACCCTCAGTTTTATTACTCTTCCAGTAATAATCATTGGAAACCTTTTCATTCTCCTTGATAACCTTGTTGAAATTCTGGCTCACAGCAAATTCCTTCGGATTCCAATGGATTACTTTGTTTGATAATGATACGCCATTCATTTTACTTCACCTCACTGGCCTTAAATGTTCCTATTGTCAGAAGCCCGCCATTCACGAAGCCACCCCAACTCCCCGATTTCCCTATCTGCCAGAAATCGGGGAAGCCTGCCCTGTCTGGCTGTGGTTCATTGGTGATATGCGTCCGGGAACTTTATTTTCTGCTCATAAACAAATCATACACACCCCATAATTTCTTATACTGTGCATATCCGGCAAGGTTATGAGCATTGTACTGCATCTCCATCATTTCCTTCACGTTGCTGAAAAAGTTCTTTTTTAGATTCATTACGCCTGACACATCGGCATCCGACAGATCTGCCCCGCTCAGCACGCTGGATGAATAAACATTGTTATCAAGTTTCCCTTCCTTGACCAGATATGCATTTAATGCAAGCATTTCATTCTCTGTTGCTTTCGACACATCCACCGTCCTCGGATCAATGAATTGTTCATACTCCTGACCGTCCGCCGCTGTAGTAACGACCTTCACCATCGGATTTTCCGCTGTATACCCCTCTGTCTCATAAACTGTAACATTTCCTCCATCACTCAATGCCCTTGATACCATTCCACCCATCCGCAGATGATACGGCCCATTATAGGAACTTGTTCCCGAAGTATTCACACCAGAACTCCGTATTGCTCCATCTGCAAAATTCGTTCCTGCTGTGTTCCTCTGTGTCCTTACCATCCCATATCCTGCCATCGGGTAGCCTGTTGCTCCAATTCCACTAATGCTCATTTCTTTTATTCCTCCATTGTCAACAAATATTTTAATGGCAGCCCCTCTGTCGCTCAGAACCACCTCTGCTCCCTTATAATAAGTCCGAGCAGTTTATTGCTTCATATAAACATACCGCCTAATTTCCTCTGTCAAACTTCATGACAAACACCTCCTTTCGCTACTCCCCGATTCACCTATCTGCCGGAAACCAGGGAAGCATGCCCTGTCCGGCTGTGGCTTATTGGTGATATGCGCCCTATAACTTCTCCAATTTCTCCAGAAAGGCTACATAAAACTGCCTTTCTTTGATACGAGCCTGCTGTTCTTCAACGCTTCTCACTTTGTTCGGTTCTAACGGATGGTCAAAATCATAAAGCGCCTGCTCCGTTGCCCTGATTGCAGACTGCACTGTGCTTCCAAGGATGTCATTCGTATCGCCGATGCCGTTCATCCATTTGTTACCCCGCTGCACCATCATCTGTGATATATGCGTCAGCATACCATTCCCGGACATACCAAGCCCGTTCACACCGATTTCCTTTGCCGCATCCATCCACGCCTGCTTCACTTCCTCCGGTGCATTCGCCCCAACGGATGCAAAGGCTTTTTCCTCATAATCTATTGTTTTATCCTGTGCTGCCTTTTCTTCTACTATTTCCATGAATCCTACAACTCCGGATTCCGCACTTTTTTCTGTCTTTCTTGATTCATACCCCGCCATCGGGTAGCCTGCAGTTCCTATTCCATTAACGCTCATTTTCAAATCCTCCAAATTATCTTTATACGGCGGCTCCTCTGTCGTTCAGAGCCGCCTCCGCTCTCTCATAATAAGTCCAAGCGGTTCACACTTACTTCTTATTCATGAAATCCCAATATGCCTGCATACTGTACTGGTAATATGCCGCAGCCTTTTTCTGGCTCAGTAGCTTCATGTCGCTGATCTGCTTCTGGAACATATCCATGAAATTTGTTCTGTCGTGCAATCCCATCATCCCGGTGTCCGGTGGAAGTGATGTAAGACCTCCGTTTTTATCTACATCCATATAGGATTCCAAGGCTGTCATTTCCACCAGTGTTGCGTTCCGGGGATTTATCTTGTTGATATGTATGGTCTGCTCAAATTCATTCCCATTCTCATCAACACCCTTTGCAACCACGGTCGGATCATCCTCTGTTGAATTTTCCGCATATTTGATGTAAAAAGATAATCCTGTCCCGTTACCACCCGAATACAGCATATCATCCGTTTTCATGTAAACAATAGATGTATGCGGCTTTGCGCTTGCCACATTGTTTACCTGCTCTGCAAAACTCTTTCCTGCCGTATTCTGCTGTGCCTTTCTTGCTCCCTGCCATGCCGGATATCCTGCTGCTCCTATTCCGTTAATACCCATTTTTCAAATCCTCCATCACCATCAATTATTTTTTATTAAAGAAACATTAGCTTTTTCATTGGATTTTCTTAACATTTCTTCCATCGCTTTCACATATTCATCAAATGTCATAACCACAGAAGATCCCACAAAACTATAAAGAGTATTTACTGCATTTGGAAAAGCATTTGCTAATGACTCTCGTAAAGTTGGCCCATTCTTCTCTGCCGCTTTAACTCTATCATCAATTTCTTTTTGTATTTCTTCTGCTGTTTTAACTGTTGCAAAACTGCAAGAACCTTTCACTCCATTTCGTTCCATAATACTGCGATCAAAATACACTGGCACGGATGTGTAGTCATTAAGACTTTGCTGCCACTTGTCCATAGAAAGGTAAGCGTCCCAATTTCCGGAACTTTTATATTCCTCCATAACCTCCTTTATCGCCGCACTGTAGTCTGCCTTATCTAAATAACTTTTCACTCTTGTCTTTTCAAACAGAATATCTGCTCTCTGCTTATCTCCTAAAGATGTATTTCCCGTTTCCTGATTAAGCATCATAAGTTCAGCATAACTACAATTTCTTGGATCTATAATCCATGCATGGTGCATCCTTTCAAATTCTTCTCCCTCTGCGGTCTTGCCCTTTAATATGTAAATTGGCGTATCATCCGAATAAATGTCTGAACGATATATCTCAAGGCTCTCCCCTGTCTTTGGATTTGAAAAAGACATCAACGGTTCATTCACTTTACTTCCCCTGTTTATATCTCCTATTTGATAATTAAAATTCTTACCTAAAACTCTCTTTTTACCCGTCATATAATTCGGGTTAATTCCAGTATTATTATCAATACCATTTACATTCATTTTCTTTAATCCTCCATTGTTGTTAATTATTTTGATGGTAGCTCCTCTGTCGTTCAAAGCCACCTCTGCTCTCTCATGATAAGTCCGAGCAGTTTATTACTTCATGTAAACATATCACCTAACTTCCTCTGTCAAACTTCATGACAAACACCTCCCTTCGCTGAAAATCTGCCATCCGCTTATAACACGAATCAGCCTTCAAAAAAGTTTCGTTTCTTATATCAGCTTTGGCGCCCATCTGTCAGTCAGAGCCGTCCCTGCCCCCTTATGATAAATCCAGGCATATTACCCTTCATCACACAATCAGTGAATCACTACCCGCAGCAGTTTCCGTCATGACATTTGCATCATAGGAAGCAGCGGCACTTTGGCGTTTGTTCCAGTATTCTGTCATTTCTCTGTGCTGGAAATATTCTTTATTCCTCAATTCCTGCTGTCGTTCCCGCTCCAGCAGTTTTTCTTCCCATATATCATCAGCATTCTGGTTTTTCACCTTCTTACTGTAAAAACTGTCCTTACTGTGTGATTCATATGCGGCATTTGCCTCTTTAGCATGGTCTGCCATATAAGAATATCCACTATAACCATTTTCATTAATATTGATTAGCGTCCCTCCACACATATTATGGGAGCCTCTGGAATCTTCCCTGATTAAGTTCATCATTTTATTTTTGAACTCACTATCATTCATCATTTTTTCAAATGCTTCATCCGTAATCTGTATCGAAACACTTGAACCCCACGATAA
>JAAUZD010000016.1 GCA_014804785.1 Lachnospiraceae bacterium
AGATTTCTTAAAGGCATGTTTGGGTTTACAGTAGACTGGTGCTCATAGAGCATCAGTTCAAAGTCAAACACGAAGGAGATGTCATTTTTATAATTCATGTAGACCGCATTTTCCAGTGTTGTGATTTCCAAACTCTCCACATCCGTATAGGATGTTTTGTTGACCGCATTGTAAAGGCTCAGGAGATTTTCCTTTTCCTTAAACAACATGCGGAACATGGTGTCCTTATAGTTGCGCTGTACGTGTGCTTCGCTCATTTCTTGACCTCCTTTGATGAACCGATTTCTAAAAAGAAATGGTTAATGCGGCAGGAGGTTTATTTCAGATCCTCCTGCTTATTGATATGTTGGTAGGGATAAAAGCATGGATTTTCTGAATTTTTCTAATTGACTATTTTACAGATTGTATCGGATTTGCCTTAAAGAAAATATGCTTTTTCATATTTTAGCACAAAAGAATGCAAAGTACAATAAGCAAAAATCAACAAATGAATATGCTGTTTTGCCTTTGCACGTTTTCACTTTTTAATGATATTTTAGTATAAGCCTGCATCAAGGCTATTCCCCAACATCTTTTCTTGGCATCACATCCAAACAAAAGTACTCCCCCTGTTCATCCACCGCTGAAAAGCAGTATTCCCCATTTGTATTAATGCTAGCGATGCTCTCCCAGTCCAGCTTATAGAAGTCAACTGTCTTAAGCGGCAGATCGTATATCCATCCTGTCCTTGATCTGTTTGGATTAGTATTTCTTAAAATATAATACTCTACATCTCTTATTTCACTGGTCACATATTCGCTCACAAACACTTGTCCATCATCTGTTAAGAAAAGAACATTTTCACTTCCGGCACACATATCTACAATCTTCGGTATGTGTTCCTCCTTATCATCTATTCCCAGAATTTTTTTCAAATCTATTTCTTCAAATCCGCCCTGATAATCCTCTCCATAAATTTCCGGATTGGACATAGCATATTTATTATCATGATATTGTACTGCTCCACTGTTCCAATACCAGAGGGTGCCGTCTTCTTTATATAGATACATGGTATAGGGGTCTGATGCAATCTTTTCAACGCCTTCCTCTTCACCAAGCTCATATAGAATCGTCAGCCCATACTTTGTCCCATGGTTTAAAGTCCTAAATGGAATTTCATTCCCTGTCAGCGGTGCTGCATCAGCATCAAACCTGTTTTCCTCTACAGGAAGTCTCGGAAAAATAAAATCCCGTGTACTTTCCCAGAGGTCAGTCTCCATAATTGAAAAAACAGAGCCATCCTCCCTGATAAAATAATTATAATTACCTGTCCCTGTAAATAACTTTTTGGTTCCTTGGACTAATTCTATATTTTCCTGCGGAAAACCTGGCTCCCGATCTTTTGCTTCCTCAAAATACAGATATAATCCCCATTCATAGAAATTGCCGTTTTCATCTATACAAAATCCCTTTGCTTTCTCCGAATCTGCATCCAGATTGACGTCCATATCTACAACATCTGATAGCCCAGACAACTGTATCGCTTCTTCAAAATAGGCATCCCTATCTTCTACACTGATCTGTCCCCATTCGTTGCTTCCCCATGCATATACATGTCCATCCTCTGACAGCGCATACATCGCGGGACCTGCATCTATAATTTTGATAATGTTATTTAAATTTGATATTTTATGCAGATTGCTCCTGCTGTAAATATTCTCCCATGCCCACACACTCCCATCCTCACATAATGCAGTGCAACAGTCGTCTTCTATGATAATGTCGATTATTTTAGGTATAGAATTTTCATTTAAGACCAAAATCTGCGTTCCTACTGGAATAAAATTATAATCACCGTAACTTAGTTCATTGTCAAGCCTTACTTCAACTTGTAACAATGGCATTTCTGCCAGATATTCGTAATCTTCTTCACCCGTAATTTCTATTTTTTCATTTATTATAAATTCATATAGATCCGGATTGTGAAAACTCCCCCCTTCATTAACATCTTTTACAGTACGATTTGTCAAAATATATTCTGGATTAATATATTTTTCATCGCCCAATCGAAAATAATCCGGATGATATTCTACTTCCAGTCCAATATAGTCTGCCGGATCATATAAATTTTCTTCAAAACTTCCATCCTTAAGAGTGCCTGTATATGCCTCTGAACATAAGACCGCTTTATCAATATACCAAACTCCGTAAAAATCAGCCTTATTTGCTGCGTTCTCCTGCGTCTTTTGTACCTCTTCTGTTTTTGGTATCTCCTGTATTTCTTTTGGCAACCCGCCAATTATCAGCCCCAATAACACGCATAGTATTATTATGACTAATATCACAAATATAACGAATAAAACAATTTTAGTTCTTTTCCTCATAGCTTATTCTCCGTGTCCTCTCTAAGGCGTCAAGTTTATACAAAAATAACCTCCAGATTTATTCACGGCCGAAAAACCTTTCTCCTTCCGTTAGGACAAACTGTCTCTGCGGAGATAAAATATCCGTTCGAATCTGTTCTGCCTTATCTCCTTCAATTGCATACACGCTGAGCACATAATTATAATCAAATGCATGATATAAACATAATGTATACACCTTACCCTCAATCTCCTTAAACCACATCTGCACCAGTACCAGTCTATCCTGATATGGAACAGCCCCCGATGCTCCTATCTCCATCTGACTCAATTCCCAGACAGAATCATTTTCAGGATTCTGTAGAAAGAACCTGCATTTAAATTGCCACACATTTCTATAATCTGACGGAATAAAATTAGATTTTCTCATATAAATAGGAACACCTATATTGGCAAAATCCGCCTTGTAATAATGACTGCTGAAATAGAATTCATCTACGTTCGGCACTCCAAAATCCTCATCTTTTATTTCATCTCCGCAAAAGACATCTATATCCTTTGCAAGTCCATTCTCCAGATACTTATCGGATGTGATATCCCCTTTTATACCCTCCAGATATGTATTCAAACTTGCACCTTCGGTTGTCATATATACATTTTTCCAGACATAATTGTATGGAAGATATTTTATCAGGAGATTATCTTCCGCCGCGTTCTCTCCCAATTTGTGGATGCGTATGCCATCATAATTTTTTAGGTTATAATTGTACTCTATAAATACGTAGTAAAACCCTTCCCCATATTGGATTACTCTTCCGTAACCATTATTCTGCGTTTCAAAGCTGCTGATTGTGACAAATTCATCATTTTCTAATTTTGTCAGTTCAATCATCATCGCACCGTTTGAACCTCCTGAGCTTTCTTTTATAACATAGTTATCCTGGTCAGGGGTNANATNAAAATGGAACATGTTCACACAATTCTNNCTTCCGCTGACCANCTTATATGCGTCATATTCACTTGCNANTTCTACTTCCGGNNCCTCCAACTCCGGAAATAATCTTTTCATCTCCTCCATATCCAATTCAAATTTATCCGAACTGAATTTCTTTGTTGCCTCAAAATAAATGCTTTTCTCTATATCCTCCCAAAAGCTTTTATCCATATTATAATCAAATGATTGGTAAAGCATTTCTTCAAATGCTGTAATCAACTCTGGCGGAAATGAGTTTCCTGCATTTTGGACTTCCACAAATTCTCCCTTTACCTCTTCTGAATATTCATAAACTTCCTCTTTCATTTCATCTGTATACCATAATATAAGATNCCTTCCAAAAATNTCTTTATTCAGCATCTGGTATNGNANCTGGAAATCTGACGGTTCACTGCTGCTCTTAATTAAGGTCTCTATNATTTCTGGTATTTTGCTTATTTCCTCTACTTTTGNTGCCTTCTGTGTCTCTTCTGGTAATNTACAGCTTATCAATAAGAAAATTGTACATAAAATCATTATAGTTGCATATATGTATTTTTTCAGTTTTATCCCTTTCATGCAGATGCCTCNCTATTCTACCTTTCAATACACACCCCTCCTGCAGCAAGCTACCGGGTATTGANCCTCGCGGNAATCCTAAAACACTTCCCATCTCATCCATGCGTAAAGAGNTCTTTACAAAATNGTATATTGAATATAACACCTACTCTGCTCAAAAGTTCTCCCAAAATTTTCATAAATTCCTACCAGGCGAAAGNTTTTGTTNTTCTCTATTTCTTCCATTTTTCCCAACCTAAATGTANTATATNCTGCGGCGCGTCCATCACCCTGACTGCTTGAACGNTATACAATTCCATCACGATAATAAACCGCTGGAAACAGTTTATCCCTATCTAAATCCCCATATAAATCACCTGCGCTATGGGCATGAGCAGTATCTATCTCCAACTCCATCGGTGTCAGTACCCAATAGCTTCCATGAAATTCCCAAAAACTCAACTCCTCCTCCGAAACATAATCNGCCGAAAATCCTGAAGAGTGGATAATCATCTGCGGTTTTTCTTTATCATCAATAGTCAAAAAGCTTCTTATTTTCCTGGGTATAGGTCCAGTAATGTCTGACAGATAAATATGTTCATCATCCCATGTCTGAATCAATATGCGAGAGGGATACAATGTTAATCCGTCTATTTCCTGTATCTCAATCAGACGNATATGTAACTGGTCAATGTCTGCATTATGCAGATACAAATAGTAGCCATGTGAATAGAATAATTGCTGAAGNTCCTCCNCATCCATTTCAATTGTCCTGTTATCGAAAAACATATCNGCTAAAATATACATTCCCTCCACAATATTGTCATCCACATCAAAATAGTCTTNCATATCTTCTTGGATATTTACTTCCGGATATCTTATGTCCATGNTTTTNCCTTCTCNAAAACCTTCGTAAAATGTTTTGNAATATACNGTNTCNNGTNTAGTCANANTNNATATCNCCNGTCTGCCANTGTGCCNTTACAGGAGTNCTTTCTTTTTTATCCNNAGCAACTTCATCCTGCTGTTCTATTTCCNGTGATATATTTACATGNTTGTCACCTGCAGATTCCTCCAATGTATGGGTTTGCATACTTTCNTCCNTATTCTGAGTTACTAACCTACAGCTACTGACAGATGCTGTAAATANCATTATCAAAATCAATATTTTAANCTTTTTCATAATGAATTCTCCTACTNCTCTACTATCTGNATTTTATACTTATCANCAATATCCTCTGGAATTCCCTTTTGTATNAATTATAAATATNTAGGAACACCTATTATCCCGCATTATAAAAATCAAATTCCGGGAAATACNCTTTTCCTATGTCTGCATAATACGAAAATTCCTCCAGTACTTTCTCCTCAATTATTTTTCCATTCTCCTCATACAAAAGGTGATGNGTATTATCCTCTGGCTGGGAAAGTATCTCTAATGTTTTTGTCAGTTCTCCCTCTTCATAGTAATACCATCTTATCCATGAATCATCCATTCGCGATGACCTGACTTCAAGCTTTTTTTCTACAAATCCACCATCTTTATATTCATAAATATAATAGTCATCTTCAAATACCGAAGAACTCATACTTTCTGTCAGCCTTTTTCGATCTGCATCAATATACGAAAAATATCGGGGGACAGTCTCGTTAATCTTGAACTTTTTTTCTTCCTCATCCCAAAGAAAGCCAATGCATTGATTATAGACTTCTAATGTATCATTATCACAAACAAAAATGATATCATCATATCCATCAAAATTAATATCATTTATATGAATCCGACAACCTCTATGCTGGCATAAATCTGAAAGGCTTTCTGATGGAATACTTAAAATATCATAATACTGCTCTCCCTGGCTTTCTCTGTCTTTTACGCAAACGTACACCTCCCAATTCTCTGCTTCACTCTCTCCAAAAAACTCATAGCTGATGTAACTGTAATCTTCAAAGTTTAGCTTGTAGATTCCTTTGAGGCATTTATTCTTTCCAGTCAATACGGAATCGAAATAATCCCATTCTTTCAGATTCCCCCTACTTATTTCCGGCTCATAAATCATATCCGTTTTCTCATTGATATAATCCCATAATATAGCAATATCCGTACACTCTGAATTATTTAATAACTCTTTCAACGCAAAATCCCCCTCATACCGTTCATCCAAATAGATTCGGATTTTGTTTGTCACAGGTATATTTTGTAATACTCCCTTCTCTATTGCTGATACGTGATATAACTCAATACTAATCAGGGTTTGCTCCGCAAATTTATCCATATTTCTTACTGCTATAATACCGCCATTTTTTATATCTATATATTCAAAATTGCTATACGCCAAGATTTCATCCAGAAAAATAACAGTATTAGTTTCGGACAAATCTAAATAAAGAGCAGGATAATCTGCATAATTATCTAATTGGTTCATTAATTCTTTATACATATCCTCATTTTCTATCTTGACCTTGACGCTAAATTCTCCACTCAATTCCACTTGCAAAACACTTTGTGGTTCTTCTTCAATTGTTACTTGCTGTTCAATATCCTGCTGTGTAGGTTCATCATTAGCTGCTTGCTGTTCAACCGGTTGCATAAGTTCATCATCAGCTGCCCGCCTTCTACACCCAGCAAAACCTGCTACATATAAAATAATGATTCCTGTCAGTATTATTCTTTTCTTCCATGTATAACTACACATTCTGCTTCCTCCCTTCATAGCAAATAGAAAAAGCTATAGTATTTTTTAACTTTTCTGTCCCAATAATATTTAATCATATCCATGCATCATTTTTGCATCATAATGTTTTCCCAACCACAAAAAGATAACTCTGGCAACACTGATATAGCTGCTTCAGATTCCTTTAACTTTGAAACTATCCAATAAAAAAAAGCATACCAGATATCTCTATCTGATATGCCCTAATAAAAAATCACTCCAAATTATCTACAAAACCTTAGACAAGAAATCCTGCAGCCGCTCGCATTTAGGATTATTAAAGAATTCCGCCGGTTCGTTTTCTTCCATGATGATTCCCTCGTCCATAAACAGAACCTTGGTTCCCACTTCTCTTGCAAATCCCATTTCGTGGGTTACGACCACCATGGTCATGCCGCTTTCTGCAAGTTCCTTCATAACGTCCAAAACCTCGCCCACCATTTCAGGATCAAGGGCGGAGGTGGGTTCATCAAAAAGCATGACCCTGGGATTCATTGCAAGGGATCTCACAATGGCAATCCTCTGTTTTTGTCCGCCGGAAAGCTGGCTTGGATAAGCATCCGCTTTTTCACGAAGGCCTACTCTTGCAAGAAGCTTCAATGCATTCTCGCTCGCTTCCTCTTTGCTCATCAATTTCAGTTTTACAGGCGCCAGCGTAATATTATCCATGATGGACAGGTTATTGAACAGATTGAAGTTCTGAAATACCATTCCCATATGTTCCCTGATTTTATCAATATTTACTTTGGGATCCGTAATCAGCTGTCCATCAAACCAGATTTCGCCGTCAGTGGGCGTCTCTAAAAGATTCAGGCAGCGTAAAAAGGTACTTTTTCCTGAGCCGGAAGGTCCCACAATGACGATTTTCTCTCCTTGATGGATATGGTAACTCACTCCGCGCAGTACATGATTGTATTCAAACTTCTTATGCAGGTCTTTAACGATTATCACTTTTACGCAGCCTCCTCTCCAGTCTGTCCAGTAAGATGGTCAGTATTTTAATAATGACAAAGTATATAACAGCTGCCCCAATTAACGGCATGAACGCCTCGTAAGTTCTTGAGGAAATCTGGTTCGCCACTCTGGTAAGATCTGTCAGGCTCACATAACCTACAATTGCCGTTTCCTTAAGCAGAACGATAAACTCGTTTCCGATGGGGGGAAGCACGTTTTTGACTGCTTGGGGAATCACAATATAAATCATGGTCTGTGCCTTGGATAAGCCTAAGGAGCGTCCCGCCTCTGTCTGTCCTTTGTCTACTGCCATAATACCGGCACGGACAATCTCCGCCACATAAGCGCCGCTGTTAATGCCGAAGGATAAGATGGCAACCAGCATCCCGTTTTTGCAGTTTGCCATGATGATAAACCACATGATCAAAAGCTGCAGTACCGAAGGCGTTCCTCTGATAATGTCGATATAAGCATTGGCAATTCTCGCCCATATAGTCTTTTTGCCATTTCTTTTTGTGGACAGCTTCATAAGTGCAAGTACTGTACCGATCAGGAGACCTAAAATTGCTGCAAAAAGAGCAATCTTAAGAGTGACTCCCAGACCATTTATGTATAGCTTCCACCTATCGCCTTCAATGAATGCCGTCTCGAACATCCCGCCAACTTTTTCCAACCATGCCCGCATATCATCTGTTCCTTTCTCTTTCTAAAAGAGGATAGCATGTATTTTTATGCTATCCCCTTTACCTGTCTTTTATATCACGGATGCAAGCCTCTTTAATTTCTTACTCGGCTTCGATATAAGTCTTTACTAATTCATCAAAAGTTCCGTCTGCCTTGATTTCTGCCAAAGCTGCGTTGATCTGCTCTGCCAAATCTGCATCTCCCTTAGGCATTGCGATTGCATATTCTTCTGTGCTAAAATCAAACTGTGCACCGTCAAGGGCAATTAGCTGACCTTCAAATTTACTTGCAAATACAAGTGCAGGGTTCTTATCAATGATTACACAGTCAACTCTGCCATTGATCAAATCGTTTACGGCATCTACGCCCTTATTGTACTGGCTTACAGTGGTATCTGCAATATCATCAGTTGCAATGAAATCCCCTGTTGTTCCTAACTGAACACCGATTGTCTTGCCCTCAAGATCCTGTGCTGTTGCAATTTCAGAATCTGCAGGAAGGATTACATACTGAACTGCTTCATAATATGCATCAGAAAAATCAACGGACTGCTGTCTTTCTTCTGTCACTGTCATACCGGCAATAGCAACATCGATCTTGCTTCCGATAGAAGATACCAGTGAAGCAAATTCCATATTCTCCACTTCAACCTCTACACCAAGTTTTTCACCGATTGCTTTAATCAGCGCGATGTCAAATCCGTCCGGTTCACCATTGTCATCAACATACTCAAAAGGCGGGAACTCTGCGTTTGTGCCCACTGTAAGTACTCCATCAGACAGCGCTGCTGTCTCTGCGCTTGCTGCATCGGCTGCCTCTTCTGCATTTGCTTCTGCATCTGCCTGTGCTTCTTCATTTCCTGCATCTGCTTCTTCGCTTCCTGCTTCAGCCTGTGTCTCTTCATTTCCGGCATCCGCAGTAGTCTCACTGCTTCCGCAGGCTGTGAGCAGACTCATCGTCATTACTGCTGCCAGTAATAATGCTAATAATTTTTTCATAATACTCTCCTCCTTATGCATAATTATGCACAAACTTAATAAACACTACGAGTCTATCACGTTCGCCATGCAAAATCAAGATTTTAAACTGAAAATAAATGCATTTTTTTCAGTTCAATCCCAAGATGCTGTTACAGTATTACGATCATCTCTTTCCCCAGACAAACAGCAACCCGCTTTGCTTCTTTATGCACGATCAATTCCTCGCCTTCTTTCTTTCCAAGAAAGAACAGTCCAGGCTTGATGCAATAACGATTGGTGTATGCTTTTTCCACCATGGAATCTGTAATCGTGACAGTATATGCATCCTCTTCCTCTTCAACCATGCATCTTCCCAGATAAACCATCCTGCCTTTTCCATCATCATTATATACCTTGACACTGTTCCTTAAATACAACAAGAGTAAAAAAATGCCCAGAAGCAACAATACCAGACCTGCCGTGATAGAAATCACCCTGACTGCCGGAGAGTGAAAAAAGCTGCTGTCTTTTGCTTCCTGTCCTACCTTATACTGTTCTTCTCCTGCCGCTTTCTTTTCTGGGACAGTTACTTCTTTCGTCTCCTTTCGCACTGGCTTTGTGGGTGATGGGGATGGACTTGGTATATTTTCGGGTGCACGTTCTGCAAATTTCTTTATGACACTGCCGGATTGATTACCACCTTTTCCGTCATCCGTAAGCATATCTGCTTCCTCTCTTTTTTCCTCCTGGACATTCTGATTATCCCAACCTGCATCATTGCCGCCTTCTTCATCTCCCTTTGATCCAGAATTTCCTGAATCATCCGCTTTTTTACCTTCGAAACCAGGCTCCGGCGTGCCAGATGGTGACGGAGCAGCTGTCTGGGCTTTGTATATATTATCTACCAGGATTTTGCTGTTAAGCCCCTTTTCATCCACATCTTTATTTTCCAGTTTTACCGAAACATAATAGGTACCATTTTGATCTACCTGAATCCGCTCGCCCTCTCCCAACTGATTTCCGCTTTCATCCTTCCATACATAGGGATTATCGCTAAGTTTTAGTTTTCCGCCGGTCAGGTCTTCCAGTTTTACGCTTAGGGTAACCTGCTCTTCCTTTCCTGTCGTTTCATTTGTCACAATTAGTCTGCCGCATAACTCATTTTCTTTAAATCCGCATCCTGTCTCATATCCATCTACTTCCTTTTTGCAGCTAAGTCGATAAGAATCAATATCCGTATCCTCTTTTCCACAGCCCTTTTCATATCGCTCTACCTCCTTAAGACAGACTTTCTCATAACGGGTCACCTGCCCGTCTTCCATTCCGCAGACCTTCTCCCGAAAATCATGAATGGCAGGCGAATGAGGACCACAAATCTGGCAATAAGTCCACTCATTGCTCGTAGTTCCTTTGGGACAACTGTCATGTGTTTCACTTCCCCTTACTACTACAAAAGTTGTTTTCTGATGCTGAAAACATTCCCCCTGTTCCGTTCTAATAATCTCTTCCGGTGTAAAAGAAATCATGCACTCGCCTTCCACAAAACAATCGTCTGTATGGGTATGTGTCTCTGCAGGTTCATAACATGGTCCTCCATTTATCTCATCTCCCAGATGATCATGGGGAACTTCCACCACGTAACATCCGCCTCCTTCATTTTCATTGCCTTGGTGCTCATGGTACACCGGTATCTGATAGCATTCGCCTCCTGTCTTCTCGTTTCCGATATGTTCATGCCAAATAGGGATGCTGTAACATCCTCCCTGCACAGACGCATTTCCTATGTGTCTATGGTTGATATCTGTGATAACCGTCTTAGGCGCCTGCCCGGATGATGATTCTGGTTCTTTCCCCCATACCGGCACTGCTGCCATTAAAAACAGGCAGATTGCGGCTGCAAGGGTGAATGCTCTTCCTGCACCTTTTCGTTTTTTGTATACAATTATTTTCTTTTTCCGCTTCAAAATCCTTTTTTTCATTTCGTGATTCTCCTTTTCTGTTGCCATTGGCAGCGCAAAAAACCTGCCCATGGAATTTCCATAGACAGGTCAACTGTACATAATAACTTATAATTCACTTGATTAGATTTCTAAGCGGTAAGTGGGTTTAGTTTATCATAGATGTAGAGGCTTTGTCAAATACTTTTATTTTTTCCCTTATCCCTTTCCCCGCGCGATACTGTAACTCTGCAATGACAAGCGGCAGCGCAATCCCTACAAAAAGATAAATCCATTTGCTCGCCTCGGCTCCTCCTGCAAGGTAGACAAATCCAATTTCACTAAAGAACATTTCCTTGTCAAATTCGCTGCATAGCGGTGTGTACAGACTGCACAAGTAGAAAAATCCCTTCACCAGCATAAAACATGCTGCATGATGCATCATGATCGAATAGGTGTTTCTTCCTATGTAAACCATCTTTCCCGCCAGATAAGGGATATCACTTATGATTCTGGCAATCCTGATCCAAAAGGCAATTCCAGTCATAACGGTAAGGTATGGAACGATTGGTCCGTTTGCAAAGCTGCTGACCCATACCGCGCTGAATGCCAGCCCGCCGCACAAAATCGTGATCAGAATCTGTATTCCCATCACAATCAGGAAATAACGACCGTCCTCCAATGTATCATGTACCTCCAGCTTCTCCCGATAAATCCTGCCCATCTGGAAGCCCGGCATCATGAAAAGCAACCTGCCCGGCAGTTTATAATAGCCCCACACATGCCCTCCCACAGCCAGCCACACAGTCAGTATGCCTGCCGCAAGACATCCCGCAAAAATCAGCCACTCAAAATTCAGGCGGATCAGGGACAATACCTTTCGCATCAGAACATTGATGACCTCCAGCATAAACAGTACCGGAACAAACCATGCCGGAAAGTTATACATGAACTGATGACCATCCAGAAAAGGCGATAAAAACAGAGTCCTTAAGGACAGCGACTCCCCGATGGAAAATCCTGCGCCATGCAGCACATTGGTAAGGATTCCATAAAAAAGATTCCACAAAAAATAGGGTACAAGAAGCGTCACACATTTTCCAATAATATAGCTTCCAACTCTCTCTTCTGCTTCCTTCTTATAAAAATACCCTGAGACAAACAGGAAAATAAAGACATGAAAAGAGTAGTAAGGAAATAAGTCTCCTATCTCGAAAAGATTATATCCCAGATGCCCCGCTACCACAAGGATGATGCCAATCGCCGATAAGATACGGAAGGTTTTATTTTCTTTGTAAGCCGTCATGATTTTTTCCTTTCTATACAACATATTTTTGACGTCTGAACGCTTATTGAAAAATAAATCTATCTATAAGTATACAAAAAAACATTGTACAATAAAAGCAAAAAAACTATAATAACAATATGAATAAATTAATAAAAAAACTTACTCTTTTGTTTATGGAATGTTTTATGGCTGGTCTGCTTACAGCTTGCGGCGCATCCAGCCATGAACCGGCGGAGGATTATGTCCCGGAAAATTACCTGCTTAAGTCACAGCTTATTTCCTTTGATGTCTCCGCCTTAAACGCCATACCGAACAATCCCAATGCATCCTTAAACGTGCCCACCTATATCACAAAAGTGGCAGATACCTATTTCATTGTGGATTGTTATAACAATCAGGTTATCTATCACGATAATCTGACCGATCCCTTATACGAATGGCAGATTATGACAAATGATATTGCCATGGGGCACACTCTTGCAAGCGATGGACTTGTATATCTGATTGACGACACGGAAAACAACCGGGTGCTTGTCATGGAGAAGGAGCAGAATGAAAACGGACAGACTATTTTTGTCCCCACTCAGGAATTTCTAAATATTGGCAACCGTCCGCACTATATTATTTATGATGAATATACCGATACTTTTTATGTGTGGAGTTCCCAGAATGGGGAGATGTATTTATTCCGCCATGCCAAAGATGATTCCCGCATGTATCTGACAGAGGTACGCTCCATCCCTTCCCTGTCCGATGTATATGTGCGCTCGTTCACGATTATCGGGGACCGCATCTATTTTGTATCCGGCAATTCCAGTATCATAGAAGCTGATCTATATAGTTTTAAGGTGAAAAAGGAATATCCTGTTCCTTCTGAAATGGCTGGCATGATTCAACTTACACGGATTCAGGATTACTACTACATCACTATTTCCACCGATATAACCGGTAATCAGGATTATGCTACCATGCTCCGCGTAAAAGACTTAAACGACCTATCCTCTGGCAGCTATGAGGATGTTTACCATTACTTTATCGGAGGCGGCACTCCTTACTACATAACTATGATCGAGGATAGCTGGTATCTTACAGAACACCGTATTCCCGGTCATGCAATCTGGTGTTTTAAGGTTGCTGACAATGAAATCACCGGCGTCACTTCCGTTTACTGAACCACAAAAGTGACATGCATGCATATGATTAATAGTGGAATCATAACGGCTCTCGCATTCATTACAATTATCTGTGTTTTTGGGAACGCTGGTAATTAACAAATAACTGTAAATATTTCAATTTTGGAGGTCAATTATGGGAAGAGAAGATTACAGCAGAGCATTTAAGCTTGGAAAAAGAGATTATCAGATGCGGATGCTCCGCGGCGAAAAACCTACTTTGCCGGTTCTGGACGACATTATGCCTGAAAAGGGCGCTTACTATGAACTGCCCCTTGGTCTGGTTCAGATTCCTACCGAACAGATTGTAGGTACCAAAACAATAGGGCGAAGCAATTCCTTTTCGGGAAACTTCATGCCGATTTTAAAGGAAAACTCAGAATTTGCCAACAAATGGGCTGCATTAAGTACCAGTCATGTGAAGGAAGGCATCCGTGACCCAATCATGGCTTACGAGTATATGAACAAATTTTATGTACTGGAAGGAAACAAGCGGGTCAGTGTCATGAAATATCACGGTGCTGTCTCCATCCCGGGCACCGTCACGCGAATCGTACCCAAGCGCACTGCCGAAAAGGAAAGCAAAATTTATTACGAATTCATGGAATTCTACCAGGCCGCCCCCATTAACTATATCTGGTTTTCCCAGGAGGGAAATTTTGCAAAGCTGCAGAAGGCGGTAGGTAAAGAGCCGGGGGAAATGTGGAGCCATGAGGATCTTCTGACCTTCAGCGCCCTGTATACACGGTTCAAATCCGAATATCTCGCAAAGGGTGGAAACAAACTGCATATCACGCCTGGGGATGCCTTTCTCGCCTTCATCACACTGCACGGATATAACGAAGTTGAAGATAAAACCACAAATGAGTTGAAAGAATTGATGGCAAAAAGCTGGAAAGAATTCGAACTTCTTCAGGAGGAAGAGGATATCGATCTGAAGATGAATCCCAGCCAGGAGAAGAAGCCTCTTCTCAGCATTCTTCTGCCGGTAAGTTCTCCAAAGCTGAAGGCGGCTTTCCTCTACGAAAAGACCTCCGGCACCTCTGCATGGACCTATGCACATGAACTGGGCAGGCTTTATCTGGAACAGACCTTCCCGGAGGAGCTGCAGACCCTCTGCTATGAAAACGGAACGCCGGAAAATGCAGATACTCTGATTGAGCAGGCAATTGCGGAAGGCTGCAATCTGATTTTTACTACCACTCCCGCTTTTGTACAGGCAAGCGTGAAGGCTGCCATTGCCAACCCTGACATCCGTATTTTAAACTGTTCCCTGAATACCTCACATAGATATATCCGCACTTATTACTCCCGGATGCATGAGGCGAAGTTCCTGATGGGCGCTATTGCTGGCGCAATGGCGGCAAACGACCATCTGACCTATATTGCAGACTATCCTATTTTCGGTACCATTGCCAACATCAATGCATTTGCCCTTGGTGCAAAGATGATCAATCCTAGGGCGAAAGTTTATCTGGAATGGTCCAGTATGAAGGAAGTGGATATCGACGAAAGAATACGTGAGACACAGTCCTCCTGTATCTCTGGCAGGGATATGACCATCCCCGAGGAAACCTCCCGGTTTTTCGGTCTGTACCATATGGATGGCGAACATCCCAGAAATCTTGCCGTGCCTTTATATCACTGGGGCAAGTTTTATGAGCAGCTTCTTCGCACCATTGTTGACGGCACCTGGAAATATGATGAAAAGTCATCCTCCTCCAAGGCAATCAACTACTGGTGGGGTATGTCCGCAGGCGTCATTGACGTAGTCTGCTCCAACCATCTGCCAATTGGCACCAAGCGTCTGGTGGAATTGCTTAAAGCTACCATCAGTTCAGAATTATTTAATCCATTTTCGGGTATCTTATATTCTCAGACAGGTATTGTCATAGATGATCCTGAGCGGAAGCTTACACCAGAAGAAATCATGAACATGGACTGGCTCGCAGAAAATGTAATTGGTTCCATTCCCAAAAAGGAAGACTTGAATGAGCAGGCTGCGCCTGTCATCAATCAGCAGGGAGTAATGAAAGAGGAAGGCTGATTTACATATGAGAATACTTGCAATTGCAGACGAAGAATCGAAATATCTTTGGGATTATTACGAAAAAAGCAAGCTGGAGGGAATCGACCTTATTATCTCCTGCGGCGACTTAGATCCCCGATACCTTTCTTTCCTCGTGACTCTTTCCAATGTGCCTGTGCTATATGTGCACGGAAATCATGACGGAAAATATGAAAAAACACCGCCGGAAGGATGCATCTGTATTGAAGACCAGATTTATGTCCACAACGGCATCCGCATCCTGGGGCTTGGCGGCTCCATGCGCTATAAACAGGGACCGCACCAGTACACAGAATTGGGCATGAAAAAGAGAGTTGCACGATTGTGGCTTAAGCTGCTGCGCCACCGCGGTTTTGACATTTTAGTGACCCATTCACCCGCCTATCAGCTGAA
Source organism: Lachnospiraceae bacterium (assembly GCA_014804785.1). Classification (GTDB taxonomy): domain Bacteria; phylum Bacillota; class Clostridia; order Lachnospirales; family Lachnospiraceae; genus Suilimivivens. Next base: position 16,043 of record JAAUZD010000016.1, read on the forward strand.
TGATGGGCGGGATCTTCCCCACCAGGGTTTTCAGGTATTTCGGACGCTGCTTGAAAAATATAAACCCAAATTTTTTCTCCATGGGCATGTACATATGTCCTATGGGCGGACCCACAAACGATATGACAAATATATGGATACCCACATCATCAACGCGTTTGAAAGATGTGTGTTTGATTTTGAAGATGATAATCCAAAAGAACACATCCGCTAGGAATTTTCCTCAAAGCTTTCCTTAAAGGCATCCATTTCCTTTTTTGTTTCACCGGAAAGCATATCTTCCAGCGAATTTTTCCTATCCGGATGTGCATTCTTGAAATCTTCAAGTATCTGACCGGAAACGCGTTCCATTTCTTCCTTCAGTTCCCTCGAGGAAATCAGCCTGCACCCTTCTCCTGTAATGATGATCTGTTCAAGCCCATCCGACGTGGCAACCGTCACATCAAATTTTCTGCCGTTCTCATGGGCAAATTTTTCAATATACTGATCGGCGCTCTCCGCTTCTTTCGTATAGACCACGTGTATATTGTGATAATCCAGGACTTCCGTGGAATGTCCCTCCAGACGGTAAGCATCGAACACCGCAATCAGACTGCATTTTCTGACCGCCTGATAATTGCACAGTAAATCAAGAAGCTTCCCCCTTGCCCCGTCCAAATTCTGTTTTGCCAGTTCCCGCAGTTCCTCCCATGCAAATATGACATTGTATCCATCCACCAGCAGATATTCTTCCTTTTTCTGCACAGGCTGATAGTTCCTGATCTGGGGTTGTCCCTCCGTAAAATCTGTTCTTCCTCTGGTTCTTTTCCATCCGGTCCTTATCCCTGCCTTATTTTCCTTTCGGTTGGCATAAGAAGTACGGCTTAATATCTCATTGATTTCATCCTGTCCGATCCACTTTTCTTCCCCACCATTTGCATGCTTTTCCTTAAAGCGCGCCCTGCCGCTTATGCCTGTTCCTCCTTCACCCCAATATCTTTCCCAATCTTCTTCCAGGAAATGTTTTTTATCACGAAGACAGCTCTCTAAATGCATATAGGAAGAGACCTGATCCCATTCCACAATAAAACCGGCTCCATGGGCACAAAATACAGAAGCGGATGGATTCTCGATATCACCTAACGGATCATACCCTGATTTTTCCAGCACTTCTTCTGTATTATGGCAGGGGTAATATCCTTTCATAGTACAGTATAACTGCCCTTCCCCTTTTGTGTAGGCAAGCACCTCCTGCTGATATTCCTGCAAAAGCGCCATAGGCGCCATTCCCTTAAGAACCGTCGTTCCCTCTCTGCTGTGAGATATGGTAAATGTGCCATGTTTTTTATCCAGATCCGTCATAGCACGTCCTACCATATGATCCGGCACTTCCAGCGAAAAATCATAATAAGGCTCAAGCAATACACTTTCTGCCTGCATCAGCCCCTGCCGCAGCGCCCTGTATGTTGCCTGTCTGAAATCTCCTCCCTCTGTATGCTTTTGGTGGGCGCGTCCTGATTTCAATGTGATTTTCATATCTGTGATAGGAGCCCCCAACAGCACACCCAGATGCTCTTTTTCTTCAAGGTGGGTCAGCACCAGCCTCTGCCAGCTTAAGTCCAGGATATCCTCACTGCAGTCTGCCTTGATCACAAGTCCGCTGCCCGCCTCCCCTGGTTCTAAAAGAAGATGTACTTCCGCATAATGACGAAGCGGTTCAAAATGTCCAACCCCTTCCACTGTATCTGCAATAGTTTCCTTGTAAACAATGTTCCCTTTTCCAAACTCCACAGGGACGCCAAATCTCTCTTCAATCAGCTTTTGATAGATTTCTATCTGAACCTGACCCATGATCTGAACCCTGATTTCCTGACTCTTTTCATCCCAGACAATATGAAGCTGGGGATCCTCCTCCTCAAGCTGTCTTAGTTTTGGAAGCATCCATGGTGCTTCACACCCTTCCGGCAGAAGAATACTGTAGCTAAGAACCGGTGAAAGTTCCGGATAAATAATTTCCTTTGCAATTCCCAGCCCTTGTCCTGCAAAGGTTTCTTTGAGCCCCGTGACAGCGCAGATAGCACCTGCAGACACTTCGCTCACAGACTCAAATTTTTCTCCCGAGTAAATTCTAATCTGGTTTACCTTTTCTTCCCATTCTCCTTCTTTCCCGGAATTTGCTGTAACCCCCCTTCCTCCGGTGAGAACTTCCCTCACCTTCAAGCTGCCTCCGGTAATCTTCATATGGGTGAGGCGGTTTCCCTGGGCATCCCGCGTAATCTTAAAGACTCTGGCGCCAAATTTTGCCGGATATTCTTTTTCGGGTAGATATTTCTCCAGACCGTCCAACATCTCTTCCACCCCCACTACCTTAAGGGCAGAGCCAAAAAAGCAGGGAAAGATTTTTCTTTCCCCTATCAACTTTTGTATATGTTCTTTCCCGATTCTGCCTTTTTCTAGGAACTCATTCAAGGCATCTTCCTCGCAGACCGCGATGTTTTCGTAGAAATCTTCTGTTCCCGGTTCCGAAAAGTCCACACAGGATTCACAGAAATGATCTCTGATCTGGTGCAAAATCATCTTTTGATTTGTGTCCGGCTGATCCATTTTATTGACAAAAAGAAAAACCGGCACCCCATAGCGTTTCAGCAACCGCCACAAAGTAAGTGTATGCCCCTGCACACCATCGCTTCCGCTGATTACCAGAATTGCAGCATCCAGAACCTGCAGCGTGCGCTCCATCTCTGCCGAAAAATCCACGTGCCCCGGTGTATCTAAAAGTGTAATCTCTACCTGCCCTCTTTTCAAAATCGCCTGTTTGGAAAAAATCGTGATACCTCTCTCTCTTTCCAATCCGTGAGAATCCAGGAATGCGTCCTTCTTATCCACCCTGCCCAGCTTGCGGATGCTGCCGCTCACATAAAGCATTGCCTCTGATAAAGTTGTCTTTCCGGCATCCACATGGGCAAGAAGCGCAACGCTGACACGTTTTGATGGACTTCCGGATATTTTATTTTCAGACGTATCTTCCATCGAAACTATCCCCTTCTGTGATCTATAATTCATAATTTTATTTTCAAAATTTACCTTGCTCTGCTTTTCAGATGGTAAAGGATTCGGAAACCGCTGGTTAAAGAAATGCACAATTGTCAGCTGAAGCTCTTCTTGCAAGTTCAAGGCATCCCATTATTCCCTGATTATCCTTAAGACTTGCCGGAACAATATATTTTTCCATATGCTCCAGTTCTCTTGTTTTAATATATCCGTTCAATATCTCTTTTACATAATTTCTGATGATAGGAAATAGCTGTTCCTGATGCATGACCCCGCCCCCTAAGATAATCATCTCCGGTGAGAGTGTCAAAATATATCCGCTGAGCGCTTGGGAAATATAATAACCTTCCAGATCCCAGACCTCTTCTCTTTCCTTTAATACTGCCGCCTTTTGTCCCCACCTTTCCTCTATGGCGGGTCCCGCCGCAAGTCCTTCCAGGCAATTCCTATGATAAGGACATTTTCCTTGATACTGATCATTGGAACGCTTTTGAATCAGCACATGCCCCGCTTCGGGATGGAGCATTCCATGAAGCAGCTTTCCCTCAATAAATACACCTGCTCCCACACCAGTTCCTATAGTAACGTAGACCACACAATTTTTGCCTTTAGCCTGTCCAAATGTGACTTCTCCAAGGACGGAACTATTTACATCTGTATCAAATCCCACAGGGCAGGAAAGTGTCTCCTTGAACGCTCCTACGATATTATAATCCCTCCATGCCAGCTTAGGGGTACTGGTAATATACCCATAAGTCGCAGAATTCCTGTCAGGATCGATAGGACCAAAGCATCCGATTCCCAACGCATCTATTTTTACTTTCCTGAAATACTCAATCATTTGAGGTATTGTTTTCCCCGGTGCTACGGTAGGTATGGATATCTGCTCAAGAATCTTTCCCGTTTCATCCCCAACAGCACATACCATCTTGGTACCGCCTGCTTCTAATGCCCCCAGTCTCATATTACTTTTCTCCCCAAAACGCATTCAGTTGTTCTTGATTAAATCCACATCAAGTTCAACAATTCCGGCATTACCGGTTTTATAATTCTTTGCCATATCCTCAAAAGGCGTGTCATACACATATGACATCAGCGTCATAATCACAGCGCTGTGCGTCACTACCAGTACATTGCCCTTTTCCTTCCGCGTAATATCACGGATTGCCGGCAGCAGCCTGTCAAGGAGCTGCTGATACGATTCTCCCATAGGAGGCACTTGATAACGACGGTTGTCACGCCATAACCGGTATTCCTCTCCAAACAATTCCTTTACCTGCTTCCATGTATAACCTTCCCATTTTCCAAGGCAGATTTCCTCAATTCCCGGCTGTATCCTAGGTTCTATCTTCAGCGCAGCACCAATGATCCTGGCTGTTTCCAACGCTCTTTGCTTTGAGCTGGTGTAAATGCTATCCACCTGATAGTCTCCGCCTGCAATTCTGGCGGCAAATTCTTCCGCCTGCTGCCTGCCTCTTTCATTTAACGCTATGTCCGTCTGTCCCTGAATTTTACTTTCAATGTTCCAATCGGTCTCGCCATGCCTTACTAGATAAAGCTTCATTTTTCCTCCATTTCCAATCATTTACAATGCTGCTTATGAATTATAATTCTGTCTTTCGTAACATTTGCACAATATATCATCTCTTTCTCCTGCGCATAACAAACAAACTTTGTCTTATTCTTGTCTTACGCTGACATTTTTCTTAAAAAATTGGTATAATAAATAATATAGTTTATTTTGAAGGAGGTACAAAATGTTTCAAAAAGGAGAATATGTAATCTATGGTAACAATGGAATATGCCTCATACAAGATATTACTACTCTGAATATTCCAGGTGTTGATAAGAATAGGCAATATTATCTGCTAAAACCGGTATATGCATCTGGCAGTACTGTATATACCCCTGTAGATACAGCAGAAACTTCTCTTCGTCATGCCTTGTCAAAGGATGAAGCAGATAGTCTGATCCGGTCAATTCCTGATATTCCTCTGATTCCGCTGGCCGATGAAAAAACATTAGAGAAAACCTATAAAGAATATATGCGTTCCAATAATTGCAAAGCGTGGGTTCAACTAATTAAAACAATTTATCTGCGGAAGGAACGCCGCATCATGAAAGGTTATAAAGTGACTGCACTGGACAACCGTTACTTTAATCTTGCAGAAACCTCTCTCTATGGGGAACTATCCATTGCACTTGGCAAACCGCGGGATGAAGTCAAATCCTATATCTCCAGCTGTATTGATGAAGGGCATGTGGAAGGCTGATTACTGGATTTATGTAAAAATAGTTTACTACAGATTTCCAATAAGTTCAATTATGCCAGAAAGCATTTTGAAGGAAATCTTTCTAATGCTACTGTCCATCTGGGCTGATGTACTGGCAGCCTATGGACAGTAACAGGGCATTACCGCCATTCTTTCAGGCTTCCGGCTTCTTATATCCGATTTCAATCTCAGGATTTCTCTCCGCAAGTTCCTCTAGCACACGCTTTACTACTTTCTGGGATGAAGCATCTATCTTAAGCATTTCTCCTGCTTTTGTTTTCACTACAAGAAAGTGCATGTCAAAGTTGCCAACGCTGCAACAAAGCTTTCCCCTTACCTCTTCAATTCTCATATATGCATGGGTTATTTCTTCGTATGGCAGGGCATACCACTTAAAACCTCTCTTATACTCTAATTTCTGCTCCTGCATCCTTATTTTCCTGTCCTCAAAAATCATTGTCATTAACCCTCCTTATTATTCTACATGGATTACCTGCTGCCACACAGTTCACCATTTCAAAACTTTGTCCATCAGATTGAAAGTAAAACATTTTAAGAGATAGATTCAATGAATCTTTCGATAAGTGAGTTTACTAATTCAGGCTGATCAGTATTGGAATTATGCCCTGCCTTCTCTATCCATTCAATCGGAATACCCGTAGTCTTATGCCATGCCTTGTTATATCGTTTTGTGGAACCGGCCCGGTCGGATTTGCCGCATATCAGAAGAGCCGGACAGTCAACTATGTAAGGCAGATCTGCTTCTATCGCCTCAGCCAATATTCGATATCCATGACCTGCTAATTTTGCATAATGTTCTTGGTCATATGTCATCATGAAATCGCGCATCAGATTCCTGCCATATTCAGAAACTGCACATCCATTTGCCCCTGATTTCAAAAGAGATTTCCATGGATAGTGACGGTATACAGGCTCCGTTCTTTTGAGCATCCATATTTCCATCCCTGTTACATACCGCCTTTGAAGCGGTGCAGAGTCAATGGAAATAAATCCCCCAAGCTTCCCCAGAAACCGTTCCATAAAAGCCTGTCCCACATATCCTCCCATGGACTGTCCTATGATAATCGGTTTATCTATTCCTTCTTTTTCCAAAATCTCGCCAAGCCATCCTGCCTTGTCCATCAGGGAAAACTTTAACTCAAACGGACGGGAAGAAGCATGTCCCGGCGCATCCCATGTAAGAATTCGATATTTACCGGCAAAATACTCTGCCTGTTTGTTAAACAACCTATGATCAGCGGTCAATCCGGGCAAAAATACAAGCGTGTAATCACTGCTTAATTTCTCACTCTCTGGCTGCTCACCGTTTGTCCAATAATGAATGTTTCCGTAAGGTGTAGCGTGCACTTTTTGTAACAAATTTATGCCCTCCTTGGTCAAATCCATGACTCATTTTCTACTTTCTATTATATAAAAGCATACTGCTTTTCCGCTGGATATCATTCTTTATACTTATATCTGATAAACAGATGCGTTCACTTTTACTTTCCAAAAAGCATTCATGAGCAACGGTACCCTTTTCGACGAACTCGGCGCAAAATAATTCATTCTCTCCACATGCAGCAGACATGAACTCCCTTGCTCTTCAAAAGATAAATGATAATCATCCCCCGAAAACTCTCGGTTATAATACTCCTCCTCTGGATCTGCAAACTTTATTACCATGGAGCCCCTGTCAAACATATAGCACAACCTGTCTCCTGCATTTTTGTGGCTTAAGATTTCTGTAATCTGTTCTTTTGTGTGCGGTACAAAATAAACATACGTCACGCGCATACCGTCCTGAGAATATATCAAATTGTTCTTCCCATCCGTATTTTTTCTCCACTCTCTTATGTACGTGCCGAGTACAAAAATGACAAAAGACGCATAAATCACCCACGCAACAAAATATTCCATGTCCTTTGACCTCCATAATATCATGGTTGTTGACTGTTTTGTCGTTTATAAAGCTTTTACAAGCCTTTCACACGGCAAAAGCGGAATCAATGACATTCATTTTTTTCGCATTTTCTGATTCATATTATACAAAATAATGCTCATTTTTACCACCGGATAATATGCAACCTGCAACCTGCAATTGCAAGTGTGCCTGCGCATCCTAGTGTCTTATTGAAAAATAGTTTAACAATATCTCCTTGATATGGTTATAGCGTCTGGCATAAGAATTTTCCACACGGATAATCTGTAGATTATGTGCTTTGCATATTTCATTCTTCTTGCAATCCCTATTCTTTACAATATCATTTTCAAAGTGTTCTTTCCCATCCAGTTCAATCGCCAGAACCGGTATCTCATGCTTCTCCAACACCTCGTATACGACAAAGTCAAAGCGCCCGTTATAAAACAAATCGCTATAATTGATGTTGTCTGTAAACACATGAGAAATCGCCACCTCTTTATATACCTTATATGCACTTTGCGAGAGCCAGATATTTTCCAACGCATGCGTCAAGTTCTGCAAAAATGCTTCTTCCGTAGCTGTGCTAAAGGGCTTTACTCCCAACGCCCGGGAATTTGTCTGCTTCTGTGTGACCTTTGACTGTCCATTTGTCCGGACATACTGTACCAATTCAAATAAATCATCCTCCCCGTCCTTTTGGTGCAGCCTCTCCAAATTTGGGGTATTTGACAATACAATCAGCTTCTCCTTCGCCCTGGAAGTTGCTACATTAATTAATTCTTTATTGTTTTTCAACCATTCGTAAGTTCCTGCTTTTGTCTGATTCGTAATTGCTGTGGAAAACAATACCACATCCTTTTCATCCCCCTGAAAGGCATGGACTGTACCGCAGGTTACATTGGACAGGTTTTCGCTTTTCAACATTTTTTCAATCAGGTTTTTCTGATTGACGAAAGGTGTAATGACACCAATGGACTTATCCTTATTTGCTGATGCATACTTTATAATCTCCGATGCCTCTGCTGGCGCAGTATTTTTATAATCCGCCTCGTCATTTTGTACATTCACATAAATCAGTGGCTGTGCCTCTTTACTCTCTGTCATGACATGCAGCTTAGAATTATAATATTTCTTATTATTGAACTCTATTATCTGTTTATGGCAGCGATAATGATTATGTAAAAGAATTTCATCACTGACCGCATCACATGCAAGATATGTTTTATATATCGAGTTTTTCCGATAATCGTAATCATCTGAAACATTATATCTTTTCTTTAACTTCTGATTCGTCATCTCATCCAGTACGATTACGGGATTAAGCTGCTGTGGATCCCCTACCAGCATCAAACTTTCGCCGCGGATAATAGGTACAAGAGAAATTGCTGTATTGCATTGACTTGCCTCATCGATAATCGTCATATCAAACAGCGGTTCCGGTTTTCCCAATCGGTGTGCAGATATACAAGTGGTTGCAATAATGGGGAATATCTTTTGCAGTTTCTTTATATTTTCTGAGTCGCTTAAGTATTTTGCAAAACTGACAGCCTGCGTCTCTTCATCCTCCGTCAGAATAATATCTCTTAAATCCTTATTTTTAGGCTCGTTCAGCTTTTGAATATATTTTGCTGACGTATAATAAAGATACTTTCCAAGTTCTTCCGGATGGTCATCCAACAGTTCTAATGCTTGTTCATCAGTAATCGCACCTGTCTTTTCTATTTCGATGTTGACCCGTCTTAACTGTCTTCCGCTTAAGTCTGTCTGGAACGGCAGCATCTGCAAAGACTGCTTTCCCTTCTTTTCATACTCCAGCAACCTGTTCAAGGTCTCGCTTCGCTCTTTCAAATCCAGCAGTTCCTCATATCGTTTTAACAAATCCGATAACTTTTTGGCGCGCTCTGCCCGGTCATCCTTGTTTCTGTCCAGTGTCTTTTCAAACACGGTTATCTCCTGAACCTGATAGTACAATGCTTTCATGTATGATAATGCTTCTTTTACTTTCTCATTATTTCCCAGGCGCAGGATGGGGAATGGTATCGTTCTCCCTTTGTGCTGCATGCTTGAAAGTTTTTCAAATACACTATTAATCGGGTGATTATTGTATGATGCAAACAGCACTGTTTTTTCGTTAAAAAAAGCGGTGGCGATGGTGTTGATAATCGTATTCGTCTTGCCCGTTCCCGGCGGTCCCTGAATATAAGCAACAGGATATTTCATCCCATTGTTTATCGCCAGAAGCTGGTCCATGTTGACGCGCTGATTAATCAGCGCAATAGGATATGCCTTTTTACGAATGGGGCGATTTAGCAAATCTCCAAAAAATGCCTTAATCGGTACCGGCACCTCATTTTTATGATACATATCGACAATCGACTCATATTCCTTATGCAAGTCTAATGCAATATCCATTCCAAGACCTATCACATAAGGCATATCATCTGTTCCAAGACTCTGTCCTCTTCTTTTCGTTATGCAGTCCTTTATTGTCTCCTGATTTTCTTCAAAATTCTTCAAAAGTTCATATTCTTCTGCATCAAGGTATCGCCGTATGTTCTCCGTTGTTCCATCCAAAGTATACTCTGTACAAATCGTGATTTCGTCATCCGGTCGCAAGACCCTTCTTTTCACATCCAATTGCAGCTTTCTATATGCAAGCACATAAAGTCCCTTCGCGGTATGAATACTAAGAACATTCATTGCAAGCTGTTGAATCTTTAGTCGTCCATCTCTGCTTCCTTTTTCTTCTGCCTTGTATTGAAAATTCTGCACAATCGTGCGGAACTGCTCCTCGCTTAATTCATAAGCATCTCCCTTAAAACTTTCCCTGTCTAAAAAACGAACCAATTCGAAATCTAAATAGTATGGAACAGCATCCATCCGATTGCACATTTCCAAATAATTTAAGATTTTCAAATTGGCTGTATTATCAAATAATCCTTTATACTTATGTGGGTTTAAATAGACATCACGGACTAATTCCCGATTGACAGGACAGTAAGAACCCTCAATCACTTTAGATGACAGAATAGAATCAATATAAATATAATCATAGGTATCTGTTGTGTATTTGCTAAGATGAAGCCCATCTACCGCTAAGGTGCGCTTTGCAACGTTCAGATTGCGAATACCAATCCAATACTTCGTAATCTGATTTTCTTTGTTGCAATATTCTATCCCCAGCCATTTTCCCTCATGTATGGCACGAAAGATATCACGGTATATTGAATTCATATTTCCCCTTTTCCAGCTTTTCTTTAGAATCCTTTTTATTCTCTGCTTTTCGTGTAGATTAGCATGGAAATATTATACAATAGAATTCTCTCACAATAAAGATAAATCGTAGTAATTGATTTCAATTCTCTAAATTTTTTAGCTTTCACACTTACTTCTGATAAACAGATGCGTTCACCTTTACCTTCCAAAATTCATTCATGAACAGCGGTACTCTTTTCGTCCTTGTTTCCAACGAACCCGGCGCAAAGCACTTCATTCTCTCCACATACAGCAGACATGAATTTCCCTGCTCTTCAAAAGATAAATGATAGTCATCCCCCAAAAACTCTATGTTATGAAACTCTTGCTCTGGACCTGCAAACTTTATTACCATGGAGTCCCTGTCGAACACATAGCATAACCTGTCTCCTGCATTTTTATGGCTTAAAATTTCTGTAATCTGTTCTTTTGTGTGCGGTACGAAATAAACATATGTCTTATGTATGTCATCCTGCGCATATATCACATACCTGTTCTTCTCCCCTGAATATCTTCTCCACTTCCTTATGTATATCACAAGTACAAAAATGCATAAAAAATAGAAAAACGCATCAGTAACAAAATCTTCCATGTCCTTTGACCTCCATAATATCATGGTTGTTGACTGTTTTGTCGTTTATAAAGCTTTTACAAGCCTTTCACACGGCAAAAGCGGAATCAATGACATTCATTTTTTCACATTTTCTGATTCATATTATACAAAAGAATGCCCATTTTTACCACCGGATAATATGCAACTCTTCATTATTCGGACTACAAAGAAATCCCATCCCCCATATTAGGATGCGTCGCACAATACGCTGCATCTATTACAAAAACAAGCAGGAAGACCAGGCATAGCGCAACCCTCCATTTTTTCGGTATCCTGCGGTACATTTTTTCATAGAAGGGCAAAAACAGGCACACCAGCGCAGTACCTCCAAGTCCAAAGGTCACTGTCCCGAGCAAGCAGATTCTTCCGCTGATATTTAAAAAGTGTCCACTGTAATCCCACCATCTCACTCCAAAACGCCTTTCCAGAAAAAAGCTGGTCAGGTATTCCAGAACCGAACAGAGTAATGCAGATAAGAAGAACACCCTCACCGGCTTTTTCCTAAATGAGCGGAATAAAAAACAAAGCGAAAGCCCTCCGACACCATAAATGGGCAGATAGGGACCTCTGTATACACCTCTGTTTATAAAAGCATGTTCCGTAAACATGTACAAAATAACTTCCCAGAGCCATCCGGCAAAGGCAAGGATAAAAAACAACAATACATAATAATCAAATTCATGGGACATTTTTTTCTTTTCCATATTCTTTAGAATGCCCTGACAATATCATTTTCTATACCTTTATCAAAAAATATGCAGATATCTAACTGCGAATCAAGCTCTTTTCCTTCCATCTTCCGCTCAGCCAGCGCAGGAACATGCATACCGCCCTGACACATTCATCCATCGCCAGACCAATATAAGCGCCTACCACCATCATTCCCAAATGTATTCCAAAAAACCATGTGCCTCCTACTGCACACAAATACATGAATACTGCTCCAATTACCGTTGTAAATATAGCATCTCCGCTGGTTTTTAGTGCATTGCCAAAGACTAAATTTGTTGTCCGTCCAATCTCAAGAAAAATATCCACCGCCAGCAGTTTCCCGACCAGTGTAATCATAGCTGGGTCATCTGTGAAAATCCGCATCAACAGGCCTGAAGTGAGCGCAAATGAACTTTCCAGAACGGCTGCTACTATGATTCCAATTACCGCCGCCTTCTTTGTTCCTTTATCACATTCTTCATATTCTCCGGCGCCAATCCTCCACCCTGTCAGAATCGCATTTGCCTGGGCAAGGGCTGCGCCAGCGCAATAAGCAAAATTGGATATCTGCGCGGCATAAGAGCGCGCTGTCACGTTGATACCATCTGCATCCATCTGATTTAAGAAACGAATAATCAACATCATTGCGAAATTATATAGTCCTGTTTCCATCGCAGAGGGTAAACCAATACTTACAATTTGTTTCAGCACTACTTTATTTGAAATACGCTCCGGATCCTTCCACGCATCCACTAGCCGGCGGGATGCCACTACTACAAGTACAAGGTTCAGCATCCTCGAAATCACTGTGGCAATCGCCACTCCCATTACCCCCATATGAAAACCAAATAGGAAAAGGGAGTTTAAAATCAAATTTATAACATTTCCTGCCATTGTTGCCGCCAACGGCTCTTTGGTATGCCCAAAAGCCCTGAGATAGCTGGAAAAAATCGGAATCAAGGCATTTAAAATACAGCATCCGCCCACAATCCTCAGATAGACGGCAGCATATCCATGTAACTGCTGCGCCACTCCTACCAACGCCAGCACCTTTCCTGCCAAACAGAATAAAAGGATAGATAAAACCGCACCAATTACCGCATTAAACATCAGTCCCAGCTGTCTTGCCTGATATGCTACCCCTTTTCGGTCTGCGCCTATGTATTGCGTCATGACGGCAATCATTCCGGAAGAAATAATGGAAAACATAATGATAAAGATTCCAATATACGTATTTGCCGTTCCCACTGCACCTACCGCTTGATCTCCAACCGAAGACAACATCATGGTATCTACCATGCCTGCCAACATGTGAAACAAAACTTCCAGACATATTGGAATGAAAAGTTGCCTTAGAGTTTTTCTTTCGCCCTCCATGAATCATATGCCTCCATAATTTAATCTATATTGGCATTATACTATTTTTTCTTTTCCAATTCTTATAAAATACGCTTATTTTACTAGCACAAAACTATTATTTAGCTTGTCTTAAAATTATACTCCCAGCTTAACGGCTATTTTAACAGCGCAATTACTCAAATCTTTTAATCTGCAACTTTCCCTTTGGTTGACAATGTAAACAAATTGGTATATATTTTAGATGAAAGAAGGTGATATTATGGCCACTGTACAAACTCAGATAAGGATAGATGAAGATGTTAAAAAACAGGCGGTAGAGTTGTTTAATCAACTTGGGCTTGATATGTCCAGCGCAGTGAATATGTTTTTGAGGCAGGCTATCATGCGCGGTGGACTTCCTTTTAGCGTAGAAATTCCTAAATTTAAGCCGGAAGTGCTAGACGCTATGGAGGAAGCAAAACAAATCAGCAGAGATCCAAATACCAAAAGATATGGCAGTTTTGCGGAAGCACTGGAGGACATCGATTTATGAAATATGAATTAGTCCTTACCGGGAAATTTAAGAAAAGCTTGAAACTTGCTAAAAAAGTCACCTCATCTGATTTTTTATTTGACAACTATCCATCAGTCGATTATAATTACAACTAATTTCATACAAGTGATTGAATTTAAAAGCAATGATAAGAAGAAGTAGCATAAAGTGAAACATACAGAAAGCAGCCGGTTGATGAGAGGCGCATGGGAAGCTATATGTGAATACATCTTTGAGCTTCGCACCAAATAATCTTATGATTTAGTAGGCTGCGACGGTTCCTGCATCCGTTAACATGCTAGAGTATAAGCCCCAGGCGGGTCGTACTTGAAGAGGTAAGCAGCGTAAGCTGTTTATGAACATTAGGTGGTATCACGAGATTTGACTCTCGTCCTATTGAAGGACGGGAGTTTTTTATTTAGGAGGAAAAATGAAATGACAACTAATGAAACTTTTTTAAGCCGGGAAGTCAACCGTCAGATGCGCATTATCTTAAAGGGCGCCGCACAACTTATCGGAGAAGAAGATTTAAGAGCAAAACTAGAACGCTCGATCCGAACAGATAAGCCCCTCATCGTCAAGCTGGGTCTGGATCCCAGCGCGCCGGACATTCACTTAGGTCACGCGGTAGTTCTTCGCAAATTGAAGCAGCTGCAGGACTTAGGACACCATATCGTAATCATCATCGGTGACTTTACCGGACGCATCGGTGACCCAACCGGAAAATCAAAGGGACGCAAAGCTCTTTCCGACAGCGAAATTCTGCTCAATGCGCAGACCTATCAGGAACAGGTTTTCCGCGTGCTCGACAAGGATAAAACAGAAGTCCGCTACAACGGAGAATGGCTGGAACTTTTAAATATGGAGGAAATACTAAAACTTGCCGCCAGTACTACCGTTGCCAGAATGCTGGAGCGGGATGATTTCCAGAACCGCTACTCCCACAATGTCCCTATCGGTCTGCATGAATTCTTTTACCCTCTCATGCAGGCTTACGATTCCGTTGCCATAAAAGCGGATATTGAACTTGGCGGCACCGACCAGACCTTCAACATCCTAATGGGACGCTCCCTTCAAAAATCCTTAAATCAAGAGCCCCAGGCCGCACTCTTCATGCCTATATTAGAAGGACTTGACGGCGTGGAGAAAATGAGCAAAAGCCTTGGAAATTACATTGGCGTACAGGAAGAGGCAAATGTCATGTTCAAAAAGATTATGGAAGTCCCTGACTCTCTCATCATCAGATACTTTGAACTGGCAACCGACATTCTGCCGGATGAACTGGATAAAATAAAATCCTCCCTTGATAACGGCTGTAATCCCAAAGACTGCAAACTGCTTCTGGCACGCACCATCACCGCCTTATACCACACCCCAGACGAAACCGCTGCCGCCGAAGAATTTTTCCGCCAGGCATTTACCAATAAGGGAATACCAGAAGAAGTTCCCTCACTTCCCATCCCCTCCGGAAAAGACAGCCTGCTGCAAGCAGTTCCTCTCCTTGTGCAAAGCGGTTTTACGGCAAGCAGCAATGAATTCCGCCGCCTGCTCACCCAGGGCGGCATCTCCTTAAACGGAGAAAAAATCACCTCTCTGGATACCGCTATCGTCAGTGGTGATGTGCTGAAAATCGGGAAAAAGAAGTTTGTCAGATTTGTATTTGCATAAATGCCCATTTCCCCTCTATTCATTATCAGCCGCTATTCTGTACCATATTTGCGATACTCCCGAGGTGTCGTATTATAAAAGCGCTTGAACATTTTTGCAAAATTGCTGGGACTGTCAAATCCGCACAGCCCCGCAATTTCTGAGATGCTGCTGGCAGGATTTTGCAAAAGAAGATCTGCTCCCCGCATGATTCTGTATTTCAGCAAATATTGCATGGGCGAAAGCTGGATGGTTCTCTGGAAACAGCGCAGGCATTCTCTTTCGCCTATACCCGCTACTTTGGCAATTTCCGTCAGACTTATGTTTTCTGCAAAATGATTATGAATATAATCCAGCATTTTGGTCGTGCGCAGATGATCCTGATGGGGTCTCTTATCCTCCACCCTTATCTCAGACTCAAACTGCTGATATAAGAAAAGACATATGCGGGACAAATTTTCCCTGACAGCAAATTCAAATCCCGGCACGTCTGATTTCAATGCATCAAACGCACTTATAAAAGCTGTCACCTGTTCTTTATGTTGCTCCGCTCTTAATAAAAATCCGTTAGGCGATGCGTCAATCAGAGGCAGTATATATTTTTGCGCAAACACAGATTCTCTGCTCCCCGTAATCAGTGTGGGAGCAAAGACCAGAGACTGCAGTTCACATGTGGAAACAGCTTCCGCATAATGGAGCACATTAGAATTGATGATAAAACAGTCTCCCTCTTCCAATTCATAAGTTTTTCCCGGTATCTGCAATTTCAGTTTTCCCTTTTTAGAATGCGCAATCTCCAACTCTTCATGCCAATGCCATGGAACAATATACTTCGGCTGGCTTGTATAAATTTCCGAATACCCAGCACAAGGAAATTCCAGTGAACCATGTGCCCGTAACTCTTTGTAGTCACGATTGACACTTACACCACATTTTTGCAATCCCATTTTCCCACACCTTTCCCAAATGAGTTCTTCCATTCCGTCGTTTTTATTATATTATACGTCCAAAATCAAGTTGCATCAATTCTAATATGACGGTATTCTTATAGCAACATCACATATTTTGCAAATGATACCAGGAGGGAAATAAAGTGTTTCAGTTGTTACTAACAATTATCTATCTTGCATTTATCAGCCTGGGTCTGCCCGACTCCCTTTTAGGTTCGGCATGGCCCGTCATGTATCAGGAATTAAATGTTTCCGTTTCTTATGCCGGAGGCATTTCAATGATCATCGCTCTGGGAACAATCATCTCCAGTCTGCTGAGTGACCGCCTGACTAGAAAATTCGGAACAGGTCTGGTTACTGCCATCAGTGTACTCATGACAGCCGCTGCTCTTTTCGGCTTTTCTTTAAGCCACTCCTTCTTGCTGTTATGTATATGGGCAATTCCTTACGGTCTGGGTGCCGGAAGTGTGGATGCTTCCCTAAATAACTATGTAGCGCTTCACTATGCAAGCAGGCATATGAGCTGGCTGCACTGCATGTGGGGAATCGGTGCTTCCCTTGGACCATATATTATGGGATTTGCTCTGACAAATGGGCAGGGATGGAATATAGGCTATCGCTATATTGCCATTTTGCAGATTGTCCTGACCTGCGTTCTGCTGCTCAGCCTTCCGCTGTGGCAAAAGCGCACACTTAAGGCTTCTGATACAGATCATACCTCAGATACCGACAAACCGCTTTCCCTGGGCGCCATCCTGAAAATTCCCGGCGCAAAGGAAGTAATGATCACTTTTTTCTGCTACTGTGCCCTGGAGCAAACTGCCGGCTTATGGATCAGCAGTTATCTTGTCCTTCATAAGAATCTGCCTACCGAGACAGCTGCCTCCTTCGCCGGATGGTTCTTTATTGGAATTACGATCGGCAGAGCCTTAAGCGGCTTTCTCACCATGAAGCTGAATGACACACAGATGGTTCGTTTAGGACAGAGCATTATTTTGGCAGGCTGCCTCGTTTTGCTGCTGCCTTTGGGCAGTGAGATTTCTTTTGTCGGTCTGGTTTTGATCGGTCTGGGATGTGCACCCATTTATCCCTGCATCATTCACTCCACGCCGGCACATTTCGGCGCAGATAAATCCCAGGCCATCATCGGAGTACAAATGGCTTTTGCCTATATCGGCACCTGCCTGATGCCTCCGCTGTTCGGTCTTATTGCAAACCATATCAGCATTACATTATTTCCGATATACCTATTATTAATCTTGATTTTAATGTTCATCATGCACGAAGCGTTACTGAAAAAATGCACAAACAGGAGGATTTTATGATCGACTTACATATGCACAGTTTCTATAGCGAAGATGGAGAGTTTTCACCTGCTGCTCTGGTAGAAAAATGCGCCGCACTGAATATTAAAAGGATGTCCATTACTGACCACAATTGTGTGCGGGCCAATTTCGAAGCCGAAAGTCTGGCAGACAAAAAGGGAATTGCATACATTCCAGGCATTGAGATTGACTGCGTTCATGAAAACAATGGCTTTCACATATTAGGATATGGAATTGATTATCGTAGTGCGGATTTTGAAATGATTGAAAAAAATATCCGTTCCCAAAGCTTTGAAGCATCTCTCAAGATGCTTGAACTGACACAGACGCTCGGTTTTCATGTGACCGAAAATGATATGTGGCATCTATCTAAAAATTCCTATTGGTCTGAAACCTGGACCGGAGAAATGTTTGCAGAAGTGCTGCTTACCAATTCTGCATATAAAGACCATCCCCTGCTTGCACCATACCGCAGCGGCGGAGCAAGAGGGGATAATCCTTACGTAAATTTCTACTGGGACTTTTATGCACCGGGCAAACCCTGCCACGCCACAATACACTATCCCCAAATGCGGGAAATCATTGACTTGATCCACAATAATCACGGTTTTGCTGTACTTGCCCATCCGGGTGTCAATTTAAAGGGCAGGCAGCATCTTCTCCCAGAAATCATACGCCTTGGAATTGACGGAATCGAGGCGTTCTCCAGCTATCATCTGCCTGATCAGGCTGCCGGCTTTTGCACTGCTGCAGAGCAATATCGACTCTGCATCACTTGCGGCAGCGATTTTCACGGAAAGACCAAACCAGCCATTGAGATTGGAAATCACGGCTGTACCATTTCCGATGAAAGCCTGCCATGCATTATTTATAATGGAAAGCCCATACAAGAACAGGTACCAAAATAACCGCCGTAAGAAGACACATCCATAGGCTCTGACCAGTCGGAACTCTGGTAAGTACAATAAACAGAACCAGCATGATGGCAAGCATACTACCGGAAATAAACCTGTAAATTTTTCTCTTTCCCTGTGAAATGCTGCCATCTTCCACCATCTCGGGATGCGTCATAGTGCAATGTATCACCGCACCAAAACGCCCTATGACGCGCTCTGCCGTGTACTCTGTGCCGTCGATTTCAAAAACCGGATACATTCCTTCCTTACTGATTACCAGATTCACCTCATTCTCATCTGCATATGCCAGAAGTGCGTCTGTAAATTCCCGGGGATTCATGACCATGGTATCCGGTCTGAATGTAAAGGTCCGCATTGCTTCCTCTTTCTTCACCTGCTTATAATCATTTAAAATTGACATGAAAATTCCCCCCTTCTTCTCCATCTCATCCATTTTAAGAAGCACCGCATCTGCATCCAGCGTTTTAAGTTCTTCATGACACAAATCCTTACAGATGCTGATACATGACTCCAGTTCACTTTTCCTTTCCAGCAGACTGTCCAGATGCTTTTGAATTGCCTGATCAAAGGGAGTTTCTTCATCCATAATTTTCCGAATATCTTCTATCGGCATATCCAGCTTCCGCAACACCTTAATAATCTGAAGCATTTTCACATCTTCCTGTGTATACTCCCGATAATTGTTCGTTTCGTTTCTTGCCGGATGGACCAGTCCCTTTTTTTCATAGAAGCGAATATTCTGTTTGCTGATACCCGTCATGCTTTCCAGTTCATTGATATTCACTGCAACATCCTCCCTGCTTCTTTTGGGTAGAGTATATGGGTTATAGTTGGTATAAGGTCAAGAAATATTTCATGTTTGATGCATTTTTTTACTATTTATTTTATCATAATTATCGCTGTGAGTAATTATGATATTCCACACCTAAAATTCATACGGTTACATCGTCACAATTTATTCTATATACAAATTTGTGCGGTTATAACCGCGCAAATTTGTTTTACAATGTTGTTTCGCGGTTATAAATGTATTATAATGAGCATATACTATTACAGGAGGTAGTGGTCTGCATGATTAAACGTGAACAATATATGAAACAAATTCGTCCTTTTATAAACAGTGATCTGGTCAAAGTTCTGACCGGAATACGACGCTCAGGCAAGTCCGTGATGCTGGATTTGATTAAACAGGAACTTATGGAATCCGGAATATCCAAATCTCAATTCCTAACGATCAATTTTGAGACAATGGATAATGCAAAATATTGCACTGCCCAGGCGCTTCATGATAGAATTGAGCATTTTTTTTCATCCGTAAATGGTAAAGCCTATCTTTTCTTCGATGAAATACAGGAAGTACAGGAATGGGAACGGTGCATCAATTCCTGTCGTGTAGAATATGATTGCGACATTTACATTACTGGTTCAAACGCCAGACTGCTTTCCGGCGAGCTTGCAACTTATCTTGCCGGACGCTATGTGGAATTTGTGATTTATCCCTTTTCATTCTCCGAATTTCTAGAGGTTCATAGGTTAGGTCATCCTTCTGCTGATACTTCGCTTATTTTCCGCGATTACATTCTAACTGGGGGGATGCCTTTTCTCACAAACCTTCTTGGAACCCCAGATGCCTGTACACAGTATTTAAAGGATATCTATAATTCTGTGGTTCTGAAAGACGTGGTGAAACGGAACAACATCCGCGATGTAGATCTGTTAGAACGGACAATCACCTATTTGCTGGCAAACGTTGGTCATTCCTTCAGCGCAAACAGCCTGAGTAAATATTTTAAAAGTGAAAACCGTACCGTCTCTCACGAAACAATTTTGAATTATATCAAGGCATGCTCCGAAGCATTCCTTTTTTATAAAATAAACAGAGAGGATCTTATTAGAAAAAAAGTCCTCTCTGTCAATGAGAAATACTATGTTGCCGATCATGGTTTACGTGAAGCCGTCTACGGTTCCAACAATCGTGACATGGATCAAATACTTGAAAACATTGTCTGTCTGGAATTACTTCGCCGGGGCTATTGTGTATCCGTGGGTAAATCCAATTCAAGGGAAATTGACTTTGTATCTGTCAAAAACGGGCAACGGCTTTATATTCAGGTTTCCTATCTCCTTGCCAACGCAGAAACTATTGAACGCGAATTTGGCGTTTATAAAAATATTTCAGACAATTACCCTAAATACGTACTTTCCATGGATGAATTCGACATGAGCCGAAATGGCATCAAACACTTTCATATCCGGGATTTTCTTTTAATGGAGGAATGGATCTGAAGCTTTAACAAAATACAATAATCCTTGAAGGTGTTGTCTGGGGTGGAATGCTTCTGGTGGTGGCTGTGTAATAAACCAGCAGAATCTGATCCGCCGGATTACAGTTAAACCTTTGCCCATTTGCAGTCCTGATGGCAGTGTTTCCTGCAATATTTAACTGCAGTGAGCGGTCTTTTGCCAAAAGATTCCGATCAAAATAATTCAGCATCACCTGCTCGTTCCTGCCAATCACAGTAACGATCTGCGCACGATACTGGGGCGGAAAAATAAGCGGCATAGGCAGGGAAGCATCATAGAATGCCGCTATACGCATTCCCATCCGGATTTGTATATCATCAATCACCTGTGTCTGTGCATTTACTACAAAGTTTGCGATTCCATCATCCGTACGCAAAGATACCATTTGACTGCAACAGTCATTTCCTCTTGCAANATTAAATACCGTACCTATTACTGGAACAAAATCTGTNTATGNCATAAAANTNCCTTTTTTATTTAAAATACTCCTNTTTCAGGAAANTGTTCCNGATTTANAGGCGGAAGNCAAGTGTGATNCTTACAGATATAATAAGNCGTTTTNCCGTTNANTANTTTNTACTCNTCNGTCTCATGNGNAAGAAGATTTACATCTGCATAAAGGGGCAGTTTTTTCCTGACNTCTTCTTCCTTCTCTCCTGCTGCCAAAATCACTGTGATTTTAGCNGGNGGATTTAAGTANAACANCTGNGCAGTCAGAAACATNCCATGTCCNGTGGGATANGCTTTTGCCTCACCNGATAAAAAAGCCAGCTGTTCCTTTGCCAGATGCTCATAATCCTNATTNNCTAAAATCTGNAAAAGCCTGACAAANCAGTATGCCATGACAGAGTTTCCACTAGGNAGNGCACCGTCATAAGTTTCCTTGGGTTTAATAATCAGACTGTCGTTTNCCTCCCCATACAGAAAATATCCGCTGCCCNTCTCATCGGCAAACTGCTNCNTTGCCTCTTCACAGATCTGCNGNGCACGTTCTATATAGGNAGATTCTCCGGTTGCCTCNTACAAACTGATAAGCGCCGCTGTATAATAAGCATATTCATCCAGAAATCCCTTAACAAAACGTATATGATTTCTAAAACTTACATACAGAGTGTTCCCATATGCAAGACTCTTTTCAATAAACTGCTGTGCCCTCTTTGCCGCCAAAAGATACTCTTCTTTCCCCGTCACGCGGTAAAGTACCGATAATGCCCAGATCATCAGCGCATTCCATGAAGTCAGTATCTTATCGTCCAAGTGCAGCTTAAAATGAGATTTACGATACTCATACATAAGCTCCTTCTCCCCGTCAAAGTCATCCAAAATCTCATTTCCGCTCAAGAGATTTGGAATATTTCTGCCTTCAAAATTTCCCCGCTGCGTTATCCCAAAATGTCGGCAAAGTCGCTTTCCTCTCTCTTCCCCCAAAAGCCTGCACACTTCCTCATATCTCCATGTATAAAATCTGCCTTCTTCCCCTTCACTGTCTGCGTCCTGCGCAGAATAAAACCCTCCCTCGCTGTCAGTCAGATCACGGAAAACATAGGCGGCAGTCTTTTCCGCTGTATCTAAAAAAATTTCCTTCCCTGAAACCTTATAAGCTGCCAAATATGCTATGATCAACAGGGCATTATCATACAGCATTTTTTCAAAATGCGGGAGAAAAAAATATTTATCTGTGGAATATCTGGAAAATCCAAAACCAATATGGTCGAAAATCCCGCCTCTGCGCATCTTTTCAAGGGTAACCTCCACCTGCTTAAAAACATCCTTTTTATCATTTATCTGCGCATAAAGGGTCAGGAACAGCAGATTGTGCGGTGTAGGAAACTTTGGCGCATTGCCGAATCCGCCATGTTTTTTATCAAAGTTTTCCGAAAAGATCCTTGCTGCCTTCCCCGGCAGCCCACTGTCGATATGTTCACAAACTCCGTCATCCTCTGTACGAATATGTGCAAGGATACGTTCGGCAGACTGCAGCAGTTCTTCCTTATCCCTCTTCCATTTATCTGCAATCACAAGTAGCAGATCATGCATCCCCGCCATGCCCCGGCTGGATATGGGCGGAAAATAAGTTCCTGCAAAAAATGGCTTCTGTTCCGGCGTCATGAAAATACTCATAGGCCATCCGCCGTTTCCCGTCAGAGCCTGACAAACGGACATATACACACTGTCAATATCGGGACGCTCCTCCCTGTCCACCTTGACCGACACAAAGTAGCGATTGAGGATATCTGCGATTTCCATATTTTCAAAACTCTCCTGCTCCATCACATGACACCAATGACAGGTACTATATCCAATACTCAGAAAAACAGGTTTATCTTCCCGCTTTGCCTTTTCAAAAGCTTCCTCTCCCCAAGGATACCAGTCCACGGGATTTTCAGCATGCTGTAACAGATAGGGGCTGCTCTGATCTTTTAAATGATTGCTCATAAATACCTTCCTTTCTTATCATTTGTATTTTGCGCAATCATCTATAATTTATACCGCCTTCTCCTTTCACGGGAGTAAACTCATCTTATAACTCTTCCATCATCATCTCTGCCATGGCAATTCCTAGGAGTGTCTTCGCCATCGCACATCTATCACATGACAGATGATTTTCATTATTGATATACTGAGTTGTTGCAGATAACTCTGACACAGCACCACAGTAGTCATTGCTTAATAAATTTGCATACGCCTGATTCCTGCCAGTGACCTAAATCGGCGGGTATGGTAAATCCACCATAATCGACTTCACCCCTGGAAAACTGCAGGTGTTAATGAGAGTATTTGCTCTTTCTTCCATTTTCATTTCTTCAATATAAAATCTTCTATAGATAATGTATTAGAATTCGAACTATAATGTGCTTTTTCCTGAATTTTAATATAGAATTATTTATGATTGACCACAACACCTGCTGTCACATGATGCAAAAGCAGGCACAGATTTGTTTAAGACTTATTTCATATACCTTATTCAGAAAGAAAGCAGGCAACTTAAGCCTGCTTCCTGCTTCTATTTACTTTAGTTATAATTAAATAATAATCCTCAATCACCATCCATATCAACTTTCCTCCATAATCGCCCCAACTGTACATAAACATTCTAGCAAATTAAACATTATTTGTCAAATTCCCATTCTAATTTGTATTTATGCAATAATTCAGGCTTTTTCTTTTCAAATTCATATACATCTAAATTCCCAACACTTTTCGATTCAACAGGTATCGGTTCACCAATAACCATCTTTCCTGCTGAATCTGCATATTCCACAAAACGGACATTTTTTATCATTCCTTTAGGCACGCTGACCACTAATTCCATTTTCTTGGCCGGACCAGAAATATGCTGTGATAGAAATGGCAGCATTACTTCGCCCTCATCAAAAACTTCAGTCCGAACTCTATAATGTACATAATCACCCTTTTTCTTGGGCTCTTTAAAAATCACATCATAAATTTGTGGTGGACATTTTCTTATGCTTCCCGAATCAATTAAATATTTATCTTCAAAGTTTGGTTCCATGAAAGTCCCAATATAACCATCGCCTGTCCATGTAAACTGCTTTCTTATATGCTCCATCTTTTCACATAGAACTTTAAACCTAACTTCCCTAAAACACTTAATATCTCTTCTATTTTCAAAATATAATTCCGTTCTTAACTTCTCATATATCATATCTGTCTTTATTATTGGAAATTGTGGTTTATTTCCTTTTTTCATAAAAACTAAAATATTAATTATAATTGAAATAATATTTATCATTATAGATACAGCCAATATACACCATGTCCATAAGGGAATCTCTTTACCATCACCTTTTAAAAAAGAAGTATGCCAGAAAATATAGGCGTTAATATAGTTGCACCAATGGAAAAAATTATCCAATAAATAAAACTCGAGAATACGTTAATAAGAATATTTTTCCCCTCGCTCATATCGTCTCCTTTGTAAACGATATTATATATCAAATTTCCACAAGTGTCTACAATATTTTACTTATTATCGCCAAGTCCTAAATTTATACACCGTCGCTGTACCATCAACGCAAAGATTACAGGCTCTCCATCGCCTTCAAAAACAAATTCCTAATAGCATCCCTGGGATAATTCCCAAGCCCTGCTACTTTATCCTGACGTATGAACCCGCCTGCCATAGCAGCATGTCCTCCTCCGTTTCCTAAATCAAGTAATGCCTGATGAAGCAGGTTGCCCGCATGAATTTTGGGATCCTCAGAGCGAACCGACAGTTTTATCCCATCCTCTCTATAAGAAAACACCACTGCCACTTCCACTTCAACCAAAGCCAGAATAAAGTCCGCAAGAATTGCAATCAATGCATCCGGACAGGAAAACGGGATGCAGGAAAAACCTGTTTTGTCGTACAACTCAATGCTCTCGATAGCGGCACCATATGCTCTCAAATCGTCAAATTCCATATTATTACGCTCCAGCCGTGCCAGCTTCTCATGGTCGCAGAAAGGAAACAAAAACCGGAACATCTCAATATCCAGCTCTGTCACGCCTCGTGAAAATTGCAGAGTGTCCATCTTTAAACCATAAAGCAATGCTGTCGCTGTATCTCGATCCGGTTCATGCCCCATTTTAGCATAATATTCCGCAATCAATGTAGCGCAGGCGCCGGTAATCCGGATATCCTGATATTTATACTCCATTGGAACAAAGGTGGGGTGATGGTCGATACATGCCACTTCATCTCCCACAAAATCCGTAACATTCCCACCATGTTTCTGTGTGTCCACGCATATGATATAGTCATCCTCCTTCATATCCTTTTGCAAATCTACATATGGGTATATCTGCATCTGAAATTCATCCAGTAGTTTTGAAGCGCTCAGCTTGTCTACCCTGCCATCATAGCAAAGCTTTGACTCCACACCATAAACTTCCAGCAGTTTCTTCAATCCATATGCGGAAGAAATGGCATCCGGGTCCGGAAAATTATGCGTCTGTATATAAACTCTGTGTCCCTGACACAGCTTAACAAGTTCCATGAAATCACTCATTTTTTTCTCCTATCGTATATTCTGCAATAAAAGCAGATTTCAAGAAAAATCTACCGTAACTCTTCAGTACAGGTCGAAGCATTTACTGCTGAGACCGTAAGAATATGATTCAAGCATGCAAAATCCCATTGCCGTAGGCAATTTAGGATGGATTTTGCATTGTAACTGTGAAGGTACTGAACAGTTACAATCTACCAAACTTTTACCGCAATTGCTCCTGTTTGAATCCTATCATAATTTTTCATTTTCTACAATCTTCATTTTCTGGAAACATGACACTACGCGTCACTCCTCTGCTGGCTGATAATCCCGGCGAATCAACCCAGACATTGGTATCGTCCATGAACCGCTGTCTCCATAACGGATAAGCAGTTCCTGCTCCGCATCCTTCCATGTGAAACTGCTGGCATGTGTACAATGGTCCGCCGGATGCACTCCAACCAGATAAGTGTCTTCATCAAATACATAGATCCATCCCTCATAATAAATCCCCTTATTGCTCGCTGCCTCTTCTTCATCAAAAACTTCCATATACCGGAGCATGTACTTTTTCCCGGTGTCCTTATCTCTTATTTCCTTCTCCCAGATAAAATCCTCCTTATAAATTCTCCAGATATCATCAACCCGCTCGTCGTATTCTTCATATGTATACCTATAATCACAAATCACTTCTTCCTGCTCTTGATCATAACAGGCAATCCACACCTGCACACCAATATCAGGTGAACCATTATGATCAAACACCTTTATCAGTTCACAATCCATCTCGCCTTCCCACTGACAAGTAAATTCTGTCCCACTGATTGCCGAGCCATGAGAATGCTTATAAAGCCTTCTCTTCTCATAGTCCACACTGTATTCAGAATAGTAATCCAATTCGGAATCCAGTTCCATAAACTCTCTTTTTGACGGACTGAAAATATAATGACTGGCAGAGCCGCCGTTTACCCCATAAAAATATCTTATCGTAAGGTCCAGATAACCATCCGCATTGTAATCCTCAAATACAAACGGAGATTCGTGTCCATATGTGGATGTCACCTGAAATTCCTGTATAAGTTCTTCTCCCTTTTCATCATAAATCTCTACCTGATAAATATAAGGTGTTGACTCGCCAGGTTCACCCCTTCCTATTATTTTTGCCCGAAGCTGGATTTTTTCTCCTCCGCCCAAGTCTCTAATATAGAAAAAATTGCTTTCCAGATTATCCAGCATCATCATATTTCCATCCGCTTCCTGATGCCATGAAAAAAGAGGAGTATATTCATAATCCAGCTTTCTCCTCACAGTATTGACCATATCATAATTATCCTCCGTTTCCCCCTGACTGACTACCTCGTAATAGTTTCCCTTCCTAACGAAAAAGCCGTGGGCTACA
Organism: Lachnospiraceae bacterium; assembly: GCA_014804785.1. Lineage (GTDB taxonomy): Bacteria > Bacillota > Clostridia > Lachnospirales > Lachnospiraceae > Suilimivivens. Next base: position 43,276 of record JAAUZD010000016.1, read on the forward strand.
TCCGGCTCTTCCACCACATAAAAAATCTGGTCAAACATCTCTTCCTCATCATCCCATAATGTATAACCGCTTAAAAGATAAGCATCCATCCCACACATTTCAGGATACCTGACCTGAAAATAAGAAAGCGCCTCTTCTCCCGTTGTATATCTTAGATAATCCCTTGTCAAATACAAAGTCACTTTCTTCACATAAGGAAACAATTTTTTATTAAGTTCAACATAGTCTTCCACTAACGGCAGGACACCGCGTATGCCTGCCTTTTCACATATTCTACCCGCACTTCTGAAATACTCTCCCTGTTTTACCACTGACGATTCATTCTGGTTGAACCTTGCCATTCCCCAGATTATACCTCCCATAATCAACATCACTCCTAAAAGGATGAAACTCTTTAATCTTTTCATAACGCTCTCCATCTTAACGCCTCATAATCAAATAACACTGCTATTCTACTCCTTCCTTGCATCATAATTGCATCTTTTTTGCATCATAATTGCATAACACGGTCTGACCCAATGTCATTTATAGAAGGGACCGCAGCCGCTGGGCAGATATCCCGCTTCATCTGGCTGGACAATAGTCTATGGCGGAGCCTTATGGAAAGCGATTAGAAGGACTTAACAGCCCATCCATTGCCCAGCAATCGACGGACAGGACGTCCGTCGAAGGCGTAACTTGACCCATGGATGGGTCAATACGCCGTTTGCGTCCGGTGCCAATTTCTGAACAAGGGCTGTTTAGTCCTTCTTATCGCTGTACATAGGATTCGCCATAGACTATTGTCCAGCCAGATGAAGCGGGATATCTGCCCAGCGGCTGTGGTCTCTTCTATAAATGACATTGGGTCCAATCCCAACCTTACTCTATCACCTCCAACTGTCTGCACATACTTTTTATTGTATGGCGGTAAATCAGGTAGTACACTCCTGCAAGCGCAATCAGTATAAAGAAGCACACCGTCATTCCTCCAATCTCGCTGCCCGTCCATTTTCCGTCATTTCCAAACATGAGCAGCGCATAAAGAAGATACATAATACTCATCCCCACCATGGAAGGAATCTTGAACACCGGTCCCGCCTGTCCTCTGATTTCTCTGAGCAAGAAAGCCGGCGAAGCGCCAAGTCTCTTTAAATCATCAAAGACATAGCGGTTGTTGAGGGCAATGGTCATACAGCGCGTATAACTGATAATCATTGCTGTCAGAGAACATATGATAGCGATGAACAAAAACATCATAAAATACACTGAAAAGGTTCTGAGAAAATCCATCTGATCCAACATCCGGCTTTTAGGCATATAAGTCCAATACAACCGAAAATCACTTTCATCCGGTCTTGAAAAACTTATCTTTGTCATTCTGTCTGTATCTCCCCAATAGATTTCTCCCTGCTGTTCTTTGTAATACTTTGTTACCCTGTCATAATATACTGGCAACTCACACTCCGGACCAAAAGAAGAAACCAATGTATAAAAGAAATCTTCCGCAAATGCATAACTATCCTCCCCGTCTATGTTGAAGAACACAGTACTGCCCATCCAATCGGGAGTAAGTCCCTGTGCAATGCTTTCATAATCTGTATTGTTGAGAACGTAATACCCTATCTGATCCACCAGAAAGTCATAGTGGACATATCCCGCAAAGGTTACAGGAAGGCTTTGAAAAGTAACCATATTAGTGAGATTAGCAGCACCCGAATTTAAATAGTACAATCCTGTCTCATCTACATTGGATACAGCAAGGTAACTCCCCTGTTCCACTGAAATTTCTTCTCCGGTAAGCATTTCATAAGAATCTTCAGAAAGAAATCTTCCCTCTTCCAAAAGAAGAACATACTCATAGTGAAAGTTCCTGCCTTCATCTTCCACCTCTGTAGTACCGTCCATTGCAAGTGACAAATAGGGCGCATTTTTAAAGTCCTTAATTTTAAGATTGTACTTTGCAGCAAGATCGGAGACCTCTTTCTCTCCCGGAATTGTCTGGTCCGCACGGTAAAGGTAATAATAATCATAAGGACGCTGCTTTATTTCCATTATTCTTCCCATCCCCATCATAGGAAGATAAAAAATAGCAAAGGTACCTCCTGCAATCAGTACTGTGCTTACAAGCAGATTATTTACGGTTTGCTTTCCCTGAAACTTCATCATACTTCTGGCAATCAGATTTTTGTATGACTGCTTCCTACGAAAGTTCCAGCCATGCACCACCGTATGAAGCATGATCATATAAAGACCAAGAAAACACGGGGCAAAAAAAAGATTGATCCACACGGGAGAGTAAGCACTGAAAAGCGCCTGATAAACCATGGGGGCTGTGTAACCTAAAACAGCGCCTGCAAATACCAATAAAATCCCCACCGGACCGCACCAGGTTCCTAACTCCCTCACAGGTTCATTTCTGTGCTCCTCATGCACTATTTCCATAATATTCGTCCGTCTCAGATACCGGTAAGCGTTCACACAAGAAAATGCCACTACTATCAAAAAGAGCAGCGCCGATAAATACAGGCATTTAAAATCAAGCCTCAGTGTCATTTGTGTACTGTCTGTAATGAAAAGACGAAAGCCGTTCCATAAAATCCAGACAATAGGAAAACCTGCCAAAATGCCTGCAAAGGAAGATACGGAGCTTAAGAAAAGCACCTCCCGAAGCAGCCCGGGAAGAAGACGGCGTCCCGAAGCTCCAAGCGCCATGAGTGTTCCCAGCTGTCTTGCCTTCTTCCTAAAGAAAATCCCGGAAGCATAAATCGTAAATACCACACATCCAAATAACGCCAGTATAAAAATAGCAACCATCTGTTTACGGCTGTCTCCCCCTTCCGGCAGCACCAAAAGCACGGTAGGCGAAAACATCATAGCAGCATAAGCAGTAATTAATAACAAAGAGACAAAATTACAGAACAGGTAAAGCCCTGCCTGCTTCCTGTCCGCTTTTTGTAGTTTTTTCTCCAGACTTTTCAAGGTCATCATTTCACATCCCTCCTGCAATCTCTTGATCTGATTCAACATCCATACTGCTCATTTTCCGTATAGCGTCAAGCAGACGGTCCTGGAACTCGCCTCTTTTTTCTTCCCTATGCCCCGGCGATGCCTCCAACGTATCATAGACTACGCCGTCCTTAAGGAGAATGACCCTGTCACAAAAAGAAGCGGCAAAGCTGTCATGTGTCACCATGAATATGGAAGCGCCCAATTTATTTCTGGCACTTTCAAAAGACTCAATGACCGCCCGGCTGGACTTACTGTCCAGATTACCGGTAGGTTCGTCCGCAAGGATAAGAAGGGGCTGGTTGATCAGGCTCCTGGCTACCGCCGTTCTCTGTCTCTCTCCGCCGGAAACATCTACCGGATATTTTCCCGCAATATGGTCAATTCCGAAAAGAGACAATAACTGATCCGCAAGTTTTTCCGCTTCCCGGTCCACTTTTCCCTGAATGATTCTGGGAACCAGAATATTCTCCCTTACCGTCAATCCATCGAGGAGCATGAAATCCTGGAATACAAAGCCCAGTTTTTCATTACGTATCTTTGCCAGAGCATTTTCATCAAGTCCTTTCAGCTCATTTCCCCCTAAGGTGATGGTTCCCTGTTCAAAGGGAATATAGCAGGAAATGCAGTTGAGCAGCGTACTCTTGCCGGACCCGGAAGGTCCCATAACTGCTACGAATTCCTGATTTGCAACGGACAAGTCAATTCCCTTAAGTACAGAGTAAGACTTACTTCCGCTTTGATAAGATTTGTGAAGATTTTTTACATGTAACATAGCGCACCTCTCTATCAATGAATTTAGTGTCAGTATATCAAAAATAAAACGCACAAAATGCGGTATGTCATTTTAGGAAACCCACATGTAATCTTTGGAGAGGCGTTGCAAAACATGGAAAGTTTTGCAGGAATTTTGTAATCTTTAGCATGGGAAAAGTTCTTTGTCCGAAAGGGCAGGATTGTTTGGAGGAACAAATGATGGTAAGATATTCTTATTAACGCAGTACGCCAGACGTGGTCTGCGGTATTTAGGGGGATAAAATGCTTCGTATCGGAATATGTGATGATCAGACACAGGCACGTGATGCCCTGCGCTTCGGGCTGGAAAAAGTTCTGCGTGAAGAATCAGAACAGATTGTTTATGAATTTTCCACAGGTGCAAGTGCGGTGCGCTGGCTGAAAAAACATCCCGGGGAAATCGATCTCCTTTTTCTTGATGTGGAGATGGAAGGGATGAACGGAATGGACGCCGCAGCACAAATTCGGGAATTTAATAGGGAAATATGTCTTGTGTTCGTGACAGGATATACAGATTATGTGTTCGATGGTTATAAGGTGAATGCCCTTGATTATGTCGTCAAACCTGCCACCGCCCAAAGACTCCTGGATGTTTTAAAGCGGGTACGGGAACAGATCTCTGACGGGCATGATAAAACCTTTTCTTTTAAAAATCCGGAGGGGACCTATCGTCTTCCCCTGTCAAATATCTCCTATTTTTACAGTGTCAAAAGAAAGGTAAACGTGGTCTTTACAAGCAACGGGGAAGCCCATACCTACTCCTTTTATGGAAAGCTGGACGAAGTGGAAGCACAACTCTACGGCGCTTTTGTGCGGATTCATCAACGCTATCTGGTAAACCCGGTGCACGTAATGCGCATTGGCGGCGAAAACATCACCATAGATGGAGTCTGCCTTCCTATGAGCAGAGCGCTGAAAGAGGAGGCATCTGTTAAACTTGCCAAATCTATGCTGGAAGGAGAGGGATTATGATAACTTGGGAGTATATAAAAGGACTGTCTTCAGGCGCAGTCGGTCTGATTGCTGCCATCTTTATCTATTTATCCTTATCCAGACTGATACAGATAAAGGAAAAATGGTGGACCAAAGGGCTTATGCTTGTTGGATGCTGGATAACCAGCTTTACCATCATTTATATTGGCGACTGGTTCAATCTGCCCTGCACCATGTCATTCTTTCTGTTTGTCATGTGGATGACCTGTGAAGGATCCGGGCTCAAAAAATTTACGCTGGGGCTGATGTTTGCCTGCACGATTTTTGCCTTTAACGGCTTATATGATAACTGCATTGGCTTCGCCGCTCATTACAGCCAGAACGATTCCTTTTATGATAATATGTATCTGGTTGGGCGGCTTATTTTTGCAGTATTTTTATATCTATCCATCCGGTTCCGAAAAACAGAATCCAATTTCGAACTTTCAGTTCCTTTATGGCGGCTGATGCTTTCGCTCTCCCTCCCCCCGTTAGGAATCATGCTTTCCCTGATTTTGCTTCGAAGTCCGTACCAGACGATTGGAGCAACCGTCATTGCGGATGCGGCTTTATTTCTGGTAGTCATGCTGTCTTTTGCAGGACTTTTGCGCGCTCTGAGCGTTCTCGAAAGGCAACAGCGCTTAGAATGGGAAAGCACGCTTGCTCTCCAGAATCAAAGCTACTATGAAGCCATGGAGGCACAGCAGTTTGAAGTCCGAAGGCTGCGGCATGACATGACCAACCATCTTCAGGCACTGCTGGCACTGCCGGAACAACAGAAAAATGACTATATTATGGGTATGATGGATAATCCTGCTTTCGTACAGACTCTTTCCTGGTGCGGCGATCCGACCATCAATGCTGTACTCACGGTGAAAGAAAATCTCATACGGCAAAAGGGCATCCATTTTTCTGTCAAGATAGATATTCCCCATGCACTTCCCTTTGAAAAAGCTGATATCTGTGCAATTTTTGCCAATGCACTGGACAATGCGGTGGAAAATTGCATAAAACTTGACGAATCTCTGAGAAAAATACATCTGGAAGCAAAGATAGGAAAAGGCATTCTTGCTGTCAAAATTGAAAACACCTGCCCGGACGCCTCTGTATCAAAAGGGCAGCTTCCCAAAACAACAAAAAAAGATACCAAAAACCATGGTATTGGCTTAAGAAGCATTCAGAAAACCGTAAACAAGTATAACGGTAATATAGAAATGAAACAGGAGAAGCAAAGCTTCATCCTGTTTTTATATCTGCCACTGGAAACATAATCAGTTTTAATCTTTTTATCTCTTTTGCATATGGCAATGCATATAATGTATCCGGATCAATATCAAGACATGTTGTATTATCCCAATTTCCACTAATCTCTCATTGGTATCACCTGCACTACCTTTGGAAGCATATCACACTCTACACCTAAAAAAACCCACAAACAAAATCTGCTTGTGGGTTTCCATATATTTCTGCCTACCTCTTTGAAAATTGCGGTGCACGACGTGCAGCTTTGAGACCGTATTTCTTTCTTTCTTTCATACGAGGATCTCTTGTTAAGAAACCTGCTTTCTTGAGAACTGGTCTGTAGTCTGCATCTACCTGAAGCAGTGCTCTTGCAATACCATGTCTGATGGCACCGGCCTGGCCTGTGTAACCGCCGCCGTGAACGTTTACAAGTACATCATACTTGTCAACGGTTTCCGTTGCAACCATAGGCTGACGAACGATAACCTTCAGAGTCTCCAATCCAAAATATTCATCTATAGATCTTTTATTGATTACAATATCACCCTTGCCCGGTGTTAAATATACTCTGGCAATTGATTTTTTTCTTCTACCTGTTCCGTAGAATCTTGCTGATTTAGCCATTTTAATCTTCTCCTTTCAGTCCCTCTTAAAATGTTAATACTTCGGGCTTCTGAGCCGCATGCTGATGCTCAGGTCCTGCATATACATGAAGCTTCGTATACATCTGTCTCCCTAAAGGTCCCTTAGGAAGCATTCCCTTAACAGCAAGCTCAACTACCTTCTCAGGCTTCTTAGCCATCATTTCACGTAAAGTGGTCTCTTTCATGCCGCCAACGTAATCTGAATGATGATAATAAATCTTCTGGTCTAATTTTCTGCCTGTTACTTTTACTTTATCAGCATTTACAATGATTACATAATCGCCTGTATCCATGTGAGGTGTAAAGATTGGTTTGTTCTTACCTCTTAAAACTTTAGCTACTTCTGAAGCCAAACGTCCAAGTGTCATATTTGCAGCGTCTACTACATACCATTTTCTTTCGATTGTAGCAGGACTAGCCATAAATGTTTTCATGATAATCCTCCATTCTTGCTCAGCCCGAAAAATTGGGCTAAGGCACAATTTTGCCTTCCTTCAACTTGTATATGTGCTTAGCACATAATTTCCCTGATGACTCTCCATACATCAGGCGGATGTCCGGGCCGCCGGGATGATTTCAAATCATTTCAGGCATTCTATTTATAATGCTTACCTAGGGATGTGACAAGCTCTCAGGCGTCGATTATATCAGCCGGATGCTTGTCAGGTCAAGCATTAACAAACGTTGCCACATTGAATAATTATATTATACGCTTCCGTGTGTGTCAATAAAAAATTTACAGAAATTCATATTTAACCAGCGTCAGCCCGCATGCAGGCGCCGTGGGACCTGCCGCCTTTCGCTCTTTTGCATCCAGAATCTCCTTCACCCGCTCCGGCTCCATACTCCCACGTCCCACCTCCATCAGTGTTCCCGCGATAATCCTTACCATATTATAAAGAAATCCATTGCCGCACACTTGTATGATGATTTCATTCTGCTGCCTTTCCACCGTCAACTGATAAATGGTCCTGACAGTAGACTCCACAACTACCGCCGTAGAACAGAAACTTTTAAAATCATGTTCGCCTGTAAGATAACGTGCTGCCTGCTTCATCCGCTCTACATCAAGGGGTACATAAGTAAAATGTGCGTACAGTCTTTGGGTGGGCAGGGGAAACTGGGCATTCAGAATTCTGTATTCATATGTCTTACGACTGTCACAATGTCTGGGATGAAAGTCTGGCTCCACTTCTTCCGATCCCTGAATCTTAATATCTTCCGGCAGTCTCTGATTCAGCGCATAAGCAATCTTTTCCGCCGGAATGCATGTGTCCGTGTCAAACACTGCCACATTACAAAGTGCATGGACGCCGGAATCTGTTCTGCTTGCGCCAATGACCTGTATTTCCTCCTTCAGCAGCGCCCCCAGTGCGCGATTCAGTTCTCCCTCTATCGTAGGCGCTCCCGGCTGAATCTGCCATCCATGATAGGCTGTGCCGTCATAAGCCACTACCAGTTTTACTCTTTTCATAACAAGATCTTTCCAAACACTACGCAAAGTGCCAGATAACATACAACTACACCATAAGCAAGCCCGTCTCTTTTCTTATAAATCAACGGTTTCATCTTCGTGCGGTGCTCCCCGCCCCTATAGCATCTTGCCTCCATCGCCATTGCCAGGTCATTGGCCCGCCTGAACGCAGATATAAATAAGGGCACCAATAAAGGAACAAGGCTTTTTGCCTTCTTGATTAGATTCCCGCTCTCAAAGTCGGCGCCTCTGGCAATCTGGGCTTTCATGATTTTGTCCGTTTCCTCCAGCAAAATAGGAATAAAACGCAGTGCAATGGACATCATCATCGAAATTTCATGTACCGGAACCTTAAGCTTTTTCAAAGGACCAAGCAGGCTTTCCATGCCGTCCGTAAGATTATTAGGGGTGGTTGTCAGAGTCATCACAGACGAACCCATAATCAAAAAAACAAGGCGGATTGCCATAAATGATGCCAGCCTGATTCCCTCCCAGGTAATCCGTACTTTCCAAAATGCCACCGCTGTTTCTCCGGGCGTTAAGAATAAATTAAATCCCACTGCAATAATCAGCAGGAATACAATCGATTTCATTCCCCTTACCATGAACTTAACCGGCACCTTTGACAATTTGATAATCAGCGCCAGGAAAAGTCCCGCTATGATATATCCAATAAAATTATCGACAATAAAAAGAGAAATAATATAACAGATAGTAGTTACAAGCTTGACCCTTGGGTCCAGTCTGTGTATGACCGAATCTGTCTGATAATATTGTCCCAGTGTAATATCCCTTAACATGTTGCCTCTCTTCTTTGCTATCTGATCGCTGCCATTTATCTTTATATCCATGCATATCACAAACCTGTTTGCGATACTGCCCGAATGTGTTTTCCATGCAGCGTTTCATCAACATTTTTCCAATGCTACTTCTTCAGCGCTTGCAAAATTGCTGCCTTTGCTTCCTCAATCGTGGTGATATCTGTATCCACGTCCAATCCGCTTTTCTTAAGCGCCTGCATGATGTAAGTTACCTGCGGCGCTGCCAGACCAACCTCTTCCAGTTCTTTATAGTGACGGAACACCTCTTTGGGTTCATTGTCGAACATAACCTGTCCCTTATTCATCACAATAATCCTGTCCACATATTTTGCCACATCTTCCATGCTGTGTGAAACCAGAATAACAGTCATCCCTGTTTCTTCCCGGAGTTTGGCAATCTGGTCTAAAATTTCATCCCGCCCTTTGGGGTCAAGTCCTGCTGTAGGCTCATCTAAAATAAGCACTTCCGGCTTCATCGCAAGCACACCTGCTATTGCTACTCTCCTTTTTTGCCCGCCGGAAAGATCAAAGGGGGATTGGTAAAAAAATTCATCCTCAAGTCCCACCTGCTTTAATGCCGCATATGCTCTGAGCTCTATTTCCTTTTTATCCAATCCCAGGTTCTTCGGGCCAAAACAGACATCCGAAAACACATCGATTTCAAACAACTGATGTTCCGGGTATTGAAAAACAAGGCCCACCTTGCTGCGCAGTTCCTTCCTATTATAATCGCTGTCATGAATATCGGCGCCATTATAGTACACATTACCGCCTGAAGGCGCAAGCAGTCCGTTCAAATGCTGCACCAATGTAGATTTGCCGGAACCGGTATGACCAATCAGTCCAATAAACTGTCCGTCCGGTATCATAAGATTGACATCCTTAAGCGCCGCATACTCCATAGCGGTTCCCGCTTCATATATATAATTTACATGATCCAAAATAATAGACATTTTTCCTCATTCCCACTTATCGTTACACGCTCTGAACCTTACCCATTTATGGCATATTCACAGCACTCTGTTATTGACTCCTCTGTCTGTCAAGCCCTAATGCCGTCACGAGTTCCTCACAGGTCAGAATCCCTTCCGGAATGGCAACGCCGCTTTTTCGCAGCTCATGTGCCAGCAATGTGACCTGGGGAACATCCAGCCGCAGCGACTTTAACTTTTCCACTTTGCTGAAAATTTCCCTGGGAGTTCCCTCCATGGCAATTTTTCCCTTATCCATGACAAACACTTTGTTTGCATGAATAATTTCTTCCATATAATGGGTGATGAGAATCACCGTAATTTCTTCCACATCATTTAAAGCCCTTGCCGCACGGATAACCTCTTTTCGACCATTGGGATCCAGCATTGCCGTAGGTTCATCCAACACAATGCATTTGGGGTGCATAGCAATGACACCTGCAATGGAGACTCTCTGCTTTTGTCCGCCGGAGAGCTTGTTGGGTGAATGCTTGCGGAACTCATACATTCCCACTGCCTTGAGGCTTTCCTTCACCCTCTCCCAGATTTCTTCCGTGGGAACACCAAGATTTTCCGGTCCAAACCCAACATCTTCCTCCACCACCTGTCCAATAATCTGATTGTCAGGATTTTGGAATACCATACCGGCCTTCTGCCTGATATCCCACAGATTTGCATCATCGGAAGTGTCCTTTCCATCCACCCACACAGTTCCTTCTGTTGGATAAAGTATCGCATTGATGTGTTTGGCAAGGGTCGACTTTCCGGAGCCGTTATGTCCCAAAATCGCAACGAAATCCCCCTGCTTTACATCAAGGGTCACCTCATCCACCGCACGGGTGATACCCTCCACATTGCCCTCTTCATCTCTTCTTATATATTCAAATACCAAATCCCTTGTTTCTATGATTCCCATGTTATTTCCTTTTTCCATTTTACGGGTTCTCCGGGAAACGCTGATTAAATCGCTTCCATAGGTCCGCTCTATATTTTACAGGATATTGTTTTCATTTGCAATAGATTGTGTTTTATCGTATGATAAATAATGTAACAGTTAAGTATAAAAGGAGTTTCGATATGAATAAGTGGCTAAAACCAGCAATGTTTCTGGTTTTTATGATTTTAGTCTGCTCTGTTCTGGGCAGAGTACTTACAAGTGGTGAGACACTTTCCGAGTATGCCGCTCAAAATCCGGAGCTTGCATATGCAACGCAGACGCAGACCAGTATTCCATCTGCTTCTTTGACAGATGCGCCGACAGCATCCCCACAGCCTATTCCTTTACCAACCCCCACCGCTACACCTGCCCCTGAATTTTCACCTCTGGCAGAAGAATCAGCAGACAGTGTTCATTATGCGGATGGATTTTTTTATCAACCCCTGACGGATACCGTCACAGCACGAATTACTGGGCGTTCTTATCCGGTTTCTGAAGCGATTGCTCCTGCATTGTCGCTGCAGGTGACCAATGTGGTTCCTGATGGTACTGTTCTTGCAGTGTCTTATGATGATTTGCGTTACTTAAATGTACTGTACTATGATTTCGACGGAACTGTACAGGTTGGTGAAATGATCTGTAATAAAGGAATCGCTCAGGATCTGGTGGAAATCTTTTATGAACTCTATTTGAATGAATATCAGATTGAAAAGATAAGGCTGATTGATGAATACGGCGGTGACGACACAGCCTCCATGTTGGATAATAATACTTCCTGCTTCAATTACCGGATGGTTGACGGCACCGATAGCCTTTCAAAACATGCGCTTGGCTGTGCCATTGATATAAATCCTTTTTACAATCCTTATATTGTCTTTAACAAAGATGGAAGCGGTGAAACCTACATCTCACCAGAAGGCAGTGAGATCTATGCTGACCGCTCCAAAAATTTCCCTTATAAAATTGACGAGTCCGACCTTTGTTATCAACTATTCAAAGAACACGGGTTTACCTGGGGTGGAAATTGGAATTCCTGCAAGGATTACCAACATTTCCAGAAAGTTGTAAATTAACAGATTTTTTATTCAAGTGCTGATACTTCAGCACTTGTTTCTTTATTTTGATCTACCTCCATCTCACAGACCTTTTCGTTCACTTGCTCCGGTGCAGGCATCTCACCCGTTTTCTCCCAATCCCTGTCCCTGAATTCCTCCTCAAGAATCTGTCTGATTATCCTGTTGTGCATTTCTCTCTTCTGATAATGAATAATCATAATGCAGGCAGCTGCGCAGGCAATCGCCATTACAATCAATGCAAATAGGAATATATCACTGTTTCCATATCCGCTGCTGAGAGTAATACCGCCTGCCAGTACCAATGCCAACAACGACAATATGATTGCATAAAAGCTGGAATTGTTCTCTGTCACCCTTGCATAAAGAAAAAGATATTGATTTCTTCCGGTAATTTTTTCATTTAATTGTGAGCGGATTTTCTCTGCCAGTTCTTCTTCTCCATCTTTCCATTCCAGAATGTTGCCTCTTTTCCCTTTTGCTCCTTCTCTTGCTGCTTCAGCAATTTTCACTCCGTTATTTTTTATTTCCGCGTATTTTTCGTGTATTTGAGGACGCAATTTTGCAAGCACAAAAGCAATCCCATTTATAAAAGTCGTAATCAATTCGATGATCGCCACAAATAAATTAATAAAAGATTTTAATAAATTTTTGACTGCCTGATACATCGCATCCATATATGTATATTCCTTTCCTCTGGTGTGAAACCTTGAAATTTTTTAGTCTGTATTTTGCAGGTTGGAAATATTCTTTACACCTACTATAACACAAATCTTTGAAAAAAACACTATCACGAGGAAAGTAGAAAATCATAAAATATCCACTTTTTTCTGAAACTCTTTTCTGGTACTGAGGATGCAGTACACTACCGCTATGCCTTCAGAAATCCACATTGCAAACCAGGCTGATTGGATACCATTATTTGCTGTAAAAAGATAGATGGCAGGAACCAGCAGGATAAGCTGTCTCAATGCAGTTCCCACCATATTTATTACGCCATTTCCCAGCCCTGAACAGGTAAATCCCAGTATAATAGACACTGCTGCCAGCGCAAACGTAACTGAAATAATACGCAAAGCAGGAACTCCGATAGCAAGCATCTCACTGCCTGCTGCAAAAAGCGTCAATATCTGACTCGGAATCGCCATAAAAAGCACCGTTCCAAACAGTGCAAATCCCACTGCAAAGGGTAGCATGGTTTTAAGAACCGCTTTGATTCTATCTTTATCTTTCGCTCCATAATTGAATCCGACAATAGGAATCGCTGCCTGTCCTAAGCCATTAATCGGCATCATAAGAAAGTTCTGCAGCTTATAATAAACTCCGTAAAATGCTACAGCAGTTGCCGAAAATGACATCAATATTGCATTTACTGAAAAAAGCATGATGCTGCCGATTGCCTGCATAACAATTGTTGGAAATCCAACTTTATAAATTGCCCAGACACAATCTTTTGTCATCTTGAATTTCTTCCATGACAAATGAATTTCCGTGTTTTTAAAACGATTCAGCGCCAGAGCAACCCCTGCTCCCATCCACTGACCAATCACAGTTGCAATCGCCGCACCACGAATCCCCATTTCCGGACACCCGAATAACCCGAAAATCATGATAGGATCCAAAATCAGATTCACAACGGCGCCTACTACAAGAGAAATCATACTCAGCAGAGTAAGCCCAACAGATTGCAGCAACCTTTGCGCCAATGTTTCTACAAAAATACCAAGACAAAAAATCATACAAATACTCAGATAACTACCGCAAAGTTCCCCTGTAACAGGGTCATCCGTAAACCAAATACCGAAATCGTCAGCGAAAAAAATCCCCAAGAGCATAAAAAAAGCTGCACAAATGACGGAGATAACCAGACCGGTAACTGCTGTCTGATTTGCTGCTTCCTTCTGTTTAGCTCCAATCTGCCTTGATATCAGAGCATTGACACCAACACCAGTACCAACTGATACTGCAATCATCAATACCTGAATCGGATATGCCAATGAAGTTGCTGTCAAAGCATTTTCACTGATCCTTGCCACAAAAATACCATCTACAATATTGTAAAGCGACTGAACCAAAAGTGAAATCATCAAGGGCAGGGACATAGAAAACACTAGCTTCCCCATAGGCATAACTGCCATTTTATTTTGCTTTTCATTATTCATTAAAAATCAGCCTCCCTTATATCATCATGTCACACATTAATCTGCATCCACTGGCTGATTATGATATTCCTCATACAAATCATTGATAAAATCAAACAAATGATGCCATTCAACCTGTCCATGGTACAATACCTTCTGCAGGTAAGCTTCATCACATTTTGTCCGGGGTTCCCGCACCAATTCCCCATTCTCTGTTGGACGCCATCCAATCCACTCTACACTCCTTCTTTCAAACCCGCCTTCTTTACAGGGACGGATTTGTCCCAGTGTCAGGTGTGCTCCAGGTTCATCAAAAGACTCCCAATCTGAGTTTTCGTTTACATTGCATCCCGAATTCTTTATTTCTGCAATTTTATCATCTGTCAGCCCAAACTTCCGAAGACTAAAGGTATGGCGGATAGAATTCACTTTCCGATCTCCCTCTCCCATATCCAGACTTTCAGTTGTATGTATTCCGTCTGATTTGTCAGTCCAGTTTATAAAATAATGATCCCAATGATCGGCTGGATTCCAAATCTTATAGCGCAGATTGCCATGACCAAGAACAGAGCTCTTGGAATGCACATTCATCCAGTTTAAATACCAGAATATTTTTTTCACATCTACATTGTCAGGAATTTTCATATAGGTGCACACGTACCCGCTTCCATCTGGAAACATGCAATAACCATTTTCCACTTTTTCATATTGTCCACATGGTTTTAACCACTGGACAAATTTCTGTGCAGGCACTGCATCCTCATAGTGCATGGCAGGACCAAAAATCTGCATTTTCAGTTCTTCCGGTAAATCTTTTACCGGGTAATTATAATAATATTTAGAAAGCGGCATTATTTTTTCCTCCGGAAAAAGTTCCGGTAATGTTGAATAACTCATTTTTTCTCCTTTCAACTTCCTCTTTTGATATCATTAAGGAATTCTATCATTTCATTTTCAAACGTCTTAACATGATTCGATGCTATTTTACCTTGATGTCCATTTGTACACTCAAGCAGAATCGTGTGCTGGAATGGTGAATTCATACGGATTTTTTTAGATGTCTTTACACAAAACCGGACAGGACATCCTATCAGAACCAGTTCATTTATCTTAAGTGCGATGATTTCTGCCTCTGATACCTGCTGCTGTCCACAAGCCGGAAAAATTATTTTTCTTCTATGTAATCTTACAGCTCCTCTTACTTCTTCACAGGAAATGAAATCCATGGCCTGCACCACTGAGCGTGCAAGCCGCCGACTCAACAGTTCTATGAATAGAAATCCACGTTTCTGAATATCCGATTGCTCTATTTTCTTTTCACCGTCAATGTAATCCCATTCCGCCCGAAGCGTGGGCCACTGATCGGCAGATGCCCCCAGCAAATAGACTGCATTCGCACATAATTGCTCTTCCAGCAGCCGCTCCGAGCCGGATGCCATATCTCCGGAAATGAGACGATTTCCTTCGTATGAAAACGCATTTTCCAAAACCCCCGCCGCAGAGCTGACAGTGAACAGAACAGATATTAATTCTCCTGCATCGTTTTCAAATCTGATTACCGGAAGCAGATGCTCCGTTTCTCCGGATTCATTTGTTGCTCTAAAAAATTCCCTATTCCTTTTCAGAACGCAGTTGACTCCTACCCGGCACACTCCATATCCTATTCCAATCTTTACCGGAACCAAATTTGCCTGTGCTTCAAGTGCAGCCATTAAAAGAGCTGACAAGACAACACGGTGAAGCAAAGTACTCTTTGCATCCTCCTGCCTCTCACTGGTTTCCTTTGGGCAACTACAGCTTGGTGTAGAAAAGACCTGATTGACATGAAGTATAACATTTTCCACTGAACAGTTCACTGTATTTGCTATTTTTTGCCGGATATCATGCCAATCATCAATATCTACAATATCACAAACCGCAAACACAATGCGGCGATCTGATTCCAACACTGTGACATGAACCAGCGGCGTGTCATGTACACCTGAAAACCCCTCCTGCCCACTGGAAAAAAAATCCTGCGGGTACAAAATACCTGCTTTTCCGACACCTATTTTCAACATAAATCCATTCCCTCTCATTATAATTTCACATACGTCACATAAGCTGCCGCAGATTGATTTACCAGCCTTCCGGTGGTTTCAAGCATGCCATCTTCCTGTATTCGGAACACTTCAATATCCCCAGACTTCATACATGTTGTAATCAAATATCTTCCATCCGGTGACACTGTCCCTCCTCTCAGCCATTTTCCCCTGCTTACTTTTTGGTTCTGAATCAATATCATTTTTCCGGTTTCTTCATCAACCTCAAAAACCGCAATGACTTCAGGTCCATTAATCATATCATAAATATATTTTCCGTTTGGATGAATTGCCAGACCTTGTTGTTCATCATGACTGATGTCACGCTCAGAATGATCCGCACACGCAATTCCCTCTGCAGTAAATAGCAATGTGATTTTTCCCTGCTCATCATATTTAAAACTGGACAATGCTGTATTTCCTTCATAGTTTACAAATAAAATTCTTTTCTTTGGATGAAACACGCAATACCTTGGCATGCTTCCGGGAATATCTTTGTAAGGCACATCACATAAAACCAATTTATCTTCTGCCAGCTTATACATGTAAATACTATCATTTCCTTTATCGCACACCGCAAATAGATCATCAATTGGAGACTTCACTACACAATGAGGTCGGGCGTGCTTTTGCTGTGGGCGGATGCCAGAACCGGTATGCTTAGCCACATCCAGAAGTTCTCCGATTCTTCCGTCCTCATTTACCTCAAACAAATTCACCACCGCATCATCCTGCACAGTCTGCATGTAATATTTTCCAAATGCATCTTTTCTGATCTTGCTGACCGCTCCAAACCCTGAATGATTGGAAACTAAGATTTTCTGTCCGGTTTTATCCATAGCTATGAAAGTAGGGTTTGGGCAAAATGTCAAAGTTCTGTCCATTTCCTTGAGGCTCCCATCATCTAATATTTGATAGGTCAGGATCGCGCCGGAATTGATATTCTGTATATTTGCCACTTCATTACATACATACAATATCCTTTTTTCCTGTGATACAAAAGACGCATTACATGAATCTTCTTGATTCATCATCCTACAAAAACGCAGTTCTCCTGTTGACGGCTCCAATTCATAGACTCCGATTCCCGGTTCACCGCCAAAATTATTCCAGCTGCTGATATACACAAATGTCTTTAACATATTTTAATAATTTCCTCCTTCATTCTATGCAGTTATAACTCATGCACTCTGCAACATGAGACAAAGTGATTCTTCTCGACCTCAACAAGCTTTTGAGGCTGGTTACAGGCTTCCTGTGCATATGGGCATCTCGGCGCAAAACGACAACCAGGTTTCGGATTAATTGCAGATGTAATTTCTCCCTTTAAAGCTAAAAGCTCCAATGGTTTTCTAATGTCTGTTGATGGAATTGCAGATAATAACGCTTTCGTATAGGGATGAAGCGCATTTGTAAATAAGCTTTCTGTCTCCGCCTTCTCCACAAGCTGTCCCAGATACATCACGCAAATATTATTGGAAATATGGCGTACGACAGATAGATCATGTGTAATAAACATATAAGTAACTTTTGTTCTTTCCTGGATATCCATCAAAAGATTTAAAACCTGTGCTTGAATAGATACATCTAATGCTGATACCGGTTCATCACATACGACAAACTTAGGATTTAGCGCCAATGCTCTTGCAATTCCGACACGCTGTCTTCTTCCACCATCAAGCTCGTGGGGATATGCCTGCCGCAAACGCTGATCAATTCCAACCATATCCATTAATCGCTCAGATTCCTCCGTAATTTGTGCTTTCTTATATTTTTTAGAAAGCTTCATCGGCTCTCTTACAATCGATTCGATGCACATGCGGGGATTTAGAGACGAATAGGGATCCTGAAAGATCATCTGTATTTCTTCCCGCACTTTCGTTAATTCTTTTCCCTTAATATGGGTGATGTCCTTTCCTTCCAAAAGGATTTCCCCGTCCGTAGGCTCCAGCAGATGCATCAGCACCCTTCCTAAAGTGGATTTTCCGCATCCGGATTCACCAACTACTCCTAATGTTTCTCCATGCTCTATCGAAAAGGTGACGTCATCTACCGCATGATTTACACCATGTGCACTCTTAAAATATTTTTTCAAGTGATTGACTTCTATAATATTACTCATCTGCTGTACCTCCATGCTTTAAATTGCAACAGGCGCAAAAATGACCAGGCTCTAATTCCACTACAGGCATCTGCCCCTGTCTGCATTTTTCGGTGGACTGTGGGCAGCGTGGATGAAAAGGACACCCTGAAGGAAGATTGGTGGGATCTGCCGGCAGCCCTTCAATGGGTGTAAGCCTCCGTACTTTTTTATCCATACTCGGTAAAGAAGAAAACAGTCCTTTCGTATAAGGATGAGACGGATTTAAAAACACATCATTACGTTCTCCGGCTTCCACCACAGTGCCTGCATACACAACAATTACCCGGTCGCTTGTCTGCGCTACAACCCCCAGATCATGGGTAATCAAAATCATTGAGGCACTATACTGTTTTTTCAGATCATTGATAAGACCTATCACCTGTGCTTGAATCGTCACATCTAACGCAGTGGTGGGTTCATCAGCAAGAATTAATTCCGGATTACATGCCAGTGCCATTGCGATCACGACCCTTTGCTTCATGCCGCCCGAAAACTGAAAAGGATATTCCCCGAAACGGGTAACGGGAATACCGACCAATTCCAGCATTTCTTTTGCTTTTTTACACGCCTCATCTTTATTACTGTATCCATGCAGCAAATAGCAATCTACGATTTGGCTCCCAACGGTTTTTACAGGATTTAATGCTGTCATTGGATCCTGAAAAATCATGGCAACCTTTTTGCCTCTGATTTCTGTCATTTCCTTTTCCGGTTTCTCCAAAAGGTTTTCACCATCCAGCCAGACCTCGCCCTCACGGATCTTTGCCGGCGGATCCGGCAAAATTCTCATGATTGTTTTTGCCAGAGTCGTTTTTCCTGCGCCTGTCTCTCCGACAATTGCCAAGGTTTCTCCTTTTTTCATGGTAAATGAAATACCATTAACCGCATGAACAATTTTCTTGTCAGAAGTGTATTCAACACAAAGATTTTTTACTTCGAGAAATTCATTTCCTTGTTTTTCCATGACTACCTCCTATTTTCTTAATTTAGGGTCCAAAGCGTCCCGAAGACCATCACCTAAAAGATTGGTTGCAAAAACAGTCAACGCAATAAAGATTCCCGGAATAATAATCAAATATGGATAACTCATTAAATGCATTCTTGCATCTGATAATAAGGCGCCCCACTCCGGAGTTGGCGGCTGAACACCAAGACCTATATAACTTAACGATGCCGCCATGGCGATATTATCGCCAATCCCCATCGTCAGGCAGATAATCATAGGTGAAATTGCATTGGGCAGCATATGTTTAAAGATAATTCTTGCTTTAGAACAATTTATCGTTTCGGCAGCCTCTAGGTATTCCTGAGAACGCTCAATAAGCACCTGTGAACGCATCATTCGCACATTAGAAGGAACCTGTGACACAGCAAGCGCTATAATTGTATTTACAAATCCCGGACCTAACGCCGACGAAATCAAAATGCAAAGCAGAATTGCAGGCAGGGAAGAAATAATATCAAGAATCCGCATAATAAACGATTCCACAAATCCTCCATAATATCCGGCAATACATCCCAGAAAAATCGCCACAACTGTGCTAAATATCGCACCGCAGAATCCAAGTGCCAGAGAATATCTTCCACCATATAAAATCCGAGTGAACAAATCCCTGCCAACTGTATCTGTGCCAAAAATATGTTGTAATGACGGTCCATGAAACCGTTCGGACATCTGCATCTCATTGACTCCATAGGGTGCAATCAGGGGAGCAAAAATGCAGGCGAGAATGATAATTGCCAGAAGTATCGCACCAATCTTTGCGCCTGCCGACCGGACAGTCCCCTGCAAAACCCCTACCCAGACCGGAGTACGTTTCACTTTTTTCTTTTCTCTTTCCATCACTCATCGTCCTCCTTTTGAAAATTGTGCTCTAATACGAGGATCGATTGCCGCATAGGCAAGGTCTACTGCCAGCATAATGAGCGAAACACACAGCGCCAGAAACAGCACACATGCTCTTACTGTTGGATAGTCACGCTGGTTGATTGCTGTTAGCAGATAATTTCCAACACCAGGAATGGAAAATACTGATTCAATGACGGGAGCTCCTGCTATTATGCCTGATAAGATACGCCCCATATTTGTAATAGTCGGCATCAGGGCATTGGGCAGCATCTCCTTGTAAATCACTAATTTTTCCTTCATTCCCTTTGCTCTTGCTGTGGTAATATAATCTGCGCGAAAAACTTCAACAATACTGTTTCGCATAAAACGTGCATTAACGGCAATACCTGCAACCGCACTGGCAATAATCGGCATAATATAATATTCGTATCCACCGATGCCATAGGCAGGAAGAAGATTTAGCTTGGCGGAGAATAAAAGAACAAGCATCAATGCAACCCAAAAATTAGGGCATGCGATAAAAACCATCAAAATGCACATCACTAATGAATCCTGCCATTTTCCTGCATGTACTCCGGCAAATATGCCCATTAAAATTCCAATTGCCAAATTGATTACCATTGCGCCAATCCCTATTGTCAAGGTCCTTGGAATTCTTGTCATAAGTTCGCCAAACACGGGCGTTCCATAAGTCCACGACTTACCAAAATCGAATTTTATGAACGTATTGTACATAAATTCGCCAAGTTGTACTGCATAGGGGCGGTTCAAGCCAAGCGTCTCCCTCAGTGCTTCCTTTTCCGCCCATGTAGCTGAAATGCCAAGCTGTGCATCAGCAGGATCCGCTGGTGTAAAATATAAAAGTGTAAATATTAAGAATGCTGACGCTACTAAAATGAGTATCATTGTTAATAAGCGCCGGATGATATATCTGCACATAGAAACCTCCATTAACAGTAAATCCGGGAAGTGCTGTAAAATTACAGCACTTCCACACTTTTGTTACCTATGACTCTATAAAGGCCATTTTTATTTTTAGTCCAAATTATAAGTGGAGCAGGAAGGGAATATATAAACCTTATCATTTTCTGGTATGATACAGTCCTTGGTCACAACGGCTCTTAAGTCAATTCCAATCATAATCCAGCTGTACGCATTTTCTATACAATAATCTCCCAATGCGGTAATGGTTGCATCCCCATGTGTTTTCACGTTGCAGGCCTCCTGCACAAGTCTCTGTAATTCGTCATCTTTAATGAATCCAAGTGCATATTCATTATTTTGATTTGCTGCATTAAACAATTTGTCCACTTCATTTGTGATAAATGTGCCACCAGCACCAAAAATCATTAAATCCCATGCACTAGGCTCTGAAAGAGAAGTGTCAAGAATTGTCTGGTCAACCGCATTAATCTTTGTGCGAATGCCTACATTTTCAAGACATACCTGCATAACCATTGCTGCGTTCTTATATTGTTCTGAAGTGGAAGTAACTAAAAGCAATTCCTCTCCATTATAAGCTGTTTTTGCAAGATACTCTTTTGCAAGTTCCGGGTCACAAGTGTTAGCAAAGGTGGTCTTTTCTTCTGTTGCAGCAACATAGTCCGGGCAAGCTACAGATCCGAATCCATGACAGGCAAATGTTCCTGCCATTGCCTCTGCAACTGCATCACTGTCAATTGCGTAGAAAATAGCTTTTCGCATATTAACATCACTTGTCAGCGCACTACTGTCACAATTGGGAAGTAAAGCCCAAAAATCAGTACTGGGAAGGCTGACACACTGTAAAGTATCAGAATTCTGGAAACTTTCAAATGCTTCATCAGCAAGATAGTAAGCAACATCTATCGTACCTTGTTGAAGTCCGATTACAGCCTGGGATGACTCCGTAATAATGTCAAATTCAAGTCTGTCAACGTTCGCCTGCTGATGTTGTGTACGAAGTTCTTCCGGCTGCCAATAATTTTCATTATAAGTCAGGACAATTTTAGAACCTGCTGTAAACTCCTCCACAATATAAGGGCCAGTACCTACAGGCTTTGTAGCCCAAGTATCTTCATTCCATTCTGAACTGCTGTAAATAGGAACCTGGCACCAAATATGTTCAAAAGGTCCCATATCTGTTGGTTCAAATGCCCACTCAAATTCCACCACATAATCACCTACTGCTGTAACTTTGCCAAAATAACTCCATCTTCTTAAATAGCCTGCATCAATAAATCGTTCATAACATTCGACAACATCCTGTGCCGTAATATTATTTCCGTTCCAGTCTGTAATATAGTCATACAGCTCTACTTGATAGTGCGTTGGATCAATTACTGTATATCCTTTTGCCGCACGGTTAATATATTCTCCATCAATAAAATCAAATAACGTGTCATAAATTGCGTTATAGACCGGCGGTTTTGCATTTGCTTTGCAGTTCCATGGAAGCAATTCTGCCGGGTCATTGCTGAGTGCCATGGTAATAGAATCATATCTTCCATTATCATCTGCATCTTTTAACGCTCCGCCGGCTGCTGTTCCGTCCGATCCTTCTTCTGCGCCGTGTGTCTGTGATCCAGCATCTGGTGTCTGCGTATCTGCATTTCCACATGCAAAGACTGAAAACATCATTAGTACTGTCATTAATGTTGCAATTATCTTTTTCATATTTTTTACCGTCCCTTTCTTTGATTACTATAGCTTTTTGTTAGTTTTAGGCCAATGTTCTTTCAGCCTTGTGCAATCCAGCGAACTCCATGAATCTCTCAACGGATTCTTCCCAGAACGGAGAGTTATGTGTTGCCTGATCATACATGTCAAAAGTGATATTTTCAACGTTAAGCTCATCACAATGATCTTTAAAAAGCCCCATCATGGGTCCCCATTTCTTTTCAATAGCACCCGATACGAAAATCTTCGGCATTTTACCTGCCGCTGCCGCCTCGTCAAAACGTGCCCATGTATTTTCAATAGAATCCAGGAAATCTCCTACCGTTGGATATCTACATATTGTCACCAATTCCTTTGCATGAAGCGTCCCAGAATCAATTCCATAAGCCGTTGGAATTTTTTCTCTTTCTGAAAGTTCTCTGAACTCTTTATTTGTCAGATTACGATACGGCTCAAGATAACTATAATTTAACGGCTGATTACATAAAGGTCCTACATAACCAAAAATTTCGGGATAAGATAGTCCATATCTCCAGCTTGCTGCACATCCCATAGAGTTACCTGAAATCAAGTTTTCTTCAGGGTCATCCGAACCGTGAAACCATGTTCTGACGAGCGGAACAAGCTCTTTTATAAAGAAATCTTCAAACATAAATCCCTCGCCCACTCCAGGCTGATTTGCAAAATCAAAATTAGGTGCATAGGGCGCTACCATAATGCAGTTCCTCTCTGATGCGTAACGAGGCACTTTATTATAAGTCACCCAATCTGCAAAACTTCCGTAACCGCCATGCAGCATCCACAAAACCGGAAATTTTTTATTTCCTCCGTAAAACTCATCCACATCAGCATCTGTAAGCGGATTTGGCGTAATGATTGTGACGTCTACTGTGCCTGCAATGTATTTTGATCTAAGTTTAATATAAAATTCCGACATTTTTCCCTCCTGTCCGGCAGTTTCCTTTTAATTTTAATGAAGTGTAATTCCGTTTTCTTCATCTTCAAAATCATTTGAACCTGTTTTAATTGGTGCACTGCCATCATTCTTTTCAACATTTTCAAGTCCTGCAAAATCCATAAAATCTTCTACTGCATTTTCCCAAAAGTCTGTATTGTATGAAGGTTTATCGCTAAGATCAAATGTAATATTCGTCACTCCTAAATCTTCTGTATGCTTTTTAAAATCAGCCATTTCCGTGGCATTCCCCGGAAGATAAATACGAGGCAGTCTTCCATCTTTTGCCGCTTCGTCAAATCTTGCCATAGTATTTTCCATGGAATCTAAAAAATCGCCAACTGTGGCATACTTGCATATATTATTGATCTCCCGCATACGCAATCTCTGCCCTTTTTCTCCATAAGCTGATAAAATATATTTTTCCCCTGCCATCTTTCTAAAATCATCTCTGCACATATCACGATATTCTTCCAGATGCCTGTAGTCGTTAGGTGCCTGCCCCAAAGGTGCAATACAGCCAAACGTTCCCGGATTCAGCAGCCCATAACGCCATACCGCTTCGCACCCCATGGAATTCCCTGCAAGAAAATTTCTGGCTGGATCTGATGATGCAGGAAACCAATTATAAATAAACGGCATCAGCTCATGATAAAAAAAGTCATAAAATTTATATCCTTCCCCAACAAGTGGTTGATTAATAAAATCACTATTTGGAACAGACGGTGCAACAATAATGGTATTTTTCCAAATTCCTAATCTTGGAACAGAGCTATAAGTAATCCAATCTGCATATGTATCTTCTCCTCCATGCAATAGCCATAGTACAGGAAACTTTTTCCCTGAATTATAAAATCGCTCTGGTTTGTGCCCTACAAAAGGATTTGGCATAATAATATTTAAATCAACTGTACCGTCAAGATAATTTGACCTTAATTTTACAAAATATTCAGACAAGCGTTCATCCCTCCTTTTATTGATTGTTCATGCACAATTACCTTGTACATTGCCGCCATTACCGGTTGTGACGGCTTTTAAAGCTATCAATTTGTACAAATCTGCTGTCTTACAAGTTAATAATATCAGCACATTTAACAACAGTCCAACAGGAGTATTCCAAAAATCAACAGCAAAAAACCTGTGATTTTTATTGTTATAATTTGGATTTTTGCTATAGTTGACAAAAAAAAACTTCACATGCTATCATTAAAAATATGACTTTATTATTTACTCTTCAATGGTGATGCATTTATGAATTTTACTAATTTAAAAAATTTTATAGCCTTGGTAAACGCAGGAAATATCAGCCGTGCTGCCTCCCAGCTATATATTTCCCAACAAACACTCAGCGAGAACCTTGCTAAGCTGGAGCTGGAGATTGGCACCACACTATTCAACCGTGGAAAGCACATTGTTCTTACTCCGGCAGGCAAACGTTTTTATTCCTTTGCACTGAATACTATTGAAGAACAGAATGCTATGAAAAATGATATTCAGCAGATTATAGATAGTGAAAAGAAAACGGTCTCCTGTGGTGTGCAGACTTTTGAATCGCCGATATTTCTTTCCAATCTTTTGATGCGTTTTTATGAAATTTATCCGGATTACCGCGTAAATATATATTCCCAGAAAAATCTGGATTCCAGTGCTCAGGATCATGTAGATGTTGATTTTATTTTCAGCGATTTTGATTTGGATGGTTCCATTCATTTTGCTGAGGCAGACTGGCATTATGAATGCCTTTCGAGAAGTAACAGATTTGCAATTATTGCCAAAAAAACCTTACTGAGTGAAGTCTATGGAGACAAATGGTGTGATATCGAAAAGATGCTTCTTGCTGAAAAATCCTTATCCATCGTCCATAACCTTCCTTTTCTCACGGTGCGGAATCAAAACAATTTGCATTATCGCACGCTAAAAAGGGCGTTTGAGCTTTCAGGTCTTGAACCTAATATAGGATTTCAGGTGGATATGAATAGCCTGACAAACGATTTATGTGCTAAAGGTGTTGCCGCATATTTTGGTCCTGAAGGACTATGTCGGCTGAAATTTAATACCTTTATCAACGTTTCTGATTTGTGCTTATATCCAGTCATTATTCCGAATCTCTACAATGGAATTGCAATCTGTTACAAAAAAAAGAATGTTTTAAACAGCGCACAGCTTAAGTTTATTAAATTAAGTAAGGAATTGGCCGACGGCGAAACATAATTTGATATATAAATCAAAACCCCGCATTCTCATGCGGGGTTCCTATCTTGCTGATTAAACTAACTCGAGCACTACTTCCATAGCGCCGTCGCCCTTACGCTGACCAATTTTGATGATTCTTGTATAACCACCATTACGGCTTGCGTACTTAGGACCATATTCATCAAATAACTTGGCAACAAGGTCTACTTCCTTTGTTCCTTTCTTTCTTCCTGCATTTGTTGTAGGAACTTCTGTTACAGGATATAAAACCTTGAGCATCTGATGTCTTGCATGCAGCCTGGAAGGAAGATCCTTCTTAATTTCCTTATCCACTGTTTCAAATTTGGTGACTTTCTTGCCGTCAATTACTTCTTTTACTCTCTTTCCGTCTTTGTCCTTTACAGGAACCTTTGCAGAAACGGTAACTGTCTCGTAATTGTCTTTTTCTTTAACAGCAAGTGCGATAAGTCCGTCAACGATCTTCTGAACTTCTTTTGCTCTCGCCTGTGTGGTAACGATTTTGCCCTTATAAATAAGACCTGTTACCTGATTTCTAAGTAATGCTTTTCTCTGGTCTGATCTCTTTCCCAGTTTTCTGTATTTTGCCATCTTTTTGGCTCCTTTCTCAATGGGTCTAAAGCCCTTCATGGTACATCCGGTCACGCTCTTTGGACTTACTTACCGAATGCAGTTACATTCCATTTATGAGAACGCACTGCGAACTCTTTGGATTTACCGCTATGCGCATCACAACACAAATAAGTAATGATTAGAAATAGAATTAAACTTCATCGCTTGGATTAAGCTGTAATCCTAATTCTTTCAGTTTTGCTAAAACCTCTTCCAATGACTTGCGACCTAAGTTACGGACCTTCATCATATCTTCCGAGGTCTTATTTGTCAATTCTTCAACCGTATTGATGCCGGCTCTCTTTAAGCAGTTATAGGAACGGACTGACAACTCTAACTCGTCAATACTCATTTCCAGTACTTTTTCCTTTTCATCTTCTTCTTTTTCTACCATAACTTCTGCAGTCTTGGCATTTTCAGACAGGTCAATGAAAAGACCTAAATGTTCGCTGAGTACTTTTGCAGCTAAGCTGACCGCTTCATCAGGTACCAGTGTTCCGTTTGTATATACGTCGAGTGTCAGTTTGTCGAAATCGGTAATCTGTCCAACACGTGTATTTTCAACGGTTACATTAACTCTCTCAACAGGTGTATAGATGGAATCAATCGCAATCACGCCAATTGGAAGGTCATCGCTCTTATTCTTATCTGCGCTTACATAACCTCTTCCTCTTGTGATTGTGAGTTCCATGTACAGCTTGGTATTCTTGCCGCTCAAAGTCGCAATCGTAAGTTCAGGATTAAGTATTTCAATATCCTGATCACACTGAATATCTGAAGCCTTGACTACTCCCTCCCCTTCATACTCAATATATGCGGTTTTGGGTTCGTTTGTATCGCTGTTGTTTCTAATTGCAAGGCTCTTGATGTTCATGATAATTTCAGTCACATCCTCCTTGACACCTTCAATGGAACTGAACTCATGAAGCACGCCTTCAATCTTGACCTGGCTTACAGCAGCACCAGGAAGTGAAGAGAGCATAATTCTTCTAAGTGAATTACCAAGTGTGATACCGTAACCTCTTTCCAAAGGTTCTACGACAAATCTGCCATACTTTTCATCCTCAGAGATTTCTGCTACCTCAATATTTGGTCTTTCAAAATCAAACATTGCAAATACCCTCCTTTACGAACAATATAGACGCGCTTAGACAGCGCATAACGCTGCCTAAAGCATCTTTTATAAGGTTTTATTTAGAATATAATTCGACGATAAGCATCTCATTTACAGGAACGTCAATCATTTCTCTTGTAGGAAGGTTCTTTACAGTTCCCTTCAATGCTTCCTGGTCCACATCAATCCATTCAGGAACCAGTCTTCCTGCTGTTACTTCAAGGATATCTTTGTATCTCTGTAAGGATTTGGATTTTTCTCTGATTTCAATAACATCCCCTGCCTTGATTAAGTAAGAAGGGATATTAACCTGCTTTCCGTTTACCAATACATGCTTATGACCAACTACCTGTCTGGCTTCTCTTCTGGTTCTTGCAAATCCCATTCTGAACACTACACTGTCAAGTCTGCGCTCAAGCATGATCATAAGATTTTCACCAGTCATGCCTTTCATTCTGTCAGCCTTTTCGTAGTAGTTTCTAAAAGGTTTCTCAAGCACGCCGTAGATGAATTTTGCTTTCTGCTTCTCGCGCAGCTGAAGACCATATTCACTTACTTTCTTGCCTGCTCTTGCATTTGTCCTGTTAGATTTCTTGTCATATCCTAAAAATACGGGATCAAGACCAAGTGATCTACATCTTTTTAATACCGGAACTCTGTTTACTGCCATTTTTCTTTTCCTCCTGTTATTGTTTACAGCGCCATGAGCGCCTTCTTCCAACTATTTTTATTGACTATGATACTATACGCGGCGGCGCTTAGGCGGACGACATCCATTATGAGGAACAGGTGTCACGTCTCTAATACTTGTTACTTCCAGCCCGCATGCGGAAAGTGCACGAATTGCTGCTTCACGTCCTGAACCAGGACCCTTAACCATAACGTCGACTGTCTTTAAACCATGAATCAAAGCAGCTTTAGTAGCTGTTTCAGCTGCCATCTGCGCTGCATATGGAGTAGATTTCCTTGAACCTCTAAAGCCAAGACCACCGGCACTTGCCCAGCTAAGAGCATTACCTTCGTTGTCTGTCAATGTAACAATTGTATTGTTAAAAGAAGACTGGATATGTGCCTGTCCATGTTCAACGTTTTTCTTGACACGTTTTTTTGTCACTTTTTTCGTAACTTTTTTTGCTGCCATTTAAACTAACCTACTTTCTTTAAAATCATTGTGAATTGTTTCAAAAATACCTGTTTGCAACATCCGCACAAACCGAACCTTTCGCTGCATACATTATTTCTTCTTATTAGCAACTGTTCTCTTAGGTCCTTTTCTTGTTCTTGCGTTTGTTTTTGTCTTCTGTCCACGTACAGGAAGACCTTTCCTATGACGGATACCTCTGTAGCATCCAATTTCCTGAAGTCTCTTAATGTTCATGGCAACTTCTCTTCTCAAGTCACCTTCAACCATGTAACCAGCGTCAATCACTTCACTGATTCTCTTAACTTCATCATCCGTCAGCTCTCTGACACGAGTATCAGGATTAACCTTTGCCTGTTCCAGAATCTTGTTAGAACTTGCTCTTCCGATTCCATAAACATAAGTCAAACCAATTTCTACACGTTTTTCTCTGGGTAAGTCAACACCTGCAATACGAGCCATTTACATTTCCTCCATTTTCTTTTGCGCATCCAATATGCGCTGATACTAATTGATTGGGGCAATTTTAACCCAATCGGATTTCACCGATCTTACGCGAATACATCGCCTGCAGACTTTCTGCACGCAAAATTCATCACGAACCAAGAAGTAATCACTAAGGCCCTTTTGTACAATTATATAAATCAGTACAGCTTCGTCTGACGCTGCACTGCAGCCGCTTCATAATAATTGGACAAGAACCCTCCTGTTTTTAAAACAGCGGATTATCCTTGTCTCTGTTTGTGCTTCGGATTCTCACAGATTACTCTGATACGTCCTTTTCTCTTGATGATTTTGCACTTTTCGCAAATCGGTTTTACTGATGATCTAACCTTCATGTTAAACCCTCCTTTCAAAAAAGACCGTTTTACATTATAGCATGATATATCTACAAATGCAAGCATTTTCTATAGTTGTTTGTATAAACTATTTATCTCTCCAGATAATCCTTCCTTTACTGAGATCATAAGGAGATAATTCCAAAGTAACTTTATCTCCGGGAAGAATACGAATAAAGTTCTGTCTTAATTTTCCGCTAATATGCGCCAATACCCGGTGTCCATTTTCAAGTTCTACCTGAAACATGGTGTTGGGAAGCTTCTCCACTACAGTTCCTTCAATCTCAATTACATCAGCTTTTGACATGCGTTACCTCCTTAACTACAGGCATCTTACTATTTTTGATACCCTTCCTTCATTCTTACTTTAATAGCATACTTGATTTCTTCATTATATATGATATTCTGATTTTTTATTTTTTCCAGCAAAACCTCATCAAGGCCCGTCTTTACCAGCTGCAGATGTTTTTTCCGCTTCTTCTTGGGATGATCCAGTTTTCTGATATCCCCGTCCACCAGATAGGCAAAATCTCTATCCTCGCGAATAATGATATACATCTGCCCTTTATCATGTCCTGCCTTGGATATGGCAAACATTCCTGTCATACTTTCCTCCATTTTGCAGCAGACTTCAGGCTCCTTCCGGCAAAAGCGTAAGGATTTCCGGCTCTCCATCCGTAATGAGCACCGTATTTTCATAATGTGCCGAGAGGGAACCATCCTCCGTCACAACTGTCCAGTCATCATCCAGCCATTCCACGTAACAACTGCCCATATTGATCATCGGCTCTATCGCCAATGTCATCCCTGCACGAAGCTTAATCCCTCTGCGCCACTGTCTGAAATTGGGTATCTGGGGTTCTTCATGAAGACTTGTGCCGATTCCATGTCCCACCAGATCCCTTACGATTCCATAACCGAACCTACTGCAATACGCATCAATGGCATTTGATATATCGTGCAGGTGACAGCCTGCTCTGGCATATTTGATCCCTTCAAAAAAGCTCTGTCTGGTAACTTCAATCAGTTTTGCCGCCTGCGCACTCACCTTTCCCACTGGATAGGTACGTGCCGCATCAGAATGATACCCTTTATAAATAAGCCCCGCATCCAGGCTGACGATGTCGCCTTCCATCAAGATTCTCTCTTTGGATGGAATGCCATGAACCACTTCGTCATTAACAGAAACACATATGGATGCCGGATAGCCATTATAGTTCAGGAAATTAGGTATGCATCCATAGCTGCGGATCAGTTTTTCTCCTAAAGCGTCAATTTCCCAAGTGGATATTCCCGGTTTTATTGCTTCTCCAAGTTCTGCGTGAACCTTAGCAAGGATTTTGCAGGATTCACGCATAAGCTCAATTTCTCTTTCCGATTTAATCGTTACAGCCATTTGAGATCCTTGCCTTTCAACCTAAAATAGACTCGATTGCTGAAAATACATCTTTCATGTCTACCGTTCCGTCTACCGTCTTTAAAATGCCCTTGGCACTGTAAAATTCAATCAATGGCTGAGTCTGCTTATGATAAACATCCAGACGGTTTGCAACTGTTTCCGGCTTATCATCATCACGAAGAACAAGTTCCTTTCCGCAGGTATCACAGATGCCCTCTTTTTTCGGCGGAATATGTTCTATATGATAAGTAGCGCCGCAGGTTAAGCAAGCACGTCTGCCGCCCATCCTTCTAATAATGTTTTCATCCGGCACATCTACATTGATTGCATAATCAATCTTATCATTTATCTCAGACAGCGCCTTGTCAAGCACCTCTGCCTGGGGAATTGTTCTGGGAAATCCGTCCAGAACGTACCCATTCTTACAATCATCCTGTGCGACTCTGTCCAAGAGGATCTTCACCGTCAGTTCATCAGGCACCAGAAGCCCCTGATCCATGTATTTTTTTGCCTCCATTCCAAGTTCAGTACCGTTTTTGATATTGGATCTGAAGATATCACCTGTGGAAATATGAGGAACATTATATTTATCTGCAATCATTTTCGCCTGTGTGCCTTTACCTGCACCAGGCGCACCTAACATAATTATTTTCATTATTATACGATACCTTTCACTCTTTCTCTCATGCTAATATAGAGGCAAAAGAAAAGCTGCACTTTGTGCGTCAGGCTTTTCTTTAACCTCTAATCTATTTCATGCCAAACGACTCTCTAGTCATTTAAGAAACCTTTGTAATTACGTACCAACATCTGTGATTCAATCTGCTTGATTGTCTCAAGGACAACGCTGACAATAATGATCAGACTGGTTCCTCCAAAGGAAACTGATGCGCCGAATATACCGTTAAATAAAAATGGAACAACGCACACAATCGTAAGACCTACAGCACCTATGAAGATAATGTAATTCAAAATTTTCGTCAAATATTCACTGGTCGGCTTACCAGGTCTAATCCCCGGAATAAATCCGCCCTGCTTCTTCATATTCTCTGCAATCTCTATCGGATTGAACGTAATGGAAGTGTAAAAATAAGCAAAGAAGATAACCAAAGCGATATACACAACCAACCCGATAGAATAAACTGGTTCTGAAGGCTTGCACCAGTTACTGGAATTCAGCCCACGCAGGATCTGTCCCCATACGCCGCCTCCATTGTAATTGAAAAAGCTACTGATAACGATTGGCAGCTGCATCAGTGATGATGCAAAAATAATCGGGATAACACCAGCAGTGTTAATTTTTAAGGGGATGGAAGAAGTCTGACCTCCTACCATTTTTCTTCCCTGAACCTTTTTAGCATACTGAACCGGAATTTTACGGACACCGTCATTTAAAATGATAACCATGACAATCATTGCCAGAATAATGGCTATAATGATAACTGCCGCTACAGCTCCTACCGCAATTGCTTTACCAAATACAAACTGTTCAAACAATTGTTTAATGTCCTGGGGAATCCTGGAAATAATATTGATAATCAGCACGATAGAAATACCGTTTCCTACACCCTTTTCGGTAATCCGCTCACCTACCCACATGAGAAATGCACTGCCTGCAGTAAGTGCTGCAACGACTGTGATTACACTGAGTGCATTCTTTTCCTTGAGCATGTTTCCATTCCAGAATGCAATTGCCATTGCAAAGCCTTCAATAAGTGCAAGCGCCACCGTCACATAACGGGTAATGGACGCAATCTTCTTTCGGCCATCTTCGCCTTCCTTCTGCATCTCTTCCAGCTTCGGAATCGCAATCGTAAGAAGCTGCATAATAATGGATGATGTGATATATGGCGTAATGTTCAGTGCCAAAATGGACATTCTTTCAAATGAACCACCTGTAAATGCATTAAAAAAGCTGAAATTCTCTCCCATATTCTGATTGAACCAGTTAGAGAATTCATCAATTCTTACTCCCGGCACAGGCAGCTGTGATCCAAAACGAATCACAACCAGCATGCCTAATGTAAATAATAGCTTATTTCTAATCTCTTTGATTTTTAAAGCGTTTTTTAAGGTTGTAAGCATATTACATCACCTCTGCAGTTCCACCAACAGCTTCAATTTTTTCTTTTGCGGATGCGCTGAAAGCATTTGCCTTCACTGTAAGCTTCTTGGTAATTTCTCCATTTCCGAGGATCTTAACGCCATCTTTAGGATTTTTAACGATGCCGCTCTCCATCAATGCCTGGACGTCTACTACAGCGCCATCTTCAAATCTGTCATTCAATACAGCTAAATTGATACCAACGATTTCCTTTGAGCTTGGGCAGGTAAAGCCTCTCTTAGGAATTCTTCTGTATAAAGGCATCTGACCACCTTCAAAGCCCGGTCTGGGTGCTCCTGAACGAGCCTTCTGACCCTTGTGTCCTTTACCGGCTGTCTTGCCATTCCCTGAACCGTGTCCACGACCTCTTCTAAAATTATCACTATGCTTAGAACCTTCTGCAGGTCTTAAATTTGATAATTCAATACTCATTGCTGACACCTCCTTATCTTTATTAAACTTCTTCTACTTTAACTAAATGCCTGATCTGCTGAATCTGACCTCTTGTAGCTGCATTGTCGGGCAGTACAATTGACTTATTTAGCTTTCTAAGTCCCATAGAATTAACGGTAGCTTTATGCTTGGGAACTGCTCCGATAGGAGACTTTACTAAAGTAATCTTCAACATTTTCTGCTCTGCCATCTTATCGTTCCCTCCTATGCCATAATTTCTTCTACAGATTTTCCGCGCTTTTTAGCTACTTCCTCTGGTGTCTTAAGCGCATTTAAACCTGCAATCGTTGCAAGTACAACGTTCTGCTTATTGTTGGATCCCAATGATTTTGTACGGATATTTTTGATACCTGCAAGTTCACAGACAATACGGGCAGGACCACCAGCAATGATACCTGTACCTTCGGGAGCCTTCTTTAAAAGAACGGAAGCAGAACCGAATTTTCCTGTAAAATCATGTGTAATACTCTTATTATCATCAGTTGCTACAGAAACCATGTTTTTGATGGCATCCTCTTTGCCTTTACGGATTGCCTCGGGAATTTCTGTTGCCTTACCAAGACCAGCGCCTACATGACCATTCATATCTCCAACTACTACCAGGGCTGTAAAACGCATGTTACGACCGCCCTTAACAACCTTGGTTACTCGCTTGATGGATACCACTTTTTCTGTTAATTCCATGCCGCTGACATCGATAATTGTATGTCTCATGTTAAGTTTCTCCCTTCCTAGAATTTCAAGCCAGCTTCTCTGGCTGCATCAGCTAATGCTGCAATCTTACCCTGGTATATAAAGCCGCCTCTGTCAAAGACTACGGTATCAATACCTTTTTCAATTGCTCTCTTGGCAATAACTGTTCCCAAATATGCTGCTGCATCAACGTTATTGGTCTTTTCCAGCTGTGCTTTTACTTCTTTTTCAACAGTAGAAGCTGCAACTAAAGTATTTCCAACTGTATCGTCAATAATTTGAGCATACATATGATTATTACTTCTGAATACTGCAAGACGAGGTCTTTCAGTTGTACCGCTGAAACGGTTACGTATTTTCATGTGCTTTTTAGCACGAACTTTTTGTCTTGACTCTTTACTAACCATCTTTACACTCTCCTTATCTATTTCTTACCAGTCTTACCAACTTTACGTCTGATTGTTTCATCAGCATACTTGATACCTTTACCCTTGTAAGGTTCCGGTCTTCTCTTGTCTCTGATTTCAGCTGCGAATTGGCCAACTTTTTCTTTGTCAATACCCTTAACGATGATGATGTTCTGACCATCCAGTACGGTTTCAATACCTTCAGGGTCAATCATCTCAACAGGGTGGGAATATCCTAAAGATAAGGTTAATTTATTGCCGGATTTGGCTGCTCTGTAACCAACACCATTTACTTCCAGTTTCTTTTCATATCCGTTCGTAACACCAATCACCATGTTATTGATCAATGTTCTTGTCAGACCATGCAAAGACTTCATTTTCTTTAAATCATTAGGTCTGGAAACAATCACTTCTGTTCCTTCCATCTTGATTTCCATTTCAGCCGGAAGCACTCTTTCCAGTGTTCCTTTAGGACCTTTTACAGTCACTTTGTTATTTTCTGCAATCTCTACAGTAACACCTGCAGGAATCGCGATTGGCATTCTTCCTATACGTGACATGCCCGTACCTCCTATAATATTTGTTATGACTTGATAGTTTCAGACTCGAAAACTGCCGGCGTGCTTACCATACGTATGCGAGCACTTCGCCGCCTACCTGCAATTCTCTTGCTTTCTTATCGGTTACAACTCCCTGGTTCGTGGAAATGATTGCAATACCAAGTCCGCCAAGTACTCTGGGGAGTTCTTCCTTTCCGGCATAAATACGAAGACCCGGTTTGGAAATTCTCTTTAATCCATTGATGATCTTATCGTTTCTGTCTGCACCATACTTCAAAGTGATGCGGATTGTCTTGAAGCTTCCTTCATCAATCAGATCATATTTCTTAATATAGCCTTCTTCCAGAAGAATATCAGCAATAGCCAGTTTCATTTTGGAAGAGGGAACATCTACTGTATCATGTTTTGCAGTATTTGCATTACGGATTCTTGTAAGCATATCTGCAATAGGATCACTCATTGTCATTTTATTTCCTCCTATACGAATTTCAATAAACCTACCAACTAGCTTTCTTTACACCGGGGATCTGACCCTTGTAAGCTAATTCACGGAAGCAAATTCTGCAAATTCCGTATTTTTTAAGAACAGCATGCGGACGTCCACAAACTCTGCAGCGGGTGTACGCTCTGGTAGAGAATTTCGGTTTGCGCTGCTGTTTAATCTTCATTGATGTTTTAGCCATGAATTTACCTCCTTCTATTTAGCAAATGGCATATTAAATAATCTTAATAATTCACGTGCTTCTTCATCTGTCTTCGCTGTTGTGACAAAGATGACATCCATTCCTCTTACTTTATCTACCTTATCGTATTCAATTTCAGGGAAAATAAGCTGCTCTTTGATACCGAGTGAATAATTACCTCTTCCATCAAATGAGTTGGGGTTCACACCTCTGAAGTCACGCACACGGGGCAATGCAAGATTTACAAGACGATCCAGGAAATCATACATCTTCTCCCCACGTAAGGTAACTTTACATCCGATTGCCATACCTTCTCTGATCTTGAAGTTAGCAACGGACTTTTTAGCTTTTGTAAGTACAGCCTTCTGACCTGCGATTGTTTCAAGGTCTTTTACAGCAGATTCCAATACTTTCGCATTGTCTTTTGCTTCGCCTACACCCATGTTGATAACAATCTTGTCAAGCTTCGGTACTTCCATAACATTCTTATATCCGAACTTTTTGATCATAGCATCTACGATCTCGTCATTATACATCGTTTTAAGTCTGCTCACGCTTCCAGTTCTCCTTTCCTAGAATTAATCAATCACTTCGCCTGTTGATTTTGCAAAACGTACTTTCTTGTCGTTTTCAAATTTGAAACCAACTCTTGTAGTCTGTCCCTTGTGGACATACATTACGTTTGAGATATCAATGGGCGCTTCTTTTTGAATAATTCCGCCATTCTGGTTCGCTGCTGAAGGTTTTGTATGTTTTGTAACCATGTTGGCGCCCTCTACGATAACCTTATGGTTTTTAGCGTCAACAGACATTACCTTTCCTTCTGTTCCTTTATCTTTGCCGGCAATTACCTTAACGGTATCACCTTTTTTAATTTTTAAAGTTGCCATGCTACGCACCTCCTATAATACTTCCGGAGCCAGAGAAACAATCTTCATGAACTGTTTTTCACGAAGCTCTCTTGCTACCGGTCCAAAAATACGTGTTCCTCTGGGAGTCTTATCATCTTTAATGATAACAGCAGCATTTTCATCAAATTTAATATAAGAACCATCTTTGCGACGTGCGCCCTTAACGGTACGAACAACAACAGCCTTTACGACGTCACCTTTTTTTACAACGCCGCCTGGTGTTGCATCTTTGACCGTAGCAACAATCACATCACCGATACTTGCATATCTTCTTGTGGATCCACCCATAACTCTGATGCAAAGGATTTCTTTTGCACCTGTATTGTCAGCGACTTTCAGTCTGCTTTCCTGTTGAATCATGCCAATTCTCCTTCCAAAATATTCCTATTTAGCTTTTTCTACGATTTCTACAAGTCTCCATCTCTTATCCTTGGATAAAGGTCTTGTTTCCATCACTTTAACGGTATCACCGATGCCGCACTCGTTGTTTTCGTCATGCGCTTTTAACTTGTAAGTATTCTTAACGACTTTTTTGTAAAGCGGATGTTTCACATGTTCTTCGATTGCAACAACGATTGTCTTATCCATTTTATCACTGATAACTTTACCGGTACGTGTTTTTCTTAAATTTCTTTCTTCCACGACTTTTAGTCTCCTTTCTTTGACATTCCTGCAACTTGATCTTTAAGGTCTTATGCCTCTTTCTGTTTCTGTGTGATCACTGTCTGAATTCTTGCGATATTTCTTCTGACTTCTTTAATTCTTGCGGTATTATCCAGCTGATTCGTTGCATTCTGGAATCTCAAATTGAAAAGTTCTTTCTTAGCTGCCACTAAATCCTCAGCCAGCGCTGCAGCTGATTTTGCCTGTAAATCTTCTACATACTTGTTAGTTTTCATTTGATGCACCACCTTCCAAGTCTGCCTTAGAAACAATCTTGCATTTGCAAGGAAGCTTATGTGTTGCAAGACGCAACGCTTCTTTTGCGATTTCTTCGGAAACTCCTGCGATTTCAAACATAACACGTCCGGGTTTAACAACCGCTACCCAGTACTCCAGTGTACCTTTACCGGAACCCATACGTGTTTCTGCGGGTTTTGCTGTTACTGGTTTGTCAGGGAAAATCTTAATCCAGACTTTACCGCCACGCTTGATATAACGGGTCATAGCAACACGGGCTGCTTCAATCTGGTTTGATTTAATCCAACATGGCTCTAATGCAACAATACCGTATTCACCGTAAGTAATTGTGTTGCCGCGAGTCGCTTTTCCTCTCATGGTGCCACGGAACTGTTTACGACGTTTAACTCTTTTAGGCATTAACATTATTTATCGCTCCCTTCCTGCACTGTCTTTTCTTCATTCTTCTTGGTAGGAAGTACTTCACCCTTGTAGATCCATACTTTTACACCTACTTTGCCATAGGTTGTATTAGCTTCAGCGAATCCATATTCGATATCAGCACGAAGTGTCTGAAGAGGAATCGTACCTTCGCTGTAAAACTCTGTACGAGCCATATCTGCACCGCCAAGACGTCCTGAAACAGATGTCTTGATGCCAAGCGCGCCTGCTTTCATGGTTCTTCCCATGCAGGACTTCATAGCACGTCTGAAGGAAACACGGTTTTCAAGCTGCTGTGCGATATTTTCTGCAACAAGCTGTGCATCCTTGTCAGGTCTCTTGATTTCTTTAATGTCTACCAGTACTTTCTTTCCTGTCATCTTGGAAAGTTCTTTCTTGGTCACTTCGATTTCAGCGCCGCCCTTACCGATTACGACACCGGGCTTAGCTGTGTAAATGATAACTTTTACTCTGTCGGAAGCTCTCTCGATTTCAATCTTGGAAACCCCGGCACTGTATAATTTCTTTTTCAGAAATTTTCTGATATCATAGTCTTCTACAAGAAAATCAGAAAAATCTGCTTCTGCGTACCATTTAGAATCCCAATCCTTAATAATACCGACTCTCAAGCCGTGAGGATTAACTTTCTGTCCCATATAATTACTTTGCTCCTTTCTTAGTCCCGAAAATGCGAAGCATTTTCTTCAGTCTGCTTTGCAGGCTGTCTCCTCCTATCTTTCATCCAGCACAATTGTAATGTGGCTCATTCTCTTTTCGATCCTGTAAGCTCTTCCCTGTGCTCTCGGTCTTACTCTTTTCATTGTAGGTCCCTTATTTGCATAACATTCTGCAACATAAAGGTGTTCCGGATTCGGATACTTTGTAGGGTCCTGGCTGTACAAATATTCAGCATTTGCACGGGCAGACTCTAATAATTTCTTGATGATGCTGGATGCATATCTGGGATTGTATTCCAGAATACCCAGTGCAGTTTCCACATCTTTGCCTCTGATGGCATCTAATACGAAACATGCTTTCTGAACAGACACTCTTGCGTAAGATAACTTAGCTGAAGGTCTTGTATCTTTCTGCGCATTTCTCTCTCTTTTAATTTGGGATCTATGTCCTTTTGCCATGATGAAACCTCCTATCTTACTTTAGACTTCTTTTCGTCTTTTCCGTGTCCTCTATAAGTTCTGGTTGCAACAAACTCACCTAATTTATGTCCAACCATATCTTCTGTCACATATACAGGCACATGTTTTCTTCCGTCATGCACTGCAAATGTGTGTCCCACAAAAGAGGGGAAGATTGTGGAACGACGGGACCAGGTCTTGATGACCTGCTTCTGTCCTGATGCATTCATTGCATCTACTTTTTTAAGCAGACTTGCATCTGCAAAAGGTCCTTTTTTCAGTGATCTAGCCATTTTCTTCTCTCCTCCTTAATTATTTGATGGCTCTGCCGTCTCTTCTTCTTACGATCAGCTTATTAGAAGCTTTTTTCTTCTTACGCGTCTTAAGTCCAAGAGCAGGCTTGCCCCAAGGTGTGCAGGGACCGGGACGTCCGATACCGGTCTTACCTTCACCACCGCCGTGAGGATGATCGTTCGGGTTCATAACAGAACCACGTACTGTAGGGCGGATGCCCATATGACGCTTACGTCCTGCTTTACCAATCTTAATCAGACTGTGCTCAACATTGCCCACAACGCCAACTGTTGCGCGACAGTTAATCGGTACCATTCTCATTTCGCCTGAAGGAAGACGAAGTGTTGCATATTTTCCTTCTTTCGCCATCAGCTGTGCACTGTTTCCAGCGGAACGCACCAGCTGACCACCCTTTCCGGGATATAATTCAACGTTGTGTACCTGCGTACCAACAGGAATTGCTGACAAAGGAAGGCAGTTGCCTACTCTCACTTCAGCTTCAGGACCGTTCATGACCTTCATGCCGTCCTTCAATCCTTCAGGAGCGATGATATATGCCTTTTCTCCATCTGCATAGCAGATTAATGCAACGTTTGCAGTTCTATTAGGATCATATTCGATTCCAATGACTGTTGCAGGAATTCCATCCTTATTTCTCTTAAAATCTATAATTCTGTATTTTCTCTTGGAACCGCCTCCGCGGTGTCTTACTGTGATTTTACCCTGATTATTACGACCAGAATTCTTCTTTAACGAAGTAACGAGCGATTTCTCCGGCGTCGTCTTTGTAACTTCTGCGAAATCAGAACCGGTCATATTTCTTCTAGAAGGTGTATATGGGTTATATGTCTTAATTCCCATGACTCTTTCTCCTTTCAAGTCCCATTTCATATCGCACTTTTTTGTGCATAGTTTCTATCTTTTAAAGCCCAGCAAAAATTTCAATTTCCTTGCTGTCTTCTGTCAGCCATACGATTGCCTTTTTGGTCTTTGCAGTCTTACCGTATGTCATGCCGCGCCTTTTGGTCTTTCCATCCATGTTCATGGTGTTGACCTTGGCAACCTTTGTTCCTTCGAACATCTTTTCAACCGCTTCTTTGATCATCGTCTTATTTGCTTCGGGATGAACCAAAAAAGTATATTTCTTTTCGCTCATACCAGCCATACTCTTTTCAGTAATAACCGGTTTAAGGATTACGTCATAATATTGAATTGCTGCCATTATGCATACACCTCCTCAATCTTCGCTACGGCATCCTTGGTGAGAACCAGTGTATCACCTTTAAGGATATCGTAAACATTCATTGTGTTAACCTGTGCTGTATCAACAGTGGGAAGGTTTCTTGCAGATAATACAATTTTTTCATCATTGTCAGCGATTACAACCAGCGCCTTGTTTACTTTCAGATTGTCCATCACTGCTTTGAACTTCTTGGTCTTGATTTCATCAAACTTAAGTTCATCTACTACGATCAGCTTTCCATCCTGTACTCTGCTTGTGAGAACGGATTTAAGAGCTGCTCTCTTTTCTTTCTTATTCAATTTGAATGAATAGTCTCTCGGAACGGGTGCAAATACAACACCGCCGCCTTTCCACTGGGGAGCTCTTGTTGAACCCTGTCTTGCATGACCGGTTCCTTTCTGTCTCCAAGGTTTTCTACCGCCGCCGGAAACTTCAGAACGTGTTTTTGCCTTCTGTGTTCCCTGACGCTTATTAGCAAGATGTTGCACAACTGCCATGTGTACCAGGTGTTCGTTAACTGAAACCCCGAATACCGCATCGTTTAATTCCATTGTGCCGACTTCTTTGCCTTCCATATTATAAACAGATACGTTTGCCATCTGAATGGTCCTCCTTTCATCAATCAGCTTAAGCCATAGCCTTAACAGTTTCTTTGATTGTAACTAAGGCTTTCTTCGGTCCGGGCACTGCACCCTTTACAAGAAGCAGATTCTTTTCAGCATCTACTCTTACAACTTCAAGGTTCTGTACTGTAACCTTCACGCAGCCCATGTGACCAGGCATTCCTTTGCCTTTAAATACACGGCTCGGTGAAGAGCAGGCACCATTGGAACCTTGATGACGATGGAATTTGGAACCATGCGCCATGGGACCTCTGTGCTGACCGTGTCTTTTGATTGCGCCCTGGAATCCTTTACCTTTGGAAATCGCAGATGCATCAATCTTGTCGCCAGCCTCAAACATATCCACTTTGATTTCACTTCCAAGTGTATATTCCTCAGCATTATCAAACTTGAACTCTCTGACATATCTCTTGCAGGAAACGCCTGCCTTATCAAAATGTCCTTTCAGAGCCTTGTTGACGCCATGTCTGTGAATGACTTCTTTCTTTCCGCTCTTGTCTTTGTTTACAATTCTTTCCTTCTTGTCAACAAAGCCAACCTGTACTGCGCTGTAACCATCATTTTCGACTGTCTTGATCTGTGTTACCACACAGGGTCCAGCCTGAAGTACAGTTACAGGAATCAAGCTGCCGTCCTCAC
This sequence comes from Lachnospiraceae bacterium, assembly GCA_014804785.1. GTDB lineage: Bacteria > Bacillota > Clostridia > Lachnospirales > Lachnospiraceae > Suilimivivens. The sequence continues at coordinate 85,423 of JAAUZD010000016.1, forward strand.
CAAAAATCTGAGTCATTCCGATTTTGGTAGCTAAAATACCTTTTTTCATTTCTTTACCTCCATTTGCTTCTACAGCGGGCCTCTATCGGGCCATTCTAGTGTAATGGTTTCTTATTTGTTTTTCATCTTGATATCAATATACACACCGGCGGGCATCTCTAATCTCTGCAGAGCATCTACCGTCTTAGGTGTAGGTGTGATGATATCGATCAGTCTCTTGTGAGTTCTTTGTTCGAACTGTTCTCTGGAATCTTTGTATTTGTGAACCGCTCTTAAGATTGTAACAACTTCCTTCTTAGTAGGAAGAGGTACCGGTCCGCTTACCTGTGATCCATTCTTCTTGACTGTTTCGATGATTTTTTTGGCAGATGCATCAACCAACTGATGATCATAAGCCTTGAGTGTGATTCTCATTACTTGACTTGCCATAAAAAAAGTCGCCTCCTTTTCGCACTTTTAAATGAATTAAGTACGACAAGCGGTGACTGTACACTCTCCCGTGCGTGTCCTGCCTCTCCTCAAAGTTAAGCGCAGATTTCTCTGCACGCTTCAAAGGGGCACGCTTAACGCCCGTGTTTCTGTCTTATTTGACAGACAATATGTTTGTACAGTGACTTGCCGTCAGGTTCTTAGGTCTGGCAGTTGCCAGCCTCTTGACATTCGCTCCACGGAAAACCTGCAGTGCCTTTCGGCAAAGCAGCAACCTCACGCTTCATCGCTATCATGCCACAGCAATTAATAGTATACATGATGTTATTCCATCATGCAAGAACTTTTTTGAAAATATTTTACATTTTTTTCTTATGATTTTTTGTGCAATATATACATAGTGGTTTTATCTCATATGCCTAAAACATTACCAGTAATGCCACCAAGCCGCCAATGCCGCATACAGTTGCTATCGCACCAAGTACTTTCACAGCCATCTTTGAAGGCGCATTGGGAAAGATTTTCTTAAATTTTTCATAAGGAAGAAACAACGTCATTCCTCCCATCAGCAAGATAAAAATCGTTGCTATAACATTCACTATCGTTCGCGCTATTCCCATTTTGACACCATACCTTTCCTGGCAGTTTTTTATACTCTCTTTTGACTGACACCCAAAAGACCGATTACAATCCATCCTCTATGCTTTCCGCTCTTTGACGCATTACCATAATAATATCCAACTCTACCATAGCAGTCAACTAAAAATTTACTACAGCACTGCATCAAAGATTGTTTTAGTCAGCATATTTCACATCTCCTTTTGTAGAATGTTTGATGGCATAAAGCACCTCATCAGCTTTTGAGATCGTTTCCGTTATCGCATCATCATCTGTAATCCCTCTCATGGCAGCTATGCCAATCGAGCAGGACAATTCCTTTTCCTTCGGAATCACCACACTTTTCCCTGACATTTCCGTGATAATATCCACAAACCCCTTCTTTTCCCTTATAATGTTTAAAATGCTTCTTCCAAGATCCAACGCTCTTTGTTTATCAACAAACTTAAGACTGATCAGAAATTCGTCTCCGCCATATCTGGCTGCAAATCCACAATCCTTTGAAATCTTGCGCAGGATTTCCGCAACTTCTTTTAAAATACGATCCCCCGCCGCATGACCAAAAGTATCGTTATAATATTTGAAATTATCCAGATCAATATAGAGAAAGGTTATGTCCCGGGTCACCTGTTCTTCTACCCATCTTTTGATTTTCTGGTAGAAACCATTCCTGTTATAAAGAGAGGTCAGGTAATCAGTAATTGCCGATTTTTCCAATCTGTTGTTGATGCTCCTTATCTGCTCCGTGTGTTCCAGCTTTTCCACTTCATTGCGGAGCTGCATAAGTACAAGATTGAAAATCTCCATATCGCTTTCATCCAGCATAAATTTTGTCCGCGGTGCATTCCAGTTATCTTTCATTAAAATATACATAATAAAAATACTGTTCAGCTTCTCACCTACATAATAAGGGAGGCACACCATAGAACAGATCTGTGATATTCCAAACAAAGAAAGAACACGTTTGTACTCTATATAGTTCTTCTTCAGTTTTGATATGACAAAGCCTGAACGATGAACCGAGAAATATCTGGTGAGCTCCTCAATACCTTCCTCGCTTAAGGCAATCTGCCCAGCGTCAAAGCAGATATTCGGTTCATCATCTCTATAATGAATATAAAGCATAGCATCAATGCCAAAGTTCAGCATAAATGTATTTAACGCATTCTGAACCAGCTCATCAAAACTCTTTCCCGAAATATCTGTCATTTTCTGCCATGCAGAAATAAAATCCATCCGCTTTTTCAAGGTCTCGTAATCCTTAACGATTCCTGCCTGCTTTGTTGCAGCCTGGATTTCCTGCAGTGTAACGCCGGAAAGTTCCGTCGCTGCTTTATGCTCCTGCTTATATTTTGCTCCACAGCGCGCCGCTTCCAGCATACGCCGCTTTTCCGAAACGCCGCATGCTTTCGCATAACGGATTCCCTTTTCAAGTTCTTCTGCCGCTTCCGCTTCCCTTCCCATTTTCTTTAGCAGCTGTGCCATCGTGATTTCATACTGCACCACACTGAAAAACTGATACCCTGTACTTCTTTCCATATAAATCCTTGCGTTCTCCATAAGGGCAAGGGCTTCCTCGTATTGATCTTTATCCATCTCCACAAGCGCACTGACATAATAATATAGGAAGAGATCGTCATCGCATGCCGTATAAGACGAATCCAGTTTTCTGTTTTGAATCTCCTCTTCCATGGTTCGATTCAAAATATGTTCTAAAAGCTGTAATGCATTGTCCAGGTAAAGTCTGGTATCATATCCTCTCCCAAGCCGAAAACTGCAAAGCGCCAAAAGACCGAATATTTTAGAAATATTGCAGACTCTCAAATCATTTAAATGAAGAATATTGATAATTCTCATACAATTTAAAAGATATTGGTAGGCAACAAGATATTCATCTGCAAGCATACAATTGATTGCCATATTATACAAAGTTTCCCCTACATAATTCATCATATTCATACGATGATATATAGCAATTGCCTTATTGTAATATCTGTTCGCTTCCTCATACTGCTCCGCTGCACAGCAATTATACCCCAGCCCATTATAGATATCCGCAAGTTTCATAGGGTTTTTATCCCCCACAATTTCCATGCATTTGTAATAATAATAATTGGTTACGGGAAACAATCCGAACAGAGAAGAGCGCATGATATTCTTTCTGTATGCAATCAGCATAAGATTTTTATTGCGAAGTTTCCTTGCGATCTCTATTCCTTTTTGAAAGCAGACCAGCTTCTCCTCCCCTTCAGCAAGAAGTCTGACATCGTTATCATAGGCAAAGATATACGTATATGCCAGGTGGTTTTCATAATCATACTTCTCTGCCAGTTCCAGAAATTCCGCTGAAACATCTATGTCCGTGGAACAAAAGAAAATATTATGCCAGCCGGACATCCTCACCATCACATCTAGAAGAATAGCCTTGAATATGTAATATCCGCCTAATTCCCCAGCCGCCAATTCCATACAGGTATCTGCACATTCTTTGGCAGTATTCAAATTTCCGCTATACATCTGTACCTGTCCAAGAATATAGCAATACCAGAACCTCTTTCCCGCAGACTTACCTTTCTTCGGCAAAAATCGAATGTCATCACACAACAGCAATGCCTTTGACATGTCCGAATATATGGAAATCATAGCATAGAGCATATAAAGGTCAAAAACCCACTCCTCATCAATTGAAAGCTTTTCCACTTCAATTTTGTGATAAATGAGAGCCATATAGTACTGTGCCTGCTCATAATCAAGCAGATAATACATATTGTTCAATTTAATCAAATACTCATCAATGCAGCTGCTCTTAAAGTGGAAATAACTATTTTCCTCTTCCACTTCGGTTACCTCTTCTCCTCCATCTACAATGCAATGATAATCTTCCAGTTTTTCCAGCCAAGTTTCCCAGATTTCCTTCATATGCGGCAACTGGATATAACGCTCATTAAAGGCTCCGTAGACAATGATCTTCCCATTCTCTGCTTCCAATAATTCAAGCAGAAGCATAATCGAAGAGTGTGACGCCATATTCAGATTGTCCAAAAGGAAAAATAGAGGATACTTTTCCGATAATAGAGTAAGCACAGCCGCCATTGATTTCATCATCTGATGCTTTTCATACAAAATCTCATCAAGCAGAATTTCTTCTGTCCTCTCATATATAGATTGTCGTAAAAGATTTTCAAAGATCGATCTCTGCAGCGGATAAACCGGAAACTGGGCAATAAATTCTTCCGGCGTTTTATCCCGTTCATAGACCTCATAGATATTTTTGATTACAGCAAGAAAAGGCTCAAGGGCTTCTATCATCTTAGAACCGTCAAAATGCTTATAACATACATGCAAATCAGGATGCTTCTCTTTCACTAATTCCACATCCCTGCTCGTAATTGCAAATGTATTATAATGTCTCACAATCATGAATCGTTTCGCCTGCGATCCATCTTTCTTTAACCTTTCCACCGTTGGAGCAATATATTTTTCGTAATAAATCCCCATGAAGCCGCACCTCCCTAGGCTCAAAAGCATGACATATCTCCACATCTTCCCCCAAAAGTATCATATCACGAAAAATCTTGAAACACCACACCAAATCATCCGATTATCTATAATTAATATAGGAAGAAATTGACACTTCTGCCTCTTACAACGTATAATCATAACCATCAGACATCTTATATGCTGCCCACACAGACAAAGGAGGATCTCACATGCCTAAAGTCACACCATTTCAAAGTATCAGACCCGTACCGGAACTGGCTGCCCATGTAGCTGCCCTTCCATATGATGTATATAACCGCACGGAGGCACTTGCCGAAGTACAAAAAGAACCTCTATCTTTTCTAAAGATCGACCGGGCGGAAACCCAGTTTCCAGATGACGTGGACACCTATGATCCCAAAGTATACGCAAAAGCAAAAGAACTTTTAGACTCCATGATTTCAGACGGTACATTTATCAAAGAAGACACTCCCTGCTATTATCTCTATGAACTGACCATGAACGGGCGCTCCCAGACCGGCATCGTTGCCTGCTCCGACCTGGATGATTACTTAAATCAACTGGTCAAAAAGCATGAAAATACCCGGGAAGACAAAGAGCTTGACCGCATCTGCCATGTAGATACTACCGATGCGCAGACTGGTCCCATTTTCCTTGTATATCGCTCTGAACCGGAAATCAATCAGATTGTCTCCTTGAGCAAAAAGCAGCCTGTTCTGTATGATTTCACTTCTCCGGATGGCATCATTCACCGCGTATGGCGCCTTTCCAATGATAAAATAGTTGCAAGACTCCAGGAATTATTTGAACAAATTTCCTGCACTTACATAGCAGATGGACATCACCGCTGCGCTTCAGCAGTAAAGGTAGGTCTAAAGCGGCGGACACAGCACCCGGATTATACCGGAAAAGAGGAATTCAATCGCTTTCTTTCCGTGCTTTTCCCGGATGACCAGCTTTATATCATGCCTTATAACAGGGTTGTAAAGGATTTAAATGGATTGTCAAAAGAAGACTTTTTATCAGCCATAAAACAGGCAGGATTTTCAATAGAGTATAAGGGGAACGAACAAATCTCCCCAACGACAAAGGGATGTTTTGGCATGTACCTTTCCGACGGCTGGTACCTGCTCACCGCCCACAAGGATCTTTTGTCTTCCGATCCGGTAAAAGGGCTGGATGTTTCTGTTTTGCAGGATCATCTGCTTGATCCCATACTAAATATAAAAGATCCCAGAACAAATACGCGGATTGATTTTGTGGGAGGCATCCGGGGACTTGACGAACTGGAACGAAGGGTTGCAGATGATATGACAGTTGCCTTTTCCATGTATGCCACATCTATATCAGAGCTACTCTCTGTTGCAGATGCCGGACTCCTCATGCCGCCTAAATCTACCTGGTTTGAGCCCAAACTCCGAAGCGGTTTATTCATTCATAAACTGTCCTAAGGAAGTGCTGATTAAAGCATTTCCCAAAATACAATTCAACCATAAAACAGGCTGTTGCCAGTATCTTCAAATGCTGGCAGCAGCCTGTTTCTATTAAGCCTTAAACAAGGTACCTACTTCTTTTCCCTCCAGTATTCTGCTGATGTTCACCACGTCATCCCCATTGGCGATCACCATATCCACCCCTATTGCATTGGCAATCTCAGCTGCTGCAATCTTTGTCGCCATGCCGCCTGTTCCAAAAGCACTGTCCGCCCCCTTTGCCATGGCATGCAGTTTGTCATCTATTTTTTCTACACAGCTGATAAATTCAGCTGTGTCATTATTTCTCGGATCATCCGTATACAGGCCATCGATATCAGATAAAAGAATCAGCAGATCCGCCTGTACCATCTCTGCCACGGTTGCAGACAGCGTATCGTTGTCCCCAAAATTTTCATCCATAATCTGATCCGTGGAAACCGTATCATTTTCATTAACAATCGGAATGACGCCCATATTCAACAGTTCCAAAAATGTATTTTCTGCATTATGTCTGCTAATTTCATTGGTCATGGTTCTTTTGGTAATCAGGATCTGGGCAATTGTCTGATTGTACTCCGAAAATAGCTTCTGATATATCATCATCAGCCTTGCCTGTCCTACCGCTGCACATGCCTGCTTTTGGGAAAGCCGCTTCGGTCTGCCTGTTATGCCAAGCGCCTTCCTGCCGGCACCGATTGCTCCAGACGAAACAAGCACAATCTCCTTATTGCGATTTTTCATATCCGTCAGAACCCTTGCCAGCTTCTCCATCTTAATCAAATTCAAGTGCCCGGTATCTACATGCGTGATTGTGGATGTACCTATTTTTACCACAATGCGCTTTTTATCCTTTAAAAACTCCCTGTTCATTCTTCCTGTTCCTTCCTCATGCCGTTATCATTTCGCCTTCAGCTTCATTCTTCCCATCATATCATGATTGGCAAAAATTTCAATGGGAAATTCACATGGATGGAAAATTCACATGAATGGAAAATTCACATGAATGGGAAATTCATGTGTTTAAAAAATCGTTCCTTAAATGAATCCTCCTTGGCCAGTTCCACATGCACCAAACGGCCACTCTCCTCCTCTGCGTTTTTCAATACTTTCCTTGAAAGCAATGCCATCGCCGCCCCTGTTCCAGCCAGATTACCCGCCTGCACCATTTTTTCCCTTGGCACATCCGGGAAAAGTCCAATTGCAATACCGCTTTCAATACTGATATAACATCCAAATGCTCCTGCCAGATAGATTTTGTCAAGCGCGTCCGCCTGTATGCCTGCTTTTTCAAGCAGAATCTCTATACCGGATCTGATTGCGCTGACCGATAACTGCAGCGCCCTCACATCATCAGCCTGAAGATAAACCGGGTGTGACTCATCAGTAAGCAGAATTCTTCTTCTATCATCTATGGTTTCAATTCTCCTGCATATTCTCTCCGGTACCCCCGCTTCTTTCGCTTCTTTCGCATCCCGCATATACCCGGTTTGATCAAGAACCCCGCTTCGGTAAAGCAGTGCAAGACCATCCACCAGACCGGAACCGCAGATACCCAGCGGATTTCCGCCGCCAATCACCCTACACACAATATCCTGCATGGGGAATCTTCCGCCTATGGAAATCATATCGACAGCGCCTTCTGCCGCCCGCATTCCCTGGCTCACAGCACCGCCCTCCAGCGCCGGTCCCGCTGCGGCGGAGCAAGCATATCTTTTCTCTCCGCACAAAAGAAGAATTTCCCCGTTGGTTCCAATATCCACCGCCAGCACTTTATCCCCCTGCGTCTTCCAGTTTACATAACAATTCACTGCCAACGCATCTGCTCCCACATAACCGCCTATAGGAGGCAAAATGATCATATCAGCATCCTTTAAAAATTGAAATCCAAGCTGCTCTCCTTTCCTATAAAAGCTTTCTTTATAATCAGGCATAAAGGGTGCTTGGAACAATCCCTCTGGTCTAATCCCCATCAAAATTTCACACATGGCAGTATTCCCTACAATGGTAACCTTCTGCACTTTCTTCCTAGCGATATTCCCTGTGTACTCCTGTTTAGAAAGACGCCCCATCATACCGGCTGCCATCTCATCCAACTTCCTGACCACCAGTTCTTGCATCTTTTCAAGCTTGTCAGTGCTCTCCATCGCTGCCTGTATCCTGCTGATGACATCTGCCCCAAAAGCTGCTTGCGGATTCGCACCTGTCTCCGCATCCAAAAGACTCCCTTCCTTTAAGTCCCACAACATTCCCGCCAAGGTAGTCGTGCCCACATCAAAAGAAATGCCCAGTCCTTTGCCTGGGTCTGCTGAAAATCCTTCCGGGAACTGCACCCTGATCTGCTTATTTGTATTCAGTTTCTGGAAGATTCCGCATCCGTTGCAATTGATCCGCTTACATCCCGGACACCTATTTACTCTGTTTTCCATAAAAAGTCTCCTGTTCAGCTTGAGGTTAGCTTAATATCGAGGGGCGTGTGGGCGGGGAGGATTGGGGATGAACCGGGCAGCTGTGGGGATGGGCATTGTATCTGCCGCAGACCTATGTACAGCGGTAAGAGAGGCTAAGTATCCCTGTGGCAGATGTATCATGAAGGACGCAAACGGCGTATTGGTCCATCCATGGACCAAGTTACGCCTTCGGCGGACGTCCTGTCCGCCGATTGCTGGCATACGAAGGGATACTAAGTCTCTCTAACCGCTTCCCATAAGGTCTGCGGCAGATACAATGCCCATCCCCACAGCGCCCGGTTCATCCCCAATCCTCCCCACCCACACGCTTCTCAGACGTAAAGCTATGCCTAACTTAAATTTTTCTTGTATTTTTCTTTATACTCTCATTTCGTACTCTTATTCCTTGCTGCTCAGCACTGTCCTTACTAGGAGGCACTTCTGAACTGTTACGCTATTTATAAAAGAATACCACAAAATTCTTGCTTTTTTAACCAGATTTCTCTATTATCTAAAACAGAAGAACGAATGAGTGAAAGGAAATTTTATGTGGATAGCAGATAATTGGAAAGATTATGAAGTGATAGATACCTCCTGCGGAGAAAAGCTGGAGCGTTGGGGAAAGTATATTCTCCTTCGTCCTGACCCGCAGGTCATATGGAATACCAGTAAAGAAGCAAAAGAATGGAATCATCTGAACGGTCATTATCACCGCAGCACCAAGGGCGGCGGCGAATGGGAGTTTTTTCAGCTTCCTAATGAATGGAGCATCAAATACCGGGAGCTTACCTTTCATTTGAAACCTTTCAGTTTTAAGCATACAGGTCTTTTTCCTGAACAGGCCGTGAACTGGGATTGGTTTTCACAGATTATCAAAAAAGCCAACCGCCCTGTTAAGGTTCTGAATTTATTTGCCTATACAGGAGGGGCTACACTGGCTGCTGCGAAAGCCGGTGCAAGCGTCACTCATGTGGATGCATCCAAGGGAATGGTCACTTGGGCAAAAGAAAACGCTGCCGCTTCCGGTCTTTCTGATGCCCCCATACGCTGGCTGGTGGATGACTGTGTCAAATTCGTAGAACGGGAAATCCGCCGCGGCAATACCTATGACGGCATTATCATGGACCCTCCCTCTTACGGAAGAGGACCCAAAGGGGAAATCTGGAAAATTGAGGACAGTGTCTATCCTTTTATCGAACTGACCACCAAGCTGCTTGGTAAAGATTCCCTGTTCTTTCTCATTAATTCCTACACAACAGGCTTACAGCCTGCCGTCCTTACCTACATGCTAAGTACCACAGTCGTTAAAAAATTGGGCGGGCAGGTGGCTTCCTCGGAAATTGGTCTTCCCGTAAGCAGCAACGGTCTGATTCTTCCCTGCGGTGCTTCCGGGCGATGGACCCGTTGACCGACGCATAATTCAACGTCCAAGCATTTACTGAATTCTATACCAAACGCTTGAGCAATCAAAAATTCTGTAGGAAATTTTCTTCTGATAGTGTATAATAATCCAGAAAGGCATTTGCCATACATAAAAGCATCAAAAGGAGTAAACGATATGTCAAAAATCATTTTAACCGGTGACAGACCTACAGGTCGTCTGCATGTGGGTCACTATGTAGGTTCCTTAAAAAGGCGGGTGGAACTGCAGAATTCCGGTATATACGATAAAATCTTTATTATGATTGCCGATGCCCAGGCTCTTACCGACAATGCCGAGCAGCCTGAGAAAGTGCGTCAGAACATCATCGAAGTAGCGCTGGACTATTTATCCTGCGGTCTTGACCCTGAAAAATCCACTCTTCTGATTCAATCGCAGATTCCTGAACTTTGCGAGCTTTCTTTTTACTATATGAATCTTGTGACCGTTTCCAGACTGCAGCGGAATCCCACTGTAAAATCAGAAATCCAGATGCGTAACTTTGAAGCCAGCATTCCCGTAGGTTTCTTTACTTACCCCATCAGTCAGGCGGCAGATATCACCGCGTTTAAGGCTACTACCGTTCCCGTAGGGGAAGATCAGCTTCCCATGTTGGAACAGACAAAGGAAATCGTCCGGAAATTTAATTCTGTTTATGGAGATACTTTGGTGGAACCTGATGTTTTGCTTCCAGACAACAAGGCATGCCTTCGTCTTCCGGGTATTGACGGCAAAGCAAAAATGAGCAAATCCTTAAACAACTGCATTTATCTTTCCGATACAGAAGAGGACGTCCGCAAAAAAGTAATGTCCATGTTTACCGATCCAAACCATCTTCAGGTTTCCGATCCGGGTCAGGTGGAGGGTAATCCTGTCTTCATTTATCTGGATGCTTTCTGCAAAGATGAAATGTTTGCAGAGTACCTGCCGGAATACGCAAATCTGGACGAACTGAAGGCGCACTACACCCGAGGCGGTCTGGGCGATGTGAAGGTAAAGAAATTCTTGAACAATGTGCTTCAGGAGGAGTTATCTCCTATCCGCGCCAGAAGAAAAGAATGGGAAAAGGATATTCCTGCCGTTTACGAAATTCTCCGCAAGGGCAGTATAGACGCAAGAGAAACTGCTTCAAAGACGCTGGACGATGTTAAAAATTCCATGAAAATCAATTACTTTGATGATCAGGCACTGATTGCAGAGCAGGCACAGAAGTATGCACAATCATAATTTATGCAAAATCCATCCTAAATTGCCTAACAACAGGAGTACCAATTTATGAAAGCCTATCAGATTAAAGATGTGAAAAATTTTATGGGCAGACTGCTCGGGACCGATGCTTTCGATTCCTTTTTACTTGCAGAAGCCTCTATCACCACCTACAATACTTTTGTAATCGATGGTCATATTGAAAAAGATTTTTTTACCGGTGACATCAATGATGATTCTATCCTTCCGCCCTATCCATTTTCTGAGTGGAAAGATATGCGTTCCATATGCTTTGATCTGATTAAAGGGAAGCGTACTCCCGTTGGTTTCAAGCTTATACTGCATCTAAAGCCTGAAATCATCCAGCAGATACTAACGGCTGGAAACGCCAGTGTTTCTTTATCTGATATCAAAGCTTTCGTGCTGAACATAAAATACGATGGCAGTATGCTCACCTGCATCACTGCCACCGCTTTTTACACTTTTCTCCCCGACAAAACACCGGATAAACTCTGGGATGATTTTCTCACCCATTTTCTTTCAGAAAAAGAACTTTCATTTGAGAATGTCTAAACAGTTATTGGCTGGTATCTACTGCTGCCCCTTTCATATCCTCTTCTAACAGCTTCATGTCATCCATGATTTTCTTTACTTCCCTCTGGATATCCTCTATGGATTTTTCTGCTTCTACGACAAACTCGGTGGAAGCTGCAATCTGTTCCGAAAATTCTTCCCTCTCTTTTTTATCTTCCTTCTGCTTCTCGATCTTTTCCCGTTCTTCCTTTTCTTTCTCGGCTTTCTCCTCGGCTGCTTCCCTCTTTTCTTCCATTTTCTCATCAATATGCTCCTTGGATTCATCCACAAGCATACCTATGATTTCATCCCTAGCTGCCTCCATCACATCATCCGCAGCCTGCTGTGCCTTTATCATTGTCTTTGATTTTAAAATCGCTCCTTTAATAACAGAAATCGCTCCGTCTTCCTCTTTTATCTTCTTCTGAGCTTCTGCGATTTCCTGCTCATAAGGGGAACCGCTGTTTAACATGTCCATGGAACGCTCCTGATACTCCGTAAGCCCCTCTTCCCTGATTTGCTGTAGGCGTTCTTTCTCCTGCGCGGTCAACACAATTTGAGCATCCGGCTTGTGAGACTTCCTCTCCTTCTCCAACAGTTTTAAATCCTGCTCCTCCTGGGAATCCTCTTCGATGCCGTAGTGCTCTCTGAGTTCCTGCCTTGCATTATTGATAAGTTTAAGCTCATCATTTGCTTTTCCAATCGTCTCTTTGTGCTTCTTGATATTATTTCTTCTCTCAGACAGATCATCCTCCAGCTTCTGATCGCTCTTACGTGCGTCACCGATGATCTTCATCACCTGTTTTTTGGCTTCCTGCTGTTTCCGGGCAATTGGATCTAAGCTTCCATTTATGTCTCCTGCAAAAACATTCTGCTGTCCGTTCTTTTCCGGTATAACTCCGTTATGCCTTTCGCTCCGGGTGCTATCACCCATAAAGATTGTTGTATTTTGTACTTTCATAATTCCCTGCCTTCAAATCCTTCCGTTCTATTTAACGGTGTCCACTGCTGCCCCCTTCAGGTCTTCTTCCATCAGCTTCATCTCGTCCATGATTTTTCTGATTTCTTTCAGAGCCTCTCCCATGGTGCCTTCCGCCTCCAAAATAGAACTGGTAGAATCTGCGATTTCCTCTGTAAAGGCTTCTTTTTCTTCCTTTTTTTCTTTCTGCTTCTCGATCCGCTCCTGCTCTTCCTTTTCCTTCTCGGCTTTCTCTTCGGCTGTTTCCTTCTTTTCTTCCATTTCCTCGTCGATGTGGTCCTTCGCCTCATCTATCAGCATGCCGATGATTTCATCCTTGAGCGCATCCTTTATTTCATCCGCCGCCTCCTTCGCCTTGATCATGGTCTGGGATTTCAGATTTGCCTCTTTCATATTGGAAATGGCAGCATTTTCTTCCTGTATCCCCTTCTTTGCATCAGCTATCTTCTCTTCATTAAGGCTGCTTCTCTTTTTCAGTTCAAGGCATCTCTCCTGATATTCCGTAAGACCTTTGCCCTCAATCTGTGCAATCTGTTCCTGCTCTTCTAATGTCAGGCGGACTCCCGAGCCCGGTCTTTCGGCATCTACCTTCTTTTCCAGAAGTCTTAAATCCTGCTCTTCCTCCGAGTCCTCTTCTACCTTGTAGATTTCTTTCAACGCCTGTTTCTCCGCCTTGATCTGCTTCAGCTCTTCATTTGCCTCTCCAATAGTCTCCTTGTGGATTTTCAGCTTATTTCTGCTTTCAGTCAGACTATCCTCCAGCTTTCGGTCGCTTCCCCACGCGTCGCCTACAATCTTCATAATCTGCTTTTTGGCCTGCTGCTGCCTCTGGGCTATGAGGTCCGGCTTCTCATTCCTGTTTCCTGCAAAGATACTTGCCTGACCGTTCTTATCACGTGCTATGCCGTATCCTGCGCTTCCAGTATTGTCTCCCATAAAAATCGTTGTGTTCTGCACTTTCATAGATCCTTCTACCTCCATTAATCAGGGTAATCCATTACCCCCGGTTTTGCTGTATGTGCTTTCCTGTGCATGATAAATAATCTTATGCCTTATCTTTTATATCGTCTTTTTTCTGTAAAATCTTAATTTAAAAATGCTGCATGTAGTAAAACGCCAAAAAAATGAAATAAAGCCATAACAAAAGATTGACTTTCAGACAGGGCTGTGTTATTCTTAAATTCCTTTCGCGCTGCCGACAGCCGGCATGAAGCGAATATACAATTTCATACTTACCTGCGGTGATTCTCTGGCAAATCCCCAGAGATAGCAGACCGACTTGGCAAGTTATACGATTATAAAACTACCAGGAGGAAGCAGACATGATTACAATGCAGCATGTACGCAAGACCTATAAGGTCTCAAAACGTGATGCCGGGTTTACTTCGGCATTCAAAGCTCTATTCCATAAGGAATATGAGTACATTCACGCTCTCGACGACGTTTCTTTCACCATAAATGATGGTGAAATGGTGGGCTACATAGGACCCAACGGCGCCGGAAAGAGTTCTACTATCAAAATTTTAAGCGGTATTCTTACCCCCGATACAGGCACTTGTCTCGTAAACGGATTGATTCCCTGGAAAAATCGAATTGAATATGTAAAAAACATCGGAGTCGTCTTCGGTCAGCGCACGCAGTTGTGGTGGGATGTTCCTATATTGGATTCTTTTGAACTTCTTAAGGAAATCTATCGGATCGACCATTTGGCTTACCGCCGGAATCTGGAACAGCTGAGCGATATGCTGCATCTTTCAGATTTGCTAAAGACGCCTGCCCGGCAACTTTCTTTGGGGCAGCGGATGCGCTGTGAAATTGCAGCCTCTCTTCTGCATGGTCCTCAGTTGCTTTTTTTAGATGAACCCACCATCGGTTTAGATGCCGTGTCAAAACTGGCAGTCCGGGACTTCATTTTACAACTGAATAGCGAAAAGAAAACTACCGTTATCTTAACCACCCATGATATGCAGGATATCGAGGCACTAACAAACAGAATCATCCTGATTGGAAAAGGCGCCATCCTGTTAGACGGAAGTCTGGAAGAAATTAAATCTGGATTCAACTCTGCCGAAGAGGCTCTGGCTGGCTTTTACCGCAGCCATAATCTTTAAGGAGGTGCGCTGTGAGAAAATATATTGCCTTTTTCCGCCTTCGTTTCAGCATGGGCTTACAATACCGGACCGCTGCATTGGCCGGAATTTTGACACAGTTCGTATGGGCAGGTATGGAAATTCTTATGTTCCGAGCCTTTTACCGGACAGATGCCTCTTCTTTCCCCATGACCTTTCAGGCAACCTGCGCTTATGTGTGGATGCAGCAGGCATTTCTTACCCTTTTTATGGCATGGATGATGGAAAACGAAATATTTGATTCCATTGTCAATGGAAATATTTCCTATGAACTGTGCCGCCCTATCAATATTTACAATATGTGGTTTTCAAGAAGTCTGGCAAACAGATTGTCGAAAGCAGTACTGCGCTGTATGCCCATTTTACTGGTTGCAGCTTTACTTCCCGCTCCCTATGGACTGATGCTTCCGGCAAACCCACAGGCATTCCTTCTCTTTCTCCTTACACTGTTTATCGGGGTAGGTGTGACGGTCGCTTTTTGTATGCTTGTGTATATGCTTTCATTCTTTACCATATCCCCCGCCGGAATCCGCATGGTCGCTGTCTCCGTGGTGGAATTTCTCTCGGGAGCCACCATTCCCCTGCCCTTTTTCCCTGAGAAGATACGGGCATTTTTAGAACTTCTGCCTTTCGCCTCCATGCAGAATGTGCCTTTGCGCATCTACAGCGGGGATCTTTCCGGCAATGCTATGGGACGCGCTCTCTTTCTTCAGTTCTTCTGGCTTTTTGCACTGATTGGAATCGGACGCCTTCTGGATTTTATTGCGATGAAAAAAATTACGATACAGGGAGGTTGAGCAGATGAGATTATATGGAAAATTTTTTGTCATGCATTTGAAAAGCCTGATGGAGTATAAGACTTCTTTCTTTTTGACATGTGTTGGACAGTTTCTTGTCTCTTTTAATGTTTTTTTAGGCATGTACTTTATGTTCCAACGTTTTTCTAATGTGGAGGGTTTTGCCTACAATGAAGTTCTTCTGTGCTTTGGTATCACGCTGATGGAATTTTCGCTGGCTGAATCCGTTGCCAGAGGATTTGACACCTTTGACAGTATGATCAAACAGGGCGAATTTGACCGTGTCCTTGTACGTCCCCGGCATGAGATTCTTTTAGTTCTCGGCAGCCGCATCGAATTTTCCCGTATCGGACGCATCCTACAGGCTCTGGTCATGTTCGTTTACGGATTTACTGTGAGCGGTGTCCGCTGGACTCCTGCCAAGGTCATGACGGTGCTGCTTATGCTGATTGGCGGAACGGTTGTCTTTAGCGGACTTTTTCTGATTTATGCCTCCATCTGCTTCTTTACAATAGAAGGACTGGAATTTATGAATATCTTCACAGACGGCGCGCGGGAATACGGAAAGTATCCAATCTCCATTTATGGCAAAAGAATCTTGCAACTGTGCACATTCGTAATCCCCTATGGGCTGATCCAGTACTATCCTTTTCTCTTTTTGCTGGACCGGGGAAAACCTTTCTATAGCCTGCTGCCGCTGGCGGCATGCCTGTTTATCCTGCCATGCTTTTTCCTGTGGAAACTGGGTGTAAGACATTATGCCTCCTCCGGGTCTTAATCTGACCCTGGGGAGGCATCCAGACCGCTGATATGTTCCTTTAGGATTGTGATCTGCTATGGGTAATGCTGCGTGTCCAGCCGGTATATTTTCTTTTTTGTATTGCCTTACCAATAGGCGAAGACAGTATTCCGGCTGCTATTCCGATAATCCACACATATTTCCAGCTGACAAGAAAACCAATAAGATTAATTGCTGCGATTACAATCAGCCAATATAAAAACTGGAACTTTGCATTTGTCTTGTTCAGTTCACCTATTATATCAATACCGTCTGATGAATGCGGGGCATTTTCTATGAATTTCGCTGCGCCGACAATACCGGGACAGGCACGAAAATCTGCACTGCATTCGGCGGCAGCATTTCCATATGCCGTATTGCCCAATATTTCTTGTATGGCTGCCCGGATACCTTCGGAAGAATCATCCTCCAGCATAATTCCCGCGCCGATTTCGGTAACTCTTCTCGCTACGGCATACTGCTCACTCGTTTGCGGATAAAGAACCATCGGTGCAGCCATATACAAACTTTCGGAAACACTGTTCATTCCACAGTGAGTAATAAAGGCATCTGCTTTGGCAAGAATAGCAAGCTGGTCAACATAGGGGTACACCTGAATATGATTCGGCAATGCTCCCAGTTCTTCGCGGTTTACAGCATTTCCGCAGGATATAATGACATCCGCATTCAAGTTTTTCAGAGCATCAATGCACTTACTGTAGAAATCAATCCGATTATTAATGACGGTTCCCATGGAAATGTAAATGAGCGGCCGATCCTTCTTTTTTTCGGGCAGGACGTTAGAAAATACCGCTGGTCCGACAAAAGCATAATGGTCGGAGAAGCTCTCCGCATACGGCTGAAACCTCCGCGAAGTATATACAATGGAATCCGTGTCATTGTCGCTCTGAATCAAAGAAAGGACGTTTTTTACGCGGTATCCGTAGGGTTCCAGTTTTTTCAGTTCCTTAGAAACTCTCGGAAGTCCAAAAATCATGTTCGCCATTTCTTTCGGACTGTTCTTCATGTATCCAGAAGACATTTGATTGAATGCGAAGGTGCTTGTAGACACCACCATCGGTACATGGTGTTTCCATGCGTTCAACTTCCCCAAAAGCAGACAGAGTCAGTATATACCACATCCGGTTGAAAGGATTTAAACTCCTTATCCAAAAAATCATTCATACTGAGCGTAATGCGAATATCCTGTACCGTCATTTCTGTAGTAGAGACATTATTTAAACCAGCTTCTTCTTGCTCCGTCAGTTTTGGCAGGAAAGAATCACAGGATATAAACTCTGCTCCGGTGGCTTTGATTTTCTTCTCAAATTCGCCAAACGAATAGAATCGAACCACATTCCCCCGTCTGACAAGTTCAGCAGCAATCGGGAGCATGGGATTTGTGTGACCGTGTGCAGGAATACAAAAGAATGCAATTTTCTTCACACACTCTCACCATCCTTTTCCTGAAACGCCACGCCGAACAATTCGGCAAAGGCGCCTTTGGGAGGAATCGCAATCCCGCGCTCCTCATCGCCAAGAAGGAGCAGCGTATCTCCTGGCTTAATTTCAAATATATCGCGCGCTTGTTTCGGAATAACAATCTGTCCTTTTTCTCCAACAGTAGCTGTCCATGCATATTTACCCTTTGGTGCAGTCATTTTCTTTCTCCTTCTAAGTATGATTTGTATAACAAATTATACTTTTCTAAGTATTAAATGTCAATGGAAATTGTTCAAAATTTTTTGTACATAAAAACCTTCATGAAATATCAATAGTAAAATAAAACTACTAACTCTCATGAAGGTACACGTGAAGAATGATTCTGCTTGTCAGGTATGAATAAGCATCCTTGGCAGACCAGCGCGCAGCGATTTAGTTCAACTGGGATTTTTAAGAGTACGCCATAAAATTGAAATTTTTATAATAAAAGATGGGTCTGAAAACGAATCGCGTATTGTAATACAAGCATAATTAATTCAATGCGCGGTTAGTGAATTTTCTAATCACATCATCACTCCAAATATGAGCCTCGATATATCTTTCGGGTCCATATTTTCCATCATTATTCCAGTCCTGTGGATATCCATACTTCGCTATTATTCCTAATATTTCATCATATGTATAAAGTTTTTTTCGATATTCTTTTCCATCATTTACTTTTGGACTGAAGGTTGGATGAGAATCTCCATACGTGAAGGAAATGGTGCTTTTATCAAATTCTTCTATACTAATTTTTATAAAAGCACTGTTTTCAAACCAGGAAGCCAACCATGGACTGTGTTCAACTACCATGTAATGCGGTGCTTCTCTTTGAATGTTGCCACCCTTTTTTACAAACTCACATCTTAAGATATCTTCATAATGATGCCTTAATTCCATATATTCGTCTGCTCTTTTGGCACACTGAGTATTTGGCTTTTTTAAAGCGATATCCATTAAAATCTTTTTTGCTTCGTCGATAGGAATATCTGATAAATTCTGAAACGGTTTCATGGAAGCATCGTAATAATGATATAAAAACATTTTCATTTTCCTCCAAAACAAATGAAAAATTATTATATAAACGTTTTTTATGCTTTAACTGCCCAGCGCATCTTTGTGGATCGGGCTCTGCTGTTTCTCGCACATTCCTGCGCCGAAGGGCGGATCACTTCTTCTGCAATCTCACTATAAACACCGGCTTTTTTCCATTCCTTAAAGGATTTCTTCACCAGCCTGTCTTCCCCTGAGTGGAAGGTTAGGATTGCGATTCTTCCCCCAGGTGCCATCGCTGCGGGAAGTTTTTGCAGAAATGCGTCCAACACTTCATACTCGCTGTTTACATCGATTCTAAGTGCCTGAAATACCCGGGCACAGGATTTTTTCACAGTCTCCTTGCGTTCAGCATCAGGCAGAAAGGCAAGTGCCTCGGCAATAACCTCAGCCAGTCTTGTAGTGGTTTCAATTTTCTTTCCTCTGCGAAGCTGCGATACAATTGCTTTTGCGATTTCCTCTGCATAGGGCTCGTCTGCATTGTCCATGAACATCCCTACAAGTTCATCTCTGGCGACTTCTCTCAGCCGCTCCGATGCCGGGATTCCCCGCTGCGGGTCAAGGCGAAGGTCAAGGGGACCCTCATTTTTGTAAGAAAATCCTCTCTCCGGATTATCAATCTGCATGGAGGAGACTCCCAAATCCGCCAAAAGGAAGTGAAAAGGTCCGTGCTTTTCTGCCACCTGGTCAATATCCGCAAAATTCTGGTGAATCACTGTCAGAAGATCTTCCCCATACCCCAGCGCCTGTAACCGCTTCTTTGTCTTCTCGATTTCTATCGGGTCCACATCCAGTCCATAAAGATGCCCCTTCCCTTCAAGACATTTCAACATTTCAAGACTGTGCCCGCCATATCCGAGGGTCGCATCCAATCCAATCATGCCCGGTCTGATCTGCAAAAAATCCAAGATTTCTTTTACACAGATGGAGATATGCATCCCTGCAGGGGTACTTCCCTTCTGAATCACTTTTTCAATCGTATCCTGATATTTTTCGGGATTCAGCTCTTTATATTTCTCACTGTATTTTCTGGGATGGGTTCCTTTGTACCGTACCCTTCTTTTGTGGGGCTCTTCCCCCTGCATCTGCTTTTCCATCTTATTCTTACGCCTTTCCTGCTTTCTTGACAGTTCGTGCCGGCACTGCTATCCTTGCACCCACTTCGGCATCAGCCCCAAAATTGAAGCTTGGGGCAATGTCATAGGCAAACTCCTTGACCTATTTGGACAAATCCTATATCTGTTTTCAACTATTTGTGTTATCATTGTATCATATTTGCGTTCTTAATGTTGAAAATGTTGAAAAGAAAGAAGATTATCTATGGAAAATACAAAGAAAATCAATTTATTTGAACAGATGCCCATTCCAAAGGCTGTTATGACATTGGCAGTCCCAACGATTCTCAGTTCTCTGGTCATGGTGATTTATAATCTTGCAGATACTTATTTCGTAGGAATGGTAAATGATCCCATTCAAAATGCGGCTGTCACGCTGGCAGCGCCGGTACTGTTGGCCTTCAACGCTGTGAACAACCTGTTCGGCGTGGGAACTTCCAGTATGATGAGCCGGGCGCTGGGTAAGAAAGACTATGATACCGTATACCGCAGTTCTGCCTTTGGCTTTTATTGCTCTGTGTTCTGTGGTCTCATGTTCTCTCTTCTCTACACTCTATTTAGCGGACCACTGCTTAGTGTGCTGGGAGCAAGCCCGGAAACGGTTGCCGATACAGCACAATATCTGAAATGGACCGTTACTTTTGGTGCAGCGCCTGCCATCCTCAATGTGGTCATGGCGTATCTGGTACGTTCCGAAGGCTCTTCCCTTCATGCCAGCATCGGCTCCATGAGCGGGTGCCTCCTCAATATCGTTCTGGACCCGATTTTCATCCTTCCCTGGGGACTTAATATGGGGGCTGCGGGTGCTGGTCTTGCTACCTTTATCTCCAACTGCGTGGCATGTATTTATTTCTTTGTTCTCCTATTCGTAAAACGGGGAAATACTTATGTATGCATACGCCCTGATATGCTAAAGTTCAGTCAGCATATTATTGTGGGTATATGCAGCGTGGGCATACCTGCTGCCATCCAGAATCTTTTGAATGTAACAGGCATGACCGTTCTCAACAACTTTACATCCTCCTACGGTTCAGATGCCGTAGCCGCCATGGGGATTGCACAGAAAATCAATATGGTACCCCTCTATTTTGCCCTCGGACTCTCTCAAGGCATTATGCCGCTGATCAGCTACAGCTATTCTTCCGGCAATATCAAGCGGATGAAGGATACCCTAACATTTACCATAAAGATTTCTTTATCATTTATGATTATAATATCGGCTTTTTATTACTTTGGTGCCGGCTTCCTGACATCACTCTTTATGGAAAACACCGCTATCATCGCTTATGGCACCCGGTTCCTTCACGGTCTTTGCATCGGTCTTCCTTTCCTTTGTATGGACTTTCTTGCCGTGGGCGTCTTTCAAGCATGCGGTATGGGAAAAAAAGCGTTTGTATTTGCACTGCTCAGGAAGATCGTACTGGAAATTCCTGCCCTCTACATTTTAAACTGGCTGTTTCCTCTTTACGGGCTTGCATATGCACAGTTTACAGCGGAGGTGATTTTGGCTGTCGCGGCAGTGATTACGCTGCTTGGCATCTTTAAGAAAATAAAAATTTAATCAAACCATGTATCCCAATGCTCAGAATGATAGGCGTCAAAGCACATTTTAATCTGCTCCGCATTATTCTTTTCCGCGGCTAATGCCGGCAACTCATCCAGTGCAAAATATCTGCTTTCAACCGTTTCAATATTATCTTCAAAGGATCCGCCTATCACGGAGCATAATACAAATATTTTACAAACCTTATAAGCATATATGGGCAGATTATGCTTCTCTCTGTCTTGGACAGCAATAATCAAATCAGCGCTTACATCCAATCCTGCCTCTTCTTTTACTTCCTTAATGGTATTCTCCTTTACAGATACATTGACGTCTACCCAGCCGCCGGGCAAAGACCATGTACCATTTTTTTCCTTTACGAGCAGAATCTTATCTTCCTTAAAGATGGCTGCCCTTGTGTCCAGTTTCGGCGTCTGATAACCGATTTCATTGCAGAATAAATCTTTCACCTTTTCAACCGGAATATCTGATTTAAGGCTGATTATTTCTGCTGCAATCTCCCTTACCCTCTCATACCGTTCAGCATCAAATTCATCTTTTGTATAAAATAAGCCTGCCTGTGCAAGGCTCTGCAGTTCTACCGCCCACTGCAGCCATTTTTCATTCATGTCCATCTGCATCCTCATTGATTTCATCAATTAATTTTATCGATTGTAAACGTAATATCAGAAATTCCGCTGTCATCCTTATAGCTGCTGCAATATGTATCAAATCCTATCGTATTGCATCTGGTACATTCATCCGGATTTAACTGCTCTATATTGCGGATATGCGCAAATATGCCTTTTTTAGAATATTCCTGGTTGCTGTGTCCGCACAAATAGGTGTCAAAATCCATCTGTACTACCTTTTGCAGCGTTTCTAAAAGCTCCTGCATGGAAAGAGAACCATAATTAAACAGCCAAAGCCCCTGGTTTAAAGCATCTCCGGCTATCAAAAGCTTTTCTTCCTTCACAAGCACCCCTATGGAACCTTTCGTATGCCCCGGCAGGGAAACAATCTGAACATGCGTATTGCCCAGAGAAATTTCTCTTCCAGATTCTATTTCTTTTAGTTCATAAGCTTTTTCACCCTGACCCTCAAAATGGCTGATTACATCCCATTCTTCCTTCACGGCATAGACATCGTCAAACCAATGATTTCCTCCAATATGGTCGGGATGCCCGTGGCTGTTGATCACCATGTAAGGCGTCTCGATTTCTTTTTCCACAAAGGTTCGCAGATTTCTATGCCCAAAACCTGTATCAACTAATATTGCCAGATCTTTTCCTTTGATTAAAGTGCAATAAACACCGTTATCCTCCGCAATCTGCCAGATATCCTCACGAATCTTTGTATAAGAATATAATTCCTTATTCTCCATATATTTTTCTTCCTTTCACCAGCAAGTATGAAAAACCTATTAACCTCATTATACATACTGCCTGAACTTTTTTCATCCCCATAATTTAAAACAGGGACCAGAGTTTTTACACTCTGATCCCCAAAGCAGTGGCAATTCACAACCTTATACTTCACTTGTTTTATAATGCTCGTAGCCAGTTACCTGCCTCATCATTTTTCCACTGCTTCCGTCTTGATGATGAACTTCACACTGCCATCTACATTTTCCGGAAGTTGTGTAAAGGTATTGTACTCCTTGCCCGCATCAGCCACTGCCTTTAATCTGTCAATCACATCCTGCACATCATCCCCGAAAAGTTCCGTCAGCTTACTGATTCCTTCCTCATCAAACTCAAACATGCCATTCACCAGGGCAAGGGCGCCTTCATCCAACGTTCCCATCCCTTCATCCAGCGTCAATACACCATCTTTCAACGTACCTACACCATCCTTGAGAGTTCCTGCGCCATCGTTGAGGGTTCCGGTTCCCTCTACCAGTTGCTTCGTACCGCTTTTCAGTTCTTCTGTGCCATCCTTTAAAGTTGCCGTTCCGTCCTTTAAAGCGGATGCTCCGTCCTTCAATTCCCCGGCGCCGCTCTTTAAGGTCGATGTGCCACTCTTTAATTCACTGGTTCCTCCCTTTAACGTGGCTGCTCCCTCTTTCAAATTACCGGCCCCTGCTGCCAGTTGCCCCGCTCCGCTGTCCAAGGTATCAAGCCCACTTTTTAATTCATTTACTCCGCTATCTAACGCCGCTGCGCCTTGAAGCGCACTCTGTGTTCCCTCTGCCAAACTTCCTGCTCCCTGTACCAGCATCGTCATCTTTACCGAATTTTCCTGGGAATTCAGAGTTCCTGATATTTCTGCCAATTTCTGGTCCAGAATCGCTGCATAAGTAATTGCGGGTCCCCACTTTGCGATAAGCGCATTCTGATCGATAGCATTGGCATCTACAACAGCAATTTGTTCATCAAGGGCTGCAACCTGTATGGAATACGCTGTTACTTCCGCCTGACAGGCTGCCACTTCCTCCAACGCACTCTGATAAGCATCTGCTTTCTGCTGTAAATTATCCGTATCTATGGACTGCACCGATATGGTATCACTTTCCACCACTTCTTTTGTCACTACTCCTGTGCCCGTGACAGTCTGGGTTTCCACATCCGTCATCTCATCAATGACCTCTCCGCCTTCCCCATCTTCTGATTCTTCTGTCACTACCTTCGTTGTGGTATAAACAGGTGCATCTACCGATACATCCACATAACTTTCTTCTTCATGTGTTCCTGTTATCACCTCAAATTCCATAGTATCCGCCTGACAGGCTGCCGCCAGTTCTGCCTGTGCCGCTGCAGATCTGCTCTGCGCCTGCGCAAGGTTCCCTATGGCAGCGTCCAGATTTTCCTGCATCTGCGCTCTCTGTTGCTGGAGACTTGACAAAATAGCATTATAGGATGCCTCCGCCAATCCATCTCCTTCCATACTTGCTTTCTTTATCGATGCATTGAGCAGATAAGAAACCTGCAACAAGGTAGTCGGATTGTTTGGATCAATCCCATCTGCAGAACTGACAGGCGTCCCGATACCTGCTTTTAACACTTCCATCTGCGCTGCCACCTGGTCTACCCCGTCCTTTACAAGGAGCGCACCGTCATTGATACTTTTCGCGCCATTCAAAAGACTTTCTGTTCCCTCACTCAGCCTTTGTCCTCCGTCTTTTAATGTATGTGTTCCCATCATCAATCCCAAAACACCATTCTGTAACGCTGCTGTTCCATCATATAGCGCCGAGGCTCCATCGTTCAGCTGCTTTGCTCCATCGTCCAGCTTTCCGGCTCCATCGTATAGCTGCCCAGCTCCGTCGTATAGCTGCCCCGCCCCATCTATCAGCTGTCCGGCTCCGTTTACCAACTGTCCGGCTCCATCATCTAAGATTCCGGATTTGTCATATAATTCCTGTGTACCATCCTTTAATTCCACCGTGCCGTCCCACAATTCATCTGTCCCGGCAAGCAGTTCCTGCGTACCTTCCTTTAATTGTCCGCTTCCGTCTTTTAACTCCATGGTTCCATCTTTCAGTTCATTTGTTGCTTCCTGCAGTTCATCCATAGAATCATTTAAGTCTGACAGGTCGAAAGAATCCGTCAACTCAATATCTGACAGTATATCGCTCATGGCTACGGTCATGGTCATTCCCAGTTCAAAGTCCTTTGCATCTGCCACGATCTCAATGTAATCCGGGATTTCCAATTCCTCCAGCCTTTCGCTTTCTTCATCGTCCTTTAACTTATCCTTTAAATCATCTATATCAATGCTTTCCTTAAGTCCCGGAAAAGCTACACCTATCACTACGCTGTTGTTTCCTTCCGAAAGCAGCCTTGCGTTGGTCACTTCAATATTGGAAAAAGTGTCCTGAGGCAATATGATGCCGGATATCATTGCAAAAGGAACTTTTATCTCCTGTTCCTTATTGCCGATTATCACTGTTTTTGTCTCTTTATTCTCATAGTCCATGCGGATCGTTACCCTGCCGCTTTTTCCTGCAAGTTCTTCCGGCGATATTTCCTGCCCATCCAACTGATAAGAAATCTTTACTTCCACAGGAACTTCTTTATCCGTAGTACCGCTATAGTAAATATCCGCCCCTTCCGCCTGCCAGATGATGTTGCCGTTTTCATCCGTTTCAAAGGATTCATATCCCTTCATATTCTGGATATCTGAAAGGTCAGAATAATCCATAAGGCTGTCGCTGCCGTTCCCATTTTTCAGCCAGTCACTGACAATGACCTGGGTTACGCTGCCGTTTGCATCCGCAAGCACATAAACCGTCTCTTCCTTCCCCGCTTCACTGCTGTGGGAAGAACTGATCTGGGCATTCAGCACACCGCTTAATACCTCTTCCTCATTTTCCTCTGTTATAATCGAAGTCTGTTCTGCCTCCGCCTTTCCGCATCCCGCAAGTCCCAGAACCATCGCTGCACTCAAAGTAAGACACACAGCCTTTTTTGCAATTCTCTCTTCTCTCATTTTTTTCATAATGAAACTGCCTCCTGTCCGATACTGCTTTTTTTACCCTTTGCTCCGCTTCTTATAATAATTCTGTCAAATACCATAAACATGGATGGTAATATGAAAATGACTGATACCATGCTGACCAGTGCTCCCCTTGCCATCAACGTGCAAAGAGAACTGATCATATCAATATTGGAATATAATCCCACTCCAAAAGTCGCTGCAAAAAAGGACAATGCGCTGACCATAATAGATTTCACACTGCTTTGACAGGCAATCGTGACTGCTTCCCTCTTCTCTGCTCCGTCATACCTTTCCTTCCTGTATCTTGTAGTCATTAAGATTGCATAGTCCACTGTAGCACCTAATTGAATCGTACCGATTACCACAGATGCAATAAAAGGAATCTGCGTCCCTGTATAATAAGGAATTCCCATATTTACAAAGATTGCTGTCTCAATCACCGAAACAAGAATCACCGGCAAAGGAACCGACCTGAATACCAATAAAATGATGATGAAAATGACCCCAATGGATACCACGCTTACCGTATTGAAATCCTTGTCTGTAATTTCAATCAAGTCCTTGGTACAAGGCGCTTCGCCCACCAGCATCCCCTTGCCGTCATAGGATTTACATATGGCGCTCAGCTTCTCACATTGGCTGTTGACCTCCTTAGAAGCTACTTTGTACTGGGAACCAACGAGCAACAGCTGCCAGTTGTCACTCACAAGGGAACTTTTAAGGGAAGCCGGAATCAGTTCATCCGGAATAGCATCCCCTTTGATAGAATTCAGACCAAGCACCCAGTTTACACCGTCAACGGTCTTCATCTCATCCGCCATATGCTTCACATCTTTTGCAGGAAGATCTGCACTCAGCAGAAGCATATGGGTTGCATTCATATCAAAATTTTCATTCAGTTTTTCATTCGCTATGATGCTGGGCAGATCCTTTGGCAGGGTTTCATCCAAATTGTAATAGACCTTTGTGTTTTTATACCCAAATATGGCAGGAACCAAGGTAACTATGAACAGGATGATGAACACTCTGTAATGCTTTGTCACAAAAGCCCCTATTCCTTTCATATCAGGAAGCAATGCCCTATGTTTTGTTTTCACCAGCGCTTTGTCAAATACAAGGATCAAAGAAGGCAGCACCGTGACACATGTGATTACGCCAAAGATCACTCCTTTCGCCATGACCACGCCCAAGTCCATTCCCAAGGTGAAACTCATGAAGCAAAGGGCTATAAACCCTGCCACTGTCGTCATGGAACTGCTCACTACAGCTGTAATCGTTTCACTGATTGCTTTTGCCATCGCATCCTTTTTATCTAGTATTTCCTGCCGGTTCTCCTGATAGCTGTGCCACAGGAAAATGGAATAGTCCATGGTTACTCCCAGCTGCAGGACTGCACTCAACGCTTTGGTGATATAAGAAATCTCCCCCATAAAAATATTGCTTCCCAAGTTATAAACAATCGCCATTCCTATGCTTAAAAGGAAAAGGAAAGGAATCAGAAAAGAATCCATTGTCAGGGACAATACCAAACAAGAAAGAAGGACCGCAATACATACATAAATCGGAGCTTCCCTCTCCGAAAGGTTTTTCGTATCGGTTACCACCGCCGACATTCCGCTTAAAAAGCAATTCCTGTCAGCCACCTTTCTTATATTTTCAATTGCTTCCATGGTTCCATCAGCGGATGTGGTCTCATCAAAGATAATTGCCATCATGGTGGCGTCCCCGTTGTTGAATGCATCATACACAGCATCCGGCATCATCTCCATGGGAACAGAAATATCCATGACCGAGTCGTACCAGATGACCTTCTCCACATGTTCTACCTGCTCGATCTCCTGCTTTAATGCCGCAATTTCTTTTGGCGCCATTCCCTCCACCACAAACATAGAAAAGGCTCCTGTTCCAAATTCATCAACCAGAATATCCTGCCCGACCATAGTCTCGATGTCCTTCGGCAGATAGGAGAGGATATCATAATTGACTCTGGTGCTCACATACCCCAGAAAGGACGGAATCAAAAGTACCAGACTTAAGATTAAAATCGGTATCCGAAGCTGAACCACCTTTCTTCCAAATTTTTCCATACTCACACTCCCTTTAAATATGACCAATAGTCATTTTATTTATATTCAGTATTATACTCAAAAATGACTTTTGGTCAACATTTTCCAAAATGAAAGAATTATGAATTTTATAAAAAAAATATAAAGTCCGAAAATCTTTGCTTTTCAGACTGTTTGTCTTATAATATGACTTATCAGACATCGCACATCGTAATATAGGAGTTTTCATGGGAAAAATTGATTTGAACAAAAAAAGAAAGCGCGAGGCGCTTTTAAATACCGCTTTTGAATTGTTTACCACCCGGGGAATCAACAAAACCACCATAAACAATATCGTGGAGACCGCCGGTGTGGCAAAGGGAACTTTTTATCTCTATTTTAAAGATAAATATGATATCCGAAACAAACTGATCGCTCACAAAGCAAGCTGTATTTTTTCTACTGCTGATGCTGCACTTGCCAAGACAAATCTGACCGAACTAGATGAGCGGATCATTTTTCTGGTGGACAATATTATTGAACAATTTAATGCCGACAAATCTCTTCTAAATTTTATTTCCAAAAATTTAAGCTGGGGGATTTTTAAAAATGAATTAATTTCTTCCAAAGATGACTCAGATGTGGATTTTTACAATATTTATACCATTCTGGAGAATTCTCCCAAGTCATTTAAAAACCCGGAGATTCTTTTGTTCATGATTGTTGAATTCGTCAGTTCTACCTGCTACAGTTCCATCTTATACAATGAACCGACAGGCATCGAAGAACTGAAGCCTTATATCTTTGACGCCATCAGGCAGATCATGAAAAGTCAGGAAATCGGATAATGCTAATCACGATACTGCCAACTACAACCGAAAGTTCAAACATATCCCAATGGAATACATTGACAACAAATTTATACCATTTGTTATAATTCTTATACGAATAGGCAGCAAAGCTAAGAAAAGAAAAAATAAGGCAATTGCCGCCCGGTATCCGTAATACCAGAGCGGCAATTTTTCTGCACTAATTTTTAATTTGTCTTCCTTCATGATTCATATGATAACCATCCTTATAAATCAATTCCGAAATCGGCACAAATGTGTATCCTTCATTTTTCAAAGTCGCAATCAGGGTATCCAATGCCTGGGCTGTGTATTTTGCCCCATTGGGTGCGTATGAGTTAGTATGTATCTACAAATTTTAAGCTTTTAAAGCCCTGATTACTCCGAGGCTTCGACTTTATACTTATTAATCAAGGATACAACTCCCATCTTTTCAAGCGTCTGCTGCAGCTTCTTGGCATTGTTAAGGCTCTTGTATGCTCCAAACTGTACCACAAACAGCATTCCGTCTGGAGCTGTTTCATCTGGATCTGGTTGCACCGGTGCAACTTCCATTTGTATCGCACGTTCGATCAACTGTGCAATATGATCTCCATAAGAATCTTTTGCTGCTCTTGCGGCTTCGAGACTTGCATGACCGGAATATCCCGGTACCGCCCACTTCCCGGACAGCTGTTCAAAGGTTGGCGCGCATCCTTTGGAAACATATTTATATCTTGAATCTACGCATGTCTGGTTAAGTGCATCGGAAGATGCATATGCCTTAAGGTGCTGGATCTGTGCTCTGACCCCCGTCCTGTCATCAGGGAAGGAAAGTCCCGGCACACCACCTGTAGCACCAAGCCCGGCATAGTTGTGCTGATCTGGCTTCACATCACCGCCAAATCTGAAATATCCCGTCTCAATAAGACTCTGGCAGAATGCTCCATCACCTCTTACCCCTTCTTTTGCTCCTTCCTCTAAAAAGATTTCTGCTAAGTGCAGGTAATCTGTAGCCTGTGGATTTACAGCCAAGAGCAGCGCATTCAGCTGATCAGCTCCGGCAACACTGGAACCCATGATAGGTATTTCTCCTGTGACGGCTCCGGTTGTATCTACATAATCCCATAATGCTTCAAAAATCGCCATTGCAATGCCCTGTGCACCGCCTGCGGCATTATAGGTGTCTATATCCTGCTGGTTGTCGCAAAAGCATACCTCTATCAGCATAGCTTTTGCTTTCGTCTTCCGGATAACATATAATCCGGATCCGGATTTCACACCGCGATTGGTAAAGCCCAGCTCTGCTAAGTTTGCGCATACATCTAAGGCATCCTGATACTGCCTGCCCTCGTAAGTGAATACTTCCGCTCCATGCCCAGTGTGAGCAGATGAAGCATTAAAGTGGATGGAAATAAACCAGTCCAAATCCTGCCTGTTGGCTAATGCCACGGCTGCAGCCAGATATTCACTCTGGGTATTTGCCTGATCTATGGTGCAGTCTACCACCGTGACACCTGCTGACCGGAGCAGGTCCACAAGAGCCTGTCCTACCAGTCTTGTATGTTCACTTTCCTTGATAATGCCAACGGCGCCATAACCGGCGCCGCTTTTTGTGTGACCACAATTTATGCCTATTACCATATCACACCTCCACTTCCGGAAGGCCTGCTACTGATGTGAGCAGGCTAAGTGCTCCTGCTAGAACGGATGCCGAACCTACAACGATCCAGTTCACTTCTCCCATCACTGCCGCAGTTCCGATTGTAGCAACCGCTGTCTGCGCTACGGTCTTAACCGCCCTCATACCTGCTGCCTTTGCCCATTTGATCCAATACTCTCTGTTCTTCATGTTCTCTCTCCTTTTCCTTATATGATTGTTTAAGCTGCTACTCTGTTAGGTCCTTACCCACCCATCTGCAATACAACAAGTGCTGCCGCTATGACTGCCGATACTACAGCAGATATGGCGGCGCCGGCTGTCGTGCGTCCCAGCCACTTATTACGGTCCCTTAATTCGTCAATGTCCCTCTGCTGCTGGTCAGTCTGTTCCTTAAGAAGGATGATGTCACGCTGATTGTCATAAATCTGCTTTTTGCTGCTGTCCCAGCTTTCAAGTTTTGCTTCTATTTTTATCAGACGGTCTAAGACTTCCCTTTCAAAGTTATTATCCGGCATTGGTCTGCACCTCCTTCCCTAATTTATGAAAAGTCCTTACGGATTTTCTTTCAGCCATTTTTCTGTGGCTTTCTTCCATAACTTTGGTACTTCGTCAATTGTCATTTCAGAATTTCTGATTTTTGTCCCATAGAATCTTGCCATTTTATTCATCCCCTCCTTCCGACAAAGTGCTTACAGCCTCTCCAAGGTCAGCTATGGCGCCATCCTGTATGTCCTGTCCTTCCCGGATGCGCATGATTTCATCCTGTAATTTCTCCATCTCGGTCTTTTCGCGGATGTTCCATACAGTGTCCACGGAACCATCCGGCTGTAATGTCGAGGTCTCGGATTCCAGGAACAGATCTGCATAGTCACCAATGATAGTTTCATCTGCCTTGATCTGGACAGTCTTCAGATTCTCTGGTGTAATCTTGTCCCAGTCAGACACCATTGCCGCCTTATCTGTATAATGGGCTTTCATATACCCTAAAGCGGCTCCTCCCTGTAATTCGATTCCTGTGCCGTCTGCCAGCACTAATTTTGTTGTACTCATTATTTTTCCTCTCTTTCTCCCATTCAGGGTATAAAAATAAGAGCCTTTCGGCTCCGTTTTACTGTTATTGCATTCTTCACAAAACATTAGTTTTGCGAAGAGTATTGGTGACTTAAACACCAGTTTTGCGAAGAGTATTGGTGACTTAAACACCAGTTTAACGAAACTCTTTACTGTGGAAACTGTTATGCTATCTTC
>JAAUZD010000017.1 GCA_014804785.1 Lachnospiraceae bacterium
GAATTTGTAGAGTTTATGCTTGGGATGATTTGCAATGCCTTAAAGGAAATCAGTGAAACACATAGCAAAACAAATGTCGTAATAAATGTCGGTGTAAATGTCGTAACAAATGAGGAAAAAATAATAGCCCTTCTAAGGCAGGATGGNANNATGTCAGCTAATATGNTGTCTGTATCTGTGGGANTNACCGGNNGNCAGGCACAGCGTATTTTGGCTAAATTAAAGGCGGAGGGAAAAATAATACGACATGGCGCAAATAAAAACGGATACTGGGAAGTTATAGAGTAAAAAATCCGAAACGGTGTTTCGGAAATTAAAAAGTGAAACAGTGTTTAGCTTTTTAGTGGGGAGATGGCTAATTAGAGCCAGATTGCTGGGAGGGAGTGAAGGCGCAGTTGGAACGATAAGAAATGTGGGGCGTGGCGGTTGCTATGTCCTATATTTTGTGGTAAATAGAAAATAAAAGTGATATAATCAAATGTAAAAAAATATAGACAAATCAGCAATTTGGCGGAGGATTATAATGATAGATAAAAAATATATGGCGCCTTTATGGATTAAGTATCCAGAAATATCTGAATCCAGCATAGGCTGGCGTATGGGGTATGGTGAGGCATATGCGGAAGAATTTTATGACTGGTTTCATGCGCTTTCAAAAGAAGAAAAGAAAGAATTTGAAGAAAAGTTTCCTAAGCCGCTTTTGTGGAATATAATGATGTATGAAACTTGTACCTATAACAATTATCACATAAGAAAGTGGAAGAAAATAAGGGGCTACAGTGTTGATACGATTATTGAAGAGAGGAAAAAGGGATTAGAAAGACCTATCATCTGTTTTTGGGGACATCAGAATAAAGGCGGAAGCGTCGGAAAAGAATGTTTCAGCCAATGGTATAAGGCTGATTTTCGGGTAAATCATCTTCGATATTGTTGTATGGAACAGTACATGATGGCGGAAAAGGCACGTATTTTCGGAGATGAAGAAATTGCGAAGCAAATTATGGACGAAACTGTGCAGGATAAGATAAAGGGGCTCGGACGGAAAGTAAAAAACTTTGATGAGAATATATGGAATGAAGTAAAATATCACATTGTTCTTACGGGGAATTATTATAAATTCTCGCAAAATAAACAACTCAGGCAAGTTCTCTTATCAACAGGTGAGAGTATCCTTGTCGAGGCAAGCCCCCTTGATATGATATGGGGAATAGGTATAGATGCTAACAACGAAAATGCGTATCATCCCGAAAAATGGAAAGGTTCAAATCTTTTGGGTTTTGCTTTGACCGAAGTACGTGAAGAAATAAAACGCATCAGAAAATATGAAAATGAAATTTTAAATTTGCAAGATGACGATGCATAAATGATATTCTGGTATTTCTATAAATTTCTGTTATTATAGCGGAAAGGAATAAAGCAAAACTAAATGAAAAAGAGAGATTGGCATAGGAAATTATGGTATATAAGATTATTATATAAAGGGTTATGGATATTGCTGATACTTCTGTTGCTGATGCTCTCGCTGGCAGGCTGCGGCACAGCCGCAGAAGAGGGCGGCGATGCTGCAGATTCAGTCAATGAAAAGAAGCAGACTCTGCAGGAAGAGTTAGATGCTCTTGTGCTCCAACTGGCTTTTGAAGATACTGAAAAAACACTGCCGGATCTGTCTCAGGATGCAGACAACGCAAATTTCCCAGCTGAGCTGGTTCAGCAATTGCATGAGGCGCTAGTGGCAGGGACTTCGGACGCTCTGCTACGGGAGTTGGATGATGCGAATCTGAGGATAAACCGGAAAGATTTTGATTATGTGCCTCGGGAGGGAGAGGAATTGTCCCTGCAGGAAGAGNAAATCAATACCGTTTTGGCAAATTGGGATAAAACAGCATCTTATGATTTTTACCGGCTGGATATGGATGGGGATGGTCTGGATGAGATTGTAATGATGGAGCGTACCCGNTACGAATATTCCCACAGTAGTACCGCNATCCTTNTGGAGCAGAATGACGNAGGCTCCTATACATTTGCAGGCTATGACTATNCGGGCTATTACAGGCTGTATGCGATATTTTCTTATGAGGGAACNTACTATATGGTCTGCAATTATGATGACTACAAGAAAGAAGCAACTAAAGCACTGGGNCTCTTTGATTTAAGCGGGGAGGCCAGAGGNTTTANGTGGCAGATCCACCAGGAGCANATTTATCTGCGCCGCAGCAGTACGGATTGTGAAATCAGAAAACTGTGGGCAGTGGAGCATNNGNANGAACTGNCAGAAGAAACGNATNTNCAATCCGCCATGGNAACGTATATTCAGGAGATTGGTCTGGATCTGATGCTGCGGAATCGAAACAGCGAACGTTTCAGCGGCGCGGAAAAAGGGTTGGCNGAAGAGGAGAAGGANNAGCTGACAGCAGCTCTGGATGATGTNCTCTGGACACCGGAACATTTGGNCTATGTACCACAGAAACAGCAGTGGNTCTTTATGCTGGAAGGTCAGCAAGTNTATTTCGTTCTGTATTACGNAGAGCAGCAGGAGCAGTACCTGTTGGAGGCATTTCTCTATAATAGGGATGTGGAAAAGGCAAAACTGGAGCCGATTGCCCTCTATGGAATCAAACCTCAGATTCATGCAGTGATAGATGATTACTGGGATTATGAGGACTGCAATGTGAAGAACATCTGTTATCGGCCAGAGGACGCATCGCAGGCCTTTCCGGAGAACCGGTGTGAGGTGGCAGCAGAATTATGGCAGCAGGTACAGGAAGAGTTTAAACCGGCGGCATTGCCGGGGGAAATAACATCAGAGTATAACTTGGAAGCAGAAGAGACGGAGGTACTATTGGCTGGTACGATTGTCCCGGAAGGGCTGGTGCTTTTGGCAGAAAAAGCTCTTTTCACCAGAGATTGGTCCTCACTTGACGCTCTTGCGGCGCCTCTGGAGATGGACCATGAGGCAGTGTATGAGGCTTGGTTTGCCTCTATGGAAGACAGCTGGATGGATCTGGACTATTTTAAGCAATATATTTGTCACATCTATCAATATAGCATTGAGGACACCCAATTTTTGCTTTTGGTAGCGGATTCGGGCGGTTCGGCTCGCTTTGTGGACATCAGTTGTTACCGCCTTGTGGAAAATGAACTGGAATACTTAGATCAGGTGGGTACGTTGGATATGAATGCCCGCGTAGTGCCCTATGAGAATGGATTATATCTGGTGGATACCAGCTACAACTATTACTCTAAATACAATGACACAATTTATCTGTATCCCTTAACTAGGGAGGGAATCAGCGGGCAGGCACTAAAAGTGACGCTGTTGCCTGAGGACTATATCTGGACAAAAGGGTATCAGGGCAATGCTTCCACGCTGGAGCAGATTAACAACTATGTAGAGAGCATTCAAAAAGAGCTGATGGAGGCATCACCCATCAATGATGATATTATCGTATATACCGGATGTGAGGAACCTGTCACAGATCCGGTAAAGCTTCAGAGGCTTTCCGACGGCTATGACTGGTATATGGTGGATTATGATAACGATGGGA
Source organism: Lachnospiraceae bacterium (assembly GCA_014804785.1). Lineage (GTDB taxonomy): Bacteria > Bacillota > Clostridia > Lachnospirales > Lachnospiraceae > Suilimivivens. The sequence goes on from JAAUZD010000017.1 coordinate 3,546, forward strand.
TGCCGGAATATCAGAGCAAACACCACTGGTTTCCCAGCAATTATACAACTCTGTATTTGATTACGGAAGAATATCGGCTGGAGAACATTACACTGAAATTACAGGAGACCTGGGAGCCAGAATGTCCTTACCGCTATCCCAACTATGAATATGAGTTGATTCAGCGGTGGTATCAGGAGTTTGACGGGCAAATATACACATTCCAGCTATTTTTGACAGAAGGATACAATTACTATATGAATGTATCTCTGTGGGAAAAAGAGCACATCAGTTGGATTGCCAGTTATTATATTACTCCACGGTGTGAACTGCGTGTACAGATAACCGGCCAGGAGACCGCGGGAAAGGGGTGAAGCTGCCTTTGGTTCTTAAATGCTGATTCAGTATTTGAAAGGTGAAAACAAAATGGTATTGACATACAGAAAAGCCGCTAAATCGGATGCCGGTTTGCTAATAGATATTTATAATTCCTCATTTTATGATGATTATGTTCACTATGGAGAATGCCCTGGTTATGGAAAAACGAAGAGTCAAATGGAATTGTCCATTCTTAAATTTCCCAAATATATTATCATTAAAGATAGTATTCCTGTTGGAGTGATTTCTTTAGAAAATAAAGGAAATGGACATTATTATCTTGGCTGCTTATGTATTATTCCAACGTATCAGGGAATGGGGATAGGCACGCAGGCATTCCAATATATGTTGTCACTTTATTCCGATTGGAAGCAAATTACATTGGTAACACCTTCGGACAAGGAGCAGAATATAAAATTCTATACTGAAAAATGTGGATTCAACATTGGCGGCAAAGAGATTGACGGAAATGTAGAAGTTACTAATTTTATTATGGAACGATAAATTCCAGTTGTATCTTTTTGCAATAACTTTAAATGCTAAAGTTCATGCAACAGGAGAATAAAAAATGAATCAAATAACAACACGGCAATTTAGTGTATTGGCAGATTGCGGAAAGATCTATCAGTTTATGTTGGATATTTATGAGCGTGACTGGAAAAACGGCGTGCCCGCTCCGTTTTTTGAATATGCCTTTTCATCATTTGCATATTGGATGGATATCACATATTCTTATAAAAACCGCATTTGGGAGGATAACGGTAAGATTGTGGCATTTTGCTTTTACGAAAACCCTATGACGGATATTTATTTCAGTTTGAAGCCCGGCTATGAGGAATTGGCGTCAGAAATGATCGCATATGCTGATGCAATGAAAGACGGAAAAATACAACTGATTCTTTTTGGAGGGCAGGACGCATTGATGAACGCTGCAAAACAGGCAGGATATAATCAAAAATCAGAAAGTTGGGATATGCAATTTGATTTTGATGATGTACTGGATTATTCTTTGCCAGAGGGGTTTCATTTTGTGGATTCGGACGAATATGACATGGACAAGGTAAGTAAGTGCTGTTGGAAAGGATTTGATCATGAACAAAATGAGGGGTTATGGAATCACCAATACGAGCAAAGTAATTATTTATTAGAGGTGGCACCACACGCAACGACAAAACTGTCAGTTACCATTGCCGATGAAAAGGGGGAGTATGCCTGCTATGCAGGAATGTGGTGGACTCCCGAAAATAAACTGGCTTATATGGAACCGCTTTGTACAATTCCCGAATATCGCCGCAGAGGGCTTGCTTCTGCTGCTTTGTCTGAATTGTATCGAAGAACAAAAGCATTGGGAGCAACGCATATGACGGGTGGCGATAATGGATTTTATAAAGCAATCGGTTACAAACCTGCAGTGAAATGGACTTGGTGGAAGAAACGGTAAATCTAGGTCTTATTTTGACTGCTTGTGAGATTTTAACAATAAAATGATACTATAAAAGAACTCCGATGTAATTTGGCGCCATTTTCATCGGAGTTTGCTTTTGAAAACCAGTAACCCTTACTATTAGTATAAAAAATGATGAACAATCCGTATTACCAGTGCGTTCAAATCAAAATATAATAGTATTAAAATAGCAGAGAAAGAAGGGATTCATCATGAAGATCAGAATAGCAGAAAATATAAGAAACTTACGCAACTGTGAGATTTTTCTTATAAGCGACATAAAACATACTGTAGTGAATATTACTCGACCAACTGATATATTTTCCTCTTAGGTGACGGTGGCTTTGTATCATCAGATTTTTATATTCGGGATAAACATATTTGGGATAAATATAGTTGTTGCTAAATTATTATTTGTTATAATAGAAGTAAGTTGCAGTATTGAAAGTGTTATAAAAATAGAGTACGAATGATTTAGAAAAGCAAGAAGGTGAACCCTATGCAGTTATCATATTCTGACACCCTGGAAGTTCAATATTTAAGCCGGATATTTGATAATACAAGCGAATGTTATAAATTTTTTTGGTTTCAGGCAATTGTTTCTAAAGTGTTAGAGGGTAAAGACCACATAACTTATGAAGAATTAGTTGATGAAATGATTGCAGATGCCTGGTATATGGTAATTGAGTATCACTTGAATCTGGGACCCAGAGATACATTGGAAAGTTTAGTGCTTTATCTACAGCAGATATCGCAACTGAAATCTTCAGAAAAGAAAGAAAATATCATCAATTATTTAAAAAACTGCACAGATAAAGAAGTCGTGAAGCGAAAAAGAATACTGACGAAAAATGTTCCATACCGCATTCAGGCTCCATTTATGGATAAAGTGAAAGGCAGAGAATGGAATGTGTCAGAAAGCGCACTTATTTCTAAAATTAATCAGGAACGCAGATTAATGTATTATTTTGAAGCGCTAAAAGGTATGCAGACTATTATTCGATTCAATCCGGAGTGGTTTGCATATATACATAAAAATCAAGAGATTATAAAGGGATGGCTGCAATATAATATTATTATATACCTGCAAAAACGTAATCCGAGTGTTCCGGGAATTGCCGATAAATTGTACCCACCTCAGGAGCGGAAGTTAGACAAAGTTAAAAAATATTGGAAACTGTTACTGTCAGTTCAGCCAATTCATGAAATATACGGGCATGTGCAGTTATCAGAGAAAGACATCTCAATTGATCACTTTGTACCATGGTCGTATGTGGCTCATGATGAATTCTGGAATCTGCACCCTACAACACGAAGTATTAATAGCAGCAAGAACAGCAACTTACCAGACTGGAATGTTTATTTTCCGCAACTGGCAAAACTGGAATTCATTTCTTATGAAATGATGTGGAAATATGATGCTTTGCATGATGAATTTGAAAAATGTGCAAAAGAGCATTTAAATGATAATGCAGTGCGAAGAAAAATTTATAAACAAGGACAGGATTTTATATGTTTTTCCGGTGCGCTGGAAGAAATCTTGCAGCCAGTATATCAATCTGCAAAGAATTGTGGGTTTAAGGATTGGATTTATAAGGATGTGAAAGATAATGTAGAGAATAAAAGCCAAAATCAAATTTGAGAAACGTAAGAATGGGAGGAATACACATGATACATCCTGATAAGGTCAAAGCAGAAGCAAAGAAAAGAGAAGATGAAAATTTCAGATTTCGTTCTTATCTGAAAGGTCATGCTGATGAGGAGGAATTAGATCGTCAGTTTTTGCGATTACATAATGAACTGTTTGCGGACTATGACTGCAATAAATGCAGAAATTGCTGTAAGATGTATAAAGGAAGTATTCCGGAAGAAGATCTTGAAAAGGATGCTGAATATTTGGGAATCACCTCGGAACAGTTTAGGGATTTCTTTCTGGAAAAGAATGAAAGCGAAATGGGTTATCAGACAAAGCATAAACCATGTGATTTTCTGCAGGGAGATGGAAGCTGTAAGCTGGGTGAGTGTAAACCGGATTCCTGTAAAAAATATCCTTATACAGACCAGCCAGAGCGGTTGTGGAGTTTGCTGAGTGTATTGGATACAGTAGAGGTATGTCCGGTAGCTTTTGAAATATATGAAAGATTAAAGAAGGAGTATGGATTTAGAAGACGCAGATAAGCAAAACAGTCGGAATTTATGGAGGATGAATGGATATGGAAATTTTAGAGCAGGAGATTGCAAAGATTGAGGCATCTATTGATGAATATGATGAGGCGGATATGCTTGTAATGTATGACAGCATAAATACCATTACAAATGCGGGTTATAAATCGGAGGCAATTGAGCCGCTATTACAGTTGCTTGAGCGACATCCTACAGCCTATTTTGGCGATCCTGGTGCGATTGTGCATTTTATCGAGAAATTCGGTGGGGAATATGAAAACTCTCTTGTGGCATCGGTAAAAAGAACCCCAACCAGTACAACAGTTTGGATGTTAAACAGGTGTATTAATGCAGGGGAACATATAGAAGAATTTATGGGTATTTTAAAAGAAATTGCAGGCAGGGCTGATGTTGATAAGGACATTAAAAAAAGAGCACAAGAATATGTGGACTTTCAGGAAAATTGTTAAATTCCCGTTTGTGAACCCATAGGGCGGCCAAGCAGAGCATTTACCACAAATATAATAGTGTCCTTCTGAGAAATCAGAGGGGCATTTTTATGTGGTGATAACGTTTTGACATAAAAAAATGAAAAGCAGTACATAGGGAAAATATAATCTTGACAAAAACATAAGACTGCGGTAGTCTATACACAAGACTACCGCAGTCTTATAAGAAGGGAGAGGATATAGATGGGCGAAGAAACAATTAAACTTTTTGATTCTGAATTAAAAGTCATGGGTGTTCTCTGGAATGAAGGTGACGTACCGGCGAAGCACATTGCGGATATCTTGAACAAGGAGCTGGGCTGGAATAAAAATACAACTTACACACTGATCAAGCGTTGCATGAAAAAGGGCGCTATTGAGCGTACGGAACCCAATTTCATATGCCATGCGCTCATTCCCAAAGAAGAAGTGCAGGAGGCAGAAACAAATGAACTGATTGACAAAATTTATGACGGTTCTGCCGACAAGCTGTTTGCTGCGCTGCTTGGAAGGAAAAAACTTTCTGCTGAACAGATTGAAAAATTGAGACAGATAGTTGGGGAGTTGGAATGAAAGGTTGAAAATTAGGAATTTGCAGTCTGAGAAAGGAGCAAGATTATAAATATGAGTTTATTGCAAATGAGCTTTTCCGGAGCAATATTAATTGTGGCGGTTATAGTGGTGCGTGCAGTAGCTATTAATAAGTTGCCGAAAAGAACATTTTTGGCATTATGGGGAATTGTTCTTTTTCGATTATTGATTCCGTTTTCCATACCATCAATGATGAGTGTGTATTCGTTAATGAACCGCAGCATGCCTGTCAAAGAAGAAGTGAGAGATATGCCGCTGGCTGATTTTATCCCGGCAGCTCAGACAGGGCAGATTTTTGTAGGCGGCGCTGCGGCGCAAACGCAGATACCGCAGAACAACATGGTGCAGAACAACATGCAGGTATCTGTTTGGAGTATCATGTGGTGTGTCGGAGCAATAGTTTGTGCTGCATTTTTTGTCATTTCCTACCTGCGTTGGTCCTTTGAATTTAAGACCTCTCTGCCCATTTCCAATCCTTTTATAGCGCAGTGGCTTTTAGAACATAGGTTGAAACGTCCTATAACGATACGCCAGTCAAGCAGGGTTGAAGCGCCTTTGACCTATGGAATTGTTCGTCCGGTTATTTTAATGCCCCAGAAGACTGATTGGGAAAATAAACAACAACTTCAGTATATTCTTTTACATGAATATGTTCATATTTGTCGGTATGACCTTGTAACGAAACTGATTTCGGCGCTTGCCCTGTGTGTCCATTGGTTTAATCCTCTGGTTTGGGCAATGTATATTCTTTTTAACAGAGATATTGAATTGGCATGTGACGAATGTGTAATACGGAAATTTGGAGAGGGCTCAAAATCAGAGTATGCGCTTACGCTTATCAGTATGGAGGAAAAGAAAAGTGGTTTGCTGCCAATCTGCAACAATTTTAGTAAAAATGCAATAGAAGAAAGGATCACGGCGATTATGAAAATAAAAAAGACTTCTTTTGCGGCAATTATTGTGGCAACGGCATTAGTTTCAACTGTAACAACAGCATTTGCCACGTCCGCGATAGCAGATGATAAGCAGAGAACTGCAATATCCGTTACAGATTTTTCGGATGAAGAATATGAAATGCTGCGGGCATTGCAGTTTAACGGTTATGAAGGTATGTATGTTTCGGAATATCAGAACAAAGTCTGGGAGATGACAGATACTGTTGAATACAGAAATCTATTAGAGCGTTTTTCACAAAGCGAAAAGCTTTATGAAATGAAAGATAGTGATGAGACGGCAGCTTTTTTGTTTTATATATTAGAACCGCTTACTGCTGAAAAGTGGCAGTCAAGGGAGTTTAGCGGGTATGCGGCTGCCAACTATCCTCAGGCATCAGACAACGCTGTTTTAGAATATATTATTACGCTGGAGGTTTTAGATGCCGATACACTTATGGTAGGGGAGTATGATAGCTCGCGTCAGATTGCGGTGGAGTGTTTGAACGATATTATGGCGGGTAGAACAACAAGCGACCTGCGTGATGCGGAATTCATGCAGAAGGTAATTGATGAGGAGATTGAAAATATCACTAACACGATAGAGACAAGCAGGCTGAAAATTGAAATACAGTATGCTTTTACGCCATTAGGTGAACTTGCAATAGACGATATGGAGGAATGGCAGAAAGAGAGGCAGAAGGAGGTGGATCGGATTTTAGCTCCCTATGTATCGTTTGGTCTGACCTATCAGTATGATTTTGCCACTGATGATTATAAAATGTATTTTCAGGGAAAAGAGGTTAGAGGGATCTGGGATGAAAGGGAAGGTTTATGGATTTCTGAGCATTCCGGAATCGGCGAAGGCATCTATGATGATAATGCAATAGAACTGCATGTTATATATGAAAACGATGAAATGGCAGGTTTGAGGGAAGCCACCAAGCAGGAGCAGGAAGAATGGACAAATATGCGTCAGAAGGAAAGCGATGAATGGAAAAATATGCAGGAGACCAGAAAGTAGCCATATGCGACAGAGTAAGAACCTTGTTATAATCAAGACCTTCCGCAAAAACAGTAGTGGGAAATATGATAGGTGATATAGAAAAATTCTGGAATGAAACAAGCACTGAGGAAATGCTGGAAATGACAGAAAAAGATGTTGCAGAAAAACTCTGGAGGATTGCAGCAGCATACAGCAACAATCAGATAACAATAACGATTAATGAGGAACATGTGCAATTTGAAAGTATGGATGAAAGAAACATAGACTGAAATTATCTTTCAAGGCCATCATGGCAATCAATCCCTTGTATATTTTGGGTGATTGGTATATACTTTTTTCGTAAGGGATTATTTTCTGCTGTTACCTGTTTTGTTGTAAAACAGGTAACTATTTGGAACGGTGGCATCCTGTGAATCTGAATATTTTTTTGATAAAGGGATAAAGAACCCAAGGATAGAAACGGAAGGAAAGAAAAACGAAGAATGTGGAAAATAAATGCGAGGAACGGAAAACGAATAATTACGCTGCTGGTATGCTTTTTGCTCCTTTTACCGAATTTTGTGGTAAATGCAACGGAACAAGATAATAACAGGACGGTGATAGCAGGCATTTTTTATTTTGACGGCTATCACATGGAAGATGAGGACGGCGATCTTACGGGGTATGGTGTGGAATTTCTGGATCTTGTTTCCCAATATTCGCATCTGAACTTTGTATTCAGCGGATATGACCGGTCTTGGGAAGATATGCTCACCATGCTGGATAATGGCGAGATTGATGTGGTGACATCTGCAAGGAAAACGCCTGAGCGGGAAGAAAAATACGCTTTCTCCCTTCCGATTGGAAGAAACAGCACAGTTCTGTCTATCAAGGCCAATAACACCCGTCAGCTCTCCGGCGATTATACCACCTATGACGGTATTACAGTGGGCGTTCTGACCGGAAGCAGTCAGAATCAGAGTCTTGTTGAATTCGCAGAGAAGAATGGCTTCTCTTATCAGGCAGTGGAGTATGCGGATGCCGGCCAGTTGGCGGCGGATTTGCAAAGCGGAGAGATTGACGCTATTCTCTCAAGTAATCTGCGAAGGACGGAAAATGAAAAAACGCTGGACGTAATTGAAACGGATTATTTTTACGCTATTGTGAGAAAAGGCGATAAAGAGCTTCTTGCAGAAATCAATTATGCCATTGATCAGATGAATATCAATGAAGGGGACTGGTCAAACAACCTGTATTACAAATATTACGGGAATAACTACTCATCTGCTTTTTCATTTAATGACAGGGAACTTGCCTATATTCAGGATGTGGTTTCCGGGAAGAAAAAGATTACCGTTACTTCCATGGGTGACAGAAAGCCCTATTCCTATGTGGAGGACGGTGAATTAAAGGGAATTCTGCCGGAATATTTTGCGGGGCTCATGGAGCTTGCCGGACTGCCTTATGAGATTGTGGTACCTGAGAACCGGGCAGACTATTATAACCTTGCGAATAACAACGGTGTGGATGTAGTCATTGACTGGCGGCAGTTTCAGGGGAAAGCGGAAAACCATCAAGGCAACGGATTTTATACCGAGACCTATATGAATACAGGTATGGCACAGGTGACCAGAAAAGATTTTGATGGTAAGATTTCTACTTTGGCCGTGGCGGATGTGCAGGGCGACATGCCCATTGAGAGAGACCTGATAGGAGATGCCAGGGTTCTGAGCTATCCAACTAGGGAAAGCGCTTTGGAAGCTGTTCTTGCCGGAGATGCGGATGCCACGTATGTTTATACCTATACGGCGCAGTCATTTGTAAACAACGATGCTACGGCTTCGCTGCAATTTAGCTTAATCGATTCCATGCGTTTTGATTTCAAAATGTATGTCAGAAACAGCTGCGATCACGAACTGATTACCATATTGAATAAATGCATCCACCAGATGCCGGATGATTCCATGAACCACATCATCACAAAGTATACTGCGAACACGCCCGGAAATGTGTCGCTCGGTCAGTATATGCGGGCGCATCCGGGGGTAATGGCGCTAGCGGTGTTGTTATTTGCTGCAGGCATTGCTGTAATTATAACCTTTTGGCTGCGTGCGCGGTGGAGAAAAAAAATCCTTGATACCACTGAACGCGCGAACCAGGAATTGGGAGAGCAGCTTGCTATTGTCAACACCCTGAGCCGCGACTATCTGAATGTCTATGCGGTTAATGCCAAGAGTGCAGCTGCCCGGATTATAAAAATGACCGGCGATGACCCTGACGGATTGGAACAGGATTACCATAAAGAATTTTCCTATGCCGAGGTTATTCACCAGTATATCAACGACTGTGTTTTTTCCGAAGACAGGCAATACATGACAGAGGCTCTTGCGCTGGATAAGATTGTGGAAAATTTGAATTCCAGCGAAGAATATTCCGGAACCTACCGGGTGCTGGCTGGCGATGCAATACATATTTACCAGTTCACCTGTTTGCCATATCTGACGGAGGACGGAAACCGAGATGACTTTTTCCTTGCCGGATTCCGGAATATTGATGAGATTGTCCGTAAGGAGCAGGAACAGAACGCAATTTTGGAGGAGGCCCTTGCGGAAGCACAGCATGCGAACATTGCAAAGACTACATTCCTGAACAATATGTCCCATGATATCAGGACGCCGATGAATGCGATTATCGGTTTTACATCTTTGGCGGTCACTCACATTGATAATCAGGAGCAGGTAAAAAGTTATCTTGGGAAAATCCTCACATCCGGCAAGCATCTGCTGAGCTTGATTAACGATATATTGGATATGAGCCGCATTGAGAGCGGCAAGGTCAAGATTGAAGAGAACGAGACGAGTCTCCCGGAGATCCTGCATGACCTGAAAACCATTGTACAATCGGATGTCAGAGCAAAGCAGCTCTCATTCTATATGGATACGCTGGATGTTACAAACGAGACGATTATCTGTGATAAACTTCGCCTGAATCAGGTGCTGCTGAATATCCTCGGCAATGCCATGAAATATACCAAGCCCGGCGGAAGCGTCAGCGTCCGCATTATTCAGACGGATGACGCGCCGGAGGGATACGCTTCGTATCAGTTCAGGATTAAGGATACCGGTATCGGTATGAGCAAAGAATTTTTGCAACACCTGTTTGAACCTTTCGAGCGGGAGCAGACAACGACTGTCAGCGGTATTCAGGGGACGGGACTGGGACTTGCCATTACCAAAAATATCGTTGACTTGATGAACGGAACGATTACTGTGACCAGCGAGGAGGGGAAGGGCTCAGAGTTTGTGATTTCCTTCCAGTTCCGTGTCAAAAGTGAAAGTGATGATATGGAATACATGGAACATCTTAAGGATCTTCGTGCTCTGGTCGTGGATGATGATGCCCTTACCTGCACCAGCGTGAGCAAGATGCTCTCATCCATTGGTATGCGGGCTGACTGGACAACGCGGGGAGAGGAGGCCGCCATCCGGGCGGAATTCGCTTTGGAACAAAATGACCCTTTCAGAGTGATTCTGATTGACTGGTTGATTCCGGACCTCAACGGTGTCGAGACGGCACGGCGTCTGCGTAGAATCATTGGGGATGAGGCAATCATTATTATTCTTACGGCATATGATTGGTCCGATATTGAGGAGGAAGCAAAAGCGGCGGGCGTCACGGAGTTCTGCTCCAAACCGCTGTTTCTGTCAGAACTTAAGAAGATTCTGACGGCACCGTATAGGGAGGCGGAGGAAGCCGAGGAACAGGATATGCCCATACAGTTTCTTCCCGGTAAAAAGATCCTTCTGGTGGAAGACAATGAGTTGAACCAGGAAATTGCCAAAACGGTTCTGGAGGAAGTCGGTCTGATTATTGATACGGCAGATGACGGAACAGAGGCTGTAGAGAAGATTGAGACGACGCAGGCAGGCACCTATGACCTGATTCTGATGGATATTCAAATGCCGGTGATGGACGGCTATGAGGCTACCCGGACGATCCGTGCGCTTAATGACCCTGCCAAGGCAAATATCCCGATCGTGGCAATGACTGCCAACGCTTTTGAGGAAGACCGGCAACGCGCCTTTAAGGCAGGCATGAACGGTCATGTGCCAAAACCGATTGACATTCCAAAACTACTGGAAACTTTACAGGAGATTTTAGCGGATTCATAGGATTAGGAGAATTTTTCGGAGAAAGTCTTTAATGAGTTGCGGAAAATAAAATGAAAGGGTTGCACATCAACCGATTTTTATCGGCTAGTGTACAGCCCTTTTTAATGTATATGTAAAAAGCTTAAATGCCTTTGCGTGAACGCTGTAACAGCAGTAGCCTAGTTACCTTTGAGTAACTAGGTGATAAAAAAGTGCGTACTTTTTTCTTCTTCTTTCTCTTGATAAAATGAATATGTCAGATAAAACGTTAATAGACGGGCGAATCATAAGTGTATAGGTGGTGGATGACATGTTATTTAGAAGACCGAAGGCAATCAATGACACAAACGGAGTAGAGGAACTATGCAGAGCATTAGAACAGGCAGATACAATCATAATCGGTGCAGGAGCCGGGTTATCAACCGCTGCTGGATTTATTTACAGCGGTGAAAGATTTGACAAGTATTTTCTGGATTTTGCAAACAAATATCATTTTAGAGATATGTATGCCGGGGGCTTTTATCCGTACGAAACACTCAATGAGTATTGGGCCTATTGGAGCAGATATATTTATATAAATCGATACATGGATCCGCCAAAGCCATTGTATCGTGAACTTTATGAGTTGGTAAAGGATAAGGACTACTTTGTGATTACGACGAATGTAGACCATTGCTTCCAGAAAGCCGGATTTGACAAAAAGAGGTTATATTATACGCAGGGTGATTATGGACTGTTCCAATGCAGCAAACCCTGCCATGAAGAAACATATGATAATGCGGAGAGCATTTGTGAAATGGTAAAGGCACAGGGATATAAAATTGACGCAGATGGCAGTCTATACTTGCCTGATGGCGTTAAAGCCAAAATGTCTGTGCCGGATGAACTGATTCCACATTGCCCTAAATGCGGCAGACCTATGAGCATGAATCTTCGCGCAGACGATACATTTGTTCAGGATGCAGGTTGGTATAAAGCGACCGAAAGGTACGAATCATTTTTAAGAAAGCACAGGGATGCCAAGGTGTTATTCCTGGAACTGGGCGTGGGCTATAATACTCCGGGGATTATAAAATTTGAGTTCTGGCGCATGGTTCATGAGTGGAAAAATGCGGAATATATTTGCATTAATGCCAAAGAGGCTTATGTGCCGGAGGAAATTAAAGACAGATCCATTTGCCTTTATGCAGATATAGCAGAGATACTAAAGTGATTATAAGACAGCAGATTTTACTTTTTTGTCCATTACACCATTTTGATTCTAATAGTTTTTCTACTCACTTAATTTAACCTTTGAAGCAGCAAAAAAGGAATTTTTTCAGAGAAATATCTTGTTCAGGCGGGAAAAGGAAGAAATACACATTATTATCGCGCTGATTAAGATAAATGGCAGGAAACAGTTTTAAGATGACACAGGGATATAAATGTGTTATTCTAAAAAATAAACTGGGGTACGTTTGGAGGATAGAATGAATGCCCAAAAAACAAATGCCGAAAAAATAAATAATCGATATCTGTATGCCATTAATTTCATTTCAAAATTAACAACCTGCTATTATATATTTGAAGGGATAGTATCCGTAGCATTGTGTGGCTTTATGGCTCTGCTGGATTATTTCCTTATACTTTCTTTAAACAGTTTTAGCGTCATTATAATGGTGCTCTTGCTTTTTGGTGGACTTAATAGTGTATATATTGCTCTTGAAATTATAAGTGAGTTACGTGAAAACCCGGCAGCCAAGGTTAACATATATATTATCAATTTTATCGTAAAATTACTCTTTTCCGCGGTGGAAATGAAAGGTTTAAATTATTTTATGCTGCCGCACGTTTGTGTGTTTATAGCATCTGCTGTGGCGCTTGTATTGTGCATTTTATATAAAATAAAGTCGAAGAATCAAAGTTCCCACACTTAAAGCGGGATATAGTAAGAAACGAAAACGAATGGAGAAGATGGATAAGATGTTGTGCATTGCAACAGCTCCATGCAGGGTCTTTTAGGGCAGGATTGCATGGAGTAGATGAACTGCTCAGAGACTTTGCAGATTTCAATAGAATTTTATATGAAAAGGAGCAAAGTCCATGGAAAAATATAAAAATACATTATGGGAAATGAGAACATTTCTGCTGCTGTGGGTGACGCAGTCTTTTTCGGGGCTGGGGAGCACCATGACAAGTTATGCGCTGGTAATCTGGTCTTATACGCAAAGGGGTTCAGCCCTTATGACCGCACTTTTGATGGTAAGTTCTTATGCGCCTTATGTGCTGCTCAGCATCTTTGCCGGAGCACTGAGCGACAAATGGAACAAGAAGATTACCATGCTGGTATGTGATACGATTGCTGCATTGACAACAGTTGTGATGCTGGTTCTGCTGCAGAGAGGTATGCTGGAAATCTGGCATTTGTGATTCGGATTCCGGAGAACAAAGAAGGCACAGGGGAGACAGAGAAGCTTTTGATTTCTGCCAGAAAAGGGATTGCTTATTTGAGAAAGGAACGGGGAATTTTTCATCTGATTCTGTTCTTGGCAGCGATTAACCTGGTGGCGTCTATCTATGATGCGGCATTTCCGGCTATGATGTTGTCACGAAACGGCGGGAGCGAAAAGATTTTGGGACTGGTCAACGCAGTGATTGGCGCGGCAACGCTTGCCGGCAGCATTCTGGCGTCCTTTGTAAAAGAACCAAAGAGCCGTGTGCGTGTCATCTGCAATTGTCTGTTGTTTTCTATGAGCATGGAGAATTTCCTGCTGGCAGTTGGAAGGACGCCGCTGATCTGGTGTATAGGCGGAGTGCTCGGGTGGATTGCGATACCGCTTATGAGCACCAATCTGGATGCCATTATGCGGCTGCGTGTGCCGGAGCAAATGCAGGGGAGGGTGTATTCGGTGAGAAATTCCCTGCAGTTCTTCACTATACCGATTGGATATTTCCTAGGCGGTTTTCTGGTGGATCAGATATTTGAACCGGTGATGGCAGTGCAGAGAGAGGAAAGTTTATTGATTAAATTGTTTGGAGCAGGCAAGGGTTCCGGCGCGGCGCTTTTGTTTTTTGTTCTTGCCTTTGCAGGAATAGGAGTGTGTCTGTATTTCAGACATGATAAACATATCTGGGAACTGGAACAATAAAATAAGAAAAGTAAGCTGCCGGGGCGGATGCTCCGGCAGTAAAAGTATATAAAACAGAAAGTATGGGAAGGGAAGTACAGGGATATGCGCTGTATCGATAGAAAGCAGACAGAAAGTACAGATTTCAACTTATCAAAAATTGCAAACAGTAGTAGCTTGTCAAATGGAAAGGGGTGTGCTATCCTTTTGAATATTAATCAATGCAATGATAAAAATAGGGTATAGGAGAAGGGTATGGGATTTTTAGACAAATTACTAAATTTTGAAACAAGAGAAATGTCGCAGATGCCGTCGGCATCGCAAATCTCTTCCGATGAGGAGGACTGCTGCTTTGACGCTGTGGTGGTGGGTAATCGTATCAAAACGATTCTGGAAGAGAATTGGAGCGGCTGTGAATTGAGAAAGGGTGTGCCCTCGGATAGAATCGGCGGAGATAATATTGAGTGGACTTATTCTTACGGTGTGTATCGTGATGGTCAGGCTGTGACTATGATCAATATTCTGGATAATCCAAACGATTACAAGAGGAAGATAGTTTTACAGTCTAAGGAAGCCTGCAGAGAGCAGGGGATTGGCTATGTGCATTTCCTATTGCATTTACCAAATCGCGGCAGCTATATTTTGGAACGTTTAAGAGAGGAAATGCCGGCATAATACGTTGCAAGTTCATAATTTTTGGGAAAAGAGAGAGAAATGCGATCTTTTGGTTGCGCCCGTCAGGGATGAAGCATGTTTCGTTTTCAATTGGCATTTTACGGGCAATGGAGGCATGTTGAATCTGGTAGCAATAAGCACAGCTTTATTGCTTTCAAAGCTGTTTCTCTCTCTTATTTTTTGCCGTGAAGGTTTCTGACTGGGAGAATCATATGCATACATCAATCTTGTTAAAATCCGCCAATGAAGAAAGCTGGCTGGATTTTTTGAATTATAAAATAGAAAAGCAACATTTGTCGAAGGCAGAAGAAACTAAGCTTCGTCAGTTTATTGAAAGAAAGGCTTATCTGCCTCTTTGCAGGGCATGGCAGGAGGGGAGGCTTCCCTCTGAGCTTCCAATCAAAAGAATGGTGAACAAGGAAGGGACAAAAAAGAAAAGGATTGTGTATTCATTTGAAGGGGATGAAGGGATTTTTTTGAAATTCATTGCTTTTTGTCTTTATCAATATGATGCCGTATTCTGTGATAACTGTTATGCGTTTCGCCGTGGAATCGGCGCAAGGGATGCAATCGCACGTCTTGGGATGGATAAGCGTACGGAAAAAAGCTATTGCCTTAAAGCGGACATCAGCAATTACTTTAATTCCATCAATGTAGAAAAATTGTTGTCAAAGCTGGATTTTTTGAAAGCGGATGATCCGCTGCTGTATCAACTTTTTGAAAAGATTCTTCTGGAGGAACGAGTGCGGGAAGATGGCAGGATTATATGCGAAAAGCATGGCGCCATGGCGGGAACACCGGTTTCTCCTTTTTTTGCAAATGTATATTTGAAGGATGTGGATGCCTTTTTTGAAAAGGAAGGAATTCTGTATTTTCGATATTCGGATGATATTCTGTTGTTTGCAGATGGACCAATAGAACTGCAGGATAGAAAAGGGCAGCTTATGCGTGCCCTTAAAGAACTGGATTTAACGCTGAATCCGGATAAGGTCAAGATTTACAAACCAGGGGAGGGATTGGACTTTTTGGGGTTTTGCTGTCAGGGGAGCAAAATTGATTTATCTGTTCATACCATCCGAAAAACAAAAGCCCGGATTAAGCGAAAGGCGGAGGCACTGCGGCGCTGGCAGCGGAGCAAGGAACTTTCAGGAGAAAAGGCAGCTGTTGGCTTTATCCGTGCCATGAACCGGAAGTTCTATGGCGGTGGGAGTATGGAGGATGCAGTATGGGATGAATTTACCTGGAATAAGTGGTTTTTCCCGAATCTGACGGTGGATGCAGGGCTTAAGGCAATTGATGCCTATATGCAGGAATATATTCGCTATACAGTTACGGGACGGCATTATAAAGGAAACTACAGGATTCGGTATGAAACCATGAAAGAATGGGGATACCGCAGCCTGGTCCATGAATATTACAGATGGAAGAGCAGGTAAAATAGATGTATAAGTCGATATTTGTTGAAAAAATTTCATCTATCATATATGATAAGAAGTAGACATAAAAATGTGATGACATCATAAATAGAGGAGACAGATACATAAATTGTAAGACGCCGATGGTAGCGATGGACAAAGGCGCAGTGGAGGTTGCGATGAAGAAAAGTGAAACGATACTGATTGTGGATGATGTTGAAATCAATCGTATCATGCTGGCAGAAATTTTCCGGGACAGTTATGAAATAGTGGAGGCAGCAGGCGGGCAGGAGGCAATTGCCATTCTTGATGCCCGAAAGGATATAGTTGCAGTGCTTTTGGATCTGATCATGCCAGATGTAAATGGACTCGAGGTGCTTAAGGCCATGAACCAGAGCGGAAAAATAAAGAGTATTCCGGTGTTTTTGATTACGGCGGCTGAAAGTCAGGTAATGCTGCTGGAAGGATATAATCTCGGTGCTGTGGATGTCATCATGAAGCCTTTTGCGACACAGTTCCTAAAGTGCAGGATCAGCAGTGTTCTTGAATTGTATGAATATCGAAATGATCTGGAAAAGAAAGTACGCCGTCAGGCGAAAAAATTAAACGAACTGATGACATCCATTACGGAAATGCTTGCCACGGCAATCGAGTTCAGAGACTGTGAGTCCGGTGAACATGTTAAGCGTATTTGTGTTCTGACCAGGGACTTGATGAACGAGGTAATCAGGCTTTATCCGGAATACAGCCTGCCGGAGATTGAAATTGAAAAGGTCGTCACAGCCGCCATGCTTCATGATGTGGGTAAGATAGCCATACCGGACAGTATTCTGAACAAACCGGGAAAGCTTACCCAGGAAGAGTTTGAGATTATGAAGCAGCATACGGTAAAAGGATGTGAGCTGCTCTCAAGTATCCCCAATATCATGGATGAGGGAATCTTCCGTTATGGATATGACATCTGCCGGCATCATCATGAGCGCTGGGATGGAAAGGGATATCCGGACGGACTTAAAGGTGACGAAGTATCGATATGGGCGCAGGTGGTGGCAGTTGCGGATGTGTATGATGCACTGATTTCGCCCAGGGTTTATAAAAAGGCTTTTTCCCATGATACAGCCGTGAATATGATCTTCGAGGGGCAGTGCGGAACATTCAATCCGAAAGTGCTGAATGCCTTTAGGAATATCATGGACGGATGGGATAAAGCAGATAAAGAATAAAATGAGAGGGCAAGGAGAAGAGATATGTTTGAAGAGTTGAAGAAAAGAAGTATGAAAAAGAGACTCTTTCCGGCAATCGTGATGCTGGTTATAGGAGCGGCGCTGCTAGTGTTTCTGTTTCCCAATGTGGTGGAAATCCTGAAAGGAAGGGTGGCATTTGAGACGCTGAGACCGTATGAAATCAAAGAAAATATGCTGGTGGATGTTTCTCTGGATATGAATTTTGGATGTTACATGGAAGAATACGAGAAGAATACCCAGACGCACTATACCCGCACGACAGATTTATACTATATAATCTGGACAGGGGATCAGGATGCGACGGATTATTGCTATATGGGAATCAAAGTTCCTGTCTCTGATGAAGATAAAATGGAAGAAATGGCGGAAGCTTCTTTCAATAATATGCGTTCCAATCCGGTCATATACTCCGGCGAGATACAAGAAATGCCTGCTGAGCATTATCAATATTTTAAGGAATATTTCCTTGATTCCGGTTTTACGGAGGAGGAGTTCAGGGGAATCACACTCCCTTATTTCATCAATGTTAAGGCAATGCAGACTGACACAATCGTTGTGACATGTGTTTTTGCAGTGTGTGCACTTGTATTTATTGTACTGGGGATTGTGATGATTGTAAATGCTGCAAGGGGAGGACGCCTTAACGTATTCAGAAAAGAACTTGAAGATGCCGGATTTGGAGAGGCAGAGGCAAACCTTGAGTACCAGGGAGCAAGGATTATGCATAAGGGGGATGATTTCCGCATAGGGAAACGGCTGACCTTCTTTATAATTGGAAGCAAGCCTCATGTGCTTGTGAATGATGAAATTGTATGGGCTTATCAAAAAACGACCACACACCGTACAAACGGAATCAAGACTGGTACGACCTATAGTGTTGTGCTGAATGCAATTAATAAAAAGAAATATGAAACCCAGCATACATTCGAGAAAAAGCAGTTCGATATTTCGGCAGCAGGCAAGGACGGCGCATTGGAGATACTGGAGTATATCCATCAGATAATGCCGTGGGTATTACTTGGTTATGACAATGATCTGAGTAGACTGTACAATAAAGACTGTCAGAGTTTTCTGGATATTCAATATACTAAGGTGGAGCATAATCAATTGACTTAAGAAAGCGCTGATTAAATTATCGTTTCCCTAAATACGCAGAGGAGTATGTTACTGTGAAAATATAGTAAAAATTACTAATTGGTTTGAATTTTTTCATTCTTTTTAGTATAATTATTCCTAAGAGCGCAGGAAAACAAAAAGTAAAGGAGACTGTAGGATGAAACCTGAAGTGCTGAAAAATGAAGAAAGACAAATGAATATGATTATGTTCCTGACGATGCTGGTAATTCCGGTGGCAGCATTTTCATTTGTTATGTTGTTTCTGCATGGAACCATGATAGATGCGCTGGTATTTCTGATGGCCGGATTTGCAATCCTGATTAAGCTGCTTGAGAAAACGTTGGGGTCCTTTGCCAAATATCTGTATGTTTCCATTATGCCCGTCATGAGTGTAATCGTTATTGTAGGCGCCAATGACGGTAAATTTGGAGCAATTACGCACTCCTTATTTTTAGTGCTCACCATGTCGATTGCATATTATGATAAGACGGTGGTTCTGGTGAATGCTGTGGAAGCCGTTGTCCTGAATGCGGTGGCGATGCTCTTTTTTACAGATGCATATCTGCTGTATCATAACCTGCCGGTATGGATTTTCATCATGATTGTATTTTTACTTTTGGCAGCTACGGCTTATGTTATTGCAGGACGTACATTTAACCTGTTTGTCACAGTAGAGGCAAAAGAAGCAGGTATGGTGCAGCTGTTGGATAATGTAAAAAATGCATTTGAGAATCTGGAGAGCTCCTCATCGAACATTAACAGTTCTCTGAATTCTTTTGGCGATCTTTCCCAGAAAATTGCAGAATCCACTACGGAAATCGCAGACAATGCAGAAGTGCAGACGCAGGAAGTGACGGGAAGTCAGGAAATTTTCAATGAGCTGGCAGAAAGGATTACAAGTTCAGAGGAAAGAGTCGGACAGACCATTGAAAATATCGATATCTTACAGGAAAATAATGATGTTGGAATTGCGTCCATCAATGAGCTATCAAAGAAATTTGATGAAAACATTAAATCGACGCAGGAGGCATCAGAAGAAGTTGCACTCTTATCAGAGAAATCCAATCTGATTGGAAATATTATAGACAGCATCCACCAGATTGCACAGCAGACCAATCTGCTCGCATTAAATGCAGCGATTGAAGCAGCAAGGGCAGGAGAAGCAGGAAAGGGATTTGCAGTAGTTGCAGACGAAATCAATAAGCTCTCACAGCAGTCGGCGGAATCTACGCAGAAGATTGATGAAATTCTGAAAGATATCATTGGAATTGTGGAACGTGCAGGGAAAACGATGGACTACAATACGTCTATTGTCAAAGCATCTCATGAAAAGCTGAATGCTACCATTGGTATTTTCAATAGTATGCTGGATTCCTCTAAAGAAGTTAAACATATTACGGATCTGCTGGAAAAAGAACTGAAGGGAATTGTGTCAAGCAAGGACAGGCTGATGGATTCTATGAGTAAGTTGTCTGAAATTTCTCAGAAGTCAGCCAATTCTTCCGCTGATATTAAGGAGTCCACGATGGAACAGGTGACAGCAATTGAAGATATTATAGGAGCTATGGATATAGTACAACAAGGAATCGAACATCTTTCTAATGCGTTAAGTGCCGGCGAATAGGAAAGCTGATTCTTAAATAAAAGACACCATTATCTGTTCAAAATAAGTAATGGTGTCTTTTCGAACGAGTCAGTACAATGCTTATTTGGCACCAGATAGGGAGAACTGGAAGATGTTGACAAACCTACGGTAAAGAGATATAAAAGAAATAGGCATTTTGCAAGTGGAGGTAATTATGAATGGATTAAAGAAATCGTGGATCATTTTCACAATGTTGGCGGCAATGCTGCTTACGGCATGCGGCAGCGACGCTGAAACCATCATGAGGGAATTTGCTTCTGAGGACAGAACGGTGGCAATCCGCATGGATGAAAGCTGGAATTCCGAGGATATGGGAGTGGAGAACTGGGTAGCCGCTTTTACTGGTGATGAGACAGAGGGAATCGTGGTCATGCAGATGCCCAAGACGGCTTACAGCAATATTTCGGATATCAGCGGTTTAAAGGAAATGGTGGAGGAATCCTTCAGCGTATCCGAAGTAGAAGAAATGGAAAAGCCGGAAATCTCCAGCCTGAGCGGAGTGGAGGCTTATAAGGGGCAGGTAAACCTTGAAGATGTAAGCGGAGATGGTTTTATCGTATACGGTGAAACAGAGTATGCTTACTATAGTATCTTATATGCGGCCCCTGCACTGGATGAAAAGAAGACGGAATATTTTCAGCAGGTATGCTCGACCCTTAAGGAGAGCGTTCCCGAAGATGTGCAGGAGGCGTCAGCCGAAATAGAAGAGGTGGAAGCAGAAGCAACAACGCAGTCAGCAGATGTGAGCATGGATGATATGCTTCGTTGGTTTAATGCTACCTGCGCTATATTGATACAAAGCAACGGGTGGGACTATACCATATATGGAGGTCTTGAGGAGAATGAAACCAATCAGGCTACGGTACAGAAATTCCTGGCGGATTACTGGGCGATATCAGACCGGAGCACAGCAGAAACAGCGCTGAAGATGCTGGAGGAAGAGGGGCACGGAGTGGAGTTCATAAATGAGATGACGTACCTAAAGGGACTGGGGATTGAAGAGCTTCCTGAAGATAAGAGAAAGGATTTCATGATTGCCAATTTTTCAGTGAGTGATGCGGAAGCACAGTGGTATGTGGACTGGTATGCACATTATGAGGCAAATAAGGAACGAGGCATATCGGCATGGGATTACAGCCGCATGATGACAATTCTGGCAGATTCTTATCTGGCAGGGTATTATACGAAAGAAGAAGCGCTGGATGCATCTCTGGAGGTGGCAAAGGAGATTCAGAATTCCTATGACTCATGGGATCAGTTTATGGAAAGCTACTTTATCGGATACGAATACTGGACCTTTGAAAGCAGCGATAAAAGACGGGAAATCTACGAGGAGTTGAAGATGGCAGATGACAGTCCGTATAATGTCGACTGGAATCTTCCCCTTGAAAAGTGTTGGTAAGCTGAAAGCGTGGCAGGATGACCATGCGGAGATGGGAATCATTTACATAGTATAGATTTCATTTGAATAGTGCAAATATAGAAAAGAGTCTGTGAAGGCACCATATGAAGATGCTTTCATAGGCTTTTTTCTATTTGAGGAAGTAATGCATGTCGAGCGGATTAGAGTCGGTCATGTTTTTAATCAGTTCTGCAGCCATTTGATGACGATTGGGCTTGCCGTGGGGCAGGCGCTGTTTTCTTTACAGCGTTAATGGTATTTATTTACTTTCGTTGGATATCAGAGAGGTGCTGGGCAGATTGATCGGAATTTACAAGAACAGAGAAATTGTCCGCATGCACCAGAATAACATGCTCTCCGGGAATCATCAAATCCACTGCAGACTGAGGATTCTCGGCTCACGAGGCATACACAGCCCACGCAAAAGAGGTTCATCAGCAATCACAGCGATACTTCAATAATAACCAATGGTCAAAAAACAACCAATAGCATTGCAGCTAAAATAAAAACCACAGAATATATCGAAGAGAAAAATGAACCCGTCGCATTTAATATCATGTACAGTATAGAGGATCTTTCTCTTATTGAAGCAGGAGCGGAGACAGAGGGGAGTCTGTGCCTAGTGGCATCTATTACAGTTGGAGTCTCAATAGTGCCGACAGAATCAAATTTTGATTATATGCTTGACGCACAGGAAGATATTGCATATAGTTTGATAAGGACAGCTTTTATAGGGTAAATTGTAAATGATATTTTGGGTACGAGTTTTTTCATTATTATTTTCCATATATTTGCAAGGGGAGAACTGGTGGTCAGGGCAGGCGCAGAAATCAACTGAATGAGATAAAGTGAGGAATGATAAAGTGGAGTATGTTGAAAGCGACTTAGTGAGAATAGCAAAAAGAGAAAATAATACGAAGAGAAAATATTTGGTAGTAGATCCTCTTCAAGGAAAGCATATTCCTGTGATGCCTTCAAGAACACTTGATCTGTTTACGAGTTTGGCAGATACATTTCGAAATGAGTATAAAAACGAAAGGCTTTTATTGGTAGGATTTGCAGAAACTGCAACAGCCATAGGTGCTCAAGTTGCAATATCAATTGGTGCTAAGTATATTCAAACCACTAGGGAACCAATACCTAGTGTTAATTATTTATTCTTTTCAGAAGAACACAGTCATGCTACTGAGCAAAAACTCGTAAAAGATGATATAGATGCTGTGGTAAGTGATGTTGATAGGTTGGTGTTCATTGAAGATGAGGTTACGACTGGTAATACTATTTTAAATATAATAAAAATTCTTGATGAGGAATATTTAGGTAAACTAAAATATTCGGTGGCTTCATTGTTGAATGGTATGACCGCAGAGCATTTGGAGTTGTATAGAAGCAAAGGGATTCGTTTGCATTACTTGGTTAAAACAGACCATAGTAATTATGGAGATAAGGCTGATGAGTTTGCTGGAAACGGACATTATTTTGATTGTTTAGACAAATCAGAAGCTGATTGTACGACAATTAACGTTGATAACCGAATGGATGCAAGAAGAGTTGTTGATTCCAATGAATATAAAGCAGCATGTGAGAATTTGTGGTTAGAAATACGAAATGAAATAGGTAGTGTTTCTGGTAAGAAAATATTAGTAGTTGGAACAGAAGAATTCATGTTTCCGGCGCTTTATGTTGGTCAGCAATTGGAAAAGAATGGGAATATGGTACTTTGCCATTCAACGACAAGAAGCCCAATTGCTGTAAGCTTGGAAAATGATTATCCGCTTCACTGCAGATATGAATTAAAGAGCGTATATGATTCTGAAAGAAGAACATTTATTTATGATATTGGAGAGTATGACAGGGTATTTGTTATAACGGATTCTCCAGAAGCAGATAGTGAAGGTCAAAGAACATTAGTGAATGCTCTTAAAATCTATAATGATAATATAACAGTAATAAGGTGGTGCTAATTTGAGAAGTTCATATTCTGATGAAGATGTAATTTTACTATTGAAAGATATTACTGGATTGGTAAAACCTCAACCTACAGAGGAAAGGGAAAAACTAATTCAGTCAGGAAAACATTACAGTGAGATGCTTCCTATTGAGTATGTGCCAACAGATAAGTATATGAAAGTATATTATGATGCGTTGGAAAATTATTCTAAGCCAGTTGCAAATGCAGTGGGAGTGTTAGCAGATAAAATTATAAGTAATAAAGGAAAAGATGTTGTATTGGTATCTCTTGCAAGAGCTGGAATTCCTATTGGTATTCTTATAAAGCGTTATATTAAATATAAGTACGATATTGATGTGCCTCACTATTCGATTTCAATTATTCGGGGAAGAGGCATTGATGATAATGCTATGAAATACTTGTTGGATATATACAAACCAGAACAACTTTTATTTGTTGATGGATGGATTGGCAAGGGAGCAATTTTAAATGAGTTGAAGAAAGATATAGCAGTATATGAAGGTGTTTCTGATGACATAGCTGTTATTGCAGACCCGGCAAATGTTACAGAATTGTGTGGAACGCATGATGACATACTTATTCCGAGTTCATGTTTAAATAGTACGGTGTCTGGTCTTATTAGTCGTACTTTTTTAAGAGGCGATATAATAGGCGAAAATGATTTTCATGGGGCCGTATATCATGAAGAATTAATAGATTCAGATTTGTCTTATGCATTTATTGAAACTATTGAAAAGGCGTTTTGTTTAGAGAATATTCCAGATAACAAAAGCACAATTGAAGGTCAAGGAATTGATGAAGTGAGAGCAATAGGCGAAAACTTTGGAATTGATGACATCAATTTGATTAAGCCTGGAATTGGAGAAGCCACAAGGGTGCTGCTAAGAAGAGTCCCTTGGAAAATTCTTATTGATGAGCGATATAAAGGAGAACCTCAATTAGGGCATCTGGTTAGACTTGCCGAAGAAAAAAATGTTCCTATAGAGTATTATCCACTTACACACTACAAGTGTTGTGGAATAATTAAAAAAATAACAGATGCATAGGAGTGAAGAATTCCAAAACTATGCCCGGCTGCGCAATGGATGTCAACTATTTAAAAAAATATTATCCAAAATACAAAAAATAAACATGGGAAATAGACATAACTGTTGCTATGCATGAAAAAGAGGGATATAATAGTCGGAGGATTATGCCACTTCTAAAACCAACTTTCTCAGGATGGGTTCAAAGGGCAGATCCCAAAGCTTTAAAAAGTTGGTCAGCAGGTAAGAACGCTGCATACAGGAAGCCTGATATTTACTGGCTTAGAGATTATAAAACAAAAATGGAGGTAAAACAAATGGACATGTTTGGGAGAGCTACAAAAGCAGTTAAGGAAGTTGGGGAAAATGTGATTGATTCAGCTAAAAGCATTGGAACATCGATTTATAGTACCTCAAAAGAGCAGAGCGAACTTGCCGGAATGAAGGTGCAGAAATCAGTAATAGAGAGAAGGCTTGAGGAATCATATGCCAAAATTGGTAAGAGATATGTAGAATATATGAATCAGTCTGATGGAAGCGAAGCATTTGATATAGCTGACATCTTGGAAGAGATGAAGCCAGATTTTGACAAGCTTGATGAGATAATATCAACATTGCAGGAGAAAGAGGATGAAGCTAAACGTGAGGAAGAAGAAAAACGTCGGAAGAAGGCTCTTGATGAATATGAATCACAGAAAGCAAAGTTAGATAAAGCTTTAGAAATGGAAATTATCACAGCTGAGGAGTATGATGAAAAAATTGCAGTCATTCAGAAAAAATATGAGAATTACGATCAGTTGAGAAAAATTGATATGCAATTACAGATGGGCATTATCACAAATAAAGAACATGCGGCAAAAGTAAATAACATTTTAGGATAATGAGCGATTTAAGAAGCAGGAATAATTGTTCCTGCTTCGTTTCTTTCAATCTGCGATTCCGAAAGCTTCAGCTAAATATACTGTCTGCTGCGCCCAGTTGATGTGTGTCTTGTATTCGTTCATTCTTTCTTTGGTTTCGCTTCCAGAGACAAATGCATTAGAGTTTTTATTCCAATTTAGAATTGCTTGTGCATCATTAAAATCGTTCCTTGATATTTGATATGATTTATTGATTACAGGTATTTGATTTGGGTGGATGACGGTCTTTCCAGTGAAACCGCAAAGTTTATCATCTTGAATTTCTTGAACTAACCCTTTTTCCCAATTGTTACCTGCGTAGTATTCCCAAACAGGACCTGAAACAACATAGTCTGACCCATATACAGTAATTATATCAGAGAAAATATTTGATATAGGTTTAATTCTGTGAATGGATTCATTGGAATGCCTTCTGAATCCAAACATATGGCATAAATCATTGCCGCCGACGCGAATGTTTAGAACACGGTCTTCAATCTGAGATAAGGAATACTTTAATGAATAAAGTATATCGATACGATTCCTGAGGTCGATAATTGATGGATTTTCGTAAATCGGCATCATGTAAATGTATTTTGAAACAAGCTCATTGGCACGAATGATTTCATTTATATAGTTTTGGGCATTATCTGAGTTGAATTTTGGAATGATGAAACCAGTAACTATTTCAATGGATTTTCCAAAGGCTTTGGTTAATCTGCGAATCTGTTCTGGATTTCGAACTCTGACAAATATTTTTGGCAAGTAAAACGGATTTATTTGATATTGTGTGAAAATCTTATTGAGAGAAGCAATGAGAACATGTTCGGCTTCTGAGACATAATCATCATTTATTGTATCTTCAAGACAAAGGGCAAGTGAAAACTTGCTGCCGAATCTTCCGCTTATGATGGAATCAGCAACAGATTCTTTATTTCCAGGGCAATAAAGTAGCGCTCCCACACTATAGTACAAAACGTTATTTTTCATAATAATCTCCCTTATGACGCATAATCTTACACATTGTAACATAGTATGACAAAAAAAGATAGTTTAATGTAAAAAAAGCAGTGGCAAAGAATAAACTTAAAAAATTGAATTCAATTTCATTAAGGGGACACTGCTTTTAGTTAATAACATTTATTCCGATAATCAGACGTATTATTCACATCCTACGGTCATGAAATATTTTTTATCTTTTTGTGGATATTCAGTTCAATTTCCTATTTCATTCTACCGCCACCTTTGCTATAATTATTCTGTTATTCAAGATACATGGTTGTGTATCGCTGAATAAAGTACATCTTCATCCGTTATGGGTTGTCTGCGAAAACTTTCCAATAACCTTGAGGATGTATTTTTTATACTCTGCCCGGTTTCCTTTACCGCCGGACCCCATCTAAAGTATGCTTTTTGATTAATGGCACGGAGCACCGTATTTTTTGAGAGCATTGTCAAGAGTTTTGGATAAAAAATGGGTGATTTTTGAAAGATAGGGTCTGAAAGCCTTATGGAATAAGGGCTGAAGATTTAGAGAAGTTATCATATTGCAAAAGAGGTGGAAGAGGTTATGGCAGAGATAAGATACAGACATAATGTTATGAATATAAATTCAATAAAAACATTTTTAAGTATAAAGGGTGGCCTCAATAATAATGTAAGAGATGTTTATTTTATTAGAGCAGTTGGGGAAATATCGGATTTGGCTAATATTATAGCTGATGCGGACAGACAGATGGACATTGAAGTGTCTAAAAACAGGCTCGTTTACAAAAGAATCAACTTGTTACCTCAAATAAGAGATATTGCGGATGCGGATTTTTATACTGCACTGTATTTAAAATATTATGAAAATAACAAAGGCAAATTTCGAAATATAAGGTCTACAGAAACTTTGGAAAGTACAGTTTCTGAGGCACTCAATTCTACAATCAGAATTTACAAGGAATCGAGATCCAACCTGACATCATCTATGGTTCGTAATTTTGGAACCAAGTTGTTGTTTTGGCTGGATCAGGCTATTGGGGATTGTCTAAATGATTGGTCTGAAAAGTTATGTATAAAGATAATTGCGGACAATGTGGTTAAGGAGCAGGAATATCTGTTTTATTTGTTCCTTACATATATTGGATGTGATGTTCTATTGATTGAAAATAGAAATGATATTTCTACTGATGAAAAACTATTAAAGTATTCATATAAATTTAAATTGGGTGATTTTGGTAATACTATATTGAGGCAATATAAGCGTTATATTCCCGAAAAAGTAGTAGATCCAGCCAAGAATACAACACAACAAGTACAACAACCTAGTAAAGTAGTTATTCCTGAAAGAACAAATAGAAGAAGTACGAATTTGAATGGAAATAGTAACATTAATACGAATACTCTACAAAGACGAGAACAACAGGTACCGATAGTACAGGTAAATAGAGAGAAGAGTTATGAGGAATTAGCGCAATTAGCATCGTCTGTGGTATTGATTGCTATTCATGATAGCAATGGAGATATTACGGGAACTGGTTCGGGAATAATGATTGGAAAAAAGGGATACATCTTGACCAATAATCATGTGGCATCCGGAGGATGTTTCTATTCTGTAAGGATTGAGGATGATGAGGAAGTATATACAACAAATGAAGTGATAAAATATAACTCTGTAATTGATCTTGCAGTTATTAGGATAAGGAGACAACTCAATCCTATCCCAATTTATCAAGGAAAAAAGAAATTGGTAAGAGGTCAAAAGGTGGTCGCGATTGGGAGTCCGTTAGGTCTGTTCAACTCTGTGTCTGATGGAATCATATCAGGATTTAGGAATATTAATGATGTTGATATGATACAGTTTACGGCACCAACCTCACATGGGAGCTCAGGGGGAGCTGTGTTAAATTTGCAAGGGGAAGTTATTGGTATTAGTACCGCTGGAATTGATAGCGGACAGAATATAAATCTGGCTATTGGATATGAGAATATTAAATTATTTACAAATGGCTTTACAAATTAAAAATAAAAGCAAGCACCTTTGCAACAAAAGCAGCTTTCTCGCTACATTCGGGAATTTATATATGTCTAATTCTGCGACAAAATGTAAAATTTTGAAAGTTTTTTCTTGAAATAGAAATAGGAATATGATACAATTTTTCATGCAGAATTAATATGTTTAGGGGGCAAAAGATGAATTCTAGTGGCAAAAAGTTACAACTTTCATTTAACTCTCCAGTTATATTAGGGTTTACCATTGCGTGCTTTGCAGTTTTGATAATTGATAAGGTCACTGGAAGTGCTTCTACAAACGCGTTATTTAGCGTATATAGATCCTCATTGTTTAGCCCATTGACCTATATCAGATTTTTTGGACACGTGTTAGGACATGCGGGATGGGAACATTTTATAGGAAATATCATGCTTATTCTAGTTATTGGACCGTTGCTTGAAGAGAAGTATGGTTCATCAAACATTCTATTTGTCATTTTGGCGACGGCATTAGTGACAGGTATAGTCAATTTCGTATTTTTTCCACATACACAGTTACTTGGTGCGAGCGGAGTGGTTTTTGCTTTGATTTTACTTTCATCATTTACAAGTTTTAAGGAAGGTAAGATACCAGTTACTTTTATTTTAGTTGCAGTTATTTATATTGGTGAGCAAGTGTATCAAGGAATTTTTACTCGAGACAATGTATCTAATCTTACTCATATTATAGGAGGAGGAGTCGGTTCCAGCTTAGGATTTGTAATGAACAAAAACAAAATGAATAGATATTGAAGGTGAGAATGCTGTATGTTAGAACATAAAAAGATTCGGAACCTTAGTGATTATTTTGTTGAATTGAATAGTAGACAGAATAAAGGGGTGTACTTTTATCGAATTAATGGATATTCAGAAGAAATTAGTGAATTCATAAAAAAATATTATGATGTGGCAAGACGGACAGGAGTAGTGATTGAAGGCAAAATACCAAATCCTGACGAAAAAAATCTTGCATATTACAATGAGATAATGGGGATGGATTTCCAGATGAGTATGGAATTCATCTCGACGAGCTTGAAAAAGTGGTTGCCAAGAATGAATGATTTTCAAAGGCAAAACATGGTGACCTCAATATATGACTCTTTAGATTCGATGAGAAAAGCTGGCAAAACTGAGAATATGCTGAAAAATGCGTATATCAAGTTTATGTGTTGGCTATACTATAAATTTGAACGTATTGTCAATCAGTTGGGGGAAAATAATATTCCCAAAATATTATATGAGGGGGATATAAGCAATTATGAGTTGATGCTTATTTCTATTCTTTCCAATGCTGGCTGCGACGTAATTTTGCTTCAATATGCAGGTGATCAAGGATATTTAAAAGTTGACCCATCCTCCGCGCTGTCAGATAATTTACAGATGAATGGATTACAACCATTTCCACAAGGCTATTGTATCAAAATGGTTAGAGATGAAATTCAAAATGAGATGAACAACGAGCGGTTGTATGGAACAAGACCGAATATTGCTAATTGTACAAATGCCTGGATAAAAGGAAAAGGCATAGATGATATTCGTGAAAGTGTAACGCTAAGAGGAAATGATAGTCACTTTTTCTATAATTGTTTCTGTAGAATAAATGGCGCAGATGACAAGCTTACATATACTAATGAGTTATTTCAACTACAGCAAGAGATAAGAAATTCAAAGAGGAAACTTGTTATAGTTAATGAGGAAATACCGAAACCAACACCAGAGGAAATTGCAGGGATAAAAAGAAGCAATTATACAAAACAAGATCAGATGATTATAAATCTTGCGAGCAATATACAGTATACAGCTAATATTGAGTTGCAACGAATTATGCACAAAACATTTGTTGATGTTATTTTAGCTGAATCACAAAAAAAAGGTGGAAATCTCAATAAGCTAACAAACAAAGCAGTGTATCTGCTTTGTTGGCTAAAAAGATATATGCCACAGTTGTTTTCAAATTGGAAGCCATCCGATGTTGGATGTTTCATATATATGGGTGGATGCAAGAATGACAATGAAGCATTGTTTATGAGATTTCTTGGACGACTTCCTTTGGACGTTTTAATATTGTGTCCTAACTTGAACACAAAGTGTTGCTTGGAAGATAAATTGTTATATGAAGTTAATTATGCAGAAAGTCTTTCTATAACAAGATATCCGGAAGAAAGCTCGCAGGTTAGAATCGGAACTGTTGCATACCATGCAGAAAGAGATCTTGATACATTGATGTATCAGGATACTGGCATATATAGGAATCAGCAATATGGTAAAGCAAATGTTATTAACTTGCAGACCATGTATGAAGAAATAAAGATTCTATGGGATCAAGAATTAAAGTATCGACCAAGTTTTAGTACGGTTGATGGAGTGGTAAATATTCCAGTCATTTTTTCAAAAATATCTGGTGTTAAGGATGGACTTACAGCGCAATATTGGGTTTCGGTAAAGGAATTGATTACAGAAGATACAATACTTATAAAGAGCGCTCCATATATCCAATCGACTGCTCCAAATCCGATGAAAGCATTCTCAGCAGAGTTTTATAAGAATGGTAAACTTCAAAGGAATAAAATCAAGAATCATCCAAAGTATCCATACGGCATCCTTCGAGAAGAAATGCAAGAATTTATGCTTGATAAGTTACAGCTTTTGATTGAGCAGAAACTGATAAACGGTATTGGAGAAAATGGCACAGAATATACGGTTATTGCTCAAATTCTGAATTTGCCAAAAGATATTATTCGTATGATTCAGAAATTTGACTTTACCAAAAAAAATCCAAAACTAATCTATATTAATACGGGTGAAACGGTAATATCACTTGAGGATTCAATTTTAGCTGCTTTTCTAAACTTGATAGGATTTGATATAATATTCTTTGTTCCTACAGGTTATCAAAGCATAGAAAAGCATTTTGCAAGGAACTTAATAGAAGAACACCAGATTGGGGAGTATAAGTATGATATGCAAGTCCCAGATCTGAATAGTCTTTCGCTGAATAGCACACGTCCTACATGGCGTGAAAAAATTTTTAAGAGAGGTAATTAGAATATGGGACTTGACTTTGGCAGATCAACAACCACAGCAACACCAACGCAGGTAGCTGGCAATCTCCCAGGAGCAAAAGATGAGATTGCTGTAGTAGAACAGTATGATATTGTTGCTGACAGACAGCAAATGAATGCGGACTTAGTTAATTCAGAAGAAGTTGACCGTATTGTTAGTACGATTGAAATCAACAATTTAGAGACAATCGTATCTTTCGGAGCAGAGATTGCTGAGGAAATTTCAAAAGCATCTGATGTGGTTCTTAACAGTATGAATATGTCACAGCTGGATGATACAAGTGAAATGCTTAAGACATTAGCTAAGATTATGGACCAGTTTGATATAGAAGAAATTAAGGATAATCCAGGACTCTTTGGAAAGTTCTTTGGAAACCTTAAGAGGCAGCTTGATAAGATACTTGCAAAGTATCATACTATGGGTGAAGAGGTTGATAAGATTTATGTTCAGCTTAAGGGGTATGAATCTGAAATCAAACAGTCAAACAGAAAATTGAATACAATGTTTGAGGCAAATGTTAATTTCTACCATGAATTAGTTAAATACATTTTAGCAGGTGAGCAGGCATGTAAGGAAATCGAAGCATATATTGCTCAGAGACAGCAGGATATGGAAACAACTGGAGATCAGTCTATTCAGTTTGAACTTACCAGCTTGAATCAGGCACTTATGATGATGGAACAGAGAACACAGGACTTGAGAACTGCTGAGAATGTTGCTATGCAGTCTATTCCTATGATTAAGACAATGGAATTCAGCAACTATAACTTGGTTAGAAAGATTAATTCAGCATTCATCGTTACACTTCCTGTATTTAAGCAGGCACTTGCTCAGGCTATTCTTCTTAAGAGACAGAGGATTCAGGCAGAATCTATGGCTGCATTAGATAAGAAGACAAATGAAATGCTTATCAAGAATGCACAGAATACTGTTGAAGTGTCAAAGACAACAGCTAGATTGGCATCAGGAAGTTCCATTCAGATTGAAACTCTTGAAACAACTTGGAGAACAATCACAAGCGGAATTGAAGAGACAAAGAGAATTCAGGAAGATGCTAGAAAGAAACGTATTGAGGATCAGGCTAGACTGGAGGCAATTAAACAAGATTTTAATAAGCAATATCATATGCCACCGGCAAAGAAATAATTATTATATGCAGCAAAAGAAAACAAATACATTTTATTTCAAGGAGGGTTATTATTATGCCAATCAATTTAGCTAAAGGACAGAAAGTAGACTTAACAAAAGGAAATCCAGGACTTAAGAATATTATGGTAGGTCTGGGATGGGATGTAAATGCATTTGATTCAGGTGCAGATTTTGATCTTGATGCTGCAGCATTTATGCTCGGTGCTAATGGAAAGTGCCCGACAGACAAGGAATTTGTTTTTTATGGTAACTTAGCACATGCAAGCGAAGCGGTTAAACATATGGGAGATAATCTTACTGGTGAAGGTGATGGAGATGATGAGCAGATTCAGATTGACTTATCAAAAGTTCCAGCTAATATTGAGAAGATTGCATTTACAGTTACGATTTATGATGCTGAGACAAGGCATCAGAATTTTGGACAGGTTTCCAACTCATTCATTCGTTTAGTAGATGAATCAAATAATACAGAATTAATCAGATATGATCTTGGAGAAGATTTCTCCATTGAAACAGCTGTAGTTGTTGGTGAACTTTATAGAAATAATGGAGAGTGGAAGTTCAATGCAATCGGAAGTGGATTCCAGGGCGGACTTGCAGCACTTTGTGGTCACTATGGAATTGAAGTAGCATAGGAGGTGCAGATCATATGCCAGTTAGTTTACAGAAAGGTCAGAAGGTTAGTCTAACAAAAGGAAATCCTGGACTCAAGAATGTGGTTGTAGGTATTGGATGGGATGTAAATGCATTCGATACCGGAGGAGACTTTGATCTTGATGCAGCTGCATTTTGCTTAACAGACTCAGGGAAAATTTCTGATCAGAAAGATTTTGTATTTTTTGGAAACCTTTCACATCCATCTGGAGCAGTTCAGCATCTTGGAGATAATCTTACAGGCGCAGGAGACGGAGATGACGAACAGATTAAAATTGATTTGTCAAAGATTCCTGCAAATATAACAAAGATTGCATTTACAGTTACAATTTATGAGGCAGAAGCAAGGCATCAGAACTTTGGACAGGTTTCAAATGCTTTTGTAAGAATTTTCAATGAAACTACTGGAGAAGAACTTCTCAGATATGATTTAGGAGAAGATTTCTCCATTGAAACAGCAGCTGTGTTTGGTGAATTATACAAGAATGGTGATGAGTGGAAGTTCAATGCCATTGGAAGCGGTTACCAGGGTGGTTTGGCTGCTTTATGTTACAATTATGGAGTAGATGTAGAATAGGAGATTACTATTACTTATGGCTATTAATTTACAAAAGGGCCAAAAAGTAAGTCTTGAGAAAAAATCTTCCGCAGGTCTTGGAGAAATATTAGTAAATCTAAATTGGAATTCAAGACCTGCTAAACAGGGTTTCCTATCGAGTCTTCTTGGAGGCAATCAAGGAATTGATTTGGATCTTGGATGTTTATATGAATTGAAAAACGGACAAAAAGGAGCAGTTCAAGCGTTAGGAAACTCCTTTGGTAATTTGAATCAGGCTCCGTTTATTTCATTGGATGGAGATGATAGAACTGGTGCCGCAGCAGCAGGTGAAAATCTTCGCATCAATGGAAATAAACTTTCCGAATTCAAAAGAATTTTGGTCTATACTTTCATATATGAAGGTGTTGCAAATTGGCAACAAGCTGATGCAATAGTAACGATAAAATATCCAGGCGCAGAAGATATTATCGTGAAGATGGACACGTTCAATTCATCTAATATCATGTGTGGGTTGGCGTTGTTTGAGAACCAAAATGATCAGACGTTTAGTGTAGAAAAAATAGTACAGTTTTATTCAGGGCATCAGGCGTTAGATAAAGCATTTAACTGGGGTATGCAATGGAAAGCTGGAAGGAAATAGGAGGAGCAAATGTCAATTAGCTTACAGAAAGGACAGAAAGTAAGTCTGTCAAAGGACAATGCAGGTTTAGCAAAAATTGTTGTAGGTCTTGGCTGGGATGAGGTTCAGCAGTCAGGTGGTGGAGGACTATTGGGTGCACTGTTTGGATCAGCGCCTCAGGCAATCGACTGTGATGCATCCGCGATCATGTTAAAGAATGGTAAATTTGTTGATAATACAGACTTAGTTTACTTTGGAAATTTAAAGCACAAATCTGGCACAGTAAATCATATGGGTGATAATCTTACTGGAGCTGGAGACGGAGATGATGAGCAGATAGTTATCGATTTATCAAGAGTACCTGCTGAATATGATAAGATTGTTATTGTTGTAAACATTTATCAGGCAGTACAGAGAAGACAGCATTTTGGAATGATTCAGAATGCGTTCATCCGTTTGGTTGATGATAGAAACAATAATGAAATGTGTAAATATAATTTGACTGAGAATTATTCAGGTATGACAGCTATGATTTTTGGCGAAGTATATAGACACAATGGCGAGTGGAAATTTAATGCTATAGGAAATGGCACAACTGATCCTGGAATTGGAGAGCTTTGTAGAAGATATGTATAATACCGGGCATCAAGCATGGTAAGGGGAGGAGCTATATTTGTAGTTCCTCTTTTTATATAAAATCTAAGGAGGAGGTCATTCAAATTTATGAGTGATATAAAAAAAGATGAATTAATGCGAGGATTGTCCGACTCTCAAGTTAATGAAAGCAAATTGAAGCATGGAATAAATGAATTAGCAAAAAAGGAAGCAGAATCGCTTTGGTCTATGTTTATAGGAGCTTTTGATGATATTTGGATTAAAGTGTTATGTGCAGCATTGGTTCTTAAGATAGTATTAGCTGTATTAGGAGTTTTCGTCCCAGCATTGTCGGGTGCAAATGACGTTGTAGAAATTGTAGGTATTATTTTAGCAATTGCACTTGCGACTGGATTTAGTACATTATCAGAGTATAGAAATACTTCAAGAAGTGAAGCTCTTCAAGAAGAATATAATAAGACTTATGCCAAAGTTATGAGGAATGGAAAACTTGTTAATATTCTTACAAGTGAAATTGTTAAGGGCGATACAATTCTTGTTCAGGCAGGAGATAAGGTTCCGGTTGATGGTCTATTATTTGAAGGAAATATCAAGGTGTCTCAGGCTGCGTTAAACGGTGAGTCAAGAGATGATACCAAGACAGCAACCACAAATATGGATGATGCTGAGTCAACAGATTATGCGTCAGTAAGTAAGGTATTCATGGGCTCTGTTGTGACGTCTGGTGAAGGATATATTGTTGCAACAGTTATCGGGGATGAGTCAGAGTTAGGCAAGATAAATAAAGCATTGACTGAGGATGATGAAGAGGAAGAAAGAAAAGATACTTCAAGTCTTAAACTTGAAGTTGTAGCAACTGGAATTGGTAAACTAGGTGTATCAGCAGCTACAATTGCTGGCATATTACATGTTGTCCTTACTCTTGTTAGAGTAAACCAAGCAATTACTGTTGTTTCGATACTTCTTTTAGTTGCAGAAGCTGTAATGCTTATGGCATCTATCGTAATCATGGCTGTTCCAGAGGGACTCCCTATGATGAACAGTTTAGTTCAGTCAATGAATACTGAGTCAATGTATAAGAAGAATATTCTTGTTAGCCATAAGGCAGCATTCTCAGATTCAGCATATATGAATGTGTTGTTTAGTGATAAAACCGGAACAATCACACAAGGTAACTTATCGTTAGTTGAATTCATTACTGGTGATGGAAATATTGTTGATAATATTCAGAGTAGGGAATTTATTGAAGCAATTACATTGAATAACCTTGCAAAGATCACTTCAGAAGGAAAAGCAATTGGTAGTAACAATATGGATAGAGCATTGCTTTCATATGCTATCAACAATGGATATGATGATTCAAAGAATGATCCTGAGAAGGTTGAAGAAATTAGTGGATTTGATTCAGAAAAGAAGTGTGCAACTGTAAAACTCAAGAATGGACGTGTTTATTGGAAGGGTGCTACAGAAAACATTATTGATCAAGTAACACATTATATGCTTCCGGATGGAGAAGAAAAAGAATTTACAGCAGCTGATAGGGAAAAAGTTAAAGAACAGATGCTTGCTGAAGCAAAGAGAACAATGAAACTTCTTTCAGTAGCTGAAATCAGCGATGGAAAGACCGTACTCATGGCAGTTCTTTGTTTACGCGATAATGTTAGAACTGACGCAATCGAGACAGTTCAGATTCTTAACAATGCAGGAATTCAGGTAGTAATGGTTACTGGTGATGCAGAAGAAACTGCTGTTGCCATTGCAAGAGAGGCTGGAATTCTTAAGGACGAAAAGAAGGATATTGTCCTTGCTCATGAGCAGTTAGAGAGGATGTCTGATGATGAACTTAAGAAAGTTCTTCCAAACTTGAAGGTAGTAAATAGAGCAAAGCCTCTTGATAAAAAGAGGTTGGTATCTATTTCACAGCAGCTTGATAATGTTTGCGGTATGACTGGTGACGGGGTTAACGATGCACCAGCGTTAAAGCAGGCAGATATTGGATTTGCAATGGGAGATGGTACAGCTGTTGCACAAGAAGCAGGAGACGTGGTTATTCTTAATAACAGTTTAACATCTATTAAAGACTGCGTTCTTAACAGTAGAACGATGGCTAAGTCTGTAGGAAAGTTCCTTATTTTCCAGCTTACAGTAAATATCAGTACAATGTTGATGAACATTATTGCTCCGATATTAGGTTGGACAGAGCCATTCTCGATTGTCCAGATTCTTTGGATCAACCTTATTATGGATACATTAGCTGCTATGGCATTTGGTGGTGAGCCAATTCTTAACAGATATATGAAGGATCAGCCAATTAAGAGAACAGACAATATTTTGACCACATACATTAAATCTGCAATTGGTACAAGTTCTATTTTCATCACATTGGGTTCAATCTTGATCCTTGAGAATGTTGCAGGCATTACGAGCTTTGTTACACCAGAGACATGTTCAGATCCACAACTTTATAAGAAGACATTTATGTTTGCATTCTTTATTTATGCGATTATCTTTAACAGTTTGAATACAAGATCAGAAAGATTTAATCTGTTTGAGCATATTGGCGAGAATAAGAACTTTATGATGGTGATGGGATCAATCTTTATTCTTCAGACAGTAATGATTGAGATTGGTGGAAAGGTATTCA
This sequence comes from Lachnospiraceae bacterium, assembly GCA_014804785.1. GTDB lineage: Bacteria > Bacillota > Clostridia > Lachnospirales > Lachnospiraceae > Suilimivivens. Next base: position 41,475 of record JAAUZD010000017.1, read on the forward strand.
ACACAACTATGCTGGCTCCAAAGGCTTTATTAGTATCTATGGTGTTAGCATTAGTGATTATACCAGTTGACCTTATTAGAAAAGCAATTGTTTCAAGATAATTATTGAAATGAGACTATGAGTGTGGTGCAGTATCATTGCACCACACTATTTTTGTGAAACAGTCTTTTAATAAACCCCCTGCTATGCAGGGGGACAACAGCTGCTTTAGCTTACAGTAAAAAACCTCCAGTGTTATAATAACGTTGGTTCGCCAACCGAGTTAAAAA
>JAAUZD010000018.1 GCA_014804785.1 Lachnospiraceae bacterium
CTTTTCGCCTATACCGACCTTTTTGAGAAGCTCCTCGGTCTTTTTCACAAGCTCGGGGCTGTTCTTCTGTATCACAAGTGCACCTGTCATGATATTATCAAATACGGTCATGTTTTCGAGCAGATAGATACTCTGAAAGACAAATCCACAGTTTTCACGTCTGAACACAGCAAGCTGATCGTTGGTATATTTCGATATATCCCTGTCACCGAAGAAGACGCTGCCGAGGGTTGGGGTATCCATTCCCGAAAGTGCATAAAGCAGAGTGGATTTGCCCGAACCCGATGCACCCATTATAATAGTGAAGTCCTTTTCCCTGATCTCAAGATCAAGATTCTTGATGATGTGCTGCTGCAAGCCGCCGCTTGAGAATGATTTGCACAATTTATCGGTATGAAGAATTGTACTCATATTTATCCCTCCATAGTGATTGAAAAGAAGTTTGTGTTTCTATGGTGTTATTATACATCATATTTCGAAAAGGTCTTTATCTGTTTACTATTTGTTTCTTATCTGTTTATTAAATGGACAGTAAGGAACAATAAAAAAGCATTGCCATCAAGGAGCTTGTGGAAGGTCGTGAACTGTGCTTCGGTCAGCGACTCTTCAAAGGGTATGCCGAGCTTGTAAACGAAACTCTTTGAGGTAATTTTGTCCATTTAAAGTGATGGATTTATCAAAATTTTTTTATGTCAATGATTCCATATTAAAAAATAATTAAAATGGTTGCAATTATGTATATTTTTTCTTATCATTAAACTATATTGATTGTCAATTTGTGATATTGTATATGGTATATTCTGACAATCGCAAATCATCTAAAGAAATCAATAGGAAAAGAGGTGCTAAATGGCGGGAAACAGGAAAAAAACAATACTTATGAAAGCAGTTTCGCAGATGAAGGCTGCTGATTACTCCAGCGTGCCTGAATTAGACAATATTTATCAGCGTCTGTTTCATGCAAGGAAGCAATTTGCGGAAATTTTTGAAATGAATATCAAAGCGGTCATGCAAATCAGTTCTCTTGATCTTACCATGCAGCATGAAACACAGAAAATCGTTGATATATCTCATAATGTTGCAAGAGCTGCCGAAACCATCTTCGGTTCTTCCGTAGGAAATTCCAATATGGCTGGAAATGCTGACAATCAGCACGAAGAATTGACCAATACAATTGTTCAAGTTGCCTCAGAAACAGAGGAAGTCTATACAAAAATCGATGCATGTCAGAATGAGCTTACTTCCATCAAAGATCTCTCTTCACAGACCATCGACAATTCCCACAGACTGCAGGAAGATATGGATAATCTCCTTAAAGTAATCGATTCTATGAATGAAGTCATCTCAGGTATCGAAACAATATCCATGCAGACCAATCTGCTGGCATTAAATGCTTCCATTGAAGCTGCCAGAGCCGGCGAGGCGGGGCGCGGTTTTGCCGTTGTGGCTGCTGAAATCCGAAAACTGGCAGAAGAAACCCAGAAACTGACCGGCAATATGAGCGGCTTCGTAGAGGAAATGAAGAATGCATCCCATCAAAGTGTTGAAAGTGCTACAGGAACCATAGCAACGCTTGGAACCATGACCGAAAAGATTGGAAATGTATGGAAACTCAACAGTGAAAACCAGATACATGTTTCAAAGGTCAATGAATCCATCAGTTCTATTGCTGCTGTCAGTGAAGAACTCAGCAGTTCCATGAATGAGATGGAGAATCAATTAAGAGACAGCACTGAGTTTATGATGAATGTCAGTCAGGAATTAAAAAAGGCTACAGAACCTGTTGTTGGTATTGAAAAGACTTTGGACGACACTGTAAAGCAAATGGGCTCCATGTCAGAGGATGTTTTTTTCCATTTAGAAAATGCAGAGTTTTCCAAGCATGTGCGCAATGCAGTTACTGCTCACCAGACTTGGCTTAAGAACTTGAAAAAGATGGTAAACGAACGCGCAATCACCCCCTTGCAGTTAGATTCCACAAAATGCGGCTTTGGTCATTTTTATTATTCCATGACGCCTCAAATACCTGCCATTCGTCAAATATGGGATGCCCTCGGGGGTAAGCACCAACGATTCCATAAATTTGGAGGAGAAGTTATTTCTGCCTTAAAACAAGAAGACTATGCAAAAGCAGAACAAATATACTGTAGCGCGGAAGTATATTCAAGGGAATTGATTGCAGATCTTGAAAAAATAATACAATATGCATCAAATTAAAGATACATAAATTTTCAGGAGACAGGTATTACTGCCTGTCTCCTGAAAATTTATATTGGTTATCTTGAATTTCCCTCAAAGAACAATGCAATCGTCCCCGGACCGGAATGTGCGCCAATAGTTGGTCCAATATGATTAATCATAAATTCCGTAATTCCAAACCGCTTCTCAATCTCCGCCTTTACATATTCTGCATCTTCCAGTGCATCTCCATGACTGATGAATATGATATCATTTTTTTCAAGATATCCATCAGCTACCTTTTCCTCCATATAATCAACCAGTGCATTTAAAGATTTCTTGCGTCCTCTCACCTTACTTAGAGGAATCAAATGCCCTTCGTCATCCACATGAAGAATCGGCTTAATCCCCGCAATCGTTCCGACAATAGCGGCTGCCTTGCTGACACGCCCTCCGCGATAAAGATGATTTAAGTCATCCACGGTAAACACATGAGTGAGATGAGGTACCAGTTCATTTAAATAATCAGCCGTCTCTTCCATGGATTTCCCCTGTTTTTTCATCATAACTGCCTTATAGACAAACAATCCCTCTCCCATTGAAGCACATTTGGAATCCACCACAATAATGCGGCAGCCTTCCTTTTCCTCCATCAATTCTTCTGCTGCAAGCATTGCATTACCGCAGGAACCGCTTAAACCGGAGGAAAAAGAAATATAAAGCAGATTTTTATTTTCTTCCAGAAATGCCTCAAAATATTCCTTATACTGCTGGGGATTTACCTGCGAAGTGGTAGGCATCTTCCCCTCCTCACGCATCAAACGATAAAATTCCTTCCACTCCAGTTCCTTATCCTTCCCATAGGAAACTTCATCCATGATATAATTAAAATATATCAATCCAAGTTGATTTTCTTTTATGTAATCCATTGGTAAATCTGCCGTAGTATTGGTAATAATCTTAAATGCTTCCATCCTGTTTTACTCCTTTTAATCTATTCATTTCACAACTTTAACATTTTAACATTTTTATCCAAATTTTACAAATAATACCACATCGTTTCATATCTGCCACACCCCAAAATATTATCTCTGCCGAAATTTCCTCTATAACCAAAACCGGTCATTCTACAATCAAAATGCAAAATGACCGGTTCTTTTGTTAAAATAAACTGCCCGGCAGCGTTTGTTACAATAAGCAGCCAGCAGCGTTTGTTGCTATTCTCTTGACCCCGGCAGCCTATATCTGAACAGTCTTTTTGAAAGCTGCTTCAAATTAAAAGGAAATAAAGGATAGACATAACTCTTTCCCGATACAGTTCTATTTGTTACAATTGCCAGAATCAGCAGAATGACTGCTGCAATATATCCCCACACACCGAAAATTGCCGTCAGAATCAAATTGATGATACGCATGAACTTAATCGCATAGCTGAGTTCATAACTTGCCTGCGTGTAATTAGCAATTGCCACGAATGCCATATACAGCATAACCTCTGAATTGAACCATCCGCTGTTTACGGAAAATTCTCCTAAGACGAGCGCCGCCATGACACTTAACGGAGTACTCAGCATATTGGGGGTATTTACCGCCGCAAGCCGTAAGCCGTCAATGGCAAGCTCTAAAATTAAAAACTGCCAGACCAGCGGAATATTGGTGGGTTCCTTAACCATGATAAATTCAAATCCTGCCGGTATCCACTCCGTTCTCTGCATAAGAAGCAGAAAAGTCGGTGTCAAAAAATAGGTAATAATTGCTATTAAAAACCTGGATAATCGAAGATAGGTCCCGGTAATCGGCGGGAAATAATAATCATCTGCCTCTTCCACAATGTCAAAAATAGAGGTAGGCGTAATCATCGCAGAAGGTGAATTGTCCACCAGAATGACAATGTCGCCCTCCAGAATCTGTGCAGATGCAGTGTCCGGTCTTTCCGTAAATTTAAATTTCGGAAAAGGATTATACCACTTCTTTTTATAAAGACATTCCGCCAGACTTTCCTGATTCATGGTAAGAGCATCCACTTGTATCTGATTGATACGTTCTTTAATTTTGTCCAAAAATCCATGATCCACCCTGTCATCCATATAACAAAGTACAATATCCGTCTGTGAGCTGTTTCCGGCATGAAGCATTTCCATATGCAGCTGCGGGCTTCTGATTCTCCGGCGGATCAGCGCTGTATTAAATACAATCGTTTCAACAAATCCATCTTTAGAACCGCGCAGAACCTTATCTTTTTCAGGCTCTCCCACACTTCTTGCCGGATAGGTTCTCGAATCGATTAAAAGACAACGGTCATATCCGTCAATAAAAAGCGCAAACACCCCCGACATGATAAAATAAGTAATCTGATCCCAACTATCCTGCAAATCCACCTCTACATAGGGCAGACTGGTTTTTGACATCTCATGGACATCAGCCGGCATTTCGTCTTCTTTGATATCCATAAAATACTGCAGCATCTTCTGCATCAGCTCATCTTTGCAAAAACCATCGATAAAATACATACAGGCTTCTCTTCCGCCGATTTGTATGACCCGGTAAACAATGTCAAAATTTTGGTCTACCGCAAGACAATTATTTAAATACTTCATATTTTCAGAAAGCGACGTACTCATTTTATTTGTATCCATAAAAAACTCCTTCCGCGCATCAATGCATTCTCTTAGCATTATGTGGCAAAAGGAGTATTTTTATACAAATTGAAAATATTTTCTATTTACTGTTTTCCGGTACTGCCAAATCCGCCCCGATCAGTTCCTTCCAAGACACTTACCTCCTGAAAATGAATCTTTGGCTGATTTTCAACGATCCGGAACTGACAGATTCTGTCGTTGCAGGAAATATGCGTATCCCGCATAGCGTACACCGGCATGAACCACTGATCATTATCACCGCAGTAAGAACCATCAATCACCCCCTGATGATTCGTCTGGATGATGCCGAAATTTTTGAATGTGGAACTTCTTGGCACAACATGGGCTTCATATCCTGCCGGCAGTTCCATTGCAACCCCCAGAGGAATCAGGAAAAATTCCCCCTGTTTTAAATCTACATCCTGCGCGGCGCGAAGGTCAATCCAGTCAGACTTTCCGTCTATATAAGTAAGTTTTTCAATCTTATCAGTAAAATATTTAATCCTGATTGTTTCCATATTCAAAGAAGGAATCCTTTCTATGCGTAATCTCCGCAGTGCAGAACCGGAACGGAAGGATCCGTCTGCTTAAGCGTATTTTTGACATCAATCACTCTTTGGTTGCTGCTTCCCTTCCAGAGAAGCTTATTATCTTTTTTATCAATCTGAAATTCACCATCCACCAGCACGTCAATGTACTGCATAATGGAATAGTGCATGATATTTTCCCAACTATCCCCTGTATATAACCATATGGTTTTATCCGGATACTTTTCCTTGATTTCGGTTATAAAATTCCTAACATCCAGCCGGTTCGCTGCATGAAGCGGATCACCGCCTGAAAAGGTGATGCCTGAAATATAAGATTTATCTAACTGCTCGAAAATCTCCTGCTTTGCATTGTCGTCAAAAAGAAGTCCTCCAGCAGGATCCCATGTGATAGGATTATGACATTCCTTGCAGCAGTGGGAGCATCCCGAAACCCACAGCACTACGCGCAGCCCGTCACCGTTTAGCATATCGTCCTTTGTAATATTGTGATATCTCATTTACTCACATGCTCTTCCTTTCTGCAATTTCTGCCATCTTTGCTTCGTTCAGTCTGGTATCTCCATGCACTCTGGAATAAGACAGATATCCGTTCATACGTTCAATCTTAGTCAGATTCTTACTTCCGCATACCGGACATACATCCATCTCTAATTCCTGGTGACCGCAGTCATCGCAGTAAGCAAGGGATAAGTTGACCCCTTCATAAAAGCCCATATCCATGGCTCTGCGGATTAAAGTTTTAATCGCATCAATATTATAATCGATAGGATATTTTACATACTGTATTTTTCCGCCATTTGAAAGCTCCCAGAAACGATATTCCAGATCCTGCTTCTGGATAGGCGTGATATCTTCGGAAACATGGCAGTGGAAACTGTTGGATACATATTCTCTGTCTGATACGCCTTCAATAATCCCATATTTTGCCCGGAATTGTTTTACCTGAAGACCGCAGAGACTTTCAGCCGGTGTTCCATAGATGGCATAAAGGTTTCCATCCTCCTCTTTAAACTCATTTACCTTCTGATTGATATGCTCCAGCACTTCCAGGGCAAATTCTCCATCTTCCACCAATGACTTTCCATTATACAATTCCTGCAACTCATTGAACGCAGTAATACCAAAGCTTGCCGTAGCTGATTTAAGAATCGGTTTGATTTTATCCGACAATTTTAAGTTTCCGCCTAAAAACCCGCCTTCACAATAAGCAAGCGGATTGGTGGAAGCCCTCATTTCACCCAGATAAGCATACGTTCTTATATGAAGCTGACGGATCAGATTTAAATAGTAATCCAGCACTTCATAGAAATCCCTATTCTCCTGCTTCGCCTTTGCAAGAATCATAGGCAGATGGAGGGATACAGCCCCTATATTAAAGCGTCCCACAAAAACAGGTTTATCATTCTCATCTGCCGGATGCATACCGCCCCTCTCGTACCAGGGTGAAAGGAATGCACGACATCCCATGGGGGAAATCACCTTTCCATACTGTTTATACATACTTGCAATGTATCCCTTTCCTGTTAAAGAAAGCCAATCAGGGTACATCGTCTTTGCTGAACATTTCACACCGGCTTCAAACACCTTCTCAAGTTCTTTGCCGGGACCATGAAGATTTTCATCATACAGGAATACAATTTTAGGGAAAAGCACTGGTTTTTTACAATCCTTTTTCCCCTGTCCTCTTCTTCTTACATTTAAAAGAGAGATGGTTGCCAGCTGTGCAAACTTTCCGGTACCGATTCCGGCTGTCACCGTAATAAAAGGATAGTCGCCGCGACTGGACGCAACTGTGTTAAATTTATATTCCCACCCTTGGAATCCCTGCTCAAATTCACGCTTCACATCAGCATATGCCTCCGCACGTGCGGTTTCTTCATCAATACCAAGGTTTGCATATTTTTTAAGACTTCTCTGATAAGTTTTTTCTGCGTAAGGCTCTAAAATCTTATCCACTTCCGGAACTGTAAATCCGCCGTATTGCTGACTTGCCGCACTTAGAACGATATCGCCTATTACGTCAAAGGCTACATCCAGTGTTTTAGGCTCATTATACCAGATGTTCCCCATCTCAAAACCGCCGGTCAGTACATTTGCCACATCAAAAAGACAGCAGTTCATGGTATCCCGCCTTGCCGACATATCATGCACATAAATATAACCGTCCCTGCAGGCCTGTATCTCCTCTGTAGTCATAAAAAACTTCTGATATAATTCTTTATTAAACTGATTAAAAATCAGGCTTCTCTTCGTAGATACAAGAGCGCTGTCCGTATTGGCATTTTCCTTATCTCCAACATACATGATAGACTGGCTTTTCTTGTAGACATCATCCATCATGCGGACAAAATCCTGTTTATAATTACGGTAATCGCGATAGCTTTTTGCTACAATAGGCTTTACATCCTCAAGCGCGCTTTCCACAATATTATGCATAATTGGAATCGGAATCTGATCCTGTTCCAGCTCATTTACTTTATCCACAACATATTGGCAGATATGTTTCTTTTCTTCATCAGTAAATTTTGTCAAAGCCCGGTAGGCGCTTTTCCCAACGGCATCAATTACTTTTTGCACATTGAAAGCTTCAAGGCTGCCATCCTTTTTTATTACTTTGACAACTCCTTCCGGCTTAAATAATGTACCGTATTCTGCAGTATTTTCCTGCATACCACTCATGTCATTTCCTCCATTCTATCTCTCATCCGTGATTCAAAACCACAAAATCTAGTAATTAAAAACCACATCAGTCAAGATATTGTGCTAGTAATTAGTATAATGAAAGCGTATGCAGATGTCAACTTGATAATCCACATAAAATCTGCCAAAAAAAACGGGAAAGAATTGTCTATTATTTTTTGATCATACCACAATCTCTTATTGCTTCCACCGCAAGTTCTATTTCCTCCACCGGCAATGTAAGGGCAAAACGTACATGCCCTTTTCCCAGTTTGCCAAAACTGCTCCCCGGAGTGCAGAGCACACCTGACTTTTGAAGAAGTTCCATCACAAAATCCACATCATCTGAATACCCTTCAGGAATTTTTCCCCAGGCAAACATGGTTCCTTGACTATCGGGGACATTCCAGCCAATCCTGCGGAGCCCTCCGCATAGCGCATCCCTTCGCCTCTGGTATTCCATACATCTTTCCCTGACTCCATCATCCGATCCCTCAAGAGCCGCTATTGCGCCATACTGGACGGGAAGAAAAGTTCCATAGTCAATCTGTGAGCGCAGCTTTTTGAAATTCTGAACCAGATATTCATTTCCTACCAGAAACCCTGCCCTGGCACCGGTGTAATTATAGCTCTTAGACAAAGAATAAAATTCAATACAGTTTTCCTTTGCCCCTTCATACTGCAGAATTGATTTTCCTACATGCCCATCAAAAATAATGTCGGAATAAGCGTTATCATGAAGAATAATAATCTCATGTGCCTGTGCCCATGGAATCAGCTCTTCATAAAAAGAATCCGGCGCAATCTTACAGATTGGATTAAGGGGATAGGATATAATCATAAACTTTGTCTTCCGGCAGATTTCCTCATCTATACTGTCAAGATCCGGCAGATAATCATTTTCAGGTCTTAACTCATAAGTTCTCACATCTGCCATTGCCAGCGACGGACCGATGGAAAAAATCGGATATCCCGGATCTGGCACTAGTACCACATCCCCCGGATTGCAAAGTGACAAACCGATGTGGGCAATCCCTTCCTGGGAGCCATAAACATCTGTGACTTCTTTTTCTGTCAGGATCACATGATAGCGTTCTTTGAAACGTCTGATTACTGCCTGTGTAAGCTCCGGAAGCATCTTCAGTGCATATTTGTAGTTGGCAGAATTCTTTGCTGCATTTACAACTGCTTCCATAATGTGCGGATCTGTAGGGAAATCGGGTGTTCCAACAGATAAGTTAAATACTTTTTTTCCTGTTTTTTCTATTTCCTCTTTTTTTTCATTTAATAATTGAAAAACCCCTTCTTCATATTCCTTCATTCTGTCTGCAACTTGTAACTTCATTGTTCCTCCATTCATAAACAGTCCGCCTGCTCATAGTTATTCATAATATTTTTCATAAAATTTACATATCCGTCTTTTACATGGGCAGGTCCTGAAAGAGTCACTTTTTCTCCAAGACCAGTAAGCCAGCCATAAAATTGCCCGCTGACTGCCGCTTTCACCCTCACACTAACAATTCCTTCTTTAATCCTGCGGATATCGATCTCTTTTCCAAAACGGTCAAATATAATTCCAATCATGCCCTCTGGCAGCTGTAAGGTCACGGTTTCCGGCTCGCCGCCAAACATTCCAAAGGTTCTATTAGTGTACTGAGCAATATCAAATTCCTTAAAATCCTCTCCCCCCTTACGGCTCTCTTTGGATAGCTGTGTGATATGGCTCATTTTATCCACACGAAAGTGCTTGATACGTTCTTCTTCATCATCATAGGCAATCAGATAGTAGTTTTCATCCTGCCAGGTAAGCGCCCAGGGGCTGATATGATATTTTTTCCCTTCGTGTCTCGGAGTCAGTTCCTTGTTGATATTCCATGCAAGATAATTAAAGGTTACAGGCGCATTGTCCTGTATCGCTTTATGTATACGGTCTACGTTGTAATAAATACTTTCATTTTCCGTTTTTACTCTGCCTGCCACGAATACCTGTCTTTGCAGCTGTTTCCCTTCATAGGGACCTGCCAGTTTTTCGATTTTGGAAATCAACTCTCTTGATTTCTTCTGTGTAATGAAACGGGATGCCTGCACTGCATCCACAAGGAGTTTTAATTCCGGCAGTTCAAATTCTCTGCTTGCCAGATAATAACCGCCGCCCTTTCTCGCCTTTATGTTCACGATATCATAGCCAAAATGAATCAGGCACTCAATGTCATCATAAATGCTTTTTCTTTCAGCCGTAATGTCATAATCAGAAAGCTGCACTATGATATCCTGCGCGGAAAGACAATGAGACTCGTCTGTCTTTTCGGTGAGGATTTTGAGTATATATAACAGTTTCATTTTCTGGTTGGCAGATTTTGGCATGACAGTATATCCTCCACTTCCCACAAATTCCGTATTTCATAATCGATTTTAAGCCCGGTATTATTTTCTTTTCCTTCAGGATTATACCAACAGCACGCAATTCCGGCATTATTTCCTCCCTGCATATCGCTGGATAGCGAATCCCCTACAATTAAGACTTTGTCTTTTTGAAAATATTCTATTTTCTCAAAGCATTTTTCAAAAAACAAAGGCTTCGGTTTGGGATATCCAATTTCCTCAGAAACAAAAATATCATCAAAAATCTGATCCAATCCGGACAGATGCAGCTTATTTCTCTGGGTAGAGGATACACCGTTGGTCACAGCATACTGACGTACCTTCCCTTTCAGTTTACTGCAAAGCTGATAAGCATCATCCTTGAAATAAAAAACAGATCCCAGCGCTTTCTGATAAACCGCGTTGAAATCCTTTGATGCAATATCAGTTATGCCAAGCTGTGAAAAAAGGGTATCAAATCTTCCGGTAACAAGCTCATCTTTGGTGATTTCCCCAAGTTCATAACGTATCCAATACGCAGTATTGATTTCTCTATATTGGGTCAGAATCATATCATCTATTTTTTTGTCAAACTGCTTAAAGCTATAACTCAGTGCATACTCCTGAGACTTTTCAAAATCCAGCAATGTCTGATCCACATCCCATAGGATGATATTAAATCTGCCCATGAAAAGAAACCTCCTATTCAATACTAAATGCCAATTCGTTTCACGAATCGGTTTATTCGACAAAAAGCGCAAAGCAGGCTTTGCGCTTCTTTATAAATATGAAATTATTTCTATTTTCTACAAACAAACTTTGTCCTTAAGCCTTCGCAGGGTTGCTTTCATTTTCAAGCTGTTTATTTTTGCTCTTCCGCATTTTAATTCCAATAAAAATAGCAATTCCAGCCACTACCACTATTATAGCCATTACCAGAAGATAAGATAAAAAAGAATTAAAAAATAAAATCAGATTTCCCATATTTTCATAAAACCCTTTCCTGTTTTCATTAAATTATCATATCATTGTGTCGGTTGATAGTCAAGCCTGTGCCACACTCCTGAGTCTAAAAAATCAGCCGCCATTTTCTCAGCTTCCTCAATGATCACTGGCTCATATCCCATGATACTAAGGAGCTTTATTGCATTCCGTGTACTTGCTCTTCCTTCCCTGATTTTATACGTGAAAGAAATATCATCCTCTTCGATTTTCTCTGAAAAATGATAATTGCAGTAAATCTTCTCCAACAGATGCGTCAGTTCAATATCATGAGTAGCTGCAAAACACATACAGTTATTTTTACATAAACTTTTCAAAATCTGGGTAGACGCTGCAATACGTTCTACCGTGTTGGTCCCTCGCAGCACTTCATCCACAAAACATAGAACAGGTACTCCCTTCGCCAAAGTCATATCCAGTATACGCTTGATGGCTTTAATCTCCACCATATAGTAACTGTCCCCGCCCTGCACATCATCTTTAAGGCTCATAGAGGATGCTACGCGGAACAAGGTACTTTCATAATGGTCCGCAAGACAGGTATGAATCGTCTGGGCCAAGATACTGTTAATTGCAACCGTCTTTAAAAAGGTTGATTTACCGGATGCATTAGAACCGGTTATCAAAATACTTGTCTTTGTATGAATCCTATTTTTTACCGGATTGCTGATCAAAGGATGATACACTCCTTCCGCATTTAAGACGGTTTCCTTTGAAAACGCTGGAATACAAAAGGTCTCCAGAGATGCTCTGTATGCCCCAACTGCAATCATTGCTTCTATTTTTCCAAGAACTGTGACCATGCTGTCAATGTCCGAAATATGCTTTCTGACTTCTCTGAGCATCTGATTAAATTTAATCAAATCCAGATGAAATCCCATCCTTATAAAATCAAGCAAAAGCTCAAGCGGATTATTCGATCCTGACATCCGTCCTCCCGACATAATCAGAAAGGAGCCTCGTTTAAAGCCATCCATGGCAGCACTGCTCTTTTTCAGAACATCAAATTCCTTTTCCATCACTTCTGTCTTGTGGGCTTTTCCTTTTAACGATTTAACTGCATCAAGGAGCCTGAACACATACGCGAAGCTGACGATATACGGATCAATCTCCTCTTTCACTTTAAAATAAGTCACGTTATTGTAAATTAGAACGCCGATCATTACCACAATCCCCAAGGGCACATCAACAAACAGCATTCCCAAAATACTGGCAAGCAGCAGGAAAAGGGCAAGATAGTGAGGAATATTACTGCGTTCCCCCAGCCCGTCCAAATAATCCAGGTAATCATAAATCGAGAACTTTCCTGTCCGCCCGAGCTTACGATAAATAACCTGATATGCCACTCTCTCGTCAGCATGCTCTTCAAAGAAACGAATGATTTCCTCCCTGCGCAGAAGTTCTTCCTCTTCCATGCAGGGACTCCGAAGAAGATAATAAAGATATTCTTCTCCGGCAGCTGAATAGGTATGATTCATCTCTTTGAAGATTTCGTCCATATTCAGATCGTTCCATGTAATATCATCAATGCAGAAATCATCCCTGTGTTTTAAATAATAATGCGAGATATTCTCAAGTTGTCCGGGCTTATACTCTCTTTGCGGCACAGTTCCAAAACCTTGATAGAGTTTTTGAATAAACTTCTTTTCTGACTGCTGATAATCATACCAGCCTTTTATCATGAAAATCAAGATAAGACCCGCCATTACTACCGCAAAAATGATGTATTCCATCGTCTGGTCACTCCACAACAAAAATTTTTATATTTTCTTCCATTTCATTTGCAATCTCATTAAGCTGCTTTGCATTTTCAGCAATACTGCTTATGATTGAACCTACTTCTGCAGAAGATGCAGATGTTTCTTCAGTACTTGCCGCATTTTCCTCGGCAATCGCCGTCAGATTCTGAACAACATCCACCACTCTGATCCTTGCTTCGTCCAACTTCTGGGTTTTTGCTGCAATGGCGCGGATCCCATCAATGGATTTGTCGATACCATCCTTCACTTCATGGAAGGCATTTTCTGTATTCACTACATTTTCGTTCTGCTGCTCGATTACCTCTTTTACCCCTTCCATCGTCTCTACTGATTTCTCCGAATCAGAAATAAGGGAATTTATGATTCCGTCAATCTGACGTGCAGATTCATTGGACTGTTCAGCAAGTTTCTGTATCTGGGATGCAACAACTGCAAAGCCTCTTCCCTGTTCACCTGCCCTTGCCGCCTCAATTGAAGCATTAAGAGATAACAGATTGGTTTCCTCCGCGATATCACTGATCATATCGGTAGCTTCCCTGATTTTCAATGCAGATACATTGGTGGTATTGGTCTGATCATAAATAACCTGAATCGCCTCTTTCGTCTTCTGATTAACACTGTTCAAATCAGCAATAATTTCAATTGCCTTATTGCCGGCATCACGCATTTTTCTTGCGTTTGCCCTCAAGGTTTCCACTTCTTCATTGGTCTCTTCAATCATATTGCCCATCAAAATGACATTTTCAGTTGCCGTCTGGGTTTCCTGTGCCTGTGAAGTTGCTCCCTGGGCAATTTCAGAAATTGCTTTTTCTACCTGTTCAATCGCCAGCGCTGATTCTTCTGCACTTTTATTCATAACAGACGAAGCGTCATACAAACGACTGCTTTCTGATGCGATTGATTGAACGGTAGTCGTAAGTTTATCCCTAAGTATATTGATGGATTTTCCCATAACACCGGTTTCATCTTTTCTTTTGTCAACATAATCTTGCTGCTTACTTCTGGTAAAGTTCAGTTCAGATAACGTTTCCGTCATCTCTGTTATCTTTTCAATCGGCTTTACGATTCTAAATGCAACCAGAAGCCCTACAGCAGAACACAAAATCAAAGTGATCAGTGAGGTAATGATGCTTTTCTTTAAAATCACGTTGACATCTTCCAGAGCCTCCGCTTCATCTGCCGTAACTACCACAATGAAATCCATATTCTGACCAATATAAAACGAGGCATATTTCATAACACCGTTGAATTCATAAATAATTACATCAGACTCCGGTCTGGTCCCATTTGCTATTTCACCAAGAAGCTGCTTTACAGCATCATTCTCAACCGGCTTCCCAATTTTATCTGCCGTAGGATGATAAAGCATCGAACCATCGTCTGCCACAACATATGCATAGCTTGACTCCATTCCTTCCACATGCAGATTCCCTACGATATTTGCCAATTCCTCTGCCGCCAAAATGGTTTCAGCATCAAGCAAATCAATTTCCCGATCCACCCCTTCCCCTGCTGTGAGGGCAATATCTTTCATGTAGTTCTTAAGCAGTGAGGTCTGACTTTCCTTTACGACTGACATGACTCTGGACATGCACAATATCGTTGTTGCAAGAACAGATAATACAATCAGTAAAATAATTTTCGTTTTGATAGAGCTCAACATTGGTACTTTCTGCTTCTTTTCCATGGTTATTCCCCTTTGCTATTTACGCATGATTCTTTTTATAATGTCTTCAGTTTTCTGATAAATTTCTTTGGGCTTGTCCTTTGTATGAAATTCTCCCTTTTCGTAAAGAATTTTTCCACCAACCATGGTCATGATAACATTCTGCTTACTTCCGCTATATACCAGATTTTTGGGAATATTGTGGAGGGGCCTCATATTGGGTTGATCCAAATCGATCATAATAAGATCTGCCAGTTTTCCAGTCTTTAATACATCTGCCTCTTTAAGCCCCATGGCATGGGCGCCGTTTACGGTTGCCATTTTAAGTACTTCCATGGCGTCCACAGCAGATGCATCCTTTTCTTTTAGTTTTGCCAATCCCGTCACAAGGAACATTTCGCGGAACATGTCAAGACAATTGTTGCTGGCAGGTCCATCTGTTCCGATTGCAACCTTGACTCCTGCCTCCAGGAAATCCGTTATAGGTGCAATCCCGCTGGCAAGCTTTGCATTGGATCCCGGATTGGTGACTGCATACAATCCCTTCTCTTTCATGATGGTAATATCTTCGGGCGTCATGTGGACACAGTGATAGCCGCCTCCGCCATAATCAAACATCCCCAAGGAATCCAGGAATGCCATGGGTGTCTTTCCATAACGCTCCCTGCACTGTGCAACTTCTTTTTCAGTTTCTGCCAGATGGGTAAAGACGGGTGCTTTATACTTATGCGCTATTTTTGCAATTTCTTCCAGCAATTCCTTTGAGCAGGTATACTCTGCATGGAAACCGATTATATAAGATTGAAGAGGACCTGCATGATTCAGTTTTCGGTACATTTCCTCTACCATTTCGGGCGACTGGCTGAAATTGTTCACAGCGCCTACCTGCACACATCTCATTCCCATATCATCAAAGGCCTGCGCAATGGATTCCGGGGTCAAATACATATCAAATACAGCGGTGACTCCGCTTGTCAGATATTCCAGGATTGCCAGCTTGGATAACTCGTAGATATCTTCCGCAGTCAGCCCTGCCTCTACTGGAAAAATCTTATGGTTCAGCCATTCATCCAGAGGAAGATCATCTGCATAGGATCGCAACAACGTCATCCCCGAGTGCGTATGTGCATTTTTAAAACCGGGCATCAGCAGATTCCCCATACAGTCTATTTCCCTGTCCCATATGATACATCTTCCCGGCAGTCCATCATAAATCTCATTCGGTCCTGCTCCGCTTCCTATATAAACGATTCTGTCATCCTGAACCCAGACTTCCCCGGAGAATACATCCTGTCCTTCCTCCATTGTCAGGATTCTGGCATTATATAGTCTTATATTCATAGATTAAGTCCTTTCCGGTTTTCAAGTATTTAAACATTGATATTTTCCGGTCCAAAACTTTCCGGAAGCAATTCGCTTAAGCGATATTGTCTGTAATCATTTTCATCCTTTGCCACAATCACAATAAACCGATCGGGATCTGCAAATTCGCGGATCACCTGTCTGCATACACCGCAGGGAAACGCATATTGTGTAATTTTATCCCCTCTTGGACCTCCTACGATTGCAATTGCCTGAAATCGTCTCCATCCTTCGCTCACTGCTTTGCTGATGGCAGTTCTCTCAGCGCAGATAGTCGGTGTGTATGACGCATTTTCAATATTACATCCTGTATAAATCCGCAGTTCATTGGTAAGAACCGCTGCTCCTACCATATAATCCGAGTAAGGGACATATGCTTTCTTTCTTGCTTCCATTGCCGAACAGATCAGTTCTTTTACTGGTATATCTTCCATTCTGACCATATTTCTCTCCTTCCAGTATATCGCTCATCAGAATGACGCAATTGCCTCTGTAACCAGCCGGCAGAATAACGGCGCCGCTTGGTTGGCTGCTTCCTGAACTTCTTCATGGGTAAGAGGCTGATCCGTCATTCCTGCGGCAAGATTCGCCACACAGGAAATACCGCAGATTTTCATGCCCATATGATTTGCCGCAATTGCTTCCACCACTGTACTCATTCCTACTGCATCCGCTCCCAGCGTGCGGAGCATCTGAATCTCTGCCGGCGATTCAAAAGAAGGACCTGTCAGTTGGACGTAGATGCCCTCCTTAAGAGGAATACCGTATTCTTCTGCTTTTCTTTTGATGATCGACTGCAGTTCCAGGTCATAAACCGTACTCATATCAGGGAAACGGCATCCGAATTCCTCTATGTTTTCTCCAATCAAAGGGTTTGGCGCAAAACATGAAATGTGGTCTTTGATCAGCATAAAGCTTCCTGCATCAAAAGACGGGTTGATTCCCCCTGAAGCATTTGTAAGAAATAAGATTTCTGCTCCCATCATCTTAATCAGACGAGCGGGAAGCACTACATCCGAAATAGGATATCCTTCATAATAATGCACTCTCCCTTTCATGCAGACAACCGGTACATCCTTAACATATCCGAATATGAACTTCCCTGCATGCCCCGGAACAGTCGAAACCGGGAATCCATCAATCTCACTGTAAGATAATTCCGCCTTCACCTCCATGGTATCTGCATAGTTTCCAAGCCCCGACCCTAATACCAGCGCAACCTTAGGCTTAAACGGAAGCCTGTCCTTTATACTTTCATAGCATTTTACTACCTTTTCATATATCTGGTTCAAATAAACCCCTCCCTCTTATTTTATTGTTATACCTGAATCATTGACATCGTTATTTATAATAGTACCACAAAATTCATCTGCCTGCAATGAAAAGGAACCCCCTTTGCACTGGATTTGCAAAAAAGGATTCCTTTTCACATCATATGATAATACAGACCATGCCTCCGTTTGAATCATTAACGATTTTCTGCATGGTTTCCTGAAGTTTTAACTGACTTTCATCTCCAATCATAGTCAGCTTGCTTGTAATTCCGTCATTCACCAATTGCTCTACCGATTTTCCGAAAATATTGGTTTCCCATATACCTGCTTCGCTCTGGCTTGAGTCGGATATAAAGCGGATTAAGTCCTGAGCCTGTTCTTCCGAACCTACAATAGGCGATATTTCTGTTTCAATGTTGGCACGTATCATGTGGATACTTGGACTCTCTGCCCGAATCTTTACTCCAAATTTATTGCCATGCCGGATCACTTCCGGTTTATCAAGTTTAATTTCGCTCCGTTCCGGTGTCACAACGCCGTATCCCTTTTGTCTGACTGAGTCAACCGCATGCAGAACCTTTACATATTCTTTCTTCATCTTTGCCATTTCTTTCAGCACAGATAAAAGATGATATTCATTGTCTATGGTTTCCCCTACCATATCACTCAGCATTTCATAATAATAAGCGTCATCCACTTCAAGCCATACTCTTACACATCCATCCGCCATATCAATACTGTCCATCTTACATTTCTTGATAAAGGGTCCATCCAGGACAACTGGATTGTTCTTTACATCCCTGATGCAGTTATACTGATTCATAAGCTCTTTTACACGCTCAATCAGATCAATCTTCATTTTATGATTAGCGGGCAGCATTTCCACCCACTTGGGCATATAAAATTCAATCATGGTGAGCGGAAACTCATACAGGATATTCTCAAGAATCTGGTTGATATCATCCTTCTTCAACTGTTCGCAATTGACCGGCATTACTGATACTTCATATTTATTTCCAATCTCTTCCGCCAGTCTTGCCGCATCCTCTCCATAAGGCTTTGCTGTATTAAGAAGAACCACAAACGGCTTTCTTAATCTTTTCAGTTCCTTTATGGTACGTTCTTCCGCCACAATATAATTCTCTCGTTTAATATCCCCAAAGCTGCCGTCGCATGTAATCACAATACCTATCGTGGAGTGATCATTGATGACTTTTCTTGTTCCGATCTCCGCCGCCTGGGTAAAGGGAATCTCCTCTGATGACCATGGCGTTTTGACCATTCGTTCCGTTTCGTTTTCCATGTGCCCGGTGGCGCCATCCACCATATAGCCCACGCAGTCTATCAACCTGACTCTTGCTTCAATTCCATCTCCCAGAGTCAGCTTTGCTGCCTCTTTCGGAATAAATTTAGGTTCTGTTGTGGTAATGGTCTTTCCTCCTGCACTTTGGGGAAGTTCATCCACTACACGCTCCTTTTCATAGGATTCAGTCATATTGGGCAGGACCATAAGATCCATAAATCGCTTAATAAAAGTGGATTTACCGGTTCTGACCGGTCCAACAACACCTATGTAGATTTCTCCGCCGCATCTTAACTGGATATCTTTGTATAAATCATATTCCTTCTTTAAGTCCATATCATCCTCCAGTCTTGCTTTAGCCCGTGAACCAGGCACCAGCACAAATCTGCCTGTGAAAAATACTTTTTCACAGTATTACCCCTTCCATACTTAATTAAATGTATGTGAAGGGGTAATGATTTATTACAAGTTTGCTTTTGTTTTAATACCTGTGCTAAAAAACATATAAAAGTTCTGCATAATCTCTAAGCCACTTTTTGTATTGCTTGTACTCGGGGCAGATTTCTTCTACCTTTTTCAAAAAATCCGGGGAATGATCCATATGGATAAGATGACATAGTTCATGTATGACCACGTAGTCGCAGACCGGTTCCGGCGCCATAAGAATGCGCCAGTTAAAATTTAAATTTCCTTTACTGCTGCAGCTTCCCCACCGGCTTTTCTGATCTTTGATACGGATATTATTAAAACTTACATTCAAGATTTCCGCATAGTCGTGGGCTTTCTGGGTTAAAACTTCAAAAGCCTCTTTCCGGTACCACTTTTCCATCTGTTCCCGTTTATATGCATAATCCGCCTCGTAAGGAATACATAAGAGCATGCGGTCCATTACACACTTCACCTTTGCCCTGCTCCGCTGTTCCCTAACCACCATAAGCGTCCGTTTTTCTCCCAGATAATACAGCGCATCTCCATTTTCCAGGTTTAATCTGGGAAATGTCATTCTATTTGATTTCATTTAAGAATCACCTTGCGAAAATTCTTCTTACCTCGCTTTACAACTGCGCCATCTCCGGCAAAGGTGTCTTTTCCAAAAACAGCCTTTACATCTGTCACCTTTTCGTTTTCAAGAGTTACACCGCCCTGCTCGATTGCGCGCCTTCCCTCAGAACGGCTCTGCACCAGCCCGGATTTGCACAACACCGAAATCATATCAATAGTTCCGTCTGTAAAATCTTCCTCCGTAAGTTCCGAAGTGGGCATATCGGCAGCGACGCCTTTGCTGAACAATGCTCTCGCGCTTTCCTGCGCCTTTGCCGCTTCCTCTTCCCCATGAACCAGCTTGGTGAGCTCAAATGCAAGAATTTCCTTTGCCTTATTCAGCTGGCTGCCTTCCCACTGATCCATCTCCTCAATCTGACTTAGAGGCAGGAAAGTAAGCATCCGGAGACATTTGAGCACATCTGCATCCGCTACATTTCTCCAGTATTGATAAAACTCAAAGGGGCTGGTCTTATCAGGATCAAGCCATACGGCTCCCTTCTGTGTCTTGCCCATCTTCTTTCCCTCAGAATTAAGAAGAAGGGTAATCGTCATAGCATAAGCATCCTTGCCAAGTTTTCTTCTGATCAGTTCCGTTCCGCCTAACATATTGCTCCACTGATCATCGCCGCCAAACTGCATATTGCAGCCATATCTCTGAAACAGCTCAAAAAAGTCATAGCTCTGCATCAGCATATAATTAAATTCAAGAAAGCTTAATCCCTTTTCCATTCTCTGCTTATAGCATTCCGCCGTCAGCATCCGGTTCACGGAAAAGTGGGGACCGATATCCCGGAGAAATTCAATGTAGTTTAAACCAAGAAGCCATTCGGCATTGTTCACCATAAGAGCCTTTCCCTCGGAAAAATCTACAAAACGGCTCATCTGCTTTTTGAAACATTCACAGTTATGATCAATAGTTTCCTTAGTCATCATGGAACGCATATCGCTTCTTCCCGACGGATCACCTACCATAGCTGTTCCGCCCCCAATCAGCGCAATGGGTTTATTTCCAGCCATCTGCAGACGCTTCATCAGGCACAGTGCCATGAAATGTCCCACATGCAGAGAATCCGCTGTTGGATCAAAACCAATATAAAAGGTCGCCTTTCCATTATTGATCAGTTCTTTGATCTCTTCCTCATCTGTCAGCTGTGCCAGAAGTCCTCTGGCTTTTAATTCATCAAAAATCGTCATTTTCATTTTCTCCATATCTTAGGAATTTTGTGTCTATTTGTTCAGCATCAGTTTTATCATTGCCTGATTCAATCCGTCCACCGTCAGCTTATACATCGGGAACAATTCTTTGATTGCTGTCTCTGCTTCTCTCCAGGGTGCGTGACCGGGCGCCATCTTAGGATTCATCCACACCACCTTTTTATAATGCCGCTTTAAGAGCTGCAACCATTCCCATCCGGACAATCCGCCGTTTGGTCCCCTGTAATTACCGCTGGTAGAATATAATTCCTCCGGCGCCATCGCCGCATCTCCCACCACGATTACCTTGTAATCACTGTCCAGATTGCGGAACATCCAGTCCGTATCAATCCAGTCTCCATTTTCACATTCAGGGGTTTTGTAAAGTTTGGAATAGATACAGTTATGAAAATAGTAGGTTTTTACATCTTTATAGTGATTGGATTTATGCACCGCCTGAAACAATTCATTTAAAAGAGAACTGAATGGAATCATAGTTCCTCCCGAATCCATGAGCAGCAACAGCTTCACCGCATTTTTGCGGGGCTTATCCATGACAATCTGAAGACATCCTCCATTATTACAGGTTTTATCTATGGTGCCTTCTATATCAAGCTCTGTCTTCGGAATATCCAGTTTCGTAGAGAACTGGCGGAGTTTCCTGAAAGCCAGCTGGAACTGACGGTTATCCAGCATCCTGTCATCCCTGAAATCCCTGTACTTGCGGGCGCCGATTACCTGAAAGGCACTCTGATAGCCGGTTTTGCCGCCCACTCGGATGCCTCCCATAAATCCCCCCATATTTCCAAAAGCAGTCTTTCCCATACTGCCGATCCAGAAGCTTCCCCCGTTGTGCTCGCTGTCCTGATCCCGCAGTCTTTCTTTGAATTTGGCTTCCACCTCATCCTTATCGATAAACTGAATTCCGTCCTGCTCATTCATGCGGTAACGCTCTTCCTCGTCCACCATATCGATCAATTCAGACTTATCCAGCCATTTCATCATGTTTTTGGAAATCTCATTTTCCGACTGGATTCCCTTAAAGGTTTCCTCAAAAGCCATGTCAAATTTATCAAAATCTGTTTCACTTTTGACCAATATCATTCTTGCCAGATAATAAAATTCTGTCAGGCTGCTATTGCAAAGCCCTTTATCCAATGCCTCCTGCAAGGTGAGCCATTCACTTAAAGTGACATTCAGACCTTTTGCCTTACAGGTATAAAAGAAAGTTGAAAACATGCATTTACCTCATTCTTAAGGTGCCTTCAATCCAGTTTCGCTCTTACGGTTTCCAGATCCTCGTCTTTTTTTACGACCACTCCGATAAACGGAAGCTTCGCCCTTATTTCATCTGCTGAAATACCGCCGATCTGCATGGCATTAATCCAGTCGATCAGCTCCGATGTGCTGGGCTTTTTGCGAATATCGCGTAAGGATCGTATGCTATAAAATACATCCATGGCATTTTTCAGAAGGTGCTCCTCCACATCGGGATAATGGGTTCTGACGATTTCCTCCATCAATGCTTCATCCGGGAAATCAATGTAATGAAAAATACATCTTCTAAGGAATGCATCCGGCAGCTCCTTCTCCGCATTTGATGTTATGATAACGATAGGACGCTGTTTTGCTTTTACAGTCCGCTTGGTCTCATGGATATAAAACTCCATCTGGTCAAGTTCCCACAAAAGATCATTAGGGAATTCCAGATCAGCCTTGTCGATCTCATCAATCAGCAGAATCACCTGTTCCTCCGATTCAAAGGCTTCTCCAAGCTTTCCTAGTTTAATATAATGGGCAATGTCATTCACTCCCTCTTCCCCGAACTGTCCGTCGTACAACCTCTGTATCGTGTCATACATATACAGACCATCCTGAGCTTTGGTGGTGGATTTAATATTCCAGATAATCAGTTTTTTCCCAAGGGACTTCGCAACCGCTTCTGCCAGCATGGTTTTGCCCGTTCCCGGCTCCCCCTTGATTAAAAGGGGCTTCTGCAGAGCAATCGCTACGTTGACGCTTGCCATAAGCTGCTCAGACGCCACATAATCACTGGTACTGTTAAATTGCTGTTCGTTCATCATAACCTCATTTCTGCACCCTTGTGCCTTTCATTTTAAATGCTCAATCAATAGAGACTCTCCCGTTTCTACCAAGGGACTTCCACACTGTTCTGATACAATTGGCGCAAATCAATGTTCTCAACCTTTTTATCGCGAAGCATCAGTTCATTTACCGCATCCCTTGCCGGTCTGCCATCAAATAAAATTTTATTCACTTGTTCTATGATAGGTACGGGCACGTCATATTTTTGTGCCAGTGCATATCCTGCTTTTGCAGAGTAAACGCCTTCTACCACCATTTTTACTTCTGCCATTGCCTCTTCCATGGAAGCGCCTTTTCCGATCAAGATGCCGGCACGGCGGTTCCTGGAATGCATGGACGCACAGGTTACAATCAGATCTCCGATTCCGGTCAGTCCGTAAAAAGTTTCTATTCTGCCTCCCATACTGATACCGAGCCTTGCAATCTCTGCAATTCCTCTTGTGATAAGAGCAGCCTTGGTGTTATCGCCATATCCTAAACCATCTGCCATACCTGCCGCAAGGGCTACTACATTTTTAAGGGCAGCTCCCAGTTCAATCCCCAGTACATCTGAACTGGTGTATACACGAAATACATTGCTCATAAACAAATTCTGCAGATATTCCGCAGTTTCCTTATTCTTAGCTCCTACAACAATGGTTGTCGGTATTCCCTTTCCCACTTCTTCCGCATGAGAAGGACCGGAAAGCACGGCAACATCTGCTCCCGGAATTTCCTGCTCAATAATTTCAGAAAGGGTCATCAATGTGGTCTCCTCGATTCCTTTAGCAACATTGATAATCTTCTGACCATCTGTAATATATGGCGCCATTTTAGCGGAGGTACTTCTTGTAAACGGAGACGGAACTGCCATAACAAGCACATCCTTACCTAAAACAGTCCTCTCCAGATCCGTGGTAAACTCCATATCATCAGGCAGAATCACACCCGGGAGTTTATCTTTATGTTCGTGTTCTTTCTTTAACATACTGATTTCATCTTCCATGATGGACCATACCGTAATCTGGTTCCCATTGTTGTGAAGAAGAAGGGACAGTGCGCATCCCCAGCTGCCTGCTCCGATTATTCCTACTTTTGCCATAGTTCTTCCGCCTCCAATCATCTACTCTTTATTTTTTTTCGTCAGATAGGTTTTTCTCTCTTCACCTTTTATAAGACGTACAATATTTTCGCGATGCTTGTAATAGGCAAGTCCTGTAAGCAATGCCGTAATAACATACATTTCCATCAAAACTGCCTTGGAAGCGCCGAACATTCCCATTTGCCCTGCAATGACCATTTCAATCATCAGTCCCGCATAAACGAGAAGAGACCCCAACGATACATAGTGGGTCAGGAAAAAGGTTCCAAAAAATACAATAACTCCCATAGGTACAAAAGCAGGATGGAAAGACAGAATCAGACCAGCTGTTGCTGCAATGCCCTTTCCTCCCTTAAATTTCAGATAAAATGGAAAATTATGACCTAAAATGGCTCCGGCGGCAGCATATAACTTCAGCAAATAGATTTCATTTGGATGTGACTGGTCAAATATCGCGCCGCAGATCACAATTGCAAGAATACACTTTATGATATCTCCCGCCAGCACAATCAACCCTGCTTTGGTGCCCAGAACACGGAGCGTATTGGTGGTTCCCGCATTTCCGCTCCCATGCTCTCTGATGTCTATTCCATGAAATTTTCCATAAATAAATGCCGTCTGAAACAATCCAAAAACATAACCAATGACAATACAGATTAACCGTTCCACTCTATTTACTTTCCTTTCTTTCCCTTATAATAAATTTAAGGGGTGTGCCCTTAAAGCCAAAGGCTTCCCGAATTTTGTTCTCGATGTATCTCGTATAGGAAAAATGCATCAGTTCTTTATCATTCACAAAAATGACAAATGTCGGCGGTTTGACAGAAACCTGGGTGATATAATAAAGTCTTAACCGTTTACCTTTATCGGAAGGCGGCTGCTGAAGAGCCACAGCTTCACTCATGATTTCATTAAGTACACCGGTTGAAACCCTCATGGAGTGATTTTCGCTCACCATATCGATCAATTCATACAGCTTCGGCAGACGCTGACCGGTCACTGCTGAAATGAAGGTGATTTCCGCATAAGGCATATAAGACAGTACTTCCCTTATTTTTGAAGTGTATTTGTTGACCGTCTTATTGTCTTTTTCGATGATATCCCATTTATTCACCGCGATGATTACCGCCTTGCCTCTTTCATGGGCAATACCGGCTATCTTCGCATCTTGTGAGGTTACGCCTTCTTCCGCATCAATCATCAGAATGACAACATCTGCTCTCTCAACGGCGCTTACCGTGCGCACGATCATAAAGCGCTCTAATTCTTCTTTTATTTTATTTTTACGCCGAAGACCTGCCGTGTCAATAAAAACATACTCTTTTCCGTGATATGTGACCGGTGTGTCTACCGCATCTCTGGTGGTGCCCGCAATATCCGACACAATCAGCCTGTTCTCACCAATCATTTTATTAATTAGAGAAGATTTCCCTACATTAGGTTTTCCCACAATGGCAATCCTGATCCGGTCATCTTCCTCTTCCGCGTCTCCCATTTCTCCAAAGTGACTGACCACTTCATCCAGCATATCTCCGATTCCAAGCTGGTTGGCGGCGGAAATCGGGTGGGGCTCTCCGATCCCCAGATTATAGAACTCATAGGTATCTGCCATATACTTTTCAAAATGGTCTACTTTATTGACTGCCAGGATGACAGGCTTGTGTGAACGGCGAAGCATATCTGCCACCTTTGCATCAGCATCCACCAGCCCCTGCTTTACATCTACCATAAAAATAATCACATCTGCCGTGTCTATGGCAATCTGCGCCTGTTCGCGCATCTGGGAAAGAATCACGTCCTGACTGTCCGGCTCAATGCCGCCGGTGTCAATTAAAGTAAACGCTTTATCCAGCCACGTTACATCCGCATATATTCTGTCTCTGGTAATCCCCGGAGTATCTTTTACAATTGAAATCCTTTGTCCTGCCAATGCATTGAACAGCGTGGATTTCCCAACATTAGGTCTTCCTACCACTGCCACGATTGGCTTTCTTTTTTTGCTCATGTCAGCCCATGTCCTTTCCACGTCCCGTTTTCCCTAAAACGGCATCAATAAAGTCATATCCGCTTGATTTTACAATATCTATTTTTACTTGTAAAGCATTTTTCATTTCTGTGACCGTCACATCATCCAGAAAAACTTCTTCTCCGCTCCTTAATGTATTCTGAGGCAGCAAAAGCCTTTCGCCCAAATTTTTCCCTTTCAGTTGGGATAGGATATCCTGACCTGTAAGAAGTCCGGCAACAGTAATCATCTCGCCAAAAAAATAATTGACAATCTGGTATACATGGATGGTAAGCCCAGGCACGAAATCCATCATTTTTTCTGCCATTTTAAGAATATAAGGATAAGCAATCTTTCCTGTGGCAATGGATATCTCCCGAGGCATGTAGTTTCTATCCCGCTCCTCCTTCAAATCCTCGTCTTTCTTCCATTTTTTCAGGCCGTCCTCAAATTCATCCAGCAAAAGCCGAAGCATCCCAACGCCGTTTTCCAATTGAAGGTATCCATCATAAGTCTCTTCCAAAGGCAAATCCCTTTCCGCAGTGATATACCATTCATCACTGGCATGGATAAAGTGGATGCCATGCCTTGCATAGATTTCCTTCTGGAATCCATGTATCAGATCAAGGACTTTTTCTGCATCTTCTTTTGTAAATGGCTGCAATGGATATAATCCGTCCCGGAATTTAGAAAGCCCTACCGGTACTACTGAAACGCTTTCCAGAACCGGGATATACTCCATCAGCTTTCTGATACTATGTTCCAGTTCTTTTCCGTCATTTACTCCCTTACAAAGAACAATCTGCCCGTTCATGGTAATACCTGCCTCATAAAACCGGTCTACCTTTTTAAGCGCCTCTCCTGCAAAACGATTATTCAGCATTTTACATCGCAGTTGAGGATTCATGGTCTGAAAGGAAATATTGATTGGTGATAGGTGGTACTTGATAACTCTTTCCACATCATGCTCAGACATATTCGTAAGCGTCACATAATTCCCCTGCAGAAAGGAAAGCCTGGAATCATCATCCTTAAAATATAAGGTTTCTCTCATTCCTTTCGGCATCTGGTCTATGAAACAGAAAATACATTTGTTGTGACAGGAGCGATAATCATCCATCAGCCCACTCTCAAACACAATTCCAAGATCCTCGTCTTCCTCCTTATCCACTTCCAGGAGCCACTGCTCTTTATTCGGTTTCTCTATCAGAATTTCAATATACTCATTTTCAACAAAATACTGATAATCAAAAATATCTTCAATTTCTTCCTGGTTGATCGAAAGAAGCCTGTCCCCCGGTTCAATGTCAAGTTCCATGGCAATACTTCCGGGCAGAACCACTTTGATCAAATGGCCTTTTTGCTGTTTTCTTTTCATGAAATATCTGCTCCAAATCCTTCATCGATCCTTTTCTATTTTACTAGAATTTTCTTGACGTGTCACTAGCATAATGATATAAAATAAAGTGATATTTATTATATTTACTTTCTGGAGGTCATTATGCCTAATCTACGTGAACTGGAAGCAGCCATTCCGGTTGCCCCCTTAAAACTTGTCGTTATGGATTCAGCCGCCATGCTTGGAACCAAAGTCAACAATCATCTTGTCAATTTCAGAAGAGATGTTAAGAATATAGCCAAAAACGATCCCGCCTTTGAAGGATATGTGGCTGATAATTACATTCTGGATTCTACCTGTTATCGCTTTGGCAGCGGAGAAGGAAAAGCCGTCCTAAATGAATCCATCCGCGGAAAGGATTTATTCATTCTTGTGGATGTCTGCAATCATAGCATTTCTTACAAAATGAACGGCTATACCAATTATAAATCTCCTGATGACCATTATCAGGATCTGAAAAGAATCATTGCGGCGGTCAACGGAAAAGCCCACCGCATCAATGTGATCATGCCCTTTCTCTATGAAGGACGCCAGCATAAAAGATCGGGGCGCGAATCTCTTGACTGCGCTTATGCAATAGAAGAACTGAGCAATATGGGTGTCAGCAATTTTATTACCTTTGATGCCCATGATCCAAGAGTGCAAAATGCGGAGCCGCTGCGCGGTTTTGATAATTTTACCCCGCCTTACCAGTTTATCCGTGCTCTTCTTGCCGCTGACGACAGTCTTCTTATTGATAAAGATCATCTGATTGTCATAAGCCCTGATGAAGGCGCATTGGATCGCGCTGTTTACTTTGCAAACGTTCTGGGCGTGGATACAGGCATGTTCTATAAACGCCGTGACTATTCTACCATCATAAATGGCAAAAATCCCATTGTTGCCCACGAATTCCTGGGTGATAATATTGACGGAAAAGATGTCATCATCATTGATGATATGATTTCTTCCGGAGGAAGTATGATCGATACTGCCAGACAATTAAAAGCAATGAATGCGAAACGTGTTTACATATGCTGCACCTTTGGACTCTTTACAGATGGGCTTGAACGTTTTGACGAGGCATATGAGAAATGCTATTTTGATAAGGTGGTAACCACAAACCTTACTTATCAGATTCCTGAACTCAAATCCCGCCCTTACTATCTGGAAGCAGATATGAGCAAATTTATGGCTTCCATTATTGATTTTATGAATCACGATTCTTCCATGGCAAATGTTTATACTCCCACTGAAAAGATCCGTGAGTTCCTTGCAAGCTATAATAACCGTGAAATTGCTCATTCAATTATTGAATGATATTCAATTATTGAATGATATTCATTTATTGTAATCAAAGACAGGATGCCGGTTATCTATCTGACCGGCATCCTGCTCTTTTTAGACTTCTTCCGTTAGCGGGAAAGTAAGATTTACTTTAAACAAATCTCCATCCATAATGATTTCAAATTTTCCTTTCTGTGCCAGTGTCAGGTTCTTGGCAATGGACAGTCCCAGACCGCTCCCCTCTGTTGTCCTTGACTCATCGCCTCTGATGAACCTTTCCGTCAGTTCCTCGGGATTTACCTTTAAGGGCTGTGCAGATATGTTCTTAATGGAAAGCTGCACCTGTGCTGCTTCCCCTTCCGTCTGCACTCGTTCAAGATCAATATAGACTCTTGTTCCCGGCAGCGCATATTTATAGATATTGTTAAAAAGATTCTCTATTACACGCCAGATTCTTCTGCTGTCTGCCTCTATAGAAACAATTCCTTTGGGCGTATTTAAAACCGGATGCAGTGTTTTTTCTTCAAATTTTTCTGAAAACTCTCCTATCGTCTGATTCAAGAGTTCAATCAGATTGATCTTTTCCCATTGAAGTACGATATTCCCGGATGAAATCTTGGAAGCCTCCACCAGATCATCTGTAAGTTGTTTCAGCCGCTGGGACTTTGCATCCAGCACTTCAATATACTCTTTAATCTTAGAATCCTGCACATTTTCCCGCTTGATTAAATCCACATAATTGATGATTGAAGTCAGAGGAGTCTTAATATCATGGGACACATTGGTAATCAGATCCGCTTTCAGACGTTCATCCTTCATGCTCTTTTCCACCGCTATCCTTACACTGTCGCCAATACTATTTACTGCACGCGCAAGCAGGAGATCGTCCCCATGCATTCCTTCTTCTTTTACCTTATGTGTCAGATTTCCATCTTTAATCAACTCGATGCCTTCTAAAATCGACTGTTTTGCAAGGGCTGAGCGATATAGCACATATCCCGCTGCTCCATCCGCTGCAAGCAGCACAAGACATCCCAACAGATTTCCCCCACCGGCAATCGAACCGTCAGAATTCAGATATCCTAGAACTAGTCCGCATCCCAAATTCAGTAAAACCAAAATGATAAAAGGAACCCACACTCTTAAAATCACGTTGGAACGGTCATATGCATAAGAAATCCACTTTTTGACAAATATCCCAAATCGATTTAAAAGACTGTTCTTCCATAAGCACTTTGCCCTGATCCGCCTTACAAAGCTATAATAAAAGAAAGAAAACAGGACGCTGACAAGCAGTGCAAAAGTTCCTGCCAGAATGATTTTGATGCTCTCGTCAGCAATACGCCACGGCCACCACTCTAAGCCCCTTGCGCCTCCCCAAAAAAGTCCTACGGTAATTAAAATTCCTGCAATCAGCATCATTTCCGTGGGAATATAGTCTTCAGAATGCAGCTTCACATATCTCTCACCAGTGTCCTTTCTATAAGATGCCCCTTCTTTGGCAGTAAGCAACACCAGAAGGAAAAGATAGATTCCCACACAGACAACGGCGCCAATCAGATACTGCCATAAGTAAGGAACAAAATTGTGAAAACCTACATTGGCCTGATAAAAACAGTCTTTTGCTTCGTAACCGGATTTAACGCCGATCATAATCTGAGTATCCTCCGGATAAGAATACTCGTATCCATTCAAAATATACCGCAACGTAGATTCTTCTATCAGGGTATTAGTTTCATACTCCATATTTGCGGGATCATAATAAACATATCCGCTGCACTGACCTACCAGTTCTTTTTTCAGTTCGGAAAGCGTCTGTGTCCCAAGCTCCATATTGCTGAAGATCTGTGTATCTTTCCCTATCGTTCTTCTGATGATATATACAACATTGGAATTTCCCGAATCATAATAATCCGCATATTTTAAATATTCGTTATAATTGATGTTTAAATCCTCTGCCGCTTTTTTTACATGATCACAAAGCTCATAATATTCCTCCCAGGTGGACACATGATCTTCTATGTTCTTTCCATCTACCGTGTGATATCTGTTATTCAGCACATTGGCATCAGCCGGATCCCTGTCTGTTATCCCCTCTTCCAGTAAATTACCGGACACATCCGTCACTGTAACGAAGCTGGAAAGGTCTGCATTTAAATAACTTACCGTACCGCCGCTGTAATCATCCAGATTTACCTTAGTTACAGTCCTTTTTCTGCTTAAGAAGCGATCCACTTCCTCTCCGCTCATATAAATTCTTTCATAGTTAAAACCAGCCTGCGCCCACTTAATCAGATCCTCCAGATAATACCTTGCCGTAATATACTCAGACTCAACACCGCTGTATCTGCCTGCAAAAGCAGTCACATCCACTTCCTTTTTGCCATCAAATTCCGCATCTGTTTCAAGCTGCCCTCTTATGGTTCCGTAACAGATGATGTCAGATACGCTGTTTCCCAAAAGTGTATTGAACACTTCAGAATCCTCAAAGAGCTCATTTTGTTCCACCCCGGTCAGCCGATATGCCTGCACACCTTTTAATGTATCTACGAATACATAGGATCTCGAAAAAACGATTGCAACAAGAACCACTGCCGCTACTATGGAAATATGCTGCACAACATGCAAAAGCGCTATGCTGACTCTGTTGTTTTTCTTTTTTCTTTTTTCCGTTTCCTTTTGCTGCTCCCTTTGCTTTTCCATATGGCTCTCCTATTGTTTTTCAATCTTATATCCTACTCCCCATACTACTTTTAAATATCTGGGTTCCTTCGGATTGATCTCAATTTTTTCTCTGATATGTCTGATGTGGACTGCAACGGTATTATCAGCACCAATGGCTTCCTCATTCCAGATATTTTCATAAATCTGGTCAATGGAAAATACTTTTCCCTGATTTTTCACCAGAAGAAGTAAAATATTATATTCAATGGGAGTCAGCCTGACGCTCTCTCCATCCACCGTCACTTCCTTGGTATCATCATTGATACTAAGTCCTCCCACAGTAAACAGCGCATTGTTCTCCACATTCAGATTCCCCAACTGGGTATACCTGCGCAGATTGGATTTGACCCTCGCCACCAACTCCAATGGATTAAAAGGTTTGGTCACATAATCATCCGCTCCAATATTCAATCCCAGAATCTTATCTGTGTCTTCCGATTTTGCTGACAGAAAAATAATCGGTATGCTGCTGTACTCCCTGATTTTCAGGGTGGCATGAATGCCGTCCAGCTTAGGCATCATGATATCTATAATGAGGAGTTGAATATTCAATTCCTTTAGCATCCTGACTGCCTGTTCGCCGTCATAGGCTTTATAAATCTGATACCCTTCCTGGTTTAAATAGATTTCAATTGCATCCACTATTTCTTTGTCATCATCGCAAACTAAAATATTGGTCATATTCTTTTCCTCTTTAACCTTTTATCTTTTAATCTGACATTATCAGTAAACCACATAAATTTTAAGTGTTCCTTAGGAAAAAAGTTAAGACTTTCTTAATTCCATAAATGCCCCAAGATTCCCCCTTTTTCCTTTGCTGGCACGGTGGGAAAACAGATACTCGCTGTTGCAGCAGGTGCACAGATCCGTCACTGCAAGATGTTCACTTAAAATTCCGGCTCCCAGCAGAACCTTCTTATTTGCCTCCCAGAGATCAAGCTGATACTTTCCCGGTTCTTTTCCCTCTGACAAAAGACAGTTCCATTCTTCCGGAAAACTCTTTCTAAAAGCCTCTGCAACCTCTTCTCCCACCTCATAGCAGTCCTTACAAATGGAAGGACCGATTGCGGCAATCACATCCTCCGGTTTTGTTCCAAAAGCCTCACGCATGTTCTTTAACATTGCCTCTCCCATCCGACAGACGGTCCCACGCCAGCCGGAATGACCAAGACCAATCGCCTCATTTTTCACATCAACAAAATAAAGCGGAACACAGTCTGCATAGGATGTGCATAATAAGATTCCGGGCACATTGGTAATAAGACCATCCACATCATCATAATCCGCCGGATAAAGTACGCCCTTTCCACAGTCCTTTTCCGTGACAAGGCGCACATTGGTAGTATGTGTCTGCTTGGAACATACAATCCTGTCAGGCGTAGTCTCAAAAATCTCTGCTATCCTTCTGAAATTTTCATCTATCGCCTCTTTATCGTCCCCTCTTGCATAACTGAGATTCATGGAGGCATAAATCCCTTTACTTACGCCTCCTTCTCTGGTAGAAAATAAATGTCTGACCATCTCCACTTCATCCAGCAGCGGAAAGGTCAGATATTCAATCTGCTTATATTTATGAACCTTCATGGGTTCATTTTTATTATTGTTTTTCCTTAATAACTCCATACTTATAACGCCCTCCTGTCCTGCCCGCTGCATCACTACGTTTTTTACCATGAAGCGGAGCCTCCTCCTTTTCTGTGATAGGGAAATGCATTCCGATACCAGGTAATCTGTTCCCCGCAAATTGCAACCACATCATACCGAATCTGTCTGCCCTCACATTGAGGATGGATTATTCTGTAGTAATCCGAAACCATACAGATTTTTGCCTGCTTCGCTATCCCCACTGCCTCCTCAGGCGCCCCGGCAGATACATTTTTTCTATACTTGACCTCCACAAAGACCAGGCAGTTTTCATGCAGTCCTACGATATCGATTTCCCCCTGCCTGCATCTGAAATTCCGCTCAAGAACGATAAATCCCTTTTCTTCAAGGTAATCTGCCGCTTTGTCTTCATATATGTGTCCCGTTTCTTTTTTATTCAATCCCTGCTCCTTGTAATTATTTCGCCTTATCCATCTTTGCCTTGATTTTGTCCATGGCATCCACGAACACCAGAATTTCAGCAACTACTTCGTAAAGCTCCGGAGGAATCATCTCCCCGATTTCCAGACGAGAAAGCGTATCTGCCAGTTTGTCATCACGATGTACCGGTACTTCCGCTTCCTGAGCTTTTTCTATGATGCGCTCTGCCAGCGCTCCCTTTCCGCTGGCTATGACTCTGGGGGCATTATCCTCTGGGTCATAAGAAAGCGCAACCGCCTGCTTTATTTTTTTCTTTTCTTCTCCCATAAAATCACACCTGCCTTTTGATGCTCCGCATAAGCCGTCTCTCAGGCTCTCGCGTCAAAGGAATATCCCGCCAGTGCAGAAATATTTTTATTCTGCTTCAGCATTTCCTCCATCACATTCG
Source organism: Lachnospiraceae bacterium (assembly GCA_014804785.1). Taxonomy (GTDB): domain Bacteria; phylum Bacillota; class Clostridia; order Lachnospirales; family Lachnospiraceae; genus Suilimivivens. Next base: position 34,068 of record JAAUZD010000018.1, read on the forward strand.
TATTCTCATCCCGATTAACAAATTCAGCATTTACCGAATATCCCCGTTCCTCAAGCCTCTTATTTAAGATATCAATATTCTGGGCAATCAGGTCAAGGGCGGAATCATCCTGCAGATAAAACTTGGTAGATACCTTCCGATCATTCAGCGCAACATATACATCCAGACTTCCAAGATACTCCATATCAAGATGAAGCAGCGCACTTACGCTCCCGTCTTTCCTTGCCAGACTTTTCTTGTTGGTATAGACGAACAGTTCGCCGCTCGCATCCTTTCCTTGCATTTTCAATGGAATCTGAACATAAGTAAAGGTCTGGTTTAATTGATTCATAAAATCAATATTGCCTGTGACATTGGCAACTGCCTTTGCAAGGGGCGTATCTACTTTTGTGCTCTGTTCCAACACCTGACTTAAGCGGTTCATCTGACTGTTCAGTCGCTCGTATAGTTTATCTACACTGTGCTCTTTTCCTACCTCTTCCGGAAGCATCAGCCATTGTCTGTTCATCTCATTTTTCAGAACATTTTTAAATTCCCTGCTTTCCAAAAGATCAAAGAATTTCTCTTTATCCGGCAAAGCATCCTCCGAGAGCATTTTTTCAATCTCATGTAGCAGCGCCTGACCGCTCATGCGGTTCTGCGCAACTGCTCCTACGATCTTATCAGGCACCTCTGCCTGTTTTAGCGCCTTTACCAGCTCATTTAGTTCATTTTCAGGAAGCAACGGCTGCTCTACGCGGACTTCGGGCAGGATATTCTTGTCAGCGGCAGCTGAAGCTACAGCATCCTCCCCTTGACCTGCCGGATTTGCTATTATCTGTTCATCACCTTCCGCTCCCGTCTCCTCCATAGTATCTATCAAGGCACCCAGCACCTCTTTATAAAACTGAAGTCCCTGTGAAATCTCTCCGCTGCCCGTCATTTCCTGAAAACTCTGGGTAAATGCATCTGCAATGTCAGAAAGGCTTTCGCCCAGCTGATGCTGGTAATTTTTATATGCCTCAAATTGGAAAATATTTTCTTTGGTAATGGGCAGATTCATTCTCTGCATCTGTACCAGTGTCTGAAGATCGACCTGCGGATTTGCATTGATAATACGGTTCATCTGGTATAATGACTGTTTGTCAATCGGAAGTCCCTCCTGCATCATTGCCTTAACCATTCCGGCTGTGATATTCGTCTCCGGAATACCTGCCGCCTGCAATGCCTTAGATACATTGGGATCCTGACTTAGATTTTCAAACAAGGGACTTAAAATGACTTTGCTGTTACTATTATTTTTTATTTGAAAGGTCAATATCTGTCCCGGCTGGGCCGACATACTTCCTTCCAGTTTTGCCTGTAATAATTGATTATCACCGATTGCAATCAAAATATCGATTCCATCACGCATCAACACCTCCCCAGCAATCGACTGCCCGGGCACCTTGCCCAAAATGGCATCCATGCCGTTTTTCAGTCCCTGCTCCATTGAAGATGCGCTTTCTGCATTCATATTCTCAGCAAAATTCTGATTAATTTGATTTACATAAGACGAAAGTCTCATCGGCTCTCCTTTCCATCCGCTTTTGCCCTACAGGAAATTTTGAATAAAACTTCTGCGATGTATAGGGGTCGGTCCTAACTTTTTAAGTGCATCGATATGCGCCTTTGCCCCATACCCTTTATTGGAAGCAAATCCATACTCGGGAAAGACAGAATCATACTGCACCATCAACCTGTCTCTGGTTACCTTTGCAATAATGCTGGCAGCGGCAATGGAAATGCTTTTTGCATCCCCCTTAATAATCGGTACCTGTTTTACTGAAATGCCGGGAATCGTCACCGCATCATTTAAAAGAATATCCGGCGACGGGTGAAGCTTTCCCACAGCCTCTCTCATTGCTTCATAGGTTGCCTGCAGGATATTGATTTCGTCAATCCTCTCTGGAGATACGAATCCAAGCCCTGTAGATACCGCTTTCTCCATGATTTCTTCATACAACTCTTCTCTATTTTTTTCGGTCAGTTGTTTGGAATCATTAAGATATAAAATATCACAATCCTTCGGCAGAATCACTGCCCCGGCAACTACCGGTCCCGCCAGCGGTCCTCTTCCCACTTCATCTATACCGCAGATATAGGAAAAGGAACGATATTGGTTCTCATATTCCTTCATTTTTTCTGTCCGTTCCAATTCCTTCTGATAATCCTGTATTCTTTTTTTTGCCCTGCTTAAAAGCGCCTGCACTCCTACACGCGTATCTGCACTGTATTTGTCTATAAAGGCAGGCAGCTCATTGATACTGGCTGCCTGCAGACTCTTCTTGATCTCATTTATCTTTTGCTCCATATTTACTGCCTTTTCCCTGACTGTTATCTGTTCCTTATTGATGCTTGATCATTCCCATTTTATCAAAGGGCCATATCCGCACCCATGCTTTCCCGATCAAATCATCCCGTTGGACATTGCCCACTACCGGATCACGGCTGTCAGAACTGTTGTTCCGGTTATCTCCCATGACAAAATATTCATCTTCTCCCAGGACAATAGGCTCATATGCCCTTCCCGGATCCGTAATCACTTCTTTTCCGTATGGCTCATTCAAGATTTCATCATCTATATAAATATTTCCATCATCATCGATATAGATGGTTTCCCCAGGAAGACCGATGATCCGCTTGATATAATAAGGTCTGTCCGCATATTGAAAAGGAAATACGACGATATCAAACCGCTGTGGATCCTTAAACCGGTAAGAAATCTTATCTATGATCAAATTATCTCCGTCACTCAGCATAGGCTCCATAGAACCGCCAGAGACCTTCGTGCGCTGCCCCACATAGGTAACGATCAGAAAGGTGACAACAAGCACCCCAAGCAGATATAAACTTGTGCCTAATATCTCTTTTACTTTTTTCTTCACTGCCACTCCTCCGGATGCTCTAATGTAATCCTTCCGATTTTGCCGCTTCTGAAATCATCTAAAATCATTGCAGAACCTCTTGCAATATCAGGCATTTCGCCCTTTTGGAAGCAACGTCTTCGGATACAGATTTCCTCAAGATTCTTATATGCATCCTCATTTGTATTTATTTGATAACGTTCCTGCAACAAAGCAGGATATTGCTGCTGCAGATAACGGATCACCGCTGTAGCCAATTCATCCACATGCAGGATTTCATCATTAATCGATCCAATCATGGCAAGCCGTTCGCCCACCTTTTGATCTTCAAATCGCGGCCACAAAATGCCGGGGGTGTCTAGAAGTTCCAAACTCTTATTAAGGCGTATCCACTGTTTTCCTTTGGTAACACCCGGTTTATTTCCCGTCTTGGCACATGCTCTTCCTGCAAAAGAATTGATAAAGGTGGATTTTCCTACATTGGGAATGCCCACCACCATGGCACGAACCGGTCTTCCAATGATTCCCCGTTTCCTGTCACGCTCAATTTTCTCCCTGCAGGCCTCCTGCACCAGCGGCTGGATACTCTTAATCCCTGCCCCCGTCCTAGAGTTGATTTCCTGCACAAAAAAACCATTTTCTTTAAAGTATTCGGTCCAGAGATTATTATATCTTGCATCAGCTAAATCAGCCTTATTTAACAGAATCAGCCTTGATTTATTCCTGCCAAGTTCATCTATATCAGGATTACGGCTGCTCATGGGAACCCTTGCATCCACCAATTCTATCATTAAATCTATCAGCTTGATATCTTCCTGCATCATTCGCCTGGCTTTTGTCATATGCCCCGGATACCATTGATAATTCATGTATGTACTCCTTATCCTATTTTACCAATCCCATACTGTCTTCACTGCTGCTCATCTTAAACCATACTTTTCCAGTAATTGTTTCCTTGCTTATCGGTCCTATATTGCCGGAACGGCTGTCCTCACTGAAATTACGATTGTCTCCCAGTACGAAATACTCATCACTTCCCAGCAGAATTTCCGTATCCGCTATGCCTGCGTCCGCTATTTTATCATATGATTCGTCTTCCACAAGAAGTTCACCGTTTATATACACATAACCGCCTATAATCTGTATCCGCTCCCCTGGCAGTCCTATGACCCTTTTTACATAGTAATGGGCATTTGGATTTCCGTTGGGTAAAAATGCAACCACATCTCCCCTATGGGGCGATAGGACTTTAAAAACAAATCTGTTGATCAAAACTTCCTGTCCATTATACAAAGCGGGTTCCATGGATACTCCAATCATACTGATTTTCATTCCTACCGAGAACACGATAACAAAAGCTAACAAAATGGCAGCAAAACAATAAAAGCATGTTCCAAATATCTCTCTTATCATTTCCTTGCTGATCCACTTTTTCTTTTCGTAAAAACTTAATCCTTTGTGTCTTGCCATGTGATTGTTCCTTATTTTATCTGCAAAAGCATTTTCTTAAATAAGCCGCACCGGATTTATTTTATCATATTTTGTTGCATAAGAAAAGGACAATTGCGTAACCAATTGTCCTTTGGTTCTTATGTTTGTTATTTAATAGCTTCTTTTACCTTTGCCTTTTTACCTACGCGGTCTCTTAAGTAATTCAGTTTTGCTCTTCTTACTTTACCTCTGCGCACAACCTCAATCTTTTCTACATTAGGTGAATATACAGGCCATGTCTTTTCAACGCCTACGCCGTTGGATGTTTTTCTTACCGTAAAAGTCTCTCTGGCGCCGGTTCCCTGTCTTTTTAATACAACGCCTTCAAAAACCTGGATTCTTTCACGATTTCCTTCCTTGATCTTGCCATATACCTTAATGGTATCGCCTACATTAAATTCTGCTACTTCTTTGAACTGTTCAGCTTCAATGCTTTTAATAATCTCGTTCATATCAAACCTCCATTTGTTTGGTAACTCATCAGATGTTCTTAATACACAGGTAACAGAGGACCATCACAATTTCGCAACATTAATAATTTACCATAGTACGGTTAAAATTGCAAGCAATATTTCATTTTTTCATCTTTTTGCGCTGTCTGGCTTCCTTCTTTGCCTTCTTTATAAAATATTCCTGGTTTTCTTCCGCCCATTTTTCATATAAATCAGGACGTTTTTCTCTTGTCTTTTCAATCGACTGCTCCAGTCTCCACTCATCCACTTTTTTATGATCGCCGGAAAGCAAAACCTCAGGTACCCTTTTATTATGCCATATTTCCGGTCTTGAGTACTGGGGATATTCAAGGAGGTAATTGCTGAAACTTTCTGTCTCGCCTGAATCTTTATTGCTAAGAACGCCGGGAACCATCCGGGATATTGCGTCAATCATCACCATTGCCGGCAATTCCCCGCCGGTAAGTACATAATCTCCGATAGAAATATAATCTGTAACGATTTCCTCCAGCACTCTCTCATCAATCCCTTCATAATGACCACAGAGAAAAATCAGATTTTCTTCCTTTGCAAATTCCTTCGCCATAGCCTGATGAAAGGTCCTGCCCTTCGGGGTGACATAGATGACCTTTGCCCCTGCGCTTCCTTCAGATTGAATTTTGCAAAGCACAGCTTTCCATGCATCGAAAACCGGCTGAGCCTGCATCAACATGCCTGCCCCTCCCCCATAGGGATAATCATCTACCTTTTTATGTTTATTTATCGTATAATCCCTGATATTAACGGCCTCAAGGGAAATAATTCCTTTATCCATCGCCCTTCCGATAATACTGGTACCAAGCCCCTGCATGATCATTTCAGGGAACAGTGTAAGCACATGAAAATTCACAATCTCATTCTTTCCTATTCTTTAAAATCAATCTAAAAGCCCGTCAAGCACATGTACGGTCATCCTGCCCTCTTCCAGATTCACATTCAGGATACAGTCTTTAATCGCCGGAAGCAGAAGTTCTCTCCCATCCTCCAGCCTAATGACATATACGTCATTGGCGCCGGTTTGGATGACATCCGTAAGTCTCCCCTTAAGGGCATCATCCTCAGAAATAACCTCGATACCAATTAAATCCGCAATAAAATATTCGTCTTTTTTCAATTTCACTGCATTTTCCCGGGTAACAAAAAGACTTTTTCCCTTATATTTTTCAATATCATTGATATTGTCATAATCTTTGAATTTTAATATTACAAACTGCTTAAAAAACTTTACGGACTCTATCTCAAGACAAAGCCTCTCCTTCCCTGTATCAAGCAGTACTTCTTTCAGTTTCTTGAATCGTTTTGCATCATCTGTTGTGGGAAATACCTTCACTTCTCCTTTAATTCCATGGGTTGAAGAAATAATCCCCACCTGAAATAAATTTTCCATTCTGATACCTCATAAAACTCGCAAACCGCACGCAAAGCGTGCGGTTATGTGATTACAATAAGCTGACCCGCAAAGCGTGGCAGCGTTTATTTTAGACGATTTCCACGTCTACCCTTTGATTTTCTTTGGATGATGCTGCTTTTACTACAGAACGGATCGCTTTTGCAATCCTGCCCTGTTTTCCGATTACTTTTCCCATATCAGATGCAGCGACATGAAGTTCAATGGTAATATGCTTACCTTCTTCCTTCTGGGTTACAATAACCTCATCCGGATGATCAACAAGTGCTTTTGCAATTACTTCAACTAATTCCTTCATAGTCCACCTCCAAGAGAGTTGCCGATTCCGTATTATTTTTCAATACCTGCCTGCTTGAAAATCTTGCTGACAACTTCTGTAGGCTGTGCACCGTTTGCAAGCCACTTTTTAGCCAGTTCTTCATTTACATGAAAAGTGCTGGGATCTGTGTTTGGATCGTAAGTTCCGATTTCCTCGATACATCTTCCATCTCTGGGGGATCTGGAATCCGCAACGACGATTCTATAGAAAGGAGCTTTCTTCTGACCCATTCTTCTTAATCTGATTTTTACTGCCATGTTTTTCACCTCACATTAAATATTATGATTTATTTTGAAAAGAAACAACTTACGAAAATCGGCCGTTTCCATTTTCAACTTTTAAAAAGGGAACCGCATCTTACCAAAACCGCCCCTGCGTTTTCCGCCCATGAGACCGGGCATCTGTTTCATCATCTTCTGGGACTGCTCAAACTGCTTTACAAAACGGTTCACCACTGCCATATCCACCCCGGCGCCTCTTGCAATCCTGCTCTTTCTGCTCAGATTCAGAAGCTTAGGATTTTTTCTTTCCTCCGGCGTCATACTGAGGATGATTGCTTCTGTTCTTGCAAGTTGTTTTTCATCTATCATAGATTCTATATCGCCGAGCTGCTTTCCCATGCCGGGCATCATACTTAAAATACTTGTAAGCCCGCCCATATTGCGCATCTGTTTCATGCTCTCTAAGTAATCTTCAAAATCAAACTTGCCCTTTTTCATGCGGGCAGCCATTTCTTTTTCTTTCTCTTCATCTATTGAGATGCTTTCCTGTGCTTTTTCAATTAAAGACAGCACATCCCCCATCCCTAAGATACGGCTTGCCATTCTTTCAGGATAAAACTGCTCTAAGTCTGAAAGTTTTTCACCCATGCCCACATATAGAATCGGTTTGCCGGTAACCGCTTTGACGGAAAGAGCCGCACCGCCTCTGGTATCGCCATCCATCTTGGAAAGAACCACTCCGCTTATTTCTATCTGGTCATCAAACTCTTTTGCCACCGTGACTGCATCCTGACCGGTCATGGCATCCACCACCAGCAGCGTCTGATGAACATCCACCTGCTCCTTAATCGTCTTCAGCTCCGTCATCATATCCTCGTCAATATGAAGACGTCCGGCGGTATCCAGTATCACCACGTTGTGACCATTCTTTCTGGCATGCTCAATTGCTGCCTTTGCAATATCCACAGGACTTTGATTTTCTCCCATGGAAAAGACATCCACCTGTTGTTTCTCTCCGTTAATCTGCAGTTGCTTGATCGCCGCCGGCCTGTAGACATCACAGGCTACAAGAAGGGGCTTTTTCCCTTTTAATTTCAACTTGCCCGCAATCTTTGCCGTTGTGGTCGTCTTACCTGCCCCCTGCAGACCGCACATCATAATCGTGGTAATCGATTTACCTGGCTGCATCTGAATCTCAGTGGTTTCAGAACCCATCAGGGCAACCATTTCCTCATTTACGATCTTAATGACCATCTGCCCTGGATTTAATCCATTCATCACATCAGATCCAATGGCTCTTTCTTCCACTGCCTTTATAAACTGCTTCACTACTTTGAAGTTGACATCCGCTTCTAAAAGCGCCAGTTTTACTTCCTTAAGGGCAGTCTTCACATCCTCCTCAGTAAGTCTGCCCTTACTGCGGAGATTTTTGAATACATTTTGAAGTTTATCTGTTAAACTTTCAAATGCCATGAATCACAGCTCCTCTAATATCTGACGGGATAAAAAACTGACTTTCTGTATCAGTTCTTCCCTTGTGGTTTTTGTGTCAGCGCTTAATTCCTGAAGCTGACTTATATTGTCCTTTATTTTCATAAAACGCTGCACAAGATGTAACTTATCTTCATAATCCTGCAAAGTGCGGTTACAGCGCCTTACCAGATCATGCACTCCCTGGCGGGAAATTCCGTTTTCCTTCGCAATTTCTGCCAGTGACAGATCATTGTAAACCACATCTTCATATATCTTTTTCTGATGCTCTGTAAGCAGTTCCCCATAAAAATCATATAACAGTCCCTGCTCAACAATCTTCTCCATATGCAATCACCTAAAGTAGAATACTACAAAGGAATAAGGATGTCAAGCATTTTTGCTTGACATCCTTATTTCTTTTTCTTACAATAAGCTGGCTCGCGAAGCGTGGCAGCGTTTGTTCATTTACAACAATCTGGTCCTCGCAACCTGACAATGCTTGTCAGAATCTGCTGAGGGCATCTGACCAAGCAGCTTTTTATATGCCCTGCTGAAGGTAGAATAATCCTTAAAACCGCATTCCATACTGGCTGCTGTGGCGCTCATTCCTGTCAGAATCAGATTTTTCGCCGCCAAAATACGCTTTTCAAGTATATACTGATGCATGGAATAACCTGTTTCCTCTTTAAATTTACGCATCATATGATACTTGCTTAAATAGAATCTGGCAGACAGCGTTTCTATCGAAAGATCTTTCCCAAGATTTTCATTGATATAATGAATCATTTCCACAATCTTTTTATCATACCTTGCCATCTTGTGAAAAACTTCCGGATAATCGATACAACACCTGTTCAATTCAATCATTAGCTTGAGAAATAAGATTCTGCTGTACATATCCCGGGCGTATCCGTCGTCCTTATCAGCGCTTTCAATCAACCTGACTGTTTCATATAGACTCCTGCTCATGGCAGGAGACAGGCGGATTACATTTCCCTGTTCCCTGCCAGCCATTTGAAAACAAAGATCAAGTCTTCCCTCCGGGCTGGAATGCTCGTCCAGAAAGTCGCTTGAAATATAGAATACATATCTTTCGTACATGACATCTGGCTCAACGAAGGGTTTATGTATTTCTCCCTTATTGATCAGAAGGATATCATGGGGTTCTAACTGATAGGTTTTACCTTCGATATGGTATTCCACCTTGCCCGAAATGAACCAGATCAATTTGTGGAAATCATGATAGTGATAAACATAATCTCTGGGCTTGCTGTCCTTCAGATAAAACATTTTAAATTTTTCCAGCAGGTACCCGCTTTTAACTGACTCCCGGATTTCTTCCATCCTCTTTATTCACTGTCCTTTGCATAATCCTTCATACCTACATTCAAATCAACATTCCCTGTGATTCCCGATATTTTCCCTTTTGAGGAATATTGCCAGATTGCAAACTCATAAGGGAAATAAACGGAAGTATCATAATAAGCAAACCATTTATCATATTCTTCAATCTGCTCCATGTCCAGCATGATCATAAAAGTCTTCAAGTTCCCATAAATCATAGGAGTGTATCCAGCTTCTTTAATTGTTTCACAAAAGGCAATTGCAGCCTTGGTGTACTCCTCCTTCGTCATATTGGCGGTTCTTGCCGAATCGCTGCCGGTTTCTTCCAGATCCAGCACGACCGGATAGGTAACTTCATAAGGCTCAATCAAATCCAGTAAGAACCTGGCTTCTTCCCTTGCTTCCTCCTCTGTCATTGCCTGGGTATAAAAATAAACACCTGCCTGGATGCCATTGTCGGCAGTCCCTTCCATATTATCTGCAAAAAATTCATCCTCCACCAGCTTTCCCTCTGAACTTCCTCTGTATCCTGCACGGATAAATGCATAAGAAACCCCATCTTCCGAAACTCTCTTCCAATCAATCTTTCCCTGATGCTTTGACACATCAATTCCTTTAATTGAAAGAACAGTACCGGCATCATCCGTGTAAACGATTTCATTGTCATCCTGAGCGATGAAATGATCATACACATAATCATGCTTTTTTAAGTTTTCTTCTATCGGGAAAAAGGAGTATGCCCCGTCTGCCGAAACAACCACATCCTCAGGGAAAAGCGCCCTGAGAACAGAGACAGTACTATCCCCTGTGCTCATCATCTGTTTTAACTCATTTAGGGTATTTTCCCGTTCTTTCTCCTCTGCCGTAAGGACTGCTTCCCTAGTATAGGAATCCAAATCAGCCTGTGTGTAAATATATTCATCCTGTATGTCTTCTATTTCCTTGAGTCTGCTCATGACTTCCTGGCTCTCATTTCTTAAGCTATAATTCTGTAAAACCAGAACGATGCACCCCGTCAGCGCCGCCAGAGTAATCAAGCTGAAAATAATATTGTTAATCAGACCAATCTGCTGCTTTCTTCTGTTCTTTTTTGCTGCTTTACTCATCTTCTCTTCTGAACCTTTCCTGATGAAATCTTTTCTTATTTTACCAGATAAGTATATTATGAAATCAAATCATTTTCAATTGTTTATCCCTTCCATTTTCATCATTCCGCTTATTTGTCCTACAATTTTTCTCCAAAGTAGCTTTTATATCCTTCTCCATAAATCTCCGTTGCGCTGGATACAATCATAAATGCGCTTGCATCCTCCTGCTTTACGATTTCTTCTACCTTATAAGCATTCTGCTTTTTGACCACACAGAATATGACCTGCTTGTTCTCTTTTTTATATGCTCCCGTTCCGGAAAGATATGTCACGCCAATATTCAATTCTTTTAAAATACGTTCTGTGATGACAGACGGCGTATTACTGATGATATAAATCATTTTTGCCTCATCCCTTCCATACAAAACGAGATCCAACATCTGTGATGTTACCACAGCCGATATGGCACTGTAAAGAACGGTGTCAATATTCCCAAACACAATACCTCCGATTCCAATAATGATCGAGTCGATCACAAGAAATATTGTTCCTGTTTTCAAATGGGGTTTTTTCAGCTTCAGACATTTTACGATAATATCAGTTCCACCCGTAGTTGCTCCCGCCCTGAGCACATAACCAAGCCCCAGCGCTACAAGTACGCCGCCAAATACCGCTCCCAAAAGAGGTTCCCTTGTCAGGGGTTCCATCCTCTGAAAAAAATTAGTCGCAGTGGAGGATACAAAAATTGCATACAGGGTGGAAAGAATAAATTTCCATCCAAATTTCCATGTTCCCAACCCTATGATTGGAATATTAAGAATCAAGAACAAGGTTCCTGTCTCCATCGGAAGAACACGGCTTAAAATAATGGAAAGACCGGACACCCCGCCTGGCGCAAGATTGTTAGGATCGATAAAGAGACTGATGCCCGCTCCAAATAAAACCGCTGCAACAGTGATTACAACATACTTTTTCAATAATTTTGCGAACTGCATATGTCTTCTCCCTTTCCCACTTATGCTAAATAAGAAAACCGTACACTTTATAGTATACGGTTTTCTTATGAAAAATACAAATAACAGCTTAAATGTTCGTCCTGACCTGCTTCGGCTGATATCCGTTCTGTTCAAGCGCCTGCATGATCTGATGTTTATGTTCCGTTCCAAATGCTTCAAGAGTAATGCGCAGTTCCACAGCGGCATTTCTATTGATGGATACGAACTGATTATGCTCCAGCTTGATGACATTGCCGCTTTGCTTTGCAATCACATCTGCCACATGGCTTAGCTCTCCCGGCTTGTCGGGAAGGAGCACAGACACCGTAAAGATACGGTCTCTCATGATAAGCCCCTGCTGTACCACGGAAGACATAGTGATTACATCCATGTTTCCGCCGCTCAAGATAGACACTATTTTTTTCTTTTTTACATCCAGATGCTTTAACGCCGCCACCGTCAAGAGACCGGAATTTTCAACCACCATCTTGTGATTTTCAACCATATCCAGGAACGCTACTACCAGTTCTTCATCCGGTATTGTAATGATATCGTCCAGATTTTTGCAAAGATAAGGGAATATCTTTTCTCCCGGTGTCTTCACCGCAGTACCGTCGGCAATAGTGCTGACATGATCCAATGTAACCACCTTGCCTGCCTTGATGGATGCCTTTAAACAGCTTGCACCTTCCGGCTCCACTCCGATTACTTTAATCTTGGGGTTTAAGAGTTTGGCAAGCGTAGACACACCTGTGGCAAGACCGCCGCCGCCCACCGGCACCAGAATATAATCCACCAGCGGAAGTTCTTTAAAGATTTCCATGGCGATGGTACCCTGTCCGGTTGCAACTGCCGAATCGTCAAAAGGATGAATGAAGGTATATCCATTTTCCTTGGCAAGTTTATAAGCATGCTCACACGCCTCATCATAGACATCACCGAAAAGAACCACCTCTGCGCCGTAGCTTTTGGTTCTGTTTACTTTAATCAGAGGGGTCGTAGTGGGCATGACAATGACCGCTTTGACACCATAGCATTTTGCCGCATAAGCAACTCCCTGCGCATGATTGCCTGCGGAAGCAGTAATCAGACCTTTCTCCCTCTCTTCTTTTGAAAGTGTGCTCAGCTTATAATAAGCGCCTCGTAACTTATATGCACCCGTAAACTGCATGTTTTCAGGCTTTAAATAAACTTTATTTCCAGTCTGTACACTATAAAAATCACTGTACACCAGCTTTGTTTCCTGGGTCACTTTTTTGACAGTTTCAGATGCCTCTTCAAACTTTTCTAAGGTCAGCATTTTCTCTTCCATGGTAATCAATCCTCCTGTAACGTCTGTTCACCTACATCAAATAATGCATTTACAAACTGTTCTGAATCAAACTTCTGCAGATCATCCAATTTTTCGCCTACTCCAATATATTTGACCGGTATATTCAGCTCCGATTGAATCGCAACTGCAATACCGCCTTTAGAAGTCCCATCCATTTTCGTCAGGATAATACCTGTAAGATCTGCTGTTTCTCCAAACTCTTTCGCTTGATTTAATGCATTCTGGCCAGTAGTTCCATCCAATACAATCAGATTTTCCCGATGAACGCCCGGGAACTCCCTGTCTATGATGCGATTCATCTTTTTCAATTCTTCCATCAGATTCTTTTTATTGTGGAGCCGTCCTGCCGTATCGCAGATCAGCACATCCACATGTCTTGCTTTTGCTGCATTCACTGCATCATAGACCACACTTGATGGATCAGCGCCCTGGGCGCCTGTGATAATATCCACCCCTGCACGGTTTGCCCATTCGGTAAGCTGTTCGCAGGCTGCTGCCCTATATGTATCTGCAGCCGCAATCAGTACTTTTCTGCCCTGGCTTTTCAAAATGCCTGCCAATTTGCCTACTGAAGTCGTTTTCCCTACTCCATTTACACCAATAATCAGCATAATCGACTGCTTCTGTTCAAACTCATAGGCGGTCTCCTCCACCTTCATCTGCTCTTTAATGCTCTCGATCAAAAACGACTTACACTCTGCCGGCTCCTTGATATGGTTTTCTTTTACCTGTCTCCTTAATCTGTCCAGAATATCGCTTGTGGCATTTACACCGATATCCCCCATGATGAGTATCTCTTCCAGTTCTTCATAGAAATCCTCGTCAATGGAAGAAAATCCGCTGAAAACAGAATCAATCCCGTGAACAATGTTGTTTCTCGTTTTGCTTAAGCCCTCTTTTAATTTACTGAAAAATCCTGCCATCAGTCATCCAGCTCCTTATCAATCAGATTTACACTTACCAGTGTAGAGACACCCTTTTCCTGCATGGTAATACCATACAATCTGTCAGCCTTTTCCATCGTACCGCGTCTGTGCGTAATTACAATAAATTGTGTGTTTTTTGTCAGCTTATGTAAATATTTTGCAAACCGCGCAACATTGTTTTCGTCCAGTGCCGCCTCGATCTCATCTAAAAGGCAGAAGGGAGAAGGCTTCAGATTCTGGATGGCAAACAAAAGTGCAATTGCCGTGAGCGCCTTTTCACCGCCGGAGAGCTGCATCATATTCTGCAGCTTCTTTCCCGGAGGCTGCGCTATGATACGGATACCTGCCTCCAGGATATCCTCATCCTCCATAAGTTCCAGCGTTCCCTTTCCGCCTCCGAATAATTCCTTGAATACTTTATCAAACTCTCTTCCTATTTCGGCAAATTTTTCGTTGAACTGATTGCGCATAGCGGTATCAAGCTCTACGATAATCCCCTCCAACGTCTTTTCTGCCTCCACAAGATCATCGTGCTGTGTTTTTAGGAACACATACCGCTCCATCAGGTTCTTATAATCTTCAATGGCATTGACATTGACATCACCCAGCTTTCTGATCTGGTCTTTCAAAGAAGCAATTTCCTTCTTCATGGCAGAGCGGTCAGTCATCTCTTCATTTCTAAGAGATGCAGCGTCCGAAAGGGTGATCTCATATTCATCCCACATATAATTAATCTGGTTTTCCAGCGCCTCCTGAAATTTTTCTTTCTGGGAATTTAACCGGTATACTTCCTTATCCAGTCCTGTCATCTTCTCAGCCAGCGCTTCTCTGTCCGTAAAGAAATTCTTCTGCTTTAAAGAAAGCTTCTCCTTCTTCTCCACATCTTCCTTAAGTTTCTTTTCCGTATCTCCCTGAGTGGTGTGGGAGGCGGCAATCGTTTCCTCTATGGATGCTATGTCGTTTTGCTTCTTTTCCGTATCCTCACTGCTTTGCTTAAGACCCTCATTGATTTCCTCCAGTTCCTTTGCAAAGCGGTCGATCTCGCCGTCAATACGATTCACATTCTGTTGATGGAAATCCTGCTGTTGCAGCATTTTTTCCACCTCCACATCCCATTCTGAAACATGAGCGGACTGCTCGGATTCTTCCTTCCTCGCCTCCTCCAGTTCCACCTGGAATTTTCTGATCTGCTGTTCCACCTTTTTCTCTAAAAGTTCGGAATCTTCCAGTTCTTTTTGGATTTCCTGTTTATTTGACCGGATTTCCTTGATCTGGTTTTCAATCTCCCTCTCTTCCGCTTTAAGTTCCATGGAACCTTCTGAAGCTTCGTCCTTGCGCTCCTGAGCCTTGATCACATTCAATCTGGCCGTATTTTGTTCAATGAACTTCTTCTGCAGCGAAGCCTTGTCCTCTTCCAGACTTAAACGGAGTTTATTTCTCTCCTCCTTTGTCTGCTCAATCTCATTTAAAAGAGTGTCGATCTCCATCAGATACTTTTTGACTTTGCCTTCCAACTCTTCCATCTCTCTTCTCCGTCCAAGAAGATTACTGTTATTTTTAAAGGCACCGCCGCTGATGGCACCGCCGGGCACCAGAAGTTCCCCTTCAAGGGTTACCATACGGATTCCATAATCGAATTTTCTGGCAATCTTAACGGCATGATCCACATGATCGACTACCACGATTCTGCCCAGCATTGCTTTCGCCACGTTCTTATATCTGTCCTCTATGGAGACAAGTTCATCCGCCATGCCGATAACGCCTTCTTCCTTCAGCGCATCCTGGTTTTTAAACTCCTGTGGTCTGGTAATGCTGGTAAGGGGCAGGAATGTCGCCCGTCCGGCTTTCGTCTGTTTCAGAAACGCAATCATTCTTTTGGCTGTTTCCTCATCATCTGTGACAATATTCTGGATGTTGCCGCCCAGCGCCGTTTCAATGGCGGTCTCATACTTCTTATCTACTTTTATGATGTCTGCCACAACACCGATGATTCCTTTTTCGCGTTCCTTGCATTCCATCACCTTCTTAACACTGCCGCCATACCCTTCATAGCGTTCCGTAAGATTGGTGAGGGCTTCCAGCTTAGATTTTTCCTGATGATAACTTACCTGGGTATCCCGCAGTTTTTGATCTTTTCCTGCAAGTTCCTCCCTGATAAGAGCCAGTTTTTCTTCCTTCTGTTCCTGGGAATCATTTAACGCATGGATATCATTGTTGATACGCTCAAATTCTTCCTGCAGGTTTTTAATGACCTCTTCCTGCGCCGCCTCATCCGACTTAATGCGGAGAATCCTTGAGGTAAGTTCCGCCTTCCTGATATTGATCTGCTCCGTCATGGTGTCATAACGTCCCAGTTTTGATTTTATGGTCGCCCTTGAATTCAAAGCCTCTATGATCGTGTTCTTTCCGGCTTCAATATCATTGTTCAAGCCCTCTATCCGGCTTTGGACGGCAAGCAATTTTTCTCTTGCTTCGTTTCTTGCATTTTCAATCTCAGCAACCTGCTCGTCGATTACCTTCTTATCTGCAAGAATCGTTTCCTTCCCTTTTAGCTTTTCCTCCATCTCTTTCGTGACGGTTTCTCTTCGGGATGTAAAGTGCTCCTCATTGCTCTTTGCGGATTTGATCTGCTCCCGCAGCACATTGATCTCGCCTTCCAGCTTGCCGCGGAGCATGCTGGTATCAGACAAAGAAGTACGTTCAGCCAAAATGGTTTCATCCAATATTTCAATCTGTCCCTGAATCTGTTCATACTCCTCTTTGATCTTTTCGTATTGCTGTGTGGTCTGTTCCAGATCACCGCTGGCAATTTCAAATTTCTCGTTGGCATCTTTAAGCTGTTCCTGTAAATGACCATTTTCCAGCAGGAACATGTTTACATCCAGAGTCTTTAGTTCCTCTTTCTTTTTTAAATAGACTTTTGCCGTTTCTGACTGCTTTTCCAAAGGGCCTGTCTGCTTTTCAAGCTCTGAGAGAATATCGTTGACACGGACCAGATTCTGCTTTTCGTCTTCCAGTTTTTTCTGGGCAGCCACTTTACGCTTTTTAAACTTTACGATACCGGCAGCTTCATCAAAAAGTTCTCTTCTCTCCTCCGGTTTTCCGCTTAAGATCTTATCAATCTGTCCCTGTCCAATGATAGAATACCCTTCTTTTCCGATACCCGTATCATAAAACAACTCATTAACATCTTTTAATCTGCAGGGTGCACCATTTAAGAGGTATTCACTTTCACCGGAACGATAGATCCTCCTTGCCACAGTCACCTCTTCAAAATCAATGGCAAGCTGATGATCCGAATTGTCTAATGTGATTGCCACATAAGCGTAACCTAAAGGCTTACGCATTTCTGTTCCCGAAAAAATGACGTCCTGCATGGACGCCCCGCGAAGCTGCTTGATTCTTTGTTCTCCCAGTACCCAACGGACGGCATCAGCAACATTGCTCTTGCCGCTGCCGTTAGGTCCTACGATGCCCGTAATGCCATTATGAAACTTGAACACCAGTTTATTTGCAAAGGACTTAAATCCATGAATCTCAATACTTTTTAAATACATATAACACCTACTTTTCCGGCATCTCGGCAAGCAACACCTGATAGGCCGCCTGTTGTTGTGCAGATTTTTTATTCCGTCCCTGACCTCTGCCCACTGCTTCACCGTCAATTCTAATCTCCACAGTAAATACTTTGTCATGATCCGGTCCTGTTTCACTTACCAGTTCATAGGTAATATTCCTACCCTGCTTCTGCATTTTTTCCTGAAGCAACGTTTTACTGTCATAAAAAAGCTGCTTGTTTTCCAAGTCGGAAAGAATATATTTTTTGATAAATTTATCTGCCTCTTTAAGCCCGCCATCTAAATACACAGCGCCTATCACAGCTTCCATCACATCTGAAATGATAGAATCCCTGTTTCTGCCTCCGGTTGCCTCTTCTCCCTTTCCAAGCAGAATATAATCGCCAAGGGACAATTCTCTGGCACAAAAAGCAAGCGCCGGTTCACAGACCATGGAAGAACGAAGCCGTGTCATTTCTCCCTCCGACATTTCCGGATAAGTTTCAAAAAAGAACTGGCTGGAGAGCAGTTCTAAAACCGCATCTCCTAAAAACTCCAGTCTTTCATAATCTATAAATTTATTGATTTTCTGTTCATTAGAAAAAGAGCTATGGGTCAAGGCCTGCAAGAGCAGCTCTTTGTTCTTAAACTCATAACCTATTTTTTCTTCCAGTTTCTTCAATTCTTCCTGTTTATACATATTTCACCCTTTCGGACAAAAAAGCCCATATCGGGCTTTTTAGTTCATTGCATTTTTGATCAGATTTACTGCTTCTTCCACAGTTGTTATTTTTTCTGCACCTTCAGCCGGAATTTCAATATCGAATTCTTCCTCTATTCCCATTATAATCTGAAAAACATCTAAGGAATCAGCTCCAAGGTCGTCTACAAAAGTGGTCTCCATCGTGATTTCTTCAGGGTCGACGTTGAGTACGTCAGCAATTACTTGTTTTAATTTTTCAAACTCCATTTCTCAATTTCCTTTCTAATTTTCTTCCATTGTGATTTTTTCTTTTATTTTTTGATTGATATTCTGTTCTGTAAAAGTGATACATTGCAGAATAGAATTTTTGATTTCAACCGCCTTGGAACTTCCATGAGTCTTAACCACAAGACCGTTCAAGCCAAGCATCGGTGCACCGCCATACTGTTCTAAGTCAAATGCTTTTAATGTTTTCTTCAGTGCCGGCTTAACAAGCAGGGCTCCTATTTTGCTTCGAAGCGAGGTCATCATTCCTTCTTTTACTTTTTTGATTAGCGTGCCCCCTACTCCTTCATACATTTTTAATATGACATTTCCTACAAAAGCTTCACACACAATCACATCTGCATACCCGGCAGGAATATCCCGGGCTTCAATACTTCCCACAAAATGGATATCGGGACAGTTCTTTAAAAGCGGATAGGTTTCTTTCACAAGGGCATTTCCCTTCTCTTCCTCTGCGCCAATGTTCACAATTCCGACCCTAGGGTTCTTTACACCCATGACGCTTTCCATGTATACAGAACCCATTTTGGCAAACTGTACAAGATGAGAAGGTCTTGCATCTACGTTGGCACCGCAGTCAATCAGCAACGCACAGCCGTTTTCGGTAGGAATAAGCGGTGCGAGGGGCGGTCTTTCCACTCCCTTAATCCTTCCAACGATTACCTGCCCTCCCACTAAAGTAGCGCCCGTACTACCTGCTGAAACATAGGCATCACAAGTTCCGTCTTTTACAAGGTAAAATGCTTTTACAATGGAGGAATCCTTCTTTTTGCGGATTGCCATAACCGGCGGCTCAGCGGTTTCGATTATCTCAGATGCATTTACCACTTCCACCTGCTCCTTTTGATACGAATACTTTGCAAGTTCCTGGTTTATCAGTTCTTCCTGACCTGTCAGATAAACCTTCACGTGACTGTTCTCATTTACTGCATCTATGGCACCTTTTACGATTTCAACAGGTGCATTATCTCCACCCATGGCGTCAACTGCTACATTTACAAATTCTGCCATTTTTCATACCTCCATTCAAGTACTTCTTTACTATACTAAACCATATAGTAAAAATCAAGCAGAAATTTGAAAGCCCCGGGAAATCCCGGGGCACATTTGAAATAATATGATGTTTTCTGCTTATTCTTCCAGGCGAATGACCCCCATCCAGTAATATCCACTTATATTTTTCTGTGATTTGTCAGCTGCCTGCTGAGCAATATTATAAAAGGCATCATCATCAATATCATAGTCCGTCCGCAGGACGGCGATCCCATCTGCAAGCAGCTGCTCTGCCAGCTGATCTGCAATTTCATCCCTTGAAAAATATCTTTCTGTGGCATGATAATATTCCAGTTCATCTTCAATTGCCATATAATCATACAGACTGCCATCCATGACAAAAGTATCGTTTTCAACAAGGGTTCCATATGCTGCCGCATCAGAAAGATTAAGCAGTGCATTATCGATGATATCGTTGTCATTGTTGGTAGCATCCACGATATACCATTCATCCCCGATTTTCACCTTGTTCCATGCATGTGGCACACTGCCCTCAAGGTAGCCGGTCACCACGATGCTGTCAAGTCCTGCCGCATCGGCAAGGAGTTTAAATGCTGCTGAATAGCTGGCACATACGCCTACGCCGTCCACCAGAATTCCATAAGCAGTAAAAGAATCATAAAAATCTTCATCCACCTGAGTGAAATGATATTTCTCCGCATTTTCCAGGGCAGCATCGTCATACTGCGCATTTTCACACAGATATGTGTTGATTGCCATTTCTTTTTCAAAATCGCTCATATCATCCGCCAGGATTTCATCATTGATTTCGCTGACGCGCTCCATGATTTCCTGCTGCTTTTCCGCTGTCTTTTCACGGTCAAAATCATAGTCAACATACAAGATTCTTTCTTCAGTGTCTATACTCCCGCCCTGTACACCCAGGACCAGAGGATTCTGGTACTGTGCCTCAAAAAAAGCATCAATTACCAGCTGGGTATCAGCGGCTTCCGGAAAATCCGAAAGGTCAATCACACTTTTCGTTTCCAGCATATGAATTGCAATATATTCGCTCAAGGCAGAATTGGCAGTGATGTGAACAATTGTTCCTTCTTCCTGTTTTTCCTTTTCATCCCCTTTTACTTCATTTGCTGCCGAACTTTCATCTGCAGAAGGACTCTCATTTGCCGGAGGCTGCACTTCCTCCTCCACAGTAAGAGACGGCGTCACGTTTCCACCCTTATTTTTCAGCTTTTCCTGCCGTTCCATGACAGCCTCTAAATCCGCATCCAGCGTATCCCATTTCACATCTGAGACCAAAAATTCTTCAATAAACGGCGTTTTGGACGCCTTTGCCGTGATGTAAAGAAGATAATTTTCCTCATCTCTCCGGATGCTTCCTAAGTCATATTCAAGCACTTTCTGAGAGATGCTGCCATCGCACATGGTCACGCACATAACTGCAGGCAGATCTGATACGCCTTCAATGCTATAAAAACTTTCTTCATTGCTATACGAAGCCTTCTCGGTGGGAAGCATATGTGCCAGATCTTTGGCGCTGAGCAGATTACTTATGGGCGAGCATCCTTTGCTGTTGTATGCAATTACGCCAAAATATTCACTCCAGTATTCGTCATACTCTCCTTCCACTTGATACTCTTTTAAAAAGCTGTCAGTCTCGTCCAAATATGCTGCCATATCGTCTGACGTATAGTATTGAGTGAATCTGCTGTTTAAAAATAATACCTCTCCCTCAGATTCAAAATCTTCTGCATTGCTTACCCATTCTGTATCTTTTACATCTGCAAATACTTTTGTGGTGTCCCAAAGCCCCTCTTCATCTTTATTGACCATAAACAAAAGGTAACCTTCCGCCCCCTTCACTTCCTTCCAGCTAAATCGTGCATATCCATCTTCCGTCTGGTCAAAGACGAGGGAAGGTGCCTGGGCGATCTCGGCATTTATTTTGATCACAGTAATAACTGGAGCACTTATGGGATTGCCTGTTTGTGCATCCACATTGGCTGCAAGATAATATTGGGGAATCGTCCCCCATCCGCATTCCTCATATTCAGTTATATAATTTCCGTTTAAATGGCTTAAGTCTATCTCGTCAGAATCGATCTCCGCGATGCCGTAAAAAGGCGGTTCAATGATCAGGATTCCAGCTTCCTCATCATATTCGTAGCTTCCTGCTTCTACTGGATATTTCAGTTCCGCATCCTGATAAAGCACGAAACTCTCTGAGAGTTCCAGATCGGATGACCATGGGTTAAAACCGATTTCGATCCGGAGGGATTCATCTCTGTTTACCTTAATTACATTCCCATCATATTCTCCCTCTCCTGCCGCAGCATATTTTTCCTTTAGTTCTTCCGCAAGCTGGCCGGAACCCGAATCATCTGCTGCTTCTTTTTCCCCGTCATTCTCCAATTTCCCATCATTGCTTTCTTCTGCTTCCCCTTCCTGCGCACCTATTTCTGCATTTATCTCCTCATGATCTGTACCGCCTTGTGTGCAGCCTGTCAAAAGCAATGCAGCTATAAGTCCTATTGTCATACCTGTTTTTAATAACTTTTTCAATTTCATTTTTTATTCCTGTACCTTTCCTTCATAAGCCTTCCCAATATATGGGAACAGGCTCAAATTTGAATGATTACTTCTACATTAAATACTGAAGGACTGTCAAAAAAGTTTCATTTTTCTTTTTTTATTTTTTGATACAGGTAATCAATAAATTCCTTCTGGGTTACATTTATTCCTATCACTTCATAGATCTTATTATTTTTTTCATAGACAGCCTGATATCTCATATCTTCTGACTTCAGGACAGAAACATAAATTTTCTGTTCTCCGATATAAGACCAGCTATCCTCATCAATTTCAGGCGCGAAAGCAGTTCTTTCTGTTAAAAATTTCAATTCTCCTCCGCTTTCTGATTCTGTCACTTCTATCAGTTCCGCTTCTTCCTCATCAAATGAGCCGCTTACCGATTCCCCCTGTCCAATCACTGCCTGACCTGCATTTGGAGAGATGGAAATCACAACTCTGTCCGGCAGGAAGCGGATCATTCCATTTTCCAATGCTACTTCATCATAGAAAACATCCTCCTCCATTGGAGTGATATATGATATTCCCTCAGACCGTAGTACTGCAATCACGAGAATTGCCGCGCATAGTGCGACAACAGCGGTTCCATAATACCAGACGGTGCGTTTTACTTTGCGGGAATTGCCGTCTTCTTTCTCCAGATGTTTCTCTTCTGCAAGCATCCTCTTTAACGTATCATTTTTTAAGTCTTCCGGTGCTTTCATATTTTGATATGCATTCCTGAATTCTTCATTAAGGACCTGATCTTCAAATGACATCATTGCTTCCTCCTTCCTCAAGATTTTTCCGCAAAAGTTTCCGTCCTCTGGCAAGCAAAGTCTTGATACTATTTTCCTTTTTGTGAAGCAGCTCTGAAATCTCCCGGACGGAATATTCTTCATAGTAATACAGATATAACGCCATCGAATATTTTTTCGGAAGCTTCTGAAGCTCAATCAGCAAATCGTTTTCCTTCTGTTCATAAATCTTTTCTTCTCCGACAGTTTCCTCTTCCATTCCCTGGGTTGTCCGGTTCCATGTACTTGCAACTGTCGTCTTGGCACAGTTTGATGCAACCCTGATCAACCATGCCTTTAAATGTTCTTCGCTTACAATCTTATCCTTGTTCCTCACCAGCCGCAAAAAGGTTTCCTGAAATGCATCCTTCGCATCTTCCACATTTCCTGTGATAGTCATGCATATTCTATATACCATATCCGCATGCCGTTCTATCGCATCATCCAATACGAGATCATACTTATTATTATCGGGTGAATTCATACTTGTACTCCCTGCATACCACAGACCATGTCTAGGTACCACGTTTATATTTTTCTCATATCTTATTTTAATTAACAGAATGTAAAAAAAGCAATCCACTTATTGGATTGCTTTGTTACCAGTTAAAATTAATCAACACTGATGATTTCTTTCTTGTTGTAAGAGCCGCATGCTTTGCATACTCTGTGAGGCACCATCAGCGCGCCGCATTTGCTGCACTTAACTAATGTAGGAGCACTCATTTTCCAGTTTGCTCTTCTTTTATCTCTTCTGGCTTTTGAAGATTTATTCTTAGGACAAATAGACATCGTTACACCTCCTTATCCGCGTTAAAGATATCTTTAATAGCTGCCATTCTGGGATCCGGAACAAATGTATCGCATCCGCATTCTCCCTCGTTTAAGTTGTGCCCACACTGCTTACATATTCCCTTGCAATCTGGCTTGCACAATATCTTAACAGGCATATTAACTAAGATTTCACTATTCAGGAAAGCTTCTGTATCCAGTTCATACCCAAGCATAAAGTCCTGCTCGTCCTGATCATACATTTGTTGATCTGCCTCCGGCGAGAACACTTCCTGCTCAAATTTCACATCCAAAGGCTGTTCTATCATCTGCAGACATCTGTCACATGGGACTTCCAATACCAATTTGATGCTTCCCTTAATCAGGACTTTTCCGGTTCCCACATTAGAAAAAATCATATCCGCAGGAGATTTATCAAGAATCTTATAGTCATTTCCCATATAGGAAAAGATGTCCGGCTCATATATGAGACTTTCTCTTCTATCTTTTCCCTCAGACGTAAATACATCAGTCAGATTGATCAACATATTAAGCTCCCTATGAATCACACACTCAAACAATTATAACGATGGTTATGAGATTTGTCAATACCTGCGCCAAATTATTTTTGAACAGTTTTATTTTGGCAGTAGCAGTTAAATCAGCGCTACCGTTTCCCTTGCAATTGCAAGTTCCTCATTAGTGGGTATGACAAAAACCTTGGTTCTGCTTTCGGGAGTCGAAATCAATACATCCTCCCCTCGTATAGCATTTGCTTCCTCATCAAGTTCTATCCCCAAATATCCAAGGTGGGATGCAACCATGGTTCTGGTAAGCGGATTATTCTCTCCGATGCCTGCGGTAAAGCAGATAACATCCACGCCATTCATCGCCGCTGTATATGCTCCCACATATTTTGCCACCCTGTAAGCAAATGCCTTCATTGTCCTTATGGCAGCAGGATCACCTGCGCGATATGCTTTCTCCAGATCTCTGAAATCAGAGGAAAAACCGCCCGATAAGCCCAGCACACCGGACTCTTTATTCAACACATTTAAAATTTCATTTACAGACTTACCTTCTTTATTGCATAAAAATTCAATGATAGCAGGATCCAGATCACCTGAACGTGTGCCCATGATAAGTCCCTCCAAAGGAGTAAGCCCCATGGAAGTATCTACGCATCTGCCATTCTTTATCGCGGAGATGCTTGCCCCGTTCCCTAAGTGGCAAACGATGATTTTCAAATCCTCGTATTCTCTTTTTAACAATTCGGCTGCCCTGTGCGATACGTAAGAGTGGCTGGTGCCGTGGAAACCATATCTCCTGATTTTATAATCTTCATAATAGCGGTATGGAATTCCATACAGATATGCTTCCTCCGGCATCGTCTGATGAAATGCAGTATCAAAAACGGCTGCCATAGGTGTCTTTGGCATCAATTCCATGCAGGCTCTAATTCCAATCAGATTTGCAGGGTTGTGAAGCGGCGCAAGGTCATTGCACTTTTCAATAGCCTTTATAACCTCCTGCGTAATAATGGTGGAAGATGCAAAATCCTCTCCGCCATGTACAATCCGATGCCCTACTGCCCCAATCTCGTCAAGGCTCTTTACCACGCCGATTTCAGCATCCGTCAATGTATCCAGCACAAGCCCTACCGCCTGGGTATGATTTTTCATGGGTGTCACAGTTTCCTTTTTCTCACCGCCTGCCGGCGAATAAGTCATCTTACCCCCCTCAATACCGATTCTTTCACAAAGTCCTTTTGCGATTACTTCCTCCGATTTGGAATTGATCAGCTGGAATTTCAGTGAAGAACTGCCACAGTTGATTACCAGAACATTTATATCTTTCATCTTTTTTCCTTTCTATCCGTTTCATCCAAATTGCTAAATTTATTATGCAAGTTGTGCCTGAACAGCCGTAAGTGCAACGACACCAACGATATCCTGCCAG
Organism: Lachnospiraceae bacterium; assembly: GCA_014804785.1. Classification (GTDB taxonomy): domain Bacteria; phylum Bacillota; class Clostridia; order Lachnospirales; family Lachnospiraceae; genus Suilimivivens. Next base: position 59,696 of record JAAUZD010000018.1, read on the forward strand.
GAACATCCTCTTGACAAGTCATTGACAGGTTTTGCGATTCCCTGAAGCATTGGTCCGTAGGCTTCCGCATTTGCAAGCCGCTGCACCAGTTTATATCCGATATTTCCGCAATCCAGATTGGGGAAGATCAGCACATTTGCCTTGCCGGCAACCTCACTTCCCGGTGCCTTGGACTTCGCTACTTGGGGGACCAGCGCAGCATCTGTCTGTAACTCGCCGTCCAACATAAGGTGGGGATACTGTTCATGCGCAATTCTGGTAGCTTCGACCATTTTATCTACCAACGCATGCTTGGCGCTTCCCTTGGTGGAATGGGACAGCATTGCAATAATCGGCTTCGCTCCCACCAGGCTCTTAAAACTTTTAGCAGAAGTGTCTGCAATTGCTGCCAGTTCCTCTGGCGTAGGATCCTGATTCAATCCGCAGTCAGCAAATAGGAAAGTCCCATTTTCGCCAAACTCACAATTCGGCACACACATCAGGAAAAATCCTGAAACCAGCTTTACGCCTGGCGCCGTCTTTAAAATCTGTAGTGCAGGCCGCAGCGTATCCGCTGTTGCGTGGCAGGCACCGGCAACCATACCGTCGGCATCATTTGCCTTTACCATAATGACACCGAAAGTAAGATAATCACTGAGAAGGATTTCTCTTGCCTTTTCAAGCGTCATACCTTTATTCTTTCTCGTCTCATACAACAAATTCACATAGTCATCCAGTTTATCGCACAACTCGGGATTGATGATCTTAACACCATCAAGTTCTATCTCCAGCCACGTAGCGCCGTCCATGATCTTCTCCTCATTCCCGATCATGATAATATCTGCAATCCCCTCTTTTATAATGTGTGAAGCTGCAATCAAGGTTCGCTTGTCCGTTGTCTCGGGCAGAACAATTGTCTTTCTGTCCATCCGTGCCTTGTCCTTTATCACATCAATATATGACATCCCCATTCTCCTTTCATAACCCAACTTATTGTAATTATATTTCAAACCGCTTTTCACGGCAAGCATATCCTTGTAAAAAATTGTGTAAATTTTAATACATAATTTGCCTCTTTTCGGGTTTTGTGATACATTTTAAATGATAAACCTATTGTTTGACAGGACGTATTTCCCTGTCAGGTCAAATATAGCATCTTTATGCCGGAAAATGCGAGGATAATTCGTGAAAACTACTGCCATAATAGCCGAATATAATCCATTTCATAATGGTCACCAATATCATATCGAGGAGACAAGGCGCCAGACTGACGCCGATTTCATTCTTGTACTTATGAGCGGCGATTTCGTTCAGCGCGGCGCGCCAGCGCTCTGCAACAAATATATCCGTACAAAGATGGCGCTTCTTGGCGGTGCTGATGTTGTAATCGAGCTGCCGAGCCTTTACGCTCTTTCTAGTGCGGAATTTTTTGCCGGCGGCGCAGTCACTCTGCTGAATCAGTTAAATGTAGTCGATACTTTATCCTTTGGCAGCGAGTCCGGAAATCTGTCTCTTTTTGAGAAAAGTGCCCGCACCATGATTGAACAGGCGGATCTTTTGACCACCAGAATCAGAGCAGGTTTAAAAAATGGCTTCCATTACCCGGCTGCAAGAGCAGATGCAATGTCAGAACTTTTCATCAACCATTCAGACGCAGACGAGCTCAATGCACTTTTTACATATCCAAATAATATTCTTGGGCTGGAATACTGCAAAGCGCTGCGGACCCTCAAAAGCTCTATCCAGCCTTTCACCTTAAAACGTGAAGATGCCGGTTATCACAATACCTCTGTTTTAGATCATGTTTCCAGCCATATCTCTGCTTCTGCCATAAGAAATGCTTTAAGCCAGACTCCTGAGGTGGTTGCAGAGTATGTTCCCCATGAAGTGTACCAGCTTCTTTCGGAAAACAACCTTCTTGCATCCTTTCTCACAGAGGATGCTTTTTCCATGGTGCTTTATTACAAATTACAGACAGAAAAAGAACAGGGATTTTCCCAGTTTCTGGATTGCACACCCGATTTGTCTGATAAAATATGTAAAAATCTTCCAGATTTTACCGGATTTACTGATTTTTGCCATCTTCTAAAGTCAAAGGAACTGACTTATACAAGAATCAGCCGCGTACTGATGCATATTTTGTTCAATATCAGAACACCTGAATATTTTCGTCCGCCCCTGCTTTTAAGGAGCCTTTTTGTTCCTTATGCCAGATTGCTCGGTTTTAAGAAAGAAGCGGCTCCGCTCCTTTCTGCCATAAAAAAAAGCAGCCAGATTCCGCTGCTTTCCAAACTTGCTGATGCCGGTTCCCTTCTAAATGATGATGCCTACGCCTTATTACAGCAGGATATCCTCTGCGCGTCCATTTATGAATCAGCGGCATTCCACTATACCGGAAGGTCCCCATTAAACGAACTAAAGCAGTCACCGATTATCCTTCCATAACCAATTGCCCTGAAAGATCTTTGCCGTATATCAAGCACTTTCATGCCTAGTAAATCCTCTTATTGATATTAAAACACAATCCGATCCCGCCCTTGATTTTTCCCAAGGTAGAGTTTTGCATCAGATTCCCTGATGATATGATCGATTTTTTCTTCGCTGCCTTCCACAACTCCAAATGTCATCGTGACGTGGATTCCCTTTTCATCATTATAGCTTACATCTTTTCTGCGGATATTCTCCATCAACGCCTCAACAGACTTCACCGCAGCTTCCAGATGATAGCCCTGAAAACCCAGGAGAAACTCCTCACCGCCCCACCTTGCAGCAAATCCTTTTCCGTGCATATGTTCCTTCAACTGGTCTGCAAGATGAATCAAGACAACATCACCGCATTCATGACCATAGGTGTCGTTCACCTTCTTAAAATAGTCAACGTCCCCAAGTGCAATACAAAACGGTATTCCTGATTGCATGTATTCATCTTGTATCTGCCTTAGCATCTTTTCTCCGCTCCGCCTGTTGTAAAGTTTTGTCAGGATATCCTGTTCCACCAGTTCTCTTAAAGATTTCTGCATCTTTAACGCGTGCTTTCCCATCTCCCCCAATTCATCGCTTCGTTTCAATACATGGGAATCAAGCTCCGCATGCAGGTTTCCATTTGTAACTTTTTCCAGAAAGCCTTCAATCTTTCGTATTGCACCGACCAACTGCCCTGAAAACCGTATCGTAAAAAAACCGGCAAGCAGGATAGCTGCAATCGCCAAAAGTAAGATAGGCATGATTGCATGAAGGACAAGCCCCTTTACATATGCAGACGGTTTCCCTACAAAGATCATTCCAACACAACTGCCATCAGAATTGATAAGCGGTGCATAATAGGAGAAATATTTTTTATCACCAATTAATGTGCTTGCAAAAAACGCTTCCTCCCCGCTTTTCAATACTTCCTTTGTCACCACCTCATTCGCTTCCGTACCAATCACACGCTCTCCCTGCGCATTCTCAATCGTCGTGAGAATACGCACATTTTGATAAAAAAGAGTAACATCTGCATCTGTATACGCTTTCACCCTGTCAATAATGGAAAAATCATTACTAATCTGATGCTCTCCTTTGAACAGTAAAATAGCGCCATCCTCATTTACTATGCTGTAGTCACCAGGATATAAATCATCATAGATCATTAAAATGGTATTGCATAAATTTTTTAGCCCCTTCTGCGCTTCCTGTCCTATAGAATCCCCTAGACTTTTCGTACAAAAAGCCGTTATGACCATTACCAACAAAACAATCGGTATAATCGTAATTCTAAGCAATGCCCAATATAAACTATTTTTCTCAATTCTTTTCTTCATCCATCCCTCCAGCGATTTCATGGATTCTAACGGTTCTCATTTACATAAATCTGTACCCTGCTCTGGATGATGGCCGCTACATCCTTTGCGCTCTTCTGCCCTGCAAAATACGGCGCAGCCTCCTCATTAATGATGTTCTCCAATGTATCATCCTGTTTGTAAACCTGCGTAAAGCTGTAGAGCTGCTCCATTACTTCTTCAGCCTCTTGCTCCGTCATTGGCGAAATAGGAATTTCCTCGCCGCCTATATAAATTATATCTTCATATTCTACTTTATTTCCATTTTCATCCAGATAATAGGGCTTCTTCATTGCTTCCTCTGCAAGCTCACTAAGCCGCTTTATGCTGATTGGAAAATCGTAAATAATATTTTCTTTCTGATACTCATCCGTAAGAAAAATCCTCAGGAATTCCCATGCCCCTTCTTTATTTGCTGACTTTGAGGACAACGCAAACTGTAGATTCGGTGAAATGACAGTGCCGTCTTCATTGGAAGAAGGGAACCCAATCATAGTAATCTTTTCTCCGAACATTCCCTTTTCCGTATTGTTGTAATCCCTAAAATTGCCAAAATAATATATGGTTCCAAGAACCTTGCCTTCCCGACACATGGCACTATAAGCGCCCATGTATATGTCTTCATCTATCTGCTCCGGAAAAGTTCCAATGAATTCAAGCATCTGGACGAATTCATCGGAATTAAAGTTGCAGACACCGCTTTCCCAATCAATAAACTGATTTCCCGACATAGACATACAATAATGCAGCATCATCCCTCTTGTAGTGCTTTCAATCAGTTGTGTGCCTTCCGGCTTGGAAGCAAGCAGATCCATTGCCTCCTGCACGGTCCATCCTCTTTCTTCCCCAACATCAGAAGCTTTGGCCACAAGGGTCTGAATAGAATAAGAAGGAACAAGGGAATACATCTTCCCGTCCATCGAAAATGCCTCCACGATATTCGGCATAAAATTATCCAAATCAAGATCTTTATCCTTTTTAATGTATGGCTTCAGATCTTCAAAAAGTCCTTTGTTGATATAGCTTTCCATCGGCATTGCATAATTGACAAGAATAATATCCGGCACCTTTCCTGACGCTATATCTGTATTCATCCTGTTGATTCCAGCCATATAATCATTGTCTGACCCATATAAAGAGTTATAATCCAGAATAGAAATCCTGTAGTCCTCATTGTTCTTATTAAAATCAATCACGCAACGCCTTACAAACCAATCCGTATCGGCCATCGCCAAAGTAATCACTTGCTTTTCCTTTACTTCTTCAGGCGGCACCTTTGAAAGCTTTGCAAGCGTATTGTAACCAGTCTCATTACTATATGTGGCAAAAAAATCTTTGCCATCGATTCCCACCACCTGATAAAGACCACTAATATCCAGATCGGAATCAATATAACTCATAAGCTGTTTTTTATCGGAATCTCCCAGATTATACCCGTACACACCATAGCTGTCGCTCAGATATAAATCATACCCTTTTCCTGCATAAAAAAAATAACTATAGGATGCCCCTGGGAGTTCATACTTTTCGCCGATCTTTCCCGTTTCAAGATCAACATCTGCAATAGCTATGCCGCTGTCTTCATAAAGAACAGCTGCCATTCCTCCATCCTCAAGTGCAATAATAGTTGCACTGTCGAACAGATTTGGATTTTCATTTTGCGGCATGATCCCTAAATAATTCCCCTCCAGATCAAATTTCAGGAATTTACCATAAGACTTGACATAAATTCCTTTTTCTTTATCCAGAACAACGTCACTTACGTAAAAATAACCATTTTCCTCCCCCAGCCGGGCAAAATCCGGTACATCATTCAACTTGACTGAAAAATATTCCTCACCGGAAAGATTCATTTTTACAAGATAAAAATCATATACATATTCTTCCTCTCCGCCATCTTCTACATCAATCTCTTCTTCTAATGTTCCCGGCTCCGGATCAATTATATGATAATCATTTTTGATACAATAAATATTCCCAGAATCATCCATATTGATTGACTCAATACTGATATTCTCCTCCATAGGAATACGATATTCTTCTTTCATTTCACCGTCTTCATTCAATTCAAAAAAAATAACGGCGCGGCTGGAACCATCATCTAACCATGAATATCCATATGCATATATTAACTCTCCCGCTCGGAAAATCTGATTGATATTTTGATTTTCTTTTCCCAGATCAACATCTTGTATTTTGTATACATAATCTTTAGACATAGTTGCTGCTTCTGTGGTATCTGTTTTCTTTTTTCCGCATCCGACAAAACATATCATCATCAAAAGAATCCATACCACTAGAATTACATTCTTTTTTTTTCTTTTTCCTAAAAATCCTGCCATCTGTCTTTTTCCCCCTTTACTTTAGCCCGCAGTCCTTCCTTTGCTTCCATGAGGAAATTCCCGACATCCTTAATACCCCATTTCCGGTTTCTCCATTTTTTTAACAGAAAAGCGAAAATAATGACTGTAGGAATCAATAAAAAGAAGAACTGAAATAAGAGGACCAGCGCTTTTACATCTTCCCATCCTCTTGCAATATTTTCCCAATAGGGGAACCGGACTGCACTAATCTGCATGGATCTGGTTCCATAATCAAGAATAACAGGTATCAATGCTTCTTTCAAGTAACGGGAGGAATTTTCTACCATAATCATAGCGTCCTCTTCCACCCCAAACTTTTCTTTAATGCAATTGTAAACAAATCCTTTCACCGGATTAGGCGCTGTCACCTCATAAACGCTGATTCCTTCGCTGACCCCATAATTGACAAGGGTTTCATTAGAAACATAGACAATCGTCTTATCCAGCCCTGCACTTTCGGCGAACCTGCCTTCCTGCCGTTTGATTACACCTGTCACATGATGGGGCACATCCCCAATCCACACCGTCATTCCAGCAATATCATTAGAGCCGAACAACTGCCATGCCGCATCCTCATCCAGAACAACACCATCTTTCATTAAATCGTCGCCTGAAAAATAGCCGCCGGAAACCAGCTGTATCGGGTGAAACAGAAAAAAATCGCCTCCAACCCCTATGGCTGCCGCTTTCAGATGCCCCTTTTCACTGGCAATCTCAATCGTTCCCATGGAACTATAGGCATCAATAAACAGCCTTTTTCCGTTTTCTATCTCTTTGTCTTCCGCAGAAAGTACCTCATTAAGACTTTGCTCAAGCTGCTTTTCAAAGTTCATGATCATGTATTCATCCACTTCCACATTCTCCACAAAAAAACAGCTGACCTGTGCACTGCCGCCCTCTTCATCCCATCGGGCAGCCGCCTGCTGGTCAATCAGATGATTCACCTTATAATTAGACCAGATTGTCAGAATCAGGAACAGGACAAAAGACAGAATGGTAATTAGAGAAAACACAATCTGTTTGGGTGTTAATGTCTGGAAAAACTCTTTTATCTTTACAAACATCGGTTTTCTCCTTTCCTCCTTAGATATCCATTCGCTTTATGATTCGTTCAGCCTTACCTGCTTTCCCGCCTCCACCGGCTTGGTTGAAGTTGTAATGACATATTCATATCCATAAAGCCCTGCCGAAATAGCAGTGTTGTTATCATCAGATGCCAAAACCTCAACATCCACTCTTGTGGCAATGTAGCGATTGCCAAGCGGGCTGCTCTTGGATTCCACAATTAAAATAAACTTACCGTTATTGTCCTCCCGCACTGCACTGTTGGGCACTACAAGCTCGTATTCCGCACTGCGCTGCCCCACAGAAACATTCAGTGCCTGCCCTGCTTGAATACTGGAACCGCTTACGCTGAATTCAAGCAGTTTGTTCTGCCCCGGCTTATCCGGATCGGGCTTAATTGCCGATAAAATCACCTGTGCATCATCATAATACCATGCATTCTGTAATTCCGCCGTATCTCCCACCTGAACCTTTTTTGCCTGCTCATTGGTCACGGATATCGTCATGGTATAGCCTTTTCCTTCCACCTGTATCACTGCCGCAGTCTCCTCCGGCTCCGTGGTCTCTCCAGCCTTATAAGTAAGGGATGTGACGGTTCCCGCCACTGGAGCCGTTATGGCACCTCCCATAGACTCTGCCCTTAGTTTGGCAATTTCTACTTTCTTGTCCGCAATATCTTTGTTTGCTTTTGCAAGATCAAGTTCGGCATTGATATCGGCATTCATTTCCGCCTGCTCTTCCTTTAGGAGATCATACACCGCCTGCGCATTTTTAAGAGCGGCTTCCGCATTGGCAATCTGGTTCTGATACGCAGCAGAAGTTTGTTTATTTGCGTTGGTTAAATCCGTCAGATCCTTTTGGGCCTGATTGAGTTTCTCCTGAGCAGATTTTACAGAATCCCCCGGTTGATACGTTATAGCCGATATGTTATTTAGTTCTGCCTCTTTTGCCGCTAACTGATTTTTCAAATTTGCCAATGATTCCACATTAGCGTCATACCCTGAAAGGTTCTTCTCCGCATCACTGATCATCTGTACTGCATAATTATATTGTGCGTCTGCTGTGTCGTAATCCTGCTGTGCCCTATCATAAGCTTCAAGTAAAGATCTGTAGCTTTCATAATCATTATTTGCGTCAATCCATGCCTTCAACTCATTTATATTTTTGCTTCCGTTATAATCAGAATCCTCTGCCGCCTCATAAATTTTATTTAATATTTCATCCCTCTCCGTCAACTTTGCATCTCTCAGCGCGGCTGCATCATCCCGCATCTCCCTATACTCTGCCAGCAATGTCGTCTTATCGTTAGATACTGTTACCCCGTCTATAATAATCGTACCGCTGTTATTATCCCCCTGACCGTTGCTGTTATTATTGTTAATATTGATATTACTGTTATTGCTTGTCGTGTTCGTAACGCTTCCCGCATTATTAATTAAAGTCTGAACATCCTCTATCTGCCTTTTCAATTCATTGATTTCATTTGTAACCTTTGCCTTCTCCGCATCAATCTTGTCGTTAAATGCCTTCTCTGCATTTCCTGACGAGGTCTGGGCATTAACCAGATCAAAATCAGCCTGTGCCACTGCATTTTCTGCGTCAATGGTATTGACACCCGCATTATTGGTGTTGACCGTACTCTGCAGCGACAGGTTACTTAACGCATCCTGACATTCCTTTACTCTCTTCTCCGCTGCATCCAGACGATTCTGCATATCTGTCACTTTTGCCTGCAGAGCAGCAAATCCATCCGTATTTCCATTGGCAACCTTACTGATTATTTCAGACGACACATTATTGCCAAAGAGTCCCTTCATATAAGCAAGCTCCAGATCCTCCAATTCTTTTTCAGCCGCCGCAAGCTCCTCGCTGTCTGAATCCTCCAGATAGTAGAGAACCTGATCTTTTTCCACCTGATCCCCCTGTTTTACTGCAACACTGGAAATCACTCTTGAACCCTTTACCACAACATTATAAGGATCCGTCGCCTCCACATTTCCTGTTCCTCTGACCTTGGCTGTGATGGAACCGCTCTGCACGTACTGGGTCGCCACCTCCGGCAGTGAATAATTCATTATCGTATTTGAAAAAAATGTGAGCAGCAACATAATCGTCAGGAAAACAATCGCCGCATTTTTGACCCACTCTCTTCTCTTTTTTTCATCCCTCTCATTCATAATCCAAAATCCTTGCCTTTCCTGGGCGTCTAAAAAAGCCCGCTGTTATCCTTTGATACCGCCCTGATAAGTGATCCCCTCTACCAGGTAGTCCTCTCCATATAAAAATACCAGTATCGGCGGCACCATATATATGGTCGCCACCGCAAACGCCAGTCCGATTTCACCTGAATTGATTTTCGAAAGAAAGACGGAAAGCGGATGCTTCTCCTGATCCGCCAGGAGAATCAAAGGCTGTTCCACCATATTCCAATAATCTATAAATACAAGAATCGCTATAGAGCACATTGCACCTTTACAAAGAGGCATACAGATCCGTCTGAAAATCTGCCACTCGCCTGCTCCGTCAATCTGCGCCGCCTCCATGACAGAAGCCGGAATTCTCCTCATGTATTTGGTCAGAAGATACACCGAAAAAGGCGAAAAAATACCCGGCAGCCAGATTGCCCAATTGGTATCCAATACATGAAGCCAATCCGCCACAAGATAATTGGGTACCAGCGTAACCTGATAAGGCATCAGCATCAAAATGATATAGATAAAAAAGATGATTTCTTTTATGCGTCCCCTGTATCTTGTAAAGCCATAGGATGCCCCCGCCGCCACAAGAAGCTGAAAAAGCACAATCGGTCCCACCAGTATCACCGAATTCCAGAATTTTAATAGATATTCGGGGCTTTTAAATAAAACCGTTATATACTGGCTGAAAGAAACCATATCCGGGATAAACTTCAAATTCACCTTATCTGCGATATAAACCTTTCCTCCCGTATCAGTAGTTGCAAATACCTGACCATAGTTTGAAGAAATTTCTGACGCTGACATAAAAGAATTGGTAATCGTCAATACAATCGGCAACAAAAAAAGTACTGCAAAACAGCCTGCTATCAATGTTGCCAAAAAAATCCTCATAAGGATCCTTGCATTCCTTAACTTTTTTTTCTTTTTAACTTCCTTATCCCACCGCTGCAGCGTAACTGCTTCCGCATCACGGCGTTTCCTCCTATGTCCACTCATCCTTCCACATCCTTTCCGAAATAGTTCTCGGTAAGGAATAAAATTCCTATGATAATCACCATCACAATCGCCATCATGATTGCCGCAGCTGACATTTTCTGATAATCCAATCTATTGAACGTATTGTTCATAAAATGCTGCAGCATATACATCGTATCGTAGGGATACTCACCCTTTAAAAGATAGATTTCCCTGAAAACCTTAAAAGAATTAATCAGCGACATAATCGTCACGAACAAAATCGTTGAAGACATATACCTAAGCTTGATCCGCCAGAAGATCTGAAAGGAGGAAGCGCTTTCCAGCACTGCAACCTCAACGATATCCTTCGGAATGCTGCTTAAGGCGGACATAAACAAGATCATGTTATATCCCAGATTTTTCCATAAGAAAAGAATGATAATCACCACCTGTGCATAGGACGAATTAAGCCAGTCAATCTTATCTTTATGAAAAAATGCCATTATTTCATTCATCATACCATTATAGTGGAACAGGACCTGCCAGATTAATACCACCGAAGCAATGGGAACCATCATAGGACTTAAAAAAAAGGTCCTGAACTGGCTCTTAAACGGTATCTTACTTTCCAGCATCATTGCCAAAAGTAACGATAACACCACTGCAAGCGGGACTGCCGCTGCTGAAAATGTAAGCGTATTTTTGGCTGCCTGTTTAAATGCCGCATTCTGAAAGACCATGACAAAGTTATCCAAAAATACAAACTGATGACTGATTGGATTATCTACCACGGAATAGTAAATAACAATCAAAAACGGCAACACGAAAAACAGCAGTACGCCGGCGATGCTGGGAAACAGGTATCCTGCGGATACCCATTTTCCCCTGCGTGTTCTCGGATTACTGCCAGGTTTTCTTTTCTTTTTGGCAGACGTTTTCATCCCGCCATGATTCTGTTGCAGATGCAGGGCTGTCTTCTTTTCCCTGCTTTTAGAAATATGCATTTCTATCCTCTCAACCTACCTGTTCTCATTTACATAAATCTGAACTCTGTTCTGAATAATATTTGCCACATTCTCTGCGGATTTCTGCCCTTTAAAGAATGGTTCTGCCTCCTCTGTTATGATATTTACAATCTGCTGGTCTGTATTTTCAGAAATTCTCTCTGCAGAATCAATCAAAGCTTTTACCGCATCAATTTCCTCCTGTGTCGCCGCCATGATTTCAACAGAAAAATCATCCCATCCCCAGGTCGTTTTAGGCTGTTCTATCTGATTTCCCTCTTCATCCTCATAATAATTAGGACTCATATCCAACTCAAACTGCTTGTCAAGAGATGTTTTTCTGACTGGGAATCCCCAGTTTCCATACTCGCTCACAAGACTGTCCTGATATTCCTGGTCAATCAGCGCCTTCAAAAATTCCCAGACACCGTCTTTATATTTCGATTTGGATGACATAGCAAAGCTTCCGCTGGCAGGATAGATCAGATTCCCTTTCTCTTCTTTATTTGGGAAGCCCACATAAGTAATCTCCTCCCCGAACATTCCTTTCATCATCTGATATTCCTGTACCGAACTGAGTGTAGTCATCGTAAGCAGAATCTTATTTTCATGCAGCAAAGTTACAGTTGACTCTCTTTCACTATAATCCACATCATCATCTCCCGGAAACCGGGCAGCAAATTCAAGCGCTCTGATAAATTCTTCTCCATTAAAGAAACATTCTCCCGTCTCCCAATTGACAAATTCATCGATATCCTGATAGACACAATACCAGAGCATTGTGTCTCTGGAATCATACGTCATGACATAAGGCGGATTAATTTCATCCACAAGATCCAGCATTTCCGTAAGAGTCCATCCGTTCTCTTCTCCCACCAGAGAAGCTTTCCCGGCAATAGAGTTGATGCAGAATATCGGCATAATGCCATATAAACTGCCATCTACTTCGTATGCTTTCAAAATATTTTCCAAATAGTCCTCTTTCTTTATGCCGCTTTTCTCCATATAAGGATACAAATCTTCAAACACGCCTTTATTTGCATATTGGGCAAAGTCAATCTGTGACAGGCTGATAATATCCGGACAGTCTTCCGTCGTCATATCCACCCCTAACTGTATAAGTCCTGTCTCAAAATCATCATTTCCATATTCCTTTATAACGATGCGGTACTGACTGTTATTTTTGTTGAAATCGATAATCTGCTTTCTGATATCTGAATCCATCCACATCGTACCGAGGATGATTTCCTCTTTAGCCTGCACCTCAGATTTGTCTTTTTTCACCAGATAGACCAAGTCAAAAGAACTTTCCCCATCATTACCGTATTCTCGTATTATTGCCCAAATACGCCCGTCAGAAAGTTCCCCTACACATTCTATACTGTCTGCATTGATGTCTACATCCATCCAGGAAAACAGAGTTTCTTTGGTTCCTGCAGATAAATCCATGACAGAAACCTGACTATTGCTGCTTACAAGAAAACTTTTTTCAAGCCCCGTATACAATTTATCATTCCACTCCATCTCCATGTCCTTGACGGCATCACTAAGCTTTCTGCCTGCCAGATCAATTTTTTTAAGAGAGCCTTCAACGGATACATATACCTCTCCCTCTTTTGAAGCAGCTATGCTGCTGATCCACCAATCCCCTGCATCAATATCACAAATCCTCTGATAATCTTTATCCAGCACGGAAATGGTTCTGTCTCCTCTGTACAGATAAATATTTTCCTGCGCATCATCGCAAATACCCTGTATATAAGCGTACTCCACACTCTCAAAAAAATCGGCAATTACGGTCTCATCAATTACCGTTCCATCCTCTCCGGATATCCTGCATATAGATATCTCCGGTACAATGTCTATAATCCCACCATTATCGTCATAAGTATAATTATCACTGCTTTTGACAATCGTAATGCTGCCGTCTGCGTTTGCAATCATACCGCCTATATTAGAGTTCTCTTCCTCCTCGTACAGCAGCTGCGCCGCATTTTCCACTAGGTCATATTTATATATTCCACCTTGATATCCCTTATCCTCGTCCCATGTTGCCGCATTGATAAAAAGGGTATCCCCATTTGCTGCCGCTGAACCAATATAATCACACTCTATATTAAACTGCGTATATTCAGGAACATAAACACTTTCCGTCCCCGGCTCTACCGCCGGTCCCGTATCTTCTACATCTTTCTTCCCGCAGCCAGATAAAGATACCGCCAGGATGCCCGCCAACATTGTTGCTATGATGATTCTTTTAATCCATCTCATGAAATACCCCCTGCAAACTACACCTTATAACCTTGTATCCACATCAACAATTCCATACAAACTATAGCATACTATACTTGACGAGACAACGCAGATAATCTTAATTTTTTCCTAAATTATCTCTTAATCCTGCGTATCAAAATTCCGTTTTTAAGGAGTGTACTGTCAATATAATGACGCTTGTAGAGCACCTCTCCTTCCCTGGGAATTTCAATGTCATCTTCCTCGCAATTGATGATGACCTCTACATAGTTGTCCATCCATCCCACTTTTGTGAACTCGATGACTCTGCGCCGGTTGATTTTATTGGGAAAATGAAAATTGCGGTCACGTAGAAGCGGTTCTTCCTTGCGGAGCTTAATCAGGCTTCTCACCATCTCGATTCGTTCATCATACTCTCCCGCATCAATCTTCCCCCAGGGCATACATCTGCGGCAGTCAGGATCATGACCGCCTTCCATGGCAATTTCTGTCCCATAATAGATACAGGGACTGCCCGGCATAGTAAAGAGCACTGCCAGCTGCTGGAAAAACTCATCCATATTTTTTACATCCGAGCGCAGACGCTTGGTATCATGAGAGTCCAAAAGATTAAACATAACGTCATTGGTCTGCTGCATATACCCCGTATAACATCTGTTGATAGTATATTCAAAATCTTCATTTGACAGCGATTTGTCAATCCAGAAATCCTTGATACTTTCTGCCAGAGGATAATTCATAACCGCGTCAAACTCATCTCCCCGCAGCCATGGCATAGCATCATGCCAGATTTCTCCCAAAATATAAATATCCGGTTTGATTGCCTTCATACGGCTGCGAAGCTCTTTACAGAAAATATGGGAAATTTCATTTGCCACATCCAGTCTGATACCGTCAACATCATATTTTCTGACCCATTCCTCACAGACATTCAGGAAATACTCCCTCACTTTGGGGTTATTTGTATTTAATTTCGGCATATCATCATAAAATGCAAAACTGTAGTACTGCCTTGTACGCGCCGCTCCCTGTTCAAAGTTAAAAGGCCATTCCTGTATCATAAACCAGTCATAATATTCGGATTCCGGTCCTCTCTCCACCACATCTCTCCAGGGCTTAAAATTGGCGCCGCAATGATTGAATACCCCATCCAGCATGATCCTGATACCGCGCTTATGCGCCTCCTGCACCAGCGTGCACATCGTATTCTCATCTCCAAAATGAGGATCGATCCTCGTATAATCGGAGGTATCATATTTATGTGCGGAAGGTGCTTCATTGACAGGAGTCAAGTACAGCCCCGTAATTCCCAGATTCTCCAAGTAATCCAATTTATTGATGATTCCCTGCAGATCTCCTCCAAAAAACTCCTCGTTCCTGACACTGCCTGACTCCCGCCACGGGAGTACCCCTTCCGGATCATTAGACGGGTCCCCATTACAAAATCTCTCAGGAAAGATCTGATACCATACCGTTTGATTCACCCATTCAGGTGTTTCGTTGATATCTCCGGGATTCATCCACGGATAGACAAAGCACTGGCGGCTTCTTCCCTCCAGATTCATCTGTGCCTCGCTGACAATGCCATCCTCAAAATAAAACCACTTTTCATTTTCTGTTTTTATTTCAAAAAAATATTTCAGGCGCTTGTAGTAAGGCTCTATGGTCGTTGTCCACCATAACTGATTTTTTAACCGCTTTTTGAAAGGGATATTCATAGCATCCCCTGTCCACATTTCTCCTCCGCCTAAAATACCTGCGCTGAACGGATCCCCCTGAATAATATTGACATATTGCACGTCACATCCGGTTCTGATGTTGATGACCAGCCTGTCTTTATCCAACGGATAACAATAATTATCATTCGCCCTGTGATAAACCGCATTAAAATCCATATTGTAACCTCCCTGCACAATTGTTTTTACTTACACTAATTTTTGAAACTGTGTATCGGAGCAGGAATTCGTCCTCCTCTGCCAACAAATGCATCACATGAAAACGAATTCACCGACATAATTGGCGCATATCCTAACAGTCCCCCAAATTCAACCGTTTCCCCCACACCTTTTCCGATTACCGGAATGATGCGGACCGCTGTGGTCTTCTGGTTCACCATTCCGATTGCCATTTCATCTGCAATGATGCCCGAAATCGTAGTTGCCTTCGTATCGCCCGGAATCGCAATCATGTCTAACCCTACCGAACATACACAAGTCATTGCCTCCAGTTTTTCTAACGTAAGCGCGCCCGCTTCCACTGCATTGATCATTCCCTGATCTTCGCTGACCGGAATAAACGCACCGCTTAAACCGCCTACATAAGAGGATGCCATGACACCTCCCTTTTTTACTTGATCATTTAAAAGCGCAAGCGCTGCCGTTGTTCCAGGTGCTCCCGCATATTCAAGTCCTATTTCACACAGAATATCCGCCACACTGTCACCAATTGCCGGTGTAGGTGCAAGAGATAAATCTACAATGCCAAAGGGTACTCCCAGACGCTTAGAAGCCTCCTGGGCTACCAGCTGTCCTACACGCGTAACTTTAAATGCTGTTTTCTTAATGGTTTCACAGAGAACTTCAAAATTTTCTCCCCTCACCCTTGAAAGTGCATTTTTAACGACTCCCGGTCCGCTGACACCCACATTGATGATTTTGTCTGCCTCTGTCACTCCGTGGAAAGCGCCTGCCATAAAAGGATTATCATCCGGCGCATTACAGAAGACCACCAGTTTTGCACAGCCTAAAGAATCCTGCTCCTTTGTGTGTTCTGCCGTCTGTTTGACGATTTTCCCCATCAGTCTCACCGCATCCATATTAATGCCCGTTTTGGTAGAGCCAAGATTTACGGAACTGCATACCCGTTCAGTGGAAGACAGCGCAGCAGGAATGGACCGGATCAATAGTTCATCCGCCGGTGTCATTCCCTTTGAAACCAGTGCAGAATAACCTCCGATGAAATTAACGCCAACCTCATGTGCCACTTTATCAAGGGTCTTTGCAATAGATGCAAAATCTTCTTCATTCTTGCAGGCGGCACCGCCAATAAGCGCAATCGGTGTTACAGATATCCGCTTATTTACAATAGGAATCCCAAACTCTCTGGAAATTTCCTCCCCTGTTTTTACCAAGTCCTTGGCGGCATTATAAATTTTATGGTAAATCTTCTCGTTCAGCCCGTTTAAATCCGAATCGATGCAATCAAGCAGACTGATTCCAAGGGTAATCGTACGGACATCAAGATTTTCCTTGGTAATCATTTCATTCGTTTCAACTACTTCAAATAAGTTAATCATAATTATCCTTTCCAATATCGTAAAAATAAAAACCAGTCTAAATTCTATGCATTTTATCGAAGATTTCTTCCTTCTGACATTTGATATCTACGCCAATTTTTTCCCCCAACGCCTTAAGTTCATCTGCCATCTCTCCAAAGTGTTTCTCCATCTGATTGATATCAACTATCATCATCATATTAAAATATCCCTGTACAATGGTCTGGGATATGTCCAAGATGTTGATCTTGTTCTGTGCAAGATAGGTACATACATTTGCAATAATCCCCACCGTGTCTTTTCCGACTACCGTAATAATTGTCCTATTCATTTTATACCATCCTTTTACATGTTTTTAAACAGCATATGACTATGCTATGTGTATCACTTTCGATAATTCATTTCTTGCCGCAACATACATGGGAAAATCAGATGTATTTATGGATGCTGGTTCCTGTTCCTCCTCTTCCATATGCATGCGCGCCATAGTCACTTCCACCCGCACAGCCTCATAAGCAAGCTCCGGCAGATTGTTTTCTTTACTAAGATGCCCCAGCATAACTGCCTGCAGCTTATCGTGCAGAAGACTGCATAAGAGCTGACCTGCCCTTTCATTTGACAAATGCCCTTTATCACCCAGAATACGCTGTTTCAGGTAATACGGATAGGGTCCCACCTGAAGCATATTCACATCATGATTCGCCTCAATAAGAAGCGCATCCATCCCTCGAAGGGATTCCACTGTATAATCATTATAAGTGCCCAGATCCGTTATGATTCCCACTCTTTTCTTTCCATGAGAAATCCGATATGCCACAGGTTCCGCCGCATCGTGGGATATTTTCATTGGATTACATACCAAATCCTTTATAATGATCTTCTCATCTGCCCGGATCGGCAAAAACAGTTCCTCCGGTATCGCCCCCACCGAAGAGGTATTCTTTATTGCTTCAATGGTTCCCCTGGTTGCATAAATGGGCACACCGTATTTCCTTCCAAGCACCCCGAGCCCGGCTATATGATCTGCATGCTCATGGGTAATGAATATCCCGTCAATATCCCGCATGGATAAATCAAGTTCCTTTAGCCCTGCTTCCGTTCTTTTTCCGCTGATTCCCACATCCACCAGAAGATGTGTGGTATCTGAGCCAACATAAATACAGTTTCCACTGCTTCCGCTGGCAATACTACAAATTCTCATTTTCTCCCAATGCCTCCTTAAGACTGCCAGTACACTTCTATCACATCCCCTGCATTAATGGGCTCCATATATTGAGCCTTACGGCCATTCAATGTAGTGACGATTCCTTTTCCTCTAGGTCTTGATAAGTCAATGTCAATCGCTTCGAATATATCTACATAGATATATTTATCTTTACCGCGCAGGGTAATCGGATTATGATTGACAATCACTTGAATCGACTTACCGCCTGTTTCAGATTCAGCGCCATTTTCTGTCTTTTCCTCCGGCACGTCCTCTGTCTCCGCTTTATCCGTCCCTTCTGCTGTATTTACTCTATTTACTGTATCTGCTTTATGTGTTGCATCCGCTTTGTCTGTTACATCTGTATCTATGTTATCTGTTACATCTGTATCTGCGGCATCCATCCGCTGCAGTTTCTCCAATGTCCATGTCACTGAAAAATTTTCATATACTGGCGTTTCTTCATCTGCCAGTACGTGATTTACATATAGATTCATGTGTTTGTCAAGTACGACATCCATAAATTCAATGATCTGCCCTACCGTATAATAATTCAGGATTTCTATTTCATCTCCATCCTGAATTTCATAATAGTTCGACTGCAGAACGCCGTTGACGCTTGCAAATCTCGGCACCTCAACCTTTTTATCATTGACAAACACCGTAAGGCTCTCGGATGTTTCCGGCAAATCGCCGATTTTCATCCTTCCCTCTTCCCCAGCCGTAGACTCGATTACTTTGATAATATCATTTGCGTGAATCGGTGAATGGATATCTGCAGGTTCTCCGTTGACTGTAATTACAGCTGCTTCCCCCATCTGTCCTCTAGCCATACGCTGTTTCCCGTTCACCTTAAAGTTAAGTTCTTTTCCCCTCTTAGGGAACAATCCATCATTCGGAAACTGCATCTGCATAGCCGCATCTGCTACGTTAAGTTTGTTATTGTCATATATTTTAATTCTGTTATTATTAAAACTGACAAAAATAAAGTTATTGCTCTGCTCGTAGAAGTTCAAGCAGATACCAATCGGTGTGACAAGAAGACTGTCTTTTTTGATATCCTCTTCAAACACAATCTGCTGCATGACCTCTTCACCCCGAAGCGCCACACGCTGTCTGGCAATTCCAAGTTTATCCGCAATAGCATCCGTATATCCGGGAATCTTTCCGCCGCCTCCAACTACAAACACTGCACTGACTGGCTTGTCTCCATTTAACTCCTTTATTTTTTCTGCCGCCTGAATTGCCATATCTTCTACCAGATCCGCTATGACTTTTCTCACCTCTTCACTGCTGATAGTCTGAGGTAACAACATAATATCCGTATAAGAAACCGTTTCCATTTCTCCTGCATCGCGCTTGATCTGTTCAGCTGCAGCAAAATCTACCAGACAATGTCTGGCAATTTCTTCCGTCAGCGCATCACCCGCAACCGGAATCATCCCATAGGCTAAAATGCATCCATCATTTGTGATGGAGATATCGGAGGTTCCTGCCCCCACATCAAGAAGCGCAATATTCAGCATACGGAACCTTTCCGGAATTGCCAGCTGAATTGCCGCAATAGGCTCCAGTGTAAGACTGCTGACCGATAGACCTGCCAATTCCACTGCTTTGTACAATCCATCCACAACATCATCCGGTAAAAATGTTGCTATTAGATCCACCCCTATCGTCCTTGCCTTATGTCCTTCCAGATTTCCCATGGGATATCCATTCAAATAGTACCTGACCACCGAATGTCCCACACAGTAAAATTTGATATCTTCTTCCTCTTTTTTTTCAAGGAATTCCTGATAAGCCCTCTCCACCCCGGCTGAGATAATACCATAAATATCCTCCTGGCTTACTTCCTTATCTCCCGTAAACGGATACTCCACATGTGTGGTCACTGTTTTGAGGACACGACCTGCAGCCGCAATGCATACTTCGGAGAGTTTTCGTCCTATCGCCTCTTCCAGTTCTTCCTTCACGACCCTGATTGTCTCTCCCACCTTTTGGATATCGTGTATCTGTCCGTCCAGCATGGCTCTGGTCTCATGTTCTTTTACCCGCTGTGCCATCACAACAAACTGGTTCCCGCTTTTATATCCAACGGTTCCGACAATACTTCTGGTTCCTATGTCAAGTCCAAATACCAGCTGTCCCGTATATTTTTTCCTATCCATCACAGATACTCTCCCAATTTCCTGTCAATCTGGTGAAAGGCTGCAGGCAGACTCTCACTATTATCAATTACAACACTACAATATTTTCTGAAATCTTCTTCCCCAAGCTGGGAATTCATAATTGCGTCAATCTTTTCATCGGAATAATTTCTTGACTCCCTTAACCGTCCACGCCGAATCTCTTCTCTGGCATAAATATACCACATTTCATCCACAATGTCCAAATAGCCGTCCTCGATGAGAAGAGCCGCTTCAACAAACAGAAAATCCGTTTTTCCTTCTGCCCGCGCCGCTTCAATTTCATCAAGAATCATTTTTTTGACCGCCGGATGAATCAGTTGATTTACCTTTTTTAATAAATCCTTTGATTCAAAAATCTGTGCCGCCATTTTCCCTTTATGTATCGTACCGTCTTCATTCAGGATTTCCGGTGACAGAAGTCTTACCAGTTCCTCATAACAAGCCTGTCCCGGTTCCTTAACCTTATGTGCGATTTCGTCTGCCATAAGGATCCTGCAGCGATACTTTTCTGCAATATAGCTTAGCAGGGCGGATTTTCCTGCACCCACTCCGCCCGTAATACCGATTACCCTCATATACTCACCTGTCACTTTGCTTCATACCAGTCATTTCCTTCGTGCAGATCAATCTCCAGGTGCACCAAAAGTTCTGCCGCATGGCTCATTTCTTCTTCCAGAATTGTCCTCACCTGCTGTGCTTCCTCCTTTACGGTTTCTATCAACAATTCATCATGCACTTGTAAAATCAGTCTGGATTTCAGATTTTCTTTTTTAAGCCGTCTATAAACCCGAATCATGGCGATTTTTATTACATCCGCCGCAGTTCCCTGTATAGGAGAATTCATGGCAACCCGCTCCCCGAAGGAACGCTGCATGAAATTGCTTGAGCTAAGTTCTGGTACTGGTCTGCGTCTTCCAAACATCGTCGTCACGTAACCGTTTTCTTTGGCATCCGATACCGCCTTATCCAGAAAATTCTTTACTCCCGGATAAGTCGCAAAGTACTGTTCAATATATTCCGCTGCCTCTTTCCTTGTAATACTTAAATCCTGGCTTAATCCAAAAGAACTGATTCCATACACAATACCGAAATTGACTGCCTTTGCGTTGCGGCGCTGTAGATCCGTCACTTCCTCAAAAGGAATATGGAATACCTGGGACGCTGTTATCCTGTGAATGTCCGCATGCATACGATAAGCATCAATTAATTGACTGTCTCCCGACATATGTGCCAGAATACGAAGCTCAATCTGTGAATAATCCGCATCTGTAAAAATGCATCCATCTTTTGGCACGAAAACTTTTCTGATTTTCCTTCCAAGCTCCATACGCATAGGGATATTCTGCAAATTAGGGTCTGTAGAACTGATACGCCCTGTGGCTGTAATCGTCTGATTAAAGGTAGAATGAATCCGGTTGTCTTCACCTATAAATACGGATAATCCATCCGCATAAGTAGATTTTAATTTGGCAAGCCCGCGATATTCCAGCACATCCGCTACGATTGGATGCTCCTCTGCCATTTTCTCAAGCACATCTGCCGCTGTGGAATATCCTGTTTTCGTCTTTTTCCCACCGGGAAGCTTTAGCTTTTCAAACAAAATCTCTCCCAGCTGTTTAGGAGAATTAAGATTGAATTCTTCCCCTGCCGCGTCATAAACCTTTTGCTCCAGTTCGTGAATGCGCCCAGTCAATGCCTCACCATATGCTTTAAGCTCCTCCGGCTTTACTAAAATACCTTCCTTTTCCATATCATAAAGCACATACGTAAGAGGCATTTCAATTTCATTCATAAGAGAAAGCATTCCCGCTTTCTTAAGTTTATCATGAAGCACCGGCGCAGCAGCCATACTGACATAAGCAAGGAAGCAGGAATACTGCACAAACTCCTCCGGTTTGTCCTCAAATGCATCAGATAGCGATGCTTTTCCAAAACGCTGAACACGCTCCGGAATCATCAGTCCCAGATATTCATTTGCCACATCCGCAATCGTATAATCATTTTTTAACGGATTGAGCAGATAAGCTGCCAATATCACATCAAAAAAGCGCTCCGTATCATCACACCCAAGATAATCATAAGTATTTTTGATATTTCCGCAGGACAGTCTGCCTTTTGAGGCAAGCACGGACATTTTTTCTTTCAGATACCCTTCCGTCAGGAAACCTCCGCAACGCACAAAAAAACTACTGCCGTCCGGAAACGCAAGTGCAATGCCCGTCAGTTCATTTTGCCCTTTATCTTTAAGCACGGCAAATCCAATTTCTTTATCTGACATAGCAAGCGCCTGTTTAAAAACATGCTCACATACATCCAGTTCCTCCACCAGCTGAAATTTAGCCGTGATATCATCATTAGAAATTCCTTTTTCAAATCGGGATAAAAGATTTTTAAACTCTAATTTTTTAAAAATCACATAGGCATCTTCCGTGTAGAAATCATGTACCTTCGCCTCATCAAAGGAAAACTCTATCGAACTGTTTACATTAATTGTCGCCAATGCTTTACTCAGACGCGCCAGCTCCTCATTATTTTTTAAAGATTCGCGCACAGAATTTTTTTTCACTTCATCCACACGGGCATAAATATTGTCCAGAGAACCAAACTGAATCATAAGCTCCGTAGCCGTTTTTTCCCCCACTTTGGGAACCCCGGGAATATTATCTGCAGTATCTCCCATCAATGCTTTCAGATCAATGAACTGGACAGGATTCACCTGATATTTCGCCTCTACATCTGCTGCATAATAATCTTCTATCTCTGTCTTACCGCCCTTGGTTTTGGGAATTCTGACCTTAATAAGATCTGTAGCTATCTGAAGCAGATCTCTATCTCCGGAGACCAGGGAAACTGTCATGCCTTCCCCCTCTGCCCTTTTTGCTAATGTGCCAAGAATGTCATCTGCCTCCAGTCCCGCCTTTTCCATCATTTTGATTCCCATTGCAGAAAGGACCTCTTTAAGAACCGGAACCTGCTCCTTAAGTTCTTCCGGCATAGGCTTTCTGGTTCCTTTATATTCCTTGTACATTTCATGGCGAAAAGTAGGCGCCTTTACATCAAAAGCCACCGTCAGATAATCAGGCGTTTCCTCCTCCATAATTTTAAATAAAATATTCAAGAAGCCATAGATGGCATTCGTATGAAGACCTGCACTGTTCGTAAGATCCGGCACACCGTAAAATGCCCTATTCAATATGCTATGTCCATCTATTAAAACAAGTTTTTCCATGCTTATACCCGTAATCTGCTTCCATATGCTTTCTTTAGCGGATAATCTAATCTAAGCAGTTGAAAGCCCCTTTATCCCTTCCTTACACATACTATTTTAAAAAAGAACGTTCAATAATACAATTAATGTAATTGCCGCAATTACAATAAGCCCTTGGATTGCATACAAAAGCCAATGCATACTTTCCCTCAGTTTCAAAGTATGCCCTGCCTCCTCCATACAATACTTTAATTCATTCTGAAGATCGAACACATTGCCGGATTCCAGCCTTGCCATTCCTTCTGATACGAGAAACTGAATGGTAAGCTCCTCCTTACATCCTTCACATTTATCTACATGTTCCATAAATTTCCGCAGATCATCTGTGTCCAGACCATCCTCAAGAAACAAAGGAATCATTTTCTCTGCATCTTTACATGTCATGACAGTTCCTCACTGTAATGCCTATATTTCATCTCATCTTAATAAATATACACTAAAATGGCTCCAAAGTAAATACAAGAGGAATACAGCATTTCTGCCATATTCCTCTTTGCCTCTTCAAAACACCATTTTTATTTACAGCATTTCATACCCACTTTGCCAAAAACGCAGGAATATATCACAGCAATCGACCTTCCAAGACGATTCCTCTTAATGAAAGATCTTCCTTTTTCAGCAAAACAACATCAGCTTTCTTTTTCGGTGTAATACTTCCATATTGGTCATAAATGCCAACGCTTTTTGCCGGATTTACCGTTGCACATTTAACTGCGGACTCCAGCGGAATTCCCATCTCAAGCACAGCTGTCCGCATACAGTCCATCAGGTTCGTAGCAGAACCCGCTATTGTTCCATCCTGCAGTGTTGCCAGATTTCCAACTACCTTTACCGCCTGTCCGCCCAGACTATAGTTACCATCTTCAAGTCCAGTCGCCATCATGCTGTCGCTGATCAGTATAATGCGATCATCCCCGAACATTTTAAATGTAGTTCTTACAGATGCCGGATGTATATGCACCCCGTCGCAAATCAATTCCACTTCAACCTTATTCGTGTCAGCCGCCGCTCCCACTAATCCCGGTGCCCTATGAGTGTATGGATTCATAGCATTATAAAGATGGGTAACATGATTCGCTCCCTTTTCAAAAGCCAGAACCGCAGTATCATAATCCGTCGCTGTATGCGCAAGAGAAATAACCACCTCATCATGCCTTTTTTCTATAAATTCCATTGCACCTTCTACTTCCGGCGCTATCGCAATCAGCTTCACCATAAATCCGGAAGCTTCATTTAATTTATCAAACATTTCTATATCCGGAGTTCTGATATAGGCACCATTCTGCGCCCCTTTCTTACTAGCTGCCACAAAAGGTCCTTCCATGTTAATACCACAAAGTCTTGCCCTCTTCTCCTTAATGCCCTCTTCTCTGTATGCCTTTGCAGCCCTGCATATTTCCAGTAACGTATCCTCTCCGAGTGTCATAGTTGCCGGCACAATATTTGTCACCCCTACAGAAGCCTCATAGGCAGCCATCGCATCAATCGCTTCTCTCGTCCCATCACAGAAATCATGTCCCACACATCCATGGAAGTGAATATCCGTAAGCCCCGGTATTGCATAGCATCCTGTTGCATCGATTACCGTTTTGTCACTTACCTTCTGCTCACAATCCACAAAGCGATCTTCTTCTATCCATATATCTCTATTTGAAAATCTTCCATCTTCCGTATATACGCTGGCGTTTTTGATGATCATAAAAATAAGTTCTCCCTTCCATATTAAAAACAGGACTTTATTTTATCAGTGACAATGCCGCTTCGTCAGCAACAATTGTAACATCATTATGAAGCTGCAGTACAGAAGCCTGGACCTTTGGCGTGATCGGTCCAAAAAAAGCATCCATTACGATTTGAGCTTTATCCTCGCCACTGATTACAATTAAGATTTTCTTCGCCTGCATAATTGTTTTAATGCCCATCGTATATGCCTGCTTTGGGACATCATCCATAGATGCAAAGAAACGCTGATTTGCTTTCATGGTGGATTCTGTTAAATTTACGCAATGGGTTTCTGCCTCAAATGCCATACCCGGTTCATTAAATCCAATATGTCCATTATGCCCCAAGCCTAGCAATTGCAGATCAACACCACCCACAGATGCAATGATTTCATTGTAATCTTTACATGCCTTATCACTATTCGGTTCCATACCATCCGGCAGGAAAGTCCTGTCCTTATTAATATTAACCCTGGAAAACAGCTTGTCATTCATAAAATAATAATAACTCTGCTCATTTTCTCTCGTGAGACCCTTATATTCATCCAGATTGACCGTCGTCACCTCACTAAAATCCAGATCCCCTTTATTATACCATTCTACCAGCTGATCATAGGTTCCAATCGGTGTCGAACCGGTAGCAAGCCCCAATACACACTGGGGTTTCATAATAATCTGGGCAGAAATAATATTGGCAGCCTTTCTACTCATATCTTTATAATCTTTCGCTCTGATAATTTTCATTCCGCAGCACTCCCTTCTTATTTTGTGAAAAATTTACTATCAAACCAAACGCTAATACTCTTCGCCAATCAGCTTATCGGACGAAAATACCGGAGGTCCCGATGGACCTCCGACATGCTAGGGGTTTCGGTATTATTACTTATAATACCTTATAACATCTTTTTCATTTCGTCAGCGACAAACTGTACCTTGGTGCCGACAATTACCTGCACCGCGTTCTTGCTTGGTCTCATCACACCTGCAATGCCTGCTGATTTAATCTTTTTCTCGTCAACCAGTGTGTAATCCTTAATTTCCAGACGAAGTCTTGTAATACAGTTGTCAAGAGTTTTGATATTTTCCTTACCGCCAAGCCCTTCCAAAATAACCTTTGCAACTTCTGTGAAATTGTCATTAGAAAGAACAGCCTTCTTCTCAGCTTCCACATCGTCATCTTCTCTGCCAGGCGTCTTCAGATCAAATTTCACAATAGCAAAACGGAATACCAAATAGAATACTGCAAAGGCAGCAATTCCGAGAGGAATAATCATCCATGTATTTGCAGCTGCCGGCAGTGATGCCGAGAAAATAAGATCCGTTGCACCAGCTGAAAAACTGAAGCCTGCTCTGAAACCAACCAGCGTAACGATAACGGTAAAGATACCATATAACAATGCATAAATCAGATACAATACGGGAGCAAGGAACATAAAGCCAAATTCAAAGGGTTCTGTAACACCGCAGACAAATGCACAAACTGCTGCGGAAGCCACCAGACCGATTGCAACCTTCTTCTTTCCTTCTTTTGCTGTCTGGATCATAGCCAGTGCTGCACCAGGAATACCAAACATCATACAAGGGAAGAAACCTGACATATACATACCCAGACTCCATGATACATCTGCACTTGTCTCTCCTGCCCAGAAGTGTGACAAGTCACCAAGACCAATGGTGTCAAACCAGAATACGTTGTTAAGAGCATGATGTAAACCTGTAGGAATCAGCAATCTGTTCAGGAATGCGTAAATACCTGCACCGACAGGACCAAGACCAACGATTCCCTGCCCAATTGCAATAAGAGCACCAAATACAACAGGCCATACAAATAATAAGATTGCAGCAACAATAATAGATACAACACCAGAGATAATTGCTACGCAGCGCTTGCCGCTAAAGAACGAAAGCCAATCCGGTAATTTTGTTGATTTGAATTTGTTGTAGCAGGTTGCTCCGATAATACCAGCAATAATACCAATGAAAGGATTTGCGATTTTATCAAAAGCAAGTGTCTTATTTGCACTTTCTGCTATAGACGGCATCAATTGTGTAACTGTACCTGTTGCAAGCAGCGTAGTTAACATCAGCCATGATGCAAATGCAGCAAGACCTGCTGTACCATCATGATCATCGGACATACCAACGCCTACACCGATAACAAACAAGAGTGCCATATTGTCAATCAGTGCCCCTCCTGCCTTAACCAGGAAAAAGCCAAGCATAT
This sequence comes from Lachnospiraceae bacterium, assembly GCA_014804785.1. Lineage (GTDB taxonomy): Bacteria > Bacillota > Clostridia > Lachnospirales > Lachnospiraceae > Suilimivivens. Next base: position 87,213 of record JAAUZD010000018.1, read on the forward strand.
TCAAAACACCGTTCATTTCACCGCCCTGCATGGTTGCCGGACACAATGCATATCCGATACCCATCAGAATACCGCAAATAGGCAGACACGCTACCGGAAGCATTAATGATTTACCTAGTTTTTGTAAATATTTCATCATAAAATATACCCCCTTGTCTTTTCATTTCGCCCTAGCTACGAAATGATGATTCGTTTTTTGCTTCTATAGATTGCCTTTCGAAATCCTTCTGCCAGTTTCATGCAGGGCTCCGTCCGGTCCCTCTACCATAATTGTTACTGCTGCGCCTTTCTATCATGTGTGCCGCATGCATTCTCATTTCATGCAGGTAATAACTTCCTCTCCTGCTTCGACCACTCCATCCATCTTGCATTTTATCTCAGAAAAATCAGTACTATTGCAGATAATCATCGGAGTAACTGTATCATATCCCGCGTTGCTGATTCCTTCCATATCTGCTTCAAGAAGCAAGTCGCCTTTTTTCACTTTCTGATCCGTCTCCACTATTGTATGGAAGAACTGACCTTTTAATTCGACAGTATCCATTCCAACATGAATCAATATTTCCACCCCATCGGGCGTTGTCACCCCCACTGCATGACCTGTAGGAAACACTGTACTGACCGTTCCGTCTGCCGGAGCATATACCTTACCGTCTGCCGGTACAATAGCAATTCCTTTTCCAAGAATTTCCTCTGCAAAAGTAGGATCCTTTACCTCCTTAATTGGAATGCATTCCCCTTTGAGAGGCGATGCAATCACAGTTCCTTTTTTACCTTTCATAAAATCAAAAAGTCCCATTTCCAAGCCCTCCATATTTGTCCTATTTACACTTCGTCTATTTAAATCCTATAAGTGTCTCGGGTTCTTTTAATACTTACTGCTAAATAGATTTTTTCTTCAGTAGTCATTGAGCACCCATATTTCTCTACTAAAAATGCATTAATGTCATCCGCCATGCTGCACTCTTCTTTACAGTTTTTCCTAATTACGCTCTGATATTCCTCATCTTCCGGTCCTTCCATCGGATCAAGCTTCAGTAAGCGATGTGCCATATATTTTAAATTGCTGACTAACCAGTCCTTATGCATAGAATTTTCTTTAAATTGAGGAAATTTATCTTCAATACGTTCAACCATTTCCCGAATCATTTCGGTCATCCGGAAAGTATCACTTATTCTGGAATCATACTCCGCATTTACAAGATGCAGGGCAATAGAGGCAGCCTCGTCATCCGGCATCTGCAGCCCCGTTCTTTCTTCAATCAGCCGCAGCGCATATTTTCCCACCAGATACTCTTTCGGATAAAAAAGTTTAATTTCTCCAAACAAAGCGTTTGCAAAATGCATCTTCTTTTTAAATCGTTCAATCGCAAAGTGAATGTGGTCTATCATCGTAAGATATACATTTTGGTTCAAATCAATTCCAATGGAAGATTTTGCAAAAGCGATGATTTCATTCGAGAGCTGGATATATTCTAATGGAATATTGGAAAGCAATTCTTTGAATTTTTCCAGGCTGTCTTTATTATCCATTTTGAAAAGCTTTTCCACAGAATTTTCATCAATTTCCTGACCCGGCTTCTTTCCGAAACCTATGCCTTTTCCCATAACAACGAGCTCTCTGCCATCTTGGTCAATGCATGACACTACATTATTATTGATTATTTTCGTGATTTCCATAATTTTTCCTGCGTAATGCCCTATAAATCCGTTCTACTTTACCGAGTCTCTGCGTTCAACAGGTACTTTTCTAAAAAATCTTATAAAAAACGACCAAATTTTATAATGCAATCTACATAATGTGATTCATTTACAAAATCTGGTCTTGCCTGCCGTACAGTAACACCCCATATATTTCATTCATAATATTATATTAGCAATTTGAACAATATATGTCAAGTGTTATAATAATTATTCTCGTCAAATTGTTCATTTTTATAACTATATTGTTATAATTTTTATACATTTATACAAAATCACCAAAAACTCGACATTATTTTAACATGCAAATTGTATATTTCATTTTATTTTTCACCGATTTCATGAAATTGCAGAAAAGGTTTTTATTGAATGAATCATTTTATTGAATTATTTTATGGTGGCTGATTTTCATCCAACAAAAAAACATGATGCTTTCATCATGTTCTTTTGCAATAACATATAACTGCCGGCGGTGGGACTTGAACCCTGCGAACGCCCTCGCTTTCCGTTGAATTTACTGGATTTTCCAGAAATCATAATGATTACCTTTGATTACCTTTTTGTGGTTATACCATCATTTCATATGCATTTTCAAGAACTGATTTCTTATATGCAATATCTGTAATGTCATATGTGTAGTAATTATCATTTACGGTTTCAGTATTTCCGAGAATGGAAGATGCCACAACACTGGATGCACCTTGGATTTTCATCGCTGAATTTATCGTCCTTCGGTATGAATGAATGGTCTTTACATCAATGCCAATCTGAATCGACTTATTCCTTGCGCATTCGCTTATCCTCCGTTTCGACACCCTTCCATTCTGATCCGAGAAAACATATTTTCCTATATATCCGAGGCTTTCTTCCACATTCCTTATTCTCGCCAAATGCTTTCGTATCTCTTCCGTTATCGGGACAATCCTCGGTTTCCGGTTCTTGGTATAATCTGCCACGTAATATGTATTGGTAGACTGTTCATAGATTTCTTCCTTGTCTACAACAATAATATCATCTTTTATGCTTTCCCATGTAAGCGCTGCTATCTCTCCGACCCTCATACCTGTCAGGCTTGCAAATTCTACAGCATAAGTCGGTATATACTGCGGCTTGTAAGCGTAGTCCCTTTCAAATTGCTCTTTCAATAATCTCATCTGCTCTTTTGAAATGATACGCTTTTCAATGCTGCACATATCTACATGACAATATTTGAAATAGAAATTCACTTTGTTGATAAAATCACATGGATTTTCAGAAATAATCCGATTCACCCTTGCACTCAAAAAAACTGCCTGTATGTATCCATACATTGCTTTCATTGCCTTTTTCCGCAATTTCAAGTCTTTTGTCCTTTTGATAATGAATAAATCAATCTGTTCTGATGTGATTCTGGTAATATCACATGAATTGAATCCAGTGCCTTTAAAATACCTCTTATGATCCTGGATATAGCGGTCATAAGTATTGGCAGATACAATTTCTTTTTTCAAATCTGCATATCTGAAGAAACAGTTTTCAAAAGAGAGCATTTGCTTTTCTTCTTCAGCACAGTAATAAATTATGATATCCTGCTCAATTAATTCTTTTGTAACTCTCTTCTTTAATATTCTGCCTTTTTCCTTGTCGGGCAAATATGTATACCACTTTCCATTTTTTCCTTCCCATATATCATATGGATGTTTCCTTAAGATCTCCTCTCTCTTTTGCATCTCAATCTTTTCCTGCACAAGTGCTGCATCAAGCATACCATTTTCAATGGCAAATTTCAACAGCTCGGCATCTGACATTGAGACGTCTAACATAGGCTGCGCCGCCCTTTCTCCTGTTCAATATAGTTATCCTCTGTATTTCAGGGTATAAAAATACCAACCATCTAATATTGGTGGTTGGTATCTACTATGAATTAGCTTCTATATGCCATCATAAACAGGATATTCATTTTTATATTTTTGACCTTCCTCACAATCTGGACAATAATGATAATCATATTGACACCCCTCAATTGCCTTATCATAAATTAAGTACATTTCCATTGTTCCCGGAGCGTCAAGCCTGTCAAACTCCCTATCAAACTTTTCTCTGTCGCATTCCCTTACAACTTTTACTCTTCCCCTATTGTTGCATTTTGGGCAAAAGTTCTCTTTACTCGTTATATTCTTTCCAACACCCCAATTTTTTATTAATTCCATAGTGCATTTCCCCTTCTCTATTGTATAATGGGAAAATTATACCACTCCAACCACCAATATTCAATTATCAAAGAACTAATGTACTAAATATTTACCACAAAGATGCATATCAAATTCAAACGTTGACCTTTATAGAATCATGCTCCATAATTCAATCCTATTTGCTTATAATGACTTTCTACTAACGGTTTCTTCAAATCTTCCAAATCAATAGTGATTGTCATCCCTTCTGCAACCTTTACATTTCTGTAATCATGCGGAACCAGCAAAGGCTGTGTCGCCTCTTGTGTTATCGGCATATCCGCCGCCATTGCAAGTTGCGGTGGTCTGCTTTTGATTTTGGAAACAATTTCTTCTTCTAATTCGCTTACCTTAACAAATGTGATAGATGGCGCATGATACTTTCTTCCGTCATCACATAAAATCATGGTCTGTTGTTCGCAAGCAGTAGGGGTATAAAATTTAATTACTTCCCCTATCACTTTATCATCTATCTGCATTACTCTATCACCTATATCATATCCTAAGCTCATTTATATCCTCCTGATGCATTAACAATAACTCCTTGCAAGCCACCTTCTAATTTCCCAAGTAATATTCCAGCCAAAACTAATATTGGTTCCTGTGCATTTGCTGAATACTTTTGCAATCTTATATCTGTGTGATGTTGGATAGTGATACGCTTCTTTTATCTGCTCAAGCACCAGCTTTACACCGTCCACCACTTCAAGAAACCTTTCAGCAAATACATTCCACGCCTTTGTAAATCTGTCTGCAAATTCTTTCAGAACTTCATACGCGTATTCAAAGCCTTTTTCTGTTCTATACAGAATCCGCTTAAATTCAATAATTGTCATTCCTCTGACTTCGATCACTGCCCTGTCTTTTTCTTCAAAACAAATTACCATGATATCCTCCCTTTATACCGCATATAGTTTCATTTTCCCTTGATAAAATACTTATATGGCAAATACCAAACAGGCATAGTCACCGCCATTAACAAGCAGATTATCACAACTGCCATCCCTCTCAGCAAAAACTTTACACAATACATTATACCTTCGGTAAAACTACCCACAACATCAATAAGAATAGTTTCCGCAATGTCAAAATAAAATTTCATGACTCGCAATATAAACGTTTTCGCATGTTCCATCTCAAATTCCATCCTCCCACTTAATTCTTAACAGGTTGCCTCCAGATAACCCACAATATCACCACCCATGCAAGGAAGAACTGCCCCAGTGTAACCTCTCCATCCACCATAACCGCGATTCCACAGATGAACCACGGCAGGCAGTTCCAGTGCTTTTTAAACATGCTTTTGAGTTTCTTCATTGATTTGCTCCTTTAGTTTTGATTTTACGATTTCAATGGTTTCTGTAATAGCCGACATTTTGCATCTTAAATAATCTGCCATATCATTATCGGCGCACATTCTAAGCTGTTCTTCTCTCTTTGAACGCATTTCTTCCAGCCGCTCCACAACCTTATCCGCATCATAGGCGGTAGGCTGTGAATCAATGAGGCTCTGCGCTGCCTCTCGCGTATCTTTGGCAAAATCAGATTGCCCTTTGAATACCTCGTTAAAATCTATTTTATCTGCATCAATCAATCTCATTTACCTTCCTCCATCTTTTTCAATGCGTCATCTGCTTCTTCTTGGGTAAGGAAACATCTGTAAAAATCAAGATACATACTACCAGCAACAATATTTTCAAGTTCACAAATCACGCCATCATAAGCATCATACTTTAGTAAAATTGTTCCATCAGAGAGAATGGCAATATTATCAATATCATATATTTCAACTTTCCTGTTCTCTATTTTTTCATCTGTATCAATACGGTAAATTCTATCTCCCACCGCACAAGGCAGTTTCAGAAGTTTCCCTTGCTCCTCTAAGTCTTCGTATTGCTTTAATTTCTCTAGGGCCTCCTTTAACCATCCGCACTGATCTTCTTTTGGACAATTTAGATCACAATCTTTTTCATGTCCTCTGCAATTATAAGATGCGGCTCCCATAAAAAGTTCTTCTCTGGTTAATCTCTCCATATTTCCCTCCACACTCTCATTTATAAGTCCCATTCAAGATTATTATCTGCACAATCCATATCTGATCTGATTTCTTGCTTCCACTTCTCCATGATTTTCTCATTGTGAAGCGTTTTAAAATCCAGCTCTGGAAGAATTATGGTTAATTCCTCTTTTGATTTATCATCTCGGTTAAGTGCCGGCTTATATTTGTTGATATAATAAATCTCGTACAGGAACATGTCAGCTTCAGTCTTGCATTCTGCAATTTCAATATGACTTACTGAAAATATATCAATCAGTTTATGCATGGGACGCTGTTTGAAATGTCCTATGAGTCTTGAATTGATTCTCTGTTTTGTCCTGCCGAGATAAGCAATAAATTCACCATCCGGACTGTTGTAGAAAATCTTATATAGGATATACATATTTTCCTTCCCTTTCTCAATCCCATTTAACCTTTCCTGTATATTTTGTCTTTGGCAGAGATAAATCTATTTCTGATCCACACTTGCATTTTCCACTTGCACATACAAACCTTTTGCAATCTGGACAGAAATAGGCAATTCCTAATTCTCTATCATATTTCCATAGTGCTGCTTTCATCTTGTGCCTCCACACCCTCTAATTACTCATTTTTATCAAATTCTCCCATGACTTTCCTTGATTTTAAGCACTCTTTGTAATCAGTCAAAAACATGACTATGTGCTTCCTGTCACTATCTGATAAAGGCTCTGTTTCTTCACTCACTTTTGTTATGGCTAAATCAATATCTTGTATTCGGTTTATAATATCACTTACTTTCATTTTTCTACCTCTCCACAATCCCCCTAAATTCCCTAATGATATGGATTTAGGGGGAATCTGTACTATTTGTTATCCGTTTACACGGACATATTCCGCATCTGCATACATTCCATGATGGTTAGACCAATATAATCTTCTCATAGGCTTTTCTTCATCCAAGATATGCACCGCGCAATATGTATCTTCTAAAATCCTTTTCTTGCGCTTCTCATATTCTTTCATCAGTTTCTTTTGGCTGTCGAACAGTTCGCAGAATTGATATGTCACATCTTCTTTCCAGAACAGCATATTTTCAAATATCCCAATCTGCGCCCACAACACAACACCGTCACATTTTCTCGGTTCATATTCAACCGTAATTCGTTCTGACAGATTGCATGGGATTATAGTTTTATATTTCTTGCGTTCTTCATTTGCCATATGAAGCAATTCCTCTATATTCTGCAATCCCTCTTCGTAGGAATAACAGCATCCGCTGTCTGTTCTGTAATACGGATAATTGGGTAATCCCTCAACTTCTGTGATTATTGCAATCCGTGTTTCTCCCAAAACATTTCTGCCAATTTTATCCCCAACAGAAAGAATATGCCTGATTTGTTTTTCTTCTTTTGGTTGAAGGTAAGAGAATATATCTAACTGCTCGTACTCCATTTCTCTTTCACACCTCCATGTAATCATCCGGGTATATCCGTTCAAATTCTATTACCCATACCCATGGATTTGCATACCAGCCGTACTTTTCTTTATCTTTTACCGTTGCATCCCATATATGAATAAAATCATGCTTGTCCTTTACTCCCTCTGATATATAGTTCCTATCATCTATGGTTTCCATATCCTGTAACCGCTCTGCCCTTACATCCTTTACCTTCAAAAAGATTCTGGCAGCTTGTTTTGGCATATGGAGGGATGGTGTCCATTTTGGCTTTGGAATGTTGCTTGACAAGATCGCATTGTCATAATCAGCCTTATACCCGTGCCCGTTTCCGTACTGTGTCGTAAAATCAAAGTAATTCGGACAATATGTTTCACGGACGTACAGGATATCACTCGGACAAATTGGGCAAATGCGTTCCGCAAGGCTCAACTTTTTTGTATGCTCTTTGTTGGCATAATTATGTACTGCATAAGTGCGCTTATTAGCATCGTAAAAGCTCATGTCCGGTTCAACATAATCATTCCCATCCTTACAAATCCGTCTTGTAACTGTCTTCCTACCATCCAGTATCGCCCTAACCATATCTGTATTGAACAGAATAGGCTTTGCTGTTCGTAATAACTCTGTTTTAGTCATATCGCTATTCCTCCACATAGTCAGCATCCATTCCCTGTTGATCCAACATGTATATAACCTGGTTCAGACTCCCTGATCTTGATTTATATTCTTTTGCGTCTTCCCGTCCAGAAAGGATATATTTCCCTTTTTATCCTTTCCTGCATAATATTTTTCTTCTCCGTTTTTTTAGTTACCTTGATTACTATCATGATGTTATCCTCCCATTGTTTCAATCTTCAAATTCCAAATTTGCATTTCCCGTAATCTCCAATGCCTGTTCATTTGTTGCAATGCATCCATTCAACTTTTCAATCTCATATATCATGGTTCGCTGGATGATCCTGTTTTCGTATTTACAGATTATGTTCTTTACAGCATCTGCACTGACTAATCGGAGTGGCATGTTGACTGGCATTATTTCGTTTGTCTGGCTCATTGTTAGTTTCCTCCATATGGTTCCGGTAATGGCTGCCATGCGATAACATCGCCCATATAACGCTGTCCGAATGTCGGAGACTTAAAATCAGTATCCATATCCCAATTACCAAGAAATTCACCGTTTTTGAAAACATGTTCGATTACTTGCAAATTATGGTTCAATCCTCCGTCATGAGTTGCTAATACCCTCTGTCCTTCTTCCGGCAACCTCTCACTGCATGGAATCCACTCACCCACCTTAGGCTCTTTTTTAATAATCTTGATTACATCACTTATAAACATATTGGCAAGAGTATCAACACCCTGTAATTCCTTGAATCGCTTGATCAGATTTATTTCGTTAATCATTTTGCGCTCCTTCCTTGTAAAATCCTATTCGTCTGAACATCCAAGTGTAAATTGTGTCATTTTTCATCTCTATAGACCTATTTACATGCACTTGATTCCCATATCATAAAGCCGCCCTATAACACCTTTTATAATAATTTCATCATAGTTTTGAGGGTACCCTTCAATATCACGCAGCACATAAAGCAGATCTCCAACGTCATAGTTTTTTATTAGTTCAACCTTTTCGTCGAGTGAATCATTACACTTTTTTGACACCCTATAAGCTCTCACATTCACAACCTCCGCTAAGATTTAAATCACCAAAAAATGTTTCTTGATCATATCCGTGATAACCGACTTGTCATGATGCTTTGACACATTTTCCATGATTCTTTTACTCTTTCTGTTTATTTTATAGCATTCTTCACTTTTCTTTGTGTACTCAACAACTTCATCAACCAGATAGTCCATGGAATCGCTCAGTTCAAAGTATATGTCCCCTGCGTCATTAAGATTAAATCTACCTCCCTCTTCCAGTACTCTTTTAATGTGTTCACTGTACTTTTCATTTAGATCTCCATAATAAACAGGCCTGGTTTTCTTTTCCTCTGTATCCCTTTTGTAATCCTCTAATTCTTCTATCATCTTTCTTGATTTCTCAACAAAATCATCTTGCACCATACAAATTTTCTGTACATATGAATGATAATATTGAGATACAATTAATACATATTTAACCATTTTTCACCTCCGCTAAAATCTTATCTCCATCTCTTATTCCTGATAAAATCAATCAACTCTATCACAGTGCCAACAACTGCCAAAATACACAACCCACCATATAGAATTGCACTTACATCTCTAGCATCCATCTATGTATTACTCCTTCCTAGAAACAATCTTAAAAGTTCCTCCTGTCATTCCGGCTTGTCTTCTCTGTTTTCTTCCTGCTTATCATTCTCATTCATTACTTATCATCCTTTCCTAAAACAAACTCATTTGCCCGTCGCACTGCTTTTTCTTTGGTGTGCGCGGCTGGTAGCCTTTTTCATTCTCGCCAAAGGCATCTATTGGATTGTACAAGAAGTCATGACAACGGTTCGGGGATTTTGCAGTCGCATTACTTATACATCTTTCCTGTTTTGAGCAGTAATTCGCATCACCTACAACCATGTAACCGCAATATCTACAGTATTGTTTCATCCAACCACCCTCTCTACGTATGCCATATAGCCATCAGTAAATAGCAGATAATTAAATCCGCATATATTCTTATATCCTGCCACCTCGCGCGGTTCTTCGTCCCGGTAGTCATCTGCAAGCCTTACTTTGGTACCTATGGGATATTTATTTTCCATCAGTTTCATTGGTGTCCTCCTAAAACAAGCTAAGCTGTGTCTCGTCATATTTCACCTTTTTGGTCGTCAATTCCCAACCGCCCTGCCTAAGCCTCTGTACACGTTCCTTCTGATCTAACTTTGCCATGTACCCATTATCGACTTCTGGCGGCAGCGGAAGATAATATTCTTCTGGCAACGCCAATCCGTTTTCTTTACAGATTTTGGCAATTTCGCCTTTATAGTAAATAATATGGTTCCTTGTAAGATTCATATTGCAGCCATCCGCCCAGAACGGGTCTACACAGCCTCTTTTATTATGGTCCTTCCAGATTTCCAGTTCTTTTATGACTGATTCCCTGTATTCAAGCAGCTGCTCCTGCACTGTCTTTTTCTTCATTGCATCACCTCAGTAAGATTGAATAAATTCATCTGTCTTGCCGGCTCAAAATTCATCCATAAGATTTCTCTTTTCTTTGAGTTTGCCTGCGAATAACAGGTTGTCTCTTCCCTGTGCCATCCTTTCAGACGGTCATTATATAAATCATTGTCATATCCGGACAAAAGAACGGGGCCCTTGTGGACAAGCAGCACATCCAGTAAATCATTCTGGTCTTTATCTTCCATCTCACATCTGTACTGTTTCCCATGTCTGGTACCTAAAACATAAGGTGGGTCAGCGTAAATAAGCACATTTGGGTAATTAAATCTTCCTATCAGTTCCACAGCTGGTCTGTTTTCGATCTGTACGCCCCGGAGCCGTTCTGCCGCCTGCATTATCTTATCCGGAAGATTCACCCAGTCTGTAGCAGCATATGCCCTTTCACGTCCCTGTACATCATTCTTCCAGCCTACCTTCTCTCCTGTAGTGCGGAACCCATGCCCCATGTTGAGGCGTATGTAAAAATTAACTGCTTTCTGAAGACTATCTTCTGGTACCGCTGAAAATGCTTCGTCATACACCTGCCTTGCATACGGTGTCAGATAGATTTCACGTGCAAGCTGTTCTGGGTCCTTCCTAATCCATTCGAACAGGTTTATTACATTTCCATCAAGGTCATTTACTGTTTCTATATTGCTTCTGGGTTTATTGAATAAAACTGCACCGCTTCCAAAGAACGCCTCTAAATAGCTGTGATGTTCAGGGAAGAAACTTATAATCCATTCTGCTATACTCCATTTACTCCCCGGATATTTCATGACTGCTTTCATGTCAACAAGGACCTCCTTCCGCGCCATGGAAAGCCCCAGCTGGATACATCCAAATATCATTTACATACACATCATCAGTAGTGAATTCTCCTGTGAGCAGGCTATGTATAGCATCTTTATCCCCATGATATAAGCAGGATTGTGCACCGCCTATAAATGTTTCCAAATCGCACTTATTATCTAACGTAAACCCAAGAATCCTTTCATCCTGCTTTAGCAGTTCAAACTCTTCCGGGTACAGTTCCTTAATGCCTGCAAATAGTTTAGGCGTAGAGAAGATGCACATTGCACAGCTGCAGCGGTTCCACCCTGCTCTGTAGCAGGGGTGTGGATTGACATTATGCCTTTTCAGCACCTCCCACACATCCTTTTCAGAATAATCTATTACTGGTCTCCACTGGTGTACCGTCCGGTGTGCTTTTTTTTCTGCATTCGTCCTGTGGATCTCCATTTCATTGTATTTGCTACGCCCCATGGACTCCCCACGACGTTCCCCTGAAACTATAAGGATTTTTACGTTTTCTTTCGTCTTTTTCAAATTGGATGTGACGCTATCTTGGACTGCTGCTTTCAGATTTCCACTGCACCACCTTCCCTGATGCGTGCTGCCTTTTGCGGGGAACTTATGACGCTTGCCCCCTATCGTTTCCAGTTTTCCCAGTCTGTCCATATTTGACATCACCGTATCTGCCACCATAATCTTTAGATATGCACTACACCAGCGCCGACTTAAATCTCCTGTCTTTGCCGGGAATTTCATCCGGTGCCCTAGTTCTTTCAGCTGTTGCTCCATATCCTCTGTAGCCTGCTGTTTGATTTCCTGACACTTTATGTAGTTCTGTGACAGCCGGCATTGCATTATCTCTCCTGTGTCCGGTTCCATCCATTCGATAGGCTCACTGGCACCGATTCGGTACAATTCTCCAAAGAAACCATTCACTCTCCAAGACACGCGGAGTGGCACTCCTTCCGATTCTGCAAAAGATTTAACGTAGTTCTGGGTACATCTCCAATCCATCCTACGGCTTGGGTGTCCACCGTCAATATCATGATGCCAGAATTCCATCTTTTCTTTTGGGACTCCCAATTCCACCAACTTGTAATAGCAGGCAATGCTGTCTTTTCCACCAGATAGCAGGATTACTATCAGATCATATTCTTCTAGCGGTAGAAGTTCCGGCAGTAATATACTTTTCATATGTTCTGAATCTGTACGTCCTTCTACTCTCGGTTTTATCTTTATCCCGTTTCCGTATATTGGTTCATCCGGTTTTCCATAGATAACAGGGGTAGCTTTCGTACAATCTGCATCCTTTATAAAATCCGGTTT
>JAAUZD010000019.1 GCA_014804785.1 Lachnospiraceae bacterium
CTCGACTTTATCTTCAGGCTGTAATGTGAATTTCATTAGTTACACCTCCGTATCATGTATGTATACATAATATCACATTACACGCATAATGTATAGTCAATTAGAATGTATTATACTAGCTTAATTGGAACGTTCCCATGATATGGACAAAATTACACAGGAATTCTTTCTATGCAGTGAAGAATTAGGAAAACTCGGTAAAAGGATTACTTGTAGCAGCAATTATAAATACATCAGTCGCAAGATTACCAATGACATTATGAACCAGACATGGAAAGCCGAATCAAAATCATCTTCTGAAGATCCCTCTTGAAGATATTATCAAAATAGCCACTCAGCTTATTTGTAGCGGTGTCAACGGGTAAATTCACAATAAATTTCAAATACCCTTTATTTATCCGACTATGGTATCTCTATCAGTGTCTATCACAAAATATCTATATCAGGTTGTGCCCTTCTTTCATTCCAGTTCTGCACATTGTGTTTTTCCTATATTCTGATATACAACTATATCTATTAAAAAGAGTTAAGAGAAAAAATGTATTGATATTAAAATATCACTTCCAGCCATTTATCAAGGACATCACCAAATGGGGACAGATTCAATGTTAAGCAGCAAGAACATCTTATTTATAATCTGTGTATGATTATATGCTCCTTCTAAATTGAACAGCCGGGAAATCAGTTAATTTTCCCGGCCTTTCAAAAAATTATTCTCAAAAACTTTTATTAGTGCTTTCCTGACTTATATCTTTCCCATAACTGTATTAAATTCTTTCACAATCTCATCATACAACTCCTGCCGGAACTGCCTTGTTACAGGGTAGGCGATATCCTGATAGATATCTTTTCCGTTATCGTCAAGTCGTCCTGTCTTATAGTCCGGCATAGATACAAATACATTACCTCTCTGAGAGATGCCGATACGGATTCCGGTCACTTTAAATACATCATTCAGAATGATGGCTGCATTTGCCTTAAGACAGCCCTCCTGCTCCTTCATGGGTGTTACGGTTACTTTGATGTTCATGTTGCCTGCATTAACTGTGTTAGTATTATTATTATCCTTCATATCTGCCTCTTTCTGCGCTTCTGTATCTATAGATATAATTTTGCGCTCTTATTTTTCAGCATTTTCCGCCTGAAGGTCTTTTTCATATGTTTTTTCAGGTTTTCTAACTATTTCAGTCTTTCTCAGAAACATTTTTCCGGCTCCGCCGGAGTTTGCCCCTTTACACTTTTACAGGTGCAGGGATTATCTTTCTCTTGTTCCTGCCATTTCCCTTTTGTAAAATTCCACCAGATATCCGGCTACAACATCTGCCATATTCCCCTGCTTCCTACAAAGCCCTTCCGCAGTCGCAAAAAGCATATCCTCCATCAAAAGATAGAGATAGCTGTTCATATCCTGCCTTTTCAGTTCTCTTATGGCTTCCATTGCCCTGCCGCTTAAGGGTATCTGTGTTCTGGTGAGGCTGATGCCGGATGGAATGTATGCCATACCCGGCAGTTCCTTTTTCTGTGCTTCTGTCTGCATTTCCAATCTCCTGCTCCTTCCCTGTTCCTATCGCAATCCCTGCCCTCTGCTTTTCTCTTTTCATATCAAATACTTTTTCTATCCCACTAAGCACCTGTCCTGTTACGGAAAGAGCGGTATTGCAAAGACCATAAACCATAAGTTTAGGTGCTGTGGCAAGCACAGGCAGGAGGGAAGAAACGGGCGGCGGCTCTGCTTGAATACGCATCGCCGTCATATACTGTGCGCTCTGGATCACTGCCTTTGTGATGTCATAGATATGTTCCGGATTCTGTGAATCATGGTAGCGGCATAAGTCGCTGATATTTTCTATATAATTCTTGTCTTTACCATAGATTTCTTTCTCCACCGCTTCCCTCACATAATCCTGTGCATTGCTTGATTTTGCATGGAGCAGGGCAAGTATCTCCTTTTCATTTTCTCTATCCAACCGCCATATCTCTGGTCTTTCTCTTCCATTGGTATCTGAAATATCAAAAACATGGTCTACATAGGGACGGTAGCTATGGGAATCTATAATGGCAATCCCTTTACTTCCCCTGCGCACATATCTTCCCTTTTCCCGCCATTTGGCATAAGTCTCCACCATCTTGGCATCCGGTCTCTGGGCATAGAGCAGGCTGGCATTCTCAAAGCCCATCTGATAATGTACCGCTGAGAAATTTAAAAAACTGCTCCATGATGCTTCATCCTGAATAATCTTGGGTACGATCTCCCGATAAATATCTTTTGTATAAATAATCCCTTTCATCACTTCCCTCCTTCCATTGCTATATGGATTTGTATTCTCCTATAACCATGAAGGTCTTCCGCACATGACAATCTTCCCTGTGGAATAGACAGGACGGAATACCACATAGCCCTTGGAAGAAGATGCATCCACAAGATAACCGTTCCCGGCATAGATTGCCACATGGGAGATATTTTTGTACCTGCCATTTCTGGTAAAGCTGTAGAAAATAAGGTCTCCCGGCTGGATATCCTCGTAATCTACTTCACATCCCCTGTCAGACAAAAGCTGTCCCTGTGATGCGGCAGTGTTGGAGCCATGATAAGAAAGCGTGATACCTGCCTCTTTATAGGAATAATAAGTGAGGGAACTGCAATCATAATAGTCACCGCTGTCACGCTTTGCCTGACTGTAAGGCTTCCCCAGCCTTGCAAAGGCATTTTTGACTGCCTGTGAACCCACATCACCGCCAAGGTTAAGGTTTTCTGCTTCCTCTGGTGTCAAACTCCCTGCTCCCGTACTACCATAACCGCCTGTAAAACCTTCTATGTTTTCCAGTATCTCCGGTGACATCAGATATCGTAAGATTTCCGTTTCTTCCTCTGTAAAAATCCCTGTGCTGATGATATCCTCACTGGTAAGGAGTGTAATGCGTACTTCCTTTATTTTTATCTCCACTTCCTCTGTCCTTATGGTGACATTCCCATAAAAATCTTCTTCCTCGTAGGACTGCTCCACAATCTCCCTTCGGTAAGTAATACTCATGGAAGTCATTTCATCAAAAGTATCTTTTAATAATCGTCTGTTCTTTTGCGTCATTACCGTTGCGGTATCGCCAAAACCATGCTTTACCATATAGACCATGAGGATATCCGCCATGTTGTCCGGCTCCCCGTCACCCTCATAGTCCTCATAAATAAGCTCCGTTTCATCCCCGCTGCCGGGATCTGCAAGCTCTTCCTGTACTTTTTCCCTGAAATCCTCCGTATATTCCGCAAGCACCTCCACCGCCCCCGGATCTTCTGTCAGCTTCGGGAGCAGGATGGCGAATGGGGAATTGAATAAGAGTGTAATGATAAGGACTATAATAAATGCCGGGATAAGGGCAGGGAGCAGGGCTGCACCAATGGAAAGGAGTGTATTTGTAGCTGCTACTTTTATTTTTCCAGCTACCAAATCCTTTACCACTTTTAAAAGACTGTCTTTCTGCTCTTCCTGTGATAATTTATCCGAAACGTAGGAGAGCAGCCTGAAAGCGGCTGCTCTGTCCTTCCTTTTCTTGCTGCTCCGGCTGTTATCTTTTTTCGTATCTTTATCTTTTCCTTTGTCCTTTTTGTTCTTTTTATCGTTCCCGCCTGCCTTGTCCTTCCTGCCAGAGATATTTCCGTTACGCTGACTGATGGAATCCCCGGCATTTCTTTTTTTGATATGGCTGGTGTTGGCATTATCTACAGGAAAGTTATTCTGCATCTGTGATAAAGCAGATTCTCCTATACCCTGCGTTTGGAGCTGCTGTGTTTCCATCCGGTAAGCCTCTGGTATTTTTGCAGTCCCTACGCTTTTTACTGTATCTGCTTTTCTACCTGCATTTTCCTTTCCTGCTTCCGGGCGGATGTATTTCTCTTTTCCTGACTTAAAAAATTTCTTCCTCTTATATTTGGAAATCTGTTCATCCCTTCTGTCAGAAAAAGACTGTGCATAGCAAGCGGCAGAAGAATTTTCTGCTTTATTATCTGTAGGAAATTTCCCTGACAATTTTTCCTGCCGGGATTCTCCGTCACAATTATCTTCATGTGCTTTGAATCTTCCTGCTGGTTTTGGTGTCTGTGCCTTTTCTTTTTTCCCTGTATGTTCTTTTAAGCTGAAATCATCTGCTCTCTTAATACTGAACGGTACATCTGATTTCCTGTGAAGGACTGGTTCTTTTGTCTTTATGGTATTTTCATGGTAAGCGGAAGGTCTCTGTATCTGATGATGCTGCTCTGGCTGCTTCCCCTGTGGAACAGGTTCTTTCTGATATTCCTGTAGTGGTCTTTTCACATGGAGATTTCCGAATACAGCCGGATTTCCATTTTTACTTCCATTACTGCCGCCTGTAGCGTTCCCATACTCCTGCTGATAAGATTCCACTGTATTGCCTACCCCGGAATTTCCAATATTTCTGCTGGAATTGGATTTTCTCTGTGCCTGTATTCCTGTACCTGTCCCCGGAAGATTTTTCTGCCGGACTGCATCCTGCTTCTCTTTCGGGGAGCAGTTTGCAGTATTTTCCGTATATTTCTTTCCCTGCCCTGCATAATGGATTTTCCTGTCTGCTTTCTGCCTGACTGTGAAATTCCTGTCTGTCCTCTTGATCCTCATAGGCTTCCCTGTCCATTCTCCTTATACCATTTCGCTATGAATGCGCTACGGTCGGGAAATGGAGGAAGGGGCGTTCCATACGGGCATGCGTTTAAAACATCCCTGCCTGTCTGCACATAAGAGATGATTTCCCTGTAATACGCTGTGTTGGCAAAGATATATCTGTCCTTCATTCCTGCACCTGCCTTTCCTTCCACCTTTACGGAAAAAGACAGTTCCCCTTCCGCAAGAGTTTCCAGACCACATAAGGCATTGTAGAATTTCAGGTAATCACATAAACTTTGATACCCGGCTTTCCGATCACCTTTCTTTATGGCATTTTCAAGGAGCGTTAAAAACGTGGCGGATTCCTTTCTTGCAGGCAGTACGCCGAATGATGCTTTCGCTTTCCCTTCCCGGAAGAAATCCACGCGGTATAAAAGTTCCTTACCTTTGGGTATCTTTTTCTCCGGCTGGATATCCGCCACTGGCAAAGGCAGCGCCTTTAACAGCACTGCCTTGTCATCTTCCTTATATACAAATGTAATGAGAGGGATTCCTTTCTTCCTCTCTGTCCCGGTAATCCTTATATCCGCTAAAAATTCCATCAGGGCTTTCTCAATGCTTTTCTTCATGGGCAGCCTCCCTTCTCTCTTCCTCAAAAGGGTTGGTGGAAAATAATTTATAGATGGGGCTGTCCTTATCAACAGTGATATCCATAGGCACGATCATGTTGCCATGCTTTAAGATGCCTGTGCCGCTCTGCGCTCCCCGGACATATTTTAACTGCTCCGGGCTGATATTGATTACCTCCGATAACTTTTCAAGGTCAGTGGGTGCCTGCCGCAAAAGTGCAACAAATTCAGAGTTGGCAAGCATGGTGGTAGCAGTATAATTCTGTAACATGTCAACTACATTTTGAGTTATACCACTGCACAGACCGCCCAGCTTACGCACTTTCTTCCATAAAGAGAACAGATATTTAGCGGAATACTCCTTATCCAAAAGTACATGGAATTCATCAATTATGAGCCATGTAGCCCTTCCCCTCTTTGCGTTTTCCATGATACGGTTGCCGATATTTTCCATCATAACAAGCATGGAGATTGCGGAAAGTTCCTTTCCCATATCCCGGATGCCATAGACCAGAAAACGGTTGTCAATATCCACATTTGTTTCATGTGCGAAGATATTTAAGGAGCCGCCGATAAATAATTCCAGTGACAGTGCAAGCTCCTTTGCCTCCATTTCCGGCTGTGACACAAGGATATCATAGTAATCATGCAGCGTTTTTTGTTTCCACAAAGTCTTTGTTCTCTCCCCTTCCTGTCTGCCCCTGTTCCTCATGCATTCCTCTTTGATCTCCTGATAGAGCAGACGGACGCAGCGGTCAATAATGGACTTCTGCCTTGAATTCAAAGACTCTCCCATGCACTGCTCACAGATACCAAGCATGAATTCCCCTTTCTCTGCCACGATTCCCTGAATATCTGATATATTTTCCGGCAACGCCATGGGGTTGATGTAGTTCCCTGTATAGGTAGAAAGGACTACCACCTGACCGCCGAAACGCTCTGCAATATCAAAATACTCATGCTGGGGATCAATGACAATGATATCATCATCTGTATTGAGAAATACATTCCCCATCTCCATCTTTGCAAAGAAAGATTTGCCTGATCCGGGTACGCCAAAGATAAATCCGTTGCCATTGACCAGCCGCTTACGGTTGCCAAATAAGATGTTGCGGCTGACCTGATTTACACCGTAGTATGTGCCGCCTTTTCCCGGAAGATAAAGCTCCTGCACGTTAAAAGGCATGAGTACTGCAAGGGATTGTGTCATTAATGTTCTCATAGTTTCCACCTGACGTACTCCGATCGGCAGGGCTGTGTTCAGTGCTTCCCTCTGTTTCAAATAATGTGCTTCTATCTGGCAGGAATTTCTTTTGCCGATAGTAACCAAGGTTTCTTCCGTAGCTTCCAGTTCTTCCTTGGTGTCTGCCTTGATGATGATGGTCACTGCCACATAAAAGAGCCGCTGGTCGTTCTCCCTCACATCATCCATGATCTCCTCAATCTGCTGCTTCTCTGTCCGTTTGTTGTAGGAAATATCGGAAGAGAAATCATTGTTCTTGTTCCGCACCCTCTGCTGGCGGATGATATCGCTCTCAATCCCCATGTATTTCTTCTGTAAAGTGCTGGTAGTCACATCTTTGGGAATCGGTGCTACATCAATACTGATAATAGTATGCGCCGGGACAGTTGCAAGCTCCGTAAGGAAACGGTCTGATAAGGAACTTGGGTATTTCTTGATAAAAAGCGCCTTGGCAAACTTCTTTTCATCCTGCATATAGGTAGGGTAAAACTTTAACATACCGTTGCAGATATCATCTTTATAATCCCTGCTCACCCTTACCGCTTCTTCAAAATCGAAAGAGAAATGTTCTTCCTCTCCCATACGGTAAAAATCATGGAGGACACGCAGACGTTCCACACCGTTTAAAGTGGTAAGGCTGCTTCCCAACTCCCCAAAGCCCTTCTGTAACACTGCTTCAAGGCTGGCAAAAGCTGCTTTTGCTTCCTCGTAGTTCTTCCTGACGATGGAAACAGTCAGGTAACGTTCCTGCTCAATGCCCTGCTTCCCTTCCATGATCTTTTTCTCCATGATCTGGTTATAACAGTCACGCTCTTTATCATTCCCGTCATTCTTTTTCTGGAACAATACTTTTTCACGCAGGGCTTTCATGTTCCGGTTCTTATTGTTGATGGTGATCTTGAACTCCACATCCATTGCGTTCAAAAATTTGCAGTAGCTTTCAAATATCCGCACCTGCTCCGCCTCACTGGTGGTATTGTAATTCACATCCGAAAACAGGTAGCTCTTGCTGTAGCGATTGCCTGCCACCTCAAAGATACCGTCCGGCGCTATCTTAAGAATCTCTATGCACTCCTGCACGCTTTTCGGGGTTTTATATAAAGGCTCCCCTGCCTTTTTGTAGATAGAAAATTTGTCCTGAAATAATTTCAATCTGTCTGCTCCTTCCTTTCTGATGGAAGGGATGGGAAATGCAGTTTATGAAGCAGCTCCCATATACAGAAAATCCCGGCAGGGGAGTTTTCTGCACTCCCTTCCGGGTTTGATAATTGATTGTTGCTGTATTAAATATATTGAAATTTCTTAAATGTGCTGTTACATATTTTTGCTTTTGCAGATATATTTCTTTTGTGTTCTGGCTGTTTTTTTGCATGAAAAAACACACCTAAAGCTGTGTTTAAGTGTGCTTTAACTCCTTTTATTGTTCCGGGCAATAGTATTGTCAGGCTCTGCCCTGACGCTGCTTTCTTCCCTAAAAACGTCCGAAGATTTTCAGGCTTTCATAAGTTTCCGCTTTTTCATTATTTCAAGCAGGTCTGCCGCCCCGGCTTTTGTGTCTGCCACAATCTCCGCCGGTGTCATGCCCTCGTATCTCGCTGCATTGTATTCACGTATCTTCCTGATATCATCCAGGTCAAAGCGCTCACTTATCTCAGGTTCCTTTATCATCACTGCCATACTCTTCATCCTCCTCTTCCAATAATGCCGATGGCGGGTATATCATCAGATCCTTATAGCCCTCATATGTGGTGATGGCTTTTATGCCCCGGATCGTCTTCACATTGACGATATGCTTAAAATTCCATGATATGATGAAATCACATCCTGCAAGGATTGCCGCCGCTATATGGCGGCAGTCATCATAACTTTTTCTTTTTAAAAAGCCAAAGTCTATGAATTTCTCGGCAAGGTCTACCGTATCTTCATCTGTCTCAATTATATTATACTCTATCTGGTCTAAATAATCCAACAGAGTTTCCCGTTTTTCCCGGCTGCACTGGTTGATCTCATACACCACAACATCGGAAATGTATACTTCATACCGCCCTTCTTTGAAAAATTCCCACACTTCCTGTGTTTCTTTCATCCTTTCGGGTGCATCCTGCTGGTCAAGATAGCTGATCACAGATGTGTCCAGATATATCTTTATCTTATTCATATGATTTCTCCTTCCGGCTGTCTTAATAATATTTTTATCATAATGCTTCAAACCGTTTCCGGATTCCTACAGTTTCATCCTGTACCCTTCGCTGTTAAATATATCCCGTATCTCTTCCATGGTAATCTCACCGCGTTTTTCTTTTTCCAGCAGTTCCTTCATTTCCGGCGTAGGTTCAAGACCGTCTATTTTTATTGTGCCAGCATCATAAACTGTTCTTTTCGTTTCTGTAACTTTCATATACTCTTTTCCCTTTCGGTACATCTGCTGTAAGCATATCATATTTTCCTTATTTCTTCTACGGAAAAATATTGATTTATGCTTTCTTTTTAAATAAGCACCTTATCCTGCTTTTCATTTTTTCTCTCCGCATCCGTTTCCGTTCCTCTTTTGCTTTCTTTGCTGCCGCCCTTTTTTCCGATTCCTCCCTCGCCCGAATTTCCGATACCATTTCACGATAGCCGCTGGATCTAAAGACAAGAGTTTTATTTCTGAAAATACTCCTCATATACCGGATAAACACTTCCCGGAACCCCATGCCATTGTAGGAATAAAAACCGCACAATGCAATGGGAGCAACAACAGGGACTGCCACATAACAGCTAAAGGTCAGCCCTATCTTTTCATACAGTAAAAATACGATCAGGCAGCCGCTTCCAAGGGCAAGGATGGAATACACAAGCTGCTTTGCAGTAAGCCCCATTGCCACACTCTCCTGATATTTTTCGATGTCTTTGTTTATTTCGATGATCAATCTTCTCTCCTTCCTGCCGGGATGCGGTTATATTTTGTATGGTTTTACCGCTTCCCGGTCTTTTACTTTTCATTTTATTTGAGGCATGAGCTGTCATGCCCTGCCATATGTCTTACATTCCGGTTACAATCCCAATGCCCTGCTTGTAAGCGACTGCGCACCTTTACAGGCTCCTACCGTTAAAGCTATGGTAAAGGTAATCTCGCATAGGTAGATAAGCACCTGTGCCCAATCAGCATAGCCTCCTGTAAAGGACGGAAGCCCTGCGCTGATGAAAGCATTGCAGATCAGAATGGCTAATGCCATGGTGACTGCCTCCATCACTACCGATAAAAAATACTTAAAATACCTGACACAGGCACTACTCACTGTCCGGTTTCCTGCAAGGGTGGAAAAAGCGATTGCCGCAAGTGGCACAATCACCATAATCTTCAGGAATCGGAAGTATACTGTGTAGATAATGAAAAATCCACATATCAGTATGATAAGTGAAAGTATCAATGACAGGATCAGGAACACGAGGCTGGTTGCAAAGCCCAAATTCTCTATAATCTCCGCTTCCCCTGCACCAATACTTGCCTGTGCCATAGTAGTATTTCCAAGGTGGTTCACCATAGCCCCGATACTGCTGAAAAATGCCTTTAATATCGTCAGGTTATTTGCCACAAGCCACTGTGCAATCCCAAGGCGTATCAGCATACGGAGCATTGCCTCTAAACGGAACTCACTTTTGATATCCACGCTCTCCGCACAGAAGCCTATCACGAAGAACAGTACCACAAGCCCACTCCCCACGCCTACAAATAAAGGCTGTAGATTTTCCACCACCGCCCATGGACCGCCGCCCTTGAAAGAGACCGGCGACTGCCCCAGCAGGGAGAATACGAGGTTGATCTGGTTATTCCAGAAGCCAAGCACCATCTCAAGCAGGGCAAGGATGTCATCCCCTAACTTAAATATCTCCATAAATCTTCCCCCTTTTAGAATCCAAGGAAGGTCATCACTGCGGAGATACCTGCCATGATAAGACCTGCCACAATCCCCTTTAGTGCGGAATTCATGGAAGATGAATCCTGCTGCTGGTATGCCTGTGCGAACTCCATCACATTCTTTGCAAGGATGATCACTCCCACTGCGCCGATAATGGCAAGTACAAGCGTCTTTAAGTTGTTAATAGGGGTTAAGACTTCCGATACCCCGGTTGCATGAACGGGCAGGGTATACATAGAGGCTGCGGTAATGATACCGGATACCATAGGTACGATATGTTTCTTTAATCTGCCTTTTCTGCTGAATGTTGTTACTGTTATAGTTTCTCTTTTCATAATGATTGAATCCTTTCTTTATACAATAAATATCTGGTTATTGGTTACTATGTTCGTAAATGCTACATGGGCTGGCTGATTTTATTTTCTGCCTGATTTCAGGCTGGCTGGTTGTTGCTGTTAATATTTATGGGCTGGTTTTCTTTCTATCTGAAATATGGTAACTGCTTTTTTATCTATACTTCTTACTTTTCTCACTTTTTCGCTGATGCATTTCCAAGCCTTATCAGTTCTTCTGCGGTTATGGTGGTGATGATGACATTCCCATCTTCCCCTGCCTCTTTTTTCAGGCGGTCTGTTGTCTCTTTGTCTATAACATCTATGTTCTTTTTCTTCTCCGGGTGGTGGATATACCATTTTCCTTCCCCATCGCCACTCCTTTTGAACATGGGATGCTTGAAAGTGTTAAACTTGAAATCTATGACAGGATCACAGCCCCGGATCATAACAATGCATTTCTTGTTATCCAGCTTCCTTACTTCATCGGGTGTCATAAGTTCCCGGCCAAGGACATCGTAATTTCTGCTGGAACTGCCACGCTTTCCTAATGTTTCACCGCTGCTGCGTTTGTCTATTGTGCTTTTCCCTAATAATTCGCTGATAAACTTATGGCTGGATTGCTCATTGCCGCCAAGGTATACAAGGGTATCAGCATTGCCGGGGATGGTCTCCCATCCGTCCTTGAACAATTCCTTGATCTGTGCGATATTCTGCACCACAATAACATTAGAGATTTCCCTGCTCCGCATGGTACTGAGGAAATTCAGGTATGAATCGGGCAATGGCGTGTTGTAAAATTCATCCAGATACATACTCACATGGATGGGAAGCCTGCCACCATACTTCGTGTCTGCCTGAAAATATAATTCCTGCATCAACTGTTCATAGAGCATCCCTATCAAAAAAGCGTAAGATTTATCGGAATCCGGCGTGATGATAAATAAAGCTGTCTTTGTCTTTTTATCGCTGTTCTTCCCTGTACCCAGCTCCCCGAAATGAAGCTCATCTGTTTCCAGGAGTTCCTTTATGGATTCATTTTCAAGGAAAGCAAGCCTTGCGTTTACGCTGATAATGATACTTTTTACGGTATTATCTGCACCGTCCATGACCTTCCTATACTGGCGCACTGCCGGGTGGTCTTCCCCTAATGGGCTGGTTCGTGCAAGAAGTTCAAAGCGGCGGTCAAGCCTGCTGGTTTCGTCTTTTTCTCTTTTTGCTTCCGCTAAAAGTTCCAATACAGACACAATATTTTTTCTGCCCGGCGGCATTTCCATCCATACATAGTAGAATAGTGCCTGTAAGAAAAGGCTTTCGGATTTTTCCCAAAACGGGTCACTGCTGCTGCTCTTTTTGGGTGTAGTATTTTTCATTAAGTTTGTGATCAGTTTGATCACATCCGTCTCTGTCCTTATGTAAGAAAAAGGATTATATTTATTGCTCTCCTTTGGATTTATCAGATTGAAAACCTTTATCTGATAACCATTTGCTTTCAGGTATTCCCCTGCACTTCCAAGCAACTCGCCCTTAGGGTCAGTAGCGGCAAAACTGCCCTGCATCTCCATGATATTGCATTTGATCAGGAACATACTCTTTCCTGCACCGGAACCGCCGATACAGAAGATGTTGTTGTTACGCATGGTCTTTCTCGTATTCATGGAAAGGCGAAGATTTTGTGAAAGGATGCGGTGGTAGCCGCTTTTATCCCCTAACTGTTTGGTAAGCATTGCTGCCTCCGCCCACCTTGCTGAACCATGTTCCTTCCCGAAACGGTAATTCTTCTGGTTCGTTTTCTGCACCATGACAGATAAAAGTGCTGTGAGGAATACTGCCGCCATGGTGTAAGGAGTGTAGGCACTCACTTTTATTTTTAGCGGATTCGCCATCTGCTCCTTAATTGTCGGGACAAAAGTGTAGAGTGTCATGCCCGGATGGATGATACTGCCAAGGAAAAATCCTAAATAGATACATCCCGCAATCACTGTTCCGTAAAAAAGACAGGTAAACACGTTAAATCTTTTCACATGCTCACCTGCCTTTCACTGGCTGTTTGATCTCTTTTTGGGTAGTCCTTATTTTTTCTATTGCACCTTTTGATTCTCTTGTATCCTTTGATGCTCCTGTTTTTTCTGCCCCGCCTTTAGCTGTTTTTCCTGCTTCCGGTGGGCTGGTTCGCTCTGCCCTGCCATTTTCTTTACTATTTTCCTTTCTGCCCTGTTCCATCTCTCTTTCATCTGCTTTATGCTCTACAGCGGTACGGATATTTGCGTTGACAGTATCAAAATAATTGTGGAAGATTTCGTTGCCTTTCATGGTAAACATTTCCTCCCCAAGCTCCGCATACACCTTCATTTCTTCCTTTTTCTTAAGGAACGCCAACGCTGTCCTGCTCCCTTCTGGAAAATAGAAGTCCTCTATAGGGATACGGATATATTTTCCTGACTGTCTTGGGAGCCGCACCATTACATGATCCTCTTCCTGTTTTGTAACTAATTTGCTTGTGATAGTGATAGGGTCATATTCCCCTGACTGGTAGTGGTCTAAAATATTTAACCGCTGCTCTAAAGGGATTGCCTCGATATCCTTNATCTTNANATANCCNGTCTCCATCCATGGCTGTTTCTGTTCCTGACCCATGCTGNCTGTATTTTTCTGCATAGTTCCAGTTTCCTTTCCTGCTTCTTTTTCTGNAGTCCTGCCCTTTTGGGATTCTTCATAAAATTTATCAATATCCCTGTCGGAAGTGTTCTGGAAATATTCNTCCAGNCCCATGACCNGCCCNGCNTTCAGCTTTTCGATCAGNGCATTCATNCGNGGNANNGATTCTGCATGGAANACNANTTCCCTCATACCNTCTTTNTTNAAGTCNGGNAGNAGGGAGTAGAGGATTCCATATTTCTTTGCCATTGCCTCCACCTTTTTCATCTGCTCCTGCGGNAANTTGAANACGTGCATATCNCCGCCNCGNTTNANGAGATTTTTCATGGANGTTTTCCCTTCCATCTTCTCCNTNGCAAGAATGCCCATGATAAGTTTTGTAAGCTGTGCTAAAGGTTTTAAGCANTTCCCGGTAACACGCAGGCANAGGTCAGCGCCCTCAAAAAGGATNTGGATGATCTGAACCGCATCNGTNATCTCACTGCTCATCTNNCATCTCCCCTCTCCTGCCCTTTCGACTGCTGCNTNTCNTTCTGCCGCTGGTACTGGCGGTCTTTCACTGCCACAAGNTCCTTTTCAAGATTCTGCATNGCCATCTCCATAGCGTTCCCGGCTTCCTTTGCCTGTGCCGCCTGTCTGCAAAGTCTGCCAAGGACTACGTTTCTCTGTTCTGCCTTTTCTGAACTGCTGTCAGATAAAAGGACGCTGTTTATTTCTATGGACTGCGCTAACTTCTCACTTTTTTCTTTAAAAACCTCTGATGTATGGATAAATTCCTGTAAGCACTGTGTCATGCCCTCTGCCCCCCTTTCATTCAATATCTTCATGGTCATGCGGAGTTCCCTGATCTTTTCTGCATCCATAGCTTTATCTGCAAGAAGAGAGAGCTGTCCCTCCGTAAGACCGTCCTCAATGCCAAGGCGTACTTCCGCAATCTGCCCTGCATCCAGTTCCCCGGCTAACTTTTCCAGCAAATCAGTTTTTTTGCGGATGAACGGAAAACTGAATGAAGATAAAAAACCGACCTGTTTTCTGGTTCCTGCACCACTTATCCCTGCTTCCTGTTTCTGACAGTTTTTAATTTCAGGGCTGATATTGGTCTGCTGTTTTTCCTGTATATTTCTGCTTTCCTGGGCTATCTGCTTTTCCTGTAATCCTGCCACATATGACTGCTGGAGCAAAAGCTGTTCATGGAGATTTTTATTCTCTGCTTCTAATTCTCTTATTCTTTTGTTAGTTTCTTCCCGTTCTTCCAAAAGACGCTCTGCATCTTCCCTTGCCTGCCGGAATCGTTCTTCCAGTTCCAGATAATAGGAATCATCCATGCTCTCTGTAGATACTTCTGTAGATACTTCTGTACCTGTTTCCTGTGCTGAAAGAATATCTGTTTTTTCTTCCATGGATTTCTTCAGCTCCTCAATAAAACTGTTCTGCCTTGANAAACATTCTTTCANNTCCCTTACNGCTTCNGTAATNAATTCCATCNTTTCCCCGATCTTCTCCGGTATNGNTTCCCTGCCCTGCATNAGGGGAAGTATTTTCTCCCGTAATTCTATGGGGAGCATCCCTTTCTGATAAATTTTCTGGAATTCAGAAAGCGGCACACCGTATTTTAATGCTTCCAAAAGAATACGCCCGGATTCTTCCTTATGGACAGTAGATAAAAAAGTAACTGTTTCCACACCATAATCTTCTTTCATGGCGGTAAACATATTTTCCATAGTCTCTACAGGGATGGTAGTATCTTCAAAAAGATGCAGATAATCTGCACTGATGCCATAGCTGACTGCATCCATCACTACCTTAAGCTGTTCCCCACAATAGTCCTTGGATTTAAAATAGGCAGTCTGCTCCTGCCTTGTCATATCCTTTAAATTTTTTCCCATCTGTCTTCCTTTCGATATATTATCTTGCCTGTTCAGGCTGTTTCTGTTTATCATTATGGGCTGGCTGATCCTGTAAATGGTCTGTATCTGTTTGGGCTGNTATTTCTGTTGTGGTNTGTCTCCGTTTTTTCTGCATCACCCCCTTTCCGCAAAATATCTTTTGTATTTTTCTCTGCTTCTAACATTAGCATAGTTTTTTCTATCACTTGTACCCTGCTTTCTCCATCGAGAATTTCATTTATCAGATTTTCTTCCTTCCTGAGTTCACGCTTTGCCTTTGCAACTGATGCAAGTTCCCTTTGGAAGGTTTCCTTTATTTCTATAATCTGACTTACGGAATATCCCTTCTGAATAATGATTTCTGTTGCTTCTTTCCACTTTTCATAATTCGGGGCATAAAAAGTGCTTCCCTCTTTGTAATAGGAAGCACGAATTTCATTTTCTTCAATTATTTTGAGCAGCGCAAGGGCTGGTTTGTACGGGTATCTCCGTTTATAAATCTGATGCCTTTGTTCATCAAGAACATCCATACGGATGCTGATATCTTCTTTCCGATCCTGTAATTCTTCTACGGAACGAATAGTATGTATACACAGGTATAAATACTGTGACTGCAATTTTTCAAATCTTGCAGCTTCTTCCCTGTACTTCCACATCTGACTGTAAGGTTTCCGATTTAGCTGACCAGTGCGGTACATCTTTGCAAGGAAAGCCTTTTGGTATGATGTTGGTGGAATATATTTTCTGTAATTCTTCCTGCACTTGATAATCCTTGGAGTACGGTTTTCTCCCCTGTTGCTCTCTCTTCGGATTCCTTTTGTAATCTGATTCTCTATGGATTCCTTTGTATAATAAGAAGAAATATCTGTCAGACGGATAAACCGCTTTTCTCCCATCGGTCTCAAAAAAGTTTCTCCATTTTTCTGCTTTAAGCTATAGCCTTTCAGTTCCATTAATTTCAGGAAATTTTCATAACCAGTAGCAAAAGAAATGGAATCTTCCACATCAAGACTGATCTGGCGATTCCATTTGAAAATACCCTGTTTTGTTTTATCCCATTTCTTTAGTGTTTTTTCTTCTGCGCCGATTTCAATATCCTGTATGGAAAGACCGTACTCTTTACAGAGTTCATTGACAATGGGCTGTATTTCCCTTGCCCAATCCCCTTTTTCGTATCTGTATTTCTTTCCGGTACGCCATGATACACTGTTGAAAAGAATGTGACTGTGAACATGTTCTGTGTTGTCATGGGTGGCATACAGGCATTGGAAATCATCACCCAAATATCTCTCTACAAACTTCTGTGTGATTTCCATTGCTGTTTCCGGTCTAACTTCCTGTTTCTTAAAAGATATGATAAAGTGGTAGCCCTGCCGCTTATCCATTTTTCCGAACTTCCTTTTCGTTGCAAGCATTTCCTGCAAAACTGTATCTGCATTGCAGTTATGGCTTCCCACCAGCACGCCTCTCTGCGTCTTTTCCTCGTCTGTTATGTAGGAAATGGCGTTTGCAAGGTGCATAGCCATGTATTTTTTTCCTGTCTGGTGGATGCAGGATATTTTTGTGATTGCGATTAATCCACTCCTTTATTTTTATGATAAGGTATTAACCTTTGAATTATTTCATCTGTTCTTTTTCTTGTGTTTTCATTAATTCATCAATTTTCATTAATATTTCTTTATCCTGCCGATTAGTTAATTCTGTTTCCTTTCCTGAAAATTCCTCTATTGCTGCTTCCACTTCGATAGCTCCCGGGATGTGATAATATACAGAACCCTCATTCTGGATGGCAAAAAGAATATCCTTAATCAAACCATATTTATGCATACAGCAATGCTTATACTTTCTCCCACTTCCACAAATGCACAAACTATTGCGTCCAACCTTACCCTTAATCTTTCCTAAATATTCAGTCATATATGTATATGAGTTTCTGCTTAAATCCCAGTCTTCCTCATAGAAAAATACTTCCCGCTTAATAATATGATCCTTAAGCGTTCCATCACTGTATCGCAGCAGGCATTTACCCGGTTCAAATGATATAATTTCATCTTCTTTTACCCTTTCCAGTTCCTGCTTGTATTTCCCTACGCATTCAACATAAGAATTCCTGATTATGACATCATTTATCCATTGTACTTCCTCCGGTTTCAAAATAGAAATTTTGTCTTTTACTATATAGGGTGGAATATGCCCGTTATAAAATACCACGTAAAATTTAGCACTCAATGGAAGCAAGATCATAGTTTCTTTCATTCCTATTTGCCGATTTGAAGCATTGGCAAATCTGCTCTTATACTTCAATGCAACTGTTGACATATATTGATCACTGATAAGAAACTGCTCTGATTCATCCACTATAATCGCTGTATCATAGCAATTGCATACTGTTTGGCTCAATCCATTAATATAGCTTGAACTAAATATATTGGCAATCATTCTTTCTACCCTGTCAAGTTTGTAGTTATCTGAGGAAAATTCATACTCATGCAGTAATGCACCGCTTCTAAAATAGAATACCAGAAGAAGGGGTATCATCTTCTTTATTTGTCTAATATATTTAAAAGCACTCATATCATTCTTATATCCCTGTTCCAATTCAGCTATAATTTTATCAATCTGTGGAAATATCAGAGATTCAATTTCCCCAAACTTTCTTTCCAGTGTATTTGTCTCCAATGCAGGGTGTTCATATACATAATTCTGCTCCATTGTATCTTGAATACGTTTCGGAATAATCAATTTCTTTTCAATTAATAACTCAAACACTTTTCCCTGTTCATTGAGAAAATTTTTCAGTATTCCCTGCGAAACATAATGCTGTTTTTTTGTTATATTCATCTTTCCATCCCTCTATGATTCCAAAAATCATAACAACCTGTTATGAAGTATCAATGCATCAATTCTATTCAAGTTATTCATCCTCTTCTATCATTAGTTCCGGCATCTCTATCCAATATCCTGCCAATTCAGGTATCTGTTTTTTAGCCGCATAGATCATTTGGATTGCAAAATAATGGATCGGTGTCAATCCTATGGAATCTTCTCCATTAACTAATTCCACGACAAGCGAATGCCCCACATCAATATGTGCTCCACGCTTATCTGACATATGTTTGATAAAATCATAGACTGAAAGTTTGTTATAACCAATTTCATCTAAAATTTCACTG
Source organism: Lachnospiraceae bacterium (assembly GCA_014804785.1). Classification (GTDB taxonomy): domain Bacteria; phylum Bacillota; class Clostridia; order Lachnospirales; family Lachnospiraceae; genus Suilimivivens. The sequence goes on from JAAUZD010000019.1 coordinate 18,437, forward strand.
ATCTTCTGATTTGCACTTATATCCAAAGAATTTTGTTTACAATATACTTCTAAAACCTCTCCCTTATATTCGACCTGCTTTTTGCTATACATCCCTTCAAACTGCGATTTGAAATTTTTGTATTTTTTCCCACTTAGTTTGTTTAAAATCCCTTCATATACACTTTGGGATAAAATTTCCGCCATTGAATTTACATCTCTGATAAACCATGAAACATTTTGATCTAACCATTCCTGCACAGAAATCCATTGAGCTATTTCTTTTACTTTATAAGGTGGTCTGACTATTACTTGTTCATCCTCAAGTGTAATTTGGAATCCTACAAGCGGTGGCATTTTAAAATCAGGACACACATTCAGCAATACTGAACTATTTTCACATAACAGCTTTCTCAATGGCATAACTAATATCCTATTAAGCATCGGACGATATTCTGCATCCAATTCGCTCATATCTTGAATACATAGCCGAATTATATTAAATTCTGTCTCGATTTCTTTTATCATCCCATGTCGTTTTAAATTAAATTCTTCTACAAAATTCAACTCTACTTTATACCTATCATCGATATTTTCCATGCCTTTGTATCCTTTCCTAACAATATTCCTATTAAAAGACAACTATCTTTCCAACATAACATTATTTTTCTATTATATCATGGCTTTTCTTTAGAAAATACTACAATCATCAGTAATACTATTTTTAATTTACATACATATGGCTGATTATCGTCTTTTGCAATAACACTATCTCTTCCAGATATGCCTTTAGCTGTATTTTATCTTCTTCCTTATATAGATGGGAATTACTGTTTTTTACCAGTTGATTCACATTTACGCCGATTTTATTTATTTCATTCCGCAAGCGCATTATTTCTAATTCCAATTCCCTGCTCCTTGGATGTTCTGACTGGTTCAAGAGAAGATATCGAATGTATTCTGATTCATTCATATTCTCGGTTTTGGAACGTTCAGCTAACAGTTTTGCAGATTCTTCGGTCAGTTTGAAATGCTTACGTATTACATTTTCACCTTTTGGTCTTGCCATGTGCATCTCCTTTCTTTTTGGTGAGGGCGTTCTATGGAACGCCGCAAGATACGCATTTCGTGGGCACGAAATGCTAAATCTTGTCGGGGAGTACCCCGAACCCCCTGTTTTCCGCTAAATTTATGGTAATAGCGCCAAATATCCTAAATCTGACGCCAGTTACCTATTACATGACGCCAATCCGGTTATTTTTTACGCCAATTTCTTTTTTGTGACGCCAATCTGCTAAAAATTTACGCCAGTGAAATTTCTCCATTTTTTCAGTGACAGCATTTGGCTGTCAATTTTCACATCTGTTACGCCAAAATCTCCTTTTTTGACGCAAGTTAATGTGGAATTTCTCATTTTTTACGCCACCCTGACGCTTTTCTCCTTTCCCCCAAATACTCCGCTGCCGGCGAGTGTACCGGGGAGTGCGTGCGGTGTCAAGTATTTTAGTCCTAGACGAAAATTCTTGACACCGCCCACCCTCCCCGGTGGGTTACAGCCAAGCGGAAGTATTTGGAGGTGTCGGCTATCCGCCGCACTTCTCCACGAATTTACCTTGCGACTGCTTCCTGATAACGGGTACTTTGGTCAGCCACCATTGTATGTTCCTTCGTTGGAAAATGGTAGATTTGGGTCAGTTTCTCTTTTTCGTCCATTGAAAGGAAATCAGGCAGTTCTCTTTTCAATGCATTTTCTTTTAGTAAATGCGACAGGTTATGATTCTCTACTGCTTCCAGAAAGCAGGTCAGCTTTCTTGCTATGGAGGCAAATACTATTTTATTCTTTTCCTTTTTTGTAGCGGATGCCTCATATTTCGCTTCCACCTTCATAGCAACAAGCAATTCCTTGGAGCAGTATACCGGCTTTTCATTTACGAGAATGTCCAGCATCTTCTCCCACTGCTTTCCCATCAGGAACAGGGAACTTTTATCTCCCGGCTTCACATCATGGACAAATCCGATTTTCCCATCTTTTTGCAGGGTGTATCGGGGAATTGAAAATTTCTTTGCCTGCACCGCCAGTTCCGGCGTTATCTGTATGTATCCTTCTTTTCTCATCAATCCCTTAAGCTGTGAAATACGGGATTCATCGGGCATTCCCTGTAGGTATCTGGTCTGTCTTATTGCCAGCAGCAGTTTCCGGTCTTCCATTGCTGTCCTGAAAAATCCTTTCGTTTTTACTGGAAAGTCATGCTCCCTTTTCCTGTGGATTTCCCTTACAGCCGCCGACAGGGAACGCTCATTTTCTGCTTCATAGGAGAGGGAATAGACTTTCCGGCTCATCTGCAAAAGACTGTCTGCTACACAAGCATATTGAACAGTACTAATTTTCTCACCGAAAGGTCCTTTGATATATTTCTCTGTTTTCAATGCACCTACATCTACCGTCCCGTCATAATATTTTACAGTTATTGATTTCCCTTTTACCTGTTTTTCCTTTATCTCCATGGCAAGCCTTTTGTTATCAAGCACAGTTATATCTGCCCTGCCGGATGCTTTTACATGGACTGCATAGGATATGGGCATGTTGGAGAAAAAACAAATTGATTTTGCCAGCAGGTTCTCCATAGTATCTTTGAGATATATTTCTCTTTCTTTCAGGCAGAATACCCTTTCCGCATCTCCATGGATCAGGTAATGCCCTTCCCACTTTAGTTGTTCAAAATCTGATGGCAGCTTTCCGTCCCCATCTGTGAATGAATGTAGGAATTCCTGTAGTTCCACGTCATTCACTCTGTATTCAGTCAAAATTACCTCCTCTGCATATTTAGATTTTCGTGGGTATCAAGTCTCATGAACCGTACAGGTCATGGTTGACCTCTGCCCGGTAGTAGCTGTCCATTGTCGCAGGGGCATTATAGAGTGCTGTCAGCAGATATGCCTTGATATTCCCGACCTTCGTTGTGTTGTTGTCAATACAGCCAAAGACATACTCCAAATGGCTGGAATTGATCTTCAAAAACCTGCTCCTTACTACCTCCCTTGGGAAATCGTCTCCTGCAATGCGAATATAGGGGCGTTTTGACAGAATGACTTCCAGCATCAGTTCAACTGTTTCGTCCATCCGCTGTTTTCCATGCCGCTCTGCCAGAATGTCATACTCGATATTCTCACAAATAATCTGACGGTAAGCATCTGCCAGTTCTATCCTATCCATCCCATCATGGCAGGATGCCGCCTCCGGCTCTGCCGGATAGATTGATTGATATGTATTTAATCCGTCAGTATTTGATTGTTCAGTATTTAATTGTGCGGGGTTTCCCTGTTCAGGCTCTGCCTGTTTAAGGTTTACCTGTCTTGGATTTTCCCGTTTAGGTTTTTCCTGTTCAGGTTTTTCTTGCTCAGGCAGCTCATCCTTTTCTTTCTGACCGACCGGCTTTTCGTGTATCGTGTATGTAATATCTCCTAGCCGCCCATTCTCGTAACGAGTGCGCTGTCTGGTAAGATACCCATGGTTTTCTAATTCCTTTAATGCGCTGGTGATAGAATCCACACCGTCCTTGCAGATGCAGGCAAGCCCCTTCGTTGTATAGTCCCAATCCTCCGGCAAGGAAAGCATCAGGGATAACAGCCCCTTTGCCTTCAGCGACAGTTCCACGTCACGTAAGTGGAAGTTGCTCATGACAGTGAAATCCTTTGTTTTCTCTACCCTGAATACAGCCATAATCAAAATCTCCTCTCCAAAACTATATATCAACGTGTAAGGTCACTGTCCCTGCTATGATCATGGTGCAGATGTCCCTCCAGCGTGACCTTCATATGATCCTCTATTTTTATCTCCCCTTTTTCCTGCCTGTCCTGAAATTTCCTGTATCCGTCATCCGTCAGGAACAGCCGCATCCGGTCTCCTTTATCTCCTACAAAGGAACCATCTGAAAGCACTTCAAAAATGACCATGTGCCGCACTTCCGGGTCAAAACGTTCCAGAGCCATAATGTCATGCCCCTTTAACTGCTCCGCACCGGATTTCTGCCTTGTCTCCGCTATCATATCCCCGATTGTCCTTCCCCCTTGTGGCAGGCGGTAATTTCTCCGAATGTCATATACAATCTCCATGCACTCCCTGTCTGACAGGAGACGCAGTTTTTCTATAAGACTGTCCGCTGCCCTCCGTCTGTCCGGGTCTTTGTCATATCGTGAAGCCATTAAAAGCTCATGCAGGATGGCGTAACGCTCGCTCCCGTCCGTCTGGTACAGCATCCGTTTCTCCATTTCATTCAGTTCCATATATTTTCCCTTTCCCTGAAAATCTTCTCTAAAAATATGCATGAAAAAAGGACACTCATCTTACACATGATGGAATGTCCTTTAAGTCACATTATTCAATTTTATATACAGATGGAACACGCATAAATTTATGGTCAGCCCATGAAACTGTCCATAAAATCAAGGGCGGCATCATTTATTTCTTCCGTCTGTGAAATTTGCGTCTGTTCCTGTGTCTGCTTCTCCGGCTGTATCGCCGCATTCTGCATCCCCGGTGCTGGTATCGGCATATAGGGGTACATCATGGGGAATGGTATCTGTGAGAAATTTTTCTTTATCTCTTCCGCTTCCCTCTGGATGCTCTCCTGCAATTTGATAAGAAGTTCCTCATTTGTAAGGTGCATTTCCTCCTTCCGGTCAAAATATCCAATCATTGCTTTTGCAATGATGCTGGTATAATCCTGCTTCTTTCCATCCGGCGGCTCCTGATAATTGCTCTGTAAAATCTGCCATGCCCGCCTTTCCTCTGGTATGTCCATATCAAAGCGGCAGGACACTCTCTTGATATTTTTAATCGTCTGTCTTTTCTTCATAAGGCATTCCCCCTATCCGCGCCGGATATTGCGTAACCGCCTCTGGTTTGAAAGATATTCATATCCCTTTGCATTGGCATGGATATCCTCAATGAAACGCACTTTATTCTGATCCAGTTTTGCAAAATGCTTCATCAGCATTGCACCGCCGCCAAGGAAATGAAGCTTTGCCAGTTCTTCATTATAGCCATACTCACGCAGTTTGCGCATGATTTTGTCGGTATAATCTGACGCACATTCCGCTATGGCTTTCAGGTATTTTTCCCCGATATCCGCAGTGCCATCTTTCAGCACTTTCTTTACAATACAGTCATCAACAACAGTATGCACTTTGTTGGTAAGTTCGCTCCGCATCTCGATCACACAGCAGTCCACACCAAAACGTTCTGTATAGTAGCGGCTGGAATCCGGCTTCCCGTCAATGATAAAGATAACGTTCATGGTTCCGTTGCCGATATCTGCCACAATGTTAAATCCCTGATAGCTGGGTAAATCTGCCGCCACTGCCGCAAAACCCTGTGCATAGACTTCCACATCTTCAATCTTCACATGATATCGGATATCATTGCACCGGAAAGTCACTTCCTTATTCTTTAGCAGATACTTCTTAAAACTCTCTGCCTGTTCTCCAAGCCATTTGATAGGAAGCCCCACTGCCAGAATAATGGAAGCATAGCACACTCCCCTTCCTTTCAATTCCTTTGCCAGAGCCGCCAGCGTCAGGATGTAATAATCCTCATCCCATACCTTATCCATCTGATACTCTTTGTGGGTAGAACCGATTTCGTAAAATTTCCCTTCATACTCTACGGTCATCCCTGCCAGTTCTGATTCCTTTGCCCTTTCGATCACACCGGATTCAAAAATGTGATGTGCGGTCTTGATGTTCCCATATCCATGATCAATACCTATCCTGTAAATCTGTTCCATATTCGCTTTTCCTCTCCTTCTGATTTATTTTGTTACATAAAAATATCCCATGCACTTAAACTCATGTGTATGGGATATCCCTTTGGCATATTCGATTACATCTTGCCACCAAATGCATATTGGTACAATATTCATTTTCTCATGAATAGCAATATTCAATCCTTCTTCTATTAAGTCCTTATCCTTTTCAGAAGATAAATTTTGGCATAAGCTATCGCGCAATTACCCCTGCACTACTCAACACTATAAATTTAGATGAATAATACCTTTCATCCATTTTGACCTTCAATAAATTATAGAACTGCTCGTTATGCGTAGAAATAATGATTTGACGCCCCATTTTAGTGGTAATTGTCCGCAAAACATCAATAAATGCTAACAAATTTATACCATCTAAATGTTGAATAGGATCATCCATAAAAATAGTATTAAAAGTAGTATTTTTTTCACTCAAAACTTTTGCCAAAAAAATACATAATGATAAAATATTAACTTGCGCAGAACTCAAATACAAAACTGGAGACATTGTATTATTTTCAGAATCATCATAGGTATAAATATGTGTCCTAAGCCCCTTCTTACCATCTGGGAGAGTATCAAATTTAATGTGTTTCATAGTTGGATGTGGATCTATTTTATTATAAATCTGATTAATAATATCGGAGTTAAAATATTCATTAGTTTTTTTTACGACAAATTCTTCAACAAATTTTTTACTCTCCTCCAATTTTTCTATTCTTTGATTCAGAAATTCTAATTTTGTTTTATTTAATTCACAAGCTTGCTTTCTATCCAGCCACATTTTTTGCTCTTTCAAATTTCCTAGTGAAGAAAGAATCCTATTTTCACTTTGTAATTTTTCTCTGATTACCTTTAGTCTATTTTCAAATTCATCTTTTTTCTCCGTAATTTGAGGAAAAATGTCTTCATCTTTTTCAAATTTTCCTATTATATTTTTATATCTCAAAATATAATCCTCAATATTTATGTTCAATTCATTTATTTCTTTTATAAGTATATTTAATTTTGATTGATAATTTTCCTTAGTCTCCACCACCTCTGCTTTGTACTTCTCAACCTCCGAATCTAACTCTTTTATCTGTCGTGATAAACTATCATATATCTTTACTAATATTTCATTCATTTCCACGTAGCTTTTTTCCTGATATGAGAGTTTGCTCTTTTCCAAAAACTGTTCAACAGATATATATAATGGCTCTTTCTTTAATTTGGTATTTTGCTCATTCATAACCAAAATTTTCAAATTATAATCTATGACACTTTTATCAATTTCCTCCATTTTCTTTTTGATATTTTCTATTTGGGTTAATTCTTTTTCAACACATTCCTTTATACCTTCTTTATCCTTTTGAATTTTTTCTTCATAACTTATTACTTCGTTTGCATTCGATATTGTAATTCCCTGCTCTAAGTATTTTTCCTCAATACTTTTGCATAGATTCTGCAAATTATCTGTGTAATAGCTATGCTCTTCAATAGTCTTCAATAACCTGTTCTTTTTACGTTTTTCTTCTGAATACTTCTCATTATACTCAATAAGTATTCCCGAAATTTTATCATTGACATCCTGTTCCATTTCTTTAATACTACATTCAATTTCTGTCAGTTTTTCTTTATTCTTCTGTATCTGATTATCAGTTCTTTGTAATTCCTTTTCACTTCCTTTGTCATCTTCAATTTTTTTAATTAATTCTTCACTATCCCTATATTTCATATGGCACAAAGGACATTCACTTTGATTTCTTTCAGTCACAATATCTTTTCCTTGAATTATTAACTGTTGCATTTTATCAAGCAAAACAATAATATTCTTTCTGTTACTTTCTAAGGTCTCAATATTTTCGAGTAAAATGCTTTTGTCTTCTTTTAATTTCTGTATTGCATTGTATTCATCTACTACCCTCTCAGAAACAAAATTACAGATTTTTTCAATATCAGATTTCCCCTCCAAAAACATTTCAAGTGAGCTTATATTCGATAACAACTTATTAGTTCTTCTGTCTCTTTGCTCTAAGATTACCCTGGCCTTTGTATCTAAATTTTTATACTTCACAATACTTTTTTGATTGATTATATATTTGGAAACATCCTGCCTTAATTCAGCTAATCCATCCTGCAATTTTTTTATTGAATCTTCATTATTCTTTACCACACATCTTATTTCCTGAATCTCTCCATCTGCTTTAATCTTATCTTTTTCAAGTACCGATTTTGTTTTCTCAAACACCGCAAGTTCTTTTTCATTTGCATTAATTTTTTCAAGGCACTGATAGAAATCTTTAATCTGAATCAAAGCATTTGATAAATCTTGTAAATCTTTATCTATTACTTCCCTTTTTTGTACATCCTTTTCAATCAGCTCCCATATTTCTATTGCTTTTTCTGCCTCCTTCTTTTGTTCGTTTTTTAATTGTACGGTATTTCTATTATCACTAAATAGCGAATAACCTTGCAATAACAATTCATTCGCTCCTTGATCATCTTCCGTTTTCTCCTTTTCACATTGTGTCTGCTCATGCAATTTATAAAACTCTTTTAATACGCTGTCAACTTGTGACAATAATTCTGCGTTATTTGGCACTGTCTTTATACCATAGATATCTGCATAATCTGATATTAATTTATTTATTCTTAGAACCTGATCATTTTCGTATTCGTACTTTCCTAATTCTTTGTCTTCTCTTTTTATGTCTAATATCAATTGTTTCCTTTTTTTATCCAATTCACTGTATAATTCCACAATTACATCCAATATTTCGGAATAATTATCTTCATCCCACATTACACGTAATTCACTTGTCTTACCCTCCGCCGTATAACTTTGCAAAAACGTTGTGATTTTGTCATGTGCCAATAAATTTGTTGTACAAAAAGTGTCTTTCTCATTCCATATTCCTTGTAATTCAGGTGATATCCTTTCAATTTCTCCTGCTTTATAATCCCCTTTCATTCTTCCTGTCTTCTTTTTAGTATTAACATGAATTACTTTATCATCTTCGTCAATTATCTTTACACTGCCATAATCGGCATTAGAATCTCTATTTTTCAAAACATAATTTTTTTCCTCACTTAATTCTTCCTTAATTACCAACCCACTTCCAAGCCTTCCTATTTTATCCGTTATGGCCCATTCCACCGCATCAAAAAAAGATGTTTTCCCATAACCATTAGGCGCATATATAGTTACTAAATCTGCTACTTTTCCAGTTTCATTATGTATAAAATTAAATTTCTGCATATCCTTATAAGCCCTAAAGGCATTAATATCAATTTCTTTAATTCTTTTATTCATCAATACCATCTCCTATATACATAGCTACCATTTGAGCTGCCTCAACTTTTTCCTTTTGCAATATTATATTGTATAATTCACCATCTTTTTCTTTTAGTTTTTCCATTAAAGAAATTTTTTCATCAGAATTTTTTTTGCGTTCATCAATGTCAAGATACAAAAGCCTACTTCTAATATATTCTTTATCGTATAAATTTTCCAGTTTCATTTCATCCCAAATTAATTTTCGTACTGCATACTTATCATGCTCTACCATTTCTTTTATTTCCCAGCCTACTTTCTCTCTACACTCGAAAATCAAATATATATTCCATTTCTCTATTGCTTTTTCCAACCTTGCCTGAAAATCTACAGCAATTGATGCAGTAATTTTTTCATAATATTTTTCTATTTCTTCCTGATTTTGGGCTACAAGCTGAAACACATATATATTATATCCCGATTCCTTTTCGATCCAGCAAGCAATTTTATCTATCCATTCTACATTGTCCTCATTTCTTAATAATTCCTTACCATGTTCAAACAATTCAAATCCCATGTAAAACCTCCATAATTTTTCCACTTAACTTTCTTTCCAATTCTCTTCCGTTCAAATTTTCGTTTTCTTCTACATAATTTGCCATCTCATCCACCAATGCACGTATATGCATTAGGGAAATATGCTGCATATTACTTTCTACATCATCTATATAAAGATGCTCTTTAACACATACAGTTTTACTAATATTAGCAACAATAGAATCAATACTGCTTGAAGGAAGAACTTTTCTAGTTGGTGTTTTATCAGTCTTGACTATCAACATTTCGCCATTTTTTACATCTCGATATGCATTTTGTAGATAATCCTTTAAAAAATCTGGAAGTTTTGTGTGTTTAGTAGAGTAAATTATTTTAACCTTTCTATCACCATCCTCACCTTTAAGCATATAATAATTTTCATCTTTCATGTTTTCCCGATTCTCAATACATCTGATTATTAAGTACAATAGCCAAGCTTCCCAGACTTCCTTCTTCAACATATTCTTATCCGAATATGGCCACACTACTTTATTTCCACAATGTTCTATAATGTTATTCGGAGAAATATTCTTTATAATTTCCGGTATTTGTGCTGAACAAACTTCCATCAAAGGCTCATCAAATATTTCTAATGTTCCATCAACAAATTCGTCAAAGCTGCACCATTTAATATTGGGCAGATGCATATTTGTTTTTTCATATAACTTTTCATCTATTTTTAATATAGATATTCCATTGATAATCGAAAAAGCACCTTGGGCAGAACCTAACTCTGTAGTAATCCCACATAAAAATGCCTGATCATTACTCTCTATAAATATTCCGCCTCCAGAATATGATGAAACATTACCTTTTGCATCATTCTCGTATGTATCGAAATTTCTTTCACTATTAATTTGGACAATTGATTTTCCCGGTAAATCATTTACCTTTCCTCTAAGTAAATATCTATGAATAGTACTATCTTCTCCTTTCAAACCATTTGGAAATCCCGCAATAGTAACTTCTTCCTTTATTTCAGGATTCATTATTTGATACTCTGGCACATCCTCAAGATAATCTATTGTAAAAATTATTACATCATTATCTTTAATGATTACATGTTTTCTAAATTTAAGATAAAATCTCTCTAATTCTCCCTCAATTTGTCGAAAAGTGGTTATTTTTTCATAATCAATGTCTACCTGCTCACCCAAACAATGATATGCTGTAATTAGATATGTCTCCGTTTTCCCTGAGTGTGAAATAAGTACTCCAGAACCAGTATTACCCTGATATTCAATTTTTACAGAAACTTTATCATAAAAGTCTTTTATCATATTTATTTTCCTCCACATCAATGCCATTCTCATCTACAGTAATAAATTTCATGCCATATTTTGAGAATTCATCTTCTGTAAAAATATCATTAGCATTTATATCGTAATTGCAATAAAAATTGACCGATTTTGTAGAATTGCAAATAACTCTGCTTAGACATTCCTTACTCGGTCTTCCCTGTACCGTACTCTTTGTACTTATTATATAGTTTTTGCAATCCAACATCTGTATTAATGATCCGCTCGTATTATGCCTACTGGCATGATGTGCTATTTTACAATAATCTATTTTAAGCTTATTTTCTTGCGAATACCCTAAGTGCAATAAAGATTCCTCAATGGTAGCTGCTTCCGCATCACCTAACAATAATAGTTTTATTTCTCCTAATTCAAATAAAAAGGCTATACTACTTTTATTAGTTAAAGAAACTATTCCCTCAAACTCTGTTTGATTTAATTCTAAAACTCCCTTCTGATAATCATTACTACTAGCAATCTTAGCCGACTGCTTTGATTCTTCAATTTCTTTTCTGGCAAATTCATTTAATGTATCAATCGTCGGAGATAATATGGTAATCTTTGCGTCACCAATAAAATAGGAATCTCCCACTTTCAAAAATGATCGTCTCTGAACTGCTGTGTCCTGTAATCTTTCTTCTAAACTTCTGCCTTGTTTCCAGCTAATTTTTGTATCATAATCATACAAATTAATCTCTTTATTAATCCCCTTTATTTCTAAGGAATTTTGCAACTCTTCTCCAAAATTGAACCACATTTCTTTTATAATAGAAAAATCAAATTCCTTTTGTGAAAACAAACGCAAAATGCCTTCTATATGATCTGAATCAATATGGGTCAGCACTACTAAATCAAATATATTTTTTTCTTTCTTCATGTTCTCAATATATCCACACAATTGATGATAACACAACTTTCCACATCCACCATCAATCAAAATATTATATGTTTTTTCTTCCCCATATGAAATAATTATACAGTCTCCATTGAGGGCTTTTAAAAGTTTTATCTTAAGCATTATTCCTCACCAATACCCATTGCATTATAGATTTATTCACTCTGACAACTCATTTTCTATCTCTTCAATTGTCGGAAGACTGCTCTTAAACTCATCCCTAAGCACTTTGGTAAGTTCATACTGTGCTATACCTATTGGCTGGGATATATCATCCAATGCATATTCTGCAACAACATCATCTTTATCTTTACAAATTAAAATTCCTATTGTCTGATTATCCTGTTCTGTCTTCATATTTTTGTTGACTGCAGTAACATAAAAATTCAATTTTCCTGCAAATTCTGGTTTAAACTTTTCTGTTTTTAACTCCACAACCACATAACAATGTAACCGGACTTGGTAAAAAAGCAAATCCATATAAAAATCACTATCACCGACTTTTATATGTACCTGTCTGCCTAAATAGGAAAAACCTGTTCCTAATTCCAATAAAAATTGGGTAATCTGATTAACAAGGGCATCTTCTAACTCTTTTTCATCATATTCCTCACGCATTGTTAAAAAGTCAAAATTATATGGGTCTTTCAATGTTTGTACTGCTAAATCTGATTGGGGCTCTGGAAGCTTCACTTGAAAATTAGTAATCGCCTTCCCCTGACGTTCATATAGCTTGCCATCAATCTGATGTTCTAAAACATTTCTGCTCCAATTATTATCTAATGTTTTTTGCACATAAAATATTGCTTCATTAATATCTTTACACTTATATGCAATTCTTTGATTGTGTCCCCAAGGTATACTTTTTATCATTTTTTCAACAATCTCAAATTGGGTTACAAGTTGTAACCCTTTTTCTCCAAGGCTGTAAAATCTATACCAATATCTTATATGTTTGAGGTTTTGTGTTGAAAATCCTGCCATATCTGGAAATTCTTTTTTTAAATCTTTACTCATAACAGCAAGAAAAGAATCTCCCCATCTTGCATTTTCCTGCTTTTCAACAATATCCCTACCTAAATCCCAATATAAATTCAATAATTCATAATTTACTTTAACAGAAGCTTTAATTTGGCTCTGCTTTATCCTCTTCTTAATATCCTTAATCCATGCCCTATATTCTTCTGTCACCGAAAACCCTACCTCGCTCTTTGCCACGTTTTTCCTCCCGTTAGTATTTCCTTCCTGCCAATTTCCATTCTCTTTACATGAATATTTTACCATTAATGTTTCTTTTTCTCCATACAAAAATAACCATATTACGCAATACAATACGATCATTCCTTACCTTCTTTATCCAAAAAGAATTATTATTCATGTATTCAGGTTTATTTGTTCTATATTTGTAAACCGCTCTTCTGCGAGAGGCACCGATAGGATTACGCCCCATCAACAAGCTTACACTTCCAATGCCAATCTTACAAATCCTGTTCCATACGATTCCTCTCTTTCTTAAACATTTGCACAAAAAAGGACATCCACCCAGCACAGGATGAAATGTCCTTACATTTGCTTTAATATTATCGTGACAGGCTTATTTTTGCCCTTTTCAAAATTAATAAATCATTAGTATGTTTCAAAAAATAATTCCCAAAACCCAGTAAATTTAATACTTTTTAAGGGTTTCTTTTAACACAATAAAAATCCCCTTTCCTAATACCCCTATCATAGAAGAACAAAAAACTTCTCCATCCATCTTACATTTTTAATATATCATCACAATCATATTTCTAGTTCCAAATAAGTGTTAAGGCTCAACCTATAGTTTCTAATTTCATTTTCTACGTACCAATTACGTACCAATTTCGCATAAAACCATATAAAAATATAAAGACTTATATGGAAATCAAATCACCCTCAACCCCAGTATTTATCAGCCTTTAATCCGTTTTATAGAGATATATGGATTTTCATAAAACAGCCCCGTAAATAACGATTCCTAGTTTCATAATTTATCATACCTATTCAGAAAGCCTTTATTTTCAAGGGTTTCTGCCTTTCTCTATATTTTTACTACACAATCTGCTACACAATTTTTAAGGCACTTTCTATTTTCTCTACCTCTTTGAACTTCTCATCCTCGGTCACATCAACATACAAATTCATCGTAATGCCTACATTCGCATGACCTAAAATTACCTGTAAAGTCTTGGGACGCATACCGCCTTCAATACATCTGGTTGCCATCGTGTGTCTTAATACGTGCATTGAAAAACGTCTTATACCAGCTTTGTCACATAGTTTAAATATTGAAGTGTCGTAAGCTGAATTTTTTGTTGGTTCGCCTTTTCTGCAAAGAAATACAAACTCATTGAACTGCATATTGATCACTTTGATTTCTCTTAGTTTTTCTTTCTGCCTTTTCAAAATAGCAATCGCTTCTTCTGTTAAAGGTACATCACGATAGCCGGATTTGCTTTTAGGCTCTCCTATTCGCCACTCACCAACACTATACCGATACTCCATACTTCTTTGTATGTGTATGACACGCTTCTCCCAATCAATATCAGACCACTTCAAGCCTATCAACTCACCTGTCCGTAATCCTGTCTGCAAAATAAAAGCAAACTGATTGTAATTACTGCTCTTCTCTGCAACTTCAAGAAATTTCTTTTGTTCATCAATAGTTAATGCTCTGATTTTCTTAGGCTCTTTCCCGATATTATGTTTTATTCCCTTTGTCACTGGATTTTTGCATATTACATCATTTTCAACAGCATCAGAAAACATACAATACAAAGTAATCCTTGTCTGATATATAGTAGATGACTTATAATCATCCTTCATCTGGTTTAAAACATTCTGACAGTGCATTGGCTTTACCTCTAACAATATCATATTGCCGATACACTTCTTTATATTATGTTCAAACCGCTCTTTATAATTTCTGATCGTATTAGGTCTTATACTGTCACCTTTTATGTTTTCAATCCAGTAATCAAACCATGCCGTTACTGTCATATCCCCGGACGCATTGATTCCACCATGTTCATCTTCAAACTTTGCATCCGCATACCACTTACGGCATTCTTGTAGCTTCGGGAAATATTTTTGAACTGATTTACCAGTTCTCTTGCTAACAAATCGTGCTGTGTATAAACCATCCTTTCTTTGACAGATACCGACTCCAAGTTCTTTGCCTTTTAAGTCTTTACCCATAAAATCAACTCCTTTCTGCTGTATTCCAACAAAAAGAGTTTGATACAAACTAACATTATAGCATATCATCTATCATTTTGGAATATTCAAATTGAATTTTCAGCTTAAATCTCTAAACTTCTTGATATGTACTGCTCAAACTCTTTTCTTTTTACCAATTTTTTATTACCGACATATAATACAAAATCACACTTGGGTTGTTTTAATAACTCTTCTATTTTGTTGATTCCTATATTTGAATAAGCTGCCGCTTCTTTAATTGTTAATGTTAATTTAAGCCAAAAAGGGATCTCTAATGTTTTCGTTTCTATAGTGATTCACCTCTACTATTTTTATTTAAAAAGGCACTGTCATAACCGCAACAGTACCTTAAATCGCATCTATATTCAATTTTTCTCATTATTTTCTCTACTATTATTATACGGAATTCCATTACACTCCAAATGGAGTGCAACCGCATTCACAATGGCTTTGTTATCAGTTACATTAATTTCAAAATTATCTTGTTCTATTTCTTCTACTTGATTTGCTTGTATTTCCTACCACACCACAGATATGTAATCCCTTCAAATCTCCCATCGGTTCCTTGACCCATACCTTTTGCATCACTCTTAAATTAAATCCAGGTATGCAACATTGCACAGTTCTTTCGCTTCCTGCCTCATCTAAAACAACATATCCCTTTGGTGTGATTCTTTTTACTACTGATTGGTAGGTACGGTCACAATTAACCGCTTTCCTGTCAACCGCATATTTGATTGTTCTTAAAATTTCGTCTGCTATATTGCTCATTTTGTTATCACGCTCCTTGTAAACTAATGTTCTGACTATCTCAACATACACGTTTATGATAAAATAACTATTATTATAAAATATACTTGAGGTAGCCATAATGCAAAAACAACCTTCAAAAGAAGAGCAACTAATAAAATTTTTTATTGAAAAATTTGAAGACAGTAAGACTAATGAAGTTTCAATTAATAAGCATGAATTGCCAGATTTGAATCTTTCAGAAAAAGAAGCATCTCGAACAATATACCTTCTACAAGAAGAGGGACTGCTTAAAATCAAACAAAAATCTGTTCATGATGATTTTAGTGTGTTTTGGACAGTTGCACTTAACCCTTCTTGTGTTTATTATTTTGATAATAAACAGTCATATAAAAAAGAGCAACGCAGACAGTTGTTTAATGAAATCCGTGCATGGATTACACTAATTATTGCTATCGCTGCTCTTATCCATTCTATTTACACAACCGATTCCAAAAGTGTTTCTTCACAGGCTTATGAATTTCCTTCTGTGTCAGATAATCTAGTTCATATTCCATAAAAGTATCAAAATGATCGCCTGATATGGGAGTTTTAGCATATATCCTCCGTGACCATATTTTTATTACTTGCCATGGATCTTCCATTAATTTATCTATTTTTTCCATCATGGGATATGTACATTGAAGTTTTTCATTAAATTCCATGTCATCAAACCCGTTAGGTTTCCAACTAAGAAAATCTGTCCATTCTCCAACATCTAAACCACCATAAAATTCACCAATTCTTTCTAAAATATTATCATTATGTTCCATAAATCCATATTGTAAAACCGCATAAGATATTAATTTCAGAGTGCGGTTATTCCTTTCTCTAAAATTAATATCTTTACCAGTCAACCTGATATTTCTTTCTTGAAATTGATTGTAAATCATTCATTAATTCTTCGGCACTGGTTGAATTTGTCACATTAGGCATTGTAATATTGAATATATTATTCACAGGCTGTTGGATATTCTTATTGTTATTAGTAATATTACTGATAGCTGTATTATTCGTAATCTCTTTTGTCCATTTTTCCATTTGTTTCTGATGCTCAAACATAGCATTGGAAAAGATTTCTTCACCCTTTTGTATCTTAGCTACAAGAGGTTCAAATGCTTTCATTAACTCCCAACCACGATCGCCTTCTCGGAGAGGACGTAAGACATTTCCATCCGGAGTAATAATAGTACCGTCTGAATACTCTACCGTGCCATTTGCATAGCTTTTCACTACTTTGGCATCCACCTTGTTATCCATAATCTTCTTAGTCTGTTCTTCATTATAGATAACAGTATCTTTAGGCAGATCCATCATTGTGGGTTCATCCGTAATAATGGTATTGCCGTCTGGAAGTACGGTCATTTCGGTTTGACCATATTCAGATACTAAGGCATTCTTTTCAGCATGTGGGAGTCCTTTATATTTACCTGTTCCTTCTGCAAATGCCTTACCGTATTTTGCAGTATATTCACCGCTTTCAAGGTTCATATTACCAAGTGTGCCTTCTGCAAAAGCAGGTAATCCACCAGTAGTTTCAATATTCACCTTGATAGTACATTCAACTTCCTTACCGTCTATATCGTCAAGACCATGATTAATTCCTTGAACATGTTCTTCGGCATCACCAATAACATCCCTGAATTCTTCAAACCTACCAATGATACCATCACCGCCAGATTCACCCATTTCTTCCTCAGTTTTGTCACCAAGATATTCAATGGAACCAACTAGAGTATCATCACTTTCGCCACCAGAATTACCGCCTTCACCATCTGAGCCTTCGGTACCAATAGCATCTCTGACATCATTGACAGCGGTTTCCATAGAACCAAACTCACCTATTACAGTACCGTCACCCTCGGCATTAGGTTCACCAATTACTTCATTAGCAGTTTCACCCATCTGTTCAATAGCCCCTGTGAGTGAGTTGCCACTGCCGCCTTCGCCTTGTAAACCTTTACCTCTGGATTCTCCACCAGAAGAACCAGAACCGCCACCTTGACTTTCACCACCAGAGGATTCACCGCCTCCGATGATAGTAGAAGCAACAGCATCAACGGCTTCTTTAAGCTGCGTAAACTGTCCAATAATGCCATCTTCTAAGGAAATCTCATTAAGTGACTCTATTGCAAGTGCAATGCTGTTTATAAGACCTTCATCCTGAGTCCCTAAAGATTCAAGCGTTTCTTTTACTTCAAGTATTTTCTCTTTTAGTAATAAGAAATCAGCCATTTCACTACTTGTGGCAATTCCTACGGCTTCTTGTTCTTCCTGAATGGCTTCTGTCTTTTGAGTGATTGCCTCAATGACTTCATCTATTTTGGTTTTTAAATTTTCAAATGCTGTTTGTTCTTCGGATACAAGAGAATTTACTTCTGTAAGGTTGCTTGATAATTCACCTACGTTTGATGCTACATCACCAACGCTAGTTGCTGTTTCAGAAATGTTTGTGTTGGCATCGGAAGCGGATGTCGCTAACCCATCCATCCCCTCTGCAACAGTACCTAATTCGGAACCTTTGGAGGCGAGTTCATCAATTCCTGCGCCTGTTTCTTTGGTCTTGTCAAGGAATGAGCCTAAGTTTTCTTTAGCAATGCCTGTTGCATATACCAAGCCGTCTGTGAAGTCAGAATTACTGTTCATATCACTAATCAGTGAAATATATCGTGACTTAAAATCCTCAAAGGCGGCATCCGAACCATTCAACACATCTTCAACAGTATATCCTAAATCTCCAAACACCTGCTGTATATATGAAAATGCTTCTGCTATCTCTTTAACTTCAGCAAGCTCTTCCCAACGCGACTTCTGCTGTTCTAGGTTTTTGATCATGGAATCCCAATATTGTTCTTGCTCTTTTATTAAAGTGTCATAATATTTATTGGAAGCATCAATCATGTCTTGAATAGCATCTTTTTGTTCATTCAGATTATCAATGGTATCGTCTATCTTATCATTTAAATCTTCATAAACTTTTATTTGCTTTTCAATGTCAGCAATCTTTATTTCATCTTCTGCATCGGACAACTCATTTTTAGCTTTGCGAATACCTTCAGTGTCCTGAACATAATGCATACCCTTATCTTCACTGTATTGAAGAATTGTGCGTTGGTGCTGCATCCGTTCTAACTGTATCTGTTTCTCTTGGAGTGTTAGTTGTCGATTACGCTCCTCATTTGCCTCGCGAATTTTATCAATCTCATCATTCAGACCATCGATAATATCTTGGTTAGCCTTTTTCTCTTTTTCTAATGCTTTTATTTTATCATCAATAGCATCAATCTGTGACTGGTAGGCTTCCTCTGCGGCTTGTTGTTCAGCTTTAAGACTTTCAATCGCAGCTTCTTTTGATTCTGTATAGGAATCTATTTTTGAATCCATTAATTTAGAGATTCCACTGAGTGCAGAATCATAGAGGGATTTCATACCATCAAGATATTGTCTCTCGTATTTAGCATATTCTTCTGCATATTTCTTTTTATCTTTGAAAAATTTCTGATAGAGTGCCTTTAAAGCATCCAGATATTCCTTTTCAGAAATTTTTCCTTGATCTCTTAACGTTTCTAGTTCCTTAAGTTCCTTTTCAAATGCTTCGACATAAGCGTCACTGGCTTCTTTTCCTGCTGATTTTGCTGATTTTGTCGCACCGCTGAAATCAACTTTCGGTTCATATTTAATATTGCTTGCTGATTCCTTGATTGCAGTTTCAAGTTCTGCTGCTCTAGCCAGTTTTGCGTCTAACTGTCCGGGTGTAAGTGTACCGCTTGCTACCTGTTGGTATATCTGTTCCAACTCTGTCAGCTGTTCAATTACTTCACCAGTGTATCCTGCATTTTCAGCAAGAGTAAGTAAATTTGCAACTTCACCTGCGGTATTCATATCCTGTAGTCCACACAATTCCTTCTGGAATGTAAGCATTGCAATAGCCTGTGATACGTTTTCAGCGGATACAATTTCGTTTGCAAAAGCGGCTATCTGTTCATCTGTAGCATTTGCCAGATCAAGACCAGCTTCTTTCAATGCTTCTGTATTACTGATTAATGCATCAAAAGCGACAAGTTCCTCATTTACAACACCTAAATCCTCAAGTGCCGCTTTCATTGTCTCAAAATCTTCTGCACCTGATATTCCAGCCTGTGCAATAGATGTGGCAAGGTCATTGAAAGCATCTTTTACATCATTTGCCTCTGATTCAGAATTATTTAAAACTCTTACAAAGTCCTCAAAAGCAGAGTAGTCTACAGTAATATCATCTATTTTGTTTAGTTCGTCCAGTTTTGATTTAATGGAATCACATGTTGATAGGATATCAATACTGTTCAATGCAAATCCATCATCCGTAAATATATCCTGCCATGCGGATTTTAAAGAATCAAATGCAGGTTTGAGCTGAGTGTTTAGTTGATCTATGGTGTCGGAGATGGAAAGGGTAGGGGAAACTGATCTCATCTGCTCTGTCATATCACTTACAGCATCCCCTACTTCTTCAATACTTGTTGCCAAACTCGTAAAATCCGCTGTTAATAATTCTTTAAATCTATCCTGCAAATCAACACAGGAACCAGCGGCACTAACTAATGCAGACTCCATAGTCTTATATTCTTCTGTCACGCTTGGAATACCGTTCTGTGCCATATAATTTAATTTTTCTTCCGCATACAGCTTTTCAATGTATGTATCAAGACTTTCGGACATTGTATTGATTGCAGTGTTTAAATCTTCATAGATTTCTGTATCAAGTAAGGCTTCATCATCTCCTGATGCAGATACCAACTTTTCCCTTGCTTCTACTAATGAATTATAAAATTCTAAGGCTTCTGTAGGATCATCACTCGATATATCCCATGAGATATTACCCCACTTACGGTTGACAGTCTCATATTCTTTTAGTGAATCTGATACAATTGCAACTGCTTTCTGAGCTTCACTCGATAATGACTTGCCTTTGCTGTTAGAATCAATAGATACTTTTGAGCCTTTCCAATCGCTCCAAATTTCACCCTGTAATTCTTCTTCTGCTGACTTCCTGCCGATAGTAGCGGTTACTGCCTGAGACTGTAATTCTTCCTTTGTCACTCTTTCAAGCGCGGCTGCATATTCATCTGTGCCCGCTGTGAGATTTTCGAGTGCTTTTGTTTTATCGCCAAGAGCAACAACAATATTTTCTACCGCTGTTTTAAATGCTTCTTCCTCGGAAGTCGTTCTATCTTGAATAGATGCAAGGCGCGTATATTCATTATATAAATTTTTTATTTTATCTGCATTTTCGGCGGCGGTTGTTGCGGCTTCTATGTTTTTCTGGCGTGTTTCTTCTAATTGCTGGTTATATTTTGAAATAAGGGATGTTGCAACACCAATAACTGTACTAATTGCCATTATGGATATTCCAATTTTATTGGTCATCCATGCTGCCTTGATACTTGCACCAAGCCCTTTCACTGCTGCTGAAAGACTAAATGTACTTGCTGTAGCTGCCCCTTGTGCAACCGTCTGTGTCTCTGTTGTTTGAATTAGTCCAAGTTGTGCTAATCTTGCTTGTGCCTGTTCTTCTTCTAATGTATCTAATTGTAAAATCTCAATTAATTGGGACTCACTTAAATTCCTATTAGCAAGAACCTGTTTCAATTGGGCATCCGTAAGATTCACACATGATGTTTTTAACGTGTCCATTGCATTAGCATATTTAACTGTTTCTTGCGCATGAACACCAATCTGTTTCACCGCATCTAAGGCATTTCCATAATTACTAATCTGTACCGCACTATTCTTAAATGCTACTGTAAGTGTAGTAACGCCTTTCAAAATTCCTAAAGCCAAGAACCCCTTAATCGTTCCTTCAAGGATATTCCAAGAATTAGCGAACTCTAAGACCGCTGTGCCTGCATTTGTCAATCCTTTAACTGTCTCACCATTAAGAATATTACTGTAAGTTTCAGTCATAGCTACACTAAATCTCTCAGAAGCCGCTTGTGCGCTGTTTAAATAGATTTCATATTCCGCACTTGCGGTTCCTGCCGCATTTAAAGATCTCTCCAAAAGTTCATTAGCTTCTGACATATTCTGTAAAATTGCGGAAATCTGATTACTACGGTTTTTCCCGGCGATAAGGTCAAGCAATGCACTCGCATCTTTATCTGACATTTTGTCATAAACTTTTGCAATATCATTATAAATATCATAAATAGAGCGAAAAGTTTCTTCGTCTGCTTCTAAGATATTAACACCACCGCTACCATTTATATTAGTTAATGCTTTAATCTTTTCTGCTAAAGTAGATGTAGATTCAATAACATTATCTGTTTCTTCACCCATTTCTTGAAGTTCTGCTGTACATCCTCTAATTCTTAGTGCCGATGTACGGATTGCCAATGCTACTTTATCAGAATCCTGTACCGCTCTGTTACCTGCACCAAGTAAAGCAATAAATTCATCAACGGAAGTATTTGCGTCTGACATTACCGACCCTACCGCCTGAATGCCCTCTGCAACTTCTTTTTGTGAAATACTTGCCGTATTTCCGATAATATCAATCTTATCATTCAATGCCTGTGCCTTTTCTGCAAGCTGATCCATTCCATAATCGTCAATCTCAATATACCCTTGCAAACCAGCTAAAAGTGCTTTAGAAGCAGATACAGAATCCATGTCTCCAACCTTTTCAAGCTGTACTGCCATATCCGCTAATGCTTCTGAATCAGTAAGATTGTAACCAGCTCTTGAAAATGTCGTAACCGAATCTATATAATCTTTTGTGGCAACAGCCAATTGCTTTGTCTTACTGATAACCCTATCAAGATAATCAGGAAAACCATCCCTCGTGATTGCCGCATTTACACGCGATAAATCTGTCATAGATTTATCTAATTCTTTTGCTTCTGTCCACGCATTACGCAATTGTGCGGTAAACTGCATTATGACACCAGTACTTCCAAATAATCGTAAAACTTTAGACAAACCATTTTTCAATGCATCTGTCATTGTCATTCCAGCATTTCCAGTTATTTTAAGTTCTGATCTAAGGGAGCCTAACTGTGTGCGTAATGTACTTAATTCTACTGAATTTCTTGCCATTTCTGCACTGTCTAATAAAGAATTATACTTTATGGACATGTCATTGTCTTTGAATAACTTGCTATTTTGTTGTGCCAATAGCTTTATATCATTTAAAAGTTTTTCCTTTTTAACAGAAAAAGCTACTTCTAAAGGCTTCGAATCAACCGCTTTTTGCGCTTGCTGAGTTGCTTGATACACTGATGTAGTAATACCTTTATTATCAACTTTCCCTGTTAAATTTACAGTGCCATTTAAAGAGGATAAATCCTGCTTCAATTGTGCCTTAGTTTTGCTTTTACTAAGTGTACCAATCAAGGGAAGCTTAAAATCGCCAAGATTTTTAATGTCTTCCTTTATCTGCTTCTGTGATTGAGTTTTCTTCAAAGAAGCAATCAAATCAAGAATAAAATTGTTTTGTTCCATGTACTATGTACTCCTTAAAATTATTTTTTTGCATTCAAAAAGGACAGCCCTAAAACTGTCCTTTCGTGTTTCTTTATTCAATTTTCTTTTACTATTGTTCTTCTAATAATTTCTGGAAAAATTCATCAGCTTCTTTGCTCTGATCTAAAATATCTCGCCACTTTTTATTTTGTGTATTACACTTTTGGTTACAAATATGAATCTCAAACGATTCTTTATTTTTAAATTTTAGCCTAATGATCAATTCAGCAATTTCTGAGGTTGAAGTTTCGGTTATTGTTTCCGAATCAGCCGCCCCAACAATCGCACCTGTTGTTCCAAACAATATTGCCCCTTTCAAGGCGTTATTTTTGTTTGAATTTGATATTGTGCGCGTTCGTGTACTGGACGCTATGACCATTTCATAATCTGTCAAGTCAGTATAATCAATTTCATATGGCTTAACATGATATCTAACAACAAGAATTTTCTTCTGAGTGGTATCAAAATACATATGAGCATCTACAACCTTTAATTCTTTATCAGCATTCATGCCTCTATGCTCATACCAACAATGATATATACCATCTTCCTTTTTAAACAAACCTATTCTTTTAGGTTCTTTAATCACTTCGCACTTAAAATCCTCTTTATTAATTCCTGACAAATTACTAGCACGAATCAAGGCTTCATCTTTACTTCTTACTGGCCAATCTTCAAACTCATATAGTTTAATCATACTGTTTCCCTCATAATCAATCATCCAATATAACACATTATCAATTTAGTAGATTATACTACAAGCACAAGCCTTCTACAACCATACCTACTATCTATTTCTCTGCTACACCACTCCCCACATCATTACTTTTCACTTCCACCGCACTCTGAAAGCTATCCATCATCACCTTATAAGCATCTTCAAAAAATCCCTTCTTCTGAAGCATTCCCTCACAAAACCGTTTCTGATCCGCTTCTGACATACAGTCAAACATCTGGCACATAGTAGTTGCAGCATCAAATTCTTCTTTTTTCTTCCTACTTTGCAGGAATGCTTCTGTATGAAGTGCCGAAAGTGCAATAGCTCTGTTAGTGTATTCATGTGATACTGCAAACAAATCATTAATATATTTCTCATAGCTTTCATTATTTGCAAATATGTCATATAGCTCTGTAAATTTATAAGTAGAAAGAATGATCCCTTGATGTTCTGGTTTCAAATACCGTATAGCGTTATAGATATTATCCAGACTAATATTACTATTTACTTGTTTCTTCTCCGTGATCAATTTCCTCCGTACATTATAATTCTCTATTCAGTTGTCCTATTTAATTTGATTTTTGCAGCTTGATTATTGTGCTGCTTTGAATAATATTAGATTTAATTGAATTTTAAATATGTGCTTGATTGATTAATGAGTTACTATTTGTTTTACTGCTAATTTGATTAATGCGTATCCAGATAATCATTGAGAGCTTGCAATGAGGACTCCCATAATTCACGTTTGCCATTCATAAATTTTGAAATAATCTCTATCGGTATTCCTGTAACTTCTGAAATATTCTTTTGCCTAAATGCAAATGTCTTTTCTAATAGCTTGTTTCTTACGCTTTCCTGTGTCATCATTTTCACCTTCCTCGTATATTTTATTGGTATATCAAATTATTTGATAAAATAAAAAACATTTTTTATATAGTAAAATAGCCATGCACGCATGCATGGCTACTAACATTGAACTGTAATACATTGTACTAGACTCAGTTGCACGTATGCAATTCGTCCAAATTGAGTAACATATATCTGTGAGTTAACTATATCATTCTATAGAAAAATCGTCAATACTAAAATCAAAAAATTCATTTATCTTTTTATATATTCTTAAAATGTTGTATTCGCCAACATTATAAGTTTTATCATATGAAACCTTTTCAATTCTTCTATAATGAATTGTTCTCATTTGGTCAAAACGTAAATATGATATTTTCTCATTATCATGTTCTTTATTTGGGACACCTAATTTAATAGGAAATTCCATCACCCTTAGTGCTTCGCTAGAACATGGTATCACAAAATACATATTAGCCTTCATCTCGGACATCACAACACCATAATGTCCATCTGATATTTCACTACAATAACCATAACCAAAGTTAATATGAACAATGTCACCAATATTTATTTGAGAAGGATAATTGGGTGGAAGATATTTCCTTTTATCTTGAACCATTTTTTCTTTTTCAACAGGATTCTTTTCTTCTCTGATTTTTTTTATTAACGTCTTTTCTATTTTATCTTTTCTTGTATCTATTGCCAACTTATTACACCATCCAATAAACTTGTCGAAATTATTTGGTGTAATATTTTGGATGATAGTGCCTTTTAGTGTACCCATTAAAGAGACTAATTTTTTGCTTTCTTCTTCAGTCATAGCATTTCCCCAATCATCAATATTATAATTATCTATTATATACCAATAATTGACAGAATACTACTAAATTTTTCATACATCACCGCATGATGCCTGTTCAACACCATGCGGATGTACAATCTGATAAAGTGTGGAGCCTTTACCAGAACCCTATATACATTGTGGAGATGCATATAGGGTTCTGTATTGTTATTGTGGTCACACATTAGTGGAGTCAGCGTGACTGTCCAACTTGTGGAGAGTTGGACAAAGGGTTGATATACTTTTGACGGCATACCAGCCATGCCTAAAAGAAGCAAGTAATACATGGAAGAATCTATGTCAACTGCATAACGCAGCTATTAGCGTGTGGCACAAAAGGTTCTATGCTGGCAGTAATCTTCCACAATTCTATCCAACCCTCTTGTGCCTGATATTCATAACATTTAACAGATTTATAATAATCCATATGGGTTATTATCTATAATAATCATGCAAATTTTTTCTGTTTTTCCCTAAGAAAATTTTGCACCGCATTAATTTCTGTTTCCTTTAAATTTACTCTTCCAGAAAACCATGAAGATAAAATACTGCTACTCAGTCCAGTCTGTTTCGCTACAATACCTTTCTTCATACCGTTCTCTTCAAGGAAGTTCAACATTTCCTGTCTTAATTCTTCTGATTTCATTACAAAATCCTCCCTTCATTACCATAACTAAGAGCAAGCCCCGAAAGCCTTGATTTATCAGCGTTTCAGGACTTTTTGTAAAAATATCTTCGATTTTTATATCAGCACATAAGTTATGAAACTTTATCGCTAATATCTTTTTCTCTCATCGAAAATAAGCCTAACAGCAGTTCCTTATGTGAATTATACAGGATATCCATAATTGCTTTCTTATACTGCCCTGCACCGCCATCATGGGCTCTGGCTTGGTTTGATCCGAATAATTTGTAGAGTATAAGGTACACTGTCTGCTTGGTCAGTTTTATTTCTGCCGCTTCTTCTACAACACCTCTAAACAGTTCCCTCTTCTCCATTTCTGCATCATACTCTAATCCATTTGCCTTTGAATGATTGACATGCAGTTCTTTCCTGTTATTTTCATACTTCTCTGCCAGTTCTATTATTCTTTTGGCATGTTTGTCGTTTCCAGTCTTCAGTTTACCATTCTGTCTATACTCAACAGGCTTTTCAAAAAAATCAATGAATCCTAATGTAACACTATCCCTCTTTTTCTTATGGGGATATTCATCTTTAAGTATCTGTTGAAGATAATCCATACTGCAATTAAAATATTCATAATATGCCGTGTCACTTTCAGGAAATACTTCTTTAAAAAACATCGGTCTTGCCATGACATGTTCCCTGTTTCTTTTACGGCTTTTAAGCAACGTGTCAATTTCTTTATTGTTATCTCTCAGTTGCTTTTTACTTTCTTCCGTTACAGAAGTGGATATGCCTTTCAATATTTCCTCATTTTCAGCATTTAAACTGAGAACCTTTTGTATCACTTCATAATCTGCTTTCTCTTCCTCTGCAATATCCGTATCAGTTGTCAGGTACTTTTTCTTTACGGTTTTAACTATAAATTCAACATCTCCTGTTTTGATTATGTCATGCAACAGATTATCGGAATCTGCATGACCGACAATATAGCTTCTAATCTTTTTCAGTTCTGCATCTGTATCAATCGGATATTCCCGTTTTGCTCTGTCAATCTCACATCCGGAAATAGATGCAAGCTTTGAAATTTCGTTCCTAAGATATAATAATACATTCTTCTTTTTCTCTTCATCAATGCCGGCATCATAAAGCACATCAAAATAATATGATTCTAATAGCTGTGATAAATCTACAATTTCCCCGATTTTAGCATTTGCGATTGTTTTATCACAATCAATAAAATCTTCCATACAATAATATCTTGCTTTGGATTTAGGTTGTACCAAACATATGGGAGTTGGAAAATTTTCCTCACAATACCGTGCCTTCTCAACTAATATCTCATTTGAGCTGACCAACAGGGTATCTGAATCAAAATCCATTCCATTAGCCCGATACATAATATCTGATTCTATACTATTTATTACCACAATATTATCAGAAAGCATCATATACCTGTCAAACCATTCATGATATGTATTATGCAAGCATATCACATTTCCAGAATAAATGTGTGGACTCCTTGTTGCAATCAAATCTTTGTCATGCGAAAAATATTTGCAGTATGCTTCTCTCCCCTTATGTATGCGCATCCACTCATTTTGCTGAATACCGCATGCATGTTGCATCATCTCAAAAGGATTAGAACATACAACACAATAATCTGAGTTTTCCAGTTTATATTTTCCTTGCTTTAACAAATCTTTATAATCTGTACCAAGCATATTGTTCTTATAATCTCTGAAAAACTTGGTATATTGTACATCTGGATTGATCTTATATAATTCGCACACAGAATCATCAAATTTATATATCTTTTCCTTCGCCTTATTTGCCTTTTTATGTCCCTTTCTTTCAATAAACACATTCATAAAATAGTCATTATCATCTTTAGCTTTCTGTATTCGGTCAAATTCATAACGCAACAGTTCTCTCACTTCATCCTTGTTTAATGGAATAGAATTATCGACCTGATAATTATATCCTTTGATAAAGCCAGACGCATATTCATTCTTCACAACCCCAAATATACATTCATCTCTTTCTATCTCTTTCAACCAATACTCAAAAGTAGCTTGTTCTAAGTCCTCTACTGAATTTTCAAATGGTATAAAATTCTTCTGTTTCATGAATTTTAAACTATTCGGAGTCGTGATCAGCTTAATCTCTTCCACAGTCTTCGCTAAAGTGAAACCATTTAATTGCTTTATGTCAGTCACTTCATTATCTCTAAACCATCTCTGTATATCAAAACAGAATGCTGCGCTCTTAAAGAATCTGTTTCTTAGGAGAATCATGGACTTACCATCATGGTAATATTCTGGAGAAAGAAGAGACTGTCCATCAAATATATCATTATAAATGGTGAATTCTTCTTCATTATCATGTGTGACTGCCCTTCCATCCTGACCCATTTCAGTGATACTTGCCTTGCCTTTGGCAATTTTACAAGGTACTTTAATATCTGGAACCAACAATATCTCATTACATTTAATAACTGCAATATCTTTAATTTCGCTTAGTATAAGGCTTTCTGCTGCTTTTAATCCAGCTATATCAACTTTCTCTGATATACTGTCATAATCAATCCCCATTCTTGCCCATGTCAAAAAATCTTCTAACAACTTTTCCTTAATAAACAGAATTGCTCCTGTCCGTGCTTTTCCTGGACTCCTCATGAACTGTACATATTTTTCACCATCCAGAATGAACCCTGGATATACTTCATCCATCAATTCATCTATCTTTTTATCTGTCTTTAATTCCTCTACAATTTCAAGACTGTACTTTCCTTTTTTATCTATCTTTATTCGTGGTTTGCATTTAACCTGTCCGTCTTTATCTTTCGCTACAGTCTTAGAAGATTTATCAAATGTAACGTTTACTATATCATTTGAATATACTTTATCTCCAATAATATCAAAAAAAGCATTCTGAATTTTAGACCAATGGATTGCCCCTAAAGAATATGGCATCTTCACTTTATATAGCTTTCTCGGTAAAACCTTTCTGTCTTTGTCCCAAAAGACAGATGTATTATATCCACAATCGTATTCTTGATTACCATATATATAGCGTGCTTCAATACTCATAATTGATACACCATCTTTTAAATCATCAAGCGTTATTCTTCTACTCATTAACAATTACCTCCACAATAACAACAAATTTAATAGCTTCAGTTATTACTTCTCCATTCATCACAAAACTTTTCTCATAATTTCTTCAAACCTTCAAAAATTCCATGGAAAATTTTAATTTTTCCGCAAAAATCAGAAATAAATCCAAAAAATCCGTAACAAAAAATAAACTTAAAGCAATCCCAATTTTGAAACTGCTTTAAATCTATATATCACTTCTACAATCACTATTAAATTTTCACTCACATAATGGAATCTTTGAATCTGTGTGTTTGTATGTATTAGTTACCTATATCAGTTTTGCAATCCATGTACTGCCAATACAATGAATTGCTTTATATGATCGAATATATGTTCTGTGCTCATAATTATATCGAATGTATGTTTGTATGTCAAGAGTAAAAAATACCAGTCACTTTAGTTTGATTTTGGTGACTGGTACTAAAAATTTCTTTCTATCATATCTATCACTGTTTTTAATTCATCTGTATCATTTATAAAGACATCAATAGAATCAAATTTACCCAAAATTTCTATAATTCTGCTTATATCTGAGATATTTGCATGATCTTCAATAAAATGTTCTGGAAACATATCAGGGAAAATACTAATATATGCCATAGTTTCAGCTATTGCAAACAATTCATCACGCATAAACTCCAAATTATTTGATGATAATTCCTTGGCAAACTTAAACTTTTTAGCCATAGTATCGATGTACACACGATCATCCACAATTTTCTTATTTTTATGGAGCAAATCATAATAAATGATAAGTTCTTTTTTCTTTGTTAAAAATTCATCCAAATAATAAAATAGTTTATAATCATAATGTCCTTCAATCTCATATAAATCAGATAACATCATTTTCTTTGTAATAATACACCTATGTACTAAATGAATCAGTTCATGTATTGTTTTTCTGATAGATGCTTCTAATGACAAATCAGATTTTAACAAAATGTATGCCTTTTTATTTATAGTCTGTGGCATAACAACTGTTGCATCTATGTACTCAAATTGGTCTTTACATAGCATTACTTTCTCTCTTTGTTTCTCTGTTTCAGTATATTGCATAATGATATCATAAAAATAATCGCTTTCAATAATTTCTATTTCACTACAAAATGTCATGCGTCGAATTATAGTTCCCACCTACGGCAGCTTTACCGCAGATTAAATTCGACATCTCCCATATATTGTCTCTCCTAACGTGCTGTATATTACGGCACATTTTTTTCTGTC